>NZ_JAMSLU010000007.1:0-606539 GCF_023806445.1 Azospirillum sp. A1-3
GCTGGTGCTGGTCGGCGTATCGATGCCGTAGGTCTTATCGTCACCGTCAGCATCCAAGGCCTGCAGTGTGCCGGTCTGGGTGGCGACGCTGTCCGTTACCGCGGTGTCGGTTAAGGTGATGGGGGCCGGGATTATGAGCAGTGGAGCGCTGTTGCTGACCGCGGTATAGCCGGAGACCGCGGTCTGCGTGCCACCACGCCCATCATTGGCGGTGACCACCATGCGCAGATACTTGTGAGCGTCCGAGCTGCTCAGCGTGTAGCTGGCGCTGGTTGCCCCAAGGATCAACGCGGCGTTGGTGCCGTTGGTGTCGTCCGCTCGGTACCACTGGTAGCTGTAGGTGCGGCTGTCGCCGTCGGCATCGCTCCAGGTGCCGTTGGTCGCGCTCAGCGCGTTGCCCACCGTTGCGGTGCCCGACACGCTCGGCACCGCGCTGTTGACCGGCAAGCTGTTGGTGATGGCGGTGTAACTGGAGGTCGCGGTCTGGGTGCCGCCCCGCCCATCATTGGCGGTGACCACCATGCGCAGATACTTGTGAGCGTCCGAGCTGCTCAGCGTGTAGCTGGCGCTGGTTGCCCCAAGGATCAACGCGGCGTTGGTGCCGTTGGTGTCGTCCGCTCGGTACCACTGGTAGCTGTAGGTGCGGCTGTCGCCGTCGGCATCGCTCCAGGTGCCGTTGGTCGCGCTCAGCGCGTTGCCCACCGTTGCGGTGCCCGACACGCTCGGCACCGCGCTGTTGACCGGCAAGCTGTTGGTGATGGCGGTGTAACTGGAGGTCGCGGTCTGGGTGCCGCCCCGCCCATCATTGGCGGTGACCACCATGCGCAGATACTTGTGAGCGTCCGAGCTGCTCAGCGTGTAGCTGGCGCTGGTTGCCCCAAGGATCAACGCGGCGTTGGTGCCGTTGGTGTCGTCCGCTCGGTACCACTGGTAGCTGTAGGTGCGGCTGTCGCCGTCGGCATCGCTCCAGGTGCCGTTGGTCGCGCTCAGCGCGTTGCCCACCGTTGCGGTGCCCGACACGCTCGGCACCGCGCTGTTGACCGGCAAGCTGTTGGTGATGGCGGTGTAACTGGAGGTCGCGGTCTGGGTGCCGCCCCGCCCATCATTGGCGGTGACCACCATGCGCAGATACTTGTGAGCGTCCGAGCTGCTCAGCGTGTAGCTGGCGCTGGTTGCCCCAAGGATCAACGCGGCGTTGGTGCCGTTGGTGTCGTCCGCTCGGTACCACTGGTAGCTGTAGGTGCGGCTGTCGCCGTCGGCATCGCTCCAGGTGCCGTTGGTCGCGCTCAGCGCGTTGCCCACCGTTGCGGTGCCCGACACGCTCGGCACCGCGCTGTTGACCGGCAAGCTGTTGGTGATGGCGGTGTAACTGGAGGTCGCGGTCTGGGTGCCGCCCCGCCCATCATTGGCGGTGACCACCATGCGCAGATACTTGTGAGCGTCCGAGCTGCTCAGCGTGTAGCTGGCGCTGGTCGCCCCAAGGATCAACGCGGCGTTGGTGCCGTTGGTGTCGTCCGCTCGGTACCACTGGTAGCTGTAGGTGCGGCTGTCGCCGTCGGCATCGCTCCAGGTGCCGTTGGTCGCGCTCAGCGCGTTGCCCACCGTTGCGGTGCCCGACACGCTCGGCACCGCGCTGTTGACCGGCAAGCTGTTGGTGATGGCGGTGTAAGTCGAGTAGGCCGTTGTGGTGTTGGAGTTGCCGTCGTTGGCGGTGACCGAAAGCCGCAGATACTTGTGGGCATCCGCCGTGGTCAGCGTGTAGCTGCCGCTGGTCGCCCCAGGGATCACTGTGGCGTTGGTGCCGTTGGTGTCGTCCGCCCGGGACCACTGATAGCTGTAGCTCAGCGAATCGCCATCCGGATCAGTCCAGCTGCCAATCGCTCCAGACAGGGCGTTGCCCACCGTCGCCGTGCCCGACACACTCGGCACCGCGGTGTTCGTCGGTGCACCGTAGGAAGGATTAATCGTCATCGGGACATTGACCTCGTCGAAACCTTGACCTTGACCAGCGTAAGCATGAGAGCTCTCCTGCGCTTCCTTCGTCACAGCATAGAGGTCGCAAGCGATGACAGCGGCTAGGTTGGTGATCGATCCGCTGCCATAGAACAGAGGCGAAGACGCGCCCAAGCGGCCGGCCACTAAAGCCGCGCCGCACCACAGTCTGAGCGGCAGCCGCCTTGCCGGCTTGAGCGTCCGGTTGAACCATGTCTTACGGGATCGGCCGCTGTCGCCACGTCGGTCGTATAGAACCTGAAGCGCGACTCCAGCATCAGGGCGAACATGGAAGAAAACAGTGTGCGCATCTTGCGCGGCGCCATCGGTGCCGCCAACGTCCTTCGCTCCCTTGTTTGCGCGCCATAGCCCTTCTCTCCACCCCTTTCCGCACTTCCCAGATCCAAACCGAAAAAACCAATCAATAGAATGATTTTGACAATATAGTGCCACTTTATGTACAAATGCACAACCACATAATGCCTTGAGGTTGAACATTTGTAGTGACTATTTGCATGAAACGTGTCCATGCATTGTCGGCATCACGTCTAATTCCGTGACAATTCGGGAAAATTCGTTTCTTCGGTTTAATGTTCGTCACGCTCCACGCCGCCTTGCCGTCCTGTTTTGCGGTCGCTCCCGGCTTCGCCATCAAGGATGCTGCTGGCGATTGCGGCCAGCCGCGCTGATGACAGCGGGAATGGCTCTCAGCCAGTCCACCTCGGCCCGCAACTGTATGACCTCGCTGCATTGGTTTGCGGCGCTAGAAATTTTGATCAAATACCCTCTTGGTTTGATTCCCACCTGCCGGATTGAACTGCTGGTGGGGTGCAGCACGGTTCGATGAGACACCCGGCTGCGGTAGATTGAACCGCAGGTAACGTCCAGAGGCGTGGTGGAAAAGCGCCTCTGGACGTTACCGGATCGGTCTCCGCCTGGGTTTGGCATTGATGATTTCTCTGGCAAAAAATACAAAGTACCCTTTTCAAAAACAGCATATGCGCTCAAAAGTCCCTGCGACGAGGAAAGGGAAGTTATGGCTCAGGCCCAGCAATGGTGGGACCACGGGGACTCGGCTTCGGTTGCCAGTTCAGATGCTTCCGGTTTGCTCTCCGTCGCCATTGCTCGTCACCGCGCCGGAGATGCAAACGTTGGCTCTCTCTATCGTCGCATCCTTGCGCTGCACCCAGCACAGTCAGACGCCCTCCATCTTCACGGATTGGTTGCGCTGCAAAGAGGACTGACAGACCCTGCGCGGGTGTGGATTGAGCGCGCCTTGAGGATCGACGCCGCTCAGGCGATGTACCGGAACAGCCTGGGCGAGGCGTACCGCGCGTCCAACCAGCCGGACAAGGCGCTCCACGAATACCGCCGGGCTCTGGCGCTCAACCCGAGCTATTGGGAGGCTCTGGCGAACCTGTTGAAGCAGGCGCCGGCCCCCCACGCGCAGGCACAATCGCTCTTGCAGAGATGGCTGTGGCGGCTGCGGCTCCCCACCGTGTCGGACCTGATCACGATGGCCGATGCCCGCCTGCTCAACGGCAAACTGATCGAGGCGCGTCTGGCCTACCGGGCGGCGATCGCACTCGATCCGGCCGCGGTGCAGGCTTACGTCAACATCGGCGCGGTCGCCTCCCGGTCGAAGACCTATCCGGACGCGGCGACGGCCTACCGTCGGGCGCTCAGGCTGTCGCACGAGCATGCCGGAGCCTGGAACAACCTCGCCAGCGTCGTTTGGGAGATGAACGACGGCCCGGCCGCAACCCAGCTGTGCCGCCGTTCGATCGTGCTGAAGCCCGACCACCCCGACCCTTATGCCAATCTCGGCTATGTGGTGAGGTCGCAGGCCCAGGACCAAGTGGATTTCGCAACCGCCGAGACGCAGTGCCTGCGGGCGCTGCGGATCGCCCCGTCGCACGTCTCGGCGACCAACAATCTCGGGATCATCCACCTCGATCTGGGCAATCTCACTCAGGCTGAGGACCTGTTCCGCCGCACGCTGGCGGCCGAACCCAAGCATCCGGATGCCCGCTTCAACCTCTCCCTCGCGCTGTTGAAAGCAGGACAGTTGAAGGAGGCGTGGGAGCATTATGAAGCCCGTTGGGAAACCGGCCAGCTTCCGCAGGTCGCTCCCGTCGGCCGTCCCTGGCGGGGCGAGCCGCTGCACGGAGCCACCATCGTGCTGCATGCCGAGCAGGGGCATGGCGACACCCTGCACTTCGTGCGGTACGCTCCCCTCGTCGCCGACCGCGGCGGGCGCGTCGTGCTGGTGGTGCAGCCGGCCCTGAAGCGGTTGGTGGCGGAGATGCCGAAGGTGGCGGCGGTCTATGGCCTGCACGAGCCGTTCCCGGCCCCTGATTACCTGTGCTCGCTGATGTCACTGCCCCGCCTTTTCGGCACCGAGCTGGGCAACATCCCGGGCGCGGTTCCCTATCTCTTTCCGCCGGTGGCGAGCATCGGCAAATGGCTCAGCAAACCGCTTCCCGGCGGCAGCCTGCGGATCGGGCTGGTGTGGTCGGGGGACCCCCGCCCCGGCCTGCTGCGCGCCAACCTGACCGATCGCCGCCGCAGCATGACGCTGCGCGATTTCGAGCCGCTCACCCGCATCCCGACCGTGACCCTGGTCAATCTCCAGATGGGCGCCCCGGCAGCCCAGCTCGACGCCCCTCCTCCCGGGATGAGGCTTTGGAACGGGATGGGCGAGGTTGAGGATTTCGCCGATACGGCAGCGCTCATCCTGCGCCTGGACTTGGTGATCACCGTGGACACCTCGGTCGCGCATCTGGCCGGGGCGCTGGGCAAGCCGGTGTGGGTGCTGTCGCGCTATGATGGTTGCTGGCGCTGGCTGCAGAACCGCACGGACACCCCTTGGTATCCGACGATGCGCCTGTTCCAGCAAACCGAATCCGGCAACTGGGGCGCGGTCGTCGAGCGTGTCGCCACCGAACTGTCGAGGCTGGTGGCGGCATGAGGCGGGGATGAGCAAAGCCCTGATCACCGGAATTGCGGGCCAGGACGCCGCCTACCTGTCGAGGCTGCTGCTTGACAAGGGCTACGAGGTTGTCGGCATCGACAGGCCGGGAAGGCCTGGCGCTCCCCTGCCCCGGTTGCAGGGGCTCGGCGTCGCCGGGGATGTGCGGGTCGTTGGCCTGGACCTCACCGATTTCTCCGGCCTGTCGCGCCTGCTGGAGCGGGAGCAGCCGGACGAGCTGTACAATCTGGCGGGCCAGTCGATTGTCCGCTCCTCCTGGCAGGACCCGATCCAGGCGACGAAGGACACCGCCCAGGCCGCCTTGACGCTGTTGGAGGCGCTGAGGCTGTCCTGGCCCTCGGCCCGTTTCCTCCAGGCCTCCTCCTCGGAGATGTTCGGCGGGGCCAAACAGGACCGGTGGGACGAGGCCACGCCGTTCCTGCCGCACTCCCCTTACGCGGTCGCCAAGCTCTTCGCCCATCAGTCCACCGTCAATTACCGCACCACCCTTGGGCTTCACGCCAGCTGCGCCATCCTGTTCAATCATGAATCACCCTTCCGGGGCACGGATTTCGTCCTGGGCAAGATCGCGGACGGGGTCGCTCGGATAAAGCTTGGGCAAGCGCGGACGCTGCAGCTCGGCAACCTGGACAGCCAGCGCGACTGGGGCCATGCGCGCGACTATGTCTGCGCAATGCACCTGATGCTCCAGCAGGCCCGGCCCGGCGACTACGTCGTCGCAACCGGCCGCACGGCGACGGTGCGCGAGGCCTGCCGGATCGCCTTTGCCCATGCCGGGCTCGCCATGGACGACCATGTCGTCGTCGATCCGGCTTTGGTCCGTCCAGGAGAGGTGCGCTGCATCGAGGCCGACGCGTCGAAAGCCAGGAGGGAGCTGGGCTGGGAACCGAAGACCGGGCTTGAGGATCTGATCGTCGAAATGGTCGAGGCCGCACATCGACGGGGCGGCCGGTGATCGCCAACCTTCTGGCCACGGCGCTGGAGCACCACCGCGCAGGCCGGCTGGTCGAGGCGGAGGCGCTCTACCGCCGCGTGCTCGACAGCGACGAGACCGAGGTCAATGCGCTGCATTTGCTTGGCCTCGTCCTGCGACGCTCCGGGCGGCTGGAGGACGGGCTGGCGCTGATCGGCCGCGCGCTCCGGCTCAATCCGGAGTTTCTCGAGGCGCGCCTCAACCGCGCCAACATCCTGGGCGAGGCCGGACGCGCAGCGGAGGCTGCTGCCGAGTGGCGCCGGCTCGTCCTGCTGGCCCCGGCCTGGGCGACAGCGTGGCACGGGCTTGGGGGTGCGCTCGACCGTCAGGGCAGCGCCAAGCTTGCCGAGGCCGTCGCGGCGCTGCGCCGGGCGGTCCGGCTCCAGCCCGGAACGGGCCAGCTGCACCATGATCTGGGGCTTGCGCTGCGCCACGCGGCGCGGCTCGACGAGGCCATCGCCAGCCAACGCAACGCCGTCGCGGTCGAGCCCGGTCTTGTGCCCGCCCAGATGAATTTGGGATCGGCGCTGCTGGAGCGGGGTGGCGAGAGCGAGGCAGCCGTTGCCTTGCAGCGGGCCTCGGCCCTGGCGCCAGACAGCGCGGAATGCTGGTACAACCTCGGTCATGCCCATCATGGGGCCGGCGACCTGGCAGGGGCGGCCCTGGCCTACAAGCGCTCTGCCGATGCCGGGCTTGGCATCGCCGTCACCCGGTTCGCCCGCGCGCTTGCCGATCTCGGACGCCAGGACGAGGCGGAGCGGGTGTTGCTGGACAGCTTAGGGGCGCCTGGCGTTCCCGTGCCGGAAACCCTGGAGCTGCTGGCTCAGATCCTCCTTCGCCACAATCGGCTGGGAGAAGCGCGCGCGCTCTTTCACAAGCTGGCTGAAACGCCGTTGGCGGGGGTCCGTCACCTGGGGGAATGCCTGACCGCCCTGGCGGCGGTCGATCTTGCCGAGGGCGATCCGCACGCCGCCTCGGCGAGGCTGGCGCAGGTCCAGGGCGATCACGGCTGGTTTTTCACCGTCAAGTCCCTGGCGGCACTGCAGACCTCGCTGGCCGACACAGGGCTGAGGCTGAGGCGGCCGGCGGCCGGGCGGCCCCGCCCCCGCATCACCTCCTCGACGCTGGCGAACCGGGGCCGCTTTGCCCACAACGCGCTGGAATATGTGCTGCTGCGGCTTTACGCCGAGCAGTTCGGCTATGTGCTGGAAACGCCGGATTGGGTCGGTGGCGCGTTCTTCGACATCAACGACCCGCCGCAAAGCGGCCCCCTGCCGCCGCTGCTCTTTCCCCGCCACCGGCTCAACGACTGGATCACCGGACGGGCTGCCGACCCGCCGCTGGCTGACCGCGACCTGCTGTCTCCGCTCTTCCTCTTCGAGCACAAGGAGATTTACCGGGAGCGGGTGCAATCCTGGCTCAAGCCGCGCCCGGTCTGGGCGCCCTGGCTCGACCCGGCGGTCGAGCGGCTGCGGGCCGGGGGATCGACCGTCGTGGCGATCCACATCCGGCGGGGCGACTTCGTCACCTTCGGTTATCCCATCACCGAGACGGACTGGTATCTCGCATGGCTGCGGGAGATTTGGCCCCGCATCGAGCGGCCGGTGCTCTACCTGGCCAGCGACGATCTGGCGGCGGTGCGGGGAGCCTTCGCCGAGTTCCGGCCGCTGGTGCGGGCCGACGTCGCCCCCGATTGGCCGGGGCTGGACTATCTCCAGGATTTCCACGTGCTGACCCAGGCGGACATCGTCGGCATCAGCGCGGCGAGCGGGTTCAGCCAGCTTGCCGCCCGGCTCAACCGGCGCGCCCGGCTGTTCGTCGAGCCGGATGTGGAGACCCGGCGCATTCGGGCCTTCAAGCCCTGGTCCTGACCCCCTGGGCCTTGTCGCGCGCAAGGGCGGCAAGCGCGGTTCGGACCCGGCGCAAGACGCCGGTCCAGTCGCCCGGCCGCTCCTGGCGGAACAGGCGCATGGTCGGGTACCAGGGGGTGCAGACGCCGTGCTCCAGCCAGCGCCAGTCGGGCGCAAAGGGCAGCACCGTCCAGACCGGACGGCCGAGCGCGCCGGCCAGATGGGCCGGGCCGGTGCAGGAGCTGACAACCAGATCGAGCTGCTCCATGATCGCGGCGGTGTCGGCAAAATCCCCGATCGCGGCCCCCAGATCGGTGAAGCTGGCCGGAAGCGGGCCGGCCTGCTCCAGATCGCGGCGTCCCGGCCCCTTCTGCAAGCCGTAAAACTCGACCCCGGCGACATCGAGCAGGGGGCGGAAGGCGGCCAGGCCGGGTGAGCGCAGACGATCGCCCTTGAAGTCGGGGTTTCCAGCCCAGACCAGCCCGACGCGCAGCCGCCCGCTCTCTGTCGGGAACAGCCGCCCACGCCATGCCGTCACCAACGCCGGCTCGGCCCGGAGGTAGGGCACCTCGGCAGGAATGGTGTAGAGCGTCGTGCCGAGCCGGTGGGGCACGCTCGCCAGGGCGACATGGGCATCGTGCGGCGGCGGCTGCTGGAAGCGGCCGATCACCCCCTCGATCCCCGGCATGGACGACAGCAGACGGACAAGCTGACTGTTGCACTCCAGATAAACGCGCACGCCCCTGGATTGCAGCAGGGGGGCATAGCGCGCCAGCATCATCGTGTCGCCCACGCCCTGCTCGTCGTGGATCAGCAGCGTCCGTCCGCTCAGGTCGGATCCATCCCAGACGGGCGAGGCGAAGCCGCGCCGGGGCGAGGGGAAATCCGCCATGCGCGAGCGCCATTCATAGTCGGCGAAGCCCTCCTCCAGCCGGCCTTGCAGCAACAGGCCGAAGCCGAGGGCGGTGTGTCCTTCCGCCTGCATCGGGTCGAGCTGGACCGCCCGCCGGGCAAGCGCGATGGACGCATCCACCCGCATCTCGTCGCGCGCGACAAGGCTGAGGTTGAGATGGGCGCTCGCGTCCTCCGGCGTGACGGCGATGGCATGATGGAAACAGGAAACCGCCTGCGCATAGGCACCGCGTTCTTGAAGGGCGATGCCGAGATTGTTGAGCGTGCCGGGTTCGCCGGGGGAGAAGCCCAGCGCGCTGCGGTAGGCGGCGACGGCCTCGTCGAGCCGGCCGAGCCGGCGCAGCGCCACCCCCAGGTTGGTGTAGCCGGCCACCGAGGCCGGCTGGATGCCGAGCAGCGTCATGAAGGCCTCAACCGCCTCCTCCGGCCGGCCGTCCAAGAGGAGGGCGTGTCCGAGTTGCAGCCGCTGCTCGCTCAGGAGCGGATTCAGGCGCAGCAGACGCTGCAGCGCGGCCGCTGTCCGGCCATGATCGCCCTGGTCGCAGAGGATGTTGGACAGGTTGCTGAGCGCGTCGGGGAAGTCCGGCGCCAGCGCCAGCGCCCGCCGGCAGACCGCGGCCGCGTCCTCGCGCCGGCCGAGGCGGCGCAGCGTGATGGCGAGGTTGGAGAAGAAGATCGGGTTTCCGGCGTCGACGCCGATCGCCTGCCCGATCAGCCCGGCCGCCACCGCCGGCTGTCCGGCTTGAAGGGCCAGGATGCCCAGCAGGTGCAGGGCATCTGGATGGTTCGGCCGGATGTCCAGCGCCTGCCGGTAGAGCGCTTCCGCCTGGGCCGCCCGCCCGGCGCCGTGATGGGCCATGCCGGCCTGCAGCAGCGCGGCCGGGTCGGGCTGGTGGGTCGTCGTCACAGCAGCACCGGACTGTTCCAGGGGTCGTAGGGAACCAGCGCCTGCCGCTCGCGGTCCGGCCGGTGAAAGGCCTTGGCCGTCCGGTTCAACATGCTGGCGGTAAAAGAGAAGCTGCTGTTGGAAATGGCGACAACATCGGCCACGCACAGCGCGTGGAAGTCCGTGAAGAACTCCGCGCCCTGGATTGGCTCGGCAAGGTCGCGGGCGCACAGCGGCCGGTAGGGCGCGAAGGCGGTCAGGCAGGCGGGATCGTCGGTGGCGATGTAGAGGACCGGACGGTCGAGCCCGGGCCAGACCTCCTCCAGCCAGCGCAGGTACCAGGCTTCGGGCGCGATCCAGAAGCGGCCCCAGCCGAAATCGCCGCGCCGCAGGTGGAGCGCCACGATCGTTCCGCCACTGGCCCGCAGGCGGGCGGCGATGGCATCGGCGTGGGGCCGCAGGGGTGCAGCCGGCGTGAAAAAGGCCCGGAAGCTGTCGCGGCGCGCCGACAGGAACCCGGTGCCGCCACAGAAATAGCCTGTGACGTCACGGTCGGCCAGGACCGGCGCGTCCCCGCCCGCCAACGCGGCGACGACCACCCCTTCTCCCTCCGCCTCGGGCAGGGCTGGCAGGGGCGTGCCCGGCAGGGGATCATCCAGGCCATAGAGATGGCGCCCCGGCCATTTCGGCACCTCCAGTGTCAGGCCATGACGGTCGGCATAGAGGCGAAGCACGCCATATTGAAGAATCTGGTTGCCGAACCGGCCGTGCCGGCCGAACAGGGTCGAGGCGAGGCGGTGGCCGTCCTGCCCGGCGGGCCGGGGGACCGGCGGCGGCCCAAGGGCACGGGTGAGCAGGGTGACCGTACGGCCGGTGAAGGCGTCAGCCCGGCCGGGGTTGCAGCGGATGGCCCGATCCCACCAGTGCAGCGCGTCGTCATGGCGGCCGGGCGCGTCATCGATGTCGAGCGCACCGGCCAGCGCGACCTGTGCTTCGAACAGATCCGGCGCCAGGGCCAGGGAGCGCCGGGCGTAACGCGCCGCCTCACCAGCCCTCCCGATCTCCAGGGCGACCTCCGCAAACAGCGCGTTCAGGCCGGTGTTGTCCGGTGCCAACCGCAGCCCATGTTCGAGAATGCCATACGCCATGGCTTTTCGCCCGAGACGCTGCGCCGCCGAGCCGAGAAGGCGCAGGGCATTGGGATAGGCGGGTTGGAGGGCCAGGGTGGCGCGCAGGGTCTCGAACGCCTCGGCGTACCGGCCGCTCTCGACCAGGAGGGAGCCGACATTGAAGCGGGCGGCCGGCGCCTGCGGGTGCAGGCAGGCGACGATGCGGAAGGCCCGCAGCGCCAGTGCACCGCGCTGGAGCCGGTGCGCCGCCACGCCCAACTCGAACCAGGCGGTGAACTCCCCCGGTTCCAGCGCGACCGCACGACACAGCAGCTCGAAGGCCTGCAACGGCTCTCCGCGCCGCATCCAGTCTTTCGATCGGTCGATCAGCGCCGCCGCCGGTTCCCTGGCCGGGACGATGGCGGACAGGAAGGGAAGGTCTCCATCGCCCTGGCCACGCTCGACGGCCGCCCGCTTCGCCTTCAATGCCTTGATCCGCCGGAGTGTCAGGACCTCCATGCCCAGGAAGCGCGGGTTTGGCCGCGCGCGCTCCGGAGATGGAGGGCCGCCGATCATCTCCGCGCTCTGGCGCGCCAGCGCGTTGTCCTCCCGCATCATGTAGTGGACGGTCTTCTCAGCAATCCTGACGCCACCGAACATGCTGCTCAGCGCGCGTGCGTAGGCGACATCCTCGGCCAGCGCCGGCAGAAACGGCGCCTCCTCCGGGAAGCCGCCGACAAAGTCGTGGCAGTCCCGCCGGACGCAAAGATTGCACGGATAGCTGTTTTCCGCCGCGCTGCGCCAGTCCGGCGTGATCATCGCGTCGATGCGGTCAAAGAGCATGCCGGTACGGACAAACCCGGCGTCCGGCGTGGCGTCCAGCACGCGGGCGGTCAGGAACAGATGGGGGGGAAGGAAGACGTCGTCGGCATCGAGGAACCACAAATAGCGCCCCCGCGCCGAAGCCGCACCAAGATTGCGTGCCGGCCCCGCACCGCCATTCCGGTTGCACGCGATCACGGCCACACTTTGTTCCGGATGGGCGCGTGCCCAGCCGAGCGCACGGGCCAACGATCCGTCGGACGAGGCGTCATCGACCACGCAGATGTGGATACGCGCCGACGGATCCCGACTCCGCTGGTGGTCCGCCGCCGCCAGCACGCTGTCGAGCGCGCGCTCGATGCTGTCGGCCATGTTAAAGACCGGAAGCACCACCGTGCCGAGGAAAGCAGTGGCCCGCTGCTCCGTCACCGCCGCCAGGGCGACGGCCAGCCCGCTGTCCGACCGCCCTGACGCTGCGCCGAGCCGCGCGGCTTCATCGTCGCGTCCCTGGACCAGCCGCAGGGTTCCAAGGATGCGAGCGAACTCGCCCGCCGGTTCCACGATGCTGGCGAGCGGATCGAGGAGCGCGGCGGCTTCGTCCTCCGCACCGGCGTGAAGCCGCGCCATGGCGTCGTTGAGGGCGGGCGACAGGATGTCCTCGATCTGCCGCTCCAGCACGGCTTGGTTGCCGTGCAACCAGGCGGCGCGGAGCAGCAGGCGGAGGGCGCCGGCCGGGTTGCCCGCTCTTGCCGTTAGGAGGGCCGTGCGCTGCAGCGCCACCGCGTCGGCGGGATCGGCGAGCAGTGCCGGGCGCGGGTCGATGTCGGTCGCCATCCTGGTCAGTCCACCGCCTCGACGAAGGAGCGGGCGAAGCCGCTCCACGTGCGCTCGCCGCGCACGAAGGCACGGCCCGTCTCCGCGCAGTCCCGCGCCGCCGCGCGGTCGGTGTAAAGACGGTCGAGTTGCTCGACCAGCTCCTCGACCGAGGACTCCCCCCATCCCCGGCGGCTGCCGTCGGGATCGGGAACTGGCGTCTGCCGGCTCAACGCCAAGCAGTTGCCGTCCCGGATCAGGTCGAGATGGCCGGTGTTGGCCGACAGGACCACCGGCACACCGCAGGCCATCGCCTCCATGGCGACGAGGTTGGTGGCACCCTCGCACCGGTTGGGGAAGATGGCGGCGTGGCAGTCGGCCAGAATGGGGGCGATCTGGTCGCGGCCGAGGACGCCCATGTCGATGAAGCCGTCCGGCGCGACGCCATGCGCCATCGCCCACTCGACGATGCGCAGCCGGCCGTTCTCGCCGATCGCCGGCGGCGTGGGGGTGTGGGGGGATTCGGCGATGCCGGCCGCGGTGCCAGGCCAATGATTGTGCCATGCGGTGACCAGCAACGCGTCGGGGCGGCGGTCGCGGAAGCGGCGGAAGGCAGCGAGCACGATGTCCTGACCCTTGCGGAATTCGATCTTGCCGCCCGAGAAGACGACGAAGCGATCGCCGAACCGCCCGGCCGGCGCCGCTGGGGCCAGCTCGTCGGGATCGATGCCCTGGAACGCCAACGCGACATTCGTGAATCCCTGCTCGGCCAGCAGGGTCCGGTTGTAGGTGGAATGCACGACGATCCGGTCGTAATCCTGCGCGCGCGCCAGCACGCCCGCGTCAAAGAGGGTGTTCTCGAAGGCGATGACCCCGACCGTGCGGCTTCCCCGCAGGCGGGCGGCGACGCCTGGAACGAAGCCATTGCCGAGCGCCTGGAGCACGGTGGTGCCCTCCAGGCAGACCACCGTGTCGCCAGCCTGCCGGACAATGGCCGCAAGCCGTTGCTGGGCCGCCAGCAGCGGTTCGATCCGCGTCCGGTTCGCCGGGCGCAGCGCGCTCAGCAGGGGTCGTTCCGTCAGCAGCGGCGTCCGCCCCTGGTCGAGCAGATGGAGCGCGGTGTGGAGACCAACCAGGCCCCAGCCATGGATTTCCGAAAGCTGCCAGGTCAAAACGACAGTCTGTTGCATGCACAGTCCTTCGACGCCGGTTGCGAACGCCGATGACCTTCATACCGGTAGCGATGGCTGCTATGGTAACGGAATCGCTGATCGAAACGCTCGGTTCCTGGTTGCTTGGCGCTGGATTTGGATGACCTTCTCGATCGCCTTCATCGACCCGACGCAGGGCGATTATACACCGGACACGCCCCGCCGCCAGCCGCTTGGCGGATCGCAATCGGCGCTCTGCTATCTGACGGAACAGCTGGGGGCGGCCGGTTTGGCGGTCACGCTGGTCAACGGCACCCGGACGCCGGGAGTCGTCCGTGGCGTGCGTTGCGTTCCGATGGCGCAGATGTCGTTCGACGCGCTGTGCGGCTTCGCCGTCGTCGTCCTGTTGAACAGCTGCGCGCCGGAGCTGGTGTCGCGCTTGCGCACGGCGCCGGGCGAGCGCCGCTTGGTGTTGTGGACCCAACACGCCGCCGACGAGCCGGCGATCCGGGATCTGGCCGATCCGGCTCTGCGGGCCTGCTGGGACGGCATCGCCTTCGTCAGCCAATGGCAGATGGAGACATACCGGACCGCCTTCGCCCTCGAGCCCGCACGCTGCGCCGTCCTGCGCAACGGCATCGCCCCCGCCTTCGCCGGTCTCTTCCAGGCGGACGAGAGCGTTTTGGCGGCCAAGCCCTGGCCGCCGGTGCTGGCTTACACCAGCGCGCCCTTCCGGGGCCTGAGTGTGCTGCTGGACAGCCTGCCCCACATCCGCGCGGCTCTGCCAGGAACGCGGCTGCGCGTCTTCTCCAGCCTGGCAGGCTATCAGGTCCCGGCCGACGCCGATCCCTATCACCCGCTCTACCAGCGCTGCCGGGACACCGAGGGCGTCGAGTATGTCGGCGCGCTGGCGCAGACCGATCTGGCGGACGAACTCAAGGCCGCGACCAGCTTGGCCTATCTCAACCGATTTGCCGAAACGTCTTGCATCGCGGCGATGGAGGCGATGGCCGCCGGCTGCCTGGTGGTGTCGAGCCAACTCGGCGCGCTTGCTGAAACCACGAACGGGTTTGCCCGGCTGATCCCGGTCCCGGCGGAGCCGGCCGAGCACGCCTTGCGGTTCGCGGAGGCGGTGACGGGCGCGCTCGGGTCGCTGCGCGAGGATCGTCCCGCCTGGGAACGGCGGCTTCGCGAGCAGGTCAATCACGCCACCGCGACGATGGGCTGGGCGGGGCGGGCGCAGGACTGGCAGGACTGGCTTGGGACGCTGCGGCGGCCAATGGCTCCTGTCTGCGCTCCCCCCGTCATTGAGGATGATGCCTCCACATCACGGATCACGGCCAACATCGCCCAATCCCAGACGCACCTTCTGAACGCTCTGCACGCCCACCTGAACGCCGGAGCGCAGGCGGGGGACGGGCGGATCGCCGATCCCCGCTGGCAGGCGGAGGCGCAGGGGCTGATCGCGCTGGTCGAGGGATCGCTCCGCCTCGACCACAATGCGGAGGACCGGCGCTCCAGTGTCTGGGCGACCCTGCGCGGCTACGATGCGTGGCTGGCGCACCGCACGGTTCTGCCGACCCTGCCGCGCCTGCCCGTCCCGCCCGGTGGGCGCCGGGTGTACGACTGCTTCCAGTTCCACAACGAGCTGGAATTGCTGGAGGTGCGGCTGGCCGAGCTCTTTGAGGTGGTGGACCGCTTCGTGCTGGTGGAGGCGACCTACACCCACGCCGGCGCGTCCAAGCCGCTTCACTATGCCGACAACCGCGCCCGCTTCGCCGCCTATGCCGACAAGATCATCCACGTGGTGGTGGCGGACGACCCCGGCGGCTTCGCTTGGCAGCGCGAGGCTCACCAGCGCGAGGCCATCGCGCGCGGCCTGGCGGAGTGCAGCCCCAGCGACCTGATCATCGTGGGCGACGCCGACGAGATCCTGCGCGCGCCGGTGGTTGAGCGGCTGCGCCACGAGACCGACGACGGCACGGGCCTCTTCGCGCCGCACCTCGACATCTTCCTCTATTTTCTCGACCTGAAATCGCCCGAGCCCTGGGTGTCGGTGGCGGCGGCGCCTTGGACCCTGATCCAGCGGATCGGCCCCAACCGCGTGCGCTATCTGGCCAAGCAGGGGATCGGGCGGACCGTGCCAAACGCCGGCTGGCACTTCACCTGGATGGGGGGCTTTGAGCGTTTCCGCACCAAGCTGGACTCCTTCGCGCACCGGGAAATGATCGCCGGCATCGACGGCGAGGCCGAGACGAACCTCGAACGCTTGCGGCGGTTCTACGCGACGGGCCGTTTGGAGGCCGGACCGGTGCCCGGCATGTGGACCGGCCTCACCCCGGTTCCGGTCGATGCCGGCTATCCGGCCTTGATCCGCGAGCGGCTCGCGCAGTTCCGGCGGATGGGCTGGCTTGCGCCAAAGCCAGTGCCCGACCGCGGCGCCCTGCTCGACGCCGCGCGGGGCCACGCGGCGGCCGGGCGGGCGGAGCGGGCGGCGGATGCCTACCGCTGCGCCTTGGCGCTTGATCCCGCCTGCATCGACGCGTTCGACGGCTTGGCGACCCTCGCGTCCGACCATGATGCGCCGGGACCGCTGCGGCGGTGCGTCGTCCTCGATCCCTGGGGCAACTTCCACCGCTTCGCCCTTGCCCGCGCCTGCCTGATCAGCCGCCGCCACGCGGAGGCGCTGGACATCCTGCTGGAGCTGATTGCCCGCGAGCCGGACGACCATCGCGTCCAGGGCAATCTCGCCGTGGCGCTGAAGAATCTCGGCCGGTACCGCGAGGCGGAGGCCGCCGGCCGCCGGTCGCTGGCGTTGCAGCCGGCCGAGCCGGGGGCGCTGAGCAACCTCGGCATCGCCTTGTCCGCCCAAGCCCGTCACGAGGAGGCCGCCTGCGTTCTCCGGCGCGCGGTGGCGCTGGCGCCTGATTTTCCCGACGCCCGGCTCAACCTCACCCTGGCGCTGGTCGCTCTGGGGCAGGGAGAGGCGGCGGAGGCCTGTTGCCGGGCGGTTCTCGACCAGCAGCCGGACAACGCGCTCGCGCATCTCACGCTTGCCACCTGCCTGCTGCGCCGGGGGGAGCTGGAGCGGGGGTTCGCCGAATATGAGTGGCGCACCCGCCTCGACGAGGGCCGCCTGAACGATGGCCAGATCGGGCCGCAGGACCCAGGCACGCCACCGTGGCGGGGCGAGGATCCGCGGGGGCGGACGATCCTGCTGCAGGACGAGCAGGGGCTTGGCGACAACATCCAGTTCGTCCGCTACGCCGCGGTGCTGCACCGGTTGGGGGCGCGGGTGATCGTGGCATGCGATGACGCGCTGGTCCGCCTCTTCGCCACGGCGGATGGGGTTGAACGGGTGGTCGCCCGCTCCGCCCCTGTCCCACCGCACGACGCGCATGCGGCCCTGATGAGCCTTCCGCATCTGCTGGGCACCACGCTTGCCACCATTCCGGCGGAGGTGCCCTACCTGCGCGCCGAAGCGGATTTGACGGACCAGTGGCGGACACGGCTGGTGATGGCCACGGGGGTGCGGGTGGGATTGGTGTGGGCCGGCAACCCCGATTTCGGGCATGACCCGCAACGGTCGCTTCCCCTGGCCGCGCTGCTGCCGCTGATGGAGATCGAGGGGGTGTCGGTCCTCGGCCTCCAGAAGGGTGGCGGACGGCGGGAGCTGGACGGCTGGCACGGGCGGCTGCCGCCCGGCTTCACCGACCTCGGGGACCGGATCGGGGACTTCGCCGACACCGCGGCGATCCTTGCCACTCTGGACCTTGTCATCTCCGTGGACACGGCGGTCGCGCATCTGGCCGGCGCGCTCGGGCGGCCGGTCTGGACGCTGCTGCGCCACGTCGGCGACTGGCGCTGGCTTGACCACGGGGTGCGCACGCCCTGGTATCCGACCATGCGCCTGTTCCGGCAGGATCGGCCGGGCTCATGGGATCCGGTCGTCGCCAGGGTCAAGGCGGCGCTCATGCGCCTGCGGGCAGGGCCGGCACAGTGAACGGCTCGGGCGGCAGGCCGGCGGCGTGCCGCTCCCACATGATCCGGTAGGCGCTTTCCAGGTGCCGGGCAAAGCGCGGCGTGTCGAACAGGGGGGCGGTCGCCCGCCCCTGCTCCAGCCGGTCTCGATAGGCGCCGAGCCGGTCGGGAGCGCCGGCCAACCGCACCGCCAGCTCCTCGTACTCCGCAAAGCTCGCGGTGATCGTCTCCGGCAGGCCGGCGGCGGTCAGCAGGCTGGCCGCGACGCGCGACGCGAAGCTGTCTCCCAGGCGCGTCACCACGGGCAGCCCCATCCACAACGCGTCCGAAACGGTTGTGTGGCCGGTGTAGGGGAAGCTGTCGAGGAAAAGCTCGGCCAGGCGGTAACGGGCGAGGTGCTCCGCCTGCGGACGCTGGGGGGCGAACACCAGACGCTCCGGGTCGATGCCATGGCGGGCCGCCTCGCGCCGCAGATTGGCGGTGGCCTCGGGGTTGGCGTCCATCAGCCAGAGGACGCCGCCGGGGACGCGCGCCAGGATGCGCATCCACAAGGCGAACATGGATGGGGTGATCTTGAAGGGCGCGTTGAAGGCGCAGAAGACGACACCGTCCGCCGGCAGGCCGCAGGCGGTGCGGCTGGGAACGGGCGCATCCCGGGGGCGCCGCCGGTCGTTGACCTGATAGGCGTCCGGCATCCGCACCAGCCGCTCGCGGTAATGGGGCTGATGCTCCGGCGGGGTGACGATCGGGTCGCCGATGGCGTAATCGATCACCGCTGCGCCGAGGGGGCCTGGATATCCCAGATAGGCGACTTGCACCGGCGCCAGCCGCCGGGCGAGCAGATCGAGCCGCGCGTCGCGCGTGTAGCCCTTGAGATCGACCAGGATGTGAACCCCGTCGGCGGCAAGCGCCGCCGCCACCCCGGCCGCGTCCAGCTCCCGGATGTCGCGGAAGAGGTCGAATCCGGCCTCCAGCCGGCGGCGCATCGGGCTGCCGTCGTCCGGGCCCTGGGAGTAGCCGAGGATGCGGAACCGCGCACGGTCGTGACGTTCGAACAGCTCGGCCGTCAGATGAGCGGTGGCGTGTTCGTGGAAATCGGCGGACAGATAGGCGACCGTGAGGCGGCCGTCGCTGCCGACCGGCCGCCATGGCGCGGGGCCTGTGTGTTCGGCGGGCCGGACCATCGCCGCGTAGAAGGCCCGGGCGGAGCGGTCCTGCTGCGCCGGGCTGCTGTCGATCAACAAGGTGAGCAGGGGCAGGGCAAGACCGAGATCGCCGTCGATGACGCGGAGGATGGATTGGCTGAGCGCGGCATAATCGCGCCAGTCGCAGGCCGACAGCGTCGCGAACAGCCGGTCGCTGAGCGCGCTCGTCTGCTCTGGAGCCAGCGTCCAGACCCGGCCATAGGCGGTCGCGGCGGCGGAAAGGGCGCCTGCGGCGCGCAGGGCGTGGCCCATCTCCCGATACGCGTCGGCAGACTCCGGCTGAAGCGCGAGGGATCGGCGGTGGACGGCGACCGCCGCCCCGACCTGCCCCAATTCGCGAAGCGCGGTGCCCAGCTGGCTGACGGTCTGGGCGGACGCCTGCCCGCCCAGCAGCCGGAGCGCACGGGTCAGCAGCGGCACGGTTTCGGCAGGGCGTCCGAGCAGGGCGAGGTTGGAATAGGCGTCGGCGAGGTCCGGCTTCAACGCGATGCTGAGGGCAAGGCTGGACCGCGCCGCCGCCTGGACGCCCAGCGCGAACTCGGTCACGCCGAGCAGGAAGGCGGCTTCCACCTGATCGGGCCGCACGGCCAGGATGGCGCGACAGACCGCCCGGCTGTCCGCCGCCCGCCCGTCCTGATAGAGCCCAAACGCCATCGCCATGGCCTGGCCCAACGGCATGTCGCGCAGGCTCGGCGGCGGCGACAGAGCGACATGGGCGAGCGGGCGGGTCACGGTGCCGCCGCCGGGGGTGGACAGGCTGTGCGGCTCGGCCTTGCGGGCGTGGTGGTAGCCGGCCAGATGGACGATGCCGAGCGGCGCGTGGGGAAGCTGCGGGTCCAGCAGCAGCCGGCCATCGTCCGAGCAGAGCGGCGGCGCCCGCAAGCAGATCCAGTTGCAGGCCGCCGGCAGCTGGCTGAACGGCAGGCCGCCGGTCCGCAGGGCGACGTTGAGGGCAACCTGCTCGCTGACGAAGAGGATGGTGCGGCGCAAGGACTCCGCCAGCAGCCGCCCCCAGAGATCCCAGTGCGGCGCGTCCCGCCGCGCGGCGAAGACGCCGCAGTTCAGCAGCGGATAGGCGCAGAGATGGCGCGCCGTCGCCTCGTCGAAGCAGGCCTTGTACCACGCATGCAGGTGCAAGGCGTAGGGTGCGCCGTCGTAAAAGGGGGTGTAGGACCGGTCAAGCTCCGGCACGATGGCAAAGCCCGTTGCCTCCGCCCCCCTCAACAGCAGCTCCACCGCACTCCAGTCCTGGACCCAACAATCGGCGTCGAGCCACAGGATGAGGTCCGCGTCGGGCACATGGCGCGGCAGGTGCGGGCGCGCCAGCATCGCCTTCATGTAGTCGGGCACCGGCCGGGCGGGCTGGTGATCCCAGCCGGGCGCCACGCAGCGGACGCCCTGAGCGCCCAACCAATCCCGGGCCACCGGACCGAGCCCGACGTCGAGCACGACGACCGGCGCCGTGGCCCCCTGCGGGCAGCCGCGGATCGAACGGATCAGGCCCTGGAGCAGGGGGAGATAGGTGTCGTCGCCGGCCGTGACGATGGCAAAGCGGTGGGCGGCCGTCATCGCATCCCGCACCGCACGTCACCGGAGCGGCTTGAACATGGCCTGCGACAGAGGGGCGCCCAGTTTGTTATCAACGCGAGATGCTCCATCGCCATAGACAGACATGCCGGGTCTGCGGTTCGCCCAAGCTTACCCCAGTCATCGACCTCGGGCCTCAGCTTCTGCAAGGGGTCTTTGCCAAGGCCGGTCAACCAATGTCCCCGGAACCGGGGCTGCCCATGCGGCTGGTCTTGTGCGAGGGAGGCTGTGGCCTGCTGCAGACCGCCGCCAGCGTGCCGCCCGAGCGGCTGTACCAGGCCTACTGGTACCGCTCGGGCCTGAACGCCACCATGCGCGACCACCTCGCAGGCATCGTTGGCGACGCGATGGCGCTGGTCGCCGCAAAGAGGCCGACCGTCCTTGATGTCGGCTGTAACGACGGCACCTTGCTGTCGCACTATCCGCCGGGCACGGCCAAAGTCGGAATCGATCCATCGGATGTCGCGGCGGCGGCGGCAGCGGGGAACGGGTTTACCCTGCTTCGCTCCTTCTTCCCCTCAAAAACGGCGCTGGGCGCGCTCGCTGGCCTGCGGTTCGACGTCGTGACCTCCATCGCCATGTTCTATGACCTGGAGGATCCGGTCGCGGCGGCACGGGCTGTCGCCGGGCTGCTGGCACCCGACGGGGTCTGGGTTCTGGAGCTGTCCTATCTTCCGCTGATGTTGCTCCAGAACGCCTTCGACACGGTCTGTCACGAGCATCTCGCCTATTACAGCCTTACGGTGCTGGAGCGCATCGCAGCGGCGGCGGGGCTGCGGATCTTCCGGGCCGCGCTCAACGGCATGAACGGCGGCAGCATCCGCTGCTTCGTCTGCCATCGCGCAAACCAACGCCATGGCACGCCGGAGGACCGGGCGGTCCTGGACGCGCTCCGGGAGCGGGAGCGCGTCATGGAGCTGGACACCGCGCGGCCCTACCGCGCCTTCCAGGCGCGGGCCGAAGCGTTGCGGGACGAGCTGACCGGGCGGCTGCGCGCAATCCGGGCAGACGGCGGGCGGATCCACGTCTACGGGGCCTCGACCAAAGGCAACGTCCTGCTGCAGTGGTGCGGCATTGACGGAACGCTGGTGGAGTGCGCCGCCGACCGCAACCCGGCCAAGGTGGGAACCAGCACGCCCGGCACCGGCATCCTGATCCGTTCGGAAGCGGACTCGCGGGCGCTGAGACCCGACTGGTATCTGGTGCTGCCCTGGCATTTCCGGCACGAATTCCTGCACCGTGAACGCGCCACGATCATGGCGGGGACGAAGCTGCTGTTTCCCCTGCCCCGGATCGAGGTGGTCGACGCGCAGACCTATGATGCGGCCCTCGCCGTGCGTCAGGATGTTCCAGCGCTGCTGGGGCTCGCTCCGACCAGCTGAGGTCAGGGCTGCTGGGTCACAGCACCCTCCCCGACCAGCCGTCCGAGCGCGTCGAGGTCGATGTCGACCGGAATGTCCAGCCGCGCCAGCAGGTCGGCGGGACGGCTGTCCGGCTCGTCCGTGAAGCATCCGGCCAGATGGCGGAACCCGCCCAGCATCGGGATTTGGGTTCCCATCTGCGGGTTCCACGGGGAGTGCGGGTGAAAGAAGTCCGGGTTGTGAAGATGGATCCAGGTCCCGCCCGGCGGCAGGAAGACCTGGTTGGCCGTGGCTGCACCGACCGGGGCCACCACAATCTCGGCGTCGGCGATCCGTTCGACGGTTTCGAGGACGCCCAACCGCTCCGGCTGCACCGTTTCGAACCCATGTCCGGCGAGGCGTGCGGCGACCGCCTCATCGTTGGCGATCCGGTGCTTGGGAGCGGAGCCGCGCCGGGACAGATACAGCCGCCCGCCTTGGGAGGGGGGCCGGGGCCGGCGGAGCGGCAGAAACCGGTCGCGCAGCCAGCGATAGGCGGCGGGGTAGCTGACGGCGGACGGCACCGCCGCGCGGGCCAGGCGGTAATGGACCTGGGTGACGCCCGGCCCGACCAGCGCACGCGCATCGAGGATGCGGTCCGGCGCGATCCCGACCAACTCCAGCATCTCGCGCTGGTAGCCACGCAGATCGAACAGCAGCAGCGGCAGGTCGCGGGTTTCCGGCACCCGGTCGCACACCATCAGCCGCGGCAGGACATCGACCAGGAAATGCCAATAGTTCGGCGTGGAGGGCAGGAACAGGACGGGCTGGTCGATCTCCACGGTGCGGTAGAGCGGGCGTGGCAGGCGGAAGACGGCGGCCGTCGCCCCCGGCGTCACCCCGACCAGAGGCACACAGCCGTTCTTCACCACGGTCGCGGTGGTCTCGCACAGCATCGCCCGGCGGCCGGCGAGAACGAAGCTCTCGTAGTTGTCTTTGACGTAGAAGCCTTGCGCCACCTCGACCTCGGCGTCGAGCGCCACCCCGACCGGCTCGTCACCAAGCCGCGCCAGCCCCTCGACATGCCCCCGCAGCCAATCGGGCTGGGCCAGAGACAGGGCAGCCGACAGGGGCTGGACCGGCGGCGTCCACAGCGCGTGGCGGAGGCCGGCGGCGGCGCACCAATCAGCAAAGCCGAGCAGGCGCAGCGGGAAACGGTCGATTGCCGAGGCCGGCAAGGCGGGGAAATCATAACGGTCCTTGATCGCAAGCAGCGCCACGGCGAGGTCCGGCCGTCCGGCCAGCAAGGCGAGGCGGACGAGCCGCTCAAGCCCCTCGTACAGCGCGGCGCTGGGCGGCGCATCGGCAAGTCCCCGGAGGGCTTCCGCGCAAGCCGCCGCCATCCCGTCCGGATCGTCCCGCTCCAGGGCACGGACGGCAGCCCGCTCATGGGTGGCGGCGTGGAGTTCCCGCAACGGAACATGGCCGGGCGCACGGCCGATGCCCTGGCGGAGCAGGGTCAGCGCGGCCTCCTCATTCCCCATCCGCCCCTGCAGCAGGACCAGCGCGTGACAGGCCGCTCCGTCGCTCGGATCGAGAACAAGACTCCGGCGATAAAGCCGCACCGCATGCTCCGGCCGCGTTTCTTCCAGCAGCGCGGCATTGCGGTGGGCATCTTGGAAACCGGGCTTTAGCGCGATGGCGGTCTTGAACAGCCGCACCCCCTCGGCGGTGCGGCCCTGCGCCGCCTCCACCGTGCCCAGCAGGCACGCCGTCTCGGCCTGATCGGGCAGGCTGCGCAGGATGGCCCGGCAGAGTTCCCCGCTCTCGGCAAAGCGGCCGTTCTCATAGAGGCTCAGAGCGCGGCCGAGCGCCTCGGCAAGGCTCAGGCTGGTGGACGATGGGATGGGCGGCATTGGAGGAGGCGAAGGGTGACAGCGGACAAGGACGGGCGGACCGTCCGGTTGACCACCCTTGTCGCCCCAGGCTACACCAACCCACATCGACATCCCACGGGGAAGCGTGCATGGCCGAAGCGGCCTTTCCCGGCATCGAGGACGCTTTTGCCCAATGTTTTGGTCAAGGCCTCCATCACATCGACGCCGAACGGCTGCAAGACGCGGCGTCCAGCCTGCGCCGCGCTGCCGCGCTGCGGCCCGACCACCCCGCCCCTTGGTTTGTCTTGGGACTGACGCTGCGGACGCTCGGCCAGGGCACAGATGCGTTGGCGCCGTTGCGGGCGGCGCTCCGGCTGCGCCCGGACGATCCCGACACGCTCTTCCACCTCGCCGGGCTGCTGATGGAGCAGGCCCGCGCCACGGAGGCCGTGCCGGTGCTGCGCCGGCTGGTGTGGCTGCGGCCTGATCATCCGGAGGCGGCCTTCATGCTGGGCAACGCACTGATGGCCGTGGAGGAACCGGAGCAGGCCGAGGCCACTTATCGCGTGGCGGTCCTGCTGCGGCCGGACTCTGCCGACACCAACAATAACCTGGGCGGCTCGGTGCTCGCCCAGTGCCGACCGGACGATGCGGTGGGGAGCTTCCGCCGCGCCATCCGCATCGCTCCGGCCTGCCCTGAGCACCATAAGAATCTCGGCATCTGCCAATTGACTCTTGGCGACTTCGAGGAGGGCGCACGCGCGTACGAATGGCGGACTGGGCAGGCGGTCTGGCGATGGAGCCGCGACTTCCCCGGAACGCCGGTCTGGGACGGCGGTCCACTCGCCGGCAAGACGATCCTCGTGCATTTCGAACAGGGGCTCGGCGATAGCTTTCAGTTCGTCCGTTACCTGAGCGTGCTGAAGGCGCGGGGTGCGCGGACGGTCTTCGAGTGCCAGCCGGTGCTGAAGCAGGTTCTTGCCAGCGTCCCCGGCATCGACGTGCTGGTCGCGCGGGGCGAGCCGCTGCCGGCGTTCGACTGCTGCGTGTCGCTGATGAGCCTGCCCTTCCGCTGCGGCACGACGCTGCGGACGATTCCGGGCGGCGTGCCCTATCTGCGGCCCGATCCGGAACGGACGCTCTATTGGGAGCAGCAGATCACCGAGCACTGCCGGCCAGGCGAACTCCGGGTCGGCATCCAATGGCGCGCGGATGGCGACAACCGCTCGATCCCGCTGGAGCATTTCGCCCCCCTGGCGCGCGTTCCCGGAGTGCGGCTTTTCAGCCTGCAGCAGGGGATCGGCCTCGACCAGCTCGACCGGCTGGGCGAGGGCATGGGAATCGTCTCGCTTCCGGGGCGACGCGGCGGGGCTGAGGGCTTCGTTGACACCGCCGCCATCGTCACGTCTCTGGACTTGGTGGTCGCCTGCGATTCCGTCGTGGCCAATCTGGCGGGGGCGATGGGCAAGCCGGTGTTCCTGGCCCTGCCCTGGCTGGCCGATTGGCGCTGGATGCGCCTGTCAGACCGCACGCCCTGGTATCCTGCCACCCGGCTGTTCCGGATGGCGCGGCGGAACGACTGGGACGGGACGATGACGAGGATCGCCGAAGCGATGCGCGCGCGGATCGCGGCCGGTGGGCAGGAGGAGGAGCGACGTGGAGCCTAGCATCGAGAGGGCGGCGGAGCATTACCGCGCCGGGCGGTTGGCCGAAGCCATCGCCGAGTGCCGGGCGTCTCTCCGGACCGCCCCCCGGACAGCCGACGCGCTCAACCTGCTGGGCGCCGCGCTGTTCTCGGCCGGAGACGACGGCGCGGCGGTCGAGCCGCTGCGCGAGGCGGTCCGCCTTCAGCCGGGGCATGCCTCGGCGCTGACCAATCTGGCCGTCGTGCTGCAGCACCGCCAAGAGTGGGCGGCGGCGGAACGGTCTTTGCGGACCCTGCTGGTGCTGTCTCCCGAACTGGCGTTCGCCCATAGCCGCCTGGGTTCGATCCTGAAGGAAACGGGCGACCTTGCTCAAGCCGTGCGGCATCTGAGCCGTATGATCCGCCTCGCGCCGCCTTCGGCCCAGGATTGGCTGAACTTGGGCTTGGTCAGGCTGTTGAACGGGGACTTCGCCGAGGCAGAGGACGCCTTCCGCCGCACGATCGCCCACACCCCCGAGGGGGCCTATGCCCACGCCCAGCTCGGCGAGATCTGGTTGCGGCTGGGCCGGCTGAAGCCGGCGGCTGTGGCCTTCGCCCGCGCCTTGTGCCTCGACCCGACGCTGCGCGGAGCCAATGACGGGCTGGCGCGCTGCCGGCACTACGCCACCGCGGCGATGGCGCGCGCGGAACCGACGGAGCCTGCGTCCGCGGCAAGCGGCGGCTTTGTGATGCGCGGCGCCTTCACCAGTCACACCGGCTACGGGCATTTCTGCCGCCGGCTGATCCAGAGGCTGCGGCGGGACGCGGTGCCGCTCCAGGCCATCGGCATCCTCGGTCCGGACTCCTGGCCCGAGGAGAGCCTCGACCGGCCGGTGCCGGCACGCGCCGTGGTGAACTGCCTGATCCCGCTGGCGACCGAACGGGTGCCGGGTCTGGCCACCGTCACCTTCTCCATGTTCGAGGGCACCTGCATTCCGTCGGCGTGGCGACGCCAGAGCGCGTTGAGCGACCTCGTGCTCGTGCCCACCGAATCCTCCCGCCTCGCCTGGGAGGCGGGAGGATTCCCCGCCGAACGCCTGCGGATTTGTCCGCTCGGCGTCGATCCTGAAGACGCGGTGCGAGAAGACGCGCCGGCCCCGACGCTGGTCGATCCCAACGGGCAGCTGGTGTCACGCTACCGGCACCGGTTCCTCAACATCTCCGATTTCATTCCGCGCAAGAACATCCTGGCCCTGCTGCGGGTGTGGCTGCGCGCCACGGCGCCGACCGATGACGCGGTGCTGATCTTGAAACTGGGCAAGGGCGGCGGCGACACGGCGATGCGCGCCGAGCTTGGCGCGCTGCTGCGGCTGGCGGAGGAGGGAGCCGGAAAGCGGCTGGCGCAGGCGGCGCCGATCAATCTGATCGACCGCTCGATGAGCGACATCGCGATGACCGGACTGTACCGCGCCGCGACGCATTACTGGAGCCTGTCGCACGGTGAGGGCTGGGATCTGCCCATGTGCAAGGCAGGGGCGATGGGGCTGACGCTGGTGGCGCCCCGGCACTCCGCCTACGTCGATTACCTGGATGACACGACCGCGCACATGATCCCCGCCACGGTCGGCCCGGCGCTCCTGCCCGGCGGCGGGTACTACCCGCCCTTCCATGGCCTCGACTGGTGGAACCCGGACGAGGATGCCGCCACGGACATCCTAAGAGACATCATCCAGGGCGACAGCGCGCCGAAATCCGCCCGCGCCCGTCTGCTGGAGCGCTTCACCTGGGAGCGCTCGGCCGCCCGGCTGCTCGCCATCCTCGACGAGGCGGGGCTGCGCGGATGACGGCGGACTCCGGGTTTTCCGACGCGCTCGCCCATCACGAGGCCGGGCGGCTCGCCCTGGCAGAGGCCGGTTACCGCGCGCTGCTGGCGGGCCATCCCGACCACCCGCACGCCAACAACAACCTCGCCGTCCTGCTGCGGAGGACGGGGCGGTGGGAAGAGGCCGCCACGCATTACCGCCGGGCGATTGCGGCGCGGCCGGAGGACGCGGCGATGCGCAACAACCTCGCCTGCGCGCTGGAGGAGCGCGGGCGCGGCGCCGAGGCCATTGCGGCGGCGCGCGTGGCGCTGGCCCTGCACCCCGGCCATGCCGACGGCTGGTTCAACGCCGGCAATATGCTGACGGCCGGCGGCGATCTCGGCGCAGCAATGGCGGCCTACCGGCGGGCGATCCGTCTCGATCCGGCAATGGCGGGTGCCCACAGCAACCTCGGCGATGCCCACCGGCGCCGTGGCGAGCTGAGCCTCGCCGTTCTCAGCTACCGGACGGCGATCCGCCTGCAACCGGACCTGCCGCAGCCGGTCGTCAACCTGGGTGAGGCGCTGAAGGACCAGGGCCGTGTGACTGAGGCGATCGCCATCCTCCAGGATGGGCTGGAACGGCACCCCACCCTGCCGCTCCTCCATTCCAATCTGCTGCTCGCCCTCCACTATTCCCCCTTGGTTCCGCCCGAGGTCATCGCCCGCGCCCACGCGCACTGGAACGAGCGGCATGCCCGCGGGCTGGAACGCCGCGCGGCCTTCGCCACCCCGTCCGCCGCCCCATTCGCCGCCCCATTCGCCAATGACCGCGATCCGGCCCGGCGCCTGCGGGTGGGCTACGTCTCCCCGGATTTCTGTGACCACGCCTGCGCCGGCTTCATCGAACCCCTGCTGCGCCACCACGACCGGGAGGCCGTGGAGGTGGTCGGATACCCGACCTCGCCACGCCAGGACGGCACGACCGAGCGGATGCGGCGGCTCGCCGATGCGTGGCAACCGCTGACCGGGCTGGACGAAGATGCGGCGGCCCGGCGGATCGAGCAGGACCGGATCGACATCCTGGTCGATCTGGCCGGTCACACGGCGGGCGGGCGGCCGCTGCTTTTCGCGCGCCGGCCCGCCCCGATCCAGGTGACGTGGCTTGGCTACCCCGACGGCACCGGCATGCCGGCGGTGGACTACCGGCTGACCGACGCCATCGCCGACCCGCCGGGGGAGACCGACGGCTGGCACGCCGAACGGCTGGTCCGCCTGCCGGACGGCTTTCTCGCCTTTGAGGTGGGGGCCGGCATCGCTCCCCCCGCCCCGCCGCCGGTGCATCGGAACGGCTTTGTCACCTTCGGGTCCTTCAACACCGTCGCCAAGGTGACCCCGGCGGTCCTGCGGGTTTGGGCGGAAATCCTGGTCGCCCTGCCCTCCTCCCGCCTGATCCTCAAGAGCGGCGCCTTCGCGGACCCTCCAACGCGCGATGACCATCTGCGCCGCTTCGCCCGGCACGGCGTGATGGCCGACCGCCTTGACCTCCTGGCCCAGGTTGCGTCGTCCGCGGAGCATCTGCGGCTCTACGACCGGATGGACATCGCGCTCGACCCCTTTCCCTACAACGGCACGACCACGACCTGCGAGGCGCTGGCGATGGGGGTGCCAGTCGTCACGCTGGCCGGCCGCCACCATGTGGCGCGGGTCGGCGCCAGTCTGCTCACCCACTGCGGGCTGGCCGAACTGGTCGCCGGCAGTGAGGACGGCTATGTCGGGACAGCACTGGCCCTGGCGCGGGATCCGGCGCGGCTGGCTGCCCTGCGGCTTGGCATGCGGGACCGGCTTGAGCGCTCTTCCCTGGGGAACCCACGCGGCTTCGCACGGTCGGTCGAGGCGGCCTACCGGACAATGTGGCAGCAATGGCTGGAGCGGGGTGGCTGAGCGTTTGGCTGCTGAGCGTTTGGCGCAAGGCGTCGGCTCAGTGCCCGGTCCGCCTCCGCACCTCGGCGCGCAGGGCTCCGGCCGCCGCGTCGAACACGGGCCGCCAGTCCAGATCCATGCCTTGCCGGAACAGGCGCATCGTCGGGTACCAGGGGGTCCACGCCCCCGTGAACCCATAGATCCAGTAAGGAACATATTGGACGAGGTTCCACACCGGCGTGCCGAGCGCACCCGCCAGATGGGCGACGGAACTGTCCGTCATGATGACGAGATCGAGCTGCTCCACCATCGCAGCGGTGTCGGCGAAGTCCTCCAGTTCCGGCCCGAGCGGCACGACCAACTGCCGGGCTGGTCCCAACGCCGCCAGTTCGGCTTCCGGCGGTCCCTTCTGAAGACTGTAAAGTTGGACGCCTGGGATTTCCGCAAAGCGGAGGAAAGGCGCCAGGCCGGTCGCGCGCCGGGCGTTGTCAGCGAAGGTCACCCGCCCCGACCAGACGATGCCAACCCGCAAGATGCCCGGCTCCCTCGGCCCGAGGATGCCCAGCGCCTTGCGCCGGGCCTCCTCCGGCACGGTCAGCCGGACCGGCGGAGGGATGCTGGCCAGCGTGGTGCCGAGCAGGCCCGGCAGATCCATTTGCGAGGCTTCGACATCGCCGTCCACCGGCCCGCCCCAGCCCCGGTACTCGTCGATTGGCAGGCCGGACAGCACGCGTCTGAGATCCGCGTGTCCCTCGTACAGCACGCGCCCGCCGAGCGCCTTTACCAGGGGCAGGTAGCGCGCCATCAGCAGGGCGTCGCCCAGCCCCTGCTCGGAGGTCAGGAACACCGACCGGCCGTCTAGGACCCCGCCGTCCCAGGCGGGCAGCGTGGCGCTGCGTCCGTTGTAGGTGGGCAACGCGCGCCGCGCGCCATAATCGTCGAAGCCATGGACATAGTCTCCGATCTGCAACCGGATGAGCGCGCGCTCCCAACGCAGGGCTGGATCGGCGGTTGCCCCCCCCGCCCGGTCGATCAGCGCCAGCGCCTCAGCAAAACGGCCGGCCTGCCGCAGGCCGACGATGGCATTGAAGGCCACCCTCGGGTTGTCCGGTTCCCGCCGCAGCGCTTCCTCCTGCGCTGCCACAGCGTCCGCCAGACGGCCGGCCTCCGTCAGAGCGTTTCCCAAATTGGTCCAGATGTTGGCATTTTCCGGGGCGCAATTCAATGCACGGTTGTGGCAGGCAATCGCCACGTTCAGCTTGCCGGATCGGCGCAGGAGAACGCCCAGCGTGCTCCAAGCGCCCGCGTCATGTGGGTTGGCGTGCAAAGCCGCTTCCAACATGCCCAGCAATTGAGCATTTTGGGGGTGATTTTCATCCTCATTTCCATGAAAACTTGTTGTTTTCCAATTGGAATATTCCATTTTAATAATTTCTTTCAGAAAAGTATTTTGGAACCACCTTCGCTTCTTTTGTTCTCACAGGGGAGGTCATGAAATTCCCTTTAAACTTGAGCATGATTACTGCGCATAACGGACAATTGCTTCGTTATATTAATATTTTCTTACTGTTAGAAAATCAGGACCGTCACCAAGCGCTACATTTCAGTCTTAGACTTTTTTAAAGTCTCCCTCTTATAACCCCGAAGGTCTTACCGCGTTCGGGTTGGGTCCCGTGCCTTCCCTGCTCTTCCCAACCATAGGGCGCGGGGGTGGGTCGCACAAACACAAAGCTTTCGCTCGAAAGCGCACATGTGGGGTCTGTCGTGGGTGCTGGACAAACGCTGACGCTGCCGGTTGGTGCAACGGACTACATCTTTGCCAAGGGCGAGGCGTGGACCGGCATCGTCGGAACGGGCACCCGCGGCATCACCCTTCAGACGTCTGGCAACACGCTCTACGTCTCGCGGCTCGACCACATCACCGGCGGCGTGAACAGCCCCAGTTCGGCGAACAAGGACGTGGTGACGCTGCTGCCCTACAACGGCGGCAGCACCATCAGCGTCCGCCTGCTGGAAACAATGTACGGCAGCAGTGGCCGCGACGTGGTCCTGGTCGCCTCCACCGGCTCCACCATGGCGGTGGAGAACATCGAGACGATCATTGGCGCCTCCAGCGGCACCAACCTGATCTCCCTGACCAGCACGGCCGGCAACACCATGTCGGTCGGCTATCTCAAGTCGATCATCGGCGGCAGCGGCAACGACATCATCACCTTCGGGGCCGGCGGCGAGAACGGAACCACCGCCGCGGTCACGATGGTGGAAAGGCTGATCGGCACCTCCGGCTTGGATCTCATCGCGACGGTCGGCGGGGGCAGCAACACCGTCACCGTCCAGAACATCGAGGTCTTCCTCGGCAACATCTCTCCCACCGTCCGGGACACCGTCACGCTCGGCGGCAGCGGCACGATTGGCGTGTCGTACATCGAGACGCTGATCGGCGGCAGCGGCCGTGACGTGATGACGTACGGCTATGAGGCCGGCACGGTGAACATGAGGTCCGGCGGTGGCACGGTCGCCGTCTCGTCGATCGAAATGCTCGTCGGCGGCACCGGCGCCAAGAACGCCGCCGTCCTGCTCGACGTCGGCACCACGGTGACGGTCGCCAGCCTGAACACCCTGGTCGGCGGCAGCGGAAACGACGTCGTCACCATGACCTTGATGGACGGAACGCCGATCATCGGCACGGCCCCCATCGCGTGGAACACGATCGGCAACACCATGCAGGTGTCGCTGCTGGAGACCATCATCGGCTCGTCCGGCGCGGACGCGCTGGTGGCGCTGCGGAACGAGGACGCCACCATGCGCGTCTCGGCGATCGAGACGCTGGTGGGCCGTATGGGCGAGGAGACCATCCTTCTCGGCGCCGGCGGCAACACGGTCTCGATCGAGGGGCTGGAAACGCTGGTCGGCAGCAGTGGAAAGGACGTCGTCGGCGTCACCGCCGCCGCCTCCTTGCGTGGCATGACGGTCGCGGTCTCGGCGGTCGAAACGCTGATCGGCGGCGCCGGCACCGACGTGGTGTTCCTCGACCAGCCGTCGGGCACGGTGTACGTGTCGGGCGTGGAGACCGTTTATTTGGGCGCAGGCCAGTCCCTCGACCTCGCGGGCGAGGATCGGGTGCTCGTCTTCCCGGTGGTGGCCACCGCGCCCTCGGCCCCGGTGCTCAGCACCGCCTCGGACACTGGCATCCTTGGCGATTCCAAGACCGGGGCGACGACGCCGGTCCTGAGCGGCACCGCCAGCGCCGGCGCCGTCGTCAACCTGTACGGCAACGGCACCGCGCTGGGCAGCGGCACCGCCAACGGATCTGGCCAGTGGTCGATCACCGCCAACACCGCGCTCGCCGACGGCGTCTGGACGCTGACGGCGAAGACCATCACCTCGGGCATGGAAAGCTCGGCGTCGCCAGCCCTCCTGGTGACCATCGACGCGACGGCCCCATTGGCGCCCTCGCTGGGGCTGACCCCGGCGAGTGACAGCGGCGCCTCCACCACCGACGGTCTCACCAGGATCGTGACACCGGTGGCCAGCGGCACGGCCGAAGCCGGCAGCGTCGTCAGCCTCTACGACGGCGCCTTCCTCCTGGGATCGGCCACCGCCGACAGCGCCGGCGCTTGGCTGCTCACCACCCCGACCTTGGCGGAAGGCACGCACACGCTGAGCGCGCGGGCGACCGACGACGCCGGCAACACCGGCACCGCCTCCTCCCCCCTGATCGTCACGGTGGACACCGCCGTCGCCCCCCCGAGCGGTCTGGCACTGGCATCGGCGAGTGACACCGGCGCCCAGAGCGACCGACTGACCGCGATCAACACCCCGGCGATCTCGGGCACGGCCGAAGCCAACGCGGTCGTCAGCCTCTACGAGGGCACGGCCCTGGTCGGCAGCGCCACCGCAAACCCGAGCGGTGTCTGGCAAGCGACGCTGGGGGCGCTGTCGGAAGGCGCGCACACGCTGACGGCCAAAGCGGTCGATCCGGCCGGCAACACCAGCGGCCTGTCCACCACCCTGACCATCACCATCGACACCACCCCGCCCGTTGCACCGTCGGCGCCGACGCTGACGGCGGGGTCGGACAGCGGCACCTCCAACGCCGACCAGCTCACCAACGTCACCACCCCGATCTTCACCGGCACCGCCGAGGCCGGCAGCGTCATCGACCTGCTGTCCGGCGGCAGCGTCGTCGCCTCGGGCACCGCCGACGTCTCGGGTTTCTGGACCATCACCGCCAGCGCGCAGGGCGAAGGCGGCCACACCTTCACCACCCGCTCGCGCGATGCGGCCGGCAACACGCGCGACGGCTCCGGCAGTCTGCTGGTCACCATCGACACCACGGCACCGGACGCGCCGGGCGGGGTCAAGCTGACGGCGGCGACCGACAGCGGTCGCAGCACGACCGACGCGATCACCAACGTCACCGCCCCCGTCGTAACCGGCACCGCCGGGGTCGGCAGCACCGTCGCGCTCTACGACGGGGCCTCCCTGCTGGGCTCGGCCACCGTCAACGCACAGGGCAGCTGGGAGTTCGCGACCAGCGGCCTGTCGATCGGCGCGCACACGCTGACCGCCCGCGCGGTCGACGCCGCCGGCAACACCGGTGCGGCCTCCTCCGGCCTCGTCGTCACGGTCGACACCGGCGCGACGGCCCCGACCGGGCTGGCGCTGACCGGCGCGTCGGACACCGGCGTCCAGGGCGACCGCATCACCAAGGACACGGCACCGGCCATCGCCGGCACCGCCGAGGGATCGAGCGTGGTCACCCTCTACGAGGGCTCGACCGTGCTGGGGCAGGCAACGGCGGCGGCCGACGGCCAGTGGACCATCACCCCCTCGGGTCTGTCGGGCGGGACCCACAGCCTGGTCGCACGCTCGGTCGATCTGGCCGGCAACAGCTCGACCGACAGCGCGTCGCTGGCGATCTCCGTTGATGTGGTGGCGCCCGACGCCCCGGTCGCGGTCACGCTCGATCCCGCCTCGGACAGCGGCACCCCCGGCGACAACCGCACGCGGATCGAGACGCCGACGATCACCGGCACGGCCGAGGCCGGCAGCATGGTGGCGCTCTATGACGGCACCACGTTGCTGGGCACTGCGCTTGCGGATTCCGGCAGTGGGGCGTGGTCGATCGTCACCTCGTCCCTTGGCGCCGGCGCGCACACGCTGACCGCGAAGGCGACCGACGTGGCGGGCAACACCGGCGCTGCGTCGGTCCCCCTCAGCGTCACCATCGACACCCAGTCCGACCAGCCGACCGGGCTGGCGCTGAGCACGGCGTCGGACAGCGGCAGCTCCAGCACCGACCGCCTGACCAACGTCACCACCCCGACCGTCACCGGCACCGCCGAGGCCGGCGCCACGGTCACGCTTTACAGCGGCGCTTCCGCCGTCGGCACCGCGGTCGCCGGCAACGGCGGCCAATGGTCGATCACCAGCTCGGGCTTGAGCCCCGGCCTCCAGACGCTGAGCGCCCGCGCCGTGGATGTGGCCGGGAACACGAGCATCGCGTCGGCCGGGCTGGCCGTCACCATCGACACCAGCGCGCCGGCGCTCGGCGCGCTGACCGGCAACGGCAACCCCATCGCGCCGACCGTCAGCGGCAGCGCGGAAGCCGGCAGCGTCGTCTCGCTCTACGACAGCCCCGCCGCGACCAACCTGCTCGGCACCGCCACGGCGGACGGCGACGGCGCGTGGTCGATCACGACGCCGGAATTTGCCGGCGGAACCTACACGCTGAGCGCACGCGCGGTGGACGCCGCCGGCAACACCAGCCCGGACTCCCAGCTTGCGGTCACGCTGACCGGCCGGGTCGGCATTCCTGGCGGGCTGGTGCTCGCCTCTGACTCGAACATCACCACCGACCGCATCACCAACGTCGCCGCACCGATCATCACCGGCACCGCCGAAGCCGGCGGCACGATCACCCTGTCCACCGAGTTGAGCGTCGTCATCGGCACGGCGGTCGCCGATGACAGCGGTCTGTGGACCATCGCCTCGGGCTCTACGCTGTCGGAGGGCACCCACACCCTCAAGGCGACCGGCCAGCACAACGGCACCGCGCTCGGCATCTCGTCGGGCCTGACAATCACCATCGACGTCACCGCCCCCGACACCCCCGGCACACTGGGGGTGCAGGCAGGGTCCGACAGCGGCCTGTCCGACACCGACCGCATCACCAACGCCTTGACGCCCATTGTGACCGGCAGCGCCGAGGCCGGCAGCGTCGTCACGCTGTACGACACCGACGGCTCGACCGTCATCGGGCTGGCGACCAGCAACGCCGATGGCCAATGGGCGGCCACCAGCACGCTGACCGCCGGCACGCATGGCCTCACCGCCAAGCTGGTCGACGTGGCGGGCAACACCAGCCTGGCCTCGGCCGCGCTGACGGTGACCATCGACCGCAGCGGCGACACCCCGGCCATCCTGACGCTGCTGTCCGACAGCGGCACGACGGGCGACGGGATCACCAACGTGCTGGCCCCGACGCTCGCCGGCACGGCGGAAGCCGGCGGCACGGTGTCGCTCTACAAGGGCGGCAGTCTGCTCGGCACCGGCACCGCCGACACCGCCGGCGCCTGGACGATCACGACCTCGGCGCTTGGCAATGGCTCGCACGACCTGACGGCGCGGCTGGTGGACATCGCCGGCAACACCAGCGTCCTGTCGGCCGGCTTCGCCGTCACCATCGACGCGGCCGCCCCCGACGCCCCTGGCGCTCTTGCCCTGTCCACCGACAGCGGCACCCCCGGCGACGGGATCACCAACGTCGCGGCCCAGACGATCAGCGGCACCGCCGAGACGGACAGCCGCGTCGTCCTTTATGACGGCGCGACGGCGCTCGGCACCGCGACCGCGACCGGCGGCATCTGGTCCATCGCGGCCGGCACGCTGGGCGCGGGGGCTCACACCTTGAGCGCGCAGGCCATTGATGCGGCCGGCAACACCGGCGCGGCCTCAGCCGGGCTGGTCGTCACCATCGACACCAGCACCCCCGACCCGAGCGGCCTTGCGCTGACCACGGCGTCCGACACCGGCCTGTCATCCAGCGACCGCCGAACCAACGCCACCACCCTGTCGCTCACCGGCTCGGCCGAAGCGAACAGCACGGTCACCCTCTACGACAACGGATCGGTGACGCCGCTCGGCACCGCCGTGGCCGACGGCACCGGCGCGTGGTCCTTCACCGCGTCCGGCCTCACCGAGGGCGCGTACAGCCTGACCGCCACGGCGGTGGACGTCGCCGGCAACAGCTCGTCGGGCAGCGGATCGCTGACGGTGACGGTCGACCTGACCGTCGTCGATCCGGCAGCCCCGGCGCTGGCACCCGCGTCGGACACCGGCACGACCGGCGACAACAACACGCGGCTGCTGTCGCCCGCCATCACCGGCACGGTCGAGGCCGGCGCGCAGGTGTCGCTCTATGACGGCGGCAGCTTCGTCGGCATGACCACGGCGGACGGCGCCGGCCTTTGGGAGATTGCAGCGCCGCTCGCCGCCGGCGAGCACACGCTGACCACACGGCTGGTCGATCTGGCCGGCAACAGCTCGAACGCGTCGGCCGACCTCGTCATCACCATCGACGCCTCGGCCCCCGACGCGCCGACCGGGCTCGCCCTCGACCCGGCCTCCGACAGTGCCATGTTGGGCGACCGCTTGACCAAAATGGTCACGCCGACCCTGACCGGAACGGCGGAGGCCGCCAGCACCGTCCTGCTCTACGCCGGCTCGACCAGCGTGGGCACCGCCACGGCCGACGGGGTCACCGGCGCCTGGACGGTCACCACCGGCAGCCTCGCCGATGGTGTCCACACCCTGACCGCGCGGTCGGTCGACGCTGCCGGCAACACCAGCGTCGCCTCGGGCACGCTGCTGGTGACCGTCGACACCACCACACCGGCGCCAACCGGCGTGGGGCTGACGGCGGCGACGGACAGCGGGCGCCTGTCCACCGACGCGATCACGCAGGTCCAGGCGCCGACCGTCGCCGGCAGCGCCGAGGCTGGTGCGGTTGTAACGCTGTATGAGGGCGCAACGCTGCTCGGCTCGGGCACGGCTGGCAACGCCGGCCTGTGGTTCGTCGCGACGCCGACGCTTGCCGCCGGTGCGCACACGCTGGACGCCGTCGTGGTGGACGCCGCCGGCAACACCACCACCGCCTCCACCCTCCTCACCGTCACCATCGATCTGTCGGCCTCGGCCCCGACCGGCCTCACGCTTGCCTCGGACAGCGGTGTGGACGGCACGGACCGGCTGACCAACATCGTCACCCCCCTCGTCACCGGCACAGCAGAGGCCAATGCCGCCGTCCAGCTCTATGAGGGCGCGCGGCTGCTCGGGTCCACCACCGCCGACGGCAGCGGACACTGGACGCTGACCAGCAACACCCTGATCAATGGCCAGCACACGCTGAGTGCGGTCGCCATCGACCTGGCGGGCAACAGCTCGGTGGCCTCGGCCGGGCTGGTCGTCACCATCGACACCGTGAGTGACGCGCCGACCGGCCTCGCCCTCTCGACCGCGACCGACACCGGCATCTCCCAGTCCGACGGGTTGACCCGCCTTGCCACGCCCGACCTGGTCGGCACCAGCGAGTCCTTCGCCGTCGTCACCCTCTACGAGGGCGCGACCGCAAGGGGTGCGGCGACCGCCAACGGGCAGGGCGTCTTCACCATCACCAGCAGCGCGCTGTCGGCGGGTGATCACACGCTGACGATGCGCAGCGTCGACCGCGCCGGCAACACCTCAGCCGCCTCGAACGGCCTCGTGGTGTCTGTCGATCTCTCCACGATCCAGCCAAGCCTGGCGCTGGTGCAAGCCTCGGACACCGGCGCCTCGAGCAGCGATCGCATCACCGCCACGACCCAGCCGTTCATGAGCGGCACGGCCGAGGTCGGAAGCACCGTCACCCTCTATGCCGGCACCCTCGCGGTGGGCACGGCCGAGGCCTCCACCCTGGGCGCCTGGTTGATCCAGACGAACACGCTGACGGCCGGCACCCACAGCATGACCGCGGTCGCGGTCGACGCGGCGGGCAACAGCTCGGCGGCGTCGGCGACCCTGATGGTGACGATCGACACCTCGGCCGTCACCCCCTCGCTGACCCTGTCGGCTGCCACGAACAGCGGCCTGACCAACGACACCGCCACCAACGATTCGACGCCCGACCTCACCGGCACGATGGAGCCGGGCGGCGTGGTCAGCCTGTATGAGGGAGCGACGCTGCTCGGTTCCACCACCGCCGACCCGTCAGGCGTGTGGACCGTCACCAGCTCCCAGCTTTCCAACGGCACCCACACGCTGAGCGCGCGCGGGGTCGATCTCGCCGGCAACACCAGCGCGGCGTCGGCCGCGCTGGTCGTCACCATCGACACCATCGCGCCAAACGCGGCGACGGGGGTGGCGCTGGCGGCGGGCTCGGACACCGGGTCCAGCGCAACCGACCGCATCACCCGCCTCGCCACACCTGGCCTGACCGGAACGGCCGAGGCCAACAGCACGGTTACCCTCTACGACGGCAGCACGGCGGTCGGAACGGCGCTGGCGAACGGAAGCGGCGTCTGGACGGTCGCCCCCGGCAGCGCCCTGACCAGCGGGCAGCACAGTTTCCGCGTCACCGTCTCCGACCTCGCCGGCAACACCAGCGCCGCGACCTCGCCACTCTCCGTCACCATCGACACGGTGTCGCCGACCCTCTCGGCGCTCTCGCTCACCGCCGCGACGGACACCGGATCGTCCAGCACCGACGCCATCACCCGCAACGCCGCCCCGACCGTCACCGGCACGGTCGAGGCCAACAGCGCCGTGACCGTCTATGACGGCGCCACGGCACTCGCAACCGTGACGGCGAACGGGTTGGGACTCTGGTCGCTCGGCCTGCCGACGCTGAGCGCCGCCACCCACACCCTGTCCGCCATCGCGGTGGACCAGGCAGGCAACACGTCGGCCGCCTCGGCGACCCTCCTCATCACCATCGACACCTCGGCGGCCACCCCGACCGGCCTCGCCCTGGCGGTGGACAGCGGCGTCTCCACCACCGACCGCCTGATCAACACCGGCACGCCCACCCTGGTGGGCAGCGTCGGCACGGCGGAGGCCAACGGCCTCGTCCAGCTCTATGACGGCGCCACCCTCGTCGGCACCGGCACCGCCGGCAGCGACGGCCTGTTCACGCTCACCAGCAGCGGTCTCGGCGCCGGCACCCACAGCCTGACGGCCAAGCTCGTCGATCTCGCCGGCAACACCAGCACCGCCTCGACCGCACTCGCCGTTACGATCGACCTCACCGCGCCGGACGCGCCGGGCACACTGGCCCTGGCCGGAGCGTCCGACAACGGCGCGCTGCCGACCGACCGCATCACCTCGGTGACCACCCCGACCGTCACCGGCACGGCGGAGGCCGGCAGCACGGTCGTGCTCTACGACGGCGCCACCGCGCTCGGCACCGCCACAAGCGGGGCCTGGACGATCACCGCCGGCTCTGCGCTCGCCGGCTCCGACGCCGGGACGGCGCATTCGCTCGTTGCCGTCGCCATCGACGCGGCCGGCAACACCGGTGCCGCGTCTTCCAGCTTGACGGTGACGATCGACACCGGCGCCGTGGCGCCGAGCGGGCTGGTGCTGGCGGCGGCGTCTGACAGCGGCATCCTGGGCGATCTGCGGACCTCCAGCGAGACCCCGACCATCAATGGCTTGGCGGAAGCCGGCAGCACCGTCACCCTGATCGAGGGATCGACCACCCTCGGCAGCGCCACGGCAGACGGCGCCGGCTTCTGGGCCATCACCAGCACCCAGACCCTGACCGGCGAAACCGGCACGCCGCACGCGCTGTTCGCGACCATCGTGGATCTGGCCGGCAACACCAGCACCGCCTCCACGACACTCACCATCGTCGTCGACACCGTTCCCGACCGCGTCACCGTCGCGCTCGACAGCGCCTCGGACACTGGCGTCCAGGGCGACCGCATCACCGGCAACACCGCGCCGGTCCTGACCGGCACCGCAGGCGCCGACCGTCCGGTCATCGTCTCGCTGGACAACACCGCGCAAGCGACGGTGACGGCCGACGGGGCGGGCATCTGGCTCTACACCGCCGGACCGCTCAGCGGGGGAGCGCATGATTTCGGCGTCTCCTCCGATGACGGCAGCGGCAACATCGGCACCGACGGTCTGACGATCACCATCGACGTCACCGGCGACACGCCTGGCACGCCGACGCTTGCCGCCGGGTCCGACAGCGGCCGCAACACCACCGACAAGCGCACCAACATCGTCACCCCGACGATCCTGGGATCGGCGGAGGCGGGCGGCACCGTCACCCTCTACGACAATGGCGGCGCGATCGACACCGTCACCGCCAGCGGGCTGGGCACTTGGGTCTTCACCACCCCAAGCCTGGGATCGGGGGACCACACCCTGACCGCCCGCGTGGTCGACGTCACCGGCAACACCAGCAGCCAATCGACCGGGCTCGTCGTCACCATCGACACCGTCGCGGCAGCGCCGACCGGGCTGGATTTGGCGGTGTCGAACAGCGGCAGCCTGCTCGACCGCATCACCCGCTTCACCGCGCCGGTCGTCACCGGCACGGCCGAGGCCAACAACGCCGTCATGCTGTATGACGGCGCGACGCTGGTCGGCAGCTCGACCGCCGATGGCGCCGGGAGCTGGTCGATCCAGTCGGGTGGCCTTGCCGAGGACCGCCACACCCTGACAGCGCGAACGATCGACGTGGCGGGGAACACCAGCACCGCCTCGGCGGCGCTGGTCTTCACCATCGACAGCACGGCACCGGGCGCGCCGACCTTCGCCTTGTCGGCGGCCTCGGACAGCGGCACCGTCTCCAACGACCGGCTGACCAACGTCGCCGCGCCGACCGTCATCGGGTCAGCCGACGCCGGCAGCACCGTAACCCTTTATGACGGCGCCACCAGCCTCGGCACGGTGACCGCCGATGGGGGCGGGCTGTGGACGATCGCCGCGTCGGCCTCGCTGTCGGCGGGCCTGCACAGCCTGACGGCGCTCGCCGTCGATGTGGCCGGCAACACCGGTGCGGCGTCGGCCGCCCTGACCATCACCATCGACACGACGGCGACCACCCCGTCCGCCCTCGATCTGGTGACCGCGTCCGACAGTGGTGTCTCCAGCACCGACGGGATCAGCAACGTCACCGCGCCGACCATCCAGGGGCTGGCTGAGGCGAACAGCGTGGTGACGCTGCGCAACGGCGCGCCCCAACTCGGCACCGTCGTCGCCGACGATTCGGGCTCCTGGTCTTTCACCGCGTCGGGCTGGACCGATGGCACCTACACCCTCACCGCAACCGGGGTGGACCTCGCCGGCAACACCAGTCTTGCCTCCTCCGCGCTGATCGTCACCATCGACACCGCCATCACGGCGCCGAGCGCCCTGGCCTTCGCCCCCGGCTCTGACATCGGGCGCTCGACCAGCGACGGGATCACCGGGGTCACCACCCCGACAGTGACCGGCAACGCCGAGGCCAACAGCGTCGTCTCCTTGTACGATGGCGCCAACCTCGTTGGCCAGGCGACGGCGGGCGGTCTCGGGGCCTGGACCATCACCACAAGCGTGCTCAGCGAGGCCACCCACACGCTGACCGCCCGCGCAACGGACACGGCCGGCAACACCAGCGCCGCGTCCACAGCCCGGACGCTGACCATCGACACCACCATGGCGACGCCCTCGCTGTTCATGGCGGTGGCCTCCGACACCGGGTTCGACACCAGCGACCTCGTGACCAACACCGCCACCCCGACCTTCCATGGCACGGTGGAGGCGCTGAGCAGCGTCACCCTCTACGACGGCGCCACCCTCAAGGGCACCACGGCGGCGGACGCACAGGGCAACTGGACGATCACCGCCACCGCGTTGAGCCAGGGGGAGCGGCAGATCTCGGTCCAGGCAGTGGACGTCGCCGGCAACACCGCGAGCACCAGCCAAATCTCGATGGTGACGGTCGATGGCGGCGGCAACACGACGGTTGCCGCCTCCGGCCTGGCCGTGACCATCGACACCACCGCCCCCGTCCAGCCGGGCAGCTTGACGCTCGATCCCGGCAGCGACAGCGGCATCACCGGCAACGGGATGACCAACCTGTCCTCGCCATCCGTCGGCGGCACGGCGGAGGCGAACGCCCGCGTTCGCCTCTACGACGGGGCGACGCTGGTTGGCGAAACCGACGCCGACGAGAATGGGGTGTGGTCGGGCGTGGCCGCCGGCCTCGCTGTCGGCCTGCACACCCTCACCGCCGTGGCGGTCGACCGGGCAGGCAACAGCTCCACCGCGAGCGGAGGCCTGCCCCTGACCATCATGGCGGCGCCCACGGCGCCGACGGTGGCGTTGGCTTCGCTGTCGGACAGCGGCGCCCAGGGGGACAACCGGACCAATGTCCGCACGCCGACCCTGACCGGAACCACGCTGGCCTCCGGGCTGGTGACCTTGTACGCCGGGGCCATCCAGCTTGGAACGACGACGGCAAACGGCAGCGGCGCCTGGTCCTTCACCACAGGCACCCTGTCGGGGACGAGCCAGACGCTGACAGCGGTGGTGCGCGATGCGGACGGGGTGGATTCGCCCGCCTCGACGCCGTTCATCCTGACACTCGACACGGTGGCGCCCACGCTGGTCGGCCAGAGCCCGTCGCAAAATGCGGTGGGCGTGGCACTCGCCTCCAGCCTGACCCTGACCTTCAGCGAAGCGGTCGCGCGCGGAACCGGCACGATTCTCGTCAAACAGGCGGGCACCGGCACGACGGTCGCTTCGGTCGCAGCAACCGACGCCACCCAGGTTCAGATCAGCGGCGGCACCGTCACGATCAATCCCGGGCTGTCGCTGGGCTACAGCACCGGCTATTACCTGGAGGTTCCCGCGGGCGCCTTCACCGACCTCGCGGGCAATGCCCATGCCGGCATCGGCCTGGTCGGCGGGGTGCCCGCCTTCGCCTTCACAACGATGGCGGAGCCCGTCAGCCCGCCTTCGTCGGAGCCTGTGGTGTCGACGACGGTCGATGGCGTGGCTGTCCAGCAGCAGCAGACGGTCAACACCGATGGCACGGTCTCGCGCACCATCACCATCCCGGTGGTCACGGCGTCGCGCGTCGAGACTGTCGGCAACAACAGCGTGGCGGACATCCCATTGGTCACCGCCACAACCGGTCAAGCCCTGCTGACCGCACAGGTTCCAGTCGGGGTCGGCCTTCAGGTGTCCGGCCAGACCGCACCGAAGGCGGCCGGAAACTCGCTCAGCGACCTGATCACCGAAATCCAGACCCGGACCACGGCGGGCTCGACCGATCAGACCAACCTGACCGGGGGCGGCTCCAGCTTCCTCTCGGCCTTGCCGACCACAACGCCGCTGCTCGTCCAGACCGTCGTGCCGACGGTGGCTTCGGGAAGCACGGCTTCGAACCAGCGGCTGGTGATCAGCGCCACCCCGACGACAGCGGCCAATCCGACCATGACGGCGCTGGTCATCGACACGCGCAACCTCCCCGCCGGTTCGGAAATCGAATTGGAGGACGTCGATTTTGCCGCGGTCATCGGTGCGGCCCACATCACCGGCGGCAACGGGTCGCAGCATGTCTTCGGCGACAGCGCCAACCAGACCATCGTGCTGGGGGCGGATGACGACACACTGCACGGCGGTGGCGGTGACGATTTCATTGGGTCCAAGACCGGCAACGACGTGCTGTACGGCGACGATGGCAACGACACGGTCAAGGGCGGCGAAGACAACGACATGCTGTACGGCGGCGGGGACAACGATCTTGTCGTCGGCAACACAGGCCAGGATGTCCTGTTCGGCAACATGGGACAGGACACGCTGTATGGTGGTCGCGACAATGACGAACTCCATGGCGGTCGCGACAGTGACCAGCTGTTCGGTGACAATGAATCGGACCAGCTGTTTGGTGAACAGGGCGACGATGCGCTGTTCGGCAACACAGGCCAGGATGTCCTGTTCGGCAACATGGGCCAGGACACGCTGTATGGTGGTCGCGACAGTGACGAACTCCATGGCGGTCGCGACGACGATTGGCTGTTCGGTGACAACGGCAACGACACGCTGTGGGGAGATCTCGGCGCCGATACCCTGAGTGGCGGCGCAGGCACGGATTTGTTCGCATTCGCCGCCGGTTCCGGCCGTGACGTGATCACGGACTTCAACGCGTCCGAGGGCGACCGGATCGGCTTGACGGCCGGACGGACCTACAGCATCCGCGCGGATACGGCAGGGAACGCGGTCATCGTGTTCACCCAGGATGACGAAGTGACGTTGAAAGGGATTGCAACCTCGCAAGTCAGCGCTGCTTGGTTCATCACCATCTAATATCTTTCTCGCGCCAAAGGACGGAGATTCCCGAGAGCAATATCAGCAACCCTCTTCAGTTCGCGTGTCAGCGGACGCCCAACAGACACATCACGCTTTGCCTCATCGATGCCCCTCATCCGCTTCCAGTCCAGTCTTGCCGCTGCTGAACGGGCCCTTGGCCGGCTGGACGCCGCCCTTGCCGATCCGTCCATCCGCCGCCGCCATCGCGCCGACGCGCGATACCGTGCGGTGTGCGCCGCCCTGCGCCTCGACGGCCTTGCTGTCAGCGCCGACGACCTCCGTCTGATCGAGGTCGCTCCCGACGTTGTCGCTCCTGACGCCAGAGCCGATGCCCGGTTGGGCGCTGCCCTGCGGCGCTGGAGCGACGCCCTCGACCCAGGTCACGTCTTTGCCAGGAGCATCCCACACCCCGCGCCCGGTCCCGCCGACGGTCTGCACGAAGGGACGGTGGAGCAGTCCCCCTCCCCGTCGCCCTGGACGGCCGCCTGGGCACGGATGGCGCTGGCCGGCTGGGCCGATGTCCACGGTCGGCCAGGACCAGAGGCTGACGCGACAGAGGCGCTCATCGACGGCCTGGAAGCGGTGATGCGCACGCTGGCCGCCGCCCCCGGCTTGGACGGCGCCTTACGGGTGGTGCTGCAGCTTCATCACCGCAGCGATCCGCCCCTGCCCCGCCCTGCCGGCGATAATCCGGTTGAGCCCCCGCTGGCTTCCCCCCTGCAGCAGGACGCGCAGCCCGGCTCCCCTGCCGGATTTTGGAGCATGCTCGTTCGACTGGGAGCACCAAGCCTGTTGCGCCGGGCCTGCGGTCTGCTGCAGGCCGAACTGCCGCTGGTGGTGGGCCTTGCCGCAAGCCCGGCATTGTTCCGTGCCATGCTGGCTGCACGGGACGAGGTGGCGGTGGGCTGGCTGCTCGATCGTGTCGCCCAGCAAGCCGAGAGCGAACTGGAGCGTCTTGACATCCTGGAGCAGCGCGCCGCTGCCCGCAGGGCCACCTTGCGGGGACGGCGCCGTGATGCCGGAGCCTGGGCGCTGGTCGAACGGCTGGAGGAGGAGCCGGCCCTCACCCTTGGCCATGCCGCCCGGCAACTGGGCTGCAGCGAGCGCGCCACCCGCATCACGCTCAATCTGATGACTGCAGCCGGCATTCTGCGGCCGCTGCCAGCGTGGCGGGAGAGCGCAGAAGGGCAGCAGCGGGTGGTCCGGCCATTGGTCTGGCTGGCGGCAGACACGGTGCTGGAGCGGTCAACGCCAATCAAGCAGCCTCCCCGGCGCGTGCAGCGGCGCAAGGATCAGGCGGTGCCACCGCCTGGCACGGCGATGCACTGGCAGCCGATCGCCACCGCGCCAATCGACGGTAAGCGCTGCCTGGTGTGGGCTGGACGTCCAGCCTTCGCCGTTTTTGCCTCCCCCGCCCCAGGTGCCCCACCTGTGTGGCGTGAAGGCCGGCGTGTTTTGCAGCCGACGCACTGGCTGCCCCTGGCCCCCCCGGGATGCAGGTCCAACGATGACTAAGGGCGGACAGGCCCCTTGTCATTCGATTATCTTACATCGCAGCGATAAAACTAAAAATTGACTTGAGCCTATCAACATTGTCTGCAAAGACAGGAGCAAGGCTGCCTGGATGCTTTGAAGAAATTTTAGAGAACAAGGGGGATTGGATGAGTGATGACAACAAGGCAGAGCTTCTCACGCTGACGACCAGGATCACCGCAGCGGTCGTGCGTGGGCAGCCGATGGCGGCCTCCGCCCTGCCTGACCTGCTCCAGTTGGTTTATAGCACCCTCGCCCAGCTCCAACATTCCGGCGCACCGCCAGTCGAAAGACAGCGTCCGGCTCCTGCCGTGCCGATCAACCGCTCCGTGACGACCGACACAATCACCTGTCTGGAGTGCGGCAAAAAAGGCCGGACGCTCAAACGGCATCTGGGCAGCGAACACAACCTGACGCCCGACGCCTATCGCACAAAGTGGGGCCTGCCGCACGACTACCCCATGGCCGCGCCAAGCTATGCGGCTGCCCGGTCGGCATTGGCAAAGTCACTGGGGCTGGGACGGGTGGGCCGTGGCCGCCCCAGAGCCAAGAACACTGGAACGCCGCAAGACGCGTAGGAAAGCTCCTTTTGAGGGGCTGCGCGAACACGGGCAGCGGGGACCGGCGCCTGTCCCCGAACGGCGGATCAGCGGTCGTTCATCATTCAAACCAATTCGCTCAGCCGCCACCAAACCGACGTTTGGCGGGTTGCGAAGTTGCGGAAAAACGTGATGGCCGTCCAGCAGGCCAGACCCAATCCTGCGCCAGTGAACCAGGGAGCGACCAGGCACTCACCGGTCACCGCAAAGATAACCGCCATCACCGGCGTGCTGCGCGCACCCGCTGCGATGGCAAGGAATTCGTTGAAGCAGCACAAAGCAGTCCCGACGGTGAAAGCCACAGGCATCCCGAAGCACACGCCGCCAAGCACCAGGAGCGGACCAAAGGCAGCAGCGCTGTTGACGATCCACCACATCCTCATCTCCGCACACCCTCACTTGTTTTGCACCGGCCACGCGCAGCATACGGCTTTTTGAGCGCACCGACCCAGCAACAAGTTTGCCACCCTCGTGCAGCATCGGCCGAGGCTTGGTGCGGTCCAACCTGACATCCTCTTTGCCCTGACGGGCGGAGGTTCCGGAGAGCCGCATCCTGCGGCCCTCCGGCTGGGTCCCGCGTCATCGGGCCGCTTGGTGCGGTGTTCCTCCTCAGGCGTCAACGCGCCGTCCGCGCGCCGTAGAATATTGGTCGCCGCGTTGGTGTCGGCGTTGGCCCTGTGGCCACAACGCCCGCACACGAAGACGGCTTGGCTCGGCCGGTTGGCGGCATCAACATGGCCGCAACAGGCGCAGGTCTGGCTGGTGTCGGCGGCAGGCACCTCGACCAGCCTGCCGCCGCGATCCGCCAGCTTGTCGGCCAGCATGGTGCGGAACAAGCCCCATCCCTGATCGAGACTGGCCCGGTTCAGTCCGGCTTTCTGCCGGACCCGGCGGCCCGGCTCCGCGACCGTGCCCGTCGCCGACGCAGACAGGCTCCGCACCGGCAACCCCTCCACACCGACCACACCGTGGGTCTTGGCGATGATCGTGCTGTGCTTGTGGAGAAAGTCCTTGCGGGCGTTCGCCACCCGCATCTGAATGCGCGCGATCCGGCGCACCGCCTTGCGGCGGTTGGCCGATCCGCGCGTCTTCCGCGCCAAGGCCCGCTGAGCCTTGCGGAGCGCCCGCAGCGCCTTTTGGCCGGGGTTGGCCGGGGCGATGCCGGTGCCGTCGCTGAGCGCGGCGGTAACCAAGTACCGCCGCCGCGTGTTCACCAAAGCCGTGCTCGACGATGCCCGCACCATTTTCGCGTCGGTGTGCGCCGACTTCGGCGCTGAACTCATCGAGATGGATGGTGAGGACGACCATGTGCACCTCCTCGTGCACTACCCGCCCAAAGTGGCGGTCTCGACGCTGGTGAACAGCCTCAAAGGCGTGTCCAGCCGCCGCCTGCGCCAGAACCATCCGGCCTTGGTTCACCGCTCCTGGAAGGGCGTCCTGTGGTCGCCCAGCTACTTCGCTTCCTCTTGCGGCGGGGCCCCGATCAGCATCATCCGCCAGTCCATCGAGCAACAGCGCACCCCCGGCTGAACCTGATGTCGGCGCGGACGCGCATCTGCGCCTATCTCCGGCCTGAACGCCGGAGTTTGCGGCGGTGAACTCCGGGTCAATACTCCCGACCGCCGACCGCCGACCGCCGACCGCCACGCCGACCACTCCCTGCATTTCGGCGGTGCCCCGCTGGGCAAGGGCAGCGGTGGCTGGACCTTCGACATCACCAAGATCCGGGCCGAGTAGGGCGGGCGCGTGAAGCCCCAATAGCACCCAGGGCCCACTGCCCCGTTCATGCTATATTCCGCTCCATGTGCACCTGCTCGTCACGCTGCCGCCGACCACCGCTTTGTCTGAGTTCGTGAACGCGCTGAAGACTGGGACAAGCCGCGCTTACGGGCGGAGTTCCCGGACGAGGTGAACCGTTGGGACAGCAAGCCCGCGCTCTGGACGCGCTCGCACTGCGTGATGTCCGTTGACGGGGCTCCGCTTGAGCTGCTGAAGCGCGACATCGAGGGGCAGACCGGCGCCGATGAGGGAGCGGACCGGGCAGCGCGGCGCATGTCTCCTCCAGCCAATCCAGAAGAGTGAATCGAGCCCCCATGCGCCAAATGGTGGGTCGGCGGCTTGGGAGCGGAAGCCGCGCCCCCGATGTGATTGGAGATCGGTGAGGCCGCAATCGCCCGTCAGCAAACGGACTGGGACGACTGGCGACGCCGATCGGCCTCCTGCCGACTGGCGTGCCGGTCGGTAGAGTCCCAACCGTTTCGCATTCCTTCGATTCGCTTCAAAAACCCCACGCCACCGCCACGTTGGTCGGTAGAGTCCCCAGGATAAGCCGCACAGCCTACCCTGCCGGGGTGGGAGTCTACCGACCCATGTTGGGAGTCTCCCGACCATGGCCCGCAAAAAACCGGTATTATCCCAGGGAGTCTACCGACCAAGCAAATAATATGTCTAATAAACACAAATAGGTCGGTCGGTAGAGTCCCACGGTCGGCAGATTCCCAATTGACCACGTGCCAGCATGGTCGATTAAATCCCTCCATGATCGATGCTCGAGCTCTGATTCAGTCCTACGGTCTTGATGCCGCCAAGCAAATGGTTACCGACAAGCGGGACCGGCAACGGCTCGACATTGCCGCAGCCATGCTTGCCGAGACCGAGGATAGCCTCGGCATCTGCCATGCGGGCTTTGCGCTTACGGCTCTGCCGCACAAGGACACCAAGGAAGCCTTGTGGCGACGCGATGGTCACCGTGTCACGCTGCATGTAGAAAGCGGCAGGGAACGGGACGGCTCGGCAATCGGCATTCCGTATGGCTCCAAGGCCCGGATGATTCTGATTTATCTGCAGACCCAAGCCGTCCGCGAGCGGTCGCGCCAGGTTGAGCTCGGCCGGTCCATGCGGGCATGGCTCACGGCCATGGGCATGGCCAACACGGGTGGGGCGACCTATCGCTTGGTGGCGGAGCAGGCCAAGCGTATCGGCGCGTGCCGCCTGACATTTTTCACCGACATTGGCGGCGGTGAGCTGCGCACCAACGGTTCCTTTGTCGAAAGCGAGTTCAGCCTCATTGGCGCCCTCAATGATGAGGCCCAACCCTCACTGTGGCAAGAAACCGTCGTGCTGAACGACGCCTTCTATCGCTCCCTGGTCGATCACCCGGTTCCAGTCAGCGAGACTGCCCTCAAACACATCGGCAACAAGAGCTTGGCGATCGACGTCTATATCTGGCTCGCCTACCGCCTTCATGTCCTGACCAAACCGACCGCAGTGTCGTGGCCGGCCATGTTCGGCCAGTTTGGTGCGGGGTTCGCTCAAATGAAGCACTTCAAGCCAAGCTTTTCTGATGCCCTGCGCGATGCGCTTGCCGCTTATCCTGACGCTCGGGTGAAGGTTGAGGAGGGTGGTTTGCTCCTCCACCCCAGCCGGCCGCCAATCGCCAAACAGGCCGAGCGTCTTGGTCGCTACTGATTGGGAATCTACCGACCCAACACGACTGCCATTCCCCCTGCACCAAAGAGGCAGCATTCAACTGAAGGCGCTCACGCTGTTTTTGCTTGGCCGTGTTTGCGAACGCATCTCTTTTCTGGTCCTGCGCTGAGGCAGTTTCTTCGACCCAGGGCCACTGCAAATAGCGGGGAGAATCGCCACGCCTATGCAACCAATGCCAGCAGCCATCATAGCGGGATAGCACCCACACCGGCTTGGCCCAGCGCACCGACAAGATGATCGGCCGAGGTGCCTCACCCTCCTCTGCTGACACGGATGCGCCCGCTCAACTCGTTTGGAATGCACAGGAAGTTGCCCCTGCTTTGGGTACTATCGCCTTAACTCAGGCAGCCACAAGGGCTTGAGTCTCAGGCGATTTCACGGACGCCTCGCGGCGTTCGGATGACCTCACCACGGCCAATGGCGTCCCACCGAAGTAGGGATTGGTTGATCGTGGGTCGGCGGGGGCACCCCGGCTCCCGGATCGGTACGGGCCGAAGGCCCGCACCCGTCGCTCCCCAAACTCGCGCACGAGTTCGGCAAGGACCGCCGCCTTCCCCTGGAACAGCCAACCGTTGGGGCGCGCACGGCGCGCTTCGATGTTGGCTGCCGCAGTGAGGTCGGCATGCATTCTGTGGCCGCACCAGAGACACACGAAGTTCTTCTGGTCGCGGCGATTCCGCTTGTCCACGTAGCCGCAGCAGGAACACGTCTGCGACGTGTAGGCGGCGTTCACCTCGGTGGACGTGATCCCGAACCCCTCCTCCAAGTCGCGCAACTTGTCCTGGATGATCGAGCGCCCGCAGTTGCACAGGATCGCGTTCAGACGTCGGGACAAGTCGGAATGGCGGAAGTCCAGCCGCTCCAGCACCAGTTCCCGAGGCTTGCCCTGCTCAACAAGGCGGTTCAGCACGCGCCCGACTTCCGTGCGCAGGAAGCCGCGCACGTCCTCGACCAGCGCCCGGTAGCGACGGCTGTCGCGCGGCTTGCGCCCGGCACGCTGCTGACTGGCGGCGATCATCGAGATGAGCGCGTCGTACCGCTTCAGCCGCTTCAGCCAGCCTTGGCCAAGCAACTGGCCCTCGCTGGTCGCGAACAGCGTGGACAGCCCGAAGTCCAGCGCCAGCACGCCATGGCCGTCGTAGTCGGCGCGGCTCTTGGCGCAGACCTCGCCCATGTCGGTAACAACGCCGAAGGTCAGCCGACCGTCGCGCTCGTTCACCTGGATGCCGTTGGTGACGCGGCCGGGACGCTCGGCGTGGTAGGTATAGGTCAGCAGCGGGACGGCGATCTTGCGGCCCGTCTCCAGCGTGGAGAGGTTCACCCACCAGCCGACCGCGCCGCCCTGCGTCGCCTTGACGGGCCGGGCGATACTGCCCGCGCGGTGGTCGAGGCGCATGGAGAGGCGCGACAGGTCCGGGCGGCGGTGCTGCGCCATGCCGTGGCGCATGATGGTGCGGGCCAGTTTCCGGACGGGGGCCGGGATGACCTCGCCCGAGTCCTTCATCACCACGTCGCCGCGCCGGAACCAGGCGCCCAGGACGTTGATGGTGTGCAGCATATGCTTGGTGACGGGCGGCAGGCTGCTGCGGTTCACCGTGTCGCGGAACTCGTTGGCCCGGTTGCTGACCCAGCCCTGCAACTGGCCGACGACCTGCCAGCGCGCCATCTGGACGCGGTTGGCCGCGCCGATGACGGTGGCGAAGGTCACCTTGTCCACGTCGTGGTTCTTGTCGAACCGACCCGCCTCGAAGAACAGCCGCCACTGCTCGCGGCCCAGCAGCACCGCGCCCCGGCGGTAGGCCCGCAGCAGCGCCAGCACCGCCGCCTCCTTGCTCACCGTCAGATTGGACGGCAGCAGGTCGGTGCGGTGGACAGGCGGGTGCTCGGGCTTGGCGCGGACCATCAGGCGGCTCCAGTGAGGAAGCCGTAGGGCAGCGTGCGCCCGACGCCGTTGCGGACCAGCCGCGCCATGCGCTCTAGGCAGGCCTCGGCCTTGCGGTTCCAGCGGAACGCCGCCTCGCCCGCGTAGCGCCCGAGGTGCTTTGGCGAGACGAAGTGGAACACGCCGACCACAGCACGCCCCAGGAAGCCGTTGAAGGATTCGACGCGGTTGACGTGGACGCGGTGCCCGGTCGCCTCGTCGGTTCGGGCGTACTCCCGCTGGCTGTGGTTGACGGACAGGTGGGTGCGCGCCGCGCCCAGGTGCTTGTAGGCCGGGAGGCCATCGGTCATCGCCACGGCGTCCGCGTCCAACACGCTGCTCAGCGCCTCGGCGACGGCGGCCTTGCCGTGGGTCGGGATGACCTTCGTCACGACATCGCCGCCGCGCTCGGCGGCGACCAGCAGCAACGGACGCTTGGTGCCGCGACCCTTGGGATTGGGCGGCGGCGGGTCGCGGTCGTCGTCCTTGCGCTCCGGCTTGGCGCGCTTGCGCGGCGGTGCTCCGGCATAGGTCTCGTCGATCTCGACGATGCCGGAGAGCAGCGTGTTCTGCTCGGCCATCATGGCGCGGATGCGGTGTCCGAGGTGCCACGCCGTCTCGTAGGAGACACCCAGCATCTCCGCCAGTTTCACGGCGGAGATACCTTTGGACGAGGCGACGATCAGATAGATGGCCTGTGCCCAGGTGAGCAGCGGCAGGTGGGTGCGGTGCATCGGCGTGCCAGCGGTGACCGAGAACTGGCGGCGGCAGGCGGTGCATTCCCAGCGGCGGATCGTCTTGAGCCAGCAGGCGTGATCGACACAGCCGCACACCGGGCAGACCGGGCCGTCTGGCCAGCGGGCGCGCTCGAACCATGCCCGCGCGGCCTCCTCGTCGGGGAACAGGTCGTTGAAGGCGCGGAGCGTGAGGGCAGCGTCGATCATGGTCCTATTCTAGGGATTGTGTCCTCCTGCGTCAAGGCGAGAGGCCCGCCTGCTTTTATCGATGCCGTAACCAACGCCGGCGATGCGCTGATGGAGCGCTTCCATGTCCGCCTTGATGAATTCGACGAGCATGACCGGGCGGCAGCGCCGGATGGTCTCGGCGGCGACGACATTGTCGGGTCGAAGGGCGGAAACGACCAGCTCTATGGCGATGAGGGCACCGACACCGTCCAGGGCAGCAACGACAACGACGCCCTGTTCGGGGGCAGCGGCAACGATCTGCTGCTGGGCAACATGGGGGCGGACACGCTCTAGGGCGGGCGGGACACCGACACGCTCTATGGCGGTCGCGATGACGATTGGCTGTTCGGTGACATGGGCGACGATAGCCTGATGGGTGATCAAGGCAACGACCGTGTGGTCAGCGACAACCAGGCCGCGTGCTGCGAAGCCTCCGTCTTCAGGCGGAGGAGGGTGTCACGGCTCCGGCAGCCACTAGTGCACTGACGTAGACATAGGATTCACAACGGGCGGGCAACGTGCGATTCTGTCGGCATGGCCCAGACCGTCAGCGTCATCATCGGAGCGGAGGATCGTGCGCGTTTGGCCGCGATCCTCGCTGACCGCAATCGCCCGCAGAAACATGCGCAACGGGCGAACATCGTTCTGCTTTCGGCCGAGCGATTGCCCGTGCTGGAGGTGGCCCGTCGGGCCGACGTCAGCCGCCCGTCGGTGTGGCGCTGGCAAGTGCGCTACGCCGAACAAGGCGTCGACGGGCTGTTGCGCGACAAGACGCGCAAGCCCGGCCGGGCGCCTCTGCCGACCGCCACCGTGGCCAAGGTGCTGGCGCTGACGTGTTCGGAACCACCCGGCGCCGTCACCCATTGGACCGGTCGAGCCGTGGCCAAGATCATCGGCATCAGCCTGCGTGCCGTTCAGCGCATTTGGGAGGCCAACCGCCTCCAGCCCCATCGCATCCGTACCTTCAAGCGCTCCAACGATCCGGCTTTCGCCACCAAGGTGGAGGACATCGTCGGCCTCTACATGGACCCGCCGTGCCATGCGGTGGTTCTGTCCATCGACGAGAAGAGCCAGATCCAGGCACTTGACCGCACCCAGCCGGGTTTACCGCTGAAGCCCGGCAAGTGCGGAACGATGACGCACGATTACAAGCGCAACGGAACCACCACGCTGTTTGCCGCGCTGAACACCCTGGACGGCACCGTGGTGGGGCGCTGCCTGCCCAAGCACACCCACAAGGAGTTCATCAAGTTCCTCAACGCCGTCGAGCGCGTCGTGCCGGTCGGCAAGGTGATCCACGCCATCGTCGACAACTACGCCACCCACAAGCATCCCAAGGTGCTGGACTGGTTGGCCGATCATCCACGATGGGTCTTCCACTTCACGCCGACCTCGGCATCCTGGATCAACGCCGTCGAGGGCTTCTTCTCCATCATCACCCGCCGGAGCATCCGACGTGGCGTGTTCAAGTCCGTGGCCGCTCTCCAGGACGCCATCACCCGCTACATCCGCGAGCATAACAGGGCATCCAAGCCCTTCGTCTGGACCAAGCCCGCCGACGACATCCTCGATAAACTCAGCCGTTTGCCTGCACCTTCTGAATGAGTCAGTGCACTAGCGGGTGAACGCCCCTTGATATCGCATGGCGGCGTATGTACATTGAGGTGCATCTAGCCAGGAGGTGCCACATGCGACAGTCCGTGACCATGCGCTTCGACCCCGATGTGCTGAAGGCGGCTCGCGGCAAGGCCGTTGGCGACAACCGCACGCTCACCAATTACATTGAGACGCTGATGCGCCGCGACCTTCAGTTGAGGTCTGTCGAGCCAACCCTCGAAGTGATCGCCCCCGCCGACATTCGCAACTCCGTCGCCGTTCCGGTCGCGGGCGAGACGGAGGATGAGCGAAAGCGCCGTGACGACGTGTTCTTCGCCGTCCTTGATGCTGGCGGCTATTGAGGGAGCCACCGTTCAAGCCGCGCCAGTTCGTCTGGTGCCAGTTCCCCTTCATGGAGGAGCCGCTCCGCCCTGGGCCTGAAGAACATGTCGGCTACGTTGCCGACATCCGCCGCATCGACGGCAATGCCCATCTTACGGTGATGTCGATCTATACGACCACCACCCCCATGGGAACCGGGCGTCAAACTTCCGCTGGGAATCATCCCTGTCGAGCCGACCATAGCTGAGAAGATGAACCAGAAGGGATTCGTCATGGACGCCCGGAAGGTTGCCTTCATCCCGGTCAACCGAGCCTTCTTCCCGCGCCTCGCCGACCCGGACAAGGGCATCATCGTCACGGCAGCCGACCGCTGGCATCAGTTGGTTCAAAACACCCTGCTGAAGCTGGCGAAGCGGCCAGAACCCGTCCTCAAACTGGGGCCTGATGTCCCTGGCCTTCGTCGTACAAAGTAGAGATTACGCTGCCATCGCCCGGATGTTGGTGTACGTCGCGGGAGCCGTGGCGGTGACGATCCCAACCAACCGCTCAAAGGCCGATTGGTAGCTGTGGCGGCGGTTCCAGCGGAACACGAACTCGTTCAGGTGGGCGTTGAGGTACTTGTCGCGGAAGCCGTGGAACACCCCCACCCCCCCTCTGCGTCAGGATGGTTGTCGCCTGAATAGGGGTGTCTGAATCCGAGGGCGACGAGGAGAGAGCCGTTGGGCAGATACGGACAAGCCTTCAAGGATCGGGCGGTGGCTCGGCTGCTGCCGCTCGAGGGCACCTCGCCCGAGGCGGTGAGCCGGGAGCTGGGCGTCTCGGCGATCACGCTCGAGCGCTGGCGGGCTGAGGCACTGACCAGCCCCGCCCGGAACCGGAGCTGGACGGCGACCGCGCGCCTGGACGCGGTGCTCGCCACGGCGGCTTTGGACGAGGCGTCGAAGGGCGCCTGATGCCGCGAAAAGAGCATCTATCCGGAGGAGCTGGCGCGCTGGCGCCAAGCCGCCACCCAGGCGCTCGCCGGACCCAGGGAGGTCCGCGCCAGCCCAAGCGAGACCAAGGCCGACCGCAAGCACAGCCGGAAGCTTGAGCGCGAGCTCCGGCGCAAGGACAAGACCCTGGCCGAAACCGCCGCGCTCCTGGTGCTCAGAAAAAATCTTAAGACTCTCACAAAACAAAATAAGTCATTTTCCGGACAATTTTATATAATTTCGTGTTTTGAAAAGAAAACTCTGTTAATATTTCCAGTGTATTGGGCATCATCTCGTGATTGATACAGATCAATATGGATTATGGATTTGTAAACTTTTTAGAGACACAGGATATTTATTCCACAAATCTCCGCAAATGTTAATAGTATTATTTCCACATCAGGTCGGTATCATAAGCGCACGCATGTCGTCTCGCAAAGGCAAACAACAGCAAGGCAAGTCACCCATTACCCACAAGGGCAAAGGGTCAGTTGGCCTTTTGCCCTTGTGGCTTGGTCAAGCCCCACGGCATGGTCGGTGTGGAGGCGTTGCCGGTGCGGAGCCTGTCTGCGTCGGCGAACGACCTGCGCCTGTTGCGGCCAGGGCGATGCCGCCACCCCGGCCGAGCCGAGCCGTCTTCGCGTGCGGGCGTTGCGGCCACGGGGCCAAGGCCGACACCACCGCGGCGATCACCATCCGACGGCGCGCGGACGGCGCGTTGAAGCCTCTGGAAACACCGCACCAAGCGGCCCGATGACGCAGGAACCAGCCGGACAGCCGCAGGATGCGCCTCACCGGACCCTCAGCCCGTCAGCGCGGAGGGGATATCAGCCGTCCTTCTGCTCGGCGGGAGACCACACCGCGCGGAGGGCGCAGCTGGGCCGCGGCCTCGGTCAAAAAACTGCTGGATCGCGCCCAGGGGCTGCTCCCGGCCGGCTCGGCGAGCCCCGCCGCTCCGGCCGACGCCGCAAGCCCTCGCCTCCCGGACGTCGTCTCGGAGACCACCTGGCCGCTGCGGCGAAGCAAGGGGCAAACCGCGGGGCGATGGCCGAGGCCGGTGAGTTTGTCGTTGCGCCGGGCACCGGCACCGCTTAGATGCCGGGAATGTCCACCCGTCCCGGGGGCTCCAACAGCCGCGTTCCGCCATGTCCCTGCCCCCCCTTCCCCACCTTCCCAGACGGAAGGACACAGGCGACCGGCCGCCCCTTCCTCCTGTTCTGGAGGGGCGTCACGGTGGCTGGTTCCGCAGCCGCCTGTTCCTGCTCCGCGCCCTGGCCAGCCGGAATGTCCGCGACAATGATTTCGCCATCGTCGCCCTCGGGGTTGTGGCCGCAGCGCTGATTAGCGGCGGGGTCGCCCTCCTTCAGAAAGCCGTAGGGCTGCTCCATTCTGTGCTCTTCGATCTCCCGCGCGGCGCCCATCTGAGCGCGGGCATCGCCATCGGCCCCTGGCAGCCGCTGATCGTTCCGATGATCGGCGGGTTGGCGCTCGGCGTTTTCGGCAGCTTCGCCCGGCGCCTGCGGGCGAAGGACATCGTCGACCCCATCGAGGCCAATGCGCTTTACGGCGGCACGATGTCCCTGCTCGACAGCCTCCGCCTGGCCGCCTCCACCTTGATGTCCAACGCCTTCGGCGCCTCGGTCGGCATGGAGGCGGCCTACACCCAGGTGGGGGCGGGCGTCACCTCCACAGCCGGGCAGGCGGTCAAGCTTCGCCGCGCCGACCTGCGGATCCTGGTCGGCTGCGGCGCCGCCGCCGCCATCGCCGCCGCGTTCAACGCCCCGCTCGCCGGGGCCTTCTATGCCTTCGAACTGGTGATCGGCAGCTACACGCTCGCCGCCCTGGCGCCGGTCAGCCTGTCCGCCATCACCGCAGGCATCATCACCCGCTGGACCAGCGGCCACGACACCATCTTCGCCGTCTATGACCCCGTCAGCGTGGGGCCGAGCGACTATCCCTTCTTCGTCCTGGTCGGCATCGGCGCCGCCATCCTTGGCATCGCCACGATGAAGGCGGTGACGCAGGCGGAACGGCTGTTCCGGGCGGCGCATGTTCCCGGCTGGCTCAGGCCGGCCGTCGGAGGGCTGCTGGTCGGCACGATCGCCATGCTTTTCCCGCAGGTGCTGGGCAGCGGCCACGGCGCGATCCAGCACAACATCGTCCTCGGCTATGACGGGGTCATTCTGGCGGCCCTGCTGGCCGCCAAGGTCATCGCCTCGTCCATCTCCCTCGGTGCGGGCTTCCGCGGCGGGCTGTTCAGCTCTTCGCTGTTCCTGGGAAGCCTGTACGGCAGCCTCTTCGTGAAGATCGTCGGCTGGCTGCTGCCCGACGTGGGCATCCACTATACGGCCTTCATTCTGGTCGGGATGGGATCGGTCGCCGCCGCCATCGTCGGCGCCCCGCTCACCATGGTCATGCTGGTCGAGGAAGCCACCGCCGACTTTCCCGTCACCCTCGGCGTGCTCACCAGCGTGGCAGTCGCGACGATGATCGTGCGCCGGATGTTCGGCCATTCCTTCGCCACCTGGCGCTTCCACCTGCGCGGCCTGCCCATCCACGGCGCGCACGACATCGGCTGGATCGAGAATCTGACGGTGGGACGGATGATGCGCCGCGACGCCAAGAGCGTTCCCGCCTCCATGAGCCTGGCCGAACTGCGCCGCATGTTTCCGCTCGGCAGCGCCAAGCAAGTTTTCGTGTTTGACGAACGCGGAGGCTATGCCGGCATCATCACGCTCTCCGCCGTGCATGATCCGACTCTGCAGGAGGACATGGAGCAGCGCGCTGCCGGTGATCTCGCCCGGACGGCAGATGCCGTCCTGCTGCCGGGGCAGAACGTGCGCAGCGCTCTCAAGCTCTTCATGGAGACGGAGGAGGAGTGCCTTCCGGTCGTGGAGAGTGCGACGACGAAGCGGCTGCTCGGCTATTTGACGGAGGCCTACGCGCTGCGCCGCTACAATCAGGAACTCGAACGCAAGCGCGCCGAGGAGCTGGGCGAACGGCATCTCTTCGGCTGACGGTGCCGTATCCTCTGGCTCGGCATCACGCCCTCGTACTCCCGCCCCCGGGTCTCGGACGACTGAGATGGGACGCATCGATACACGTCACCCAACCACCCTCTTGGGTTTGTTCCCCCCTGCCCATCTGACCAGTTGGGCAGGAGGGAGACTGTGAGCGCTGCCACTGAACGCTGCACCAGATCGGCACCAGAATGTCTGTCCAGGACAAAAGGCTTGCCCCCTGCCCAGATCGTTTTTCGGCATTCGCTTGGTCTCTGACGCCTGTGTTGAGAAAATGGACAGGCGCCGCCTGCAAACTCCCAAGCCCACCTCCATTGAAGGTGCGCTTCTTTTTCATTTGAGCTCTATTTCGTCTCTGCTGGAGGATTGGCTCATTTGTAATCTGATTACCATCCAAGGCAATCGCAAGACCAACATCGCCGCCGCCCCCCTGACCACGCTTTCGCCCTCGGCAGCCTCACCCAATGCACCTGACAGGTCCGGTGCGGGGAGGCCCCCCGCACCGGAAGCCCGGTCAGCCGATCGGTGGATAAGACCACCATCGGCGTGGCAACAGGCGAGGATCAGCCCGCCACATCAAGATGGTGCATCCACGCCGCGTCCGCGTGGCTGACATCGAGGGTGTGGGCGGCGCCGTGGCCGATCACATCGGCCACCGGGTCTTGCGCCAACGAGGCGGCGGGCTCGGCCACCGGAGCAGAGGCTGCCGTCTGCTGTCCGACCAGATGCTGGTAGACATCCTGCTGTCCGTCAGAGGCGAGAGAGGCTGTGGAGGCGCTGGTGGGGAAGAAGCTCTTGTCGGCGTTGACCACCAGCGTGCCGTTCCACCACATCCCGCTCTGTCCCTTGACCACATCGCGCCCATCGAGCGCGCCCCTGTCGTAGCTGACGATGCTGTCGGTCGGCGACACGGTGTGGCCGTTGATTGCCAGCTTGCTGACGATCAGCGAGCGATCCTGACCGTTGATGACGGTGTCATTGTCGTACTGGACCTGGATTTTGTGCCCTTGGCCGGCGCTCAGATCGGCGGTGAAGCTGTAGGGCTTGTCGGTGGTGCCGACCGTCGCCTCACCGATCTTCTGGCCGTCGACCAGAAGTTTGAAATGCGCGTTCACCCCACCGGCCAGGGAGCCCGACGCATTCACCGTGATGGTCGTGGCGCCATGGTCAACAGGGTCAAGGGCCGTGGACTGCCACGGGCTGGAGGTGTCCAGGCTCACCGGCTTCGACAAAGTGCTGGTGCCCGACACGCCACCCGGCCCGGACAACAGCGTGCCCAGATTGTAGGTGCTGTTGTTGGAAACCACCGCCTGCACAGTGCTGGCGTTCATCACGCCGGTGGACTTGGCGTTAAAGTTCTCGATGGTGTTGCCGGTCACCGCAAGCGTGCTGTTGGCATGCAGGCCGCCCTCCTCGCCATAGGCGACAATGGCGGGGTTCTGGCTTGTGGCGCTCTGCACGATGGTGTTGCCACGGATCGTGGTGGCACCGCCGTTCGGCACATCGATGCTGTAGCTGGCGGTGCCGCCATCGCCGTCGATGATGCGGTTGTTGGTGATGTCGGTGACCTCAGCCCGGCTCTTGATGTGATGGCCGACCGAGGTGTCGTGGAAATAGGAGTTGGTGACGGTTAGCTTTGCGATGTCGCCAACATAGATGCCGTGCGTGTAGCCCGTGCCACTGCCGTTGTGGGCGAATTCCGAACCGGTGATGTTGATGGTGCCGGTCGCCGACGGGTTGGCCAGAATGCCGTTCTGGTTGTCATGGAAATAGCAGTTCTGGATCGACAGGTTGCCGGCTTGGTAACGGACCCCCGCCCCATTGGCGTCGGCGACCGTGGCGCCGGAAAATTCAATGTGGTCCAGCGTCAGGTCGGCGTTGGCGACCAAGATGCCCTTGCCGTTGCCAATGTTGCCAGTCGTCTGCAGATGCGCCAAGCCGCCCACCCCTTGGATGGTCAGCTTATGGTTAATGGAGGCTGTGTCATTGGTGTAGGTACCCGCCTGCACCTGAATGACATCACCACTCTTGGATGCAGAGATTGCATCGCTCAACCGAGCGTACATTTTGCCGGAGCCGACGGTCAAAGTGCTCATTGTTTTCCTATGCTTTGTTTGGGCTTGGTTGCCCGCGTGGATGTTCGAAAGCTAATCATCCGATCTCTTTGGCAGGGGGGACAAATTCTGGCAAAATTTTATCGAAACCCTGTGACATCAGCGGAAGCTGGAAAGGCAGAAAAAGATCAACGCCCACAGCGCCACGCTGAGGGTCACAACAACGGCGATGCACACCGGCACCGGCAATGGCTTTGGCAGCGGCTTTTCCAGCGGCTTTGCCGTTTGGCTGGCGTCTTCGCGGGCGACATCCGTCTTATGGGCTGCCTCGCCCATGGTGGTTCGGCTTCTGCTTGACCTGTCCATCCGGCTCACCCCTCAAAAGGCTGAATGCGCCAGCAGGCTGCTTGTTCACAAGATCGGCAGAAATGCCGGCCGATCTCTCCTGGACGGCGTCACCCCGACGGCTCCGCAACCGCTGGCGCCGGCCACATCGGCCGCTTCCAGCGGGAAAGCTTGGCTTTGATCGCCTGCAGCGCCTCGGCCGCATGAGCAAGGCGCGCACTTGGCAGCAGCAGGAGATCGACCATGGGCTCCGCCGGTTGGGCCAGGCGGGGCTTGTGGCCGCTGTCTCCGGCCATGAAATCATAAAGGCTGTCGCCGCGGGCCAGCGCGTCCTCGATGGCCAGACAATGGCTGACCAGGCCAGGCTTCCATCGGTTGTCGGCAGGACAGCAAAAGCCGCTTTGGTAATTGTACACCCGACCGCCCCAAGCCAAGTTATACAGATAGCCGATGGTGGTGGCACCGGCGGCGATGCGGCACAGGCGCACCATACCGGTCGGCACCGCGCGGGCGATCAGGCGGTGGTGAAAGCCATCCACCGCCGGAGACGCAAAAGCACCCGCTTGGCCGCGGGCCGACCAGCGGGCGGTGTGCAAGTTCTTGAGCGCGGCATAAAAGGCCAGAGCCTCCTCCACCGTGCTGGCGTTCTGCACAGTGAGAGGCCCCAGCGCAGCATAAAGCCGCAGCGAGCGGCGCAGGGCTGCGCGCGTGCCGGCGCCCAGTGTGGCCAGATACCCCCCACCCCCACCTTGCCGGATGGCTGTCAGATCGACCTGATAGACCGTGGTGGTTCGGCGCCTCAGCACCCCTCCGCCGGCCTGAGCGGCGGCCCTGGCCAGGGCCGTGGCGGTCGGTTCGGCCAAGCCGGACAGCCGCACCACCCGCGCCGCCCCGATCCGACGCAGCAGGCCGGCCACGCAGGCGGTCATCGCCGCCGCATGCCACCGCCGGTCGATGAGCAGGCCATTATACTCAATGGTCAAGGCATCATACCCAGGGTCGCCGGTCTCATGCAGGAACAAGCGTCGCTCCGCCAGCCGGCCTCTTCCCCCCGGTAAGACCAGGCCAAGGGCGACCACGCTCCCAGGCAGGACCCCTGAGATCGCCTCTCGCGCCGTACCGCGCAGGACCAGCGGTCTGGTGCCGGCCGGGAGCCCGTCCAGCCAAGCGCCAATCCACAGCCAGGACAAAAACACCGAGCCGTCGGCTCGGGCTTCCAGCGCGCGCCACTCCCGCTCCAGCGCGCCAACGTCCCGCAGAGGGGTCAGCGTCACCTCAACCTGCTCCGGGGTTGCGGGGCCCTCTTCGGGCGGGATCGGTGGGGGGGGATGGCGGCCCCCCTGCCGGAGCGGCGGCAGACGCATCATCAGTTGCCGATCCTGGTCAGCAGCACATGGGCCTCGTCCCGTTCGGCAAAGGGGGCCGGCGAGCTCACCACGGCCTGCAACAGCGTGCGCGCCTCGTCCGTCTTGCCGGACAGCGCCAAAGCGGCGGCAAAGTGATACTGGATTTCCGGACGGTTGGGGGCGGCCAGCGCAGCGCGGCGCAGCAAACCCACCCCCTCCTCCAGCCGGCCGGACGTCGTGATGATCCAGCCGGCGGTGTCGATCACGTCCACCACGCTGGGCGCAAGCGCCAGGGCTTGACGGGCAATGCCGAGAGCGGCCGGATCGTTCAGCTTGAATTTCGCCCAGGCCAGATTGTTGAGGATGGCTGCCTGATCCGGCGCTTGGCGGGCCAGTCGCTCATACTGCACCGCGGCGGTGCGGAAATCGCCCTCGGCCAGCGCCTGCTCGGCCAAGGCGGCGCGCACCGCACTGTCGCCCGGATGTCCGGCCAGCCAGCCGGCCAGCTCCGCCTTGCCCTGCTCCAGCTCGCCGAGGCCGCGGCGCAGAGCAAAGCGGGCCAGTTCAAGCGCCGGATCGGGGGTGCGCGCCAGGGCCTGGGTCAGGACCGCCACGGCTTGCGGGCGTTTGCCGGTGGCGCCCAGCACCTCCGCCTCCAAGAGCACCGCGGCGACCGGAGCGGCGGCCGCCATCCGCTGCGCGACCGCCAGGGCCTCCACCGGCTGGCCGGCTTTGAGCTCCAGGGCAATGAGCCCGCGTGCGGCCGGGAGGTTGGCCGCATCCTGGCGCAGAACCTCGCCGAACGCGGTCCGAGCCTCCGCAAGACGCATCATGCCGGCCGCCAACCGGCCGAGGGCCAGGCGCGGGCGGCTGTCGGTGGGGGTGAGGGCACTCCACGCCTTGGCGGCGGCGAGCGCCTGCTCGGGGCGGCCGGCGTCGGCAAAGCCCCGCACCACCGCCTCCAGCACGCCGGCATCACGCGGATGGCGCGCTTGCAGCGTCTCCAGCACGGCGATCGCGTCGGCGGGACGTTTGCCAGCGAGATACTGCCCGGCAAGCTGGATCGGCAAAGCGCGCGCCAGGGCGGGGCTGCCCGGTGCCGCGACCGCGCGTTCCAGCAAAGCGATGGCGTCGGCCCGTCGGTTTTGCTCGATCATCAGCTGGGTGTACAGCCGGACCAGCGCCTCGGCGTTGGTGCCTTTGAGGTCTGGATCGGCAGCCAACCGCGTCACCAGAAAGGCTTCCGCCTCGCCAGCCTTGCCCATCCGGCCATAGGCGCGCACCAAGCCGGCGGCGGCTGGCGGAAAATCGGTCGCAAGCTCAAGGGCACGCGTGAAGCTCACCACCGCCGCCGCCTCATCCCCCTGCCCCATCTGCACAGAGCCCAGCAGGTTGAACGCCTCGGCACTGGCAGGGGCGGCCTCGGTCAAGGCGCGGGCCTTGTCCAGCGCTTGGTCATACTGGTGCGAGGACAAGAGATCGGCGATCAGCAACCCATCGAGCGGGCTGGGGCCGGAGGCCAGCGGCGCCTCGCCGGCAGAGCGGGCGTCCAACACCGCCAGCGCGCGGGCGGCTTCGGCGCCGAGCGGGCCCGGCCGCTGCGCCAGACGGCGGAAGGCGGCGGATGCATTGGCGTAATCGCCGGCCCGCAGATAGGCACTGGCCAATTGCCGGCGCAGCACGGCGTCGTCCGGTTCCTTGTCCAACAAGCTCGACAGCAGATCGATCGCACCGTGATGGTTGCCGATCGTCAGCCGCAGTTCGGCGACCAGCCGCTGGATGTCCTGGCGATCGGGGACGGCAGCGATCGCGCGCGACAGCAGCATTTCCGCCTGCACCGGCTGGCCGCGCTGGGCCTTGATCAGCCCGCCGATCATGTCGGCCTGGGGGCTGTTGGCCATCTGCCCTTCGATTTGGGTGTAGAGGCGGTCGGCCTCCTCGGCCTTGCCGGTGGCCAGGGCCTGGGCGGCCTGAACCAGGATGGTCATGGGATGGGCGGGCGCCAGGGCGACGGCGTGGCGCACATCGTCCTCAGCCTCGCCCCCCCGTCCAGCCTGGATCAGCACCATCGCGCGCGCCAGCGGCAGGCGGACGTCCTTGGGAACGGCTTGGCGGCCCTGCGCCAGCGCATCAAGCCCAGCGGACAGGTCGCCGGCACGCACCAGCAGGTCGCCCTTCAGCAGCCAGGCATCGGCCAGGCCGGCGTCGCGGCGGAGCGCCTCCTCCAGCATCCGCCGGGCCTCCTCGCGGCGGTTGCGCAGCAGATCGACCCGCGCTGCCTCCAGATAGGTTGCCCCGTCGGGAGCCAGGGCGAGCGCCTCGCTCAGCAGCGGCTCGGCCTCGTCGATGCGGTTCAACCCGAGCAGGGCCTGAGCGCGGACGGTGAGCCTTTGCGTGCGCAAGCCCGGGTCGGCAGCCTCACCGCCAACACCCTGCAAGGCCTCCTCCAGCTTGCCGAGGCGCACCAGCACGCGGCCAAGCAGGAGGTTTGTGCGCTCGGTGGGGCGCAGCGCCAAGGCGCGACGCAGCTCCTTTTCGGCTGTTGCCAGATCGCCCTGACGCAGGCTCAGCTCCCCCAGCATCTCGCGCGCCTCGGCAAAGTCAGGGTCACGCTGCAGCGCGTTGCGCAGTTGGATGATCGCGGCGTTGATGTCACCGCTCGACACCTGACGCCCGGCGTCGACAAAGAATGTTTCAGCCGCCGCATCGCGGGCGGCATGGGCAAGCGCCGGCAAAGCGGTGGCGGCCAGAACGACCAGAGGGGCGATGATGGCAGCACCAAAGCCGGCGCGCCGGCCAAGAAGGGGGCGTGGATTGTGGGTCATGCGGTGACTTTCTGGTCAATCGGGGCTGGAGCCTCCAGGCTGCCCGGCTCAACGCCGTGCTCCTTCAACAGGCTGTAGATGGTCGGCCGGCTGACCCCGAGGATCCGGGCCGCCTCCGACAGGGTGCCGCGCGCCATCAACAAGGCATCCTGCAGCGCCGCGCGTTCCGCCGCATCGCGCGCCGCGCGCAGCGTGCGCGCTCCGGCCTCGACCGGCGCTGCGCTGGCAAGCCCGAGATCCTCAGCGGTGATGCAAGCGCCCTCGGCCAGCACGACGGCACGCTGGACCCGGTTTTCCAGCTCACGCACATTGCCGGGCCAGGGGTGGCGGCGCAGCGCGGCAACGGCGTCAGGCGCAAAGCGCAGGCGTGCCCGGCCCTGGGCGCGGCAGAAGCGGTCGGTGAAGAGATTGGCCAGCACGACCGGATCGTCGTCACGCTCACGCAAGGGCGGAATTTGCACCGCCATGCCAAACAGACGGAAATAGAGGTCTTCGCGGAACTGCCCCTGCTTGATGGCCGCCGCCAGGTCGCGGTTGGTGGCGGAGATGACGCGCACGTCCACCGCGATGCTGTCGCGCCCGCCCAAGCGCTCGATCCGTCGGTCCTGCAAAAAGCGCAGCAGCTTCGCCTGGATGGGGGCGGGCATGTCGCCGATTTCATCCAGGAACAAGGTGCCACCACTGGCCAGCTCCACCTTGCCCTTGACCTGACGCACCGCACCGGTGAAGGCGCCTTTTTCGTGGCCGAACAGCTCTGATTCCAGCAGGGTCTCGGGGATGGCCGCGCAGTTCAGCGCGATGAAAGGTTTGCAAGCGCGCCGGCTCAGCGTGTGGGCGGCGCGGGCGAACAGCTCCTTGCCGGTGCCGCTTTCCCCCAGCAGCAGCAGATTGACGTCGGTGGGGGCCACCTTCTCAACCGTGCGGCAGACCTGGAGCATCGCCGGGCTGGCCGTCACGATGCCCGCGAGGCCGGAGCGGTTGGTGGCGCGCAGCGCCCGGTTCTCCGCCTCCAGCCGGTGGACATGGAAGGCGCGCTGGACGATCAGCGCCAGCTCTTCGCCATCGATGGGCTTGTGGTAGAAATCATAGGCGCCGGCACCAACAGCGGCAATGGCATTGGCGCGGTCGCCATTGCCAGACACCACAATCACCTTGGTGTCGGGTGCGCAAGCCAGGATTTCCTCCAGCGTGCGCAAGCCCTCCGCAGCGCCGTCCAGGTCGGGCGGCAGGCCAAGGTCGAGGGTCACCACGGCCGGCTTGTGCCGCTCGAGCATCGTCACGGCTTCGGCGCGGCAGCCCGCGCTCACCACCCGGTATGGTTTGAACAGCCACCGCAAGCTGGTGACGAGGCCGGGATCGTCATCGACGATCAGCAGCACTCCCGGTTCGACGGGGGTCGGGTCGCAGATGTTGGCCATTGCTCGCTTCACGGCTGGTTGAGGCAAGGGACGGGAGAGAGGCTGACAGGAGAGCGCAAGGCTGGGGCGCCAAAGGCAGGTCGATCTGAATGGTCGTGCCGGCGCCGGGCCGGCTGTCGACGGTGAAACGGCCGCCGGCCTGTTCCACCAGATCGCGGCTTTGATACAGCCCGAGGCCGTAACCACCGGGCTTGCCCGGGTGAAAGGGGGTGGCAAGACGGGTGCGCACGAAGGCCTCGGCCATGCCGGGTCCAGCGTCGCGGATCTCAAGACGAGCGCGGTCGCCGTCACGCAAACAGGAGATGCGCACGGGCACCGCCGGCCCTGCCGCCTCGAAGGCGTTCTGCAAGAGGTTTTCCAGCACCGCCGAAAATGCCAGGGGCTCCACCGCCACGCGCAGCCCGGCCTCCAGGCCGGTGATGGTGACGGTGGGAAACAGCCGTTGCTTGAGGTCGATCGTACCGCGCACCAGGGCGGCCAAATCCACCGGCTCGACCTGCTGTCCCTCACCGCGCTGCTCCTCGGCGCGGTGATCGTTCAAGCGCTGCAGCATCAGCCGCATTTTCTCCACACTGTGCTGCACGGTGGCGATCAGGTCACGGCGGAAGTCCGGATCATCGGCGTGCAGGTCGGCCTGCCGGATGATCAGGTGCAGCTGGCTGACCAGATTCTTCAAATCATGGGCGATGAAGGTGACGCCCTTGCTCACCCGTTCAAACCGCCGCGCCTCGACCAGCGCTTGGGTCGCTTGCTGTTCGGCGATGTAGCTGCCGAGCTGGACGCTCAGCACCACCAGCAGCTCCTCGTCCTCCCAGGTCAGCCGCCGCGGCACACGGGGACGCCCCAGCAGCACAGCCCCGAGCACCGTCTTGCCGACCGCAAGCGGCACCACCAGCCAAAGCTCAGCACGCGCCGCCAGGCGCTGCTCATCCTCTGGGCCAGCCGCTTGTCCGGCCAGCTCCACGGTCTTGCCGGTCGCCAGTAGACGGGCGGCCACCGCGTCCGGCAAGCTGGTGATGCTGGCGGTGCTCGGCCAATTCCATCCGTCGCGTAGGGTGAACACATCGTCCGGCCCCCGCAAGAACAGCGCCCCCGAGGTGCATTCAAAAATGTCGGCGACAGCCCGGATGACACGGTCGTGCAGATCATCGCGATCGCTTGAGGAGGCGCTCATGGTGGCGATGAAGCGCAGCCATTCGCGGCGGTAATCATGCATCAGCGGCAAATAGTTGCGGCTGATGACCAACCGCACCCACAGCCGGGCCTGCCGCGATGCCAAGAGGGTCACCATCAGCAAAAGCGCACCGACCAGCAGCGCCACCTGCAAGGCCGGGCCTGAGGGCAGCCCGGTCTCCCGCAGCAAATAGCCGAACACGGCCACGCAGCTCAGATAAAGGCCGCTTCCCAGCAGCATGGTGGAATGGACGATCAGCGCCGGGCTGGCAGCCGCGCTGCGCCCGAGGCGGTCGGGGGTGGGGGCTTGGTGCTTCAAACGCGCCAGCGACACCACCATCAGCGGCACCGCCAGCCCATCGACCAAGGGCCGGGCTGCCGACAACATGGGCTCCACGCTGGGGAGCATCAGCGCCTGGGCGGAGACAAACAGATCATAGCACAGGATGCCGCCGATCCCGATCAACAGGTGCTTGCACGCCCATTGCATCGCTTCACTGGATTGGCGGAACACATTGTCCGCGATCATCAGCGCCACGACATCGAGGATGAGGCGGGCCATCACCTCTGGCTTGACCGCCGCAACTGCCCTGGCCGGGTCAACGCCGAGGTGGGATGCCAGGAGGACGGCCAGAGGCACCACGGTCAACGCGCCAACCCCCAGCACCAGCGGATGGTGATGGCGCACAAGTCCGCAGCGTCCGCGTACCCGCCACAGCAAAGACAGCAGCGCCAGCGTCCAACCGGCCAGGCGCAACGGCTCAGCAAGCCGTGCGGTCAGAACGGCCGGCTCGCCAAACAGCGGCACCACGGCGCAAGCCGCCGCCCCCAGGCAGCCTGCCGCGGCGGCGACAAGCAGCCAGCCGGCTCCTGCGATGCCTGGTGCGGTGGCGCCACCGCTGGCGACCACCGCACCCAGCAGCACCGCGTTGGCCAGAAAGGCGACGATCTCGGTGAAGCCGGTGGGGGGGATCAGGCTGATGGTCATGACGGGGCCGTCATCGGGCCGAGCGTGCGTCGGCTGGCATGGCGTCCGCCGGCTGGGTGCCCTGCCCGGCTGGCAGCGGTCTTGCGAGGGCAATGCGGGAAAACAACGCGATCTGGTCGCGCGTGGTCTGCTCCCAGGAGAAGCGTTCGGCATGCGCGCGGGTGGCGGCTCGGCCGGGATGACAGCGCTCGAGTGCCTGAAGCGCCTCCACCACCGCGTCGACGGAGCGCTCGCGCATCAGCACGCCGGCCTCCGCACCGCTCACCACCTCCGGCGTTCCCCAAACCGCCGTGGCGACCACCGGCGTGCCGCAGGCCATGGCTTCAAGAAGAACATTGGCCCAGCCCTCGCGGCTGGAGGCCAAGACCAGGGCGTCGGCGGCGTTGTAGAGGGGCGGCAGTTCGTCGTGCGGCACCGCGCCCAGAAAGCGGACGCGGTCGGCGACAGCCAGCCGCGCAGCCAGCGCCTCCAGCATGGCGCGGTCGGGACCGCTGCCGGCGATGATCAGCTCCCATTCCGGCAACCGGGGCAGCGCCTCAATGGCATAGCGATGGCCTTTGCGCTCGATCAGCAGGCCGACCGACACCAACAGCTTGCGCTGCACACCAAGCCGGGCGCGGATGGCGGCCCGACCGTCGGGCTCGGGGGCCGGGCGGAAGCTGTGCAAATCGACGCCATTGCGAATGACCTGGATTTTGTCGGGGTCCGAGCCCAGCTCAATCAACGCATCCTTCAAGGCGCCGCACACGGTGATCAAGCCGGCCGCCTGGCGGGTCGCCCATTGGATTTGTCGGCGCGGCAAGCTGTAGCGGGGGATCAGGCTGACGTCGCTGCCGCGTGCGGTGATGACGACCGGCACGCCGAGCTGACGCCCGAGCAAGGCCGCCGCCACACCGTCGGGATAAACATAATGGGCGTCGATCAGGTCGATTGGTCCCGGCGGGTCGTGCTCGACCGTGCGCCGCAAGGCGGCATAAAGCAGGGCTGGGGCCACGCTCATGCCGATGTGCGGGATCGTCAGATAGCGCGGGTGGGTGAGGGCAATGCCATGGCGATCCTCCGCTGCTGGCACGCGGGCGTGGGCGGCATAACGGCCAAACACCGGGTTGGCCGAGGGGAACCAGGGGACCGGTGCAATCACCTTCAGATCCACCGCCCCACTGCTGACGAGTGCGCGCAGCCGGTTCTCGACGAAAATCCCGTGGCTGGGGGCGGCGGCGTTGGGGTAGAGCGTGGTGATGGTCAAAAGACGCAGGCGACGATCGGCGACGGGCTGATCTTCCACTGCATGGCCTGAGGCGACTGCTGTCATGAACTGCTCCCCGGCGTCCGGTTCCGCCCGCCAATTGCCGCGAGCTGGTGAGATCCGCACTTACCACGGGTAGAAGATACCTCCAATTTGCAGAGGTCTCGCCGCTTCTTGCGGCTGCTGATCGCGCACGGAGAGGGTAAGCCTGATGACGGCATGCTCCACAAGATCGTCTCGGCTAAAGCTCAAACATCGTGACGTCTGCGGGAAGGCGGCTATGGTCGAAGCAGCAATCGGCAGTGAGGGGGCGCGCAAGGCGGGGGGGGTGGCCCTCACTGTGAGGCATGGCGCGAGGCATGGTGCAGGGAATGACGCAGGAGGCGATGGCCCGCTCACCTTGCTGCATGTTTTCTCCAGCTTCGGCAGTGGCGGAGCCGCGGTGCGCTTCGTGCGGCTCGCCAACCGGCTCGGCCCGCGCTACCGGCACCGCATTCTGGCGCTCGACCAGCGTCGGGACAGCGCCGCCCTGCTGTCGCCCGAGCTCGATGTCGCCTTCTTGGAGCAGGAGATGCGCCCCGGCAAGGCTGGTGTGGCCGCCAATCTGAGGATCGCCCGCCGCGTGTTGCGGGAGCTGCGTCCGGATCGGCTGCTCAGTTACAATTGGGGAGCGGTCGAATGGCCGCTGGCCAACCGCTTGGCACCCTTGTGTCCCGCCATCCATTTCGAGGACGGCTTTGGCCCGGAGGAGGCCGATGGACGTCAGCTGCGCCGTCGCGTTTGGATGCGCCGGCTGGCGCTCGGTGGCGCACGGGTGGTGGTGCCGTCGCGCGTCCTGCGCGACATCGCCCTCACTGTGTGGCGCCTGTCGGCCACTCAGGTGCTGCACATCCCCAATGGCATCGATGCCGACGCGCTCACCCCCGTCGGCCTGCGCGACCGCCCCCCGGCCGAGCTGAGCATCGGCTGCGTTGGCGCCTTGCGTCCGGAGAAAAATGTCGCCCGGCTGGTGCGCGCCCTGGCACTGCTGGCGCCGGAGCGGCGGCCATGGCTGCACCTGATCGGCGATGGTCCGGAGCGGCCGCGGCTGGAGGCTTTGGCGGGGGCGCTGGGGGTGGCCGAGCGTGTCGTCTTCACCGGGCATGTTCGCGACCCGCTGCGGCTGCTGGCTGGCTGTGACCTGCTGGCGCTGTCCTCCGACACCGAGCAGATGCCGCTGAGCGTGCTGGAGGGTATGGCCCTCGGATTGCCGGTGCTGTCCACCGATGTCGGCGATGTGCGGGAAATGGTGGCTCCGGCCAACTGCCCACTGATTGTGCCCAAGGACGAGCGGTGTCTGGCCGCCGCCTTGGAGGAGATCCTGGCAGCGCCGGAGCGTCGCCGCGCGCTCGGGCAGGCCAACCGCGCGCGGGTGCAAGCGCTGTATGGCGAAGACCGCATGGTTGCCAGCTATGACGCCTTGTTCTCCGGCGGCCTGGCCGGAGCCGCGGGCCGGGGCGGGGCACATGACCGATTCCCGGCCTGAACCGACGGCCCTGACCGCCACCCCGCCTGGCTGGGCGACGCCGCTGCATCGTCGCCTCGCCCGCCCACGGATTTGGCGTGTCTTGCGCTGGGTGGGCGGGGCGGGGGTGGCGACGATGGTGGCGCTCTCCACCCCTGCCCTGTCCTATCGCTTCATCAACACGCTGCAGGAGGACCCCGCCCTCACCCCCGCGGAGTTGGCGCGGTTTCACGCCGACGCCATCCTTGTCCTGTCGGCGGGACGCAGCTGGAGTGCACGGGAATATGGGCTGCAACCGGCGGCGGGCGGCATGCCGGACGCGCTCTATCTGGAGCGGCTGCACTATGGTGCTTTCCTGGCCGGCCGGACCGGTCTGCCGCTTCTGGTGTCAGGCGGGCTGGGAGACGGCGGCGCGGTTCCCTCGCTGGCCGCAATCGGCCGCACGACCTTGGAACGCGACTTCCACCTGTCCGACGTGCGTGTCGAGGAGCGCTCGCGCACCACGGCCGAGAACGCGCGGGAAAGCGCTGCGATTGCCCGGGCGGCCGGGTGGCGACGGGTGTTCTTGGTGACGCACGCCTGGCATATGCCGCGCGCCAAGGCAGCGTTCCGAGCCGCTGGTCTGGAGGTGGTGCCGGCGCCGACCGCCTTTGTGCATGGCGGCGGGCTGGAGGCCGATGCCCTGCTGCCCAGCCCGCGTGCGCTCACCCGGTCGGCCTACGCGCTCCATGAATGGATCGGCCGGTTCTGGTACGCGCTGCGCGACGGGCATCCGCTCTGAGCGGGCGCGAGCCGGCTGTGAGCCCCTCCTGGTGGCGGTCCCCCCGCAGTTGGCCCCAGGGTGCGGGTCCCCCGCCAGCGCTGGTCTGCGCGCCACCTGTGTCGCCACCAGCCTGCAGGGACGGCAAGCGCAAGCCCTGACATCCTCTCCGCCCTGGAAGGGCAGAGGTTCCGGTGAGGTGTATGGCCCGACAATCACGGTGAGAATGGCGACAATCAGGATGAGAATGGAATGCCGCCGTCGTGTCGGAGGTCGGGCGTAGCCCGGCCGGAGGCACGACGGCGGCATCGGCGCCTTTCTGTTTGGGAAAGGCGCTGCTGGCGGAAGCGGTGAACGCAGCCAGGATCGAGGGTCTTCACGCCAATGAGGAACCCCGACCTTGCCGGGCCGACACATCACCGACCAGCAAATGAGGCTCTACATGAAATACCGGTCCTCCAACACCCCCGCGATTGCGGCAGCAAAAGCCGGGTTCAGCCCGGCGACCGCCTATCGCATAGACCAGGATCCCAGCCCGCCATCGACCAAGAAGACACCACGGGGGCGCCGCCGACCCGATCCGTTGGCTGGCTTCTGGGACAGCGAGGTGGTGCCGATGCTCAAAGCAGCACCGGGGCTACGGGCGATCGCCGTGTTCGCCGAAATCCGTCGGCGGCATCCGGACCTGAGCGAAAGCGTTCGCCGTACGCTGGAGCGCCGCATCCGTGCTTGGCGAGCGGTGAATGGCCCAGATCAGGACGTCATCTTCCGCCAGGATCACGAACCCGGCCGGATGGGCCTATCGGATTTCACTGACATGGCGACTCTGGCAGTTACCATCGCCCAGCAGCCGCTCGATCACCGCCTTTACCATTTCCGCCTCGCCTACTCCGGCTGGGAGCACGCCCACGTCGTGCTGGGCGGGGAAAGCTTTGTCGCTCTGGCCGAGGGGCTGCAGAACGCTCTCTGGTCGCTCGGCGGCGTGCCGGCTGATCATCGCAGCGATAGCCTGTCGGCTGCATTCCGTAACCTGGATCGCGAGGCCGCCAAGGATGCCACTCGCCGCTATGAAGAGCTCTGCGCCCACTACGGCATGAGCGCCAGCCGGAATAACCGCGGTGTCGCCCACGAGAACGGCAGCATCGAAAGCCCCCATGGCCACCTCAAGCGCGCGGTGGAGGATGCGCTGCTGTTACGCGGCAGCCGCGACTTCACCGACTTGGCGGCCTACCGCCGCTTCATCGACGAGGTCGTGGGCCAGCAGAATGCTCGCCGGATAAAGGAGGTCGCGGTGGAGCGGGATGCCCTCAAACCCTTGCCCCCCGATCGAACCCGCGACTTCGAACGAACCATCGTCTGTGTCACCTCCAGCGGCGGCTTCACCCTGCGCAAAGTGTTCTACACCGTGCCCTCGCGCCTGATCGGGCATCGCCTGCGGGTTCATCTGTTCGATGATCGGCTCGACTGCTTCTTGGGTGGAACGCACGTGCTGAGCCTGCCGCGTGGACGCTCGCGCGGGAACGGCAAGCATGGCCATGTCGTGGATTACCGCCACGTCATCCACGCCCTGCGGCGCAAGCCGATGGCGCTGCTCAATCTTGTCTACCGTGACCAGCTGTTCCCTCGCCAAGCCTACGCCCGGGCCTTCGAGGCCTTGCTGGCTGCCGGCGACGAGCGGCGGGCTTGCGCCACCACGGTGGAGTTGCTGTCGCTGGCCCACGAACGGGGCTGCGAAGCCGCTTTGGCCCAACTCTTGGAGATCGAATTGGCGGCCGGCCGGTTGCCCGACTTGCAGGATTTGCGCGAGCGCTTCCAGGCTCCCACCGCCGCCCTCACCACCGTCACCGTCGATCTCGTGCCGCTCAGCGTCTATGACGAGCTGGGCACCGTTCGCCCGGGAGAACCAGCATGACTGCGGCTGATCCTATCGACGCCGCCCGCCTGTCGCTGGCGCTCGGCGATCTGCGCCTGCCGGCTATCAAGCTGATCTGGCCCGACTTTGCCGCGCGAGCCGACAAGGAGGGCTGGCCTGCTGCCCGCTTCCTGGCCGCCCTAACCGAACATGAGATCGCTGAACGCGCTCGCAGGCGTGTTGAGCGTCACCTCGACGAAGCCCGCCTGCCACCTGGCAAGACCCTGGAGAGCTTCGAGTTCGACGCGGTGCCCATGGTTAGCAAGGCCCAGGTGATGGCCTTGGTTGCCGGCGACAGCTGGTTGGAAAAAGGCGCCAATTTGATCCTGTTCGGGCCACCCGGCGGGGGCAAGTCGCATCTAGCCGCCGCCATCGGCTACGCCCTGGTGGAAAATGGCTGGCGCGTGCTGTTCGCCCGGACCACCGATCTGGTGCAGAAGCTGCAGATCGCCCGACGTGACCTAAGCTTGGAGTCGGCGATCGCCAAGCTGGACAAATACCACCTGCTGATCCTCGATGACTTCGCCTACGTCGCCAAGGATCAAGCGGAGACCAGCGTCATCTTTGAGCTGATTGGCTCCCGGTACGAGCGGCGCTCCTTGTTGATCACGGCAAACCAGCCCTTCGGCGACTGGGGCAAGATCTTTCCCAGCCAAGCCATGACGCTGGCTGCCATCGACCGGCTGGTTCATCACGCCACCATCTTCGAGATGAACGTCGAAAGCTACCGGCGACGAGCAGCACTGGAGAGAAAACGGGGACCTGGACGCCCGCCCTCGCGCGCGACAATCAACTCCAACCTGATTGACGCTCCGCGACAGGACCCTTGAAACCCGCCTACTGCAGCGTCAATCATGCTCCTGCCGCGACCCCAGACCGTCTCATCCTGATTGTCGCGCTCTCCATCCTGATTGTCGCGCCATACGCAACAGGCGCAGGTCTGGCTGGTGTGGGCGGCGGGCACCTCCACCAGCTTTCCGCCGCGATCCGCCACCTTGTCGGCCAGCAGGGTGCGGAACAAGCCCCATCCCTGATCGAGAATGGCCCGGTTCAGTCCCGCCTTCTGCCGGACCCGGCGGCCCGGCTCCGCGACCGTGCCCGTCGCCGACGCAGACAGGCTCCGCACCGGCAACCCCTCCACACCGACCACACCGTGAGTCTTGGCGATGATCGTGCTGTGCTTGTGGAGAAAGTCCTTGCGGGCGTTCGCCACCCGCATCTGAATGCGCGCGATCCGGCGCACCGCCTTGCGGCGGTTGGCCGATCCGTGCGTCTTCCGCGCCAAGGCCCGCTGAGCCTTGCGCAGCGCCCGCAGCGCCTTTTGGCCGTGGTTGGCCGGAGCGATGCCGGTGCCGTCGCTGAGCGCGGCGGTAACCAAGTACCGCCGCCGCGTGTTCACCAAAGCCGTGCTCGACGATGCCCGCACCATTTTCGCGTCGGTGTGCGCCGACTTCGGCGCTGAACTCATCGAGATGGATGGTGAGGACGACCATGTGCACCTCCTCGTGACCTACCCGCCAAAAGTGGCGGTCTCGACGCTGGTGAACAGCCTCAAAGGCGTGTCCAGCCGCCGCCTGCGCCAGAACCATCCGGCCTTGGTTCACCGCTACTGGAAGGGCGTCCTGTGGTCGCCCAGCGACTTCGCTTCGTCTTGCGGCGGAGCCCGATCAGCATCATCCACCAGTCCATCGAGCAACAGCGCACCCCCGGCTGAACCTGATGTCGACGCGGACGCGCATCTGCGCCGATCTCCGGCCTGAACGCCGGAGCTTGCGGCGGTGAACTCCGGGTCACACGCCGTGCCGATCCCGGCCCTTCGGGTCGATCATCAGGCGATTGATGTACATGTCTGTGTGATTGGTTTGCGGCACTGTCATCGGCACATAGCGAAACGCATAAATTGGCAGAAGAGAATATTGGATTTGCAGGATGAGGCGTGGCCGGTTGACCGGAACCATGCCGCAATGAATGCCGTACACATCGGCAAGAAAGCTTGTGCCGCGCGGGCCCAGAATGCTCCGCAAGCTGCTTGTGCCATACTGGTCGATAAGCTCTGCTTGGCTATAGGAGCGGGCGAAAACGGGGCTTGGCACGCGGTGGGAGCCGGCAACATAGGTGTGCGGCCCCGACTCCTGATCAACGTCCGTGAGATAAATGAACAGTTTGACCGTCCGCCAGTCATCGAGGTCACGATGAAAGCGTTGAACGTCTGTTGCAGGGTGGGGTGTCGGATATGACCAGCGTATGCCGATGCTGGACAATGTTGGTTTGCAGCCCAAATACTCGGCCGCAACGCGCAACACCATCGGATGGTTGGCCAAAGCCAGGATGTGAGGGCAATGGAGAACGGTTTCCAAAGGGTATGGAGCAGTGCGAGTCCCAATCGGAAGATCTGAAACCAAGCAGCGCTGCGCATCGGGTCCGACGACCTCTTTCGTCTCCAAAAAACTCAAAATTTCCCGAAGGGCATCATCCTGCACAAGGGGAGTCAGGATCGCATACCCGTCACGCTCAAGATCGGATATGACAGAGGTCTGGTGTGGGTGGTCTGCGACGTCTTGGATGTCCATAGGATGCAAGATGGCAATGGACCGCGCGATGGCCTTTGCCACGATGCCGCGCATCGGCCGATGCTGGACAATTCTTTGCAAGTAATACAGCAGGCTGTTGACTGGTGAAAACCCCACCCCTGGGGTGAGTTTGGCATACTCGATCATGATGCAGTCCAGCGATTGATTAAAACGTGTATAAGCGCCCACACTCCTGCTGGCCGCCCCAGCCCCCTTGAAGGACGCCAGCAACGCCGCATTCGTCACCAAACTGGTCTTCGGTTATGCTAAATACTTACAATACCCGCAAAAGGGGCCAGCCTTTGCAAGCTGACCAAGCCTTTGCTGCAAGCGCACACTGATGTGTTGTTTTCAGAAAATGTAAAACAAGGAAGATGCTCAGAGACTTGCCGTGATGCGGTCGAGGAGCGGACGCCAAGCCGGGCTGGCGTGCTGGAGCCAAACTCCGGCGAGCAGGACGACGGCCGCCACGCCGGCCGTGGCCAGAGCGGTCCAGGTGGTCTTCTGTCCCTGGCGGCGTCCGCCGCGAGAGCGGGGCCTGGTTGCCCCACTGTCAGCAAGCCGTTGCTCCAGCGCTGCCAAGCGAGCGAACAAGGCAGTCTGCTCCGCTTGGTGGGCTTCGGCGAGGGTGGTCAGACGGCTGGCTGCGGCGTTGGTGTGGGCCAGCGCCAGGGCGGCTTGCTCCGACCAGTGCTGAAGTGCCGCTGTCTGCGTGTCCAACGCGTCCAGCATCTGTCGGACATCTTGTGCCAGCAGGACCACCGTGGTGGTGGGGTCGCCTGGTGTGCTGTTCAGGGGAGGGAGCCGGCTCAGCCGCTGCCGGAATTCCGCTGCCAACTCTTCAAGCATCGGCTCGTCTTGGCCGCTGGTGCGGTCTTTCCCGGTCATAGCGTCCCCGCTGGTCGGTTCGTGACCGAATTGCGCAAACACAGCTGTTGTGCACGCGCAGTTGGCCGGTCAGTACACAAATGATACAAAAAAACTCGGCTGTGGCGATGACGCTTCCGTCCACACAACTTCAGGGGGGAGAGTCCTGTATTGGGTACCCATCCAACCGGCTTTATGCACCAAGGTGGTGCTCGGCTTCACCGGCAAACAGACAACCTCAACGTCGACCACCGCACCAGTGGGGACGGAATGCGGGCGGAGGTGATGATGACTGGGGCGGTGGGTCACGCTGCCCTGGCTCTGAGGACCGCGCGCCCCTGCCAGACCTGGTGAATTTTCCCGGCTAGCTCTTTTGGTCGAATTCCCCACAAAGGCGAGGTTCCTTACGCTTGGTGCAAAGGAATAAGGGACACAGCGATGTTGCAGGACATCAAGAAACTTCGATTGCGTCTGCAAGAAAAGAAAATAAAGGAGTTCAAACGGCGCCTGCCCTTCGGCGATCTTCTCACTGACCGTTGGGACAACGCCAGGGAATATGGCTTTGGGGAAGGAACATCATGCTACGACAGTGTCCTCATTCTGGGTGATGTGAAGATTGGTAAAAACACATGGATAGGTCCTGGTGTCATCCTCGATGGGACCGCTGGCCTCGTCATCGGCGATCATTGCGATATTTCTGCTGGCGTACAAATCTATACACACAACACTGTTCGACGCTGCGTCACACTGGGGCGAAGTGAGATGGACAAAAAGCCAACAACAATTGGGAATGGCGTCTATATCGGGCCGAACAGCATCATACAGATGGGCGTCACCATAGGCGACTGCGTGGTTATCGGCGCCATGTCCCTGGTCAACAAAAACATACCGTCGAGAACAAAAGCTTGGGGATGCCCCGCACAAGTCGTCGGTCAGCTTGATCCAAATTTCTAGCGCCGCAAACCCGATCCCTCACGGCTTGCCGTTACCCACATCTCGGGGGCTTCATCTCTCCAGCGAGTTGAGCGCCGAGCATGAGCAGGAAGAGGTGCTCAAAGCCGAGCCACAAGGTCTGCCAGCCTGGCTCGCCATCGCCTTTGCGGGCCAGGAAACCGCCAAGGCGAGCAACGCCGCGCTGAAAGTCACGGTGACTGGCGACGGCGGCCGGGCTCGTCCTCAAGGCGGCGGTCAGCAGCCGGACCGCACTGTCCGGCTCATCGCTGGCAGCCTGTGGGGTACAGCGTGCTGCCTCGCGGATTTGCAGAAGGCGGACAGCCACGATGGACAAGAATCTGACATCCTCTCCGCCCTGACGGGCGGAGGGTCCGGTGAGCTGTGGATCGGCGTCCAAGCTCGGCTAGTATCTGAAGCTGGCTACCTTGTTGAACTCATGAGATAAAGTCTCTGACAGGTGGCGTTTCATCGGCGTCGATGCAGGGCCACTCAGCGGTGGGAGTTCTCTATCAAAATCAACAATGTAAGCCGTCCTCCCATCTGGCCGTGATTGGGCGCCGATCCACAGACTCAGATAAGAAACATCACTCGCAGCTGGGTTCCGGGGCCAACCGTCCATTGTGGTTCCCCGCCAACCTGTTCGGCAAGCATGGCGATCAACTGAAGACCGGAGGCCCGTGTCTGCCCCTCCGGAATGCCAATGCCATTGTCGGCTAGGGTGAGACAAACGGACCCCGGATGTGGCACGTCCAGATCGAGCGTGATCGTCCCTGCTCCTTCGGGGAAGGCATGCTTGGTGCTGTTGGTGACGAACTCGTTGGCGATCAGACCGAGCGACACCGCCGTGTTGTGGTCGACGTAGACCTCACAGACGCTTGCCCTGAGGGTGACCTCCCCGGCAATGCTCCGCCCATACAAGGCGACTGCATTTGTGCAGAGCTCTTGCAGGTATCCGCCCAATTCGACTGTCCCAACTCGGCTGGTCTCGTAGAGGCGGCTGTGGATGAGGCGCAGCGCCTCAACACGGCCTTGCAGTTCACCAAGGATGCGGTGGGTCTCGGCCCCGTTGGACTGGCCGCTCTCCAAAGCGATCAGGCTCAGGATTGCCTGGAGGTCGTTCTTCACCCGATGTTGAAGCTCTCGCATCGCCGTCAGGCGCTCTTCCTCCGCACGTCGCAGATGGGCATCGGTGGTCTGCATCGACTCGTATGCAGATTCCGACTGAAAGCGGCCACGGTTTCCGACGCCAAAGCGGCCAGTATTCCGATCGCAAGCCGGCCGGCATTCCGATTTGAAGGCGGCCACCATTCCGACATGAAACCGGCCACCCTTCCGCTGTGAAGGCGACCGGCACCATCGTCGGCATGATGATGGCGTCTTCCCCGCGAGGAGAGCTTCCATCAAGCACCGCCTCCTGATCCAACCGACAGGAGGAGCGGATGCCAGCCTTGAGGCTTTCCATGCGGCAGATCCGTGAATTGTTTCGCCTGAAGTTCGGCAGCCTGCTGCCGACCAGCGATCGCCAAATCGCAGCCCAGCTCGGTGTCGCGCGTAGCACCGTGGCGGAGTACCTGGAGCGCGCCCATGCCGCCGGCCTGTCCTGGCCACTGCCCCCCGACCTCAGCGATGCCGAGCTGGAGGAGCGGCTGTTCGCCCGTCCGAACATTCGCCCCGGCGTCCGCCGGCGTCCGGAACCCGACTGGGCGGCTATGCACCGCGAACTCAAACGCCCGGGCGTCACGCTGATGATCCTGTGGGAGGAGTACCGTGCCGCTCATCCCGACGGCTACGGCTACAGCCGCTACTGCGAGTTGTACCGGGAGTTCGAGGCGCGGCTCGCCCCCAGCATGCGCCAGCCCCATCTGGCCGGCGACAAGGTCTTCGTCGACTACTCCGGCAAGACGCTGCCCATCCGCGATCCCGCCACCGGCGCCGTGCGGCCCGCCCAGCTCTTCATCGCCGTGCTGGGCGCCTCCAACTACACCTACGCCGAGGCGACCTGGACCCAGACACTGCCCGATTGGATCGGGGCGCATGTCCGCATGTTCGAGGACCTCGGCGGTTGCCCGCGCCTGATCGTGCCGGACAACCTGAAAAGCGGCGTCCTCAAGGCTTCCTTTTACGACCCGGAGCTCAACCGCAGTTACGCCCACATGGCGCACGCCTACAGCGTCGGCATCCTGCCGGCGCGTCCGCGTCGTCCACGTGACAAGGCCAAGGTGGAAGCCGGTGTGCGCATCGCCCAGTACTTCATCCTCGGCCGGCTGCGCAATCTGCCGTTCTTCTCCTTGGCCGAAGCCAATGGCGCGATCGACCGGGTGCTGGAGGACCTCAACACACGGCCCCAGCGCCGCCTCGGGCTCAGCCGCAGGGAGTTGTTCGAACAGCTTGATCGGCCGGCGCTGCGGCCGCTGCCCGACACGCCCTACGAATACGCGGAGTGGAAGCTCGTGCGCGTCGGCCCCGACTACCATGTCGAGGTCGCCGGCTTCTATTACTCGGTACCGGCGACGCTGATCCGCCAACAGATCGACGCACGCCTCACCGCCACCACGGTGGAGTTCTTTCACCGCGGCCAACGGATCGCCGCCCATGCCCGCCGGCACGGCGGCGAGCGCCACAGCACCGTGCCCGAGCACATGCCGGCGGCACACCGCCGCTACGCCGAGTGGAGCCCCGAGCGTTTCGAGCGGGACGCCGGCGACCTTGGCCCCAATACTGTGGCGTTGATCCGCGCCATCCTCGCCAGCCGGCCGCACCCGGAACAGGGCTTCCGCACCTGCCGTGGCGTGCTGAAGCTGTTTCGCGGCCCCAACCGGGCCCGCGCTGAGGCGGTGAGTGCCCGGGCACTGGAGATCGGCGCCACCACTGCCGACAGCATCGCCTCGATCCTACGCAACAACCTGGACCGGGTTCGCTCCACCGCCCGCCCCGAGGCGCCGGCGCTGGACCACGCCAACATCCGCGGCTCGCGGTACTTTCATTAGGAGCCCACCATGCTTTCCCATCCCACCTTCGACCAGCTCAGCGACCTGGGGCTGCACGGCATGGCCAAGGCGTTGCGCGAGATGCAGAACAACCGCGAGGCCGGCACCCTCAGCCATGAGGAATGGCTGGGTGTGCTGCTTGATCACGAGGTGACGCTGCGGCGGCAGAAACGTTTCGAAGCACGCGCCAAGAGCGCCCGGCTGCGCCATCCCGCTGTGATCGAGGATGTTGATTTCCGGGCGCCGCGTGGGCTGGACCGCGCGCTGTTCCAGAAGCTGGCGACCTGCCGATGGATCCACGACCACCAGAACGTGATCATCACCGGGCCGACCGGCATCGGCAAATCCTGGCTGGCCTGCGCGCTTGGCCACCGTGCCTGCCGCGAAAACCTATCGGTACTCTACCAGCGGATGCCCCGGCTGTTCGAGACCCTGGCCCTGGCACATGGCGACGGCCGTTACGCCCGCCTGATGCGTGGCTTCGCCCGCGTGCGACTTCTCATCTTGGACGACTGGGGACCAGAGCCGCTGAACGCAGAGCAGCGCCGCGACCTGCTCGAGATCGTAGAGGACCGCTACAACGCCGGCTCTCTGCTGATCACCAGCCAAATCCCCACGGACCGCTGGCACGAACTCATTGGGGATCCGACTCTCGGGGACGCGATCTTGGACCGCATTCTTCACAACGCCTACCGCATCGACCTCACCGGAGACTCAATGCGCAAGCCGCGACGCCAGCCAGCCCTGGCCGACGGAGAGTGACGAGACCGCCGGGCGCCCCCGGAGCTCCACAGGCACCTCCCAGGCAAGCCGGCCGCTCTCTAGCGTGATGAGGCGCGCTCGCGACCGGCTTGCCCGGGGCCCTCCTATGGATTCCGGGGACGCCCTCCACCTCGACATGATCATGGCGGCTTGACCCGACGCCATGCTCATGCGACACGAAAAACGCCTCGCGGGGATACGCCACCCCGGCCGCTTTCCTTCGGAACGCTGGCCGGCTTCAGTTCGGAACGGTGGCCGCCTTCAAATCGGAATACCCGGCCGGCTTCATCGGAATCTGCACTCGTACACCGAGGCCAGTTCCGCAAGATCGATACTCGGTGACGGCGGCAACTTCGCCCCCGGCTCCCGCATAGCGTCCACCACCCGCGCCAATCCCATGACAGCCTGGGATAGCCGACGTGCGGAGACCAGCACCAGGAGCGACGCGAACCCGAGTGCCAGGACGCATACCGTCGCCGCCACCATCAACGAACGGCGCATCGGGGCTTCGAACACCTTGGCAGGAGCGGCAAAGGCAACGGTCCACCCTGAGACGTGCGAGCGCGCAAAAGCCAGCGACAGCGGTTCTCCTTCCAGCGCTGGGCCTGACGCGTGGCCCTCTGGTGCCGTTCGAATGGCCTCCCGAACCCAGTCGGGAGCCAATTTCCCGACGGAGCTTTCGGCGGCGCGAGTGCGAGCAACGACGACGCCGTCCCGGTCGATGATCCCGGCCACCCAGCCGGACGGGATTCGTTGCTCGTGCAGGAGTGCCTCCCACTTGGTCGCCGTGACGGCGGCACCGAGCACATATTGTCGCCCGTCCGGCCCGCGGGCCGGTACGAACACCACCGCGACCGGGGCACGGGCAATCGGCCCGTACAAGAGGTTGGACACCTGCGGCTGGCCTGTGAGCAGTGCTGTGTTTATCCAGGGGATGACAGCGTCCGTTCCGGCTGCGGGAGCCCCGTAGGAAATGGCGGTGGTAAAGAGGATCTTGCCCGTATCATCACGCAAAATCACGTGCGACCAATAGGGATGATGGGTCATGACGTCCTGAGCGATGCGGTGCAGCCGTTCGGGGTCGGCATTCTCCTTCATGGTCGACACCAGGCTTTGCAGGGCGGCCGTGGTGACAAGAAGCTGCTGGTCGAGGGCGGCAGCGATGGCCTGGACGGTCCGACCCATCTCCGCCTCGGCTAGCCGCCGCTGGGATGTCATGTTCCATGCCAACAAGCCCAGTGTGATCAGGGCCATCGATGCCAAGGCCGCGACCACGACGCGGAGAAGATGGCCACGGATGTTTTGCCGCGGTGCCGAACCCAAGGGCGGTTGCGCCTTGGTAGAGGCTGACGCGCTCATCGGAACCGCCCCATCTTGGTTGAGCGATGCACCAGCAACCTCGCTGCTGCCCTTGATCACAGAAGCCGTCATCTTACCAGGATGAGCTCAATGAGATTTGATTAATCACTTGAAGCGCAAAGAATTTGTTTTTGGTCAAGGGGCATGACGATTGGTACGTCGCCACCCTCGTGCAGGTGATCACTCCGTCGGCTAAAGCGCGGCGGCTTCTCGGACAAGCTCCGCGGCAACCCGCCCGCTTGGCGTCCGAAGGCCCGATCCAGGCCTGAATTTGTTGTGCCCGAAGGCCCGGAACTCGATGACGGACGCCGCCGCCACGTCGCGGTCTTCGACCAGACCGCAGTCCGGACACCGGTGCACGCGATCGGCCAAGGTCTTTTCGACCTTGGCGCCGCAGCATGGGCACTCTTGCGATGTGCCGCGCGGATCGACGGCGACCATCAGCTTACCGGCTCTCTCGGCCTTGTCAGCGATCAGCGCCCTCAACAGGCCCCACGCAGCGTCCAACACGTCCTTGGCCAGCATCGAGCGGGCCCAAGCCTTGAAGGTTGAAGTCTTCGACCGCGATGCGGTCGAAGTGGCGACGATGTCCGCCGCCAGCGTGTGCGGCTCATCGGCGCGGCGGTTGGCGGCCTTGCGGCTATAAGCCGCCAGACGCGCCGTCGCCGTCTTCCGGCGTTTGCTCCGCAGATCCGGTTTGCGGCTGCGAGATACCGCCCGCTGGCGCAGCCCCTTGGCGGCCGTCTTGGTCCAGTTCGGCCGCTCGACCAGAGTGCCGTCCGACAGCGCCGACAGTCCGGCGTCGAGGCCGACGGCCCAGTCAGCGAGTGCGCCACCGGCACATCGAGCTGGAACACGACAGACCACGTGCCGGCCTGGCGGGTGATGACGACGGCCGCGCCGCATGCCGCACCCGGTGGCCAGTCGCGGTGCCACTTGACTTTCACCAGGTCTGGAACCCCGATGATCGACACCCGTCGCCCCGGCTTCATCGTCAGGCCATCATCAAAGCGGAAGTCGGCCGCGTGAAAGCGGGCGGACGCTTTGAAGCGCGCAAAGCCAACCTTGGCGCCACGCTTCACACGACCGAAGAAGGCAGTGAAGGTCTTGGTGAGCCAGCGCAGCACCTGCTGCTCGGCTGAGAACGAAGAGGTGCCCAGCTCCGGCACCTCGGCGCGCAGCAGCTTGAGTTCGTCGGCCTGGGCCTTGTCGGTCAGTGAAACGCCCTGCCGGCGATAGGCCTCGATGCGCTGTTGAAGCCCGGCGTTGTCGAGCTGGCAGACCCAAGACAGCATCTCGTCGAGCGCTTCGCGCTGACCCCAGTTCGGGTGGATGCGGTATGTGTCGCTGAGAAGCATAAGCGTCGCGCTGTTCTGTGTTCGTTCTGATATGGGCCCGCCCGAGCGCTTGGCAAGTTTGCGGGCCGAATTCTCCTGCCGGCTAAAGCGGGCAGTCCCCTTCGGCGTCCATGATGGCTCGCCGGACGGCCGGTAGCGTTGGGTGTGGCGGCGGCCCAGCCCCGGCGGTTCGCCGTTGCCATCCTTGGGCTGGAAGCACTTTATGCTGGCCCCGTTCGCCATCGGGCTTGAACCGGTGTGGCGCCTCGATGGCTCACCGATCAGCGCGGCGTCCACCGAGAAATGCTCGTCCGAGAGCAGCCCTTTGACCCGCGGCCGATCACGTGTGCCTGCCACGTTAAGCGAATGTTTCAATCTCCCGAAATTTCCCAGAAATAAATTGCGCTACCACGAATTAAAGAGTGGCGCTCCATCAATGACGCTGCGAGAATTTGCTCCGCAGACTTTAATTTATATCTACACTCTATTCCATAGAACAACAAATCCCTCACCTGACACCAAGTCTTCGCCTGCTTTTTTTTGCGCAGCAAAAACCCCCAATGGCCTTATAGCGTCGCGTAACTTTAACCTCGCGCCGCACCCAAACGCCCACGAACGCAGAGGAATAAATATATTTCGAAATCAATCAATAGAATAAACTTGGCGTCCGCCATCTTTATGCGTGGGACGATCCTGATTGACCACCTAAGGTCCGGCAGAAGTTTCAGGGCCCCATAAGGAGAGGGAAGAGGGCATCATGGCTCCCATCGAAATCTTCGACAGGATCATTCTTCTGTTTGGCGTCACGCCCTACAATGTCCGCTACCACTTTCGCACGCTCAAGAGGGCCTTGGCTTTCGCGCTTCGCCGACGTGTCTTTCCAGTGTTCCCGGAACTGGCGATTGAAACCACGGCCTATTGCAACCGGCGCTGTTCGGCCTGCCCAGTCTCCGTAGCCCCGCGTCCAAAGGACGGGGCGATGGACGACGCCCTGCTGGATAAGATCGTCACCGAACTTGCGGACATCCGCTACAGCGGACGGATCGCCCTCCACTTCTTCAACGAACCGCTGGCCGATTCACGGATCGTCGAGAAAGTGCGGATGCTGGCCCGGCGCGTGCCGAAAGCCTATGTGGAAATGAACTCCAACGGCGATTTCTGCACCCGCGACCTGATCCAGGACCTCTTCGAGGCGGGACTGTCCTATCTTGTGCTCACCGCTTACACCGACAACGCATACGCCCGTCTGAAGACGATCTACGATCAACTGTCCTGGCGCCAGCAGCGGCGCATCGCCTTGCGCCGCGCCCCCGTCTTCATCGGCAATCGCGCCGGCACCCTGGACCACCTCTCGGTGCCGGAGTCCCTGCATGCCGACTGTTTCCAGCCGATCTACAAGCTGGTCATCAACTATAAGGGCGAGGCGCTGATCTGCACCAGCGACTATTCGTCGAAATCGGTCATGGGAAACGTTGCGCACCAAAGCCTGCTGGAGATTTGGCGGGGCGAGGCCTTCGAGAAGGCGCGCACCATCCTGCGCCGGCGCGAACGGAACAGGATTCCGGCATGCGCCGGCTGCAACCAACTCTCGACCCCGCTGACCATTCGCTTCCTCCCGGCTTCCGAAGTCGCAGACTACAACAAACGGGCCAAAGGGCACGCCCGCCAGGGCGCTTGCAATCCACCACTGCAATAGGACGGGCCGCTGCGTCTGTAAGGGCGGGCGACGGCGCCCCCGAGTGGCGTAGGAGCGGTGGGTAAGCGGCCCGCCGAAGCGCCGCACGCCGGAGCTATGCGGGAAATTGGGTGACGGGCCGATCAGGCGGCGTTCTGTGACGTGGCGTCAGTGACCTCGATGCCGTCGCGGAATGTGACGCCGCGGATCACCTTGGGCAACAGGTTTTCGCCCTAGAGGCGGCGCCAGGTTTTTGCCGCGGCGGTGATCAGCTTGAAGACCATCAGCTTGGCGGTTTCCTGTGACAGCGCCCCCTTGGTGCGGACAGTGCGGTGCCGCACGGTGGCGAACACGCTCTCAGTGATCACTCCGCCGGCTAAAGCGCGGCGGCTTCTCGGACAAGCTCCGCGGCACCCCGCCCGCTTGGCGTCCGAAGGCCCGATCCAGGCCTGACTTTGTTGTGCCCGAAGGCCCGGAACGCGATGACGGACGCGGCCGCCACGCCGCGGTCTTCGACCAGACCGCAGTCCGGGCACCGGTGCACGCGATCGGCCAGGGTCTTTTCGACCTTGGCGCCGCAGCACGGGCACTCTTGCGATGTGCCGCGCGGCTCGACGGCGACCACCAACTTACCGGCTCTCTCGGCCTTGTCAGCGATCAGCGCCCTCAACAGGCCCCACGCAGCGTCCAACACGTCCTTGGCCAGCATCGAGCGGGCCAGACCTTGAAGGTTGAGGTCTTCGACCGCGATGCGGTCGAAGATGGCGACGATGTCCGCCGCCAGCGTGTGCAGCTCATCGGTGCGGCGGTTGGCGGCCTTGCGGCTGTAAGCCGCCAGACGCGCCGTCGCCGTCTTCCGGCGTTTGCTCCGCAGATCCGGTTTGCGGCTGCGAGACACCGCCCGCTGGCGCAGCCCCTTGGCGGCCGTCTTGGTCCAGTTCGGCCGCTCGACCAGAGTGCCGTCCGACAGCGCCGACAGTCCGGCGTCGAGGCCGACGGCCCAGTCAGCGAGTGCGCCACCGGCACATCGAGCTGGAACACGACAGACCACGTGCCGGCCTGGCGGGTGATGACGACGGCCGCGCCGCATGCCGCACCCGGTGGCCAGTCGCGGTGCCACTTGACTTTCACCAGGTCTGGAACCCCGATGATCGACACCCGTCGCCCCGGCTTCATCGTCAGGCCATCATCAAAGCGGAAGTCGGCCGCGTGAAAGCGGGCGGACGCTTTGAAGCGCGCAAAGCCAACCTTGGCGCCACGCTTCACACGACCGAAGAAGGCAGTGAAGGTCTTGGTGAGCCAGCGCAGCACCTGCTGCTCGGCTGAGAACGAAGAGGTGCCCAGCTCCGGCACCTCGGCGCGCAGCAGCTTGAGTTCGTCGGCCTGGGCCTTGTCGGTCAGTGAAACGCCCTGCCGGCGATAGGCCTCGATGCGCTGTTGAAGCCCGGCGTTGTCGAGCTGGCAGACCCAAGACAGCATCTCGTCGAGCGCTTCGCGCTGACCCCAGTTCGGGTGGATGCGGTATGTGTCGCTGAGAAGCATAAGCGTCGCACTGTTCTGTGTTCGTTCTGATATGGGCCCGCCCGAGCGCTTGGCAAGTTTGCGGGCCGGATTCCCCTGCCGGCTAAAGCGGGCAGTCCCCTTCGGCGTCCATGATGGGGTTCGTTGTCCGAACATGTTCCCAGTGCTCGGCGGGGAAGTCGTAGAAGGCGAGCAGCGCGTCGTGGTCCTTGGTCAGGCACTCGACGGCTTTGGCATGCTTGGCCGCTTACTTCTTCACGAAGACCTCCAAGGCATCCTGCGCCGCGGCCCGGTCCGGCGCCATCCAGATCTCGCGGAGGTCCTGCTTCATCGTCGGCTGCACGGACTTGGCAACCTTGTTCAGCACGTTGGCGGTCTTGTGCACGCAGCAGCGCTGATGCCGAGTGCCGGGGAAGACCTCCTCCAGCGCCTTCCAGAAGCCGAGCGCGCCGTCGGCCACCGCCAGTTCCGGGGCGATGCTCAGACCGCGGGCCTGGATGTCGATCAGCAGCTCGCGCCAGCTCTGCGCGCGCCCGCGCACGCCAACCTGGAAGCCGATAAAAGCCGGCTGTAGTATTAGAGCGGGACACAAGGCAGTGTCCACTCAAAGCGGCCTGCGGTGAACCGTACCATCCTAACCTCCTGAAGGGGCCGCTGTGCCGGCCTCGGACCAGTCCAGCCAGCATCCCCCGGATCTGCCGGATACGCTCGACCTCGTCCAAGCTGACCCGATTGCCGTGGCGGTCATAGAGCTGGGTCGTCGGACTCCGATCCACACCCGCTCTGGAGTTGGTCAAGATTGACCAAGCTAGGCAACGCGCGCTACAGTTGGTCAATCTTGACCAAGGAGACATGTCATGGACTCCGTCAACCTCTATGACGCCAAGACCAACCTGTCACAGTTGGTGGATCGCGCCGCCGCCGGCGAAGAGATCGTCATCGCGAAGGCTGGCCGGCCGATGGCCCGTCTGGTTCCGCTGCGCCGTCGGACGACGCCCCGGCCGCTCGGCCTGCTGAAGGGCGAGGTGGTGCTGGGCGACGATTTCGACGCCCCGCTGCCCGAAAGCATGGCGCGGGCCTTCAGAGGTGAAGAGCCGTGAGACTGCTGATCGACACCCACATCTTCGTCTGGATGACCAGCCAGCCCGAACGCCTGTCTACGGCCGCCGCTGCCGCAGTGGTCGACCCCGACAACGAGGTTTTCCTCAGCGCCATCAGCGTCTGGGAGATTTCGATCAAGCGTGCCCTGGGTCGGCTTCCGTTTCCCCTCGAGCGGCTGGACGCCCTGCTGACGGAGATGGGTATCGAGATGCTCGATCTGACAGCTGCCCATGGCGTCGCCGCGGGCGGCTTACCGCGCCACCATGACGATCCGTTCGATCGCGCCTTGGTGGCGCAGGCGCAGATCGAGCGGATGACGCTTGTGTCGGCCGATCAGGCTGTCGCCCGCTATGGGGTGCCGGTGATCGCGTAATTGCAATGTAGGCAGGTTCAGAGGCTGGCCGAGCTTGGGCGCCGATCCACACCAACGGGGAGCCACGCCGCCCTCAAAGCCGGATGCGCTCGACCTCATCCAGGCTGACCCGATCGCCGCGGCGATCATAGAGCTGGGTGGTGCGGGTGGAGGCGTGATTGGCCATCGCCGCGGCGGTTTCCAGCGTGCCGCCGTTGGCCAGGTAAGCGGTCAGACGGAGGACGAGTGGGCGGCGCAGAGTGCTTTCCCCTGGGCAGCGATGCGGTTTGCGTCGCAGTCAGGAACGTGGCCCTCCAGGATGTCGTCCACACCGCCGCCGCCACAGTGGCCGCAGGCGGGAGGATGAGGGGTGTCCGCGACCCGAGCGTGTTCAGGTTCGGACCAGCAGACGATCTCCCGCCAGCCGGAGGCCAGCCTCCACCCCCACACAAACATCGCCCGCCCGCCATCGACCGTCTCCCGCTCATCGAGGAGGACCATCCCCGGCGCTGGAGGGGTGTGGCGGTCAGACCAGCTGACTTCGTAATGCTGTCCAGGGATGAGAGAGTTTTTTCCAACCATGACCACCCTCACGCCAATCATACCCAATCATACGCCACAACTATCCGCATCACTCAAGAGTTTTTGCAACGGTTCCGCGCATTCCGCATAGGTCATCGTTGCAATGCAGATGGCATATCTGACTTTTCTCCCGTTCCGGCTTGGGTGGAGCCTCCGCCATGGCTGTCGACAGGGCCCAGCCGGCGATGCTTGGCTCCTCTCGTCATGCCCCGACACGGGGGACGAGTGTGTGGTCCTGGTCACCGGCCAGCCGGGTCTGAATCGGGGGGAGCGCTGACCACCGCAGAGGGCGGCTCCCCGGGGCGCGGCACGACGGCGTTCGTTCAGGGAGTACGTCCCAAGCGACCGGAGACCTCAGGCGAAGCGGCCTATGCCCATTTGCCGAAATCCAGAATTCCCTCAGCGCTGTAGAACAATGAAGAAGACTTCAGACGCTGCTGGTGAAGATGATGGGTGGCGAAACAAACATACTGGCGACTGATAACACCACTAGCCCTTACCTCTTGAAGCCTTTGCGTACATACGAAGAGGTTTTGGCTGAAAGAGAGCTTGCGGAACTCCGAAGGACCGTTGAGCTCTGGCGCTCATCCCTTGGCCATCCGCCCTCAAGCACAAACGGGTCTCATCAAGGCCAGCCCCCAGCAGGGCACCAGGATGAGACACCGTCTGCCTCTTGGTAGGGGCGAAGGCGCTGCTTTGAGACGCCTTGTGGACCAGGGATGGCCCCACCGAGACAGCCGGGGGGCTCACCTGGGCTTTCCGGTCCTCGGCCACTCGCCTGCGGCGGGCGGCCGATTGTGCGGAACAGTGGCCCTGTGGAGTCATCTCGCAAAGCTGACGTGGCCAACGACAAAATCACTCCACGGTGGCCGGCTGGATCGCGGCGAGTGATCGGCTCAGGGTCGGACCCTAGCATGAGCGGAGAAGGCAGCCACCGCACCTCGAAGGAGGGCTTCATCCTCCGCCTCCAGTCAGCGGTCCTCTCGGCGGTCACCACCTGATTCAGGGCGATACCGCTGCGCCTACGTTTCGGAGGGCTCGACCTTTTGCCATGCGCGTCAGTCTCACCGTCTTTCCAGCCGGCCTCAAACCGGTAACGCCCCCCTGGGCTCCCCCCTTAAGCCGGGTCTTCCCCTGCTTAGTAAAAGGATAAGTGAGCGAAATGCTGCAGGGGCGTCACTAACATGCAATCATTGAATCAAATGGTGACGACATATTCCTATATGATTGCATGCTGCAAGTTGCTTGCTATTGATAGATAGAAGGCTCTGATAATTAGTATACAAACAAATCATGGAGACCACCATGAAAGAGGTTCGGGGACTGAATATTGCCACGATGCTAAAACTTCTGTTCGGCAGCATCGTTGCCTTCCTTGTCCTGATCGTCGGCCAGGACACGGTGATGTCGCTGCGCAGGCTGTCGGACAACCGCAGTGTCCAGACCGTAGCCGAGGCATCACGGACGATCTTCACAGCAATGCAGGCGATCCGTCTGGAGCGCGGCTCCACACGGCGCCTGCTGCTACAGCCGGCGGGGAGCGATCCGGCGACCATGGCGAAACTGCCGGGCTGGCGTCTGCCCTCAGCCAACGTGGCCGAGACGGTGGCAAGCGTCTGCGAGACAGTGGCCTGCGCCCCTGGCCTGGGCGCGACCGAGCTGCGCGCCACCATATCGCGCCTTGAAGCATTGCGCGGTGAGGTGGACTCGGCACTGAAGGTGGAGCCGTTACAACGCCGTAAGGGGCTGGTGGATGAGGTGATGAGCACCGGTGGCACGGCAGTGGACCTGCTTGCTCGTTCGTCGAAAACGCTTCTGGATCCGATGCGTGCGCTCGACCCTGTGCTGTCGGAGATGATCAGCACCAAGGAGGCTGCCGTAGCGGCTCGCGAAGCGGCGACGCCGCTGCGCCTGTTGTTCGACAGCGCCTTTGCCAAAAAGGAGGTTTCCTCAGAGGATCGCGCTCAGATGGCGCATGCCCGCGGACAGTTTGACGCAGCGTGGCGCATCCTTGTCGATGCCTCCCAACGCCCGGGCTCGCCCGCGCCCCTCAGATCGGCGATTGCCACCGCCGAGCGTAGCTATGTCGCAGAGTATCTGAAGGCACGTGAAACGGTCCTAACAGCGGTTGCCGCCCGGCAGGAGCCGTCCGTGCGCCTTGAGGACCTCAACGAACTAGCCGACAAGTCAATGGGCGACCTCGATGCGGTTGCCAATACCGCACTCGACGCCATTGCCGCGCGTGCCGCGCAGCGGCAGAGCGAAGAGGCCACGACACTGACGCTCGATGCGGTGTTGCTGGCGCTTGCTTTGGGGCTCGGAACGGCCGGTATGCTCATCGTCCGCCGCCGGGTGACCGCGCCAATCCACAGCATTGCCGAGGCGATGCTGCGTGTTGCGAACGGCGACCTCTCCGGCGAGGTGCCGCATCGCGGTCGTGGCGATGAGATCGGCAAACTCGCCGGTGCGCTGGTGGTGTTCAAGGGGTACGCCGCCGAGCGCGAGCGCCTGGAGGCCATTCAGGCCGAGGAGCGCCGCGCCAAGGAACGCCACGCCGAGACGGTGGAGCGGATGGTGCGCGACTTCGATCAGACCGTGTCCGGCATCCTGCACACCGTGGCGTCCGCCGCCGACGCGCTGGAGGCAACGGCGCAGAGCATGTCGAGCACCGCCACTCACACCAACCAGCAGGCCGCTGCCACCGCCGCGGCCGCCGCGCAGGCGTCGGGCAACGTGCAGACGGTCGCTGCCGCGACTGAGGAGCTGACCGCCTCCATCGCTGAAATCAGCGCCCAGGTCACCCGCTCCACCGGCATCGCCAACCAGGCGGTGGCCGAGGCACAGCAGACCACCGGGCACGTCAACGGCCTGGTCGAGCAGGCCAACCACATCGGCGAAATCGTCCAGCTCATCACCAACATCGCGTCGCAGACCAACCTGCTGGCACTGAATGCGACCATCGAAGCCGCGCGCGCGGGCGAAGCTGGCAAGGGCTTCGCGGTGGTGGCGCAGGAAGTGAAGAACCTCGCCACTCAGACCGCCAAGGCAACGGAGGAGATCAGCAGCCAGATCGCCTCGATGCAGGCAGCGACCAGCAACGCCGCAAGCTCGATCACCGGCATCGGCCACACCATCGGAACCATGAACAAGATTGCCACCACGATCGCCGCCGCCATCGAGGAGCAAGGCGCTGCGACCAGTGAGATCGCCCGTAACGTGCAGCAGGCGGCTGTTGGTACCCAGGCGGTGACCACCAACATCGCCGACGTCAGCCACGCCGCAACCGAGACCGGCGCCGCCGCCGGCCAAGTGCTCGACGCCACCGGCCAGTTGTCGCGCGAGGCCGACCGGCTGCGCGGAGAGGTGGAGCGCTTCCTTGCTGGCATCCGCGTGGCCTAAGCTATCTCCGTAACGCTGGCGCGACAGCAACGCATCTTGTCGTGCGTGATTGGCTCCACCGCGGGGCGGCGGCTCTTGGACGGTCGTGGCCGCTGGGAAATCATCCCGGTGGCATGTCGTCGGCCGCTGCCGCCGCCACGGCCTCGATCGGCTGGAAGCGGTAGGGCGGCGCGCAGGCGGTGATGGTCGCCCGCGACGAACGGGATTTGGAATAGGCGCCGCGGTCCTTCCAGGACGTGGGCTGGGTGATGCTTTCTTTCTCACACCGCTCCCGCGTCATGATGCCCACCTCGCTACGTCATTGAAAATCAAAGGCCTGCTGATCCGGATTTTCTGTTACCGGACGGCGTGTCGATTGGCGGAGCGGTTCCAGCCCGGACAGTTGGGCCTCCGGAATCGCCCATGGCGCTCCCTTGCACGCTTGGCTTGCCTGGATGGTTCCCCCGGCGATCAGCCGCAGCACGGTCATTTTGCTGACCTTCAGCCGGTCGGCCGCTTATTCGAGAGTCACCTCGCCCCGCTCAGCGATCTCGCCCTCCCTGTACACCGCGACGCCATGGGCATTGCGGAAGCTGCGCACCCGCGCCTCGGTCCAACTGTTGCCTTTACCGGTGCGCTTGCCAGCCCGGTTCAGGATTGCGGCAATGCCCCCGTCGGGCTGTTGCCGGGCCAGAGCGCGGATGAGGTCGCCGGTGTCGGCGTCGGTTAGCCAACGGTGTTTGCCGCTCCGGTTCTTCGGCACTGCCAGACGGGTGTGATCGCCGCCCTGCCAATGGATCACCAGTTGGATCGTGTCATCGACTACCTTGGCCACGATCTCCGCGATGACGGTGCGCAAGATGCGTTTGCGCGTCTCCGCCGTCGCGCCGGGGGGATGCCAAAGCGTCTCAATGTCGGCCCCCAGCGCCATCAGGCGGGTCCGCTCCTCCGCCGTAGGTGTTGCGCTATGGCCAGCCTGCAACGCCGCCAAACGTTCCTCCAGGCGATGGACCTCCACCAGCCGGTCGTTCCACCGGCGCTCCAGTTCGGCTGCCACAAGGCGGTAGTCGGGATCGACGGCGTCATACTGGCGGCGCGCCAGCTCGGCCTCGTGGCGCGCCTGGACCAGGGCGAGCTCCGCCTGCCGACGCGTCTCGGAACCGTCGGCCTCGCGCGCGTCGATCGCCCGCAGCGCCGCCTCGAACCCCAATGGCGACAGGAACTGCAAGGCCTCTGCCGCCACCGCGGCATCGATCCGTAGCCCGCCGAACGAAATGCAGCGCTCAGTTCCATGATTGAGATGCGCGCCGCGGCAGTCGTAACGCACGCAGTAGCCGTCCGTGCCGCTGTATGCCACGTGCAGCCGTCGCCCACAGTGTCCGCAGCGCAGCAGCCCGGCCAGCAGCGCGTCGCCACGGCGCACCGAGCCGCGGATCATCATTCCCTTGCTGTTGGCGTTGTCGGCGATCAGGGCCTGGTTCCTCCCGAACTCCGCCCACGAGATGTAGCCCTCGTGATGCTCAGGGATCAACACCTCCCACTCCGCCTGCGCGCGGCGGAAGCCGCGAACCACCCGTTTGCGCCCGTCCTGCACGCCGACCCGGCTTCCGGTGCGACCGAATGCGTAGGCCCCGCCATAGACCGGGTTGGTCAGCAGGTGATGGAGGGTATTGTAGACCGGCAGCTTCCACACGATCCGAACGCAATCCATCATCGGACGCCGCGAGCGGGTCACGTCCAAGCGGCGGTTCGCGCAACGGGATGACATGGCGGATCTCCAGGCTGTCCTCGTGGACGATGACGCGCTCGACGACGAGCTGCAAGATCGCCTGCCGCTCCTGGAAGGTGGCCTCATCAAGACGACCACGGATTCTTTCGCAGAACGCCTCCAGGTCGGCCAGCACCTCTTGAGCCTGCGCGCGATGTTGGGCGAGCACCCGCCGTTGCTCCAGTTGCTTTTCCAAGTCGTGACGCTGCTCAGAAAGCCGCCTACGACGGTCAGTCAGCTCGCCCAGTTCGATGACCTCAGCTTGGTAGGCATCGAGTAGCCGGTCCTCGGCTCGGGCAATCCGTTCCAGACGACCGCGCAGGCCACGCTCAGCGATCTCCTCGCGAGTGGCATCCCGATCCGGATCCGTCGCCAAGCGGCGAAACTCAGCGATCAGTCGCTCAGGGTCGCCGAGCAGACCACGGACATGGTCCCATACGGCCTGTTCCAGCTCCTCTCCCCATACCGGAGCACGGGGGCAGGGAGTTTCGCGTGCCCGCAGGACGGTATCCTTGCCAGAACAGGCATAGAGATGTCGATCGCCTGAAGCCATCCGCCTGGTGACGCCGAACATGGCGAGACCGCACGTTCCACAGGTCAGCAGGCAGCGCAGCAGGTAATCGTGTCGTTTGTTATTCCGGAATGATAGGGCCGCGTTTCTTGTCAGTTGTGCCTGCGCACGGTCCCAAGTGTCTTGATCTACCAATGCTGGAACCGGGATGGCGATCCACTGGTCCTTTGGCCGCAATCGGCGGTGCCCTTTACCGTGGTAGTTGGGCTTGCGGCTTCGAGGTTTCTGAGCCGGAACATACTCGTAGCGGTTCGCGTAGGCAGTACCAGCGTAAACCGGATCGGCGAGAATATGATGCACCGTCGAGGACGACCATGAGCGGCGACCACACCGCGGGAACCACGGCCCCAGGTTCAGGCGCTTGATGATCTGGCGCACGGTCATGCGCTCCTCGACCAGCCAGCCATACAGCAGGCGCACGAGTTCGGCCTCGGCTTCATCGACAACCAAGCGACCGCCGCCCTCTTGGGAGCATGGCAGATAGCGGTAGCCGTATGGCGGGCGCACGCCGAGGAACTGACCGGCCCGGGCCTTCTGGAGCTTGCCACGACGAAATCGTTCACCGAGCAGGGCGCGCTCATACTCAGCGACGGCGCCCTGGATCTGGAGCAGGAGCTGGTCGCCGGGATCGTCCGAGATGGCGCGGTTGCAAAAAGCGATATTGCAGCCGACGCGCCGGAACTCCTCAAGCACGAGTACTTGGTACGCGTAACGGCGGGCGAGGCGGTCGGGGGCAAGAACGCCGACGATGTCGACCTCGCGATCGCGTACGGCGTCGCGCAGTGCATCCAGAGCAGGTCGGTCGAGACGGGCCCCACTGTAGCCTTCGTCGCGGAAGACATGGGCCTCATTCAGGTCGTGTCCTGCGTTGTGGGCCCAGGCGCGCAAGGCGTCGAGTTGGCTGTCGATGGTTTGCTGGCGCTCCTGGCGCTCGGTCGAGACGCGGGCGTAGATGGCGGCGCGCATGGCGGTTCTCCCTCGGTCACGGGAACGGGATCAAGCAAGCTGCGGTAGGCGAGGTCGAGGCGCTCTGGCCCACCTCGGGTGCGGACAAAAACCGACCGCACGGACCAGCACTGTGCTGGCGGGCATGGCTCTCGGGGCATCGGGCACCTTCCTGGAGAAGTGCCCCGATCAACAGCCACGCTCGACGGCTACCGGCGGCGGCGCCCCCTCGTCCCGGAGATGCTCGCCCAATGGAACTCAAGGGAGATGGTGAAGCGGACCCGGTCGATTGCGTTCGGACCGTGCATACGACGCGCGGCCCTTCGGTGGTCCGCTCAATGGCCGGCAGCCGGATCCGTTCCTGACGCAGCCAAAGGTGAACCTGCCGGATGCTCTGGAACTCGGCGAACTTGCGGAACACCAGGGCGAGCGCCTCACGCACCCGCAGGTCCGGGTCCATGGCGATGCGGTCGTGGCGGGTCTTGATGTAGCCAACCGCCACAGTGAAGAACAGTTCGCCGCGGCGTGCCTTCTGGCGCAAGGCCTCCAGGGAGCGTTGACGCAGGATGGACAGTTCCATCTCGCTCATCGTGCCCTTCATCCCCAGGAGAAGCCGATCGTTGGGCAATTTCGCGTCGTAAACCCCGTCCTCATCGGCCAGCAAGCACCCCACCAAGCCGCAAAACTCCAGCAGCATGTGCCAGTCCCGGCCGTTGCGGGCGAGCCGCGACGCCTCGATCGCCAGCACGATGCCGACCCGCCCTTCGCAGATCGCCCCCAGCAACCGCTCGAACCCAGGGCGGGCAATCCCGCCGCCGGAACGTCCGAGGTCATCGTCGATGACGACCACCTCGGACCAGCCGAGCTGGCGGGCGCGGTCGGCCAGGCCATATTGTCGACGACGGCTCTCGTGGTTGTGCAGGAGCTGGTCCGGTCTCGATTGGCGGACGTAGACGTATGCATGGCGTGCGAGATGATCAGGCGTAATCTTGCTCATCATTCGCCTCCGTTGTCGGGGTTTCGCTCGCCAGCACCTCCAGCAGGAGCTGTTCCAGAAGTGGCAGCAGCCGTTGCGCTACCTCCCGCGGGAGGACAGTCGTCGGCCGCGTCGGCGTGAACAGGTCTGGTTGCACGGTCGCTCTGGGGTGTCTCATACCGCCCTCCGTTGCGTCGCTCGCGGAGCAACGACAGGGCGGCGTCGGTGGTGAGGCGCAACTCCTGGAGAACCCCCAACGGGAACCGGAGGGCGTCACAAAGGCTGGCGTTGCCGGCTGCCGGCGTGGTCATCCATTCTGGCACGTGGGTCACCGTGCCGTCCGGCTGCTCGACGACCAACATGACTTCACCGCGCAAGCGGTGACGTCGGACGACGCCGACGCGTTCGCCGTACCGGGGATGAAAAGGGTAGTGGATCGTTACGTCCTGCCCCTGATATCGGGCAGTATGTCGCTGCCTCACCAGCGCCACCATCTTCTCATGCGGCATGAGATACCAAGCACCGCCCATCGGGAGCGCGATCCAGAGATCGCGATCGAGATACTTTTTGTCGATCGGCCAGCGGCTCTTGAGCTGCATCTTGGGGATTTCGCCGTCGCGCTCGCGGTGCAGGATGAAGTCAACCCCGCCGTCCTAGCCGGGGAAATTCATGAGGGCTGGCGGGTGTAGCGTCCTCCATTGAGCGGCCGTAGGATTTGGGTGCTGACGCCAACTCCTGCCGTTTCCGGAGCGCCCACCCGCCATGGTTGATCATACCCTGCCGCTGCCCGGCCCATCACCCGTTGCTGGAAAGCCGGTGATCGGGCGCTTTGATGGCGGCCGCTTGTCCTCCGATGGCGGGCTGCTGGTGCTGCGGGAGGTAGCGAAGCGGCTGGGGGTGCCGATCGTCTGGCCGCCTGCATTGAGGACCCGCGCGATCCCACCCGCACCGTGCATTCGTTGGCCGACATCATCGGCTTCCGCCTGCTGGCCATCGCGGCGGGCTACGAGGGCGGCAACGACGCCGGCAGCCTGCGCTCCGACCCGCTGTTCAAGATGGCCCTGGAACGCCTGCCGTCCGAGCGTGACCTGTGCTCGCAAGCCACCATCTCGCGCCTGGAGAACCTGCCGGATACCCGCGCACTGCTGCGCATGGGCCGGACCATGGTCGATCTCTACTGCGCGTCCTTTCGCAAGGTGCCCAAGCGCATCGTGCTGGATGTAGACGACACCTTCGACACGGTGCATGGTGGCCAGCAGTTGCGCCTGTTCAACGCCCAATATGACGAGTACGGCTTTCAGCCCATCCCCGCCTTCGCGAGGACCGTCTTCGACGGCGACGGCCGCTTCGTCACCGCGGTTCTGCGCCCGGCCAAGCGGCCCAAGGGGACTGAGGTCCGGGCCTTTCTGCGTCGCCTGCTCCGCGCCATTCGGGCAAACTGGCCGCACACGGAAGTCCTGCTGCGCGCCGACGGTCATTACGCCTGCCCGGAGGTGCTCGACTGGTGCGAGGCCGAGGGGATCGACGACGTGCTCGGTCTGCCGACCAGCAGCACGCTGCGCCGTCACGTCACCACGCTGGAGGCCAGCACCGCTGCCCGCTTCCAGGCCATGCCCAGAGCCGACAAGGTGCGCCGCTTCAAGGAATTCTATGACGGCGCCAGCACCTGGAGCCGGGTGCGGCGCATCGTCGCGCGGGTCGAGGCAGGCGACCAGGGCACTGACAGCCGCGTCATCGTCACCAACCTGCGCCATGGCACGGGTCGCTGGCTGTATGCCGGCCTGTATTGCGCGAGGGGACAGGTGGAAAATCATATAAAGGCGTGGGAAGCCCACCTTGCCGCAGACCGGACCTCGTGCACCAAGGCGACGGCCAACCAGTTCCGCCTGTTCCTGCACGCCGGGGCGTACTGGCTGCTGTGGAGCCTGCGCTCGCTGATGCCGAAACGCTCTCGCTGGCGCACGGTGCAATTCGATACGGTGCGGCTGCGCTTGGTGAAGATCGCCGCGCGCATCGTGGAGATGAAGACGCAGATCAAGGTGCACCTGCCGACCAGCGCGCCTGATCAGGCGATCATCCACCTCGCCCTCGGTCGCCTGCCGCGGCTCATCTGTTGAGCACCGGGGCAGCGTGCCCCAGCCCTCACCCAATCCCGTCCACCACCAACTCCACCCACGTCACGCCGCCACTAGGGCAGCGACGGACGACGCGCGCCCATACAGCCCCACGTTGAGCATCTCCACGCGGCGACCAGATCGCTCCCCACCCTGCTGAATAAAGGCGGCTAGGCCGCGCGCTGCGAAGCCTCCGCCTTCGGGCGGAGGAGGATGTCACCTCAATGACCTCCGCTTGCGGTTCAATCTACCCGCAGCCGGGTGTCTCATCGAACCGTGCCGCGCCCCAACCAAACGAGACTGGCCCGTCGTCTTTCTGTTCTTCTGCCATGCCCTCCCTGTCCAAATGCGCAAACGTTGCGTACTCTCAATGGATTTATGCTCGTGCTTAGGTCGGCATTCGCCGGATTTGGTCAACCATGAGAGCATCGGGAGGTTGGCATGGGGATGGTAAGGCGCAGCTCCGCAGAGTTTCTCGGAACATTCTGGTTGGTCTTCGGCGGCTGCGGCAGTGCCGTGCTTGCCGCCGCCTTTCCACAGGTCGGAATCGGGCTACTCGGCGTCTCACTCGCCTTTGGCCTCACTGTGCTGACCATGGCCTATTCCATCGGCCACATCTCCGGCTGCCACCTGAACCCGGCGGTGACCGTCGGGTTGTGGGCCGGCGGGCGGTTTCCGGCCAAGGACATTCTGCCCTATGTGCTGGCCCAGCTGGTCGGAGCTTTTGCGGCGGCCCTGGTCTTGTATGTCATCGCCACCGGAAAGGCCGACTACAGCTTGGCCGTCAACGGCTTGGCGGCCAACGGGTATGAGGCACATTCGCCCGGCCAGTACACCGTCACCTCGGCCCTGGCGATCGAGCTGGTGCTGACCTTCTTCTTTGTGCTGGTGATCTTGGGCTCCACCGATCGGCGGGCGCCGGCTGGTTTCGCGCCGCTGGCCATCGGCATGGCGCTCACACTGATCCACCTGATCAGCATTCCGGTGACCAACACCTCGGTGAACCCAGCTCGCAGCACCGGCCCGGCACTGGTGGTCGGTGGCTGGGCGCTGCAGCAGCTCTGGCTGTTCTGGATTGCCCCGCTTGTCGGCGGGCTGGCAGGCGGGTTGGCCTATCGCGCGCTTGCCGAGGATGTGCCGGCGAAGCCCGCCATCACCGGGGAGGCGAAACGCTCCACCTAAAAGCGCCATTCACCTCCACCAAATTTGAAAAGTTGTGTGGAGGTGAATGGCGCCCACACTCTTGAACAAATCAGGAACCACTGGCCTCTTCCCCGCATGGAACGGCGCAAGGTCACCTACCGTCTTTATCCCTCCAAGACCCAGGCGACGGCACTGGCTGATCTGCTGCGCCATCATCAACAGCGCTACAACGCCTGCCTGGAGCAACGGATCGACGCGTGGCGCCGCGCCAAGGTGTCTGTGTCCTATGCCGACCAGTGCGCCGAACTCACCGCCCTGCGCCGCGAGTGTCCGGACTGGGCCGTCGCCAACTGCTCCTCGCAGCAGATCACCTTGCGCCGCTTGAACAAGGCCTTCCAAGCCTTTTTTCGGCGCGTCAAGGCGGGGCAGACCCCGGGTTTCCCGCGATTCAAGTCGCTCAAGCGCTTTCCAGGCGACGGGCTTCCGAGTGTCCGTGCTGCATAATCAGCTGATGAACGTTGCTCATGGCTGCCTCCCGGTCCGCACTGTGGCGGGTCGGTGTGACGAAATCAATGTGGACTCTGGTGACGCGAGCTATTTGGAAGTTATTTGGATCTTACTATTTGCTTCGTCACCAGAGTCCACGGGATAATTCGGCTTTTGATCCTTGTCACGCGCACGAATCTTCCGACTCCGGGTCCGTCCAAGATACGTGTAAAAAATAGGGTATGATGCCTCTCTACGAGAAAATCGGACCTCGTTGCCCTTGGTATGGGCGGGAAATGGTGGAATCAGGCCGCCTTCCGGTGTTGTTCGAATTGGCGGCAGCCAAGTCTGGCCCTTGTGGCCCATTTTTACACGTATCTTGGACGGACCCGAACTGCGTGCGCCATGGCGCACGCGCCCGCTTCTTCAACGTCATCGACCTGGTGAACCGGCTGGAAGCGGAAACCCGGGCCGAACAGCTGACCCGCGTCGATCTCGTTGTGCTCGACGAGTTGGGCTACCTGCCGTTTTCCCAGAGCGGAGGGCAGCTGCTGTTCCATCTGATCAGCAAGCTTTACTCCCAGACCTCAGTGCTCATCACCACGAACTTAAGCTTTGCCGAATGGCCGACCGTCTTCGGCGGCGATGCCAAGATGACGACCGCCTTGCTCGACCGGCTGACGCATCACTGCGACATCCTCGAAACCGGTAACGAAAGCTGGCGGTTCAAGAACCGCTCCTGAGCAGCCCATCTCATCCACCCGCTCGTTGCCCAGGGGAGCCCACAGGTCCCTCCCACGCGCGCCGCTGCGTCAGCAATGAGAGCACTTCGCGGCGCGCGCGGCCCCCCCCCGTGGACACCCTGGACAACGGGTTCTGCAACCTGAGGGCAGCGCGATAAGTGTGAGCTCGGCTTTGCGCATTGCAGGACATCCGTCCGTTCTGGGACGGTGGTCATCAAGCCAAGCGGAGTGCAGGATCGTCGCGCTCTACGGGGCGTAGCAGACGGATTCGATGAGGCGGCGCAGAAGCCGAGGGGCGGTTTTCATCATGTCGGTGTTTTCGGGCGACATGGCGAAGGCCTGTTCGAACCACAGGTGCTGGCGCAGGCGGGCCAACGCATCGGCGAAGGTGGGCGCGGGCTTGGGGTACCACAGGGCGCGCCGCGGCGACAGCGCCAGCCGGTCGGCATGTTGGTGCACGTACAACGTGATCAGTGAATACAGCCCGAACAGCAGCGGCGTCGTGCGGAAAATCGCCGCATCGGTCCATTGGCGCTGCGTCGCGATCCCGATGTGGGCGCGGCTTTCTTCGTAAATGGTTTCCATGGACCAGCGACGATTGAACCATTCCAGCACCGTGCGCGGGGGGCACCGTTGGATCGGTGCACAGGAAGGCCTCCGGCTCGCGCCGGCCGTCGGGATAGCGGACCAGCACCCACAGGATGGGCACGACCGGCTTGCCCGCGTGGTACCACAGCGCCGTGCCGCTGGCGTACTCGATCCAGCCACCGCTACGCCATTGGGTGCGGCTGGCCTGGACGGCGCGCCGCCACACCGTTGCCGGGTCGCTCAGCCGATCGCGCAAGCTCGGCTGCCGGGCTCCTTTGACCGCCGGACGGCCATAGTGTTGCTCGGCCGGCGGGGGATCGAACAGGCCGACGTCGAAGCGCAAGCGCGTGACGATGATCATCGACGGGCTCAGCGCATCGAGCAGGTCCAGCGCGGCGAACCCGCCGTCCATGACGGCGACCAGCAGCCGGTCCGGCAGCCAGCGGTGCAGCCGGCGCAGGACGGCGCGCGCCCAGTCGATGGCCGACCGGTAATGCCGCCCATGCTCCTGGCACCAGCAGCGGCTGGGCGTCAGCGCGGTGAGCACCGGCAGGCCCCAGATGCGGCCGGCGAACGGCACCTCGACCAGCAACATGGCGGTCAGCCAGCGCAGGCCGTGGCTGGTGACCCGTCTCTTCTTGGACGACCGTACCGGGTCGTAATACTGGCTGGCCGGGCGAATGCACGGGCCGCGCCGACGCTCCAGAGTGTGGTCGACGCCGATGACGACCGGTCCGTACGGCACGAAGGCGCCGACCAGAGCGTGCAGCAGCGTGCGCGCCAAGACCAGCCCTGACCAAGCGTTGCGGTTGAGCACGCGGTGAAACGTCGCGAATCCGGGCTCATCGGCCAGACCGAGGACGCGCAGCGCATTGGCGACCGTGCGCGGGCCAACCGTCAGGACGGCGCCGACGGCGAGTGCCGCAACCGTGGCGCGGGTGCGTCCGGAGACGGCCTTCAGGTACGGCCTCAGCCACGCGACGAAGCTTTTGGAAACAACAACGGGACGCACCATGGTACACCTCTGGGGGCGCCGGACGTTTGACCACTCAACAAACTTGCGCACGCGTGATCGCGATGCTCACGACCGACCCCGTCCTGGAGCGGATTGCCGCCTATCCCTGGCCGCGCGGCGGCCTCACCGTCCGCCGGATCAACCGCGGCTACTCACTGTTCAGCACCCGCACCGGCGCGCCAGTTGCCCGCTTGCGGCCACTGGGCGAGACCAACCGGGTCGAAGTTCTGTGGTGGCGGCGCGAGGCCTGGGGACCGGCTGGCCCCTTCGGGGCGGTATTCGACCTTGATGAAGCTCTCGCCTTCATCGCCGATGAACCGGCCTTCTGGATCCGGGCATGAGGGAAGGAATGCCGTCCCAGATCGCGCAAAGCCGAGTACCTATCTGATTCCAGTCATTCGCTCCAAGCAAAGACCATGCTGTTGGGAGCGCTGTAGCTATCTGGCTTAGCCTTGACCAGGGAAATGGGAGAGCGCGCTGGTTGGCCAGTAAATGGGTCGTAATTCACGCGTGTTGCATACTCGCCATTTCCCGCCCACATCGCTCCGGTTTCATCCTCCCAGACTTCGCCGACTGCCTCACCATAGCATGCATGTGGAGCATGGTAGTATATGCTGATACTTTTACGCATTTAGCCCTCCATCATGTCAATTGGCTTGGATGCTCGAGGCCTATCAAAAGCACTGTAGCCCTTTGTGAACAAATGAACTTCGCTCTGCTGAAGTGAAGTTCCAATCGCTGCCGATCGATTTCAAGGTGTTGGCTGTAGCGGCTCAGCGGCCCATTCGGATGCTGATTCACAACAAGGTCCTTCCCGAGGGACCTGCTCTCAGGGGTAGGGCTTGCCCATCCTCTCGCCCGCCGTCATCCTGTAAGCAGACGAACACGGCGATCACGGCGTCGGTGTCTTTGATCACGCAAGTTTCCCCGAGCTTGAACTCCAAATCCGTGTCTCATCCACGTTGACACCTACCGAGCTGCCGGACGCCCAAATTGGAGACCAGGTCGTTGGCTACAAGATCGCCGCTTCCGTGCAACACGCCCGCCATGGAAGGAGCCAATCAAGCAGAGCGAATGCCGTTGAGGAAGCGCTCTACCTCGCTCCTCAGCACCTCGGCTTGCCGTGTCATCTGTCCGGTAGCATTGAGCACCTGCCCTGCAGCCTCTCCAGTTTGCGTGGCAGCGCGGCTAACGTATGCAATGTTGGTGGTGACTGTCTGCGTACCGACTGCTGCCTGTTGGACGTTACGGGCAATTTCACCAGTAGCTGCTCCTTGCTCCTCGATGGCTGCCGCAATGGTGGTTGCAATCTCATTCATTTCACCAATGGTGCGCCCAATGTCGGTGATAGCCTCGGCCGCGCCGCCGGTTGCCGCCTGCATGGAGGCAATCTGACCAGCAATTTCTTCAGTTGCCTTGGTCGTTTGTGTCGCAAGGTTCTTCACCTCACTGGCCACAACGGCAAAGCCCTTGCCCATCTCGCCAGCGCGCGCCGCTTCGATCGTGGCGTTCAATGCCAGCAAATTGGTCTGGGATGCGATGTTGGTAATCAGCTGGACGATCTCGCCGATGCGCTGTGCCTGCTCAACCAAGCTGTGCACCTGCTCAGTCGTCTGCTGCGCCTCGGCCACCGCCTGATTGGCAATGCTGGTGGAACGCGTGACTTGGGTACTGATCTCGCGGATGGAGGCGGTTAGTTCTTCAGTGGCAGTGGCAACGGTCTGCACATTGCTGGACGCTTGTTCGGCTGCTGCGGCTGTAATCGTAGCCTGCTCATTTGTATGAGTGGCCGTGCTCGACATGCTCTGTGCCGTCGCTTCCAACTCGTTGGCCGCCGTCCCCACAGTATGTAGGATCCCAGAGACCGTCTGGTCGAATCTGTGAACCAAGGTCTCGATCTCGGCGGCGTGACGTTCTTTGGCGTGCCGTTCCTCAGCTTGAGCAACCTCCAAGCGCTCGCGCTCGGCCGCATTTTCCTTAAAGACACGCACGGCGTCAATCATGGTGCCGATCTCGTCGCGGCAACCAACCGGCGGCAGATCAACAGATAGATCACCCGCCGCCAAGTGCTCCATAGTTTTTGTTATTCTCTTGATGGCAGAGGAAATCAATCGGGAAAAAAGCATCGAGACAGTTAAGGACAGGGAGATTGATACTATCGCCACGCCGGCAACTCTGTAGAGTTCCTGATCGAGTGCATTGGACATCTCGTCTTCAATGCGTCGGCGCTCACTGTTAATTTCTTTAAGCAACGATGAGGCGTCGCGCTCAATTATCAGGAATGCCTTGTCGGCGCCCGTCAGGTACATAGTTGCCATGAATGCATCTTCGTCAACAAAATCGGAGGCCTGCTTTGCCGCAGAAAGATACTTTTCCATGCTCTGCATGGCACTCTGCAGCAGAGATTTATCGTTGACGCTGCCGCTACTGCGAAGGCTGTTCAAGGCAACATTGGCCTGCTGCCACGCATCGGCCGCCTCTTGTCGAGCCTCCTGGATGTAGCCACCATCGACATTCTGCGCCTTCAGGCTTGCGGCCCTGTAAAGAGACGTGTGTCCCTTGCGCAGGTTACCGATGAAAGACCACGCGTCTTCCATGGTATTGACCGCCCGTCGGTCTTGCGTTTAATGACAGATACTTGCCAGGTCGCCATCAATATCAATAGAACGATCCCTGCCAGCACAATGGTGTTGATGACGGGCGCCACCATTTGCTTGGTGCCAATCGAAACATTGTTCAGTAAGCGCATGTGTGACGCCCATCAGTGTGTGGAAGGGGGCGGTAGAAAAGACAGCGTGTGCCCTAAAGAAAAACTACTTCTTATAGGCCCCTGCGCAGATTAGAAGATCATTCACCCGTTTTACATACACCGTCTTTTCCGCTACTGCCTTGGTCTGGGGATCCTGCCACTTGTAGTCAATCCAGCCGGTGTCCTTGACCTGAGTAATGTCCTTCACAAACGTTTTGCCATCGAGGTCAGTAGCGCCGACAGTATTCTTCCCAATGTAGTTCGGGAACCCGCCGTGTGCTTTCACCAAGCCGGTGGTGTCGTGGACAAAGACATACACATCGCCATCATGGAAGGGGCCACTCTTATCATTGATGGCGGAAAACGCCTTTTCTTCACCGTTTTTTTGCAAATATTCGGCAGCCTTTTCCGCCATTTCTCTCGCCTGCTCGGGTGTTCCAGCAAAAGCTGCCTGAGAGATCACCGCAAACACACTAATAATCAGTGGGGACAGCATTTTCTTCATTTCAACCACTCCTGATGGTTTGATTTGATAACAAAAGATCGATCTTTCTTTCATACAGGAGTATTCAGCAAAACATTAAAGTAAAGTAAAAAATTTTTCGCAATATTCGTGCTGTGTTGGGTGCGTTTGCTTCTCTCGTCAAGAAACATAGTTACCCAACACCAAAATTTTCAGCCAGCGCGTTAGCCGGGTGCATCGATGTATCATCTGGACTTTGGGGGGCACTTCCCGCCGGATGATTTGGCCGGGTAAGAACTCAAGCTCACCCGATCCTGATCGAAGCCCAACGTCTTTGTGCCGCCCCCATCAATGATCACGGCTGGAGCCCCTACTGCGGACCTCAGCCGGCAACGGTTTATGCCGACGCGCCTCGGAGCGGAGGACGCAGGAGTGTTGCTCTCTGCAATTTCCCGGTTGCTTCTGTGCCTGATACGAATCCGGGCAAGCGCCTGGACGGACCCGTTGTTGGCGATCTGGCGCAGCGCCGTTTCATTGACCGGCACCGGGTGGTCGCGCAGGGCCTGGAAGAAGTCGTCGGACAGGCGAACTGTATCAACCCAGAGGCGCGGCTGTTCGCTACGGTCCTCAAGATCCTGCAGGCGGAAGCCGCCCTTGACGATGTTGAGGAGAGCGCGATAGGTGTCAGGCAAACAACGCTAAGGGTAAGCGGGCCGGGAACACTGGCGCGGGGCGTCGTGCCCGTCATCCCGTCCGGCAATCAAGATGTCCGGAAACCCGTTGAGAGTGGGTGTTTTCGGACAGTTTCCAAGTCGGCCGCCAAAGGTCGGTTTCGCAGACAGCCTGGCTGGATGGCAGGAGGCAAGCCACCGTTCCGGTTCAGTTCATCCTTGGCGTTGTTCAGCGAACACCTATCGCGCGCTCCTCCATCAGGGCGCCGCTCTGATCGTCGCGGCAAACCACCGCCTTCGGCCGGGCGCCACCGGGGGAGCCGCCCACCCGCAGCAAGGTGGGGAAGAGCGCCTCCGGCGCCCCTTTGAGCACTTGCCGGCTCTGCGCGGCGATCCGGTCGAGATCGATGGCGCCGGTGTCCACGGGCTCCTCGGTCTCCGGCCGGTAGACCAGGGCTCCCATCGCCCACTCCCCTATGCAGGCCAGCATGTCGAGAGGCGTCAGCGACAGGGGATTGATCTTGCTGGCGGCCGCCCGGCGATGGATCAGCAACCGCCCCCACCCGTCGGGCAGGCTGTCGTCGAACACGCCATGAAGGCCGGAGAACGGGGCGTCCGGCCCTTGCAGAACGCCTGGGCGCGGGGTCCGCAGAAACCAGGACAGCACCCGCCCGGAAGCGAGGAAGGCATCGTCGAATTCGACATAGGTTTTCCCGTTGCGGCTGGCGAGGCGGCCGACGGGCTCCTCGTCGCCCTCGCCCCAGCGCAGCGACACCGCCAGAACGCCGACATGCTTCATCGGACCACCGTCCGGCGCTTGCCCCGCTGGCGCTTCGGCCGCTCGATCACCTCATCAAGGCTGCGGAACTCCGGTTCCGGGAACAGCGCGCCGAACGCCTCGATCGCGTCGAGCACCACGGCGACGCGGATCAGCGCATCGAACGCCAGCTTGCCGCTGGCCTCGAACCGCCGCAGCGTCCAGATGTTCACCCCGCTGCGGTCGGCGACCTCCTGCTGGGTGAGTCCAAGGGCGACCCGCCGGGCACGGGCACGCGCGGCCACGCTCCGCGCCACATCCCCCGGGGCCATGAGGCTGAGTGGGATCATCAGACAAGTTATCTCGGATATTCCGCCATAAGTTGGATTATAATCCAAGTTATGTTTAGAAACAAGGCAGCGTCCGCTCAAACGTACCTGTGGCGACGCGTGCCAACCGCACGTCCTGAAGGGGCCGCCATGCCGACCTCGGACCAGTCCGGCCAGACCAGTCCGGCCAGCATCCCCCAGATCTGCCCCTCAAAGCCGGATGCGCTCGACCTCGTCCAGACTGACCCGGTCCCCGCGGCGGTCGTAGAGCTGGGTGGTGCGGGTGGAGGCGTGGTTGGCCATCGCGGCGGCCGTTTCCAACGTGCCGCCGTTGGCCAGGTAGGCGGTGATGCCGGTGGCGCGGAAGCTGTGGCAGCCGAGCGGGGTGGCGATGCCGGCGGCGGCAGCCCGCCGACGCACCATGGCATGGGCGCTCGCCTGCGGCAGCGGGCGCTCGGACAGCCGACCAGTGCCGCGGCCGATCGTGCGGAACAGCGGCCCCTTGGGGTCGTCCCGCAACCCGCTGCCGTCCAGGTAGGCCACCAAATAGTCCTCCAGGGCATGGTGGCAGGGCAGCGCGTGGGCCTTGCCCCCCTTTTCGCGCAGCCGCACCCACAGCCGGCGGTTCTGGGGATAGACGTCCTCCACCCGCATCGCCAGGGCGGCGCCGACGCGGGCGAAGCTGTAGACCATCAGCCCGATCAGCGCGCGGTCGCGCAGGCCGCCCGACGTGGTGACGTCGATGCTGTCGAGCAGAGCCCGCGCCTCGGCCGGATCCAGCACCGGGGTTTTGCCCACCCGCACCACATGCCGCGGCCCCCGCACCGAAGCCGCCGGGTTTACCGCCACCACCTGGCCCACCACCAGCCAGTCGAACAGATGGCGCACCGCGGCCAAACGCTGCTTGGCGGTTGGCGCCGTGTGGCTGCGCGTCAGCCCCTCGATCCAGGTCGCGACATGCAACGGCTGCACCGCAGTGAGCGACGGCACCCCGGCCGCCTCGCACCAGGCCAGGAACTCGCCGGCGGCCCGCACGTAAGCCCGCCGGGTGTGGGAGTTGCGGATCTCGGCCGCGAAGAACTCCAGAAACCGGACACTCGCCCGTTCGCCAGCAGCGGCGACCAAGGACGGCAAAACCAGTGAGGAGACAGGAACGAGTGTCGTCATACGGTAATCAGTCCGGCAGAGAGCGTCACCGGTGACAGTCGCGCTTTGAAGGCACAAAATATGGCAGCGCTGATGTGGGCAAAACCGGCGCAACCGAGCACGACCTTGGTCGACGGCGATTTGCTGGACCTGAGGGAGGGTACTCGGTGCATGGAGACACCATAGCATGGCCGGACAGAAGAGCGTGATCCTGGTCACCCGCAGGTAGGGTCTGAACCGGGGATGTCGCTGACCAAGCCATGTCCCGTCGCTAGACAGCCGCACATAAGATCCACCCGAAACGCAAGATTCGTGCGAAGGTCCGAACGTATTGAACCCCCTTCACCACCGGAGGGACCCTGATCATGGATCAGCGCTCCAAACCGTCCACGCCGCTTGCCACGCTCACGAAGGCGCTTGCGCAGATCTCACGGGCCCGGAGCACAGACGATGTCGTCGCGACCATCCGTGCCAGTGCGAGGTCTCTGATCGGCTGCCAGGGCATCTCCATCGTCCTGAAAGAGGGCAGCCTCTGCCATTATGTGGAGGAGGACGCGATTGGTCCGCTCTGGAAGGGGCAGAAATTTCCCGCCTCCGCCTGCATCAGCGGATGGGCGATGATCAATCGGAAAACGGCTGTCATTCCTGATGTCGCGGTGGATGATCGCATCCCGCGCGAGATCTACAGCAATACCTTCGTGCGCGCGGTCGCAATGGCGCCGGTCCGTATCGACAATCCCATCGCAGCAATTGGGGCTTACTGGTCGCAGCCCTACACGCCGGACGCCTGAGAAGTGGAGACGCTCGAAGCGCTCGCAGACGCTGCCGCGACGGCCTTGGAGACCGCCGAGGTGATCGCGGCGCTGAAGACCGAACAGGTTCGTCTGCCTGGAGCGGAAGGAACAAGCACTGCAGAAGACCTCTCCGAGGCAATCGGAGCAGTCACCGGCATTGCAGCCGTACCGACCATTCTCGATGTCGTGCTGCGCATGACCGGCATGGGCTTCGCGGCCGTTGCCCGCGTGACGGAAACGCGCTGGGTCGCCTGCCAAGTGCTCGATCCGGTGGGCTTCGGCCTGAAGCCGGGCGATGAGCTGCCGATCGAGAGCACGCTCTGCAACGAGATCAGAAGCCATCGCCAGACCATCGTCTTCGACGACGCCGTGGAGGATGCGAAATATTGTGACCACCATACCCCGCGGATCTATGGGCTGAGGAGCTACATCTCCGAACCGATTATCCTGGCGGGCGGCGCGTTCTGGGGCACGCTCTGCGCCATCGATCCGAACCCCGCAAAGGTCAACACCCCGGAGGTGCTGGGCGCCTTCAGGCTGTTCGCCGAACTGATCGCCCATCATCTCGACGCAGAAGCTCGCCTCAAAGCAACGACCGCTTCGCTCGAGCGCGAGCGCGAACTTGCAGAACTGCGCGAACAGTTCATTGCGGTGCTGGGTCACGACCTGCGCAACCCCATTGCAGCGCTGGATGCTGGAACCACCCGCCTGCTGAAGGAGGGCTGGAGCAACCGAAGCCCTCTGGTGCTCAAGCTGATGAAGGCGAGCCTCTCGCGGATGACCGGCCTGGTCGAGAACGTCATGGATTTGGCGAGGGCGCGGATGGGCGGCGGGATCACCCTTGCGGTGACGGCGGATGATCTGGCGGCGACGCTCCAGCATGCCGTCGATGAAATGCGGATCGCGCATCCGGGCCGCGAAATCGCGGCGGTCTTCGACCTACCTGCGACCGCCGCCGTCGACCATCTTCGCCTCGCCCAGATGGTGTCCAACCTGCTGTCGAACGCCATCACCCATGGCTCCGAAAGGATTCCGGTCAGCATCGCGGCGACCGTCGTCGAGGACGAGCTGAACATTTGCGTGGCCAACGGGGGGCGCCCCATCCCGCCCCAGCAGATCGACAAGCTCTTCCTGCCATTCAAGCGGGGCGAGGGGAAGACCGGGAGCCAGGGGCTGGGCTTGGGGCTTTACATCGCGTCGCAGATTGCCCAAGCCCACAACGGCAGGATTGAGGTGCACTCCGACGCCACCGAGACGTGCTTCGCATTTCGGATGCCGCTGAAAAGCTAAAAGGGGACACCCAAAGCAGCCAGGGGGACTCGCTTAGGGTTTCCGTTCCTGGGCTATGGTTATCTGTGGGCCCGACCCACCGGCCCTCTACTAGCGCTGATAAAGGACATTATCACAGGTAGAGGAGGGGAGATGAGGGCCTTGGGAGCCACACCGCCGCCTCCCCACGGCATTCGTTACGGACGGTCAGTCAAAGCGAGCTTCGCCAGATCCAATTCGCCCTCGGCACCCCAGCCGGCCGTGCCAACCTTCACATCCGGTCCGGCTTCGCCTTCGAAGCTGGGTACGGACATGATGATCTCTTATGGCACTGGCGGCTGCGGGCGTCGTCTCCCTTCGCCCCCATTCGTCTCATTGAGGTCTAGGACGTCCTGCCGGGGGCAATCCGACCCCTCGACAAGCCAGCAAAACCGTGCCCCGCAGCGCCTCCGTGAGGAGCCTCATTAGGGCGCGCCCTATTGAGACGAGACTGTGCGGTGCGTGAGCAAACTGAAGGCCGCCCAGCGGGAGCTGTAGGCGGCCTTCAGTGTCGGCTAGGAGGAACGAGCCATGGATATGAACCCAATTGGTTCACACTCTGAACAATCGGAAGTGGCGACAGGTTCCCTGTCCTGAAGCTATAGGTATGAGAGAGTCCGAATGGTACGCTTCCGCAAGGGAACCGGCGGCCTATGACGAGTTGAGCGCGACGCTGTTGCCGACAGGGAGGGTCGCCACTGGACCGAGCCAGATTACTTGAGTATTTGAACCGAATAGGATCTCCATCGACAGGAATGGACAATGGTAGGTGGAGTGCACATTCTTGTTGCTGAAGACGAAGATCTCGTTGCCATGGCTTTGGCGGAGGTTTTGGAAGACGAAGGATTCCGGGTCACCCTGACCCATAACGGGCAGGACGCGATAGATGCCGATGCGTTAGACCCTGCCGATCTACTGGTGACTGATATGCGGATGCCCATCCTTGGTGGGAAAATTTTGATTGAAACACTGAGGGCGAAGCGCCCTAACCTTCCGGTCATTGTCATGACTGGGTACAGCGAACACCTTCCCAACGATGAACCGGGTCGTCTGGTTGTCCTGCGCAAGCCTTTCTCCCTGTCGACGTTGGCTCAACATGCTGAGGCTTTCCTGCGCTGACCCCAGCGGACCACTCGCAAGATTGCAGACAAGAAAAAGGCCGCTGCCAAGAAGGCGCGGCCTTTAGTTTTGGTTCGGGAGGAAACGAGAACCTGGAAGCAACATGGGCCTCCACAAGTTAATGCACTGTGAACGGCGTCACTGTTCTGTGCATATACTACCTTTTTGCAGATGATGCTCCGCGTCCGATCAGAACAGCGGAAGCTGTATGTGCCCGCCGTCGTTGGCATAGGCCTTTGCGGCGCGCAGCGCAGCATCCTGAGCACCGATCAGCGTGCGCGCACTTCCGGAGCGAACCTGCTCACCAGCAACGGTGACGACCCAGGCCCATAGGTCGGGGCCCCGCCAAACCACAGCCAGATCACACCCGTACATCCGCGTCACGGCGTGCCGTGTCGTCCAGTTTGTCGTCGTTGGCATGCCGGCGCCTCCACAAGCTCCGGCGTGCTGTACCACAAGACTATGGCCGCCAGCGAGCGCCAGCCTGGAGCATGATGGTGCCGATACACTGCTGGCCCACTGGCATCACTGTCAGTAGGCTGTCAGCAGCCCTAGTGGCACCCCGCGTTTCCAGGCCCTAGGCCATGCCGGGCCCGTGCTTGGCCAACACGGTTGCCCCCCTACGCGCATAGGAGAGACGAAATCTCAGCCCTACTGCATCAAAAAGATACGAACGGATTTACTCGCTAGACACGCTATACTATGATGAGTTCTTCCGTATAGCGAATGAAATTGGATTGGAAGGTTATATTATACCTCCTGGAGTTTGAGAGAATACGAAAAGACCTTTTGGAGAAGCCTCGGGAGGTGAGTCTCGCCGATTTCGAGCAGTATCTTTGAACGGCTTGTAAGTTAGCGGGTCAGTGCCGCAGCAGGATCGCCTCCTGATCGCTGCCGGTGGCGGTGGCGGCCGCCCAGCGCTGCAGGGCCGTCATCAGATAGCACCTCGTTCGTTAAGAACGGTCGGCCAAAGCGAGCTTCGCCAGGTCCAACTCGCCCTCTTCGCCCCAACCGGCAGTGCCAGCCTTTACCTCCGGCCGGAACGCCTCGTACAGCCGGAACGCCTGCCGGGCGAGGTCCGCCGCCGGGAGAGAGTTGGCCAGCGCCGTCATGGCTTGGCGCACATCCTCAAGATCATCTCCGAACTTGCTACCCAGGTACCGCTCAACGCTCGCCGGCGTGATCGGCTTGCCTTGGCGCACCGCGCGCAGGCCGTCTTTGGTGTGCACGGCGGGGATTGATCGCCCCATGAGGTCGATGTGGATTTCCTCACCCTGTTGGAGCGCCTTGCGCTTATCGCTCACCGTCTCCGGCGTCGGCTCATAGATCCCCAGCCGGATGCCTTTGGCGTACGCTGTGAGACCAGACAGAGCCTTGCCCAGGGTGAGAGCCTCATCGCGGTCCAGGCCCAACCGTTCCGCCACCACGGCAGCCCACAGCGTCAGCACCGGCGCCCGGTTGATCATGATCTTGCGGTGCGAGGACGGCATCGTCTCACCCTGGTGGTAATCCCCTCTCCTGAACGGGGCTTCAGACCAGTAGTTCCTCTGAGGAGGGGGCAGACCGGACCGAAGCGGCCAACAAGAGGTAGGGAAACCTGTGTGGCCAGATGCGTGGTGGACCCGGCAGGATTTGACCCTACAACCAGACCGTTATGAGCGGCCAGTTTTAACCGTTGAGTTCCGGGTCCCACGAGCGGTGGCGCGCCTGAAGGGACTTGAACCCCCACGACGTGCGTCACTCGACCCTAAATCCAGCGTGTCTCCCAAGTCCACCACAGGCGCCGTGGTCGGAGCGGCCGGATTCGAACCGGCGACCCTCTGCTCCCAAAGCAGATACGCTACCAGACTGCGCTACGCTCCGTCACAGGGTGCCGGGTGAGGGGATCGAACCCACCGGCATCCTCGGTGTAAACGAGGCGCTCTACCGCTGAGCGAATCCGGCCTTGGTGCGGGCGATCGGACTCGAACCGACACTCCTTGCGCAACCGGATTTGAGTCCGGCGCGTCTACCAATTTCACCACACCCGCATCCTCGCTGATCAAAGCCAGCAAGGCTGCTTGATATACTTGGGCGCCACAGAGGCGCTCAAGCAGAAACGACAGGAAATTGGTGGGGGCAAAGGGACTGCGGCCACCCAGCCCTTGGCTGATCAGCACGCGGCTCAGCTTGATAGAGTGTTACCCTGCCGACCGACTGCTTCCGATCTGGAAACGATCGCCCGCACTGCCTGGAGGGCCGCATCGTTGTCCTGGATGCCAGTGAACAGCCGGCGCAGTTCGGCAACGGCCGCCCACTCGCCACCCGTCTGGTAAGCAACAACGATAGCAGCGGCTTCGCTATCAGAAATCATGAACATGATGGGTCTATCAGTGGTGTCTGTGGCGTAACATAAACCGTTCGACCGCGACCAAGAGCAGATATTCGACGGGCATCACCTGTGGGACATGCGCTCTGACTACAGGGCCCGCCATCTAGATCGTGTCCCTGGCCGTGGTGTAGGAGCGGAGAGGCGCTCATGGTCTCCGGGTGGTCTGGCCGGGATTGTCAGGCGGCCACAGCGGGCAGGCTGACGAGGGGATCATCGCCGAGTGGGGCGATGGTTTCCAGCGTCATGTAGCGCGCCCTCTGGACAGCCCATTCGTCGTTCTGTTCCAAGAGGATGGCACCAATGAGGCGCGTAATCGCCTCCTCGTTCGGAAATATGCCGACAACCTCGGTGCGTCGCTTGATCTCGCCGTTGAGACGTTCAATCGGGTTTGTCGAGTGGAGCTTGGCCCGATGCTCCTTGGGAAAGGTCATGAAGGCCAGGACGTCTTCCTCCGCCTCGTCCATCAGGTCGGCTAGCTTCGGCAGCTTTGGACGGACCTGATCAGCCACTTGCCGCCACTGCGTTCGGGCGGATGCCGCATCGTCCTGTGCGAAAGCAGTGGCGATGAAGGCCGCCACGACGCGCCGGCCGCTTTTGCCGGCATGGGCAAGCGCCGTCCTGGAAAAATGCACCCGGCACCTTTGCCACGTCGCCTGGAAGACGCGGGTGACCGCCGCCTTGATGCCGCCATGGGCGTCGGAGATCACCAGCTTGACGCCGCTCAGCCCCCGGCGTTTTAGCTTGCGCAGGAACTCGATCCAGAAGGTCTCGGCCTCCGACGGGCCGATGTCCATGCCCAGGACCTCGCGGCGGCCGTCGGTGTTGACCGCCACCGCGATGGTGACGGCCACCGAGACGATGCGCCCGTTCTGGCGGACCTTCACGTAGGTGGCGTCCAGCCACAGGTAGGGCCAATCGCCTTCGATGGGACGGCCAAGAAAGGTCTTCACCCGTTCGTCGATCTCCTCGCACAGCCGGCTGACCTGGCTCTTGGAGATGCCCGACATCCCCATGGCCTGGACCAGATCGTCGACCGAGCGGGTCGAGATGCCCTGGATGTAGGCCTCCTGGATCACCGCGGTGAGCGCCTTCTCGGCCATCCGCCGCGGCTCCAAAAAGCCGGGGAAGTAAGACCCCTTGCGCAGCTTGGGAATGCGCAACTCAACAGTGCCGGCGCGGGTCTCCCAGTCGCGATCCCGGTAGCCGTTACGCTGGACGAGCCGCTCGGCAGACCGCTCGCCATGACCGGCCCCGGTCAGGCCCTGCACCTCCAGTTCCATCAGCCGTTCGGCGGCGAAGCCGATCATCTCACGCAGAACATCGGCATCCGCGCCCTTCTCAAGCATCGCGCGAAGCGCCATCATCTCGTCGGTCATCGTGGTCACCCTCGGTCGAGGTTGTGTTGTGGTGACCAGACTCTACCGAAGAACCACGATGACCGCCCGCTGTGGATAACCGGCCCGCCTACGCCAGCCATGGGAGGGCGCTGCGGCGGGCCGGTTCCCCACAGCTCCTACACCACCCCGTGGGGCACGACCGCCATCTACCACCGGCGGGCCTGCCCACTTTTCAAAACCGCACTTTTTATATCATCCTGCGGCTGCGCCAGGATCTCCAGAACACGGCTATGGGGGGCAATCCGGTCCCGGGTGTCGGGGTAAATCCACCCAGCCACCTCCAGGATGCTGGCATGGTCCGCCGCCAAGTGTCGGCCGAAAATCGGTTCGTGGTAGGCGATGCGGTTCCGGAACGTCCGGAGGTAGTCGAGCGGCCGGTGCACATCCTATACGACGCGGCTGGCCGGCCGGTGGCCCGTATCGCCACCGATCCGAAAGCGATCCGGAGGGACGGCCCCGTCGAGAAGTGAGTGTCGTTGTGGCCCGGCTCACAGGCGGAGCGAGCGGGCTTGGGTAGGGTCTGGTCATCGAGACACACCGGGGCCAGTGAGCCCCGCCAATCCAGGAGACCGCCCCATGTTCCGCACCCCCCTCTTCGCCGGCTTCGCCACCCTCGCCCTGCTGTCGGCTCCGGCCATGGCGCAGAACGTGTCGAACATCTCCAACACCGCTGCTGGTGTGGGCAACGTCGCGGTACAGGATGCCAGCACCTTCCAGCGCGGCGGCAGCGGTCCGAACTTCTCCAGCGTCTCCAACTTGGCCGCTGGCGTCGGCAACACCGCCAGCGAAGCTGCCACCGTAATGCAGAAGTCCCGCGGCCCCTTTGCAGGCCCGAACGTCGCCAGCGTGTCAAACACCGCAGCCGGGATCGGCAACATGGCCGACCAGAGCGCCCTGGTGCGCCAGCGGTCCGGCGGGCTGTTCTCCGGCGGCTCGTCCGCCACGGTCGGCAACACCGCGGCGGGCATTGGAAACACGGCGTCGCAGAGCGCGCTGGTGATGCAGCGGAGCAAGGGTCTGTTTGCCCCGGGCAACGCCGCCAATGTGCAGAACCTCTCCGCCGGCATCGGGAACTTCGCTGGTCAGGGGGCCCTCGTCCGTCAGCGCTGATCCTCAGACCGCCGCGGATCGCGATCTGAAGGAACACAACCCCGACCGGGTCTCTCGGTCGGGGTTGTTGCCGTTGCACTCCGGACGAGGCGGATGGCTACTTACTCGGGTAGCAACCTACCTAGCTCGGTAGGTTGTGAATCAGCACCCAATTCCCCCCTAGCCGACCTGCTCCAGCACATTGAAAAATTTCGGAAAACTCTGTTCAGGCGGGGTTCCAATCGGCGCCGACCCGGACCCCACCCAATGATAGAAAATAATGCATTTACAGAGAGCTACATTGCCTTTGAAGGGGGTTCCGCTCCCAAGCCAGTTAATATTCTAACCTTCGGCGCTAGCCAAAGGAGGGCGGGCCGGGCCGAATTAGAGGCGGAGACTGCCCGCCAGACCCTGAGCAACATGGAGGCGTGTCATGCGGTGAATGACGATGTGCGCCGGGCTTGCCCTGGCGCAACTGCTGACCGGCTGCGCGGCGCAGTGGTCCCTCGGCTGAGGGCAGCTGTGCAACCTTCCGTCCGATCTACGTGAGCCATGCCAATGCGCTTACCAACGGCACGGCGGAGCAGACCCTGGTGTACAACGAGACGGAGGCGCCGCTATGCCACTGGCGTCCGGCCCGCGAAAGGGGGACGGCGAACGCCGAATGGTCGGCACTTACGACGTCGTAAGTCAGTCGCTCCGACACCGACTTACGACGTCGTAAGTTGGAGCGTTGTCGCGGCCGAACTTACGACGTCGTAAGTCGCTCACTCGCCCAACAGGGCGTCGATGCGGGCGCGCAGGACGCGCAGGTGCTCCCGCTGCCCGTCGGCCAGCGATGGTCCCTCTTCGTGCAAGCGGGTCAGGTCGCTGGCCATCTTGCTTAAGCTCTTGTCAATGGCTTGCGGCGTCCAGGCGGTGGCGCGGGACGGCGCAGCCTGCAGCCGCTTCTTTTCGGCGCGGAGGTCGCGCACCGTTAGCCCGGCGAGCGCCTGAGCCCACAGGTCGCGAATACGCTCCTCGTCGTCCAACGTCGCTAGCTCCACCAGCACGGAGCGGCTAACCCGCTCCGGATCCTGACGGTAGGCGTCGAGCACGTCATCTGGCAGGCGCAGCACGGATAGGCGTCTGGACACCTCGGCCTCGGCACAGCCGATCATCGCGCCGACCTCGGCCATGCGATAGCCGTGTGTGTCCATCAGCCGGCGCAGTGTGCGGGCAAGGTCGACAGCGTCAAGGTCGACCCGCTGCACATTCTCAATGAGCGCGATTTCCTCCGACCGCCCCTCGGTGATGATGGCGGGGATGGTCGCACGGCCGAGCAGCTGGTGGGCCCGCCAGCGGCGTTCGCCTGCCACCAACTGGTAGCACCCGTGTATGCCGGTGGTCTTCACCAGGATGGGTTGCTGCAGGCCGATCTTGCCGATGCTGTCCGCGAGCGAGCGGAGCGCCGCATCTTCGAAGACCGTCCGGGGTTGGTCGGGGTTCGGTATGATGCCGGCGACATCGGCTTCGATAAGGCGGGGCAGGGTGCCGGATAGACCGAACAGCTTGTCAGTCTCCGCCGTCTCGGCTGGGACGGTGACGGGGGTGCGGGCAGCGCGCTGAAACTTAGGCGGCATGCTGCACCTCACGTAGGCCGGCGGTGACCATCAAGCTGTCTGCGATTGCGACAAACGTCTCCAGTCCAGGTGCGCCGGGGTCTCCCGCCAATGTGATCATATTGGCGGCCGAGGCCTGGGAGTAGACAGTGGAGCGGGGGATCGGCTCGAACAGCGGGATCTGTGCGCCCCATTGGCTGTGCAGTTCATCCAGCGAGGCGCGGTCCTGGGACTGGCGAGCGGTGTACATCGTCGGCACAATCCCCAGGAAGCGCAAGTCCGGGTTGGACCGGCGCCGAATCTTCGCCACAGTCTCCAGCAAATGCTCCAGCCCGAGGATGGCGTGAGCTTCCGTCTGGCAGGGGATCAACAGCAGCTGTGCCGCGGCGAGTGCATTGCTGGTGACCATGCCCAAGGCGGGCGCACAGTCGATGACGATGAAGTCATAGTCTGCCCGCACGCTGGAGAGCATGTCCGCCATGGCGCCGATACCGGTAGGCTCGTGGTAGAGGTCCGCCTCGGCCGCCGCCAAGGCGATGGAACTGGGCACCAGATCAAGGCCCGGCACATCGGTATGCAGGATGACATCGGCGAGCGGCGTCTTGCCGGTCAGCGCGTGATAGTGGGTGTGGCCTTGCTTTGTCAGCTCCACCACCTGCTCTTTCGTGACGCCAACATGCACCGTGGCGTTCCCCTGGCTGTCGGCATCGAGCAGCAGCACGCGGTTGCCGGCCCGCGCCAGCACGTAGCTCAAGTTGACGCTGGTCGCGGTTTTGGCGGTGCCGCCCTTCTGAAGCGCGACGGCTACGGTAATCGCTGGGCCATGCCGCTGGGGCCGGTCCAGGCCAAGGGCGGCGATGGCCAGGGCGCCGGCAACATCGCGTGGCACCTTCTCGCGGTCCGTCTCCCAGCGGCTTACCTTCTGTTTGTCGTAGCGCCGGCCGAGCAGATCATTCAGCCACACGGCAAACTCAGGCTGGGTTTTACCCAGCCGCTCGCGCAGCGCGCGCAGTTCCTCTCCAATCACCCGTGCCTCCATTTTTTGTATGGGCGCACGGTATGAAGTGGGTTCTACCCTGTCAATAGTATCTACTCACCGCTCGTCATCAACTCAGACGGCGAACGCCGTTCTCTGTGGACTCTGGTGACGCTCACCGGATGGCGGCGACGCGCTCACGGATTGGCGGCGGGGAAGGGTGGAGGGTGACGCCCTGGACATCCATCATGGAGGCCGAAGGGGACTGCTTGCTTCAGCTGGCAGGGGAATTCGGCTCGGTGACTTGCGGCCAGCATGGATTGCGTATACACTGGCACAAAACAGGAACGCTCGTAGCAAATGAAGCTGAGCTACAAATACCGGCTGTATCCCAACCGGCGCCAAAACGAGGCGCTGGGTGAGATGCTGTATTGGTTTTGCCAGCTCTACAACGCCGGCCTACAGCAGCGCATTGAGGCCTACCGGCGCCGGGCGGTGTCGCTGACCTATAAGACGCAGGCCGACGAACTCAAGCTGTTGCGCACTGAAGTGCCGGAGCTTGGTAATTATTCCTTCTCCGCCGAGCAGCAAGTATTGCGTCGGCTCAACAAGACCTTCACTGCCTTCTTTGGTCGCGTGAAGCGCGGCGCTAAGGCCGGGTTCCCCCGGTTTAAGGCCTCCGCCCGCTTCCACGCGGCCGACTTCCGGTTTGGCGATGGCTTGACGATGAAGTCGGGACACCGGCTGTCAATTCTCGGCGTTTCCGGCCTCGTGAAGGTCAAATGGCATCGGGATTGGCCGAAGGACGCGACGTGCGGCTCGGCGATCATCACCCGCCAAGCCGGCACGTGGTCTGTCGTTTTCCAGCTCGATGTGCCGGATGTGCATTCAGTCGTTGGCCCCGAGACCGTCGGCGTCGATGCCGGTCTATCGGCGCTGGTGGCGACGTCGGACGGCGCTCTGGTCGAACGGCCGAGATGGACCAAGACAGCCGCCAAGGGGCTCCGTAAGCGTCAGCGCGCCGTTTCCCATAGTCGTAAGCCAAATCTGCGGAGCAAGCGCCGGAAAAAGGCGAAGGAGCGCTTGGCAGCTTACAGTCGGAGGGTGGCAAACCGCCGCGCCGACTCTCTACACAAACTCGCCGCGAGCATCGTCGCCAGATACGATCGCATCGCCGTCGAAGAATTGAACATCCAAGGTCTCGCTCGGTCGATGTTGGCCAAGGACGTGTTGGACGCCGCGTGGGGGCAATTGATGTCGCTCATCGCTTACAAGGCTGAAAGAGCCGGTAAGCTGATGGTGAAAGTCGACCCGCGCGGAACATCGCAAGAGTGCCCGTGCTGTGGGGCGAGAGTCGAAAAGACCCTGGCCGACCGCGTGCATCGGTGCCCGGACTGCGGTCTGGTTGAAGACCGCGACGTGGCCGCTGCCAACGTCGTTGAGTTCCGGGCCTTCGGGCACAACAGAGTCAGGCCGGGATCAGGCCTTCGGACGCCAAGCCGGCGGGGTGCCGCGGAGCTTGTCCGAGAAGCCGTTGGCTTTTAGCCGACGGAGTGATCACATGAAGGTGAGGTTGCAGGCGGCGATGCGGTCTGCTTGGTCGCGCACTTCCTTGAGCGTCTTGCCGCCAACGCTGATGCCCATTCGGCCAAGCCAGTCGCGCATGCTCGCGCCCAGCTCCACCTCTGGGTTGTTGGTCTGCACCGCGCGGGTTTGCAGGTAGAGCATGATCATGCGGGCTCGGCTGCCATAGGGTACGCCGTGGACTCTGGTGACGCCGTCGGCGTTGGGCAGGCTGCCGGGGTCGATGGTCAGGGTCACATTGTGGCCATGCCGCTCCCACCACTCGGTATCGCCAAGCTTCTTATGTGGGAAGCTGGTCAGGCAAAAGCCCGAGTAAGTGAAGGACAGTGCAGGATCGTCTTCAGCCATAACGGCGGCAGCCATGTCGATGAGCTGCTTGCCCTCGGGCAGCAATCTTCGGCTTCACGGGGCACGGTGACGGTTGGCGCTTCACGCCCGGTGCGGAGTGGCGGCACGGCAAGCTGCGCGTGCAGGGCGTCGGCCTCGTGACGGCACGCGGACAGCCCCGCCAGGGCGGCACCATCAACTCCTGCGACCTGATGCACGAGGACGGCGTCTGGCACCTCTGGCTGACCCTGGACTGCCCGGTCATCCAGCGCCGCCATGGCGCGGCGTCCTGCGCCTTCGACTGGGGCAGCGAGACCGTCCTGACGCTGGCGGTGAAGACCGCGGACGCCGACGCCGATGAGACCGTCGCAAACCCGCGCTGGTTCCAGACGGCGCGTGACCGCCTGGGCGATCTGGCCCGCAGCGTCAATCGCAAGACGCGTGGCTCCAATCGGCGCCGCAAGGCAACCAAAACGCTCGCCCGCGAGAAGCGGAGGGTCGCCAACCGACGCAAGGACTGGCAGCACAAGACCTTGGCCGCAGTGATCGCCCGCTTCGGGGTGATCGCCGCCGAGACCCTGTCGATCCAGACCCTGACCCGCTCCGCTGCCGGCACGGTGGAAGAACCGGGGTCAAACGTGAAGCAGAAGTCCGGGCTGAACCGGGAGATCCTCGACACCGCTCCGGCCCAGTTCTATTCCATGGTGCGCCACAAAGCGGCAGATGCTGGTAGCCTGTTCCTGGAAGCGCCGACCCGCGCTCTCAAGCCGTCGCAACGGTGTCCGTGCTGCTGGTCGGTGGGGAAGAAGGCCCTCGGCGAGCGCACGCACACCTGCTCAGGATGCGGGCATACGGCACCGCGCGATTTCACCTCAGCTCGTGTCGTCCTGCGCTGGGCACACGACACCTTGACCAGCACCGGGCAGGACCTGTCCGAGGCGGCTTAACAGCCGCGAAACCCCCTCCAATCGCGAGATTGGTGGCGGTCGTTCATCTGATCCTCTCAGACACCACGTCCCGGGGCACGGCCCCGGATGCCCAGCCGATGTCGCAACGCCGCACCACCCTCGCCTGTTATGCAGGCAGGACAGACGGCGCAAAAGGCGTGCTCATGCGGCAATTCGACCCTGACTCCAACCCAATGACAGATGCCGATTACGGCATCGTGCTGGGCCTACTCATCGGAATTTATCTTGGTCTTCTGATGGTCTCGGCGCTGCCCTGAGGCCGACGGTCGCCGAGCCAGTTCTCGGCTTTGCGCATTGCAGGACACCCGTCCGTTCTGGGACGGTGGTCATCAGGCCAAGCGGAGTGCAGGATTGTCGCGCTCTACGGGGCGTAGCAGACGGATTCGATGAGGCGGCGCAGAAGCCGAGGGGCGGTTTTCATCATGTCGGTGTTTTCGGGCGACATGGCGAAGGCCTGTTCGAACCACAGGTGCTGGCGCAGGCGGGCCAACGCATCGGCGAAGGTGGGCGCGGGCTTGGGGTACCACAGGGCGCGCCGCGGCGACAGCGCCAGCCGGTCGGCATGTTGGTGCACGTACAACGTGATCAGTGAATACAGCCCGAACAGCAGCGGCGTCGTGCGGAAAATCGCCGCATCGGTCCATTGGCGCTGCGTCGCGATCCCGATGTGGGCGCGGCTTTCTTCGTAAATGGTTTCCATGGACCAGCGACGATTGAACCATTCCAGCACCGTGCGCGGGGGGCACCGTTGGATCGGTGCACAGGAAGGCCTCCGGCTCGCGCCGGCCGTCGGGATAGCGGACCAGCACCCACAGGATGGGCACGACCGGCTTGCCCGCGTGGTACCACAGCGCCGTGCCGCTGGCGTACTCGATCCAGCCACCGCTACGCCATTGGGTGCGGCTGGCCTGGACGGCGCGCCGCCACACCGTTGCCGGGTCGCTCAGCCGATCGCGCAAGCTCGGCTGCCGGGCTCCTTTGACCGCCGGACGGCCATAGTGTTGCTCGGCCGGCGGGGGATCGAACAGGCCGACGTCGAAGCGCAAGCGCGTGACGATGATCATCGACGGGCTCAGCGCATCGAGCAGGTCCAGCGCGGCGAACCCGCCGTCCATGACGGCGACCAGCAGCCGGTCCGGCAGCCAGCGGTGCAGCCGGCGCAGGACGGCGCGCGCCCAGTCGATGGCCGACCGGTAATGCCGCCCATGCTCCTGGCACCAGCAGCGGCTGGGCGTCAGCGCGGTGAGCACCGGCAGGCCCCAGATGCGGCCGGCGAACGGCACCTCGACCAGCAACATGGCGGTCAGCCAGCGCAGGCCGTGGCTGGTGACCCGTCTCTTCTTGGACGACCGTACCGGGTCGTAATACTGGCTGGCCGGGCGAATGCACGGGCCGCGCCGACGCTCCAGAGTGTGGTCGACGCCGATGACGACCGGTCCGTACGGCACGAAGGCGCCGACCAGAGCGTGCAGCAGCGTGCGCGCCAAGACCAGCCCTGACCAAGCGTTGCGGTTGAGCACGCGGTGAAACGTCGCGAATCCGGGCTCATCGGCCAGACCGAGGACGCGCAGCGCATTGGCGACCGTGCGCGGGCCAACCGTCAGGACGGCGCCGACGGCGAGTGCCGCAACCGTGGCGCGGGTGCGTCCGGAGACGGCCTTCAGGTACGGCCTCAGCCACGCGACGAAGCTTTTGGGAACAACGACGGGACGCACCATGGTACACCTCTGGGGGCGCCGGACGTTTGACCACTCAACAAACTTGCGCACGCGTGATCGCGATGCCCACGACCGACCCCGTCCTGGAGCGGATTGCCGCCTATCCCTGGCCGCGCGGCGGCCTCACCGTCCGCCGGATCAACCGCGGCTACTCACTGTTCAGTGCCCGCACCGGCGCGCCAGTTGCCCGCTTGTGGCCACTGGGCGAGACCAACCGGGTCGAAGTTCTGTGGTGGCGGCGCGAGGCCTGGGGACCGGCTGGCCCCTTCGGGGCGGTGTTCGACCTTGATGATGAAGCTCTCGCCTTCATCGCCGATGAGCCGGCCTTCTGGATCCGGGCATGAGGGAAGGAATGCCGTCCCAGATCGCGCAAAGCCGAGGCTATCAGAGATTGAGCACTGTCATTAAGGGGGACAAAGGAGCGCCTCGTCGCTCTCGTCGAGATTGCCTTCATCTCGGTTCTCTCCAGAAGATTGAAGCGGCTCACGCCTCAGGCCGTCGGCGCATGACGTCTACAAACATGTTTTTACCCCTTTTCTGAGGTAATGAAAATTTGTAGGTTCTACCACGAACTGTAGAGATGATTCGTTCGCATGCAACGACTGCATGACTATTCAGCTTTTGGTGCCGCTTAATCGGCGTTGAAGAAGAGGGCCGCGGGATGTCTTCGGAAGAGCGAGCGGGCAGTATCGCGGGGGAGTCGCAGGAGGGGACCGCACCATCGGCGCAGGGAGGGCTTCGCTCGGCCATCAAAGCGGAGCAGATGGCGAAGCCTGACCTGCTCCCTTCGCCGGGCTTCGGAACATGGCTGGCGGAGCGGGGCGGCAGCCTGGCCTTCACCACCTACCAGTCGTCGCGGGTGTTCCTGATTTCCGCCGACGGCTCCGGCGGAATCACGGTGCAGGAGCGGATCGTCGGCTCCGCTATGGGGTTGGCGGCGACACCGGACAGCCTGTGGATCGCCAACAAGGAGCAGGTCTGGCGGTTTTCCAACGTCGGGCCGCTGACCTACAAGGACCTGCCGTGGGACGCGGTCTACATGCCGCGCAAAGGCTATCTGCTGGGTGGCTGCGACGTCCATGACATCGCAGCCCTGGTCGGAGTCGGCAGCACCCGCCACGAGTTGGTCTTCGTCAACACCGCCTACAGTTGCCTGGCGTCCATCGACCGCCATTATGGTTTCCGGCCCCTGTGGAAACCCGATTTCATCTCCGCCCTGTCGCCGGAGGACCGCTGCCACCTGAACGGCCTGTGTGTCCGCGACGGCCGGGTGACGCACGTCACCCTGTGCGGCCGGTTCGACACGCCTTACGGCTGGCGGGCAACCAAAAACGGCGGTGGCTGCGTCATCGACGTCGAGACCAATCGCATCATCTGTGACGGCCTCTCGATGCCCCATTCGCCACGCTGGCACGCGGACAGGTTGTGGCTCCTGAACTCAGGGTGCGGTGATTTCGGCTTCGTCGAGGATGGGCGATTCGTGCCGGTGACGCTGTGCCCCGGCTTCGCCCGCGGCCTGTGTTTCGTCGATCGTTTCGCGGTGATCGGCCTGTCACGCCTGCGCGATAACACCTTCTCGTCGGGCATGACCATCAAGGAGCGGTTGGAGCATGCCCATATCCTCCAGCGCTGCGGACTGGTTGTCGTCGATCCCGACAATGGCCGGATCATCCATTGGCTGACCATCACCGGCGGCATCAGCGAGACCTTCGATGTCGCCTTTCTTCCCGGCATCACCCGACCCTACACGCCAGGATTCAGCGAACCGGAGTTCCATCGGCATTTCATGCATGTGACGCCCGGGATTTTTCCGATTTCCACCCCCCGCAGCACCCAGCCCGATCCTGCCCCCGAGGCTGGAGCAAACAACGAAATTTAAGCAGGGATCGACGCCATGACCACCAGCGCCTCCACCGTCTCGCTTCTTTCAGACGCTCAGTCCGCCACCCTCACCGACTTCGGGCCGGACATCGCGTTGAGCGCTGCGGCCGCCCAAAAAGCGCGGGTCGAGGCACTGGCCGCCACCACCCCATCGGAACTGGTGGTCGTCGACGGAACGGTGGCGGACTGGCAGACCCTGATCGCGGGGATCGATCCGTCGACCCCGGTCGTCGTTCTGCAGCCCGACAGCCAGGGCTTCGGTGAACTCGGGGCGCTGACCAATCTGCTGTCGAACTTCCAAGGGCTGAGCGCGATCCATCTCGTGACCGAAGGCGTTACCGGCGGCCTGCTGTTCGGGAAGGAGGCGCTGTGGAGCGGCGATCTCCACTATGCGGAGGCCCAGGTTGCGGCCATCCGCGACGCGCTCAAGCCCGGCGGCGACCTGATGCTCTACGGCTGCTCGGTTGCGGCCGGTGATGTGGGAAAGAATTTTGTCGACAGCCTGTCGGCGGCCCTTGGCGATGGAGTCGACATCGCCGCGTCGATCGACCGGACCGGTCCAACCCGTCTGCAGGGCGACTGGGACCTCGAATACCACACCGGCACCATCGATACGGTGCTGCCCTTCACGCTCCAGGGCATGCAGGATTTTTCGCACTGCCTGGGCTGTGTGACGACAAAAGGAGGGCCCTATGCAGACGTTGTCGGCTACACAGTAGATGGAAAGATCACGAGGACAGATGACAATAAGGTTATAGGATACTATTCTTCTTCTGGTAACGGCATCGGGTATCTTGGCGATAATGTTGCCATTCGTAACGCGTATGTACTCCCAGAGAACCAAAGCTCTGGGGGGGTATGGACGACATTTTCCTTCAAAACCTTACCCCTTATTGAAGAAGAATTCATTTTTAATAAGGTGATCTGTTCCCTCACCTCCGGCCCCGTCGCCCCTACGCTGACCGCCACGGGCGGCACGCCAACCTTCACCGAGGACGGCAGCCCGGTCAGCCTTTTCAGCGCCGCGGACGCCAAAACGAACGACAGCGGCCAGACCCTTGCCGGCATGGTGCTGACGGTCAGCAATGTTTCCAATTCGACGGAATACCTGACCATCAACGGCGTCGATGTCCTGCTCAGCACCACGACCACCGGCCTGTCCCTGGGCACGATCCACAGCACCGCGGCGGGTTCGGTGGCGGTGAACGGGTCAGGATCGACGAAGACGGTGACCATCACCGGCATGGCGCTGTCCGATGCCGACATGGACACGCTGATCAACGGCATCACCTACAAGAACACCAGCCAGAACCCGACCACCACCGGAAGCCGGGTGGTCACGATCACTGACGTCACGGACAGCGGAACCAGCAGCAACAGCGCATCCAGTCTCAGCCAGTCGGCAACGGTCACCGTGGTGGCGGTCAACGATGCGCCAGTCAACACGGTGGTGCCGGCGATTTCCGGCACGGCTACGGTGGGCAATGCGCTGTCCTCGACCACGGGCACCTGGTCGGACGCTGATGGCGACACGGTCACCTATACCTACCAGTGGTATCGCGCCGATAACGCCAGCGGCACCAACCGGGACGCCATCTCCGGAGCCACCAACGCCTCCTACACGACGGTCTCCGCGGACAGCGGCAAGTATCTGCAGATTGTTGTCACCGCGGACGACCAGCACGGCAGCTCGACCCAGACGGCCATCTCCGCTTACTCCCTGGTCACGTCATCCAACACGGCGCCGACCATCGACCTGAACGGCGCCGGCGCCGGCACCGGCAATACGGTGGCGCTGTCGGGCGCCACCACGCTGGCCGACGCCACCGCCACCGCCGCGGACACCGAGAACGACCCGTCCGGCGCCAACGGCAACTGGAACACCGGGACGCTGACGGTCAAGCGCTTCACCGGCGGCTCCGCCGACGCGAGCGCCAACGACATATTCAGCTTCGCCAGCGGCGGCGCCTTCACCGACACCGGCAGTTCGCTGACAGTCAACAGCGGTACCACGACGATCGCCACCTACACCAACAGCGGCGGCGTGCTGACCATCAGCTTCAACGCCAACTCCACCACGGCGCTGGTTCAGGACGTCATCCAGCACGTCGCCTACGCCAACAGCACGCCCTACGGCAACGCGACCATCCGCTTCAGCCTCTATGACGGCACCACGGCGACCACCGCCGACGTGTCGGTGACCAGCTCCAGCATCAATGTGACGAGCACATCGGACGATGCCGACGGCGACGCCGCCGACGGCTTCTCCCTGCGCGAGGCGCTCGCCCGCGGCGTAGCGCAGAGCGGCGCCGACAGCATCGCCCTCGGCACCCTCGCCAACAACGACACCATCACCCTCAGCGGCACCACCGCCACCGTCGGGGCCGGCGACACCATCGTAGGCGGCACCGGCAAGACGATCACGATCGCGGCAGACACCGACGGCGGGCTGGTGCTGGCGGGCGCCACCACGATCAACACGCCCGGCGCCAGTTCGACCTTGATCATTAGCGCCGCGCTGTCCGGCAGCGGTTCGCTGACCAAGGCGAATGGCGGATCGCTCACCCTGTCGGGCGCCAACAGCTACACCGGCGGCACCACGCTCAACAACGGCACCCTGATGCTGTCGGGCGGCAGCGCGCTCGCCGATGCCGGCGCGGTGAGCGTGGGTGGCGGCACGCTGGTGCTGTCCAACGATGAGACCATCGGCACGCTGACCAGCACCGGCGGCACGCTGACGCTGGCCGGTCACACGCTGACCGCCTCGGGTGTCACGCTCGACACCAGTGGCATGACCCGTAGCGCCAGCGACACCGGCCTGCTCACCACCAGCAACGCCACCGGCACGGCCATCACCGGCACCACGGGCGACGACAGCATCGACGGCGGCACCGGCTCCGACACGCTGACCGGCGGCGACGGCAACGACATCCTAAGCGGCGGCGGCAACACCACCGTGGACACGTTGATCGGCGGCAACGGCGATGACGTCTTCGTCTATACGTCCTACGGCACGCTGACGAACTCGGGCAATTCCTTCATCGACAGCATCGACGGCGGCGCCGGCACCGACACCCTGCTGTTCACCCCGACATCCACCTTCACCTTCGGGTCGGACCTCGACTGGTCGAGCCGGATCAGCGGCATTGAGAGGATCGCCGTCGGCGCCACCTCCGACACCTTGAACATGACGTTCAACGCCAACGCCTACGACGAGGGGCTGCGGACGATCGATCTGTCGGGCGACACCAACGCCAGCGGCATCGGCAACGTCGTTCTCTCGCGCATCGTCGGTGGCGGGATGACCGTCCTCGGCAGCGCCGGCACCGACAGCATCGTCGGCGGCAGCGGTAACGATACGCTCGACGGCGGCGCTGGCAACGACACCATCAACGGCGGCAGCGGCGACGACGCCATCACCAGCGGCGCCGGCACCGACAGCCTGACCGGCGGCAGCGGCAACGACACCTTCGCCGGCACCACGTCCGACCTGAACGACGACACCGTCAGCGATCTGGCGATCGGCGACGCCATCCAACTGACCGGCGTCAGCTCGCTGGGCGCGGACCACATCCGCCTGAGCGGCACCGGCGCCACCGCGAAGGTCGAGATCGACACCGACGACACCAGCTTCAGCAGCGTCGAGGTAACGCTCAACGCGCCCAATCTTGCCAACATCGCCTTCACCGCCGCCGCCAACGGTGGCGCCGACACGCTGTTCACCCTGGTCTCGCCGCCGACGGTAACGGGCGTCAGCTCCACGGCGGCCAACGGTTCTTACAAGGCCGGCTCTTCGATCGTCATCCAGGTCACCTTCTCCGAGGCCGTAACCGTCTCCGGAACGCCGCAGCTGACGCTGGAGACCGGCACCACCGACCAGACCCTGGACTATGTCACCGGCACGGGCACCGACACGTTGACCTTCATCTACACGGTGCAGGCCGGCGACACCTCGTCCGATCTCGACTATCTCAGCACGTCCGCACTTGCGCTGAACGGCGGCACCATCAAGAACGCCGGCGGCACCAACGCCGTCCTGACTCTGCCCTCGCCGGGCGCCACCAACTCGCTGGGCGCCAACAAGGCGATCGTCATCGACACCACCGCGCCGGGTGCACCGACCAGCGCCATCGCCGTGACGACGGCCAGCGACACGGGGTCGTCGAGCAGCGACAGCATCACCAAGACGACCGCCCCGACCCTGCGGGTCAGCCTGACCGGCACCAGCGCCATCGCCGGCGACAGCGTGGAACTGCTGTTGGACGGGTCATCACTGCCCCACGCCGTCACCGCGACCCTGACCTCGACCGACATCACCAACGGCTACGTCGACCTCACCGTGACCAACGGCGATTTGGGCGGCGACACCACCAAGACCTTCACCGCGCGGGTTACCGATGCGGTCGGCAACGTCGGCACCGCCGGCGGCAGCCTGTCGGTCACGCTCGACACGACCGCCCCGGCCACCACCGTCGCCACGGCGGCCTTCTCCGCCGACACGGCGGCCAATGGCGCCACCAACAGCGACTTCATCACCAGCACGGCGGCGCAGACGATCAGCGGCACGCTGTCGGCCAACCTCGCAGCTGGCGAGACGGTCTACGTCTCGCTCGACAACGGCACCAGCTGGACCGCCGCCACCGCGACTGTCGGCCAGAACAGCTGGTCGTTGGCCGGGCAGACGCTGTCCGGCTCCAACACGTTGAAGGTCAAGGTCGCCGACACCGCCGGCAATGACGGCACCGTCTACAGCCAGGCCTACGTCCTCGACAGCTCGGCGCCGGCCACCACCGTCGCCACGGCGGCCTTCTCCGCCGACACCGGCGCCAGCCCCACGGACTTCATCACCAAGACCGCCAGCCAGACGATCAGCGGCACGCTGTCGGCCAACCTCGCAGCTGGCGAGACGGTCTACGTCTCGCTCGACAACGGCACCAGCTGGACCGCCGCCACCGCGACTGTCGGCCAGAACAGCTGGTCGTTGGCCGGGCAGACGCTGTCCGGCTCCAGCACGTTGAAGGTCAAGGTCGCCGACACCGCCGGCAATGACGGCACCGTCTACAGCCAGGCCTACGTCCTCGACAGCTCGGCGCCGGCCACCACCGTCGCCACGGCGGCCTTCTCCGCCGACACCGGCGCCAGCCCCACGGACTTCATCACCAAGACCGCCAGCCAGACGATCAGCGGCACGCTGTCGGCCAACCTCGCAGCTGGTGAGACGGTCTACGTCTCGCTCGACAACGGCACCAGCTGGACCACCGCCACCGCCACGGTCGGCCAGAACAGCTGGTCGTTGGCCGGGCAGACGCTGTCCGGCTCCAACACGTTGAAGGTCAAGGTCGCCGACACCGCCGGCAATAACGGCACCGTCTATAGCCAAACCTACCAGCTGGATCAGACCGCCGCCGCACCCGCTCTGGCACTGGCAACCGACAGCGGCTCCAGCAGCAGCGATGGCATCAGCAACATTGGCACCGTCACCGTCAGTGGCCTGGAGAGCGGCTCGATCTGGGAGTACAGCACCAACAGCGGCTCGTCCTGGACTGCCGGCTCGGGCAGCAACTTCACCCTGACCACCGGAACCTATACCGCCGGTTATGTCCAGGTACGTCAGACCGACCTGGCCGGCAACACCAGCAGCGCCGGCCAGCTCAACGCCACGACAGTGGATGCATCGGCCACGACACCGACACCGGCACTCGCCACCGATAGCGGCACCAGTTCAACTGACGGCATCAGCAACGTCGGCACCGTTACCGTCAGTGGCCTGGAGGCGGGCGCCAGCTGGGAGTTCAGCACCGACAATGGCTCCAGCTGGACCGCCGGTTCGGGCAGCAACTTCACGCTGACCACCGGAACCTACACCACAGGTCAGGTGCAGGTGCGCCAGACCGACCTGGCCGGCAACACCAGCAGCGCCGGCCAGCTCAGCGCCACCACGGTGGACGCCAGCGGCCCGGGTTTCGCCGATGGCACCACCCGCGCCGTCACCACTGCCGAGCTGCGGACCATCGCCCTCGCCAACCTCGGTGCCACCGACCCGCTTGCCGTCACCTACACCATCGTCGGCGGCGCCGATCAGGCGAGGTTCACCATCGACGGCGCTGCGCTGACGTTCACCAGCGCACCCGCCTTCAGCAGCCCGCAGGATGTCGGCGCCAACAACGTCTATGACGTCACGGTGCGCGCCACCGACCTGGCCGGCAACTCGACCGACCAGGCTCTCGCCGTCACCGTCGCCTCCGATCTCGACCGCGACGGCACGATCGATGCCGAGGACGAGGACATCGACAATGACGGCCGGCCCAACTCCGAGGAGGACCTGGTCCGCAATCCGTTTGGCGGTCCGACGGGCGATGGCGATGGCAATGGCGACGGCATCCCCGATCGCGAGCAGCTCCATGTCGCCTCGATGCCCACCGTCGCCACCTCGGGCGGCAGCCCGCGCTTTGCCACGCTGGAGGCCGGCTCCAGCTACACCCTGACCGGCGTCAGCAACGCCGCCTCGCCGGCCCAGGGCGATCTGCCGCGCGGCACCAAGATGCCGCTGGGCCAGTTCGCGTTCACCATCGGCGGCGTCACGCCCGGCGGCTCCACCCAGCTCAGCATGCTGGTGGACGCGGACCTGAAGCTGAAGAGCTACCTGATGTACAACTACACCACCAGCAGCTGGCAGACCCTGCCCACCACGGTGAGCAGCGTGGGCGACAAGACCAAGCTCACCGTCACGCTCACCGACGGCGGTGCCTTCGACGCCGACCACAGCGTCAACGGCATCATCGTCGATGATGGCAGCGCTGTGCGCTTCTCGCCCGTGATCACCAGCAACGGCGCCACCGCCACCATCGACGTGGCAGAGAACGGCACCGCCGTGACCACGGTGGTCGCCACCGCCGACGGCCCGCTCAGCTATGACATCAGCGGCGGCGCCGATCAGGCCCGCTTCGCCATCGATCCCAATGGCGTGCTGCGCTTCGTGAGTGCTCCCGACTTCGAGCGGGCGGCCGACAGCAACGCCGACAACGTCTATCTGGTCGAGGTGCGGGCGACCGACGAGGTTGGCGATACCACCACCCAGCAGCTCTCGGTGCGGGTCACCGACGTCGACGAAACCCCGCCACCGGCTCCCCCGCCGACCAAGACGGAGACGGTGGATGGTGTGACGGTCGGCACAGGCACGGTGACGAACAGCGACGGCACCAGTTCGACCACCGTCACCATCCCGGTGGTCACCAACACGCGCGCCGAGCAGGTTGGCAACAACGCTGTGGCCGACATCCCGCTGGTGAGCAGCGGCGGCGCCAGCCTGTTGAGCGCCCAGCTGCCGACCGGCTATGGTCTGCAGGCCTCCGGCACCGCCACACCCAAGGCGGCCGGCAGCTCGCTGACCGATCTGATCCGCGAGATCAAGGCCCACACCACCGCCGGCTCGAGCGACCAGAACCAGCTCACCGGCGGCGGCTCCGGCTTCCTCGGCGGGCTGTCGGCCAGCACGCCGTTGTTGGTGCAGACCCTCGTGCCAAGCGTCGCCCCCGGCAGCACCAGTGCCCCCACCTCACCGCTGGTCATCACCGGCACCCCGGCTGCCGCCGGCGGGCCGCAGACCGCCCTGGTGATCGACACCCGCGGCCTGCCCACGGGCAGTGCCATCCAGCTGCAGAACGTCAATTTCGCCGCGGTGATCGGTGCGGTCACCGTCACCGGCGGTGACGGCTCGCAGATGGTGTGGGGCGACAGCGCCAACCAGACCATCATCCTCGGTGCCGATGACGACACCTTGCATGGCGGCGGCGGCGATGACTTCGTCGGGTCCAAGACCGGCAACGACGTGCTCTATGGCGACGACGGCAACGACACCGTGCAAGGCGGCGAGGAGAACGACCAGCTCTATGGCAACACCGGCACTGATGTGCTGTTCGGCAACACCGGCGCCGACACGCTGTTCGGCGGCCAGGGCGAGGACCTGCTCCATGGCGGACGCGACGACGACCGGCTGTCGGGCGATCTGGGGGCGGACACGCTGAACGGCGACCAGGGCAACGATGTGCTCACCGGTGGGCTGTCCGACGGCAGCATGGCCGACGCCAGCGGCGATCAGCTGTTCGGCAACGCCGGGGCGGACGTGTTGTTCGGCAATGCCGGGGCCGACACACTGCATGGTGGCCAGGAGGCCGATACGCTCTATGGCGGGCGGGACGACGACCGGCTGTTCGGCGATCTCGGTGACGATGTGCTGATCGGTGATTTGGGCAACGACACGCTGAGCGGCGGGGCCGGGGCTGACCTGTTCCGCTTCTCCGCCGGCAGCGGCCGGGACGAGATCGCTGACTTCAGCGCCGGCGAGGGTGACCGCATCCAGCTCGCTGCCGGCCAGGCCTACAGCTTGCGCAGCGACGCCGCCGGCAATGCGGTGATCGTCTTTTCCAGCGACGATGAGGTGGTCTTGCGCGGCATCCGCCGCGAGGATGTTCAGACCGGATGGTTCGTCACCGGCTGAGCCCCGCCACCTCCAGGGCAGCCTCGCCACCAGGCTGCCCTGGAGCCATGCCGCACCGCGCGGCTTCGGTCCGCATGGGCCTTATTCAGGCTGCAGCCCCCTCACCGTGCCCACAACAGGCCGGTCTGCGCTCCTGCGCTGGAGGCAGCGTCGCCCTCCGGGCCCAACCATCGGGTTGGGCCGGACGAGAAGCACCGGCATACCATCGGCGATCTCGGCTATCGCGGTGAGCGCCTGGCCACAGCCGCCGCGGCACTCGGCGTCACGGTCCGGCCGACTGCCCGCGGTCGCGACGGCGTGTTCATCCCCACCGAAATCACACGGGTCGTGGAGTGCTCGTTTGGTTGGCTGTCACGCTACCGGCGATTGAACACCATCATTGAGCGGACAAAGGAGCACCTCGTCGCTTTCGTCGAGATTGCCTTCATCCCGGTTCGCCCCAGACGCTCGAAGCGGCTCACGCCTCAGGCCGTCGGCGCATGACGTCTACAAACATGCTCTGAGGCCCGGCTGGACTGAGGTCGCGCTGCAGTGTTTGCACCAAGCGGCGGTAGAGGCCGTGTGGTCGCAGCCCAATAAAGTGGACGACCATCGGCGAATGCCAGACCCAGCCCGTCGGAACGCGACCAAACAGAAACCGGTTGAACTTGCGCAGCGAAAAGCTGGCCGCCTCGGCATCGTAGCGGAAGCCGCATGCCCGCCAGGTCGTCACCATCCACGACCGATCACCAACGCGGTATAGCGGCTGCAGCCCCATCAACCCCATAGCAACGCCCAAAATGGGCTCGTCGGCATATTGTCCGGCGGCCCCTTTGTGAATGTAGGACAAGCTGTCGCGATCATGAAGGTACAGCTCATTGACACGATCGAAAAACTCCGCCGCTGTCGGGCTTTTTTTGAAAAAGAATGTACCGCTGTTCATTTGAACGATGTAGTCGATGCCAAACCGTGCACAGGAAGCCGCGATGTCGAGGTCGTTCCAGAAGCCATCACGTCGGCATCCACCAGCAACGGTAAAATCGTACCCCTGCAGCGCAGTCCAATAGACGTCAATATCCTGGCTGAGCAACAGGCAGTCAGCGTCCAGGAACATGGTCTGGTCATACGGACTCAAGGAATAGACACGCAGCTTGTGAGCGCAGCCGGTGTAGCGATCATCCTCAGCCAACTCCACGCAATCATCAAAGAGTGCGCGCGCTTGTGCCGTTGGTGTGGTGCCACGATCATGCACAAGGCAGATCGATCTTTTGGGATCGAAGCGACGCAAAGAGATCGCCAAGTTTACAGCCATCTCCAGATATTTCGGGTGACCGGTCGCAACGGTCAGATATCCTTGCGTGGTCATCGCCCAGTCCCTCCCATATGACGTTTCCCCTCCAGGGCAGCCTTGTCGCGATCAACGTCCCACTGCGGAGAGGGAGGGAGGGCTCCACCGCCGCGTTTCCCGTCAAGACCAGGTGGGGACGAGGTGCCTTTTGGCTCGTCCAGTCGCTCCCACAGCGCATTCACAGCCTCCAGCCTGCCGGCCTCGGTGCCAAGAGAGCAGCAACGCTGATCGATCATGCTGTCGGCCGGCGTTGAGAAGTCATGTTTCAGCTTGAGATATTTCAGATAGACCGTATCGCGGGCATATTTGCACAAGATCCGCCCAGCTTCACCGTCCTTCCAGGCGCCGTTTACAAGGAACCATCTGGCCCACAACAGCCATGGATACAGGTTGACCTTCAGCCACGACGATCGAACGCCGTTGGCGTTCATGTCAGCGGCGGCCAAGCGGGTGTAAAGATCCATTTTTCCATAAAGCTCATCAATGCTGTCACAACTGTAGTGAAATATAGGATCATGGATGTTGAAAATCATAACGCCCTCACATTGAATGGATTCATGAATGATACGGCTTCCGCGATGCCCCATTTTGCTGCGTTGGAACAGCTTGATGGTGTAATCCGGGGCTTTGACCGGATAGAAGGTGCGCACCTGCTTTCCAAGAAAGAACCAGTCCCGGCGAATGCTGTAGCCGTCGGGCAGGCGATTGCCGATCTGGAATCCTGCCGCTTTGTGCCGTCGTAGGGTCTCCTGCAACGCTGGCGACAAAACCTCATCGGAATCCAGCGCCAGCACCCAAGGATGAGCACAGCTTTCCTCAGCGAAAACGCGTTGGTTGCAGAAGTTGTCGAAGCTGCGAACCAAAACTCGCGCACCAAAGGCGTGGGAAATTTCGTGTGTCCGGTCGCTGCTGCCAGAATCCACGACGACAATTTCATCGGCCAAGGTCTGAACAGAGTCCAGAACTTGCGCCAAGCGGCGTTCGCTGTTGAGTGTAAGTATGTACACGGAAAGCAAAGCAGTCATAACATTGCCCTCACAGCATTCAGGAGCGTCAGCGGAACGCCGACATGCAGCAGAAGGGGCCGGTTTGCACCGCACGATGCCGCATAGCAGCGGGCAGAGTGTGACAGCCGGCGATCACCCCATCGGACTGGTAGTCCTTGAGAAGCCTGATGACTTTATCGGCGGATTGAGATTTCCAAATCGACGCTCCTCCGACCTGCGAGATAAAGAAGATATGAAACGGCTGCACCGAATTCTGGAATACGGGATAGGTGAAGTCGTCGATGACAAGGTGTTTTGTCGGCGTTTCCGGTCTGATGCCGCAGGCCGATGCCGCCGTCACAATGTCCGGCCGCACCGTATCATACCCGAGGAACGACACAGACTTCTCCTGCGCGGCCAGATAGCCTGGAGAGGCGGCTTTGGCCGCTGTTGGAGCCAAACTCCACCAAAGAACGCATTGGCTGACAAAAGACACCGTCAGCAATGAGACAGCAAAAAATCTCCATGACCTTGGGGACACCGGGCCTGCCTTATCAACATTTACGATCATGATCAGCCCAATCAGCGGAATGATCATCCCGGACTCGTAGAAATGTTTGAAGCCTTGGACAGTGCCCAATGCAGCGATGGACAGCAGACAAGCCATGGTGATGAGGGGGCGCCGCAGGTCGCCCCGCTGGCCTTGCATGCCCCGCATCAGTGTCACACAAGCAACGACCACTGTTACCAGCAGGAAGATCAAGAGCATGGCCAAGATCACAAAGATGGCGATGTTCACAGCCAGGAGCACCCCGCCAGGCACATCATTGGCCGGCAGCCACCGCTCTCCCCCGTATATATTCTGATGACGGATATTCCAAAAATAAGCTGACGTTTTGATTGCGTTGTGGGCATACACCGCAAGGGTGTGCAGCGGGTTTGTAAACAGATCCGACAGTGGCACCAATTGAAGCCGGCTGGCCTGCTCAAAAGCCGCATCACTTGGACAGGTGTTGCGTGCCATCCAATAGGAATAACCGGATGTCACAAAATACAAGAGCGCTGAACCGCCGACCAGTCGCAGCGCCGATGACCGGATGGTGAGAAACAAACTCGTCACGATCAAAGGAAAGAAGAGAAAGCTCTTGGGATGCTGCGTGATGGCCACCGCTGCAATCACCACAAGCCCGGCGGTCAGTGCCCCCTGGCGGAGCAGGCTCTGCTGACGACCAACGCACAAGGGGATGAGAATCAGGAGCGAAAAACACCACAGCAGCGTCATCTCTGGACGGCTGAGACTGACAATGTACGGCAGCACCCCGAGACCGAGATAGCCAAAGACCAAAGCGGCCAGAAGAAGGCGAGGCATGTGCAGGGCCATGCAGCGTGGCAACACCGCAAGCATGACCGCGCACCAGGCGAGAAAGCTGCCGGTACCGAAGATGCGCAGCTTCATTGGCGCGCTGAGGTCCTGGAACAGGGCGGCGTCAAGCAGCCTGTCCGGGATCATGAAATAGGGTACGTCGGTGAGGAATGATCCTCCGCACTGCGGCAGCAGGGTGATGTTCACCAACCCATCAATCAGATAGCGTGATTGGAGCAGTTTCCATGTCACTTCATCCGTGTACACCGGAACAAAGTATCCAACCGCCATGGTTGTGGCGAACGCCGCCAACACAGCCGACAAAGCGATCCTGCGCCAAATCCCTTTGGACAGCGCTGACTGTGACGCATGATCGCAAGTCGGCACAGTGTCAGACATGAGGGGATTGCCCGTGGCGTTGGTGATGGCGCTTGCGGCGGCCTGTGGCGACGCCGGCGGTGATGCGGGCCGATTTCGGCGTCATTGGCTTGCTGGTGCGGTGGAGACGGCGATGATGCCGCCAAGGATGAAGACCAGCCCCACGCCTTTGCGCAGGGTGAACGGTTCACCGAGCAGCAGCGAGGCGGCGACGGACACCAAGATGAAGGTTGCACTGACCAGGATGGGGTAGGCCACGCTGAGCGGTTCGGAGGCGACCACCCGGAACCAGGCCAAGGCGGCGGCAAAGTAGGTCACGAAGCCGATGGCGAAGAGCGGCTGGATCAGCAGCGTGGCAAAATCGAGGAGCACGGCTTGCATCGATGTTGGATGAAAGCCGCCGCCGCGCTCAATGCCAAGGCGCATCAGGAGATTGGCGCACAAGGTGAAGACCGCTGTCAGGCCGATCAGGTACAATCCGGTCACGGACATCAGGCTTGCTCACGGTTTGGTGTGGCGGACATCGCCGACAACCCGGGCTGGAACACCGGCGACGATGGCAAAATCAGGCACGTCGCGGGTCGCCACAGCGCCCGCCCCGACCAGCGCCGACCTCCCGATGGTCGGAGCCGGCGATGATGGTCGCGTTTGATCCAATCGATGCCCGCGCCTTGATGTGCCTCTGCTCCAGCGTCCAATCCTGCTCGCTCTGCGGGCTGCCGTCAGCGTTGGTGGCCTGGGGGTAGCGATCATTGGTGAACATGACCCCATGGCCGATGACCACCTCGTCATCACCCCGACGAAGCTGGCGCCCCCGGTGACGAGGATGGATTTGCCCTCGAGATTTGCCCTCGAGATTTGCCATGTGCCCTTTTCCTTTGTTGACGCCGGCCATCCGCCTGATGGCGCTTGGCCCCAAAGCCGCAGCCTTGGGAGGCAGGCGCCGGCGGACAGCGACGGCCGGACGATCCGGGTCAGGCCGGCTGGCCGACGCAGACCTCCAGAAGTGCCTCACACACCCGCTCGCTCTGATCGCCGCTCAGTTCCGGATACAACGGCAAGGACAGGGTCTGCGCCGCAAACCGCTCGGTGACCGGCAGCGCTCCCACCACCCTGACGGCATCGGCATAGGCCGGCTGGCGATGCACCGGAACCGGGTAATGAACCCCGGTGCTGATCCCGGCCTTGAGGAGGTGCTCGCGGACCGCATCGCGCTCGGCGACGCGGACGGCATAGACGTAATACACATGATGCCGGCCAGGCGCTTCTTGCGGAATGTCCAGCCCGGCGGCCCCGAGCCTGGCGTCATACGCGGCGGCATGCTGGCGGCGGGCGTCGTTCCAGCGATCCAGATGCGGGAGTTTGACGCGCAGCACCGCCCCCTGGATGCCTTCCATCCGGTAATTGTAGCCCTGCAGAACATGGTTGTAGCGTCCAGCCTGCCCCCAATCGCGCAGCATCCTGACCGTGTCGGCGAGCGCGCTGTCGCTTGTCACGATGGCGCCGGCCTCACCGCACGCGCCAAGATTCTTGCTCGGGTAGAAGCTGAAGCAGGCGATGTCCCCAAGGCTGCCGGCGCGGGCGCCGTGATACGCCGCCCCTTGGGCCTGGGCCGCGTCCTCGATGACCAAAAGGCCGTGCGCGCGGGCGATCTCGCAAATGGCGTCCATCTCGGCGGTCTGGCCATGCAAATGGACGGGCAGGATCGCGCGGGTGCGCGGCGTGATGGCGGCTTCGATCAGCCCCGGGTCCAAGGTGCCGGTGCGTGGATCGACATCGATGAGAACCGGTGTGGCGCCGGTATAAAGAATGGCCGCGACGGTTGCCACGAACGTCATCGACACCGTGATCACCTCGGTTCCCGGCCCGACGCCGGCGGCGAGCAAAGCCAGATGCAAGGCCGAGGTTCCGGAATTCACCGCGATGGCGTGCTGGGCCCCGCAATAGGCGGCAAACTCACCTTCAAAGGCCGTCACCTCATCGCCCAGGGTGTATTGGGTGCTCGCCAGAACCCTCAAAACCGCTTGGTCGATGTCGCTCTTGATCGAGCGGTACTGGGCGGCGAGATCGATCAGGGGGATCATGATGCAATCCTGGTGAGTTGAAGATCAATGGGCTGGCCGCGCTGCGCCATCGACCAGGAGGCGGCCTCGAGCAGGCGCACGATCCTCAGTCCGGTGAACCCATCCGTGATGGGCGCGCGTCGCGTTTCAATGCAGTCGATGAAATGCTGGGCCTCGATGCGCAGCGCCTCTTGCGCCGGCAGTTGCGGGGCCCACATGTCGCCGCTTCGGTAGCCGATCAGAAGCTGGTGCAGCTGATCGGTGTCTTCGGCGACAATGACGCCCTTGTCGTACACCTTCACCTTTTCGCTGATCTGCAGATCATCGTAGACGATCATTTTCTTGCTGCCGCCGATGTGCAGTTGGCGGACCTTCACCGGCGCCAGCCAGTTCACATTGACGTGGGCGATCGTCCCTTGATCAAAGAACAAGGTCAGGGTGGCCATGCTTTCGGGGCTGCCACTGACATGCGAGGCGCCGCTTGCGGACAGGGCGGTGACCGACTCTCCCAGCAAATGATCGATGATGGTGAGGTCATGAACGGCCAAATCCCAGATGACATTCACATCACGCTGGAACAGGCCCAAATTGATCCGGAGGGAGTCATAATAGTGAACATGCCCAATCTCACCGTCGGTGATGAGTTGTTTGATTTTCCGGATGGCTGGGGTGTAGATGAACGTGTGATCGACCATCAAGGTCACATTGCGCCTGGCGGCCTCGTTGATCAGCCGTTCAGCCTGTTCCGAGGTCTCGGTCATCGGCTTTTCGACCAGGACATGCTTGCCGTTTTGCAAAGCGGCCAGGGCAATGGGATAGTGGGAGGACACCGGCGTCGCGACGACAACCGCATCGATCTTAGGGTTGCGCACCAGCTCCCAATAGTCTGTGGTCGTTTCCACAGTGGGCATGCGGCGGCTTATGGTGGAGAGCCGGTCTTGCGACAGGTCGCAGACGGCGGCGACCCGTGCCCCGTCCACATCAGAAAAGTTTCTGATGAGGTTGGGCCCCCAATAGCCGCAGCCGACAATTCCCACATTGATCATGATGAGACCAATCCTCATGGCAAGAGTGAATGATCACTGTTCCGCTGTCCGGCGCCCTCTCCTGGCCAGAAGCAATCCTCATGGCATGGACCCGCAATCGTCAGAAAATCCGTTTGTATGCACAATGTTTAAAAACGCGTCGAAAACACCCCATGGAGATGACGAAGACATCTTCAATAAAAGCCCAGTTATCCCACTAAGAAATCTTCAGACTTCCTGTTGCTTGAGGTGATAATCGACCCACCGGACGGGGCGTTTAAGCCTCATCCAGACAAGGATCATGCTGAGGAGGCATGGGAGGAAGTCTTGCAAAATTGTTCCCACGCAGCCACCGCTTATTCGGGGGTAGCTCATGCTGACTCTGTTTTGAAGCGGAGGGCGGTTTGTCCGGCGCTTCTGTTAAAGCGGGAGAGCTGGGCCAGCAACGATGACGGGGCAAGTCTTTCCGGGTCACCGCACACAAACAGAGAGCAGCATGCTGTCCGGATGAGAGGCGGTCCACCGCCTGGGGTAAGATGCCAGGTGCTGGGCCGCCAGCCGGCTGCGCGACACTGGCAGCTCCAGCACCGGTCCCCGACTGTCGAGACCATGACCGGTGTCGCCGCCGCCGAGCTCGCCATCACACCACGTCCCTCAGCAAAGGCGGCCCGACCGACGACGCTCCTGACCACCTTCCAATTTCCACCACCTTGATGGACGTGACCTCTTCACGCGCAGAGGGTCAGCGTTCGATTCCATTGCCAGATATGCAGCAGAATTCACCACTCTGCGTGGCGCGCCGCCGCATGTCAGCGGGAAGAGATTGGCATCCAACAATAACCCCGTCCGATCGATAGGTTTTGAGGAGTTCAAAAATTTTCCCAGACGCATGCGCCTTCCAATCGGGCCCGCCAACTTTTGATAGGTAAGTGATATGAAATGGCTGGAACGACTGCTGGAATACCGGATATGTCAAGTCATCGATGACCAAATGCTTTAGGGTGTCTTTCGGAGCGATGTTGCAAGCGGATGCTGCGCGGACAATAACCGGCTTGAGGGTCTCATAGCCGCTGAACGACACGGCCCATTGATCCTCACCTTGGTATCCGGCCGGCGCCGATCTTGCGACCGGAACAAAGCTCACCCAGAGTGTGAATTGGCTCACCATCGACACGAGCACGACTGCGCCGGCGAAACCCTTCCACATGATCTGCTGCACGCTGCCCGCAAATCTCGCATTGAGAATTAAGAGCAATCCAATTAGCGGAATAACCAGCCCTGCTTCATAAAAGTTTTTTACCCCTTGCGTGGTCCCCAGCGCTGCCAGAGAGACCAGACAAGCTGTTGTAACGGCAAAACGTCGAACGCTCAGCTGGTCCTCCCCCTTGCGGCGCAATGCGGCAATCAGGGAACTGATCACGGCCACGACCAGCGCCAAGACCAATGCCTTAAACAGGGTGAAGATTGCGACGTTGACAATGGAGAGCAACCAATCCGGCGCATCATTGGGAGGCAACCAGCCGACATGCCCATACACGTTTCCCAGGCGCAGGTGCCAGAAGTATTGAGCGGATCCCACCGCATTGCTGAGGTAAGCAAGAACTGTGTGGATGGGGTCCGTGAGCAAATTGGACAGCGGGATTAACTGCATCCGGCTGATTTGCTCATATTCAGCATCGTTGGGACAAATTGTGCGGCTTATCCAATAAGAATAACCCGCTCCGGCAAAATACAGCATGCACCCGCAGATGATGGCTTTCAGTTTGTACGGCTTGATCAAGAAGAAGGCGCTGGTCATCAGAAGAGGCATAAAGAGAAGACTTTTGGGATGAACCGCCACCACTTCAGCCGATATAAAAACGAAGAATGCTGAGAAGGCATACTGCGCGCCACGGCTCCTTGCGTTCTGAAAATATAGAGGAGCGATGATCGCAAGAGAAAAACACCAAAGCAACACACTTTCCGGCCGGTTGTACATCACAACATATGGCAGTGCCCCAATCCCAAGAAAGCAAACAATCAAAGCAATGAGAAACTTCCGATCAAGCTGCGTGGCCATGCATCTTGGCAAAAGGGCCAGAAGGGCCACGCACCATATCAGCACATTGCCAATGCCGATCACACGCAGCTTCATTGGATTGCTGAGATCCTCATAAAGCCATGCGTCCATCATTCTCGCTGGAATCATGAAGAACGGCACAGTCGCGGTGAAAGACGGCCCACACTGCGGGAGCAACGTGATGTTGACAAACCCGTCTATGAAGTAACGTGCCTGTATTATTTTGTAGGTGATTTCGTCTGTGTATATTGGGAGAAAATACCCTATGGTCATTGTTATCAAGAAACACAAAACTGCAGCCAGTGCAAATTTCGAAGCCACTTTCTGCGTGGCAGCTGTCCACCAAAATCGAGGAGAAGAATAAATCCTTACGACAGACATGCCCTCAGTCCTTGTGCCGGTTTGGCGCTTACGCCTGTTGTGCGCAAGCGCCTGTTGGTCTGCCCAGTGGAGCAGGCGTCCTAACCCGCCGTCCTGACCTGCGATGACGGACAGTGATCGCCACGCCCAATCGGCGCCTGACGCTCACTGGCTTGCTGGCGCGGTGGACACGACGATGATGCCGCCAAGGATGAAGACCAGCCCCACGCCTTTGCGCAGGGTGAACGGTTCACCGAGCAGCAGCGAGGCGGCGACGGACACCAAGATGAAGGTTGCACTGACCAGGATGGGGTAGGCCACGCTGAGCGGTTCGGAGGCGACCACCCGGAACCAGACCAAAGCGGCGGCAAAGTAGGTCACGAAGCCGATGGCGAAGAGCGGCTGGATCAGCAGCGTGGCAAAATCGAGGAGGACGGCTTGCATCGATGTTGGATGAAAGCCGCCGCCGCGCTCAATGCCAAGGCGCATCAGGAGATTGGCGCACAAGGTGAAGACCGCTGTCAGGCCGATCAGGTACAATCCGGTCACGGACATCAGGCTTGCTCACGGTTTGGTGTGGCGGACATCGCCGACAACCCGGGCTGGAACACCGGCGACGATGGCAAAATCAGGCACGTCGCGGGTCACCACAGCGCCCGCCCCGACCAGCGCCGACCTCCCGATGGTCACGCCGGCGATGATGGTCGCGTTTGATCCAATCGACGCCCGCGCCTTGATGTGCGTGCGCTCCAGCGTCCAATCCTGCTCGCTTTGCGGGCTGCCGTCAGCGTTGGTGGCCTGGGGGTAGCGATCATTGGTGAACATGACCCCATGGCCGATGAACACCTCGTCATCAATCACAACGCCTTCGCAGATGAAGCTGTGCGATGAAATCTTGCAGCGCTGTCCAATCGAGGCGTTTTTCTGAACCTCGACGAACGCGCCCACTTTTGTCTCGGCGCCAACCGTGCAGCCGTAGAGGTTCACCAGGGCCGGATGGAAGATTTTCACGTTGTCGCCAAGAAGAACATCATCATTGATTGGCATAACAACCTCATGTGTCAGGGCAGGACATCGCACCCGGATGCCTGCCCGCCGGGCAGGTGCGGCGCCATTGCGGCACAGGGGGCGCGGCGCAGGGGCGGCAATGGCGGCAGCGGGACGCGGCCGGCGTCATCGCGTGTAAAGGACCGCCTGTGTGGGCATCACGGGCCGCGCCGCCTCGCCCTCGCCTTTGCGTTCCGTCTCGATGAGGTAGCGCGGGCGCTGGCGGACCTCATCCAGGGCACGCCACACATATTCGCCGAGCAGCCCCAGCATCAGCATCTGGACGCCGCCGATCACCAAAACGATGACCATCAGCGAGGACCAGCCCTCGGCGGGATGGCCGAACAGGGCGTTCATGATGATGACCACGGCATAGATCAGGCCGAGCAGGGCCGTGACAACCCCGACCGACAGCATCAGGCGGATGGGCAGGAAGCTGAAGGCCGCCACGGAATCGACGACGAGCTTGAGCTTTTTCCCCAAGCTCCAGCCAGACCGCCCATACAAGCGGGCGTCCTTGTCATAGCGGATTTGGCTCTGCCGGAAGCCCATCCAGCTGATCAGCGCCAGCAAACTGGTGTTCCGTTCGTTGAAGTGGCGCAGAGCATCGGCGACAACGCGGTCGAGCAGGACAAAGTCAGCGCCATTGGGCGGCATGTCGGCCAACCCAACGACCCGACGCATGAGCCAATAATACAGGCGCGAGAACGCCAGCGTCGACCGGCTCTCGCCCTTGCGCTGGCTGCGGACCGCCCACACAACCTGCGCACCGGCACGCCAGCGATCGATCAGCTCTGGGATGGTCTCGGGAGGATCTTGCAGATCGGCGGCCATGATGATGACGCAGCGCCCGCGGGCCTGATCCAGCCCGCAGGCGATTGCGGTGTGCGATCCGAAATTGCGCGAGAGGCGGAGGGCATGAACATTGCCACACCGCTCGGCAATGTCCGCGGCCACTTGGAAGGTGTCGTCGCTGGAGTGATCATCGACAACGATCAGCTCCCACCGCAAGCCGGTCGGTGCGAAGGCGTCAGACAGCCGCTGATAGGCAATGGGGAGATTTTGCCGTTCGTTGTAGGCCGGCATGACGACCGACAGCATGGGCGGCCCGGCGCCGGGCTCTCCAGCGCTGCCAGACAGGCTCATATCCATGGCAGCACCTCTCTCTTGCAGACCGCCGCCAACGCCTCCACCACGCGCTGCTGGTCACTGGCCTCCAGTTGCGCGTAGAGCGGCAGCAGGATGCAGCGGTCCTGCGCACGCTCCGACTCCGTCAAGCCCAAGCGCTGCGGCGTCTGCGCGTAAGGGGCTTCACGGTGCGCGCAGACGATGCCGCGCCGTGTGGCGATGCCTTGGTCGAGCAGCGTCTGCATGACCTCCCGTTGGTCAAGGCCATCGGGCAGGCGGACACAGTAGCTTTGCCAGTTGGAGCGGGCCCAGGCGGGCTCGGTTGGCACGACCAGCCCAGGCACCTCGGCCAACATCCGGTGGTAGGCGGCCGCAAGCGCCCGGCGTTGCCGCACAATCTCGGCCAGGCGCTCGAGCTGCTTACGGCCGATGGCCGCCTGCACATCCGTCATCCGGTAATTGTAGCCGAGCACCGGGTAGCTTTCGAAGACGACCTCCGGCGCGCCATGCCGCGCCACATCGGAAATGCTCATGCCATGTTGGCGCCAGAGGCGGAAGCGCTGGTCCCAATCAGGATTGTTGGTGACGATCATCCCACCGTCGCCGGTCGTGATCACCTTGCGGGGATGGAAGGAAAAGCAGGCGATGTCGCCGTGCGGCCGCCCAATCCGTTGCCAGTCGCCGCCGATCTGGATTTCCGATCCGGCCGCACAGGCGGCGTCCTCAATGAGAGCGATGCCGCGCTCACGCGCCAGCGCCCCCAGACGCGGCAGATCGCAGGGCATGCCCATCTGATGCACGCACAAAATGGCGCGGGTGCGCGGGCCGATGCTGTCGGCAACCAGATCGGGATCGAGGTTGAAGCTGTCCGGCTCGATGTCGACAAAGACCGGCTCCGCGCCGCAATAGCGCACGGCATTGGCCGTTGCCACGAACGAGTGGCTCGGCACGATGACCTCATCGCCCGCACCGACACCGACAGCCAGAAGGGCGAGATGAAGCGCCGTCGTGCAGTTGGACACGGCACAGGCATGCGCGGCTCCCGTCGCCGCGGCAAAGGCCTGCTCGAAGGCGGCCACCTGTGGGCCTTGGGTGAGCCAGCCGGACAGCACCACCTCGCAGGCCGCATCGGCCTCGGCGTCGCCCAGGACTGGCTTTGCGATCGGGATCATGGTGCGACCTCAGCCAGCATCGTCAGCCGCTCGCGGCCCCACCACTCCACCAGCGCCCGCAGACCGTCGGTGAGCTCGATCCCGGCCTCAAATCCAAGCAGCTGTTTGGCCTTGTGCGTTCCCGCCTGCCGCCGCGCCACCGGATTGATCTTGCGCTCAGCGGCAAACTCCACCCCAAGCTCCGGCTTGCCCATCACAACGGCGAGGCTGTGGGCAAGCTGGGCAAGGCTGACCTCTGTGCCGCTGCCCACATTGACCACATCGTCACACGCGGCGCTTTTGGCGGCCAGAATGTTGGCCCGAGCGACGTCGACGACATGGATGAGATCCATGGTCTGGCTGCCATCACCGAAAATGATGGGGGATTGTCCGGCGGCAATGCGCTCCATCCAGCGGATCAGCACTTCTGTGTACTTGCCATGGATGTCCATGCGCGGACCGTAAACATTGAAGTAGCGCAAGGCCACATAGGGGAGGCCATACATGTCGTTGAAGGATCGCAACAGACCCTCATTGAACAGCTTCGCTGCCCCATAGAGGGTGCGATTGTCATAGGGATGGTGGCTTTCCTCGGTCGGGAAGCGCTCTGCCATGCCATAGATCGACGCCGAGGATGCCGCCACGACCTTTTCAACGCCATGATCAACGCACAAGCTGAGGAGGTCGAAGGGCGCCTCGGCCATGACCTCAAAGGCAAGGCGCGGTTCGGCCGCACAATGGGTGATCCGCAAAGCCGCTTGATGAAACACAATGTCGGCGTCGACAACCAGCCGCTCCATCGTCGCCCGGTCCCGAATATCGCCCTCGATGAGGGTGACCGGCCCCTGCGCCATGGCGCGGGCCAAATTTTGCGGGCGGCCGCGCACCATATTGTCGATGACTGTGATCTTGCGGCAGCGCTCTTCAACCAGCAGGTCGACGATGTGCGACCCGACGAAGCCGGCGCCCCCGGTGACGAGGATGGATTTGCCCTCGAGATTTGCCATGTGCCCTTTTCCTTTGTTGACGCCGGCCATCCGCCTGATGGCGCTTGGCCCCAAAGCCGCAGCCTTGGGAGGCAGGCGCCGGCGGACAGCGACGGCCGGACGATCCGGGTCAGGCCGGCTGGCCGACGCAGACCTCCAGAAGTGCCTCACACACCCGCTCGCGCTGATCGCCGCTCAGTTCCGGATACAACGGCAAGGACAGGGTCTGCGCGGCAAACCGCTCGGTGACCGGCAGCGCTCCCACCACCCTGACGGCATCGGCATAGGCCGGCTGGCGATGCACCGGAACCGGGTAATGAACCCCGGTGCTGATCCCGGCCTTGAGGAGGTGCTCACGGACCGCATCACGCTCGGCGACGCGGACGGCATAGACGTAATACACATGATGCCGGCCAGGCGCTTCTTGCGGAATGTCCAGCCCGGCGGCCCCGAGCCTGGCGTCATACGCGGCGGCATGCTGGCGGCGGGCGTCGTTCCAGCGATCCAGATGCGGGAGTTTGACGCGCAGCACCGCCCCCTGGATGCCTTCCATCCGGTAATTGTAGCCCTGCAGAACATGGTTGTAGCGTCCAGCCTGCCCCCAATCGCGCAGCATCCTGACCGTGTCGGCGAGCGCGCTGTCGCTTGTCACGATGGCGCCGGCCTCACCGCACGCGCCAAGATTCTTGCTCGGGTAGAAGCTGAAGCAGGCGATGTCCCCAAGGCTGCCGGCGCGGGCGCCGTGATACGCCGCCCCTTGGGCCTGGGCCGCGTCCTCGATGACCAAAAGGCCGTGCGCGCGGGCGATCTCGCAAATGGCGTCCATCTCGGCGGTCTGGCCATGCAAATGGACGGGCAGGATCGCGCGGGTGCGCGGCGTGATGGCGGCTTCGATCAGCCCCGGGTCCAAGGTGCCGGTGCGTGGATCGACATCGATGAGAACCGGTGTGGCGCCGGTATAAAGAATGGCCGCGACGGTTGCCACGAACGTCATCGACACCGTGATCACCTCGGTTCCCGGCCCGACGCCGGCGGCGAGCAAAGCCAGATGCAAGGCCGAGGTTCCGGAATTCACCGCGATGGCGTGCTGGGCCCCGCAATAGGCGGCAAACTCACCTTCAAAGGCCGTCACCTCATCGCCCAGGGTGTATTGGGTGCTCGCCAGAACCCTCAAAACCGCTTGGTCGATGTCGCTCTTGATCGAGCGGTACTGGGCGGCGAGATCGATCAGGGGGATCATGATGCAATCCTGGTGAGTTGAAGATCAATGGGCTGGCCGCGCTGCGCCATCGACCAGGAGGCGGCCTCGAGCAGGCGCACGATCCTCAGTCCGGTGAACCCATCCGTGATGGGCGCGCGTCGCGTTTCAATGCAGTCGATGAAATGCTGGGCCTCGATGCGCAGCGCCTCTTGCGCCGGCAGTTGCGGGGCCCACATGTCGCCGCTTCGGTAGCCGATCAGAAGCTGGTGCAGCTGATCGGTGTCTTCGGCGACAATGACGCCCTTGTCGTACACCTTCACCTTTTCGCTGATCTGCAGATCATCGTAGACGATCATTTTCTTGCTGCCGCCGATGTGCAGTTGGCGGACCTTCACCGGCGCCAGCCAGTTCACATTGACGTGGGCGATCGTCCCTTGATCAAAGAACAAGGTCAGGGTGGCCATGCTTTCGGGGCTGCCACTGACATGCGAGGCGCCGCTTGCGGACAGGGCGGTGACCGACTCTCCCAGCAAATGATCGATGATGGTGAGGTCATGAACGGCCAAATCCCAGATGACATTCACATCACGCTGGAACAGGCCCAAATTGATCCGGAGGGAGTCATAATAGTGAACATGCCCAATCTCACCGTCGGTGATGAGTTGTTTGATTTTCCGGATGGCTGGGGTGTAGATAAACGTGTGATCGACCATCAAGGTCACATTGCGCCTGGCGGCCTCGTTGATCAGCCGTTCAGCCTGTTCCGAGGTCTCGGTCATCGGCTTTTCGACCAGGACATGCTTGCCGTTTTGCAAGGCGGCCAGGGCAATGGGATAGTGGGAGGACACCGGCGTCGCGACGACAACCGCATCGATCTTAGGGTTGCGCACCAGCTCCCAATAGTCTGTGGTCGTTTCCACAGTGGGCATGCGGCGGCTTATGGCGGAGAGCCGGTCTTGCGACAGGTCGCAGACGGCGGCGACCCGTGCCCCGTCCACATCAGAAAAGTTTCTGATGAGGTTGGGCCCCCAATAGCCGCAGCCGACAATTCCCACATTGATCATGATGAGACCAATCCTCATGGCAAGAGTGAATGATCACTGTTCCGCTGTCCGGCGCCCTCTCCTGGCCAGAAGCAATCCTCATGGCATGGACCCGCAATCGTTAGAAAATCCGTTTGTACGCATAATGTTTCAAAACGCGTCGAAAGCACCCCATAGAGATGACGAAGATATCTTCAATAAATGTCTGATTATCCCACTAAGAAATCTTCAGACTTCCTGTTGCTTGAGGTGATAATCGACCCACCGGACGGGGCGTTTAAGCCTCATCCAGACAAGGATCATGCTGAGGAGGCATGGGAGGAAGTCTTGCAAAATTGTTCCCACGCAGCCACCGCATATTCGGGGGTAGCTCATGCTGACTCTGTTTTGAAGCGGAGGGCGGTTTGTCCGGCGCTTCTGTTAAAGCGGGAGAGCTGGGCCAGCAACGATGACGGGGCAAGTCTTTCCGGGTCACCGCACACAAACAGAGAGCAGCATGCTGTCCGGATGAGAGGCGGCCCACCGTCTGGGGTAAGATGCCAGGCGCTGGGCCGCCAGCCGGCTGCGCGACCGTGTCGCTTTCACCGTTGTCGCGACCGCTGTCGCCAGGCTTCGCTCAGACGTTTGCTGGCCCCCTCTCCGCCTTGACGGGCGGGGGGCCGGTAAGCCGCATCCTGCGGCCTTCCGGCTGGGTCCCGCGTCATTGGGCCGCTTGGGCGCGGTGTTCCTCCACAGGGCTTTGACGCGCCGTCCGCGCGCCGTCGGATGGCGATCGCCGCGGTGGTGTCGGCGTTGGCCCTGTGGCCGCAGCACCCGCACGCGACGACGGCTTGGCTCAGCCGGGTGGCCGCATCGACATGGCCGCAACATCCTAAGGAGCTTACGGGTGCTCTTGGACATCTTCCGGCTTTCGCCGTGGGGAAGATGTTAAGACAGCGTGTTCTCCAGCCGGCGCGGTGCCAACCGCGCGCGCACCGCTCGAATGAGGATTGCCTCCGGCCCAGCCGGTCGGCCGGCGAGAAGCCACAGCGCCACCAGCACGATGGCAAACACCACGGCCCCGAACAGGGCGTTGCCGAACACCAGGGCAGCCGAGGCCAGCGCGTCAGCACCGGCGAAAATGGGGCCGCCATTGGCAGCCAGCAACGCCCCGGCCATCGCCAGGCTGGCCACCGTGGTGCGCCCAACCGGAGCGGCCATGCCGATGAGGACGCCTGGCAGATACCGTTCCATTTGGAGAAGGAAGACCAGCCCCTCGAGCCCCGCGCTCACCCCAAGCGCCCATGCCCCCCCGGTGAGGCCAAAATACCCGACCCCCCCCATCAGACAGAGCAGCCGAACCGGCGTGGCGGCCACCACGATCCAGGCGTTGACATCCGGGCGACCGAGGGTGAGCAACGCCACCGTGCCGATCTCGCTCGCCACATGGAAGATGACGAACATCCCGAGGATGCGAATGACCGGCACGGCGTCCGACCAGTTCGGGCCCAGCGCCAAATGCACGAGGGGAGCGGCAATCAAGCTCAGCCCGAGGGCGGCCGGCAGCACGAGCAGGCAAACCGCGGAAAACGATTCAACCACGCTCTCCAACACACTGCGGCCGGTATTGTGCATTGCTGAAAAGCCAGGCAGCAATGCACGGCATATCGGCTGGACCAGCTCGCTGGTGGTCAGGCTGGAGATTTCTGTGCCAAGCCGGAAGACGCCAACCTGTGTGATCCCCAGGCACCGGCTGATGACAAAGGCATCGGCCTGATCCCGCAAGAAGCCGGCAACGCTGGCAATCCAGATCCACACGGAAAAGCTGATCAGCTTTCGCCATTCCGCCAGAGTGAAGCCGGGCCGATAGGGGTGCATCGTGTAGCTCATGACCACGCGGATCACGCGGGACGCGCAAATGCCCGCGACCAGTGCCCAGTAGCTGTCGGTCACCAGAGCCCAGGCAAAGGTGACCACCGAGGTCGTCACACGGGCCGTCATGAACAGCACAAACTCCCGGTCGAACGCCAAATCCTTGCGAAAGGCAACGGTGCCGATGTTCTCAAAGCCCTGCAGCACCGCGACCGCGCCGATCACATAGAGGACAGCCTCCAACCGGTCATCTGCGAAGAAATCGGCGACGATCGGCGCACTCAGCGCAACGATCAGACCGGTCAACACGCCGCGGATCACCGTCATGGTGAAGGCTGTGTCGTAGAGCTTGCGGTCCACCCCGCTTTCCCGGATGAGCGCAAGCTGAAGCCCCATCATTCCCAGCGCCTCGACCGCACCGGCGATGGTCGTCGCAAGAGCGACCAAGCCGAAATCATCTGGCAGCAGCAATCGCGCCATCACGAGCATGCTGACGATGCCAACGCCGCGGGTTGCCAGACGCAGGAAAATCATCCAGCCAGCACCAACCGCGACCTTTTTCTTCAAAGTGGCGTCGGACACGGGAGAAGACCTTTCAAGAGTGTGCAAATATTGCACGCGTCACGTGGTGCGGCATCCAGGCGGCAGCGGTGTGCCGGCAGGGTGCTGCGGCTGACACGGCCTCGGGCGTGGCCGGGACTTCGTCCTCTGCCCTCCTTGGCTGAGCGTGCGCATCGACACCGCGTCGCCAAGCCCGCTGACTGTGACACTGACAAATGCATTGCGATCATGTCCTGGGTTTTGGGAGGGAAGGGCCTGCACAAGACCAAGGCGGCTGGCGCTGTCGCCATCACGCCCTGACCGGCACCGCCACAAATGGCTTGCTCCTGCTCCGGGCGGTGCCTGGCACAGGCATGACGATGTGCCGCAGCGATGCCGCCGCTGCACACAGCACATAAAACAGCTCGAAATAGGCAAGGCTGAGGGCGGTTCCGGTGACGGCATAGACAACCACGCTCAACCGCAATGCACCGGCCAGGTGAAATGCCCACTCCAGCCCGGGCTTTCTTCGGCAAAATGCCCGCACTTTGGACAGGCTGCCCAGTGTGGTGATGATCACGCCCAAGAAAACCCCAAGCCCGACAAATCCCAAATCGCCCAGCATCTCGAAATAGATGCTGTGAGCGGCCGTTGGCGTCGACAATGGCTCTGGCGTTGAAATAAAGCTAAGAAGTTGGAATTTTTGACTGTACAGATGCCAGAAATGAGCGGTTTGGACCGCACGAAAGCCTCCCCCGAGCAGGGGGTGGTCGAGGGCAATCAATGTGCTGATCTTCCATGCGACCACCCGCCCCATGAAGGAGGCGTCCTCGCCGGCATTGTCGATCGTGTTCATGCGCTCGAACCAGGTATCTGGGGTGAGCAGCAGCAACAGCCCGGCGAGCACGCCCAGGAGGATCAGATTGACGATTTTTCGCCGGGTCATCATGATGTAGCTGACGGCAATGACCAGCAGACCGATGAAGCCGCCGCGTGAATAGGTCCCGATCACAGACACGGTGCACAGCAGCAAGCTGCCAAGAAGTGCCAGCTTGACGATTTTCTCTTCGGTCTGGCTGTAGAGGTAGCCGAGCACCGGAATCACCATCAAAATCGCACCAGCGAAATGATTGTTGTCGCCGAGAAGCGGAATTTCAGGCTTGTGCCGTCCACCTGACAGGATGACTTTCAACCCCTCATTCAATCCATTGTAGCCCATGCTGAGCACCACGATCAAAAGCAGCGCATGCAAGCGCAGCCGCGTGTTGGTGAGCGCGGTCAGCACCAAGAACAGCACCACCATCTTGATCAGCCGGTCATAAATTTCCCATCCGGCCTCCGGCACCACGCTGCCACTGACCATCGAAACACCGCCGAGCAGGACCAGCCCGATCAGCAGGTAGGCTGTGCTGTTGAGGCGAAGGGTGGCGCCTTGCCGGTTGAGCAGCAGGGCGACCAGGGTGATGCCGGCGACAAGCTTGTTGAGCGGAATGCTCCCCATGAAGCCATACAGGTAGGTGGTGGGCGTCAGCAGGGCGACCCACACCCACAGCAGGCTCCCGATATAGGCGTGCATGATCGCCCAGGGCAGAGTGGCAACCATGCAGCACATAAAGAGGATGTCGCGCATCGGCGTGATCCATTCCAGGCGCGGGAGATGGCGAACAGACGCTCACGCACGGCCGGGTCGAGGCGGCGGGCGGCGGGCGTGACGCCGGGGGGACGGTGCTGGCTGCCGGCCGGACGGGGGAGCGGACGGGGGACCGTCGGACGGAGGGCTGGCTGTTGCGACGGTGAAACGGAACAGCCCCACCGTGCCACCTGCCGTGCCGCGACGGTCATTGCCACGAAACCAGTGGATGCAAACGACAAGAGCAACGAAGTTAGCGATCAGCGGCATCCATTCCATAAGGGCCTCCCAGGACAGGGGTCTGGCGTGGCACGATCGCCCAGGTCGGATCGGTGGCAAAGTCGATGGCGGTGTCGCGGCGCAGCCGGTCATAGGCCGCGGCGGCACCGTCCACGCCCAAATCGGCGGCGACGGCCAGCATCGCCAAGGACACAGCGACATAGCCCCCGGGCGAGTTCGGGTAGCCATCGGTGATGGTGGCTGGGCAGCGTGTGATCTCGGGCCAGTTCAGCCGGTGCAGGTCCCGCCAATTGGCAATGAACCGATTGTCGGGGTCGCGGATTTTGATGTAGTAGGCCGGGGCCTGAGCCCGGCAATATCCCTGGGCCTCATGCGTCCAGCGGCCGACTGTGGCGCGGCTCAGCCAGTGAAAATACTGCTCCGCCAGTGGCTCGCCCGATTGGGCCAGCCAGCCGATCACGAGCGCCAGGAAATCATTTTGCCACGGCCCGGTGAGACCAACCGCATCCCCCTTTTCCACCCAGCCAAGGGGAGAAATCGCCCCCTGGTCCGGGTTGCGCGGATAATGCGTGACGTACCAGTCGAGATTGTTGGCCAGCTTGCGCGTGAAATACGCCTTCATGGGATGCTGGTCGGGCAGGATGTGCGCGGCTTCGCCCAGCACACGCATGCCCCAGGCTTGCCCGCGGACCTGCTCATCGGACAGCAGCGCCAAGCTGCCGCCGCGGTAGTCCGACGGGTGCATGCCGATCGACCAGTTGGCCCAGAACATCAGCTCGTCAAGATAGTAGCGCTCCCCCGTCACCAGATAGGGGACATAGGCGAGCGATGGCTGGTGTGACACGTCGACGGTCCAAGGCGTGTCGGCGTTGTCCATCGCCGGCATCGCGTCTGGTCCTTGCTGGTTCGGGATCAACCGCAGGTCGGGATGATCGTCCAAGCTGACCGGCTGGTCGGTCTTGCGGTCACGGTAATGGATGGGCGCGCTGCCACCGGCGTCGGCATTGGCCAGCATCAATGCCTTTGCCCGCGGGTCTTGGCTCAAAAGATACAGCACCGTCCAACGCGGCAGCGGGCCGATGTCGCTGCGCCCGCCGGTGGTTGGCATGTAAGGGGTGAGCGTCGCGGTGCCCATTGGCCTGGTGCCGGCCCGCGCCAAGGCCTGCCCCTCGGCCTGCAGGGTGGCCTCTGGAATTTTCAGCCTGGTGTCGTAATTCCAAACGGCCCGGCTTTTGAGCAGATAGGACAGATTGTGGCGGACATGGACGCTTGGCGTCTGCCCTGTCCAGCGCACGGTGTGCCAGCGGGCATGGTGGTGATGCGTCAGGTCCTGGACGCCGAACGCCTCACTGCCGTTCAGCAGAAGCTGCAGGTTGTAGGTGAGATTGCCAGCGCCAGGTTCGTAGGTCCAGGCATTCTCGACCGCCGCATCGACGCGCACCGTCTCCACGCCAGCGTATGACCGGACGGCAAAGCGCGCGGTGAGCTGGGGGTGGGGCGTGCCGCTGACCTCCTCGACAAACGCAACGGTCTGCGTGGTTTCCGACACAACCGGACCAGCCAGCCACGCGTTCGCAAGGCGTCCACCCGAGGCTGAGGCGACAAACCGGCGCGACGGCTGCCAAGCCTGCACCACCGTTGCCCGTAGGCTCGCTTGACCGCCATAGAGGAACTGCACGGCGAAGGACCGTCCGGGCCGTTCACGGCTGGTGACCCACAGATGCTCGTAACCGCCGCCCTCTCCGACCTTGTAAGCACGGAAATTGCGGCCTTGGTTGATGAGCGCCATGAAGGCTTCGGCAATCCGGCTGAGCGTCGGATAAGCTCCGCCCTCCAGCTCGCGTGAGATCGTCAGGGTATAGCGGTCCTCCGGGGCCTCACCAAGGGCAATGGTCACGGTTTCTCCGGCCAGGAACGGGCGTCCTGGGTTGTACCCAGTCCGGTCGCCGAAGGTGATCATGCTCAGCTGTGCGGCATAGATCATGGCCACGGCTTTGATCGTGATGTCGGGCGGCGGGACCATGACCTCCGCTCGTCCAGCTGGCATGCCCAGGAAAAAATCGATGCGGTCGCGGTTATGGGCTGCCAGGGATGGCAGCACGGTGGAGAGCACGGCAAAGCGCAAGGAGCCATCGGCAAAGGTTGCGGGCTGATCGATCTGGAGCGGCAGCGCTCCACCGCGGCCATCCCGGGCGAGAAGGGTCGCTCCTTTGGGAACATCGCCCGCAAGAAAGGGCTGTCCAATCGTGAGCGGGACATGACGCTGCGCCTGGGCGCCACCCTCCACCTCGATGCAGGTCAAAGCCTTCGGTGCGCAGACGAGAGGCGGAGCATGGCTTCGGGCCGGCTCGGCCGTCGGCAGAGCGGGAGGCCGCGTTTTCGCTTGAAGCGGCGCCGCAGCCTTGGGCGCCGGCAAAACCATGATTTCGCCGGCCGGGGTCCGATGCACCGCTGGCGGCTTCCCCGGGGCGGGTGGCAACTGCTGCGCCGACACCGCGCCCGCCATCAACAAGGCGAGGGCAACAGCAAGCGCCAGCAAAGGCGGCAGAGCCAAGAGCACGCGCTCACCGGGTGAAAGCGCCTTGTCATCCGGGACGACGGCCGCGCCCGATCGGGCAGGAGAGGCGTCAGGTGGTCGGGGGAAGACCCGGCCCTGCCGCGCGGCCGATGGCCCGGCACGACACGCTTCGTGATGGTGGTCGGCAGCATCCATTGCACAGCGATGCCTTTTTTTGCGTTATCCCCGCTCCGCCTGGATGTGGGAGCGCAGCAGATGTTCAGCGCTGACAAGCATGCTGCTGCACACCAGCCGTGATCACCCGATCATGCGGTCAGACGTGATGCGATTTGGTGTTAGGGCAGCCTCCTGAAATTCCCTCAACCCCAGCTTTCCGAGTCACAGACAGAGAAGGGTGCAGAGCTCCCCCGAGCACAGCGGCGTCACTGTCCCCCCCACCTCTCCTCCAAAAGACATTTTTTGCCAAGGCCTGCCGCAGCAGGGCCAAAGCGGCAGGATCAGGAGGGCGAGCGGGCTTTTGCGTTTGAGGCAGGCAGAGGACGGTCGGCTTGCCCGCCTCCCGTCTTGGGGCGGAGCAATCTGCTGAATGGGGAGATCGGTGGTCCTTGCCTCGGTCAGGGCGTCACGAGGCAGGGGCGCGGGCTGTTTGGAGAAACGCATCGAACATCATGACCGACCACAGGATCCGGCTGTGATCGGCCACGCCGCGCTTGTGGTCGGCGATCATTTGCTCCAGCCCGCGCCGGTTGATGAGGTGGGTGCCGCTGAGGGCCGGGCTGGTGGCGAGCCCGTCCAGCCGGGTTGCCAACGCCCCGCGCATCCAGCGGGCGATCGGGATGGAAAAGCCCTTCTTGGCGCGATAGAGCACCGGGTGCGGCAGGTAGGGCTCCAAGGATTTCTTCAAGATGAGCTTGCCGTCCAGCCCGCGAACCTTCAACGCCGACGGCAGGCTGGCGGCCCAGCTGACCAGTTCATGGTCGAGGAAGGGGGCGCGCACCTCCAGCCCGCTGGCCATGCTGGCGCGGTCCACCTTGGTCAGCATGCCGCCCGGCAACCAGGTCTTCAGGTCGATGTAAAGCACGCGGGCCAGCGGGTCGTCGACACCGGCGCGGGCGGCGTGACCGCGCAGCACCTCCACGGCACGGTAGCCGCCGAGCGCCTGGGTGAAGTCACGGGTCAGCAGCTGTGTGCGCTGCGCCTCAGGCAGCAGAGTGACGGCGCGGAAGTAGCCGCCGACGGCATCCGTCGCCAGGCTCTCGAAGGTTGCCTTGGCGCGCAGCCAGCGGGGGGCGCGGTCCAAGCGGGGATAAATGCGCCCCAATGTGCCGAACAGCGGGGCGCGCAGACCAGCCGGCACTGTCGCTTTCACCGCCTCTTCCTTCACATGGAAGGCGTGACGGCGGTAGCCGCCGAACACCTCATCGCCGCCATCGCCCGACAGCGCCACGGTGACATGACGGCGGGCCAGCTGGCTGACCAGATAGGTGGGCAGGGCCGAGCTGTCGGCGAACGGTTCTGAATAGAGGCTGGCAAGGCGGTCGATCAGGCTCGTGGCGTCCAGGCAGACGACCTCCTCATGGTGGTCGGTGGCGTAGCGGCGGGCCACCTGCAGCGCAAACTCGCGCTCATCAAAGCTCGGGTCGGCGGAGCCCATCGAGCAGGTGCGCACCGGGCTGTGAGAGTTCTGCGCCATGAAGGCGACCACGCCGCTGGAATCCACCCCGCCCGACAAAAAGGCACCGATCGGCACGTCAGACACCATGCGCATGCGGGTGGCGTCGGCCAGCCGCTGCGCCAGCTCCTCCGCCACGCGGCGCTCATCGGTGGCTTGGAGACTTGGGCTGGCGAGCGCGACATCCCAGTAGCATACCGGCTCTCCCGCTGGTTCGCCCCGGCGCAGGCTCAAATGATGTGCGGGCGGCAGCTTGCGGATGCCGGCATAGATCGATTTTGGATCGGGCACATAGCCGAAGGCGAAATACTCCTCCACCGCCTCCAGATCGAGTGCCGGAGGGGCGCTCAGGCCGGCGGTCAGCGCGCCCAGCTCGGACGCAAAAAGGAACAGCCCGTCGGGCGTGTGCGTATAATAGACCGGCTTCTCCCCCAGCCGGTCACGGGCGAGGAACAGGGTTTGCCGGGTCTCGTCCCAAAGGGCAAAGGCGAACATGCCGCGGAAGCGATGGACACACGCCTCCTGCCACTCCTCCCAGGCGTGGACGATGACCTCTGTGTCCGAGCGGGTGGCAAAGTGGTGGCCCCGCCGGATCAGCTCGTCGCGCAGAGCGGCGAAGTTGTAGAGCTCGCCATTGTAGACGACGACCACATCGCCCGTCTCGTTGTAGAGCGGCTGTTTGCCGCCTTCGAGGTCAATGATGGCAAGCCGCCGGTGCCCCAACCCGATGCCGGCCGCAAGATGACGTCCCTCGCCATCCGGCCCGCGGTGAGCAAGCCGCCCGTTGATGCGGGCAAGCCGGTCCGGATCGATGCTGCGCCGGGCGACGATGTCGACAATCCCGCTGATTCCACACATGTCCATTCCTCATCAACGGTGCATGACCTGGCACGGGGGCTGGTCACGTCACGGGGCAGCGGCTCCGGCAAAGGAGCCGACGATGGCGGCAGGGGCGGTGGGCAGCCCGGCGGCGAAGGCATCCAGCGTGGCAAGCGCCGCGTCAGGGGGATCGGCCTCGGTCGACAGCGCGATCACGGCTGCCGGGCGCGGTCCGCCGCCGAGTGTCGCGACGATGCGCCTGAGCTTGGCTTCGAGGGCGGAGCTGACCAGGCGGCCGTCCACCCAATACCAATAAAGCACCGTGCGCTGCCCTGCGGGACCGGCCAGCCGCTCATAAATGGCGGGGACGTCGGTCCCTGGCAGGCTGTGATGATCGAGACCGACGCGCATCCAAGGGTCGTCATCGAAGCGGTTCTCATAGCGGACCAGCTTGGCCTGCGGCCGCTCATGGCTGTAGTAGGCGACGAACAGCTCGACCTGACGTCCGTCTTTTTGAAAGACGGTGAGGCGACGGGCATCGGCGTCGGCAAAGCCGGGCCGCCAGGGGCTGGGGTGGCGCGATGCATCGGCCGTCCTCTCCTGCCACCCCACCGGCGCCAGAGGGGCCGGCAGAGCGGACAGGCCGGCCCCCGGCGACACGCGGTCGAGCGACAGGGCATAGACCGGCCCGACGGCGATGGCGAGCACAGGGGCGACGGCCATACCCCACACCCACCGCGCCGGAGCAGACGGTGCACTCAGCGGTGCCGCCGTCTCACCCGGCGGGGCGGCATCGGCGAACCGGTTTCCGATGGCCAGAAGCAACAGCATGATGACGACGAAGAAGCCCCAGCCATAAATCACATGGTCGGCCTCAACCGCCGCTTGGTTGCCGCTCAGATGGGCAATCATGATGATGCCGAAGGCCCGCAAGCCATTGGCGATGATCGGCACGACACCGCCAAGCGCCACGAACAGCACGCTCTTCCACCAGCGGCGGAAGGCGAGATGCGCAAACAAGACCGCCATCACCACATTGGCAATCATGAAGCGCAAGCCGGCACAGGCCTCGGCCACATGGAAGCGCCCGCTCGGCAATTCGATGATCACCCCATCGAGAAAGACGGGGATGTGCAAGAGGCGCAGCAACGCCACCGCAAAGCCCGCCGTAACCGCCTGCAGCTGGGGCACCAGCACATCGCCAAATGGCACCATGGTGAAGAGGAACAGCAGCGGAAAGCGGATGCACCAGGCCACCCGCGCTCCCAGCGTCGCCACCGTCACGGCAATCAGCATGCCGACAAAACCAAGCTGCATCGCCAGTTTGGCCTCGGCAACTGAGCCGAGCAACCAGCCGAGCGAGCCGAGCGCCAGAGGCAGAAGGGCCCAAGGCTCCGGCTGCGGACGCAAGGCTGCCAACGCCAGGCGGCGGCGCCAGATGAGCACCAGCGCAATCGGCAGGATCAAGACGCCGTGGTTGAAGGCTGTGCTGTCGAGCCAGGTGCGCACCATGTCAAACACGGTGGCGTGAAACAGCACAAGGCACAGCCCGACATAAAGCGCAAGCCACCCGAGCGCCCGCGGCCACCCCCGGCTGCTCACACCAACACCGACAGCGAGATTGGCCTGGCTCATGCAGCCCTCCCCGCCGGACAGGCTCTGGCGTGGGGCGGCGGGACGGCGTCCAAACCAAGCAGACGGTCAAGAGCGGCCAGGCTGTTTGCCCAGTCATAGCCCGCTTCCATCCGGGCCCGGGCCCGGCGCCCAAGCCCCTCGCGCAAGCCCGGCTCCTCGATCAGGCGGGACAGCATGCCCAGCATCTCGCCCTCGCTTGCCGCCAGCAGCAGATCTGTGCCGGGTTCGGCGTCCACCCCCTCGAAGGCAGCCGGATGGGCAACCACCGGCATGCCCATCGCCATCGCCTCCAACACTTTGTTTTGAATCCCCCGCGCGATGCGCAGCGGCGCCACCGCCGCGATGGCGTGCGACAGGTAGGGGCGCACATCCGGCACGCGGCCGGTGACCGTCACGCCGGCGATGCCGCCCAGAGCCTGGACTTGCGGTGTGGGGTTGCTGCCGACGATGCAAAAGCGCAGCCCCGGATGGCGGGCCCGCAGGCCAGGCCACACCCGCTCGACGAACCAGCACACGCCGTCGATGTTGGGCCAGTAATCCATCGCCCCGACAAAGACGATCACCGGCCCGCCCGACTGATACGGCGACGGGGCATCCGCCGGGGCGCCGGGGTGAAAATGGGCAAGATCGACCCCATTCGCCACGGCATGGATTTTGTGCAGGCTGGCCGGCGCCATCTGGCCGAACAGCGCCGCCTCGGCGGCGGAAACGAAGAGGCTGGCATCGGCGGCGGCGGCGGCGGCGCGCTCGAGCGCGCTCAGACGCCGAGCCTCGCGCGCGTAAACCCAGGAGCGGGGCCACGGGCTGGTGCGGCCATACGCCGCCCATTTGGCAGAATCGACATCAACGAAATCGAAGACCTGCCGGCCGGTGAAGCCGGCGTTCAGCACATAAGGGAACATCTGCGAGGAAAAGGCGAAGACCGCATCGATGGGGCGGGTGCGCAGTGTGTCGTCTACCCAGCGCCGCATCGCCCGATGCTGGAAATAGCGCACCGACAAGGCCTCGCCCGTCAACAGGCCGGCAAGGCTGCCCAGCAGCGCCTGACGCCGGTCAAGCGGCACGACCGTCACGCTGGCGGCAACACGCTCCAGCACCGGCAGGTGCCGGCGGTCGGCGGGATCGTCAAGAAAGCAGCCCACATGCACCGGCAGGCGCTCTGCCAGATGCTTGAGGATGTGCCAGGAGCGGATTTTGTCGCCCTTGTCGGGTGGATAGGGAGTGCGGTGGGCCAGGAACAGCAGCTCTCGCATGGCAGGCCTCATCCCAATTGGCGGGCGATGTGGGGACCGAGCGCGTTGGCCAGCGACAGCGGCAGGCGCTTCCAGCTTTCCACCATCAGCCGGTATTTCGGGTTCAGCGGGTTGATGTTGGGCAGGTCGTGGCGGCGCACCAGATGGTACTGGTAATGCAGCGCCTCCGGCTCAAAGCCCCAATAGGTCTTGTAATCGAAGGCTCCGGTGCCGCGCTTGCTGCGGCCGAAGTCGAAGAGCGTGCAGCCCCGCTCCGCCGCTCTGCACATCAGCATCCAGTACATATGATCATAGGCGTGCAGCCCGCGCGCGGCGGGCAGCGCGCCGCCGTAATAGGGCAGCACCTCGTTGCGGAAAAAGAAGCTGATCAGCGCCGACACCGGGCCGTCCGGGCCGTGGACGGCGGAGATTTCAACGGCCGGACCGAACTCCTGCTGGAGCTGGGTGAAGAAGCGGCGGGGAAAGACCGGGGTGCCGAGGGCGTGGACGCTGTGGGCGTAGATGCGATGGAAAACCGCCACGTCGGCGGCGCTGTCCACGCGCAATGCGCCCTCCAGCCCCTTGCGCACGTCGGCGCGCTTCTTGCGCGGAATGGCTTTCAGGTTGGCCGCGGCGTCGGGCAGCAGCGGGCGGCGGAAGGTGGCATAAAGGTCGGCCTTGTCGGTCCACCCGAGCCCCTCCCCTCCCAGCTCGGGACGCGGCCTGCGGTGGCGCAGCTCAACATGGCCGACGCCCAGATCCGCACCGAGCCGGGAGGCTCGGCCGGCCAGCTCCTGCGCCACCTCCGCATCATCGGCAGCGATGCCGCCATAGGCGAAGAAGGCGGTGGAGATCAGCCCGTCGCCGAACAGCCGGCTTTTCACATGGATCAGTGGCAGCACCCCCACCACCTCACCGCCACGCTGGGCCATCAGATAATGCGAGCGGTGGCCATAGGCCTGCTGGATGACCCGGCGCCACCCGGCGCGATGGAAGAAGGTCGCGTCCGCACTGCGGCTGACAAAGGCATCCCATGCCGCCTCGCCGCTCTGCTCCAGAAGCTGGATGTCGATCCTTTCAGACATGAGCACGGCTCCTCAGGGTTCGAGCGGGTAGACCTCATCGATCCGGCGCCAGGAGAAATCCATCAGCAGGCGGGACAGCTTGGCCTCCATGACGCCGAGATTGACGTAATGGCGAAAGCGCGAGCGCAGCGACGGCACCGGCAGGCGGGGTTGGTCGGGGTCGATTTCCCAGGGATGGAAGTAAAAGACCACCGGCTTACCCTCCCGCCGGTTGACGGTGCGAATGGCCCGGCGCGACAGCGCATAGGGCAGCAGCCGGAAATAGCCGCCGCCGCCGCAAGGCAGCCGCTGACCGCACAGCTCCACCGTGCCCACCGGGATCTCGCGCATCCCGGCAATCGGGTCGAAGGGAAAGCGCGGGGCGTCGGGAACGCCATAATGGTCATGGCGGATCGGGTTGAGCGAGGAGCTGTAGCGGTAGCCGGCCGCGGCCAGCTCCTGGAAGGCCCACCAGGTGGCGCGGTTGATGGAGAAGCTGGGGGCGCGGTAGCCCAGAACCGCCACCCCGGCCATATCCTCCAGCCGCTTGCGGGTGTCGGCCACGTCGCGGCGAAAGACGGCCGGCGTCTGCTCGCCAACGCGGAAATGCAAGGCGCCGTGGCTGGCAAGCTCATGGCCTCTGGCGACGATCGCCCGCACCAGCTCCGGGTGACGGGCGGCGACACAGCCCAGCACGAAGAAGGTTCCGCGGGCGCCCGCCGCCTCCAGCAGGTCGAGGATGCGCCAGGTCATCCCATCGACGCGCGCCGGCAGCGCGTCCCACCGCGTGCGCGGGGCGGCCGGGGCCAGGGCGGAGGCATGGTAATAATCCTCCACATCCACCGACAAGGCGTTGACCAGCAGGGCAGCCCCGGTGTCGGCTGTCCCAGCGGCGGCCGCGCTGGTGGGGAGCGGCGGCGGGGACAGCGGCTGGCGAGGCGAGGCGGCATCAGTCATGGCCCCCCTCCTGGCCTGCGGCCGGCAGGGGGGCGGCGTCGTGATCAGCCGGCGGCAGGATCTCCAGCGTTGCCTGCATCAGCTCGCGCAGCACCCGCTCCTGGCGGAGGAGGCGCTCTTCCATCAAACTCAGGCGGTTTTCTGCACCAGCCGGCGCGCTCACGGGCGACGCCGGCTTTGGCGGGCGCGAGATCGCAAACAGCACGGGAGCCGGCGCCCCAGGGCGCGAGGCCCCGGTCATCTCGCTGCGCATGTCCTTGAGCACCTCGCGCACCGCGGCGCCGTCCAGCCTGTGCAGGTCCTCCAACGCCCCGAACAGCAGCAGCCGGTTGCACAGCAGGTTGATCAAGCGCGGCACGCCCCCGGTCTCCTGATGGATGAGGGCGTGGGCCTCCTCGGTGATGGCCGGATCGTTGCGCCAACCGACCAAAGAGAGCCGGTGTTCGATATACTGCTGCGTCTCGGCCGAGGACATCGGTTCAAGATGGTAGGAGGCGAGCACCCGCTGGCGCAGCTGCTCCAGGTCGGGGGCGTTCATGATGTCGACGAACTGCGGCTGGCCCAGCAAGAAGCACTGAAACAGCGCCTGTCCGTTGATCGTGAAGTTCGACAGCATGCGCAGCTCCTCCAGCGTGCGCCGGGGCAGATTTTGCGCCTCATCCACCATCATCAAGACGCGCCGCTGGGCCCGGTGCTGCTGGCGCAGGAAGTCTTGAAACGCACTGATTGCTGCGGCCTTGTCGGCGCCGGCCGGCTGGATGTGAAAGGCCGACAAAATCAGACGGATGGCGTCATCAGCCTCGATGTGGGTGGTGACGATCTGAGCTGCGACGAAGCGCGTGCTGTCGAGCTGGGAGGCCAGCTGCCCCATCAGCGTCGATTTGCCGGCCCCGACCGGGCCGGTGATGACGATGAAGCCTTCCCCCTGCTCCAGACCGAAGGTCAGGTAGGCGATCGCCTTGTTGTGGCTCCGGCTTTTGAAAAAGAACCGGTGATCGGGGCTGAGCCGAAACGCGTTCCCGGTCAGGCCATAGAAGTCTTCATACATCTAGAACCTCGCCGTTAAGCCGAAGACGATGGCGTTTTCCGTGTAACGGTCTTCAGGCCGCGAGGAAAAACGCTGCGAGCGTGACAGCGAGACGCTGCCGGTGAGTGTGTCGGAAAGCGCATAGGTCAGGTTGACCCCACCGGTCAGCGTGCTGGCGTCGCGCTCGGCGGTGTCGCTTGCCGCCTGGCGGAGCTGAGCTTGCGCGATCAGGGTCAGGCGCGGTGACAGGCGGTGGTGCCAGCGGGCGCCGGCGGTGAGCAGCTGGTCGTCGGGACCGGTGTCGTAATCACGCGTCTCACGGGTGACTGACAGATAGACATCATCCACCTGGTAGTGGCCGACCATATCAAAGCGCAGCGTGCCGACCTTGGCGACGGCGCGTTGGATGCCCAGGTCGCGCGCATCGGCAATCACCAGCGCGCCGGTCTGCGGATCAAGCGCAATGCGGCCGACCGGCCGCCCCAGACGCGTCTGCGGCGTTTCCATGCTTTCGCTGTAGCTGGCGGTCGCCGACCAGCGGCTGGTGATGGCATAGGTCAGGGTGCCCTCATAGGTCGGCCCGCCATAACGGTGACCGGCGCTGAGCGCCAGGTCCAGCCGCGGGCTCGGCCGGTAGCGCAGGCCAACAGAGCCAATCATCCCGCGGCGGGTGTCGCTCAGTCCGGGGCTGGCGATCCGCTCCCAGCCGGCGGAGCCGAGCAGGAAAACCTGGCGCGTCACCGCATAGTCTGCTGACACGATCGCCGTTTGACGCTCCAGGTCATTCTCGTCGACCTCGGCACGGGTGTTGCTGTATTCGATGTTGCTTGTCAGCCGCAGCCGCGACAGCGCCCGGCCGCTCGTGACCTGCCAGGATAAGGCGTTGGTCATCGCGTTCCCGACACGGTTTTCGCCAGCGCCGGCCCCGTCGCCGTCGCGCGTGTCCACCAGCGTGTCCCGGTGGAGATAGCGCAGCTCGGTGTCGGCATAGGGGCCGATATGGCCGGTCAGGTAGGGGGAGAGCTCAAGGGTGGTGACGTTGGCCTGGTTGCTGCGGCCAATGACCGAGGAGGAGCCAACCCGGCCTTGCGCATTGATCAGCTCACGCTGGCTGAGCAGCCGCCCCTCCACATACAGATGCCCCTCAACCAGCTCGATCCGGCCGGTCCCGGTCACATCCGGGCGCAGGGCGACATCGGTCCCGTGCCCCACCGTGGTGTCCAGGTACAAGCGGCCATCCAGGGCATAGCGAAGGCGCCGACCGGCCTCGCGCAGGGTCAGACCAGCAAATTCGGAAAAGACCACCGCACTTTGCCGCTGCCCATTCGGCACCAGATCGATGTTGTCGGTCACCGTCACCTCGGCGCCCATGGTGGGCTCCAGATGCGGTTTGGCCAAAGCCGGTGCGCTCAGCCCACCAACCGCAAGTCCAGCGGTGAGGGCCATCCAGCGGCTGACCGGCTGGCGGGGCAGGGGCGGATCGGAACGGCGCGTCATGGTCATGCACCCACAGCGGGGCTGGAGACCGGAAGGCTGGCGCATCGACAACGCGCAAAGAACGGCCCTGGGCTGATCGCGTGGTGCATGCTGTCCTCAGAGCGGCGTCAGGCTCAATAGGTCATGTCGGTTGCAGACAGGTACGCCGGCCGCCGGTTCAAGACGAGGCTGATGCGCTCGTCCATGTCGAGCTGGTCGAGCGCACTGCCGATGGACGAGCGCGCGGTCCGTCCGGCCGCCACCACCATCAGCACCCGCCCGACCTGATGCGCCAGGGCCAGGGCTTCCGATGTGGCCAGGACCGGTGGCGCATCGATGAGGACCACCCCGTCGTCGCCGGCGATGGCGGCGGCCCGGCGGACCAGCGCGGCCATGCGCGCACCGCCGAACAGGTCGGCGGCGCTGCTCTGGACGCTCTGGCCGCGTCCCGCCGGCAGCAGGACCAGCTTGTGGTCCTCACATGCCAGCAGAGGATCGCGGGAAGCGGGGTCGCGCAGCACATCGATCAGGCCAGGCCGGTCGGCAAGGCCGAGCAGGATGGACAAGGAGCGCTTGATCGGATCCCCGTCGATCAGCACCACCTTGCGCCGCTCGCCGATGGCGATGGCGATGGCGAGGTTGAGGGCGAGGAAGGTCTTGCCCTCTCCAGCCGATGGGCTGGTCACCACGATGGCGTTGTCCGGCCGCTCGACCGCCCCCGCCGTCTCCCGGGCGCTGTCCTGACTGGCGGCGATTTGGGTGAGCAGCCGCCGCTTGATCAGGCGCAGCTCTTCGGCAAGACGCGACTTGGGGCCTTCGGGATCGACGATGTTCGCCCTGTGCAACGCACTGCGGTCCAAGAGGATGGTCTGCATCGGCTGGCTGTCGCCGGCGGCGGTGGCGGCGATGTCCTGACCCTCAAGCCGACGGCTGGTCTCTGGAGAGAGCACCTCCTGGGGACCCGGCCCGTCCACCTTGGGCGGAGCGGACGTCCGCTCCGTCCGCGCCCCCGGAGGGTCTGGCACTGGGCCGGCGCCGGGAGCGGGGAGCGGGCGCAACTGCTGCGTGGCTCTGAGGATGATGGACATGGGGCGTGGGTCCGTCTTGGGGAAGGCCGGTTCAAAGGAGCTGTGCCTGGACGGCCCCGCCGAACTGTTTCAAGCTGCCGAGCAGATCAGGGCGACGGTCAGGGGCGGCATAGAGGTAGACCAGCGTCAAGAAGGTCGCGAGCAAGCAGAGGCCGACGCTGGCGATGCTGGACAGGCTGGCAATCACCTGGGGCCGGCGGCGCTGGACGGGCAGTTCGCTGACAGCCCCCAGCACGCGGATGCCATAGGCCTCAGCGAGGCCGGCTTCGTCGGAAAGCGGGTTGCGCAACAGGTAAAGCAGCAGCACCAGTCCGACGCCGGCGCCGATGCCGGCGACCAGCACCAGGCTGAACAGGGCGGTGCGTGGCGGTCCTTCCGGGATGCGGGCCAACACCGGCGGCTCGATGACGCGGAACTGCACGGCTTTGGTCTGGTCCTCCAGGTTCCGTGCCAAGCGTGCCGATTCCCGCCGGGACAGCAGCTCGACATAGTTGGTCTTCACGACATCATAGTCACGCTGGAGCTGCTGCAGCTGCGTCTCCGCCCCCGGCACCTCATCGACCCGCTTGCGCAGCTCGCCAATGAGGGTGGTGCTGTCCTGGATGCGGCGCTCAAGCGCGGCCACCGAGCCGTCCAGCTTGCGCAGTTCGGCCGACAGCTGGTGCCAAGCCGGGTTGGCGACGCCGGTGCGGGTGACGCGCTCGCCGCTGTATTGGCTGCCATCGGCTCTGGCGGCGGCGATTTGCCGGCGCAGATTGACCACATCGGGATGATCCTCCGTGCGCGTCGCCCGCAGCAGAGCCAGCTGACGCTCCATCTCGGCGATGCGGGTGCCGGCCGGGGTGCCGGCGGGGCCGGCGAACGCGCTTCCACCGCCGAGCTGCTGCGGGGTGCGCGCCAGTTCCAGGCGGAGCTGGTCACGGTTCCAAATGGCGGCATCCAGCTCCTGCTGAAGCTGGCGGAGCTGGATCAAGGCCTGGTCCAGCATCGCCTGGAGGTTCTGCCGCCCCCCCAGCTCGTCGGCGTGGGTGCGGCGGAACTCAGCCACCTGCTCTTCGGTTTCGCGCAAGCGCCTCTCGAAGGCGCTGATCTGGTTGTCGAGGAAGCGCTGGGCGTTGTCCATGTCGGCGCGGCTCTTGCCGACATTTTGTTCGACAAACTGGGTCAGCATGGTCTGCACGACCTTCTGTGCCAGGGCCGGGCTGGCGTCCCAGTAGGTGATCTGGAACAGGCTTTTGCCGTCGGAGACCACCCTCACTTTGCGCTGAAGCGTCTCAATCAGCCGCTCCAGATCGGTGGCTGTGCGGACCTGCAGGTCCAAGTCGGTCCGGCGAATGACCTGCTCCAGGTTTGGCCGGGTCAGGAGGGATTTGCGCATGATCTCGATCTGGCGGTCTGGATCGGTTTGCACCGTCAGGCCACGCATCAGCGGGGTGATCAGCGTGTCGGTGTCCACATAAATGCGTGCGTTGGACTCATAGCGATCCGGCATCAGCATCACCGCGACCCAGCCGACCAGACAGACCGTCCAGGCCACCAGCAGCACCAGCCAACGCCGGCGCCACAGCTCGGCCAGATGGACACGCAAGAGGAGCTGGATTTTAGCCGTGTCTATCATGGTCAAAACCATGTTTCTGGGATGATCAGGACGTCACCGGGCTGAACCGGGACGTTGGCGCGGATGTTGCCACTCTTCAGCAAACTGTCGATGTGCACGCTGTAGCTTTTCTCGCCCGCGGTCGTGCGGCGCACCAAAATGGCGCGGTCGCCGTCGGCAAACTCGGTCAGCCCGCCCACTTCGATCATCAGATCGAGGACCGTCATGTCGGCGCGATAGGGGATGGCGCGCGGCTTGACCGCCTGTCCAACAACACGCACCTGCTGGGCATTGCCGACAAAGCTGTTGACCATCACCGTGGCGACAGGATTTTCAATGTATTTCTTCAGATGGTCCTCAATGACGCGACCAAGCTCTGTGGGTGTTTTCCCCGCGGCCTGGATGTCCTCGATGAGCGGCATTGAAATCTTGCCGTCGGGACGAACGGGCATCGAGACGGAGAATTCAGGCGCCTGCCACACCGCGATTTGGATCGTGTCGAGCGGGCCGATCCGGTAGGCCGCAGGGTCGCTGCCGGAGCCATCGCTGCTGACCTCGACCGGTGCGTTTGGCAAGGAGGTGCCGCAGCCGGCAAGGGGCAGGGCGACCGCCATGGCAGCGAGGACGGCCAAATGCTGAATGCGACGGTCAGTCCATGGGCGCAACACGGCTCCCCTCCCGAGGCTTGATTGGCAATATCTTAAAATCCTGCTTACCCAAGCAACCGAATTCAGGGTAGATGAGCCATATTGTTAGCCCAAAATAAGAAGAGGAGAGTTACGCATATCCGCCAAGGGCACGACCGTCGTGCGGAAAGCCTAGGACGGGGTATGGACTGTCATTTTGGAAGGGCTTGCCTCTATCCTCCCGATAAGGATTATCACTTAAGGAATGTCTAATCCTCAAAGATTGTGGTCCATGCGAGTGTTCGACAGAGGATGCGGGCTGGGCGCTAATGGCAGACCGTTCCCTTGCATGGGCGCTTTCGACGGTCATGAAGATCCTCTTTCACCACCGCATCGCTTCGCGTGATGGACAGTCCGTGCACATGGATGAGCTGATTGCAGCCCTCCAACGCCAAGGCCATGACACCATCGTTGTCGGCCCTGCACGCATCGCCAGCGAACGCTTCGGCTGCGAAGCCGGCATGGTCGGACGGCTCAAGCGGTGGCTGCCGCGCTGGACTTATGAGCTTTTGGAGGTTGGCTACAATCTGGTCGCCTGGCGCCGTCTGGCGCAGGCGGTGCGGGAGCACCGACCCGACGCCATCTACGAGCGCTACAATCTGTTCCTTTTGTGCGGTCCAGCGGTTGCCAGACGGGCTGGCCTGCCGTTTTTGCTGGAGGTGAATGCCCCGCTGTGCGAGGAGCGCGCCCGCCACAGCGGCTTGTCCTTGCACGCCTTCGCCCATTTTTGCGAGGGGTGGGTCTGGCGCGCCGCCGATCGGGTCTTGCCGGTCACCCAGGTGCTGGGCGCCGAGGTGGCGGCGCGGGGGGTCCCCCCTGACCGGATCGCTGTCATCCCCAACGGGGTCAACCGGCACCGCTTTGCCGCCGTGGTGGACGGCGAGGCGGCCAAACGCAAGCTGGGGCTGGAGGGCCGGCTGGTGCTGGGCTTTACCGGTTTTGTGCGGGCGTGGCACGGCCTGGAGGACATCGTGGCCGTGTTGGGCGAGCTGGGCGACGGGGACAACGCCCACCTCCTGGTCGTTGGTGACGGGCCGGCGCGCGCCTCGTTGGAGCGGCGGGCGGAGGCCCTCGGGCTGCGGCATCGGCTCACCGTGACGGGCGTGATCGACCGCGATGCGGTGACGGACCACATTGCGGCGTTCGACATCGCCCTCCAGCCAGCGGTGACCGCTTATGCCTCACCGCTCAAACTGTTTGAATATATGGCGCTTGGTCGCGCCATCCTCGCTCCTGACACGCCGAACATCCGCGAGGTGCTGACCGATCGCCAGGACGCCTTGCTGTTCGATCCGGACCAACCGAAGGCGCTGACCGACGCCATCCGGACGCTGTGCGCCGATCCGGCCTTGCGCCGGCAGATCGCCGAACAGGCCTCAGCCACCATCGAGCGGCGTGCCTTCACCTGGGACCGCAACGCAGACCGCATTGTGCAGATGATCCAGCATCCTCCAGCCGGACAAATGCCCCCTGCCGCGCTGCGCACCCAGCCATGAGGGGCGTGGAGGCCGCACGGGTTCCCGCCGGTGCCAGCACCGGCAGTGGCCTGCCCTTTGAGACCAGCGAAGCGTGGTTCTCGGTGTTGGCGTCGACCTGCCTCGACCCTGGCGACCAGCCCCATCGCCTTGTTCTGCCCGGCGCCACCCTGGCGATGCGGGAGCGGACCAGCTGGCATGGTCCCGTTGCACTGCGCACCCTGGCCAGCCTGACCCCCTGTTACAGCACACGCTACAGCACGGCCGGCGTCGATGAGGATGACCTGGCCGCCGCAGCGCGCACGCTGCGGCGCAGGCAGCCGCGGGTGCATCGGCTGCTGTTCGAGGCGCTGCAGGACGAGGCGGAGGCGGTGCGTGTGAGCAGCGGATTGCGCCGTGGTGGCCTGTTCGTCGAGCGTTTCCAGCATTTCGGCACATGGTACGAGCCGGTGAGGGCGGGCTTCGATGCCTATTGGTCCGCCCGCCCTGGCCGCTTGCGCAACACCGTGGAGCGGCGGGAGCGCGCCCTGCGGCGGGGGCCGGGATGCGCGCTGCGGGTGTGCGCCGCGCCCGAGGAGGCCGACGCGGCAACCGCGGCGTATCAAGCCATTTACCAGGCAAGTTGGAAAAAGCCGGAACCCTATCCGACTTTCATTCCAGCCCTGATCGCTGCGCTGCTGAGGCAGCGGGCTGGGCTCATCGGTCTGCTGTCCATCGACGACCAACCGGTCGCAGCCCAGATCTGGCTGGTCGGTGGCGGGGCCGCCACCTTGTTCAAGCTGGCCCATGACGAGCGCCACAAGAACCACTCCCCCGGCTCTGTTCTGACCCGGTTGATGCTGGAGCGGATTCTCGGCGACCCGACGGTGCGGGAGATTGATTTCGGCCGCGGTGATGACCCCTACAAGCGTCACTGGGTGAGCCAGCGCCGCCAGAGTTGGGGGGTGGCCGCTTACGATCCGGCCACGCCGGTTGGCGCCGCACTGGCCGGCATCACCCTGCTCTCCCGCTTGCGGAGCAACTGACATCCTCTCCGCCCTCGACGGGCGGAGGGTCCGTTGAGCCGCATCCTGCGGCCCTCCGGCTGGTTCCTGCGTCATCGGGCCGCTTGGTGCGGTGCCCCTCCACAGGCGTCAACGCGCTGTCCGCGCGCCGGAGAATGTTGATCGCCGCGTTGGTGTCGGCGTTGGCCCTGTGGCCACAACGCCCGCACACGAAGACGGCTTGGCTCGGCCGGTTGGCGGCATCGACATGGCCGCAACAGGCGCAGGTCTGGCTGGTGTCGGCGGCAGGCACCTCGACCAGCCTGCCGCCGCGATCCGCCACCTTGTCGGCCAGCAGGGTGCGGAACAAGCCCCATCCCTGAGCGAGACTGGCCCGGTTCAGTCCCGCCTTCTGCCGGACCCGGCGGCCTGGTTCCGCGACCGTGCCCGTCGCCGACGCAGACAGGCTCCGCACCGGCAACGCCTCCACACCGACCACACCGTGGGTCTTGGCGATGATCGTGCTGTGCTTGTGGAGAAAGTCCTTGCGGGCGTTCGCCACCCGCATCTGAATGCGCGCGATCCGGCGCACCGCCTTGCGGCGGTTGGCCGATCCGCGCGTCTTCCGCGCCAAGGCCCGCTGAGCCTTGCGCAGCGCCCGCAGCGCCTTTTGGCCGGGGTTGGCCGGGGCGATGCCGGTGCCGTCGCTGAGCGCGGCGAACACCGCCACGCCCACGGATCGGATGCCGCCGTGGCAGTGCCGCGTCGGTGTCCCAGCCGACGTGTCCCAGCCGACGATGGCCTTGGCCCAGGCACGGGCCTCGTCGAGGCCGGCGAAGCGGGGGGCGGGGTACTCGGGGCGGTGCTTGGCGGTCTTGAACAGCGCCTCGACGACGGGGGTATCGTCCGAGACCCGGGGGCGGGAGTACGAGGGTGCGATGCCGAGCCAAGGGAGCATGGCCAGCACGGCCGTGGCCTTCAAGGCAGCGGTCCCACGCGGAGCAATTGACCAACGGGCCGTTCTCGGTCAGCATTCCCACGGATTGAAGATGGAGAGTCCACAATCCAGGAAATCCGCCACGTTCCTGGTTGCCAGTGCAGCATTCCGGGACGCTGCAATGGCGGCGATTTGTGCATCGAATGCTCCGGTCGGCCGGCCTTTCTGATGCCGTCCCGCCGCGATGGGCGCAAACGCCGCGGCGGCCGCAGCATCAAAGGGTAGCACCCGGTCGGCAAAGTCTTCGGCAAACATCTGCTCGGCTGCTCCCAACAGGTCGCTTCGGCGACGTCCTTCCGGCAACAGAGCGAGACCGAACAGGATTTCCGCTTGGGTGACGGTTGTGGTGAACAGGCTGACAGCGGGGTGCCCGGCAACCCAGCGGAGGACGGCTTCGGACGGTGCAGGGCGCATCAGTTCCGAAAGCACGTTGGTGTCCAAGATGAACATCACTCAAAACTCGGCGGAGCGCGCAGAGGCTCGCGGCCAACGTCAGGCACCTCAACGCCACCGAACGGGGCGAACCGCTGTCGGATGGCGTCGCCAAGGTGCGTCACGGGCCGGCGTTCTTCCGTGAGCGCCGCACGCAGAATGTGACGGGCCTCCTCCTCCATGGAGCGGCCGTGGTGGGCGGCACGGACCCGCAGCCGGGCCTTCAAGAGATCCTCCAGGTTCCGGATCGTGATGCTGGCCATCGGTCGCTCCCGAGTGTGTCCGCTGCTGACATTAAGCAATGATTGCGATGATTGCAACGGTGTGTGGCTTATTTGGGCCTGCCTGTGGATCGGCGTCCACTCTCGGCTCTCCCGCACTCATCTGAGGACCGGCCTCTGAACCTCCCCCTGGCTAAAGCCCTTGCCGTTCCCCCCTCTCGGGGGGGGGCAGCGCGGACGCGAGCTGAGCGCCGAGCATGCGCAGAAAGAGGCGTTCAAAGCCGAACCACAAGGTCGGCCAGCCCGGCTCGCCATCGCCTTTGTGGACCAGGAAACCGCCAAGGCGAGCGACGCCGCGCTGAACGTCACGGCGGCGGGTGATGGCAGTCGGGGGTATTTCAAGGCGGTGGCCAGCAACCGCAGCGTCCGGCGCGTCGCTGGTGGCCTGCCGGGGTCCAGCGTGCCGCCTCGCGGACCTGCAGAAGCCGGACGGCGACGATGGACAAGACCCCCAGCAGGGGCCAGAAGCGTTCGATGGTCCGCAGCTGGCGGTCTTCCAGGCGACAACCGCTCTGCAGGGTCTTGTGAAACTCTTCACAGACCTGTCCATGCTGCGGCACGGTCAGAAAGAAGGCCCTCAGCGAGCGTGTGCACAGGTGCGACGTGTGCGGGACGACCTTGCCCCCGTGACTTCGCGTCGGCGTGACAACTCCGTCGCCTGAAGGGCGACGGCTTCTCGGACCAGCTATGCGGCACCCCGCTGGCTTGGCGTCCGAAGGCCGTGTCCCGGCCCCGTTCCCTGTGCCCGCTGCAGGATGACCATCGCCGCGGCGATATCGCGATCCATGACGCAGCCACACGAGCATGTGTGCGTGCGGTCAGACAGCGTCTTGGCGACGACGGCCCCGCACTCCGGGCAGGTTTGACTTGTTCCGCGCGGATCGACGGCTTCCACCCGAACACCAGCGTTCGCAGCTTTGTAGTCGAGGAAGGATCGAAGTTGTCCCCACGCGGCGTTGTGAACGGACTTGGCGAGCATCGACCGGGCCAGACGGTCAACGCTCAAGTCCTCCAAGGCGATGACGGCGTAACGGTCTACGAGCGAGCGGGACAGCTTGTGCAGGAAGTCCCTGCGCCGGTTGGCCGTGGCCGCGCTGTGACGCGCCAGCCTGCGCTTCGCCTTGAGCCTGCGCTTGCTGCCCCGCCTGGCGCGGGCAAGCGCACGCTGAAGACGACGCTGTCTCTTGGCCGCACCCTGTGTCCATTGCGGAGCAGCGACCGTTTCCCCGTCCGAGGTGGCGATGAACGACGACAGGCCCAGATCGAGGCCGACCGACGCGCCGTCGCGCGGCTGACCCTCGTCGTCGGGCATCGTGATCTGAAAGCACACGAACCACTGTCCGGCGGCGCGCGACAGGACGGCGGCTCCGACCTTTGCAGCGGCCGGAAGATCGCGGTGCCACTTCACCTTCACCTCGCCGGGGATGCCAACGACACCAAGGCGCTTGCTCTTGCGGATCGTCAGCCCGTCGCCAACTCGGAACTCGGCGCTGTCGAACATGCTCTTGGCGCGGAAGCGCGGGAACCCGGCCTTGCCCGTCTTCACGCGACCGAAGAAGGCCACAAACGCCTTGTCCCGCCGGCGGAGCACCTGTTGCTCAGCGCTAAAGCTGTAGCTGGCCAGCCGCTCGTCCGCCGCCCGGACAGCCTTCAATTCGCCGGCCTGATTGACGTACCGCAGGGCCTTCCCGGCCCGGCGGTACGCCTCGATCCGCTGCTGGAGGGCAGCGTTGTACAGGTCGCAGAAGGCGCCAAGCATCGCCTCGAACCCGGCAACTTGCGCCGTGGTCGGGTAGAGGCGATCCTTGGTGCTCAGGACCGGCATTGGTCACTTGCCCTTCTGGTTTTCGATGGAGGGGTGGATCGTCTCTTCCGAGACGCTGCCAACCGTTGCGGCAAAATAACTGCGGGACCAGAGCGTCGGAAGCCTGGAGCGCAGCGCCGGGAACTCGTCACGAAGACCCCGGCTGGACTTTCCCTTCAGGCGATTGACGATTTCGGCAACACCAAGGGTTGGATCAGCCTCAACGAAGACGTGACCATGATCGGGCATGACGTCCAGCGCGTGGACCGTCATATCGTACGCGGACGCCACTTCGCCAAGAACTTGCCTAAGCCGGCCGTCAACGGGCGGCGTCAGGACGGGGCGCCGGTATTTCGGGCACCATACGATGTGGTAGGTCAGCGAAAATACCGCCCCCGCGTTCTTCGCACGTTCTTCGCAGAGCGCGTCGTCCTGCAAGAGAGTCTGCTTCCGGCAGAAACCTAACGCACCAGCAAAGGAGGCGCGGCTTCCGCTGCCGGCTTAAGCCGGCAGTCCCCGCCGCGAAATCATGATGGCGTTCTCAAGGCGAACGGGTCGGAACGGCCCGATGCGGAGTCATGACTGCCAAACCACCTCCATTCGCTGAATGGGGGCGGTGGTTCATACCGATGTGCAGCCATCGCTCGGAAGCGGGGCGAACGTTCGGTGCCTCATCCGTTGCCAATGTCAGCCGTCGATGGGAGCCAGCAGGAAATCGAGGTCGTCTGCGGTCAGCAGTTCCTCCGCCGTCTGGCCCCGGTCGTAAACCGCCTCCCCCAGCCGGCGCTTGCGCTCCTGAAGCTGAACCATGCGCTCCTCCACCGTGCCGCTGGTGACCAGCTTGTAGACGAAGACCGGCTTGTCCTGGCCGATGCGGTGGGCGCGGTCGGTCGCCTGATCCTCGACCGCCGGGTTCCACCAGGGATCATAGTGGATCACCGTGTCGGCGGCGGTCAGGTTCAGCCCGGTGCCGCCGGCCTTCAGGCTGATGAGGAATAGCGGCACCTCGCCTGCCTGGAAACGCCGGACTGGGGTCTCGCGGTCCCTTGTGTCACCGGTCAGTTCGACGAAGGGGATGACGAGTCGGTCGAGCTCCGGCCGGATCAGGTCGAACATCGAGGTGAACTGCGAGAACAGCAGGATGCTCCGACCGTCGGCCAGCAGCTCCGGCAGCATCTCCAACAGCCGTTCCAGCTTGGCCGACGCCGCCCCCTTTGCCACCCGCTTGCAGGCGCTTTCGAGCTTCACCAGCCGCGGATCGCAGCAGACCTGCCGCAACTTCAACAGCGCATCAAGGATGGTGATGCGGCTGCGGGCCAGCCCTTTGCGCGCCACCTCGTCACGCACGCGCTGGTCCATGGTCAGGCGGATGGTCTCGTAGAGGTCGCGCTGGCCGCCGCCAGGCTCCACCGCTTCCAGGATTTCGGTCTTGGGCGGCAGTTCCGCCGCCACCTCCTCCTTGGTCCGGCGCAGCAGGAAGGGACGAACGCGGCGGGCCAGCACGCGCTGGCGATCGGCATCGCCGTGCTTTTCAATGGGGGTGCGGAAGGTCCGGCGATAGCCAGTGCGGTCGCCGAACAGCGAGGGCACGCTGACGGCAAACAGCGCCCACAACTCGTCCAGAGTGTTTTCCACCGGCGTACCGGTCAGGCAGAGGCGCTGGCGTGCCTCCAGTGCCTGTGCCGCCTTGCTCGCTTGGCCAATGGGATTCTTGAGATATTGCGATTCATCGAAGATCGCTAGGTGCCATGGCTGGGCCTCCAGCACCGCGCGGTCGCGCGGCAGTAGCGCGTAGGAGGTTACCACCAAGTCGTACTCGGTCAACGAACCCTGCGCCGCCTTGCGCTGGGGCCCGTGCAGGACCAGCGTGCGCAAGCTGGTAGCGAAACGCTGCACCTCCGCGCGCCAGTTGCCGAGCACACTGGTCGGCGCCACCAGCAGGCTGGGGCGGTCAAGCCGGCCAGCCTCCTTTTCCACCAGCAGATGGGCCAGCGCCTGCAAGGTCTTTCCTAACCCCATGTCGTCGGCAAGGATGCCGCCGAAACCGTGGGCGGCGAGGAACTGCAGCCAGTCGAGCCCCGCCTGCTGGTAGGGGCGCAAGGTGGCGTGCAGCCCCTGTGGTGGGGGCACCGTTGGCACGCCGCCCGCTTCGCGCAGGGTCTTGGCCATGCCGCGGACGGCGTCGGCGCCGAGCAGCGGGATGCCGGCAGCCGATGCTGCCTCCTCCAGCGCCGACAGGTCGCCCAGATGGGACCGGCCAATGCGCAGTTCGCCGCCGCCAGGCTGCAGGCCGAACAGCTCCATCAGCACGCCGATCATCGGCGCCACCCGCTCCACCTCCAGCGGGATGTAGCGGGTGGAGCCGATTCGCACGAACATTGTTCCGGAAGGCGCCAACTGCTCCAGCACCGCCGCCAGCCCCGGCGTCCGGCCATCCGTCCTAGCGGCGCCCTCCTCTCCATCGGCATCCTCGTCGTCGAAATACTCATCGTCGAGCAGGTCCGGGTCGATCCGGGCGAGCGCATCAATCACCTCGCGCAGCACCGGCAGCAGATCGATGCGCTCACCGCCAATGTCGACGCCAAGCGACAGGCCAAACCAGTCGATCCCGGAGCCATCCTCAATCTCAAACGCCCAGTCCTTGGGCGCCTCCAGGACCTCGAAGGGGAAATCGGGAGCGATCTCAATGATCCAGCCGGCGGCCCGCAGGTCGGGAAGCACCGAATGGCAGAAGCTCAACCAGATCGACCGTTCATCGAGGTCGTCACCGGGGGCGGCGAACAGCTCGTCGCGGACCGGTGAGGCGCCACCGACGCTGAGCGGCAGTGGCGGGATGGCGAGGCCAGCCTCCACCAGTCGTTTGATCGCCGTCTTCTCCTCTTTCGGCTGAGGCTTGGCGATGACGAGGACACCGTCCTCCATCCATTGCAGCGGCGGTCCTCGCCGTTTCCAATGCAGCCGGGTGCCGGCATAGTCGAAATGGAGGTCGGCGACCGGGAGTTCGGGCATCCCCATCATCCCATAGGCCGAGGGGTACAAGGAGGACAGCCCCGCCGGCCGGGCCATGCTCAGCCGCAGCACCGGCCGCGGCACAATACGGCGATGTTCGGTCCGCGCCGGGGCGTCCGGCAGCACTGGCAGCCGGTCGCCGAGCCGTTCCGCCTCAGCCCGGAAGGCGGCCACCTCGCCCGGCGGTAGCGGCGGGGCCGTCAACAACGCCACGGCGATCTGCGGTGACACCGTCGCGGCCTCGACAGAACCGCAGATGGCGTTTGTGGGATCGACATAGAGCAGCGGCACCGTCGGCAGCACGATGGCCGGCAGCGCTTCGACGGTGTTCGGCTGGAGCGCAATGGTGAAGCGCTGGCGGCCGGCGCCGTCGGTCTGCCAACGCGGCGTTCCGGTCAGGACAGGGCCTGAGCGCAGCGCTCTGCCGCTGCGGAAATCCTGCCAATAGAGCCGGCCAGTGGGCAGCATGCGTTCGATCAGCCAAGGAGCGACGTCGGCCGACAGCAGGAACCCGTGCGGACCGGCTTGTGCGTTGCGCGACACGGCATTCAGCACCGCGTGGTCGGCCGGGGTGACGAACTTCGCCGAATTCAGCGTGCCAAACTGATAGGCATCATAGGCCTTGTCATCGTTGGCGAACTGGCCATCCTTGCGCAAGGTGGCCGAGAGGATACGGAGCAGGAGCCTGCGGTCGCCGGAGGGGGTGTCATCAAGGTGCAGGACAAAGAGCAGCCGTTTACGGACGGTGTCGGCATACTGCTCTGCGGTTTCACGCAGCACCGCCGCCGTCAGCCGCGACAGCAAATCCTTCACCGGAGCCGAGAGCCCGGGTTCCCCAGGCGGCGTCTTGTCCTGAACGGCAACAGCCGACGGCGACGGCAATGACGGGGCGTACCGAGCGGAGGATGGCCGTTCAGACGGTTGGCCGGCGGCGGTGGCGCTGCGCTCTGCCCAGGCCAGCAGCGCTGCGGCGACATGCTTGCAATTGTACCCCACCGGACAGTCGCACACCCCCTCCACCTGCCGCAGCACGCCATTGACGAGTTTCACCGTGATGTCCTGGCCGTAGAGCGCGCGACCCGAGCCCCGGACCATTGACGTCACGGTCCAGCCATCCCCTCGGCGCCGTTGCGCCTCAATGGTCTGGACGCGGCCGTCCGCCCAATAGTGCCGGCCCCGTTCGAGCGAGCCGGCGTCGATAAAGCGGCGGAGGTCAGAGGGGGAAAACACGGCGGGACGTCTCCTCTCGGCTGTCCGGACGTGGGTGGAACGGGCGGCCTGCAATGAAAGAAGGTGGCGCATTATCCGCAGCCAACTCCGCGGTCGCAAGTTGCAGCACCGCAGCACCCACGACATTCTCTCAGACGATGAGCCTGCTCCCGTCCCTTCAACAAACCCGGCGCGGTTCGCGAATGCCAAGCGGCCGACGGGGACAGCCAATGGGGAAGGGGGCGTCACCATCATCCAACTCCGCGCTAATTTTGGCAGATCTCGTGCAGAGGGTTTGCTTAGAGTGACGGGGATAGCCGCCGGACCGAGGCTGCGGATGCTGTAGCGCAAGCGAGAGCCGCAGAAGAGGTCCGGCGCAGGCACCTCCACCCCCCTGGCTTTAGCCATGGGGAGGAGCAGCAGCAGTCGGCAACCTCTGGGATCCGTATGTCCTCAGCCACGCTTTCGTTTTTCAGGCAAGCGGTTCCCGTGGTCCGGCAGCGGTCGGGGCCGGGGTTGGCCACGCCTTTGACCCTCACCGATGGGCACCTCTCCGATCCCATTGTGGCGGTGCGGCTTGGACATCCGTTGGTCGAGCGCGGCTTTGAGTTCTTGATGCGGGACATCCTGCAGGCCGCCCTGCCCCCCCGAAGCGTGAGCGACTGGGAGCAACTCCTGGCAGCGCCACCCACTCCCGTCCAGCTGACGGAGGCGTTGGCTCCGTACGAGGATGCTTTCCAGATCGATCATCCCAGCCACCCGGCCCTGCAGGTGCGGCCATCTCCGCAGCGTCTGGCCGAGGCCGCAGGACGCAAGCCGCCGAAGGCCCGGCGACCAGCAGAAGAGGCTGAGGACGATGACGAGGATGCCGCCGGCCTGCAGCCCATCGCCACCTTGCTGCCTGACGCCCCGACCGCAGAGGCGGTGAAGCAGGACGCCGATTTCTTCGTCCGCCGCGGCGGGGTGACCGCCATCGGCGCCGGCGCCGTTTTGCCGGTGCTCTACGCCCACATGGTGCTGTTTCCGCCAGGCGGCGGCGGCTATCTCGGCCTTCCCCACGGGGCGGACAGCATCAAGTTCCAGATGGTCGGCGCCACCTTGTGGGAAACGCTGTGGCTGAACGTCCTGACCCGGCATGCCGACGGCATGGAAACCGCCCTATGGCCGGCGCCCCTGGATGCCACCGTCTTTCCCTGGCTCGATGGCAGTCTTGCCGGCATGCCGCTTGGCCGCAAGGATGAACAGGCAAGCCGCTCGATGGAACGCCGCCGCTTGCACCCGGCCCACATCCCGATGCCACGGCGCTACCTGCTCGCTCCCCCGGTGCCCGGCCGGTGCGATCTCACCGGGCTGGAGGGACCGGTTTTCACAGGCTACAGCCGTTGGCCCAAGGGGCTGGCCTATCAACCGACGGGTTGGTGGATGCCATGGGCATCCCGCATCGTCTCCGCCGGCAAATCCGATGAGCCCTCCCAGTTCCTGCGCGCCCGTGGCCCTTTGCGGTTCGACGATTGGCTGGAGACCGCCCTGCTCACCGATCAGCCGGCAACCAGTGCCAGCAGGCCCGCCAAGCAACGCCTGCTGCCGCCGGTGCTGCGCCAATTCCAGAGTGCTGGATCACCTCGTCCTGCCGGCCCGTCACGCCGGACCCGGGCAGAGCGGAGTGCCACAGCCCTGATGGAGGAGGACTCGCTTCGGGTTCGTGCCTGTGCCCAATTTTTTTACAACAAACCGGTGGGCGGCATGAGCCAGCGCGAGCTGCCGGTCTTCGACCTGCCAGCGGCGGATCTCGGCTGGTTGGGCGACCAGATGTCCCGGGCCCTGGACAGGCTGGGCCGGATGGCGGGCGCGCTGCACATGACCGCCCGCTCCGCCTGCCGCGTTGGGCGGCGCGAGGGGCCGGCGGCGCTCGCCGACCACCTCAAGGACCGCCTGCTGGCGGCGTTGGACGGCGCGGTGCTGGACGGGGCCGGCCGGTTGGCCGGCCTCGCCCGCGACCACACGGGCGAGGAGCGCGTCGCGGCGGCCGAGGCCGTCGCCCAAGAGCTCCTCGTCCAAGGGCAAGACGCTGCTGTCCGCCTGTTCGACACGGCCTTCCCCATCGCCGGCACCACCGCCACCGACCGTCTGCTGGCGATGGAGCGTGCTGTGCTGATCGGGCGTCTGACCCTCATCCTATCGCCAAAAACCACGCCGAAAGAGACGCCATGAGTGCCCCGGCCATGCCCGCAACGGACCCCCCGTCCACAGCCGCCACCGACCACAGCTTGGCCGCCGTGTCCGGTTGGCATGCCACCCTTCAAGAGCACCATCACCGCGGTGACCGGGCAGCGCTGCGCCGCGCCCAGACCATCGACGATGTCTATGGCGTCATCGCCTTTCACCGGCTGCTGCGCTGCTTGGACCCGTCCACCGCTCCGGACATGGCCGCACGCCTTGCCATGGCACTCGCGACAGTGGACCAGAGCTGGACGCCAAAGGAGGGCGGCCAGACCGGGGCGGGCTGGGGCAATGCCTTTGGCCGCGCTGCCGCCAGGTTCAAGAATGGCAAGCCCCGCCTCAGCGAGGACCGCTTGCGGCTGCTGCTGTCGGCCGAAGATCCCGATCAGTTCCTGCGCCTGCTGCGTGGCGCCGTCCATCTGTTGGGCGGCAAGGCCCCGTTGGTCGACCTCGCTCGGGTGGTGTGGGCCTGGCACCAGCCGGACAGCCGCGCCCGCGTGCGCCGCCAGATTTTCCTGTCCTATTTCGCCACGCTTTTGCCGTCGGAGAAGACCAATGCCTGACAGCCTGCGCCTTGCCCCCCTCGTTCCGGCCGACCTTCTCCAGTTCCACATGCTGACCGCTTTCCCCCCGCACAACGTCAACCGCGACGAGGACGGCCGACCCAAGACCTGCCTGCTGGGCGGAAGCCTGCGCGGCCGCATCTCCAGCCAGGCGAAAAAGCGCGCCCTGCGTTTCGCGCCGCATTTTCCGAAGACGCAGCGTGCCACCCGCACGCGCGAGGCCGGGATCCTCGCCTTCCGCCGCCTGAGTGCTGCCGGGATCGACGACGCCCTGGCGGCCTGGGCCGCACTTGCCGTCAACATGGCGGTGGGCGGTGGGACCGCAGTCCCGACGCTGGCGGAGGCCGAGACGCTGCTGGGCGGCACCAAGAAGGGCAAGGGGAGAAAGGCTGTGGAGCCAGCGGACGACGAGGGCGCGCCCAAGCCCCGCGATGAGATCGAACGCAGCCTGCGCAGCGAACAGGGGTTGGTCGTCAGCACCCGTGAGCTCGCCCGCCTGGACGACGCGCTGGAAAGTCTGATCGCTGCCTGGCAGCAGAACGCCAACGGCTTTGCCAGCACCCTTGCGGGGTGGGTGAGAACCGTCTGCAAGGAAAAACTGCTGACGCGCGCCGATCACGATTTGGACACCGCGCTGTTCGGGCGGATGGTCGCGGCCGACCCGGCCTTCACCGTTGAAGCGGCCTGTGCGGTGAGCCACGCCTTCACCACCCACAGCTTCGTCACCGAAGGGGATTATTTCTCCGCCGGCGAGGAGCTGAACGAGTTGGGCGGCACCGGGGCCGCCATCACCAGCTACGCCTTCTTTGGCGGCGGTGTCTATTACCAGCACGCGGTGCTCGACCGCGCTCACCTGCGCCAGACCCTGGCTGACGGCCGCAGTGCCGAGGAGGCGGAGCGCTTGGTGGTTGACGCGATGGACCATTTCCTGACCGGCCTGCTCTTCGCCCAGCCCAAGGGCAAGCGGAACAGCCATGCCAGCGACGTTGCCGCCAGCTATGTTCTGGTCACGCGCGGTGGAGATCCGGCGCTGAATCTCGGCCTTGCCTTTCTTGATCCCGTCACGCCGACCGCCGGACAGGACCTGATGCAGGCGTCGATCGCGCGGTTGACGGCGTTCCACGAGGCGGCGCGCGCCGCCTATGGGCTGACCAACGCGCTCTGCGCCTTCAACGCTTATCCGGCTGCCCGCGCCGGCAACGCTCCCCAAGCACCGGAGGTGTGGACGGTGGAGGCGCTGCATCGCTTCGTGCTGGAGGCCGCCGGGCAGGAGGTGCTGGCATGACCGGGGCCATTCGGCAACTCTGCTTCACGCTGGCGGCCCCCTATGGCGCTTGGGGAGCCGAGTCGCAGCCATCGGCCACCACCGCCTGGAAGGCGACGGAGCTGGACCCGCCGAAGTCCGCCATCGTCGGCTTGCTGGCGGCGGCATTGGGGGTGGAGCGCTCCGGCCTGGCGCCGCTGGCGGCGTCGGTCCGCATTGCGGTGCGCACCGGCCTCAGGCCGGAGCGTGACCTGCGCCCCGACTACCACACCATCAGCCGGGCTCGCCGCCCGGCCGACCGCACGCACTGGAGCCGGTTCGAGGAGCTGCGCCCGGCCCTGTCAGGCCTTGACACCTCCGGGTCCCTCTTGTCCGCCCGTGAACACTGGTCTTGCGGCCTGTGGAGCGTGGCGGTTGCCACCGCGACAACCGATGGCGATACGCTGCTGGAGCGGATGGCGGCGGCCTTGCGGGCGCCACGGTGGCCGCTCTATGCCGGGCGGAAGGCCTGCCCCCTTGGGCTCCCCCCCGATCCGGAGGCTCTGGACGCGTCGGGACCGGTTGCGGCCCTGGCGGCCTATCGCTGGCCGTGGGAACGCCATCCGGCGCTGATGCCGGTGCTGGCACCATTGGTTACTCTGAAACGGCAACGGGCGGAGGTCGAGACCCTCTCCTGGGACCAGGATTATCCCGGTGCTCCTGCCGCAGAGGGCAAGGGGCCGGCGGGAGCGGCGGAGGGGTGGAGTGTGCGTCCGGTGTGGCGCCGTGACCAGCCCGATCCCCGTCCTTTGCCGGGTGGGCGCATCCACCAGCGCTTCCAGGAGCGCACCGAGCTGCGCGGCGCCTTCCCGTCGCAGGCAACCGAAGCAGGTGAGAGATGAACGCCGGGACGAGCGGTGGGATCGACAGCACGCCGACAACGGAGCCGCTGTGGGAAAGCCGGGTGGTGCTGAAGCCGCGCGACCCGCGCGCCCTCCGCTCGATCCTTGGGGCGGACATGCGGCACAGCGAAGCCCAGTTCGCCCACAAGATGATCTGGACCCTGTTCCCCGGCAGGCCGGATGCCGAACGCAGCGGGCTGTTCCTGTTCCATGTCGAGCGCGACCAGCCCTTCACCGCCATCATCCGCTCCCGCCATCCGCCCGAAGACGGTCTGGGCGGCGTGTGGTGCATCGAGCGGACACGCCCATTCCAGCCTGTGCTGCGGCCGGAGCAACGCTTGCGCTTCCGTGTCCGTGCCGTGGCGAGCCGCTGGGAGCCGCGGCCGGGCAACAAGCGGGGCCACCGGGTGGACGCGGTGCGCTTTGCCTGGAACCGGCTGCCGGAGGCAGAGCGGTCACCGGAGAGGCTGGAAGCGACGGCGCATGCCGCGGCGGTCGACTGGCTGGCCGGTCAGGGCGCGCGGTGTGGATTTCGGGCGCTGGCAGACGAGGTGGCGGTGCTGGAGTATGACCTCACCAGCCTGTCACCGGAGGGGCGCCGGGGTGACGGCAGCCGGACCATCCGGTTCGGAGCGCTGACTTATGAGGGCCTGCTGACGGTCACCGAACCGGAAAGCTTCCGCCGGATGCTGGCCAGCGGCATCGGCTCCGGCCGTGCCTACGGCAATGGCTTGATGCAGATCGCCCCGGCCCGCTGAGCCGGGGCGGCCGGTGTTTTGGCCATCGGGCCTCCTGTGAGCGGCGGCCGGCTCATGCGAGCGACCGGTGGCGTTGCCCACGCCTTTCATGATGTCGGCTGTTGAACACCGGTCTGTACGGGGGGCCGGGGCGATGATACATCGGGGGAGGCGGGAGGCAAGGCGGAGCAAGCTCTGGGGTACAGCAAGGATCACGATGGTGAAGCGACCGGATCCGGTAGGATCAAGCCGGTGATCACCGAAGGCGTGGCAATCAAACGCCCCCTGCAGGCGCAGGGATGACCCTAACCTCCAGGTCGGCAATCGACGTGCCATCCACGCTCCCCTGCAGGCGCAGGGATGACCCCACGCCACCGCCCAACAGGTGCGTCGGCATCAAAACACCCCTGCAGCGGCAGGGACGATGAATGCTCCCTAACCGAGCTTGTTGCTCGGTCGGCAGGCGGCAACAGCGTGGGCGGACGCTCATCGCCTTCGCTGTCGCCTGTTCCGCCGCTTGTTTGGCTGGCCGTACCGCTGCGTGCGCAGCATGAGCTGTTTCTTCTGGTAACTTGGCGTCAGGACAGGATGATGTGGCGAATGACAAAATACAAAATTGCCCAAGGGAGCAATATCATAAATAAACTGATCAAAACCCGCATGCGCAGGGAGTATTTTTGGGCCGGCCCTCTTTGGTGGGATGATTGGCGCACCCCATCACTCGCAGACAGCGGCATGTTGTCGCTTCGAGCAGGCTGCCCATCCATGGTCTGATCAACGCCTTCCTGAACAGAGATCTCTAATTTCATGGCATTCACCTATTATGTGGCGAAAATTTTATCTGAAAGAGCGCAAAAATACCGCGATCGCGTGGTTTTCCCCTCTTGCTTTTCCCCTCCTGGTACAAGACCCAACCGGGTGTTCAGCGCCTGAGTGGTGATACAAAAGCCGTCCGCACAGGTCCTGAGCCAAAACGACCCGGTAGCGCTGTCTGAACAGGGCGAACAGGTCGCGCACAGCAAGTGATGACGGTCTCCGCCCTCTCAAGAGCCGGTACGGAACGGCATCCAGCGAAACAGGGTCAGCATGGTCAAAAAAGCTTCTGTGCTTACCAAGTACAATGACATGCAAAGACAAACCCAGTCAAGGCCGGACGGAAATGGCGGTGTTCTCCTCGACCAGGCCTTCACCCGTGACGGGACGCGTCAGCGGACACCTTCCGGCCAAAGAACGACGCGCACCGTCTGGAGCATAATGATCAAATCCAGAAAGATGCTGTGGTTCTTGACGTAGTAGAGATCGAATTTCAGCTTTTGTTTGGCATCCTCGGTGGAGGCACCGTAGGGATAATTGACCTGGGCCCAGCCGGTGATGCCCGGCTTGACGATATGCCGGTAGGGATAGCTCTCGATCTCCTGTTCCAGCTCAGCGACAATAGACGGCCGCTCCGGTCGGGGACCGACAAAGCTCATCTCGCCGCGCAGCACATTGACGACCTGCGGCAGTTCATCGATGCGAACCTTGCGGATGAGGGTGCCAATCAGTGTCACACGCGGGTCCTTCACAGCCGCCCAGCGGGCCACGCCGTCCTTTTCCGCGTCTGTCCGCATGCTACGGAATTTCAGCACCTGGAAGACCGAGCCATTCAATCCCACCCGCTCCTGGCGGTACAAGATCGGGCCGCGATCCTCCAGCCAAATGGCGGCAGCGGTCAGCACCATCAAAGGCGCGGTCAGCACCAGCAACATCAAGCTGGCAACGATGTCGAAGACCCGCTTGTTGATCTGGCTCACGCGGCTTGGACAGGCTCTTTGTGAGAAGAGCAGCCAATCGGGATAGGCGTTGTCGATGCTCAGCTGACCAAGCTCCCGCTCCATCAGCATCTCGGCAGCAATAACCCGCAGCCCCTTGAGGCGGGCCTGCAGCAGCATCTCCCGCAAACGCGCATCCTTGTGGGCATCGCCCGCCAGGACGATCTCGTCCACCTTCAAGTGTTGATAGGCGGAGACCAGATCCTCCGTCCGGATCACGCGATTGGGGTGATTGATCGCTTGCGCCGCATCGCCCGCCTCTTCACTGGTCGAGACAAAGCCCACGCAAACGAAGCCGGGGGCGTCCTCACTCTGCTCCAGGGCTTCAATGCGTCGGGCCTCCTCGCCGGTGCCAAGCACCATGATGCGCGACTTCCAGACAGGAAGGTCAGCAACGCGCTTCAGGACATCGCGGGACAAATATAAGGTGGACAAGCTCAGCGCTGTGCAGACCACCTGGGCGTCCCCCGGCATCTGCGCTTGGGGAAAGGCCCAGCTTGCCAGCATCAGAGCCAAGGTCGCCAAAAAAATACTGGCCAGCAGGCGCAAGACAGCAAAACGCGGTCGCGCCAGAAAGCTTCTATTGTAGCACCCCATAATATAGAGCCCAAGAACAATTGCCGCCGCATACGACAGGGCTTGAAAGTGGAAAGATCCCAGAATTTCAAATGACGGTCCACCCGCCATTAACATATGAAACAGGAGTCCTATGGCAACAGCACAGAACAGCATTACTATATCAAAAAACCCCAGTACGAGAGGGAATGCAGGGATTGTCACGCTGAATAAATTAAGCATGGTTTCCGCCCCGTTTTTTGCTGATTTTCACATTTGCTGGCTATGACTCTCCATAACCCCGCCCATGCTCTTTTTTGCATGAGAACCTGGAGAAACCCTAACATTGGGAGAGGCTTTTTCCTCAGGAATTTCGATCAAGGTTGCCTGGAGTCTGGTGTAATCACAGCGTGCTGTCAGCGTGGCAAACTCTGAAGTGGCTTTTGCGCTATCGCTTTGGATCAACCCATTCGACGATTGAATCTGCATTGCAGGAGTAGCCCTAAACTGGCATTGAAACCTGCTCCGCCTTTTCCGTTTTAAGCGGGTTTTGGGGATGAGCGGCAAGATTGCGTGTTGCCGCACTCATTGCGAACCGGCAAGCCTCTCATGGTGTGGTCTCCTCTCACCGTGCAAGCAGACCCAAGTGCTTTTGCCCCAGCGCTGGGTGATGTCGCTGAAGTGGAAGGAGGCAGAAAGCGGTGGCTGACCCCCAAAGGCAGCTCCGGACCTGACCACTCAGCGTCTTTCTGACTCTGCATCAAACGCTGAACAACAGCCCCGTCAAGGAACTGTTGTTCAGCGCTGCAGCCTCAACACAGAGGCTTCACCACTGTGACCGCGTCGGGGTTGGCATGCAGGAGACTGCCTGAGTGGACAAGCGGAGTTTAAGCCGCCCAGGCTTTCGAGATCGCTTCAGCTTCCAACCATCTGCAAGAGTGATGTCAGGTCGTCACGTCCGTGCTGTCCTGTTCCGGGCTCTCCTGGCGGCGGCGCAGGAAACCGAGTGCAACGAGGCCGGCACCGAGCACAGCCAGACTGGCCGGCTCAGGCACCGGCACCGCAGTCAAGGTCACATTGACGCCATTGGTGATGGTGCCTGTTCTGTTGAAAATCAAATCACCGACATCGAGCGCAAAGGAACCACCAACTCCAAAGTCTACAACAACCGGACTGAAATCAATGTAATAGTCGGTAAAGGCGTCCGCGACGGGTCCAACAAAAGTTCCAGTCACCGCTACGTTCTGGACCAGCTGCGAGACAGGGCTGCTGAAGTCGAAATTGGCGATAACGCCAAGGTTATCCGTCTCATTAAATATCTCTGGGCATCCACCAAGAAATCCACCACTAATGCAAGATTCATTAAGCGTAACTCTACCAAACAGAAAGGACTGAGTTTGCCCCAGGTCCAACTCGAAGGTTTGTGGGCCGGGGAAGAGATTTGTGAAGGTTGCGTCGAGCTGCCCGAGTCCGCTGCCATATCCAGAACCAACCGTAAAATACCCATTTGTGATCGTAAAACTGACTGGTGCGGCGAAGGCGGACGCCGACATCCCCACCAATCCCAATGCGCCAATAGCGCCAGCCAGAATTTTGTTCCTCATTTTGCTCCTCCAATGCACTTGGCGGAAATTCGCCGCGCAAAGAACCAAGCAATTCGGATGCCAAGTCGGGATTTGCGTTTTCTACCAATGCAATCCCAAAACGTTTAACAAATTACTCAGCGCACTTGTAAGATTTCCAAACACAACATTCTGGTTAGCCACTTCGATAGCTGCGGCTCATTCTCTGTTAACCTCTCTCCTCATCAGGTGATCTCTTTATCCTTTAGATGGATTTCTGATGAGGACGACGCAAAACGCCAGTGCTGGACGGGGCTGCCGGTGTCGGTCTGCAGTCCTGGTCCGCAGCAGACACTCAAAGCTTTCCAACAGCCCAAGTGATCACATGGCCATCAACCCAAGAGGGTATTTGCTTCGGTCGTCCCGGCGCTTCTTGACGACTGTCCGATCTGGAGTGCGGCTCAGCCTCCAGCCAGTCAACGCAGCGCAGAGGCGCCGCAGGGGCGTAAGATCGGCCTGCTGCAGCCACGATGAGGAAGCGCCACACCCTGGATGGATCCGATGACCGACCGCCCCATTCGCAGAATGGGGCGGTCGGTCATCGGATCCTCTCAATTTCAGGATGTCCGGACAGACCTTTGATAGCTAAAATGCTTCGGATTATTGATTTTCGGACGAAACACCGAATTTGGTGGCGATTGGGGCAGCTCAGGGGATTGGATCGGTGATGCGGGGATCGGCCCAAGGATCGGGTGCGTTCGGCGGAACGGCGAATTGGCGTGGTTGCTTGCGGCCCCGCACAACATTGCGCCACAGCACGGCACTGGCGGGAGCGGCGCGTCCGGCCATCCTCGCCGCGATCGCGTCGCTTCCTCTGGCTCTGCCCCACCCGGCACTCGCCAACCCCGAAGGCGGCGTGGTCACCGACGGCGCCGCCGCCATCAGGTCCACCGCTCTCAACCGGCTCGACATCATCCAGTCGACGCCCAAGGCGGTGATCGACTGGCAGCGCTTCGGCATCCGCGAAGGTGAGCACACCAATTTCCAGCAGCCCGACGCCGGCTCCATCACCCTCAACCGCGTCACCGGACCCGACCCGTCGGCGATCCTGGGGCGGCTGACCGCCAACGGGCAGGTCTGGCTGGTCAATCCCAACGGCATCCTGTTCGGGCCGAACGCCCAGGTCGATGTCGGCGGGCTGCTCGCCACCACCCATGACATCCGCAACGACGACTTCATGGCCGGCCGCTACAAGTTCGAGGGCCGCGCCGGCTCCACCGCAATGGTGGAGAATGAGGGCACCATCACGGTGGCCCAAGCCGGGCTGGCGGCGCTGGTTGCCCCCGGCGTCGCCAACCGCGGCACCATCCAGGCCCGGCTGGGCGAGGTGACGCTGGCGTCCGGCAAGCGCTTCGTCGTCGACCTGTTCGGCGACCAGAAGATCAACATTGCGGTGGACGCCAAGACCGACGCGCGCCCCGTCGGCGCCAACGGCAAGCCGGTGGATGCGCTGGTCAGCAACAGCGGCAAGATCTTCGCCGACGGCGGCCGGGTGCAGATGACGGCCAGCGCGGCCAAGGGGCTGGTCGACCGCGTCGTCAACATGTCCGGCACCGTGCAGGCCCGCCGGGTGGAGCAGCAGGGCGGCGACATCGTCCTGCTCGGCGACGGCGGCGCGGTCGAGGTCTCCGGCACCCTCGACGCCAACGGCAACTCTCAAACCGGCGGTTCCGTCACCGTATCGGGCAACCGCACGAGGCTGACCGCCACGGCGCGCATCAATGCGTCCGGCGCCACCGGGGGCGGGGAGGTGCTGATCGGTGGCGACGTGCAGGGCGGCAAGGCGTCCGCCGCCACGCTGGCCGGCTACACCATCCGTCCGGCGCGCAAGCCGGTGCCGCCCTCCACCGACACCGTGGTGGCCCCAGGCGCCACCATCACCGCCGACGCCACGCAGGCGGGCAAGGGCGGCAAGGTCGTGGTGTGGGCCGACAACGCCACCCGCTTCGACGGCGCCATCTCGGCCCGCGGCGGTGCGGCCGGCGGCGACGGCGGCTTCATTGAGACCTCCGGCAAGCTGTCGCTGCATGTGCGGGGCAGGGTCGATGCAGGGGCAGAGGTAGGGCAGGGGAAGGGCGGTTCCTGGCTGCTCGACCCGACCGACATCATCGTGGCGGACACCGGCGGCACCATCACGGCCACCGAGATCCAGGCATCGCTGAACAGCGGGACCAGCGTCACGCTGCAGACCGATATGGCGGGGTCCGAGGCCGGCGACATCACCGTCAATCAGCCGATCCTGAAATCGTCCGGTGGCGACGCCTCGCTGACGCTGAGGGCCGAGCGCAGCATCTACATCAACGACAGCATCACGTCCTCCGCCGGTGCTCTCGACATCATCCTGAACACCGGACGCAGCACCGGAATGGGCGTTGCGCGAGTGGCAGGAATTGCGACCAAAAGGATCACCATCGACACCAACGGCGGCGCCTTCATCGTCGGCGGCTATTTGAATCCACTGACCACCCCCACCGTCGCCCCAGCCGACGACGCCCAGGGCGTGGGGGTCGGGTTCAGCTATGTCGATGTCAGCACCGATACCGGCAACCTCACGATCAACGGGATCGGCGGCGCAAATCTGGGCGGAGGCATGTATGGCATCCGGCTTTATGAAAGCCGTTTGACCACCACGACCGGCAGGATCGCCCTGAGCGGCAAAGGCGGTCGCAACACCTACACCGTTTCAACCGACCTCGCCGGATTGCACAGCGGCGACAATATCGGCGTCCTGATCGACAGCTCCACGCTTTACAGCACAGGCGGTGACGTCACCATATCCGGTACCGGCGGCGACAGCGATGCGGTCTCTGCAGGCAGTGGATCGCTTGAAAGCCCTCAAATCCAACTCCCTGGCAGCGATCATGGAATTGGCATTCGGCTTCAGAACGCCACCATTGAAGCGGAGGGCGCAGGGGCCATCACGCTGGCTGGCACAGGCGGCGAGAATCTCAGCGGCGACAACCATGGCGTCTCGCTCTACAACAGCCATGTGACCACGGCGAGCGGCGCCATCGTCCTGGCTGGCAAAGGAGGATGGGATGGCCTTTTCCGCTGGGGCTGTCCGGAAAGCACCTGGACCTGTGCCGTCCAGTCACATCCCGGTAAGAACATTGGCGTCATGCTGGAGAAGGCGGCGCTGGAAAGCACCGACGGCCCGCTCGTCGTTACGGGTAGCGGAGGCGTCAGCGCCAGTGAGGCCTATGAAGGAAATGACTCCATTCGCATCGTCGGCGGCTCGTCACTGACCGTCCGCGGCAATGCTTCCATCGCTGTCTTGAACAGTCAGGAGCGGAGTGGGGACATCGTGCTGCAATCGTCGGCTCTGTCTTCCGACGCGGGATCGCTCATGATCGATGCGGGGCGAAGCTTGATGATCGATCATGCAACGCTCTCCTCCGGCCGTGCGGCATCGCTCAAGGCCGGGGAGGATCTTTATGTCCTTTACGGCGCCCTTACGACCGGCGGAGCGCCGGTCGTTCTCAACAGTTCCTTGGGCAGCTATAATGAAGGTGCCATGGGTCTGGATCACAGTTCGATCCAGACCCATGGCGGCGCCATCACCCTGGGCGGCGGCGAAGACCCGTTGCTTTCGCCGGCGATGGGCAACTGGATGAGCCCGGCCGGTGTGACGATCGACACCAGCACCCTGGACTCTGGCGGTGGCACCATCTCCATTCGCGGTGAGGGTTCCGAATACAGCGAGGGTCACGGCGTATCGATCATTGGCGCATCGACCATTGACTCCGGCACCGGCAAGATCGCCGTCCGCGGCAAGGCGGTGTCCACCCACGGCTGGAATGCCGGCGTGCTGATTGCCGCAGGCACCAGTGGCGGCAGTCCACTGATCCGCTCCAGTTCCTCCGCCTCCGACGCCATCCTGATCGACGGCGACGCCACCCAGGTGGATGCCGATGAGGCCTGGGGCGTGAAAGTCCAAGGCACGGCGACGATCACCTCGTCCGGCGGCCTCGCCATCATCGGCAAGGGCGGCACGTCGGCCGTCACCTACGAGGTCGCCGGCATCGGCCTCGATGCCGAAACCGACGGCAGCATCCGCATTGCCGCGGGCGGCGGGGAGGCGAGCCTTCAGGGCACCGCCGGAACCGGCGAAAAGGCGACGGCGCTGTACAGCAACGGGGACGTGGTGGTCACCAGCTCCCCGCCGCCGCCGCCGCCGCCACCACCACCTCCTCCCCCTCCGCCGCCGGTGACGCCCCCGGTTACACCACCGGTGACGCCACCGGTGACGCCACCGATCACGGATGACCCGACCACGCCGACCACCCCGACCACTCCAACCACGCCCCCGACGCCCACCACGCCGACCACCCCCGGCACCGACAGCGGAGACGGAACCGGCACGCCGACCACCGGCGGAACCGGCACGACGGATACGACCTCGCCGTCGACCGGCCAGACCGCCACGACCGGCAGCACTTCCGTGCAGACGGTGCTGCAGACGGTGGCGCAGATTGCAGCCAACCCGACGGGGACGCCGGCCACGGGCTCAAGCTCGACGGCCACCGGCACCACGGCCGCCGCCACACCCGGCTCATCCCCCGGCTCATCGACCACCGCGACCGCCCCCCAGACCTTCCTGGCGGCGCTGGAGCAGGGGGCGGGTCAAGGGACAGGGCAGGGGACTGCGCAGGGGACAGGGCAGGGCGGCCAGACCACCGACGGCACCCGGCCGGCCGGCAACGGTCCGACCTCTCCGCCGCCTCCGCCACCCGCGCCGGCGACGGTGGTGCTGCCGTCCGGACGCTCGGTCACCTTCTCGGCGGAGGCGACGCAGGCCTACGCCTCCGGCGCCACCCTGTCGCAGCCGGGGCCGCAGCTTCTCGCCGCGCCGCAGGTGCAGGCGGCGGCCGGCACCCTCATCCAGGCGGCCGGCAGCGGCGGCATGGTCCAGGCGGTGACGAGCCTGTCGACCGGCAGCCTCTCGCTGCCGGAACAGCGCGCGGTGCTGGCCAGCGTTCCCGTCTCCACTCTGATCGGCGGCCTGACCGCCAGCGGCGATCCGGTGGCGGTGCGTGTCGGCGGCATCCTGCAGAACAGCGCGTCCGGCCAGCCCGGCGGCTACGCCCAGGTGCGCGCCGCGGTGACCCAGGCCAACCTGCCGCCCCAGGTCGCCCGCACCTACCTCGCCATGGTACAGCGGGTGGAGCGCGAGCAGCGCACCCAGGCTTTCTCGGGCGCGCTGCGGCAGCTGGTGGCGAACCCGCGGGCGGCGGACATGTTCGGCCGGCCGACCGCCTCCTCGGCCCCGCCCAGCCTGCAGCAGGCGCGCGGCGGCCGCACCCGCGGCGGCAGCATGACCCTGCGCGGCATCGTCACCGGCAGCGCCAACCTTGCGGAGGCGCGGGTGAACGGCCGCTGGGTCTTCATCGACGAGAAGGGCCAGTTCCGCACCAGCATCCCGGTGGAGCCGGGGGCGACCGAAGCCACCCTGACCATGACCGACGAGGCCGGCAAGACGACCGAGCAGCGCATCGCCATCGACAGCGCGGCGGCCGCCCCCGATCCCGCCGCCCCGCCGAAGCCGCGCAAGATCGCCCTGATGATCGCGGTCGACAGCTACCGCGACAGCGCCATCCCGGCGCTCGCCACGCCCGGCGCCGACATCAAGACGGTGGCGCAGGCGCTGAACGACCATCTCGGCTACGAGACCCGGACCTTGCGCAACCCGACCAAGGCGCAGATCGGCGAGGCTCTGCGCAAGCTCGGCCGCGAGGTCGGCGAGCAGGATCAGGTGATGGTCTATTACGCCGGCCACGGCTATGAACTGGCGGAGACCGGCACCGGCTATTGGCTGCCGGCCGACGCGGAGACGACCAGCGCCCGCAACTGGGTGTCCAACAACGACATCGGCCGCTTCCTCAGCCGGATGCCGGCCAAGCATGTGATGGTGGTGTCGGACAGCTGTTATTCCGGCGCCTTCACCAAGGAACAGAAGATCGACGCCAGCCGCCTCGCCAGCGAGCAGGAGATCCGGCAGCACCGCTCGGTCATGGCGCTGTCATCTGGCGGCGACGAGCCGGTCGCCGACGGCGAGGTGAATTCCCCCTTCGCGGTGGCGCTGAAGAAGCGGGTGATGGGCCTGCCGAAGGACAGCAACGGCTACGCGCTTTATCAGGAGGTCCGCCAGGACGTGACCAGCGAGGCGCCGCAGACCCCGCAATATGGCGTGATCCGCACCGCCGGCTATGACGAAGGCGGCGACTTCATCCTAGACCTGCCCAACCGCGCCATGAACTGAACGGACAGGCACCGACCGCAATCAGAGCATCCTCCTGGAGCCGTCAGCAATGGGGTGACAACTCCGCCGTCTAAAGCGCGGCGGCTTCTCGGACCAGCTAGGCGGCACCCCGCTGGCTTGGTGTCCGAAGGCCGTGTCCCGGCCCCGTGGCGTGGCTGGCCCGCTGCAGGATGACCGTGGCTGCCGCAACGTCGCGGTCCATCACGCAGCCGCAGAGGCAGCGGTGGACCCGGATGTCGAGCGTCTTGGCGACCACGGCCCCGCACTGCGGGCAGGTCTGGCTGGTGCCGCGCGGATCGACCGCTTCCACCCGAGTGCCGGCGCTTGCAGCCTTGTACTCGAGGAAGGAACGGAGCTGGCCCCAGGCGGCGTTGTGAACGGACTTGGCGAGCATTGAGCGGGCCAGTCGCTCGACGCTCAGGTCTTCGAGGGCGATGAAGGCGTAGCGGTCGACCAGCGAGCGGCTGAGCTTGTGCAGGACGTCACGGCGCTGGTTGGCGGTGCGGGCGCTGTGCCGGGCCAGTCGCTGCTTGGCCTTGCGCCGGCGCTGGCTGCCCCGTTTGCAGCGGGACAGCGCGCGCTGGAGACGGCGCTGCGTCTTGGCGGCGCGCTTGGTCCACGGCGGCGTCGGCACCACCTCGCCGTCCGAGGTGGCAACCAGAGATGTCAGACCAACATCGATGCCGACGGCGGCGCCGTCGCGCTCCGCCACCGCCACATCCGGCACTGTGACCTGGAAGCAGACGGACCAGTGTCCGGCAGACCGCGACAGAACGGCGGCACCGAGCTTGGCGCCCGGCGGCAACGGCCGGTGCCACTTGACCTTGATGTCGCCGAAAACGCCGGTGAGCCCGAGGCGCCCGCTCTTGCGCAGCGTCAGGCCATCGCCGACGCGGAACTCGGCGCTGTCGAAGCGAGCCTTGGCCTAGAAGCGCGGGAAGCCGGCCTTGCCTTTCGCCTTGAGGCGACGGAAGAAGGCCTGGAAGGCCTTGTCGAGGCGGCGCAGGACCTGCTGCTGGGCGGAGAAGCTGTAGCCGGCCAGGCGCTCATCGGCGGCGCGGACGGCCTTCAGTTCACCGGCTTGGTCGGTGTAGCGCAAGGTCTTGCGCCGGCGGCGGTAAGCTTCGATGCGTTGCTGCAGAGCGGCGTTGTAGAGGTCGCAGAACGCGCCCAGCATCGCTTCCATCCCGGCGACTTGTGCTTGGGTGGGATAAAGGCGGTATTTGTAGCTGAGCAGGGACATGCGATGAGTTTACCTGTCGTTCCCGGTTCGTTCAACTCTCGATCTTCGGCCTGCGGCCGACCGGCTTTCCTCCGCCGCCTCAAGGCGGCGGTCCCCAGCCGGATCACCTGATGGGGCGCGACAAGAGTCCAAGCTTTGGAAAGAAGGGGGAGCGGGCAGGGTCGCCGTGCGTCAATGAGACTTGGGTGAGGACGAATGGCCGATGTTGAGGAACTTGCGCAGCGCCTGCGCGAGATTGGCAACCTCATGCTGCGGGAGTTGGAACGCCACCCAGCAGCCGCGAACCAATTGGAAACACAGCACCGCATTTCCGGACACGTCGTACCCTGAGCGCCAAACCGGATTCACAAAAGGTGGTGGCACATCCATGGTCCCACCAGATGCAATGGGTGTCTTGCCGCCCTTCATCTGGCCCACACAGGCAATCAGAGCCGCCACCAACTTTTCAAGCTCGGCCGCGGTAAAGTCGGCTTTGGCAAGGACCGGCTCTCCTGGCCGCCCAATGGACAGCTCAAGGCTGGAGAGGTCTTCCTTGAGCACAAGATTGACCTGTGATTCCGTCATCATTTTCACCTGAAAGAAGCACTCTCCACCGCATTTTAGCAATTTCTTTGGTTGGTGGAAGCCTTCAGCGTGGCTTGTGTTCCGCAAAGGCAATGAGGAGCGCATCCCGCGGTCTCTGTTCTCGGGCCTCTCGCCTTGGCACAGGCGGACACACTCCCCCGACAAGGATCATGATCGACACTGCCCTTCCGCTCCGCGCCGCCACGACCCGTTCCCCGACGAGAACCCGCGCGAACGTGATTCGAGCGCACCCGCTGGTCGGACGGCCCGGGCTACCCAATGTGTGGTTGCGTCGGTCACGCCTGCTGGCTCAAGACAATCCGCCGCTGGGACTGCACCGCTTGCCACCGCCAGCTCGCGGTCACGGCGGGCCCGCCGATGCCCCGCTCCCACCTCTGCCGCGGCTCACTTGGGCGCAGGCCCTCTCCCTGATCGTCGGCTCATCCAAGGGCATCTCCGCTGTGAAGCTGTTGGAGATGGCGAGCGTCTTCTACGAGACGGCGTGGCACCTCGCGCATCGAGCTCGTGCGCGAGTTTGGTGAGCGACGGGTGCGGGCCTTCGGCCCGTACCGAACCGAGAGCTGGGGTTCGCCCGCCGACCCACGCCCAACGCCCCCCATCTTCGGGGGCAAGCCGTTGGCCGTTATGACGTTGGCCAAACGTCGCGAGGCGTCTGCGAAATCGCCAGAGACCCAAGCCCGTGTGGCTGCCCGAGGTCAGGCGATCATGCACAATGGGTGGCACTGCTCCTGTCGAAGCGTAATCGCCAGCCACCCAACTACCCACTTGCCCTTTTTCCCCTCTACCCAAAAACCCAATTGTCTATATGCCCTGGTACGCGGACGCAGTGAATTCGGGGCCTTCGCCTTGTTTGGCGATGACGTCGGCCGTTGATTCCGCAGTTGGAATGGATGATGCATTCATGCACCCGATTTCAAGTATCCCAGAAAATCACTGTTTGGTTTGATAAAGGATCTTTCAGCAAATGCTTATTTGATTTGGGGATTTACTCTGAAGTGGTGCGGCTTCGACGGCCTTGGATAAAGACGCGACCCTGTGCATTTGCTCATCGACGATCCGCCCACCGTCCAGCTTTCCAGGCTGGTGAACAGCCTCAAAGGCGTGTCCAGTCGTCGCTTACGCCAACAGAACGTTCCGGACGTGACCCATAGGCTCTGGGGCAACCATCTTTGGAGTCCGTTCTCTTTCGCCGCGTCTTGCGGCGGCGCTCCGCTGGAGATCGTGACGCACGACAGTGACCAGCAGCGTGAAGAACCAAACCGTAGCGGGAAAAGAGAAAGAACGCGCCTATCCCGGCCCTGAGGGATCGGGTGTGCGGCGCTAGAATTCTGGATCGATCAGTTATCAAAATTCAGCTCTTGTGAGTGCGAAATCAATCAAAGATTGAATATGACTCGCTAGGCAATCGTTCGAAGACACGCTTCTTTGCGAGTCAAGACACCAACTGATTTTGTGCAACCAACATCATTTTTTCACCTAAATCGCGTGTATTTCACTTTAAATTCTATTTATAATCGCAATGAATAATGTTCCACCGTTCTCCTGCGCGTCCCCTTCCGGGACAGGGCACCACGCCTGGCTCCTCTCGAATACATCCTGAAATAACTAAGATGGTAAAACTGCGCAATCAGTGATTATACCGAGGGGACTTTGCTTGGCTAAGCGCCTTCATTGCAACTTCAAGTCACTTTGGCTCGAAATTGTCACAAGAAGGATTAGAAATGGCAAATGTCCTGGGAGGGAGCGGGGCCGATAGTCTCACCGGTACGGCTGATCGTGATTACATTGCTGGCGGCGCAGGAAACGACCTCATCGACGCCAGCACTGGCAATGATTATGTGGTCGGCGGCACTGGATCTGACACCTTCGTGTTCCGCTCCAACGAGGGCTGGGACGTCATTGCGGATTTTTCCGCAGGCGCTGGGGGCGACGTTCTGGACCTGCGCGCCGTCACCTCCTTCACCAGCTTCCAATCCTTTTTGGCGGCGACCAGCCAGGATGGAGCCGACACCGTCGTCACCCTTGGTCCGTCCAGTGCTGTGAAGCTCGCCGGCGTACAGCGCAGCGCACTCACCCAAGCCAATGTTCTGCTGACCGGTTCCAGCACCGGCGGTGGCACAGGGGGAGAAACCGGCGGCGGTACGGTGAGCATCAGCCCGCCGACGGTGACGCTCGCGGAAGGCAACGGCGGTGGCAGCACCGCCTATCAGTTCACCGTGACGCGCAGCGGCGACCTCTCGGCTGCTGCAACGGTGACATGGGCGGTGGCCGGCAGCGGCACGGCTGCGGCGGACGCGGCGGACTTCGCTGGCAACGCGCTGCCGCAGGGCACGCTGAGCTTCGCCGCCGGCCAAGCCAGCGCCACCATTTCCCTGCCCGTTGTGGCCGATGCGCTCCAGGAAAGCGACGAAGGCTTCACGGTGACGTTGGCCAATCCGAGCTCCGGCTGGACAGTAGCGACGTCCAGCGCCACCGGCGTGATCACCAACGATGACAGCGTCAGCGGTGGTACGGGCGGCACCCCCGGCGGCACCCCCGGTCAGCTGTTCACCGGCACCGACGCCCGCGACGCCATCATCGGCACCGCGAACAACGACACGATCGATGCGCGCGGCGGCAACGACTACATGAACGGCGGCGCCGGGTCGGACACCTTCGTGTTCCGCTCCAACGAAGGCTGGGACTACATTGACGGCTTCGCTGCGGGGGCCGGGGGTGATGTTCTGGACCTGCGCGCCATTGCGTCCTTCACCAGCTTCCAGTCCTTTTTGGCGGCGACCACCCAGGAGGGCGCCGACACCGTCGTCACCCTCGGCCCGACCAGTGCGGTGAAGCTGGCCGGTGTGCAGCGCAGTGCGCTGACTCAAGCCAACGTCCTGCTGACCGGCTCCAGCACCGGCGGTGGCACAGGAGGGGATGCCGACGGGGGCACGGTGAGCATCAGCCCGCCGACGGTGAGCCTTGCTGAAGGCACTGGCAGTGGCACCACCGCCTACCAGTTCACCGTCACGCGCAGCGGCGACCTCTCGGCTGCCGCAACGGTGACATGGGCGGTAGCCGGCAGCGGCACGGCCGCGGCGGACGCGGCCGACTTCGCTGGCAACGTGTTGCCACAAGGCACGCTGAGCTTTGCCGCCGGCCAGGCCAGCGCCACCATCTCCCTGCCCGTCTTGGCCGATGCGCTCGAGGAAAGCGACGAAGGCTTCACGGTAACGCTGTCCAATCCAAGCTCCGGCTGGACGGTGGCAACGGCCAGTGCCACCGGCGTGATCACCAACGATGACAGCGTCAGCGGCAATCCGGGCGGTGGTACCGGCGGCACCCCCGGCGGTACGCCCGGTCAGCTGTTCACCGGCACTGACACCCGCGACGCCATCATCGGCACAGCGAACAACGACACGATCGATGCAGGTGGCGGCAACGACTACATGAATGGCGGGGCTGGGTCGGACAGCTTCGTGTTCCGCTCCAACGAAGGATGGGACTACATCGACGGCTTCGCTGCGGGTGCCGGGGGCGACGTTCTGGACCTGCGCGCCATCACCTCCTTCACCAGCTTTCAATCCTTTCTGGCGGCGACCACCCAGGAGGGCGCCGACACCGTCGTCACCCTCAGCCCAACGAGTGCGGTGAAGCTCGCCGGCGTGCAGCGCAGTGCGCTGACCCAAGCCAATGTTCTGCTAACCGGCTCCAGCACCGGCGGTGGTACAGGGGGAGAAACCGGCGGGGGAACCACCAGGACCTACACCGGCACCCCTGGCGCCGACACCATCTGGGCCGCAGCCGGCACCAACACCATCTCCGGCCTGGATGGCGACGACATCCTCGGCGGCAACACCGCGTCCGACACGATTTTCGGCGGGGCGGGCAACGACACCCTTTATGCCGGCGACGACACAGCCGCCGACACGCTGCTCGGCGGCAGCGGAGACGACGTGTACTGGGTCAACGGCCCGGAGGATGTCATCACCGAAGCCGCCGGAGAGGGCATCGACCAGGTGGTGGCCAAGGTCTCCTGGACGCTTGGTGCGAACCTGGAAAACCTCACCTTGCAGGAGGTCGGGGCTGCTTCCAATGGCTTTGCCACCGGCAATGACCTCGCCAACATCATTGAGGGAAATGCCGGGAACAACGAGATCCATGGCAATGGCGGAAACGACCAGCTCGACGGTGGGGCGGGCGCTGACCAGATTTATGGCGAGGCCGGCGACGACACGCTCACCGGTGGCATGGATGCTGCAGCCGATACCCTCTACGGCGGGGCGGGGAACGACACCTACTATGTGAACGGCCCCAACGATGTGGTCGTGGAAAACGCCAACGAGGGCACGGACACGGTCATCATCTCTGGCGGGTGGAACGCCGGCACGGCTTTGAACATCGAACGGGTCGTGCTGAATGAGGCTGAGGCGGCACAGAACGGCTCCCTGAGCGGCGGCATGCTCCCCATCGAGTTGGTCGGCAACTCAGGAAACAACCTCATCAGCGGCGGCTGGGGCGATGAAACCATCCGCGGCGGGGCCGGCAACGACACGCTGAGCGGCGGCCGGGGATCCGACTCCATCTATGGCGATGCCGGCGACGACACCATCACCCTGTCGAATGACGGCACCTGCCTGGCCTATGGCGGTGAGGGCGCTGACGTGTTCCGTGCCGCCTGGGCAGGCAATCACCAAGGTGGCGTGTTCAGCGCAACCATCGGCGACTTCGTTCTTGGACAGGACACGCTCTCGGTCCCCTGGACGTTCACAGGGATCGAGAACGTCAATGGCAATGCCGTTCTGAGCTTCGTGGAGAACCCAGACGTCCCGATGACTGGAACGGCGCGGCTGACCTTGAGCGGCGTGACGGCCGAGGCGGTGACGGCGTGGGTGCGCCAGAACGGCAATGACTGGGCTGCCTTCACCGGCAACACGTCGGGCGGTCGCGTCATCTACGGCACCGATGGGGGCGAGACCCTCACTGGCGGGGCCGGCAACGATGTCCTCGACGGCAAGGGCGGAGCCGACGTCCTGTATGGCGAGGGCGGCAACGACAGCTTGACTGCCGGTGCCGACAGCGCGGCCGACACGCTTTATGGCGGTGCCGGCGACGACACCTACATCGTCAGCACCGGCGATCAGGTCATCGAAGGGCCGGATGGCGCCGGAGGCACAGACACCGTCATCGTTTCCGGCTCTTGGACCAACCCCTATGGGGTGGAGCGTGTGATCCTCAGCGAGGACGCCGCCTCGCAGAACGGCTCGATCACTGGCAACTATGCGAACGAGACGCTCATCGGCAACGCCGGAGACAATGTCATCGACGCAAGCCAAGGCGATGATGTCATCGAGGGTAGGGGAGGCAATGACACGCTGTATGGTGGCATGGGCTATGGCGGGTCGGGCATGGACACCATCTCCGGCGGAGACGGTGACGACGACATCCATCTCTCCCGCGGCCGCACCACCGGTGGCAGCGGTGCCGACGCTTTCACGATCTATACCTCCGGCCAGCAGATGGGCAGCTTTGCGGTCACGATCACCGACTTCGAACTCGGTGTCGATCGGTTGAACGTATTGCACTCGCTCAAGCGCGTTGACGATCAGGACGGCAGCGCCGTCTTGACCTTTGGGTATGGCATCATCTCGCAACTGGTGGGAGTAAGCACCCTCACACTTGCAGGGGTCTCGGCAGCGGCCGTGACGCAATGGGTGCGCGACCACGGCAATGACTGGGCCGCCTTCTCCGGTGACACCTCCGGCAATCGGGTGGTCTTCGGCACGTCCGCCGCTGAAACCCTGACAGGAGGGGCCGGAAACGACCTGCTGGATGGTGCAGAGGGCGCCGACCTGCTCGAAGGCGGCGACGGCAATGACACCTTGTCTGCCGGCGCCGACAGCGCGGCCGACACGCTGTCTGGCGGTGCAGGGAGCGACATCTATTATGTCAGAGACGGCGACCTGGTCGTCGAGGACGTCTCCATGGGCACCGACATCGATACGGTTGTCGTCTCCGGCTCCTGGGGCAATCCCTACGGGGTGGAGCAGGTGGTCCTGAGCGAGGACAGCGCCTCTCTGAACGGCTCAATCACCGGCAACCAGTCGAGCGAAGCCTTCACCGGCAATTTCGGCAACAACCGCCTCGACGGTGGCTGGGGAAATGACACGCTTTACGGCATGGGCGGCGATGACACTCTGATCGGGGGCTGGGGCGATGACTCGCTCAGTGGCGGGTTCGGCAACGATCTGCTCTCCGCATCCAACGGCACGTTGAATGGCGGAGCCGGACGCGACACCATCTCTGCCGTCTTCGAGGGCATGCATCAGGCGCAGAGTTTCAACCTTCTTGTCCAGGATTTCACTCTTGGTGAGGATATCCTGCATGCTCCCGCCCATCTCATCGCCATCGATGAGGTGAACGGCAGCACCGTTCTGCAATACGCGGACGGGCCGCTCGATCGGATGCCCTCCCACGGCACGATCACGCTGCAAGGTGTAAGTCTGTCCCAGGTTGCCAGTTGGGTGCAGGCAAACAGCAATGATTGGAAGGCTTTCAGTGGCGATACCCTCGACTCCGGGCGTTATGGCACGTTGGGGTCCGATGTGGTTCAGGGGGATGCCGGCGACGAATTCATAGTTGGGCTTAACGGGTCCGATACGCTGTCAGGTGGTGATGGCAATGATACTTTGCTGGCGGCTGATGCCTCCGCTTTGTTGGGCGAAGCCGGGAACGACTCCCTTTATGGCGGAGATGGGAATGACACGCTCTCAGGGGGAAGCGGGAACGACATCATGCGGGGCGGGGGCGGAGCCGATCTCTTCGACATCACCGGCGGCACCGACAGCGTTGACTACATCTCCGACTTCCGCGCCTCTGATGGTGACCGCATCTATACCGGAGGCGTTCCCCTCACCATCTACGACAATGGCATCAATGCCTGTACCATCGAGACCGGGTATCGCGGGATGGTGTACAGCACCGTGCACGTGACGGGCATCAGTGCAAGCGAAGTCGCCGACCATCTCATGTACACCAGCTGGTGAGTCCAGGGCCTTCGCTCTTACGACCAGACGCGAAGGCCCCGCCAGTCCCGCTCCCGCTTCTCTTCATCGGAAATGACAACCTTGCGGGAAGACAGCCGCCTCTTCCCGCAAGGTTTGCCATCACCACTCCTGGGGTCCTGGGGAAGCCAACCTGACGCCGGAGGTGGTTCTCTGCTTTCAGGAGCACACTCTTGCCCTGAAAGGCAAAAATGGCAAATAGCCACTGACCCAAGTGACCGCTTGGGCTTTTGTCTGCTTCTCCAGTCTGGCGCAGAGCTTTCTTCCGCTAAGGAAGACAAGTGCGCCCGCGGTTAACCACCCGCCTGGGCAAAAACCCTCTTGCCCAGGCGGGCAGCTTCCTTCTTGATGCTTGGCTCAGTCTCGACCAGGTGGGTGCCTGTCCCGCTCGGCGGCGCGGCGGCCCCGATAGCGACGACCATCCTCGTGCAGGTCGGCTTTATCCAGCCGGTAGCCAGCGGCACGCAGCGCCTCCAGCACCAGATACTGCTTGGTGACCCGCCGGTCGGCAGCAACCCGAATGGCACCATACCAGTAATCTGCCAAGCACAGGACATCAGCGCCGCCAATAACCTTCCCAACTCACCTGAGGTAAATCGTGTTGGCGAGCGTCGTCGCTTCCCGCTGCCGGGTGTGGCACGGACAACCGGCCCCTTGTGCGTGACCGATTTTTGCTTAAGGTGCGCTGCCATGAGCACACCACTGTCCTTTTCGGTCATCGTCCCGGCCTACAACGCGGCCGATACCATCACTCAGACACTGTCCAGCATCGGCACCGCCATTGCCTACGCACAGGCGAAGGCCATACCGATCACATGCGAAGTCATTGTGGTGGATGACTGTTCCACCGACCGCACCATAGAGGTGACGCGCGCCCAGGACAGACCAGAACTTTCTGTCCGCATTCTACAACATTCGGAAAATCGGGGGGCGGGTTGCGCCCGCAACACTGGAGCAGCCCAGGCGAGTGGCGAGTTCCTATGCTTTCTCGATGCTGACGACCTCTATTTGCCCTCGCATCTGGCCGTGTGTGCCAAAGCGTTCCTCCAGCGTCCGGATATCGATTTCGTCTGTACCCGTTTCACGACGAGCCGACCGATTGACCCGAGTTGGATTCCGGCGATTTCCGCCGCCGCCGTTGGTCCTTTCGCGATCCGCCGGAGCGCCCATGCCCGCCTTGGCGGCTTTCCCCCGTTTCGCAATTTTGAAGATGTCGTCTACCGTCGGCTGGCAGACCGGGTGCTGACCGGTTGGTATGTCGGCAATGAGACCGCTGTCTACGTGTGGCGGTCGGGCAACTCGTTCGACCGCCAGCTGACCAAGTTCTCCCAAACCTGTTCCGCCACCGCACTGACCGAAGCCGATCAAGCGCCCGAGCCAGTGCTGCGGTATTTCGAACAGTGGCTTACCGCCCTGACGGTCAACGGCCCAAATACCCTTTTGACCAATTGACCGCTTGCGCACCGTTCCCCGACGTAGCTGGAGCTGTGTCGGGGCGTGCGGCAGGGTCTGTATCAGAACCGGCGGCCCTGCTCGATTGAACAGGAACGCCCTGTGACAAGCGCCAGCATCACCACTGCACAGCAACCTCCCACTGCCCAGGCAGCCATCAGGTCAACCACCCCTTTGCCCAGATGTCCGCTTGGGCTTCTACCCTGAGGATCATCCTTGGCGTTGCCGCCCATCCCGCTCAGCAGCACGGCGGCCGCGGTAGCGGCGACCGTCCTCATGCAAATCGGCTTCATCCAGCCGATAGCCGGCGGCACGCAGCGCCTCCAACACCAGATACTGCTTGGTGACCCGCCGGTCAGCGGCAACCGCTGCCAGCTGCCGGTTCAGGTAGCGCGGTACGGTGACCTTAAACTCTTCGGTCGGTTCACGTGGCGGTGCAACCGGGACCGGAGACGGTATGACAGGGGAGGGCGGGGCTACGGCATGACTGCCAACCAGCGGCCGCAAGGAGGGCAGACCGGAAGAGACGGCGAATTGGTCGGTGCCGGCCAAGAGACGCTGATCATCGACGCTGTCGGTGAGGGCGGCCAGAGCCGACAGGTCCGGCCGGCTGTTCGGGGTGGCCTCGGCGCGCGACGGGATCAAATCCTCATCATCGAATGCCGAGGGCAGGGGCGGGCGTTCGCGGCGCGGCTTGCTCATACGTGAGCCTCCGTGCGGACGGCGGCGTCGAGACTGGCCAAGCGGTCGAGCAGTTCGGCCTTGACCGCCTGGATGTTGGCGGCCGCAGCACTGTCCGGCGCCGACACCCGGGGCGGAACGCCGGTCAGCAGCATCTCCTTGTAGGCTGTGCGCTCCATCACGCTGGTTGAAAAGGTGGGCATCCGGGTTTCGCCGTCGGCGCGAATTTGCTTAGCCACCCGGCTTTCGAAACCTGACGGCACGCGCGTCCACAGCAGCGCCCGCCCGATTTGGCGGCTGCCGATGTCGCCGGTTTCGTCGATCTGATGGTTGGTGCGCAATGCATCGCGCAAGTCGGGCGCCGACTGCTGGCAGGGTACGATGACGAAGGCCGACTTGCCGATGCCGAGAATGGTCAAGCGCGACGCGACGCCAGGCAGATCCAGGATCAGAAAGTCGCAGTTGCTGCGGGCGTTGCGGATCTCTTCGATCACTGTCTCCTCGCCGACGTTGGGAACGACGGAGAAGCCTGGCACAGCGGCCCGCCGGCCGAACGCGGCGGCGTGCTGGTTGGGGTCGCAGTCGAGGATGCAGGTGCGCAAACCGTCGAGCGCCAAGTCGGTGGCAAGCGCGCAAGCTGTCGTGGTCTTGGCGCAACCGCCTTTGTTGCTGGCGAGGGCGATGGTGATCACAGCAAGGCAGCTCCGGGAGCAAGGGATAGGAGAAGGCTGCATTACTACTACGCTCAAGCCAGGCAAGCAGGCAAGAGGGCACTTACCGATCCTCACTTTCGGGTATTTGACCAAAAGCCCAAAAGGGTATTTGCGCGAGGTGACCTTGGCTCGCTGCTGCTATCACCAGCGGTCCTCGCGGAAAGCGCCATCCTAAGCGACCTTAGGGCATTTCATCACCGGATGGTCAAAGCCTCCCCTTCACTGCCCAGCAGCACTTCTGGTCTTTTGGGTACCCGGTCTCTTGGGCTTTTGCCCGCTTGCCCTTGTGACTGATCACGCCCGGTGCTAAGCGGCGAACGTGTGTCGCTTGACGCTGCCTGCCAACTGGTGAATTAGAAGGAGCTTCGGCCACCGTGCGTCCGGCAAGACTTGCAAGCCGGCGAGAGCTGGGGCCTTGAGGGAAGGATGGAAGCGTATGTCTGACAAGGTCGCATTGATCACCGGCGCGACGGGCCAAGACGGTGCCCTGCTCGCGGAATTGCTGCTTGCCAAAGGCTACCGAGTGCACGGTCTCAAGCGCCGTTCCTCTTCCTTCAACACCGCACGCGTCGATCATCTCTACCGCGACCTGCATGAGCCGGATGTCCGTTTCGTCCTGCACCATGGCGACCTCACCGACGCCACCAACCTGATCCGCGTGGTCGAAGAGGTCCAGCCGACCGAGATTTACAATCTCGCCGCCCAAAGCCACGTCCAGGTCAGTTTCGAGACGCCGGAATACACCGCCAATGCCGATGGCATCGGCACGCTGCGCCTGCTGGAAGCCATCCGCATCCTCAAGCTGAGCGAGCGGGTGCGCTTTTATCAGGCCTCGACCTCGGAGCTCTATGGCAAGGTGCAGGAGACGCCACAGCGCGAGACCACCCCCTTTTACCCACGCAGCCCCTACGCCGCGGCCAAGCTTTATGCATACTGGATCACGGTGAATTACCGCGAAGCCTACGGCCTGCACGCCTCCAATGGCATCCTGTTCAACCATGAAGGCCCGACCCGCGGCGAGACCTTTGTCACCCGCAAGATCACCCGCGCGGTCGCTGCCATTGAGCTTGGGCGGCAAGACAAGCTCTATCTTGGCAATCTCGATGCCAAGCGCGACTGGGGGCATGCCCGCGACTTCGTCGAGGGCATGTGGCGCATTCTGCAACAACCCACGCCAGACGATTATGTGCTGGCAACCGGCGAGACCCACAGCATCCGCGAGTTCGTTGAGCTGGCCTTTGCTCATATTGGCCGCCGCATCGCCTGGACAGGCAGTGGCGTGGATGAGAAGGGCGTTGATGAGGCGACCGGTCAGACGTTGATCGAGGTCGATCCGCGCTATTTCCGCCCGACTGAGGTGGATCTGCTGTTGGGGGATCCCAGCAAAGCGCGCGAGGCGTTGGGCTGGGTGCACCGCACCAGCTTTCCTGAGCTGGTGCGCGAGATGGTCGAGTCCGATTTGAAGGCTCTCAAGCTGGAGGCACCGCGCTATGGCAACCAAGGCTGAGCTTCCCTTCGCCCTGCAAGGCCGCCGCGTCTGGGTGGCTGGGCACCGCGGGATGGTCGGCTCCGCCGTTGTGCGCCGCTTGGCCAGCGAGGGGTGCACTGTCTTGACCGCAGGACGTGAGACGGTCGACCTGCGCCGTCAGAGCGAGGTCGAAAGCTGGATGGCTGCCGAGAAGCCTGATGTCGTTGTGGTCGCCGCCGCCAGGGTCGGCGGCATCCTGGCCAATGCCACCCGACCGGCCGAATTCCTCTATGACAACTTGGCGATCGAGACGAACATCATCCACGCCGCCTATCGTCGCGACGTGGCCAAACTCCTGTTCCTTGGCTCGTCCTGCATCTATCCGCGCCTGGCTGACCAGCCGATCAGCGAGGATGCGCTGCTGACCGGTGCACTGGAGCCGACCAACGAGTGGTACGCGATCGCCAAGATCGCCGGCATCAAGCTGTGCCAAGCCTATCGCCAGCAATATGGCTGCGACTTTATCAGCGCGATGCCCACCAACCTCTATGGTCCCGGCGACAATTTCGACCTTGCCTCCAGCCATGTCCTTCCCGCACTGATGGCCAAGATCGACCGCGCCACGCGCGAGGGCTCCGATGAGGTGGTGCTGTGGGGCACCGGCACGCCACGGCGCGAGTTCCTGCATGTCGACGATCTGGCCGACGCCTGCGTCTTCCTGCTCCAAACTTATTCTGGCGATGTGCCGCTCAATGTCGGCACCGGAACCGACGTCACCATTCGCGAGTTGGCCGAATTGATTGCCGAGGTGGTTGGCTACCGCGGCCGCTTCGTCCAGGACACCAGCAAGCCCGATGGCACCCCCCGCAAGTTGCTCAATGTCGAGCGGCTGGCCCAACTGGGCTGGACGGCCCGCCTTGATTTGCAGGATGGCATCGAGAGCACCTATGCGTGGTACCGAGCAAACGGTCCTCATGCAACGGTGACCGCAAACTGAAATGAGGATGCCGATGGATGCCCCGTCACTCCCGGTGCGTCGGGAAGCTCGGTTTGACTCGCTGTTCGAAGCCGGACGGTTCGTGGGGGCATTGGCCGAGCGCGAGTCGATCATTCACGACGCCCATGTCATTCGCCTGTATCCCGCGCTTTACGCCCTCAACAATGTGGTGGCCATCCCCCAGGACTGGGGTTTTTTGACCCAGGACAACCGGATGATCGTCGATGGAACGGCAATCAATCCCTTTCTCATCAGGAAAGGGCGGTTCCCTTGGATTCGCCCACTTGGAGACGAGCGGTGTCTGGTCTCAGTCAAAGCCGCCCCTGTCGTTGACGAACCAATCCTGTTTGTCGGTGGAGACTTCTGGGGAAACTATTATCACTGGCTTCTTGACTTTTTTCCTCGCTTGGTCGCCTTCCAGCATCTGAGGGAAAGCTTCACGAAGTGGGGGGTCAAACGCATCGCCTTGTTGCGCGATATTCCCGCATTCGCCCATGACATGCTTCACCTGCTCGGCTACCAGAACGAGGATATTCTCTGGATCGATGCTAATCGGGCTTGGCCCTTCCGATCGGCTTATGTGTTCTCAAATTTTTCGCAATATGGATTCCTACACCAGCGAGGAGCCAGCATTCTTCAGGACATCTTGCAGGCTCCGGCTCCTGTTCTTGGAAGCAGACGACTGTATGTCTCCCGGCAGGACGCCACAAGAAGACGCCTCCACAACGAGAATGAGGTGTTCTCAACCTTGGAGCGGAATGGCTTTGAGCTGATCGTGCCTGGGAAGCTATCCTTCCAGGAGCAACGGCAGATTTTTTCCGAAGCTGAAATCATTGTCGGACCGCACGGAGCCGGTCTGGTCAATATGATCTTCGCCGGACGTGGGGCAACCGTCATCGAACTTCGCTCCAATGCGGGTGGTCTGCAACATTTCGCGCAACTGGCTCAGGCCTTGGGGCAACGCTATGTTGCCATTGCAGCATCAAAAGAAAACACAGACATTCCTGGTAACCATAATTCTGACTTTTACTTAGATCCTGCGCAGGTTGAGAGTGTGACGTTTCAGTCTATGGCGGCAGAAAGCCGACCAAAATAATGGATGGTACTCAGCTTTTACCCATTGGTTCACGGACTGTTATATGGCTGTGCTGGAGCAGCGCACTGGCCTGACAAATCTCCGGCACGTCATTCACCAGCCTCCCTGTGGAAAAGAGTGAATAGCATGTCGGAATAACTATATTTTTATTAAAGAGATTTCTCATTCCACGATGCCCTATGAAACGGTGAGTCTTCGATGAGCTATAAAGCAGTTGACCTCGGCGGAGATGTCCGCAAGGTCGGACTTGTCTGGCAGATCAGCAGCTATTCAGGCTGGGGGCTGCTTGGCTTTCATGTTGCCCGGCGAATGCTGGCAGCGGGCGATCTGGAGCCGATGCCTTTTTATGGCTTGGGATCACTCGACCGCAAAACCACAGACCCGATACTGCTGAAGCGGCTAGAGGCCAATGCCAATGCCATCATCACTGCCATGGCCACTCGACCCAACCCGACCAGTCCAGTGAGAGGTACGTTCCCAATGCTTCACGGGTTGGGCAATGGGTTGATCCAGCCGGCGGGAGCATTCACGCTAAGCGGTGATCCGGATGTGGCCATCGTCTTTCTAGAGGATAGCAAACTCGACCGTGAAGCGGTCGAGCGCGGCCGCCGCTTCGCCACCATTGCCGCTGGGGCAAGTTGGACCGCCGAAGTGCTGCGCAATGCCGGCCTCACCCAAGTGACGGTCTGCCCGCAGGGCATCGACCCTACAATCTTTCACGCCGGACCGCCGCGGGCCCACGCTCGTGACCGCTTCATCATCTATTCCGGCGGTAAGCTGGAGTTCCGTAAAGGACAAGACATTACAGTTGCCGCCTTCCGCCGCTTCCACCAGCGCCACCCCGATGCGCTGCTGGTCGCCGGCTGGTTCAGTCCCTGGCCAGCCCTGGCGCGCACCATGGCGCGCTCACCCCACCTTGAGCACGCGCCGCGGCTTGATGACAAAGGCCAGGTCGATGTCGCCGGCTGGCTGCGCGACAGCGGCCTGCCGGAGGGATCGTTCCAGATTGCGCCACCGATGCCCAACGCAGCGATGGGCCAGTTGCTACGCCATGCCGACGTCGCGCTGTTTCCCAACCGCTGCGAGGGCGGTACCAATCTGGTCGCGATGGAGGCGATGGCCTGCGGCGTGCCGACCATCCTGTCGGACAACACCGGGCACCAAGATTTGATTGCCGACCTCTCCTGTTACCCCCTGCACCGCCAGGGCAGGGTGGAGGAGGGGCCGGACGGATTGGGCACTGACGGTTGGGGCGAGTCTGATCCCGATGAGATCGTCGAAGCGCTGGAACGCATTTACACTGACCGAACGGCTGCCGCGACAGTTGGTGCCAAAGCCGCCCGTCGCATGCTGGAGACTTGGACTTGGGATACCCGCATTGACCGGATGCTGTCTGAACTGGGTTTACGGTCCTGCTGACAAGATGCGGCATCGCCACTGAGATTTGGCCAGTTTCAACGTCTTCAGATCAGGCACGGGCCCAGAAATTCATCCCCCTCCGCCGAGCACCGACTTTTGACCGGGTTGAAAGGTTGAGCAACAGAAGATACTCCTATGGCACTCCCTATGACCATCGAACGCGGCGACAGTTCAGCGATGAGGAGAAACTGGGCTGGTCGAAAAGACGTCTCAAGCCCGGCATCAAAGCGCCTGAGGCTGCCCATCGCCAGAGCATGGACGTCAGTCGGCTATACTGCTGGCACCGCCAGCACTTCGGTCCGTATCTGCCCTGCACCGGAAATGCGGATGGATTGGAATTCACCTCAATTTTCGAGGAACCTACCCTCACACAAGCCGAGCAGTTAACAGATTACATTTCACGAGCCATGCCACCGTTCGGGTGGCCCGCTCACGGAACTCGGAACTCGAAAGTGCAATCAGCTCGTCCAGACTGCGCTCATGTCCGTGAGCGTGAAGCAGAAGGCGTCTCATCTCCTGGGGCAAAAGCAGCGTGGCGGCGCTGAAATTATTCATATTCGCTCCGAGGATGTCCCGAAGCGCCACTTCCGGATCGGGGTGCCCGCAACGCAGACGCAGGTTCAAGTCCAGTTGCCGGGTGGCAAAGTCCTGAAAGATCGTAAAGGGATCGGCTCGCAAAGGGACGGGGTCGACTTCGGGTCGCGGAGAAGCGATCTCTGTGGCACTCACGCGCAAGTGGGCCAATTCACCCCACAATGCTTCATAAGCGGCCATCACAACCGACCAGTCGAACATGGCACGAGCTCGCCGGCGTCCGGCATCGCCCATGCGGCGACGTTGATCGGGATCTTCGATAAGGCGCAGGAGCGCGTCCCCGGCCGCCACGCTGTCCACCGCTGTCGCTTGGCTGACTGCCCCCATGCTGCGGTCGCTGCTGTCCACCCCCATCAGTGCACGGTAGGCCAACTCCCGACCGCTCCCCGGTGGAGAAAGGAGGGTTGGGACGCGAAATCCAACCTCACCGTCGCTGATTGTATCCCGGTATCCATCCCAATCCGATACAATGACCGGCAAGCCGGCGGCCATTGCTTCAATCGGAGTGAGACCGAATGTTTCTTGAATATTGTCGGACAGCGACATGAAGATGTCCGCACAAAACCAAGGTGCTTGGGAATTTGCAGGGTCAGCGCCATTCAAGATAATGGTGTTGACGGACGGGCAATAACGATGAACGCCATCGCGAAATTCTCGCTCAATTTCGGCATTGCTGGCCGAACCAGTCAGAAGGAGATGGAGTTTACGCCGGGTCCGTTCCTGAGCCCATTCGCAGGCTTGGAACATAGCAAGAGGGTGGGCTTTGGCGTGGAAAGACAAGCGTCCATAGAACAAGACCACAATGTCATCGGGACCGATGCCATAGAGCCGACGTAGCCCCTCCCCCAGAGCCAAGTTCTCCGGTGTCTCAGCGAAGCGGTCGCAATCAACGCCCAAGGGGATCACCGGCATCCGCACCGGGGAGTGGGCGAGACCACCGAACCGCGTCTGCAAATAATCACCCCAGTTTTCGAGAACCATACTGATGGCGGCCCGGGCCGGATGGGACGTGACCACCAAAGCGTCCCAGGGCTGGAGCGGTGCAATCATATAATCGCCGAACGCGTCCATGACACGCACTGTAGAAATGGTGTGGGTGACCCCACAAAGGCTGTAGGCACGTTGATCAAGAAATCGGCGCTGCCATGCATAGCTGCCGAGTGTCGGCTCCGGCAGGAACAGGCAGCCCGGTTGGGTGAGGCCCGCTAAGTCGGGAGTGGAAATCCACCTCACCGGCCGTGGGCGGCCCGCCGCCTGCTCCACCGCCTTCGCAAACTCGAGAGCGTGCTGCCGGCTCGGCGTGTAGCAATGCAAAGGCATTGCCTCGTGATAGCGCGCAAGCGCCCTGAGGAAGCCAGCTCCCGCAGAATGCCGGCCCTTAAGGTCTGGCCGGTTCGTCGAGAAGGCGTCCGAGTGATAGTGGATAGCGGCGGTCGAGGGCATGGCAGCCTCGCTTTACACTAAGCGTTGCGTGGAGCGGAGTGACCGTGTGGTAAACTTACCTCAAGGCCGCAGTTCTGGAACACGCTCGAACAGTCGGGCGTCCAATTCCTCTTTACGCTCCAGCAGAGAGCTGTACCAGGATAGCCGCTTGCGGAAATGCTGGGCCAGCAGACGGTGGTCGCGCACGTAGCGGTAAGCCCGTTCGGCGATGCCGGCGCGTGTCCAGGGGGCGGTGATCAAGCCTTCGAGCCGCAGGCGGAATTCTTCCGGTGTTCGGAAAAGAACACCCGTTACACCGTCTTTAACTGATTCCCCGTAGACAATCGGACTGGCGAGCACAACGACGCTGTGAGCCGCGCATTCAATGAATTTCAGATCGGATTTACAGCGGTTGAACAGAGTGTCGTTAAGGGGCAACAGCGCGATATCACACCGTTGTAAGATCCGAATATAGTCCTCATAGCTGCAAGTCGGCGTAAAGCTCTTGTCTCCGGTGGCGAGGGCATCAAAGAAAGCTCGGTCATGCACGACCTGGACGTCAATCCGGCCGCGGTGCGTGGCCAGAAGTTGGTTCAGCAGGTCTATCATTGGATGCCAGTCGCCGCCTCGGTTGAAGGCGCCAAAGAACAGCGTTACCCGACCGTCTGCACGCACAGCGCGTGGCGGAGGAAGGGCAGCGATTTGATTGGGAAAAATGGCGATTTCTGGGTTGTATTGTCGCAGCTCCTCCGCCAGATCTTCGGTTGACGTCTGGACCGCATGCACAGCGCGGAAAGTGAGATGCCGGAACTCGGTCATGGCTGGCCAGTGATTCGGATGGTCGTCGAATTCAGCAACCAGGAGATAGCCCTGCTGCATGACCATTTTCAGATTGGGCAGGTCATTCGGACCGCAGATGCGCCTCTGCAGAACATTGACCCGCCCTTCACCCGGCAGCCGGTCCGTCTTGTAAATGTGATTGATCCCAGATTGGATCCGCACCCCTGGCACAGCCGACAGGAAGGCATGCGGAAGATCGATGCGGGTATCATTGCAGCCTCCAGACGGTCGCAGCGTGTTGGCGCTGATCAGGAGACGCCGCAATTCCCCTTGCCGTACGGCTTGGACGATCACGTGTGAAAAGTCGCCTGTACCTTTGGCTTCATCGGGACACACCGTAAAGACCTGAACCACGACCAGTCCGATCTCCGCCAAAGCTGCGTGGATCGCTGCCCTCGGAGAAGCGCTTGGACCACCGGCTTGTAGGCGTTCCAGTGCCACGCGAGGAAGCGCGAACAACACCGGCGCACCTGGGTGCAGATAGGGCAGGAGCATTCCAACCATCGCGAAGGGCGACGGCAGAGCCAGTACGGCCTCATGAAGCAGGACGGAATCGAACTGCGGACGCGCCGGGCCGAGCAGGACGGACAAGTCATCTGGCCCACGTTCATCCGACAGCGGAAGAATGGCAAAGCGGATTGCCGGGTTGCGCAACCGCGCCAGCGAGGCCACAGATGCGCCCGGCCGGCAGACCTCGAACACGACTCCGCTGTCCGGCGGCACGAGCATCGCTAGCCGGATGGCGACCAGATCAGGGGCGAGCGTAGCGGCCGGTAGAGTGCTCATGCCCGCCCCCGGACCATGGAATGGATCAGAGCCATCTGCTGCTTCAAACAGTGGGCGAGATCATACTTGCGCAGGACGGTGCGCCGCCCGGTACGGGCAATCTCGGCGAAAGCACTGCGATCCTCAAGGACAGACACGACCTGCTTCGCCACCGCATCGGGAGAGAAGAAGTCGACCAGCAGGCCGTTCTGGCCGTGGCTGATGACCTCCTCAACGGGTTTGGTCCGCGACCCGATGACGAGGGCACCGAGCGACATGGCTTCCAGCATGGACCAGGACAAGACAAAGGGATAGGTCAGGTAGACGTGCGCCGAGGATACCTGCAGCATCCGCGTGAAGCGGTCGTAGGGGAGATAACCCAAGAAAAAAACTCGCGACCGATCCACCGGAACCTCTGCCAGCATCTTCTCTCGCCAGTTCGCGGCATCCTTGGGTCCACTGCCATAGCTGATGCCGTCGCCGCCAACGATAAGGATTTTGGCGTTGGGACGCTCCTCGCAAATGCGCGGGATTGCGCGCACCATGGTGGTGAAGCCGCGATAGGGCTCCAGATTGCGCGCAACATAGGTCACCACCTCGTCCTGACGGGTCACAACGGTTCCATCAGGCAGGTCGAAGGTGGCATCGGGATCGGGCTGGAGCGCATTGGTGTCCACGCCCTCATGGATGACTGTAATCTTTGGATGATAGATCTTGGGATGGACGCTGCGCTGCCATTGGGTCGGCGACAGGCCGCGGTCGCAGGATTCCAGCGACAAAAGCAAATGCGTGCTGCGGATCCGCGTTCGCAGAATAGCATCCATGTCAGGTGGCTGGGACGGATCGAAATCGATGTCCTGCCCGCGGGCCTGATAATAGAACTCACAATGGTTCAGCAGCGGTGTTTCCGGGAAAACATCCTTGGCGAACAGTGCCTCACCCCATCCTGGGTGGGTGATGATGATGTCAGGGATGAAGTTTTCCCGGCGCAGCTGCAGAAGGATCCGGGCGACCGCCTGCCCATGCAGAACGGCGTCTTCCGTTCGGTACAGGTATTGATGGATCGTCTTGCTCGGTTCGCGGGCCAGCTCATAATTGATGCGCTTGACGCGGGGGATGTCCCGGTCCTTCCTTTTAGTGATGAAGATCACCTGATTGTCGGCACTCTGAGCAAGCTTGGTGGCCAAGTGCTTGTACTGCCCTGGCATGTTCTGGTGGATGAAGACGATTTTCATGGCAAACCAGGCAGAAGGGAGGTCAAAGCGAACGATCATAGGTGGCGAGGTGGTCGGCGAGGGATCGGACCACGCCGAGCCAGTCGTCCGGGACGGATTGGCGGAATAGCTTGGCCGTAGGATACCACGGGCTGTCCTGGCGCTCCAAAAGCCATCGCCAATCCGGAGAATAGGGCAGCAGGATGCAAACCGGCCGTCCCAGCGCGCCGGCAAGGTGCGCCACCGAGGTGTCCACCGTGACGATGAGATCCAGCTGCCGGATGAGGGCGGCGGTGTCGGCCATGTCGCCAATGGTGGGGGCCAAGTCCAGGACGGGCCGGTCGGCCGGTGCGGCATCGGCCAGCTCCCTGCCGCGATCCCCCTTCTGGAGACTGAAAAAGGTCACCTGTGGGATGGCAAGCAGCGCTTCCAGGGCATCGCGGCCGAGCGAACGCCGCTGGTCGTTGCGGTGGGTGGGATCCCCACCCCACACCACCCCAACAGCCAACGTGCCCGGCCGGGCTGAAGGTCGGGCGGGCACGTCCGGCGCGTGCAGATAGGGTACTGAGGCGGGGATGCCGTCGAGCCTTGTCCGGCAGAGGCGCGGCAGGCTCAGCAGCGGCAGATGGACGTCGAAAGCGGGCAAGGGGTCTCCACTCGCCACCACCGTCAGGGCCGGGAAACTATCAGCCAGAAGCCGGCACAGGGGCGGTTGGCATTCCAGGATGAGCTTTCCCTCCAGCAGAGGCAGGTAGCGGACAAATTGCAACGTGTCGCCCAAGCCCTGCTCGGCGTGCAGCAGGAGAGTCTGGCCGCTCAATGGCTCGCCAGTCCACACAGGCTGCGGCAACGTCCGTGGCGGGCACTCCGTTAACTTCCAGCGCCACTCGTACTCCTCCCAACCTTCGATCAGCCGACCGGACACCAGAAGGGCGAGAGCCCGGTTCCAATGCGCAGCGGCGTTATTGGGATCCTCGGCCAGGAGGCGCTCATAGACGGCGATGGCCTCCGGCAATTGGTTGAGCCGCTGATGAGCCATTCCCTGGTTCAGAGCAGTCTTGACGCGATGGTCACCAGCGGCGGCAGCGATGCCATAGGCGTGCAGCGCATTGCTCTCCCGCCGTGTCCCAAGATGCAGGTTGCCCAGGCTGCTCCAGTATTTGCCACGTTCCGGCTGCAGGGCGATCGCTTGGCGATAGAGGGCTTCCGCCAAGTCTGGCTGATCCTTCCGGACCAGCAGATTGCCATAGTTGTAAGCGGTTTCCGCTTGCCCGGGGATCAGCCGAAGCGCCCGACGGTAGCCAGGCTCTGCACGGTCTGTAAGGCCGCTGCCCTGGAGAGCGGTGGCTAGGTTGGTGTAAAAATGGGCGATGTGGGGGGCAAGCGCCACAGCGCGTGACAGCCGGGCGACAGCCTCTCTGGCTTGGCCGGCGCACAAGGCCACCAGACCATACAACTGATGGGCATCAGCATCCGACGGAAAACGCTGCAACAGCATTCGGCAGAGGGACTCCGCCTCGTCAGAACGGCCAGAACGGATCAGGGCCATGGCCTGTTCCAGGGCCGGTCCCAAGTCGGGCAGGGTCTTGTGCTGCGACACGGGAGCCTTGCTCATCCTTGCCGGGATTGACACCAGCGGGTCCACATGTCGCGGTAGGCATCCTCCACGGCACGAGCAAAGCCTATGCCGTCACACAGGGGGGATGCGGCCATCCGCGTGCGCAGACCAGAGCGCAGCTTTTCAAGCTCGTCGATGTTGGTGGCCAGTTCAGCCGCGATTTCCCCGAAACGCTCAGGACTATCCGCGACCAGTTCGCCCAGCCCCACCGCGTTCAGCACGCTGGCTCCATAGCGGGCACTGGTCCGGTCGCCGGCCATGGTGATGACCGGCACTCCCATCCAAAGCGCCTCACAGGTGGTGGTCATGCCGCCATAGGGAAAGGTGTCCAAAGCAATGTCGATCAAGCCATACTGCGACAGATGCTGAGCTTGACGCTCACTGCCGTTGGCGAAAACAATGCGGGACAGGTCCGCGCCTGCCCGCCGGAAGCGGTCAAGAATGGCGTCGTGCGCCTCCTGGCTTCCAATGTCCCGGGACTTCAGCAGGAACTTCGAGCGGGGCACGGCGTTCAAGGCGGCAGCCCAAAGCCGAACCGCTGCATCGGAGATCTTGGCGAAGTTGTTGAAGGAGCCGAATGTGATAAATTCATTCTCCCGCGCCGGCAGTGCGGTCGCTTCTGGTGCATCTGGCGCGCGGAAGCAATGGGAGACGCGAGGCAGGTTGTAGACCGTCTCGGAGAAGATTTCTGGCGTGCCGTCCGGCGTTAGCCAAGGATCCGACAGCCGATAATCGATGGCGGTCAAGCCCGTGGTGCCGGGATAGCCCAGCCACGTCACCTGGACGGGAGCCGGCTTGCAGGCGAAGGTGATCAGGCTGTTGCGTGCCGTATGTCCAGCCAAATCAATGAGGATGTCGATCCCATCCTTGTAGATGGTGCGGGCAAGCTCAGTTTCGGACATACCCTCAACGTCATGCCAGACCTCGATCTCAGCCTTCAGCTTTTCTGTTATCGAGTCTGTGCGCTCCAGATTGGCGTAAGCATGGATTTCAAAGGCCGACCGATCATGATGGGCCAACAGATCCATGATGAACCAGGAGCAGGAATGAGCTCTGAAATCAGGCGAGACATATCCAATCCGCAACCGGCGTTCCGGCGAGGGGTCATTGGAATGCTTTGGCCAGACCCGCTGTAGAGGCTGAGCGTGGCGAAGATTCCACTCATTGTGTCGATGATAAATGTCCTTTGCAGAAGCGTAATCTAAGTACTGGCTATAAAATACGTAATTGCTGTGACAGCGATAGCTGCCAGGGGCGGCATCAATATAGCGCTTAAAAGCCTCGACAGCTTCATGACTCTTTCCCAGAGCGGCCAGAGCCAATCCATAATTTACCTGGAACGGCAAGTATCTCTCATCCGCCTCCAGAGCTTGCCGCGAGATTTGAGCGGCCATTCCGGTATTCGCGTGCTTTTGGTATATGGCAGCGAGGTTGATATAGGCCTCGTGCTTTTTAGGGTTGTACTTGATGCTCTTTTTATAAGCCTCAATGGAAGCCAGTGCCCCTTGAGTGTGATACAGGCACATGCCAAGCATATACCACGTATCGGCATTTTCGGGATCAATCTTCAGGAATTGGCTCAGCAACACCACCGCATCCGCATTCCGCTTCAGATGGTGCAGGCTGGTGGCGTAGGGCAGCCAGTCCTTTCCCGACAATTTCTTCTGCTGGTATAGCTTGGCGAAGACCGCTTGAGCCTTTTGCCAATTCTTCTGACCAATCTGTGAATGGGCCAAATTGCGCAAGGCTTCCGTCTGGTCTGGGGACAGAGCCAGAACCTGCTCAAAGCAGGAGCAGGCTTGCGCATAGTTGCTGGTTGCCTTGTGTGCAAGCCCAAGTGCATTGATGGCGGAAATATTCTTAGGGGCGAGGGAAGCCGCCAGTTTCAGCAGCGGAAGCGACTCCTTTGCCGCCCCGGTCAGAGTTCCAATTGATCCCAGAAGAACCAAGCTTTCGGCCACAGCATGGCCAGCCCCCAAGGACTCCCGGCAACGCGCCGCCGCCTCCGTGTAGCGTCCGGCCTTAAACAGCATTTTTGCTTCAGCGAGAGAATCGGCTGAAGGCATAGTCGCCGAAGCGTAGGAAAGCGAGGTCATCACCAAAGGAGAACCAGCAGTGGAACGGAGGCTTGCACCATAAGTGCTGAGGCTTTGAAAAGGCAAGAAAGAACCACAACCATCCATGGTAGTAACTTGCGTGCTGAATGAATCTGCTTTGATCCGCAACAAAAAAAGGGCGGGCTTACGCCCGCCCCTCCTTTTAGATGGGACTTGAGATCAAGCGATGATGATGAAATCAGTCGCGTTGATCTGAGAAACGCCATCCAGTGTTGCGACGACCGCACGGTCTGTATTCGCGCCGTTGGTCGGTGTCGCGTCAAAGTACAGGACGCTGGAGCTGGTGTCGAAGATCAGATACTGCGAGGCGTTCCCGACCGCAGTGCTCCCACCGTTAGCGACGGTGTAAACGTCGAAGCTGCTGCCAACCGAGAGACCAAAGGCGGTGGACGACAGCGCGATCTTATCGGTGCCATGCTCAAAGCCGACAATACGATCGAAAGCAGTAGCGTTCGTGCTGTTCGAGTCGGCGGTGTTGAGCACGATGACGTCAGCGCCAGCGCCAGCGCTGATCACGTCAGCACCGCTTCCACCATACAGGGTATCCGCACCCTCGCCACCGAGCAGGGTGTCTGCACCGGCACCGCCATAAATGATGTCGTTGTCCAGATCACCGCTGATGTAATCGCCGAACGTCGCGGTGCCCGTGGTATCGCCCATGCCGTAAATGGTGTCCGCACCGGCACCACCGAAGATGGTATCGGCACCGGAAGCACCAAAGACAATGTCAGTTCCAGCATTGCCGTACAGCACGTTGCCAACCGACTCAGTGTCAACCGTGGTCGAGCCGCCATAGATGGTGTCCGCACCGTTACCACCGAAGATGGTGTCAGCGCCGGCATTGCCGAACAGCGTGTCGGCACCAACGTCACCCGAGATCCGATCAGCGCCCGAACCACCCGCGACGAGGTCGTTGTCGGCACCGCCAAACAGCGTGTCCGCGCCCGAGGCACCATAGATGGTGTCAGCGCCAGCATTGCCGAACAGGAGGTTGCCGAACGAGTCCGTATCGGCCGACCCATCGGTGCCGCCAGCGTAAATGACGTCGTTGCCAGCGCCACCGTAAATGGTGTCGGCACCAACATTACCGAACAGCGTGTCGGTACCCAGGTCACCCGAGATCAGGTCCGCGCCCGAACCACCTTGGACGAGGTCGTTGCCAGCACCGCCGTAAATGGTGTCCGCACCCGAAGCACCGTAGATGCTGTCATTGCCAGCGTTACCGAACAGCAGGCTGCCGAACGAGTCCGTATCGATCGAACCAAGGGTGCTGCCAGCGTAGATGACGTCCCGGTCAGCACCGCCGTAGATGGTGTCGGCACCAACATTGCCGACCAGCGTGTCGGAACCTAGGTCACCCGAGATCAGGTCCGCGCCCGAACCACCATCAACGAAGTCGCTTTCGGCACCACCAAACAGCGTGTCGGCGACAGAGCTGCCGATAAGGGTATCGCTGCCGAGATTGCCGAACAGAACCACGGAAGTCGTTCCGCCGCTCAGCGTGTCTTCGCCCTTACCACCGTAAATGGTGTCGGCACCAGCCGCTCGAATGCTGTCGGCGCCAGTGAGGCCGAGAATCACATCGTCATCGGACGAAGAGGTGAAGGTATCGTCGTTCGTAGTGAGCGAAACAGTTGCCATTTTAGCCCCTCTAACCAATAAACCGGTTCGTTTGGATCCAAGGGGGGACGTGCTTTAGGCACGGCCCAGGCGAGCCAGGCCGAGATTCCCTTGAACTGTGGTACGCATAAGGGGTGCCACGTGAAAAGGCAAGCTCATCAGAAGCTAGACACCGCTCCAGAAACTCGGAAAGGGTTAGGTACGCACGGTTGTGACGGATTTGCCACATTCTTGCCTCCAGAGCCTCCCGTAACAGTCTGCGGGCGGGAGGCAGCGCCCATAAGAGGCGGTTTCCAGAACCCTTATCCGATGATCACTCCTCCAGAAACCCGCTGATCTGCTGTCGGTTTCCTGTGCCTTTGGCACAGAGAGGCGGGCATGGGACCGACAGTTGTGGATAAAGTGGCGGGGATCATCGACCGGATCGAGGATCGGGCTGTCGACCCCGGGCGTCCGCCGATGTCCACCGTGGAGGTCATCGAAACACTCCGCTTCTTCCTGCGCGAGGGCGTCCAATGGCGCGAGCTGCGGGCGGCGGACGGGCGTGCCTCGGGCTCGACCCTGCGCCGCCGTCTGGAGGAGTGGCACAGGACCGCGTTGCTTCGGCGGGTTCACGCCGTCCTTGTCCGCATGGTGCACTCCGGCCCCGACGCCGCCGCATGGGACGTCGTGGTCGACAGCTGCTCAGTACGGGCCAAGCACGGTGGCGAGTTGATCGGCCCTAACCCCACCGACCGCGGCAAGCCCGGGACCAAGTATCACGTGGTGGTCTCGACTGACGGCCTGCCGCTGGCGGTCATGCCGTCTGCCGCCAATGTGCATGACACCATGCTCTTCCCCGACTTGCTGCGCCTGGCCCAGGTGGTCTGCGCCGCCATTGCCAAGCTCTACGCCGACGCAGGCTACGACAGTGCCGATAACCGTTGGCTCTGCTTACGTGACGGGGTTCAACCGCACATCCGCAAGATCGGCGAGCCCCATGGCTCCGGGCTCGGCAAGGTCCGATGCGTTGTCGAGCACGGCTGCGCTTGGCTACTCGCGAACAAACGCCTGGATCGACGGCAGGATAGGCTCGGACGGATCGTCCTCTCCTTGCTCACTGCCGCCGCCATCTTCATCATCGCAAACCGCCTCGTGCATCGTAAGCGTCGTCTGTGGGCTGCCTTGCGGGAGCAGTGTGCCGCGTGCTGAAAGCTGGACGTCGGCGGCACCAATTGGTGTGGCTGGCTTGGCATCGTGGCAAGCAGCGTGGTTTGCACTGTGGCAGTCCAACGTATCGAGGTCATCACCGGCGCCGGTGGGCGGCGGACCTATTCGCCTGAGGAGAAGATCCGCTTGGTGGGCGAAGCCCACGGCGGACGTGGCGCCGTCACCGCGGTGGCGCGCCGCCACGGCGTGTGCACCAGCCTGATCTATCGCTGGCGCCGACAGCTCAAGAGTGGGGAACTGTCCGCCGAGGAGCCGGGCTTTGTGCCAGTCCATGTCCTGGCGGCGGCACCCGCCGGTTTGCCGTCTCCTGTGATGACACCGTCGACGCCGGAGCCGCTGCCTGTCGAGCGCCGTGCCGCCCTGGTCGAGGTCGTGCTCTCCAACGGTCGTGTGCTGCGGGTCGCCGAGGACATCGCCCCCGCCATTCTGCGCCGGCTGGTCGGCGCGCTGGATGCTCCATGATCTCGGTTCCCGCCGGGGTGCGGGTCTATCTGGCGATGGGCGCCACCGACATGCGCAAGGGCATGGACGGACTGGCCATGCTTGCCCAGCAGGTCCTCCAGCAGGACCCCTTCGCCGGCCATTTGTTCGTTTTCCGCGGCCGGCAAGGTCATCTGGTGAAGGTTCTTTACTGGGATGGCCAGGGCTTCTGCATTCCCCCGACAAGGAACCTCTACAAAGGAACTCGTGTTTGATTCAGCGCCCGGCGTCGACGCGGAGGCCCTGCGGGCGTTGGCGCATTGGGTGGTGAGGCACCATGCCAGAATCACCAACGATAGCCGAGACGGTGTCTTGGAGCGACCTGCCGCGAACACGCCGACAAAGGCTGGCGGTGCTGGTGGGGCAGCTGGCCTGGCGGATGGCGCAGGGCCGCGATCCAGCGGAGGACGGCCATGAGCCGTTGGAAACGGGTCAGCGGGACGTTGCCGAGCAAGATCGAGGGCCGACATCTTGACCGTCAAGCCGTCGTCTATGTTCGACAGTCGACGCTGGAGCAGTTGGAGCACAACAAGGAATCCACGGCGGTCCAGTATGCTCTGGTTGAGCGAGCCTGCTCGCTAGGCTGGGCCCGGCCGCTGGTCGCCGTCATCGACGATGATCTCGGCTGTTCTGCGGCATCCACCGCAGGGCGGCCCGGCTTTCAGCGGTTGGTGGCCGAGGTCGGGCTTGGTCATGTCGGCCTGATCCTGGGGTTCGAAGTCTCCCGGCTCGCCCGTTCATGCCGTGACTGGTACCATCTTCTGGAGATTTGCGCTCTAGCCGGCACGCTGATCGGTGACAACGACGGCGGTACGTGTCAACGCGAATGAGACAGCCGGTTTAGGAGTTCAAGCTCGGTCAGCCTGCGTGATCAGCGGCGCCAGCGAGCTGGTCGCCGCGTCCGTCTGCTTGCAGGATGCCGGCGGGCTCAGGGCGGGCAAGGCCCTTCCGTCCCGCCCCTCGGGGCGGGTCCCTCGAGAAGGGCCTTGCCCGCCCTCTCGCGCGCCGGCGTGGGGAAAGGCAGGCCGGGACGGCGGGATGGCCGCTCTCCAGCCGAACAACGGGATGACAGGGATGGGCATCAGCTCACCTTCCGGTCGGCCGGCGGGTTGATCCACACGGCGACGGGCGGGGCCGGGGCTTCGGGCGGCTTGTTTACAAAGCGCTCCGGGTGGCGGCGGTGCCCTTCATCCAGAACCGCCTGACGCGCGGCGCGGATCGCGACGGTGTCGCCGTAGTGCACCTGATGCGGCGTCATCAGCGCCAGCCCGGAATGCCGGTGCTCGGTGTTGTACCAGGTGAAGAAGGCGCGGCAGAACGCCCGAGCGTCCTGGATCGAACCGAAGCGGTCCGGGAAGCTGTGGTGGTACTTCAACGTCCTGAACTGCGCCTCGGAGACCGGGTTGTCGTTGGACTGCTGCGGCCGGCTGTGGCTGCGCGTCACGCCGAGGTCGGCAAGCAGCTCGATCACCGCCTTGGCCTTCATGGCGGCGCCCCGATCGGCGTGCAACGTCAGCCGGTCGCGGGCGATGCCCTGCTTGCGCACCGTCTGGCGGATCAGCCGCTCGGCCAGCGCCGCGCTTTCCCGGTAGGCCACCGTCCACCCGACCACGGCGCGGCTGTAGATGTCGAGGATGACGTACAGGCACAGCCAGGTGCCCTTGACCGGGCCCTTCAGCTTGGTGATGTCCCAGCTCCACACTTGGTTGGGACCGGTGGCCAGCAACTCCGGCTTGCTGTAGGCCGGGTGGCGGCGCTGCTGCCGGCGCTCGCGCACCTCGTCGTTGGTGGTGAGCAGGCGGTACATGGTGCGCACCGAACACAGGTACTGCCCCTCGTCGAGCAGCGTGGCGTAGACCTGCGCCGGGGCGGCATCCCCGAAGCGCTCACCATGCAACAGTTCAAGGACGCGGTGGCGTTCGCCGCCGCTCAGAGCGCGGGGCGGCGGTGGCCGACGGGTGGGCGGGCGCGGCGGCCCGACCCGGCGCTGCCGGTCGCGATGCCGATAGAAGCTGGCGCGCGGCACGCCCAGGGCGCGGCAGGCGGTGGAGACGTCCACCGCCGGCGCCGCGTGCTCGATGGCGGCCATCACCTGCGCTCGCCGCGGTCCGTCGAGCCGAGTGAGGTCTCCAGCAATTGAGCCACTTTTTTTTGAAGCTCGATGACGGCCTCGGCGCGGGAGAGTTGGTCGCGCAACCGTGCGTTCTCCCGCTCCAGGCGCTCGAGATCGCTCTTGTGCGGATTGGCCGGCGGGGCCTTCGGGCCCGGCTTGGCTGGGGCGAGGCCGCGCAACTGTCCAGCCTCGCGCTGGCGGCGCCAACGGGTGACATTGGAGGAATACAGCCCTTCACGGCGCAGAATGGCGCCGATCTCATTGGGGCGAGCGCGGTCGATCTCCTCCAGAACGCGCAGCTTCTCGGCGGTGCTGAACGTGCGCCGTTGCGGGCGCTCGCTCACCTCCGGATCGGGAGCGGACTGGGCGGTGGAAACGTGGGGCAGTGTCGGTGTGCTCATCGGGTCCTCAACAGCGCCCTCTACCGATCATTTCAGCAGGCGGCTGTCTCACTCGACGTTGGCACAGAGGGCCAGCTCCTCGTCGCTCAAGTCCTGCACGCGACATCCGCATCTCGCAACAACATGAAAGTCAGCGTCTCCCGCACCAGGGTCACGCTGCCTGGTTTCGGCACCAGCGTCTCCATTCCTGGCGCAAAACATCCTCCAGCGCCCGGGCGAAGCCTGCCCCGTCTAACAGAGGAGAATGCCTCATCCGCTGCCGCATCCCAGACCGCAATTGTGCCAGCCGTTCGCGATCATGAGCCAAGTCGGTGGCGATTCTCACATAGTCTGCAGCAGACCAGGCGATGAGGTCGGGCAGACCCAGCAAAGTCAGAAAATGTGCACTCTGCCGGCCGGCCGGCCGGTCGCCCGGCTTGGTAAGGACCGGCACCCCCATCCAAAGCGCTTCGCAACTTGTCAAGCCGCCGGAAAATGGCTGGGGATCCAGAGCCAAATCAATGTCGCCATATTCTGCCAGCATGGCGGTATGCGATGACCAGCCCCGTAGTTCGATGCGAGACAACTCCAACCCTGCCTTCTCGAAACGCTTGAGAATCCTGTTTTGCACTTTCGGATCCTGCAGGGGACGCGCTTTAAGAAGCAGCCGAGATTTCGGTACTGCCTCCATCACCCGCGCCCACAAGGCAACGGTTTGATCAGACAGCTTCGCCAGCGTGTTGAAGGAGCCAAAAGTTACTGGCCTGCCGTCCAAGGAAGGGGGCGGAGCGACGGGAGGAGCCCACGGAGGAGGCTCATAGCAAAACCGGCCGTGCGGCAGGGACACAAGCCTCTCCTCAAACCAGGGGGATGCCTCTGTTGGAATTTCTAGGCCGCCGCCCAGAATGCCGTCGATTGCTGGCAAGCCAGTCGTATGCACATAACCAAGCCATGTTAACTGAACCGGTGCCGGCCGGCGAGCAAAGGTCAAAAGACGGTGGCCTGCCGTATGCCCCGACAAGTCGATGAGGATATCAATGGCATCTGCACGTATCGTCTTCGCCAAATCCTCGTCTGACAGACTACTGACTTGGCACCAGTGTTCCGCATGACCTTTCAAAATCTTGGTCAGCCCGTCCTCCTCGGACTGGCTGGCGTAACAGGTCACTGTCAAGAAATCCCGGTCATAAGCCGCCAAGAAGGGTGCCAGGAAATAACCGACCGGATGTCGTTTCAGATCGGCTGAGACGAAGCCGACCCGCAGCAGCCGTTCGGGATCGCGGCCATTGGCAAAGGGCGGCACAGGCCGTGCCGCGAGCGGAGCGGCATGCCGGTCGCTCCAAGTGCGATGCGCAATCCGCTGTTCCGCTGGTGGCACGTCGGGCTGGTACTGGAGGGCGAACAGGAGGTTGCTGTGGACCTTGTACGCGCCGGGATCAAGCACAAGCGCACGGCGCAGCAGGCGAAGCGCCTCCCCGACCCGACCCTCGTTGACCAGGAGGGTGGCGAGGTTGCCGCTCAATCCGGCGGAGGCGGGATCAAGCATCAGTGCAACGTGGAGCACCGCCTCGCCCCGGCCTTGCTGCCCAACTGCGATGGCGGCAAGCGCGAGGGCGCTCCACAGTGCCGGATCGGTAGGATGAATGTGGACCGCAGCCTCGAAGGCGCGCAGGGCGCCCAAGCCGTCGCCGGTGGCCCGGGCCTCCTCCCCGATCCGCAGCCAGGCAGGGACAAGCATGGTGGCCGGCAGCTGAGGATCGGCTATCAGGGCGGTGTGGAATACGGTCACGGCCTTCGCCGCTTCACCCAGCCGCAGCAGCGTGTCGCCTCGGTTGCACAGGGCTGTGGCGTTCGCTGGCTCCAGAAGGATGGCTCGTCCGGCAGCACTCGCTGCCGCCCTATCCTCGCCAGTGGCTGCCAGGATCTGACCGAGCAGGATCCATAGATCAGCCCGCTGCGGCAACTGGTCTAGCAGCTCCCGACAAGTCAAGCGCGCCTCTCCGAGGCGCCTGTCCCGCCGCAACCCGTCGATCAAAATGACGTGCAGTTCCGTCCGATCTTGTCCGAGGATGAGGGCACGCCGGGCCATCACTGCCGCCTGCCCATATTCCTGCTGCTGGTACAGGAGGCGGGCGCTCAATGCATAGACAATGGCCAGGGCAGGGGCAAGACTCAGCGCCACCGCGCCATCCGTCAGGGCTTGGCTGGGCATCCCGGTGAGCGTGCGCAGGGCGGCACGGTTGCCCCAACACTCCGCCTGGTCCGGGCGGACCATCAAAGCCCTCTCGAACCGCAGACCAGCCCCATCCAGATCACCCCGCAACTGGTGGAGCAATCCCAGCATCATCAGCCCCTCGGCCGAGGCCGGCTCCCGGATCGTCAGGGCGATGCAGGACCGTCGGGCCTCCTCCGTTCGTCCAGCCCGCAGATGAGCGCGGGCGCCGTCGAGAAGGCAAATCGGATTGACGTCGTCGGTGTGCATCCTGAGCATAACCTGATGGAATGGGGAAAGCGATTGATGGGGCCGCATCGGTGGGCGTATACCACAGCCCTCCAAGCCGAACGCCAGCAATCCACCAGGAGTGCGGGTCAGACAGTCATGAAGTGCCGTTGACGCACGGGAACTTTTCGATAGAGCTTCTACAGATGAGGCATGAACGCCATGCCGCTTGAAGAGTTCGGACAGAAAGAGTCCAGGCGGGTGGAAGAGCTATACATCCTGGCGCGGCGCCATTTTGATAAGGGGAGCCTCAGGGAGGCGGCCCGCCTGTGTTATGCGATCCTGGATCGCCAGCGGACCCATGGCCCCACCCTCCAGCTCCTGGGCGCTCTGGCCCACCGGAATGGTCGTTTCGGGTTGGCGGCGGATTGCTTCCGCCACGCTACCGCCGCCATGCCGGGAGACCCGGTTCCCCGCAATAACCTCGCCACCGCGCTGAAGGACTGGGGCCGCCTGCAGGAAGCCGAGGCCCAGTTCCATGCGCAGCTGGCGGAAACACCGGATTTCCTGGCCAGCCATTACAATTTCGGGAGCCTGCTCCAGCGACTGCACCGCTTCGATGAGGCGATCGCCTGCTACCGCCGGGCCGTTGTGCTGGAGCCGGACTGTGTGGAAGCGCACTGGAACCTCGGATTGACCCTGCTGCGGCTGGGCCGGTTCCGTGAAGGCTGGCCTGAATATGAGTGGCGATGGCACCGCCCGGGCACGCCGGTGGAGCATCGCGGTGCTCCAGCCTGGGATGGCGGCCCACTGAAGGGCAAGACCCTGCTTCTGGTCTGCGAGCAGGGGTTGGGTGACACGCTGCAGTTCATTCGCTATATTCGCCAGTTCGGCGGACTCGACGGGCCGGTAATCCTGCGGTGCCAAGCTGAGCTGCTGTCCCTGTTGCGGGACACTCCGGGCGTGGACCGGATCGTCGCCACCGGCGACCCGCTGCCACCCTTCGACGTGCAGGCCTCGCTGATGAGCCTGCCTCTGCTGTTCGGTACCACGACGGTGGAGAGCATTCCCGCCGATGTGCCCTATCTCCCCCCCGCGGCGGGACCGACTCTGGTCTTGCCAGAGAGCGGGTACCGGGTCGGGCTGGTCTGGGGTAGCTCCCCCACGGATCCCTCGCGAAGCTGCCCGCTCGCTGCCCTGGCGCGGCTGAGTCAGGTTCCGGACCTGCGGCTCTTCAGCCTCCAAAAGGGGCCGCACGCCAGTGATCTTGCACGCATGCCGAATGTGGAGGGCATCCGAGATCTGACAGACCGGATCGGCGACATGGCCGACACAGCCGCCCTCATTCGGCAGCTGGATCTCGTCATCACGGTGGACACCTCGGTGGCACATCTCGCCGGCGCGCTGGGGCGGCCGGTCTTCATCCTGCTGCCACATCTGGCGGATTGGCGATGGCTGCTCGACCGAGAGGACAGTCCGTGGTACCCGACGGCGCGCCTATTCCGTCAGCGGACACCCGACGACTGGGACGAGGTCGTGACCCGCCTCGAAGAGGCCCTGGTTCAGCGCATCCGCGCTTGGAGGAGCAGCCGATGAAGCCCGAGACGACCGCGCAGCCTGTTCGTTTCCTGCTGCGGCAAGCGGCACTTTTGCAACAGCAGAAGCGCATGGAGGACGCGGCTGCCGTTCTCGCCGAGGCGCGGGCGCGCTTCCCCCACGATACCGACGTACGGTTCGCGGCTGGCAATCTGCTCTTCGCCCAGGGTCGTGCCGAAGAGGCTGCTGCCCAATTCCGGCGCGCCCTGGCCCTGGAGCCGGGATACGCGCAGGCGCATCACAATCTCGCCATTGTGCTGAGAAAACTGGGACGCCAGGCGCGAGGAGCCGATAGCCTCGCCCGCGCTGTGCGGATTGACCCGATGCTCGCGGACAGCCTCACTGCGCTTGCCGACAGCCTGATCGCCCTGGGCAGACGGGACGCTGCGCTGCCGGTGCTGCAGCAGGCCTCGCTGCTGCGCCCAGACAAGGCACAGACCTGGGTAATGCTGGGCTATCTAGCCAAGGGGCTCGACGAGCCGGGCCGGGCGGCCGAATGCTTTGGGCGCGCCGTTGCACTCGACCGGTCCAATATCACGGCGCGGCTGGGGAGGTGCATGTCTCGCCTGCCCATCCTCTATGACAGGGCGGAAGACATTGCGGAGGCCCGCCGGCTTTACCGTGCGGATCTGGAGGCCCTGGTCGCCTCCGTTCCGCTCGACGAGCCGCAGACCGTCGCCGTGGCGGCGGAGGCGATCGGCAGCTTCCAGCCCTATTACCTTGCCTACCAGGAACAGTGCGATCGGGATCTGCAGGAAATCTACGGCAGCTTCGTCGCCCGCATCATGGCCGCGCGCTATCCGCAATGGGCCGAACGGCCGCCGATGCCACCAGTGACGCCAGGTGCACCGTTGCGGGTCGGAATCGCGTCGGGCTTTTTCCGCTGGCATACCATCTGGAAGCTAATGATTCGCGGATGGATGGACGGGCTGGACTCGTCGCGCATCCAGTTGCACGGCTACCACACCGCCGGAGTGCGCGACGCCTGCACCGATCGTGCTCGCGGTCGTTTTCACCGATTCGCCACTGGGTTGCCATTCGAGAAGATGTGCGAAACCATCCGGGCCGACAACCTGCATGTCCTGATCTATCCCGAGATCGGCATGGATCCGATGGCCGCGAAGCTGGCGACCCTACGGCTGGCGCCGGTCCAATGCGTGTCCTGGGGACATCCCGATACCACCGGGCTGCCGACGATCGACTATTTTCTCAGCAGCGACCTGATGGAACCGCCGGACGCCGAAGGCTATTACAGCGAGCGGCTGGTTCGCATGCCCGGGCTGGGCATCGCCTATGCGACCTTGGAGGTGCAGCCAGAGCCAACCGACTTCGCCACCTTTGGCGTGCAGCCGGACGCAATCGTCTATCTCTGCTGCCAATATGTGTCGAAGTACCTGCCGCAGCACGATGACCTGCTCCCGCGCATCGCGCAGCGGGTGCCCAACAGTCAATTCTTGTTCATCAATCCCCACTCCGACAAACTTGCGGCCCGCCTGCGGGATCGGCTTGCGCGTGCGTTCGCCCGCCACAGGCTCGACAGCGCGCGCCATGTGGTGATTTTGCCCTACCTGTCGCCGGCCCAGTACGCAGCGCTAAACCGGCGGGCCGACATCTATTTGGATAGCATCGGCTGGTCTGGCGGAAACACAACCCTAGAGGCAGTCGCGGAAGGTTTGCCCGTGGTTACCCTTCCAGGGGCATTGATGCGAGGGCGCCATAGCAGCGCGATCCTGCATCAGATTGGGGTGACAGAGACGATCGCCACCGATCTGGATGAGTATGTGGAGATGGCTGTTCGCCTTGGCACTGACGGCATCTGGCGCAAGGGGATTGCCGTGCGCATTGCGGAGGGATGCCATCGCATCTACAACGATGCCCGCCCTTTACGTGCGTTGGAGCAGCTAATTCCTGCTTGGCTGGTCCGAACAGAAAACCGTGAGCCTAGGAAATTCACTGGATCTTAGAGTAGAAAATTTGCTTTCTATGCTCCAAACTTTGGCTCAACATAGACACGTAATACGAAAGCTTCTGCGGTGAATACGGAAAACAGCCTTATGCAACGACGCGATGTAGCGATGTCGCTCCTCCTTATGACGGACAGCGAGTTTTCTAGGCTTTCACCCGAAAAGACTTTTTACAAAAATTATATAAGCCTTGTCCGTAGCCAGCACCAAGACCTGGACCAGGATGCCGGAGACGAGGATTTCCTGCGCTCACTCTTTGAGGAGATGCGGATCCATTCAGGTTATTTGCGAGGCCTACGGGCTTACCTGGGCGCTCTTTTGTACAGAAAACCTTACGAGCTGCCACTCACACCGGATTTTTCATTACTTCCCACTCCGACCATAGCGGACATATTCAGCTATTTGCTAGAAACGCCGTCCATATTTTTGAAATATGGCGACGCGGAAAAGTATTCACTATACGCAGAAGGTTTAGTGAAATCTGTTCTCGATTTTGTGACAGAGAATGATCAGCATCCATCAGCAGGAATAGTTCTAGAAAACTATTTTCTGAAGGCCAACTACATCCCTGTTTATTTTAATGAAGGGAATCTTTTGGAGATATACAAGGCCCGGGGCATTCTTCTCGAAAAGCATCTGCGCTCGAAGGGTGCCAAGATCGACCACGTATTCGAAAAGAGGAATCCAAGTATCCGTATACGGATCGGAGTGCTCGCAGCCAGATTCCAACCTCAGACAGAAACTTTCACGACCATACCCTTTTTCAAAGATCTCGATCGCAACCGGTTTGAAATTTTTCTTATTGCTCTCAATAGAACCGGGTCAGATATTGAACAATATTGTCAAGGCGCATCAGACCACTTTGTTCTTTGTACAGGAAATTTGGCAGAAAACGTCCAGAAGATACGGGACCTGGACCTAGATGCTCTTATTTTTTCGACAAATGTTTCGGCGGTAACAAACTCCATTGCAGCAATGGCATGTCACCGATTGGCTCGGGTACAACTAACCAATTTTTCTTCGCCTGTGACAACTGGCCTGCGCCATATGGACCTTTATGTATCTGGGAATCTAACCGAATATGGCGATTACAGAAATTATTACAACGAGAAGCTAGAGTTGCTCGACGGCACCGGATTCTGTTTTGAATACAATGCTACACCGCTCTCACCTGGAGAGTTTTATAGTCGCGATGCCATGAAAATCCCCAAGGATGCCATTGTTTTTGCGTCTGGCGCTAACATGTTCAAGATTACTGCGGAACTGCGGGATTGTTGGGCGGAGGTTTTGTCCAGAGTTTCGAACTCTATACTTCTTTTGTATCCATTTGGACCGGCGTGGACTAACAGCTATCCAATAGAACGTTTTCTCTCTGCACTTAAGGAATCGATGCGCCAGCGTGGTGTTCCGGATGGCCGCATACGACTGATGCGAGGGATAAAGAACCGGCTTGGCGTCAAAGAAGTTTTGAAAAATGCCGACGTGTACCTGGATTCATTCCCTTATTCGGGAGCAAATTCCAATGTGGATCCTTTGGAACTGGGTATACCCGTCGTTGCCAAATGTGGGAAAACCATGCGAAATCAGCAAGGAGCCGCCATGCTGATAGATCTCGAACTTCCCGAGCTTTCCACGTGCAGCCGCAGCGAGTATGTGGAACTGGCCTCTCGGCTTGGAAACGATCCAGATTTTCGGTTCGCCATGCGAGAAAAAATCCTCCGAGCTATGCAAAAGCCTCCGCGCTTTTTGGACTCTCAAAATTACAGTCGTCAGATTAGCAATCTACTCTTAAGGGTGATTGAAGGAAATGAGCAGTGCTTAGGACCTACGCCAAAATAAGGTAACCGCTTCCGTAATGGGCCGTTGTGCGTCAAACCCCCGAGGTCGTGCCCCACGGGGTGGTGTAGGAGCTGTGGGGAACCGGCCCGCCGCAGCGCCCTCCCATGGCTGGCGTAGGCGGGCCGGTTATCCACAGCGGGCGGTCATCGTGGTTCTTCGGTAGAGTCTGGTCACCACAACACAACCTCGACCGAGGGTGACCACGATGACCGACGAGATGATGGCGCTTCGCGCGATGCTTGAGAAGGGCGCGGATGCCGATGTTCTGCGTGAGATGATCGGCTTCGCCGCCGAACGGCTGATGGAACTGGAGGTGCAGGGCCTGACCGGGGCCGGTCATGGCGAGCGGTCTGCCGAGCGGCTCGTCCAGCGTAACGGCTACCGGGATCGCGACTGGGAGACCCGCGCCGGCACTGTTGAGTTGCGCATTCCCAAGCTGCGCAAGGGGTCTTACTTCCCCGGCTTTTTGGAGCCGCGGCGGATGGCCGAGAAGGCGCTCACCGCGGTGATCCAGGAGGCCTACATCCAGGGCATCTCGACCCGCTCGGTCGACGATCTGGTCCAGGCCATGGGGATGTCGGGCATCTCCAAGAGCCAGGTCAGCCGGCTGTGCGAGGAGATCGACGAACGGGTGAAGACCTTTCTTGGCCGTCCCATCGAAGGCGATTGGCCCTACCTGTGGCTGGACGCCACCTACGTGAAGGTCCGCCAGAACGGGCGCATCGTCTCGGTGGCCGTCACCATCGCGGTGGCGGTCAACACCGACGGCCGCCGCGAGGTCCTGGGCATGGACATCGGTCCGTCGGAGGCCGAGACCTTCTGGATCGAGTTCCTGCGCAAGCTGAAACGCCGGGGGCTGAGCGGCGTCAAGCTGGTGATCTCCGACGCCCATGGCGGCATCAAGGCGGCGGTCACCCGCGTCTTCCAGGCGACGTGGCAAAGGTGCCGGGTGCATTTCTCCAGGACCGCGCTTGCCCATGCCGGCAAGAGCGGCCGGCGCGTCGTCGCCGCCTTCATTGCCACCGCCTTCGCGCAGGATGATGCGGCATCCGCACGCACGCAATGGCGGCAAGTGGCCGATCAGGTTCGGGCCAAGCTGCCGAAGCTGGCCAACCTGATGGATGAAGCGGAAGAAGACGTCCTGGCCTACATGACCTTTCCCAGGGAGCATCGGGCCAAGCTCCACTCGACCAACCCGATTGAACGTCTCAACGGCGAGATCAAGCGACGCACCGAGGTTGTCGGCATCTTCCCTGGGGAAGGCGCGGTGACGGCCTCGACAATGTTGCCAATTATCACCCTCGGGGCACGTTCCGTCGAAAGGGCTTGTGGCACTCTCCGATGACGGCGGTATGCGGAAGACGACGTTGACGTGATCGCCATCGATCTCGATCCGGCGAACCATGGCGCGAATGATTTCGCGCGTGCCGTTCCAGTCCAACTCATCCAAGCTCTGGTGAACCTTGTTGGCGAAATCCTCAAGGTGACCAATGATCAGCGCCAAGTTGCTCTCCACCTCGGCGTCCTCGGCGGCTCTGCGCCGCTCTTCTTCCAAACGCGACAAACGCTGCTTCATGCCGGTAATGCGTGGTTCGAATTCGGCGCGGTCGATGATCCCTTCGGCGTAGCCGTCGATGAGCCGGGCGATGCCGCGGCGCAGGCTGGTGATCTGATGGTCGAACCCAGCAAGGGTGTTGGCGCCACGCGGGCGATCCCTCCCCTCAGCGAGACGCCGTTCATATTCGTGGGCCAGACGCTGCGGGTCTTCGAGGGCGGCCCGGATTTCATCCCACACGGCCCGTTCAAGACGGTCGCTGCGCACGGAACGATTGTGACAGACAGCCAGCCCGGCGAAGCGGTGTGCATCGGTCCCTGGGCAACGATAGTAGCCGTAGTCGGCGGGTTGCCGGCCACCGACCGTGCCACGCGCCATCTTGCCGTAGAACGCGTACCCGCACTGTCGGCAGACCACCAGCCCCTGCAACAACCACCCTGGCCGCCGGCGGCGTTCCCGGCGCCAGCGACGGTTTTCATCGAGTTGCGTCTGCGCCGCCTCGAACACCGCGGGATCCACCAAGGCCGGCATCGGAATTTCGATCCACTCCTCGCGCGGTGCGGGAACGCGCGTGTTGGGATGGCGCGGCGGGTTCGGGAGCCCACGCAGTGGCCGTAGGCGGGGCGCCGCCTGGACCGAATGCGAGCGGCCGAACATTGCTTGCCCGATGTAGGTGGTGTTGCGCAGCATCAGGGCAATTGTCGTGGGGTCCCAACGAGCCTTGCCGGTGCGGGTCGGCACCCCGGCGTCGTGCAACCGGCGGCAAACCTCACGCAGGCTCAGGCGATCCAGGCCGATCCAGGCAAACATCAGGCGTACCCAGCGGGCTTCGTCGGCAATCACCTCGACACGCGCCACTCCACCGCCTTCGTCTTTGGTGATGTAGCGATAGCCGAACGGGGCTTTGCCCAAGGCGCTGACCTGCCCGGTGCGAGCGGCGTGCCGACGGCCGCGTCGGCTACGTTCCAGGATCTTGGCGCGCTCGTACTCGGCGATCATCCCCTGGACCTGGAGCAGGAGGTCGTCTTCGGCACTGGAGCCGATGGGATGGTTGACGAAGACGATCTCGGCACCGGCCCGGCGGAACTCCTCGATGAGAAGGACCTGATAGGCGTAACGACGCGCGAGCCGGTCCGGGGCATGGACGTAGACCTGATCGATTACGCCGGCCGCTACGGCATCGCGTAGCCGTTCCAGAGCCGGGCGCAGGAGCGTGGTGCCGCTGTAGCCCTCATCGATGAACTCGCCGGCGGGATCGATGGCCAGCCCCGCGGCGGCAATCTGCTCGCGCAAGGCGCCGAGCTGGCTGGCGATCGTGTTGTCACGGGTCTGCTGGTCGCTGGAAACCCGCGCGTACAGGGCAATCCGGGGCTCAGGCATGGTCACCCCTCCGTTTGATCGGTGCGACGACGGCGTCGGCATCCTGGTTTGGGATGTGCCGCACCCGACAGCGGGTGATCGTCGGCACCAGATGGGTGTAGGCGTCGATCAGACACTGGGGGCTGATCCGCGTCGTCTCGAACGACACCTGGATCGTCAAGGGAACAGGTGTGCTGCGCCGGGTCATTGGCGCCTCCTTCGGCAGGCGCCCTCAGGTCGGGCTGCCAACGAAGGTTCAACGGTAGGCGGCCGAATCCCTCTCGGTAGCGGGGACGCAAGCGTTTGCGGTCAATCGCAACCGCCCATTCGAAGTCTAATTTGGCAACATTGTTGAGGCGGTCATTACGCGCCTCATTGGTGCCATCCTCTTGGAACAGAACGACGAATGGGCTGTCCAGAGGGCGCGCTACATGACGCTGGAAACCATCGCCCCACTCGGCGATGATCCCCTCGTCAGCCTGCCCGCTGTGGCCGCCTGACAATCCCGGCCAGACCACCCGGAGACCATGAGCGCCTCTCCGCTCCTACACCACGGCCAGGGACACGATCCATGGTGACGACCGACCGCAACAACGGCCACACCCTGCGCTACGAGTGCACGCGGCGGATGATCAACCTCGGCGAGGAGCATTGCCAGGGTTTCGCCGGGGAAACCCTGGCAATGCTCCTCGCCGAGTTGGTCCTGGCGGCGCTGCAGCCCGGCGCCGTCGATGTGGCCTTGCAACTCGCTGAGGACGTGGAAATCGAACGCGCCCGGGAGCATCGGCAGTGGGAGTTGCGGCTGGAGCAAGCCCGCTACGAGACCGAACGGGCACAACGTCAATATGACGAGGTTGAACCGGAAAACCAGTTGCTCGCTGGAACGGCGCTGGGAGGCGGCGTTGGAGGCCGAGACGCAGCTCACGGCCGAGCATACCCGCTTCCTGGCTCACCAGCCGACGCGATTGACCGCGGCAGATCGAGCCGCCATCGAACGGCTCGCCGCCGACGTGCCGGCGATCTGGCAAGCAGCGAGCACCACCGCAGCCGAACGCAAGGAGATCGTCCGCCTGATGTTGGACCGGGTGGTGGCCACAGTGGAGGGCGAAACCGAAAACATGGAGGTGGAGTGCCATTGGGCCGGTGGCCGCCGAACTCGCCACCGGCTGCGGCGGGCTGTGCGGCGCATGACCCAATTGGCCGGCCACGACGAACTCCTTGCTCGGACCACCGCGCTGTTCACCGAGGGCCTGCGCCCACCGGCCATCGCCAGGACCCTGGCCGCCGAGGGCCTGGCTCATGCCGCAGCCCGGTTACCGAAGGCAGCGTGCGCTCCTGGCTGCAGCGCCGAGGCCTGCTACCGGACGGCCGGCACCGACCAACACTGGTGGTGGAGCGGGATCCGGAAAAGGAACGGTAACGTCCATGAGCGTGGTGGAAAAAGCGCCCATGAAGGATCGGGCTGGGGCCGGGCGTAGCTCGCACACAGCGTAGCCCGGCCCCAGCCCGATCCTCCGCCTCGCAGGCGGTGTGTTCGGCGGCAGGAGGTGGTCATCGCGCATCTTCGGTAAGGTCAAGTTGCAACACGCGACCCCGACCAAGGACACGACGATGACCGACGACAGAATGGCACTGATCGAGCAAATCCAGAAGAGCACGGACGGCGACTTCCTGCGCTCTGTCGCCGAGCACACGTTGCATCGGCTGATAGACTTCGAGGTTGAGGGGCTGCTCGGCGCCGCTCGCCATGAACGCACCGACACGCGCTCCACCTACCGCAACGGCTCGCGCCCGCGCCAGCTCGACACCCGGCTCGGCACGCTGGACCTGAAGCTCCCCAGGCTGCGCCAGGGCTCCTACTTCCCGGCTTTCCTGGAGCCGCGCAAAACCGCCGAGAAGGCGCTCACCGCCGTCATCCAGGAAGCGTGGATTCAGGGCGTTTCCACGCGCAAGGTCGACGACCTCGTCCAGGCGCTCGGCATGACCGGCATCTCCAAGTCCCAGGTCTCGACGCTGTGCCAGGAAAATTGATGAGCGTGTGCAGTCCTTCCTGGAGCGTCCGCTGGAGGGGGACTGGCCGTACCTCTGGCTGGATGCCACCTACCTGAAGGTCCGCCAGGGCGGCCGCATCGTCGCGATCGCCGCGATAATCGCCACCGGCGTGAATCAGGACAGGCGGCGCGAGATCCTCGGCCTTGGGCTTGGGCAACCGGAGGCGGCGATCTTCTGGATTGAGTTCCTGCGCGGCCTCGTGCGGCGTGGCCTGAAAGGCGTGAAGCTGGTGATCTCTGATGCCCATGAGGGGCTGAAGGCGGCGATCAGCCAGGTGCTGAGCGCCACCTGGCAACGTTGCCGTGTTCATTTTCTCCGCTCGCTGCTCTGCCACGTGCCCAAGGGCCAGCAAACCGTGGTGTCGGCCGCTGTGCGCCAAGTCTTCGTGCAGTCCGACCGCAAGAACGCCGGTGAGGTCTGGCGCCATGTCGCCGATCAGCTGCGGGCACGCTTTTCCAAGGTAGCAGCACTACTCGACGACGCCGAACATGACGTGCTCGGCTACATGGAATATCCCGAGGCGCACCGCACCAAACTACACTCAACCAATCCTCTTGAACGTCTCAACAAGGAGGTCAAACGCCGCACTGATGTTGTTGGTATATTCCCGAACGAACAAAGCGCTCAAAGGCTCGTCGGCGCGATCTTGCTGGAGCAAAACGATGACCGGCAGCTCCAGCATCGTTACCTGACGCTCGAAACCATGGCCGGGATCGCCGCCGCCGATGAGCCCGCCATCACACCGCTCCCCTCAGCAAAGGCGGCCTAACCGACGACGCTCCTGACCACCTTCCAATTTCCACCACCTTGACGGACGTGACCCGGAAGGCCGGAAGCATGAAACCGGCGACGTGACGCATTCGGGGGCTTGACGCTCAATGGCCCATTAGGGAAGTAGTTACTCTTCGGTGCCGCCACCGTGCCGCTCTACCAAGCCCTCGGCTATGGCGTCAATGAGCCGGACTTCTGGATCTACACCTGATCCGAACACCCCGAAATTGGTCAAAGTCCAGGTTAGGACTTTCATAATTTATGATAATGTGTTTTTCTGTTAGAACCTTGTGATGATATCGAGTTGTAGGAAAATGATGAAAGAGATCACCATACAAGTTGGTACGGATAGATTTCTTAAGATGGCCTATCGAGAAGGAACAAGCGACCGCTCGGTAATTGGTCAGATTTGGGCTGAAAAATCTTATGATCTTCTTAAGCTGAGACGTGGAAAAGAATTAGTGGAAATATATAAATCTATTGTTTCTTCGGGTAATAATCCTTTAATAGTTGATGCTGGCGCCAACATTGGAGCTAGCTCCTTGTATTTTTCGGAATTGTACAAAAACTCTCAGGTATTTGCTTTGGAGCCAGAAATAAATAACTTTAATCTACTTAAGCAGAACTCGAAAAGTAAATTAAATATAAAATGTTTGAATGCGGCGTTGTCGTCAAAAGATGGAGAAATGACAGTAATTGATGCTGGCGAAGGAGAATGGGGATTTCAGGCCATCTCAAGCGAAAGCCCTCCTCCTGGGAGAGTTGTTGGGCAGGTAAGATCTCTATCTGTCAACAGTATAATTGAGCAAACAAAAGGGAGTTGCCGCCCATTTATTGCTAAGATTGATATCGAAGGTGGAGAGAAAGATGTGTTCTCCGCCAACACTGAGTGGGTTAATGATTTTCCTCTGATTATAATTGAGCTTCATGATTGGCTCTTCCCCTCGAAGGGTACTTCGTCAACTTTTTTGAAGTGCATATCTAGCCTTGATAGGGACTTTGTTTTCATTGGGGAAAATGTGTTTTCGATAAAGAATGTTTAGACGGGAAAATTCATGAGGGTTGGCGGGTGTAGCGGCATCCGTTGAGCGGCTGTAGGATTTGGAATCTGAAACCAATCCCTGCCACTTACGGAGCGCCCACCCGCCATGGTTGATCATACCTCGCCGCTGCCCGGCCTGTCACCCGTTACTGGAAAGCCGGTGATCGGACGCTTTGATGGTGGCCGCTTGTCCTCCGATGGCGGGCTGCTGGTGCTGCGGGAAATGGCAAAGCGGCTGCGGTTTACCGATCGGGTAGCCGCCTGCATTGAGGACCCGCGCGATCCGACGCGCACTGTGCGCTCGCTGGCCGACATTATCGGCTTCCTGTGGAAGGTGGCCTTGCACGGACGCCGACGGAAGGCTACCCACCAAACGCTTGTGATTGCTTCCGTAATGGGCCGTTGGCAGTCAAGCCTCCGAACACGTCGCGGGACACGACCGGTCACCCCTTGATGCCCTTGGGATAGGTGTTGGCGTCGAGAGCGCTTTCGACGCGCAGCCCGGTTGTCGTGGTGGTCGCGGCGATCAGCTCGACCACGGCCAGGCGGCTGGTCAGCGGCCGGCCGCGCCAGTTCTGCGTGATGTGGCAGAACAGGCGATGTTCGATGCGGTTCCATTTCGAAGTGCCCGGCGGATAATGGCTGACCTGGATGGTCAAGCCGGTCTCGTCGGCCAGCTTCTGCAGTTCCAGCTTCCACAGACGCACCCGTGCGCCGTTGGAGCCGCCGCAGTCGGCGGTGATCGTCAGCCGCTCGGCGGCTGGGTAGCGCTCGCGGCCCATCTTCGCCAGCCAGCCGCGAATGGCATTCACCGCGAACTGGGCGGTGTCGTGGTCGATGCCGACGCTCACCCAGCCGGTGTTGGCGGCGAGATCGTAGACACCGTACGGAACGACTTTGCCGAGTTCCTGGTCGGCGAAGTCGTGGACGTTGACCCGGCGTGGTCGGCCCGCGGGGCGGTAGTCGCTGCCGCCATTGCGGAAATTGCCGATCAGTTCCTTCTTTTTGGTGTCCACAGAGATCACCGGCTGGCCGGCGGCCTGGGCGGCCAGCACGTGCGCGTTGATGTGCGTGAATTGGGCATCGCGGTCGGCATGGTGGGCGCCGTCGTTGGCCTTGCGGTTGGCCTGCCGGCTGTAGCCGAGTTGCGCCAGCAGCGGGCGCACGCTGCTGGCGCTGACCGTGTGCCCCAGCGCGCGCAGCGCCACCGCCAGCTTGGCTTGGCTCTTCGAGACCCAGAGCAGCGGGCGCATCGGATCGCCCAAAGTGACCGGCTCGACCAGGCGCCGCAGGTCGGCAAGCAGCGTCGGCCGCAGATCCGCCAAAGGCCGCCGGCCACTGCCGGGACGCCGCTGCCGGCCGGCGGGCAACGGCGGCTGATCCAACTCCTTCAGCCCACGCCCCAGCGTGCTGCGGGCGAGCCCCGTTGCCCGCGCCACGGCGGCCACGCCGCCATAACCTGCCGCGCGGACTTCGGCCGCGGCAAACAACCGCCGGCCACGCTCATCCAATCGGTCCCGAAGCGCCTCGAAACGGCGCCGGATCGCATCTTCGTCAATCATCGCGCGACCATACCGGCCGCGACAGACTACGAGAATCCTCTATCTCGCTGACAGCGAACCCGATTCACTCATTCCTGCGCGGCTCCTTAATTCTCCATCCTGATCTGGACCGCCCAGACCGCTCAAGGATGGGGGTGCTGATGACCAAGCCACGCACGGTCACCCTTGAGGTCGATTTCGAGCCAGGACGCGGCAGCCAAGGTGCCTTCGAGCACTCATACGAGCGCCTGGTGCCATTGGTCACCAGTGCCGCCCGCCGTGCCTCGCAACCCTCGTCTACGGGGATGTGCCATGACCGCTCCGTTCCCACGATCCCTTCCGCCCGCAGCCCGGCAGCAGGCGGCCATCTACGCCCGGGTCTCCTCCGATCAGCAGGCTGAGCGCCACACCATCGACAGTCAGCTGAGCGAGCTGAACGCCCGCGCCAGACAAGACAACCATGTGGTCGATGATCAATACCTGTTCGTCGACAATGGTTACAGTGGAGCTACTCTGATCCGGCCCGCCCTGGAGCGCTTGCGTGATCTGATCGCCTTGTCGGGCATTGACGTCCTCTACATTCTCGCTCCAGACCGTCTGGCCCGCAGCTACGCTCATCAAGTGCTTCTGATTGAGGAATTCACCCGGGCCAGAACCCAGGTGGTCTTCCTCAATCGTCCGATCACCGACACGCCGGAGGACACTCTGCTCCTGCAAATGCAGGGGATGTTCGCCGAATACGAGCGAACCAAATTGCTGGAGCGCAGCCGCCGTGGCAAGCGACACCGCGCCCAGGCCGGCGCCGTCAGTACGCTGTCGGGCGCACCGTATGGCTATCACTACGTCAGCCGTGATGCCGGTGAGGGCGTCGCGCGCTATGAAGTTGATGAGGACAAGGCCAAGGTGGTGCGCCAGATCTTTGAGTGAGTCGGCGTGGAACGGCTGACCCTTGCGCGGTCTGCCGCCGCTTGTTTGCCGCCGGCGTCCAAAGCCCAAGCGGGAAAACACACTGGAGCCGGGCAATGGTCCACAGCCTGTTGCTGAACCCGGCCTACGCCGGCAAGGCGATCTATGGCCGGCGTCGCAGCGTTCCCTGGCGGGCGCCGCTCCGTCCCCCGCGCGGGCATGACGACTTGCCCAAACGCTCCTGGCGCCAGATCCCGGCGGACCCGGATCAGTACATCACCGTGCCGGTGCCAGCGATCATCAACCACGATCTGTTCACCAGGATCGCGGAGCAACTCGAGGAGAACCGCCAGCGTAACCGTGAACGGTTGTCCGGCGTCCACTATTTGCTGAGCGGTTTGCTCGTTTGCCAGAAGTGCGGCTACAGCTTTACGGGCCATCATCACCGGGCCCAGTGGCGTTATTACCGGTGCTGCGGCACCGATCGCTCGAGGTTCGACGGGCAGTTGCGGGGCACTGCCCGTTTGGTCGCGGCCGAGCCCCTCGAAGCCGCGGTCTGGCGGGAAGTCTGCCGGCTGCTGGAAGACCCAGCACACGTCCTCACGGAATATCAGCGACGCTTGGCCACGGTGCAGGCCAACCCGCCGCAGCATGAACTGGACATGGCCGAGCGCCAGATCAGCAAGCTCCGTTGCGCCCTTGACCGATTGATCGACGGCTACGCCGAAGGCTTCATCGCGCGCGATGAATTCGAGCCCCGGATCACAGCGTTGCGCCAGCGGATCATCACGTTGGAAGCCGAAGCGGTCGCACTGCAAACCGCCGCCGCGCAGGTCCGGTCTCTGCAGTTGGTGATCGGGAAATTGAGCCTCTTTGCGGACATGGTTCGGGATCGGCTAGAGGTCGCGGACTGGGCGACCCAGCGTGATCTCATTCGGACTCTCGTCAAACGTATCGAGGTCGACGACACCACGGTACGAGTGATTTTCCGCATTGAGCCCGGGCCGGACGGTGAGGCCGAACCACCGCGCCATTTACCACATTGTCTAACACGTCACTGTCCTGCACCGGATGTGGGTCGACGGCTCCGACTTCCGCTTCGGCAAGGAGGCCGCCGCCGCGTAAGAACCCAACCGTTACCGGCCGGGTCGCCCAGCGCCCCAGCCGCCCGAGGTCCCGTCGCCGGGACGCGGAGCCCGATGAAGCCGGGTGTTTGCTGGTGACCTCGCTCCTCGGACGGGGATCACGCTCTGTGAGATCGGCTCTCGGGGTCCTTTCTGATCGCATGGTGTGGCGGCCATGTGCCGACCACGGACGGAAGCATGAAACCGGCGACGCGACGTGTTCGGGGGGCTTGACTGCCAACGGCCCATTACGGAAGCAATCACCCCCTGCACACGAACGGCTCGGAAAACGACACCTGCGCCCACGTCACCCGGCGCAAGCTCAGCGGCGGCACCCGCTCCGACCTCCTCAGCCTGATGAAGACCTGTGCCAAGCTCGGCGTCGTCTTCTGGCGTTTCCTTGGCCATCGTCTCGGCGTGCCCGACAGTTCGCACATCGAATACCTGCCCGATCTCATCCGCCAGAGGGCCGCTCACGCATGAACTCCCGCCCTTTTTCCCCTGTTACTTTTCCTCGTCCTAATCAAATTATATACCCCCTGTTTTCTATCTGGAGTTCCTCTAATGGTTTTATCAATCCGGCCCTACCGGTTTCGCTACTCCGCTCCCGTAGCCGCTATTCTAGGAATGACCCTGTTCGTCCTGGGCATCTTGACTTTGCCCGCCCCGGCCTTGGGCGACGCGCCGGTGCTGGAGTTGCCGATCGATTGCCGGATGGGCGAGCGCTGCTTCGTACAGAATTATGTCGACCACGATCCCAGCCCCGACCGCCGCGACTACACCTGCGGCCGGCTGAGCTACGACGGGCACACCGGCACCGACATCCGGCTTCCCGATTATCCGGCCATGCGCCAGGGGGTGGCGGTGCGCGCCGCCGCCACCGGGGTGGTGCGGGCAACCCGTGATGAGATGGACGACATCGACATGCGCGAGGCCGACCCGGCCAGCCTGCGCAACCGCGGCGGCGGCAACACCGTTATCCTCGACCATGGCGACGGCTGGCAAACGATTTATGCCCATCTGCGCCGCGGCAGCGTCGCGGTGAAGCCGGGCGAGCGGGTCGAGGCCGGTCAAACCCTGGCACTGGTCGGCCTGTCGGGCCTGACCATGTTCCCGCACGTGCATTTCGAGGTGCGGCATGGCTCCACCATCATCGACCCCTTCATCGGCGCCAGCGGCAACATCGCGGCCGATTGTCACACCGCCCGCACCCCGCTGTGGAGCGCCACGGCCGCCGAGGCTCTCGCTTACCACGAAAGCGGAGGGCTCAGCGCCGGCTTCGCGGTGGCTCCGCCTGATCCCGAGAAGACCCGCAAAGGCGCTAACCGCGCCGACACGCTGGGCCAGGATGCCGACACCCTGGCTTATTGGGTCGATGTGCTTGGCACCCTGGCCGGCGACGAGGCCTGGTTCCGCATCGTCTCGCCCAAGGGCATAGTGCTGTCCGAGCGGATGACCCGGCTGACCGCCCCTAACGTTTCCTGGTTCGGCTTCAGCGGGGTCAAGCGGCCAGCCGAGGGGTGGATGCCGGGTAGCTACCGTGGCGTCTTCCGCCTGATGCGCGACGGCAAACCGGTGGTGGAGATGGAACGCCGGATTGACATCCGCTGAGGCCAGGGCGATGCCGTCCGCCATCGACCGCCAGCTGGCAGAGATCGACGCCCATTACCAAGCCGGCCGGCTGACCGCCGCTGCTGAGGGCTGTCGTGCCGTGCTGTGCCAAGCCCCTGGACATGCCGGAGCCCTGCACCGGCTGGGCGTCTTGCACCATCTCAGCCAGGAATACGCCACGGCCATCCGCCTATTGGGCGCCGCCGCAGCGGCGGGAAGCCAAGCCGCACATGGCGACCTCGGCGTTGCCTTGATGAAGGTCGGTCAGCCGGACGAGGCGCTGGACCAGTTCCGCACCGCTCATGCGCGTGCTCCCCAGGATGCCCGCGCCACCTATAATCTTGCCATGGCGTTGCTGGCGGCCGGCGCCATCGACGAGGGCTTCAGGCTTTATGAGGCGCGATGGCACCTCAAAGGCCCCACTCCCTGGGTCAAACACTGGGAGCGCTTCTGGGACGGGCGCCCGCTGGCCGGCCAGACGCTGCTGGTCCACGCCGAACAGGGCTTCGGCGACAGCATCCAATTCGCCCGCTACGTCCCACTCGCCGCCGCTCGGGGAGCGCGGGTGGTGCTGGCGGTGCCTGGTGTGCTGCGGCGCCTGATGGCCGGGCTTGAGGGCTGTGCGCAGGTGTTGTCGGAGGGCGAGCGCATCCCGCCCTACGCCGCCCACGCGCCGCTGATGAGCCTGCCGCACCTGCTCGGCACCGCGGCCGACCGCATTCCGGCGGCACTTCCCTATTTGGCGGCACCGGCGATTATACGGCCCCTCTCGGCAGAACCCCTGATTGATACCCGCCTGAAGGTCGGCCTGGTCTGGGCCGGCCGGCCGGAAGATCCGGACGACCGCCATCGCTCCTGCCCGCTGGCGGTGCTCTCACCCCTGCTGGCTCTGCCGGAGGTCCAGTTTCACAGTCTACAGATGGGCCCAGCCGAAGCCGCCCTCGACCAGGTGGCGGGCGGTACGGCGGTGGTGCGGCATGGCGGCGTGTTGGGCGATTTCGCCGACACCGCTGCGGTGATTGCCAGGCTCGACTTGATCATCGCCGTCGACACCGCGGTCGTCCATCTCGCCGGCGCGCTGGGCAAGCCGGCCTGGGTGCTGCTGTCGGCCGATCCCGACTGGCGCTGGATGCGTGGTCGCGAGGACAGCCCCTGGTACCCGACGCACCGGCTGTTCCGCCAGCCGCTGCTCGGGCAATGGGTACTGGTGGTCGAGCGCCTGCGCACCGAGCTCGCCGCCCTCATCCGCCCCGCTTCCACGGCCCTCCCCTGTGAAGGTTGACAGGTGGGCAAAGGGAGGGCCAAGCCGCACACTCGCGCGAATTGGCTCATTTGCGGCCGCGCCCCCTGCGAGTTCTCATCCCCATGCACTCCCTGTCCGCACCGGGCTTTCTGCGACCCGGCGACCCGGCTCCCTGGTTTGTCGCCGAAGCGTCCACCAACCCCCGCTTCCACGCCGACACGCTGGGCGGACGCTACGTTCTGCTGGGATTCCTTGGCTCCGCCGCCAGCGAACCGGCTATGCACGCTTTGGCGGTGCTCAAAGCGCGGCGGCACCTGTTCGATGACGTCACGGCTGCGGTCTTCGTGGTCTCCTCCGACCCGCAGGATCGTGAACGGCTGGCGGTAGGCAATCCCGGCCTGCGCGCCTTTTGGGATCACGACTTGGCGGTCGCCCGGCGTTACGGTGCGGCGGTCATTCGGCGTAGCGGCAGCGGCGATGCTTTGGTCTACCGGCCTCATTGGCTGCTGCTCGACCCGCAGCTGCGGGCGATGGCAACGGCGGGGCTGGACCAGACCGATGCCATGTTGGACATGGTGGCCGGCCTGCCGGAGCTGTCGATGCACGCCGGAACAGAAATCTTAGCACCAGTGTTGATCCTTCCGCGCGTCTTTGAACCTGATTTCTGCCGGACGTTGATTGGTCTCTATGAGAGCCACGGCGGCGGCGAGTCAGGGTTCATGCGCGAAGTCGATGGCAAGACGGTGCCCGTCTTTGACCAGCGCCATAAGCGGCGTTCCGATCACACCCTCAGTGACCAGACGATCCGCGACGCGGCGCGCATGCGCATCGAACGGCGGGTGCTGCCGGAGATCCGCAAGGCCTTCCAGTTCCGCGTCACTCGCACGGAACGCTACATCGTCGCCTGCTACGACGCGGCCAAAGGGGGCCATTTCCGCGCCCATCGCGACAACACCACCAAGGGCACCGCCCACCGCCGCTTTGCCTTGTCGATCAACCTGAATGCCGAGGAGTTCGCCGGAGGAGATTTGTGCTTCCCGGAGTTCGGGTCGCGCCGCTACCGGCCGCCAACCGGCGGAGCAGTGGTCTTCTCCTGCTCGCTGCTGCACGAGGCGACGCCAGTGACCGCCGGCCGGCGCTATGCCTTCCTGCCCTTCCTTTATGACGAGGCCGGTGCGCGCCAGCGGGAAGCCAACAACGGCTTTCTCGGCGAGGGGGTTGGGGCATATCGGGCGGCCGTGTCAGCCGCAGAGCCGGCTCCCTCCCCCAGCATGGTCGCCCCCATGACCGTCGCGGAGGCTGACTCCTCTCTCCTATAATGACGCCACTTTCCTGAAAGCCGCGGGTGGACTGTTCACGCTATGGTGGGTGCCGTTTTCAACCTCCGTCCCCTGATCATCGCCGTCAACATGGCCGCGATTGGGGCGGTGTTCCTATTCGACGCGGTGACGCCGGCCGACAATGTCTCGGTCTGCTTTGCCTACACCATTCCGATTGTGCTGAGCATTCTGGAAAACGGGACGCGTACCGTTGCCTACACCATAAGCGCCCTCGCGTTGACGGTACTGGGATCCTTCATTCAACCGCCAGACGACCGGATCACTCTGGTGTTCGTCGTCAATCGGCTGATCGCCGCCCTCACGCTCTGCATGATGGCGCTGCTGGTGCGCTACCGCCTTGCCATCGAGGCAAGCCTTCAAGCCATGCTGGACCGGCAGCGCCGTTTCATCAGCATGCTGTCGCATGAAATCCGGACGCCGCTGACGGTGATGGACGGACATGCTTACCGCCTGATCAAGCGCGGCCATGCACTGTCCGCTGACGAGGTGCGGAAGCGGGCACAGACAATCCGTACCGCCGCGGCACGGATCGACGGCATCATCACCTCGGTCTCAACCATGAGTGCGATGGGCACGGAGCAGATGACTCCCGCCCTCCAGCCCACAGACCTGCGCGCTTTGCTGGACGGCTTGGCCCAGAGCGCCGGGGAGGATGGCGCCGTGGTCGCGTGTGATCTCGACCGGTTGCCCGCGAGGATCAACGCGGACCCGCAGCTGCTGACCCAGGCTTTCGACAACCTGATCGGCAATGCGATCAAATATGCGCGTCCCATCTCCCAGCTCATGGTGAGCGGGGGGTGTGAGGGCGAAGACGTCGTGGTACGGATAAACGATCGCGGCAACGGCATTGCGCCGTCCGACCTGCCGCAGGTCTTCACCCCCTATTTCCGCGGTGCCAACAGCCGGGGCGTGCCAGGAGCCGGCATCGGTCTCCATCTGGTCGCGTGCATCATCGCCGCCCATGGCGGTACGGTGTCGCTCGACAGCCGGCTGGGGGAGGGCACCACAGCCACCGTCCGCTTGCCGCTCCACGCCTCTTCCACCGCTCTGTGAGCCATGGCTAACACGCCCAAATGCATCTTGTGCATCGAGGATGACCCCGACACCCGTGAGCTGTTGGTGGAGGAGTTGGAGGAGGCTGGCTTTGCCGTTACGGCGGCAGCGGACGGGGTCAACGGCCTGGAGGTGCTGAAGAGGAGCCGCCCGGATCTGATCCTGTGCGACATCGACCTGCCAGGGGTGAGCGGCCTGGATGTGCTGCAGAGCGTCCCCGAACTCGGGTTCGGGATGCGCGCCATCCCATTTGTGCTGCTGACCGCCCACGGCCAACGGGAGAACCAGCTGGCCGCCCGCCGGCTGGGCTGCGACGAATACATCGTTAAGCCAATCGACTTCGAGCTGCTGGTCGAGGTCATCCACAACCGCATTGCCCGCAGTCCCGTGTCCATGCGGTCGGACATTCATCTGACCGAGCGAGAGCGCGAGGCGTTGACTTGGTCAGCACGCGGCAAATCCTCCGCGGACATGGCGGCCCTGATGAGGGTGAGTGAGCGGACGGTGAATTTTCACATCGACAACGCCATCCGCAAGTTGGGTGTGGCCACCCGCATCCAGGCGGCGGTCAAGGCCTCTCTCCTCGGCTTGGTCAACGGGTTGGACTGAGACAGCTGAGCTCGCCTACCGACATGTGGCGATCCTGCACTGGCTCATTATGTAATCGGCCAGGAAGCCACGACCAGTAATGACAAGAGGGACGCCATGACATTCGTGGAAATAGACATCGACGCAGAAGTAATGTATCGAGCACCAGCGCGAATAGCCAAACACTAGCGGGAAAAGAAAAAGAAACGCCTATCCCGATCCTAAAGGATTTGGTTTGCAGCGCTAGAAATTTGGATGCAAGTTGTTCCGCGTTACCGCAGACCAATGAGACACCCGCACTGTTTGCCAAACTTGAGCGGCTGGCGACAACGGTTCAGCTCGCCGTGCTGAAAGCCACCGGACACCATTGGGAGAACCTCGCCGTCGCCCAAGGGCTGTCCTAGGAAGCGGCCGCTGCCGGCGGCCGTGCCTGATCGTGCCTGATCGTGCCACTGAGCAGCTGCGCGAGCTGATCTGTAACGGTGAGCGCCTCGTCCAGGCCAGCGGTGACCATCTGCGGCAACTCCATCGCCTGCTGGATTTCACCTTCCCCAAGGTCAAGCACCCTGTCACCCTGCTGGACAGGGCGTTCGCCATCTGGACCATCGCCAAACAGCGGCTGCGGTGTACCTGGCCGCCTTCGCCACCTCAGGAGACGACTGTCTGATCAGAAACTTTTGATTGTACATCCGAGCCATGGCGAACCATCGCTGGACAGGATCGCACAGATCAAGGCCACGGCCGCCGTAAGGCGGGCGCGCGTCAATGCTGACCTTGAGCTGGGGCACCAATCCGGCGACAATCCGCTCTTCCCCTTCACAACCATCACGGCATCTAACAGGCTGCTGAAAAACACCCTTCCCGGCGCGGCATGGTTGTGATTCGCTTTCCTTGCGGTGGTCAGGTGAGGTCACGGGTATGCGCGGACGGCAGTCGCATCAGGGCGGGATGTTCAGCTACGTGTCTCTGGAGGAGCGGGTTCCGGCCAAGCATCCGTTGCGGGCGATCCGGGCAGTGGTCGATGAGGTGCTGGCCGGCATGGATACGGCGTTCGCCGGACTTTACGCCAGCACCGGACGGCCGTCGATCCCGCCCGAACAGGTGCTCAAGGCGCTGCTGCTGCAAGCCTTTTACTCGATCCGCTCGGAGCGTCAACTCGCCGAGCAGATTGACTTCAATCTGCTGTTCCGCTGGTTCGTCGGCCTGGACGTGGACGATCCGGTCTGGCACCCGACAGTGTTCACCAAGAACCGCGACCGCCTGCTCGCCGGCGACGTGGCCGGCACTTTCCTCGGTTGCATATTTCGGCGGAAAGCACCCAGCGGGAACGGCGGAAAGCGCCCGGGCAGAACGGTGAAAGCGCCCAGCCGTTTCGGTGAATTCGCCCACCCGTAGGGGTGGTGGTGTCGGGGTCCGAACCAGCCTTTGGCATCCCCATGATCTTTCCACGGCACAGGCCAAGGAGGATCGGGATGCCCCGAGCGAGGTCGGACATGCGGCGGATCAGAGAAGTCCTTCGTCTGCGGGATGAGTTTGGCGCCAGCCAACGGCAGATTGCCGATGCCTGCCGGCTGCCGCGCAGCACCGTGCGCGATTACCTGGATCGGCTACGGGCCTCCGGGCTGCGGTACGCGGATGTGCTGGGCTGGACGGACGTCGAGTTGGAAGAGCGGCTGTTCCCGCCTCCGGTCACGTCGGCGCGCCCGGTGCCCGAGTGGCGGCACATCAGCCATGAACTCAGCCGCCGTGGCGTAACGCTGCGGCTGCTGTGGGAGGAATACCTGGAGGTCCATCCCGGCGGCTATCGCTACACCCAATTCGTCCAGCACTTTCGGGCATGGCAGGGTGCCCATGCCGAGATCGTGTCCCTGGCCGTGGTGTAGGAGCGGAGAGGCGCTCATGGTCTCCGGGTGGTCTGGCCGGGATTGTCAGGCGGCCACAGCGGGCAGGCTGACGAGGGGATCATCGCCGAGTGGGGCGATGGTTTCCAGCGTCATGTAGCGCGCCCTCTGGACAGCCCATTCGTCGTTCTGTTCCAAGAGGATGGCACCAATGAGGCGCGTAATCGCCTCCTCGTTCGGAAATATGCCGACAACCTCGGTGCGTCGCTTGATCTCGCCGTTGAGACGTTCAATCGGGTTTGTCGAGTGGAGCTTGGCCCGATGCTCCTTGGGAAAGGTCATGAAGGCCAGGACGTCTTCCTCCGCCTCGTCCATCAGGTCGGCTAGCTTCGGCAGCTTTGGACGGACCTGATCAGCCACTTGCCGCCACTGCGTTCGGGCGGATGCCGCATCGTCCTGTGCGAAAGCAGTGGCGATGAAGGCCGCCACGACGCGCCGGCCGCTTTTGCCGGCATGGGCAAGCGCCGTCCTGGAAAAATGCACCCGGCACCTTTGCCACGTCGCCTGGAAGACGCGGGTGACCGCCGCCTTGATGCCGCCATGGGCGTCGGAGATCACCAGCTTGACGCCGCTCAGCCCCCGGCGTTTTAGCTTGCGCAGGAACTCGATCCAGAAGGTCTCGGCCTCCGACGGGCCGATGTCCATGCCCAGGACCTCGCGGCGGCCGTCGGTGTTGACCGCCACCGCGATGGTGACGGCCACCGAGACGATGCGCCCGTTCTGGCGGACCTTCACGTAGGTGGCGTCCAGCCACAGGTAGGGCCAATCGCCTTCGATGGGACGGCCAAGAAAGGTCTTCACCCGTTCGTCGATCTCCTCGCACAGCCGGCTGACCTGGCTCTTGGAGATGCCCGACATCCCCATGGCCTGGACCAGATCGTCGACCGAGCGGGTCGAGATGCCCTGGATGTAGGCCTCCTGGATCACCGCGGTGAGCGCCTTCTCGGCCATCCGCCGCGGCTCCAAAAAGCCGGGGAAGTAAGACCCCTTGCGCAGCTTGGGAATGCGCAACTCAACAGTGCCGGCGCGGGTCTCCCAGTCGCGATCCCGGTAGCCGTTACGCTGGACGAGCCGCTCGGCAGACCGCTCGCCATGACCGGCCCCGGTCAGGCCCTGCACCTCCAGTTCCATCAGCCGTTCGGCGGCGAAGCCGATCATCTCACGCAGAACATCGGCATCCGCGCCCTTCTCAAGCATCGCGCGAAGCGCCATCATCTCGTCGGTCATCGTGGTCACCCTCGGTCGAGGTTGTGTTGTGGTGACCAGACTCTACCGAAGAACCACGATGACCGCCCGCTGTGGATAACCGGCCCGCCTACGCCAGCCATGGGAGGGCGCTGCGGCGGGCCGGTTCCCCACAGCTCCTACACCACCCCGTGGGGCACGACCCCATGCCGAGCCGCGTCTGCGCCGGGAGCATCGGCCGGGGGCGGCGATCGAGGTCGATTACGCCGGGATGACGCTGAGCGTCGGGCTCGGCGCCGAGGCGCGGCAGGCCCAGGTATTTGTCGCCTGTCTGCCGTATTCGGGCTACGTCTATGCCGAGGCGACCTGGACCCAGCAGGCCGAGGAGTGGCTGGCCTCCCACGTCCGGCTGTTCGAACATCTGGGCGGCGTGCCGGGCAAGCTGGTGCCGGACAATCTCAAGGTCGGCGTCAGCCACGCCTCCTTCTACGATCCGGCGATCAACCCGGCTTATCACGATCTCGCCCGGCACTACCGTACTGCCGTCTTGCCGGCCCGGGTGCGGCGCCCACGCGATAAGCCCAGCGCCGAGAACGGTGTGCAGCAGGTCGAGCGGCGGGTGCTGGCCCCGTTGCGCGATACGCCCTTCGCCACGTTGGACGCTGCCAACGCAGCCTTGCGCGACAAGCTGGCCGCCCTCAACGCCGCTCCCTTGAGCCGCAGGCCACAGGACACGCGCTCTGGCCTGTTCGCCACCGAGGAGAAGCCGACCCTGCGCCCCTTGCCGCCAGAACGCTTCGTGCCCGGCACCTGGGCTCGCCACAAGGTGCCGCCCGACTATCATCTCGCCCTCGACGGCGGCGTCTACTCCGTGCCCCACACGCTGATCGGCAAGACGGTCGACGTACACAGCACTGCCGGCGTGATCAGCGTCTTCCTGCGCGGCAAGCGGATGGCCTGCCATGTCCGGCGGCAGGATGGCGCCACCGTGACGCTGGACGCCCATCGCCCCGCCAACCACCGGGCCGTCGCCCGCTTCACCCCCGACGCCATCCAGGCCGACTTGGCCGCCATCGGCCCGGCCGCCGCGTTGCTGTTCGCGCGCATCTTGGCCGGCGCCGATCATCCCGAACAGGCGGTGCGGGCCGGGATCGGCCTGATCCGCCTGGCGGCCACCCATGGCACCGACCGGCTGGAGCAAGCCTGCCAAGCGGCGCTGGAGGCCAACGTCGGATCCTACCGCTACGTCCAGCGCTGGTTAGCGGCGCCCCCCGCCACGGCGGCGGACCCGGCCGGTGCCGGCGAGCACGCCAATCTGCGCGGCCCTTCCTACTATCACTGACGGAGACATGATGATGAAGCACGTCAACCACGAGCGGTTGCGCCAGCTGCGTCTGTACGGCATGGCCAAAGGGCTGGAGGCCCTGGAGCGCCTGCCCGACCGCGGCCAACTGGCCTTCGACGAGCAGTTGGGCACCTTGATCGAACGCGAGGCGGCGGAGCGGGCCAACACCGCGCTCGCCAGCCGACTGAAACGCGCCCGGCTGCGCCAGACTGCCTGCCTGGAGGACCTCGACCTGCGCACCCCGCGTGGGCTCGATCGCGGTATTGTGCGCGAGCTGGCCACCGGGCGTTGGGTAAAGGAGAACCGGCCGGTTCTGATCACCGGCCCGACCGGGATCGGCAAGACCTGGCTGGCCTGTGCACTCGGCAACCAGGCGGCGCGGGAAGGCCACAGCGTCCTCTACACCCGGCTGACCCGCCTGCTGGACGATCTGGCCACCGCCCGCCTGGACGGTTCGCTCGCCCGGCTGTTGCGACGGATCGCCCGGCTCGACCTGTTGATCCTGGACGACTGGGCGATGACCGAGCTGACCGCGGCTCAGCGCCTGGACCTGATGGAGGTGATCGACGACCGCCACGACCGGGCCGCAACCATGCTGGCCACCCAAGTTCCCGTGGCCAACTGGCATCGGCTCATCGGCGATGCCACCTACGCCGACGCCATCCTCGACCGCCTTGTGCACCGGGCCTACCGCATCGACCTGCATGGCGACTCCATGCGCCGCACCAAGGCCGATGCCGCCAGCGAAACCCCCGATACCTAACGCCGGTGCTTGGCAACCAAACCCACAACCTTCATAACGTAAATCCAGGGTTCGGCCCCGGCACCCACCAGCTTTCAATTCGGGTGGGCGGTTTCGCCGAAACGGTGGGCGCTTTCAACCGAAACGCCTGGGCGAATTCGCCGAAATACGCACTCGGTGCCGTGGTTGCGCACGCCAAGGTCAAAGGCTTGCTGTCGGACGAGCACTTCTCGGTGGACGGGACGTTGATCGAAGCCTGGGCCAGCGTGAAGAGTTTCCGTCCGAAGGACGCGAGCGACGAGCCGCCGGGGCCCGGACGCAACGGCGAACGGAACTTCCACGGCGAGCGGCGCAGCAACGACACGCACACCAGTCTGACCGATCCCGAAGCCAAGCTGTTCCGCAAGGGGCGCGGCAAGGAGGCCAAGCTCAGCTTCATGGGGCACGTGCTGATGGAGAACCGCAACGGCCTGGTGGTTGGAGCGACGCTCACGCAGGCCAGCGGCACCGCCGAGCGGAGCGCCGCGCTCGACCTGATCGGCGCCATGGAAGGCCGGCACCGTATCACGGTGGGCGCCGACAAGGGCTACGACACGGCGGATTTCGTCGCCGACCTACGGACGCTGAAGGCGACGCCGCACGTGGCGCAGAACACGTCGGGGCGGCGTTCTCGCATCGACGCGCGCACCACCCGGCATTCCGGCTACGAGGTGAGCCAACGCTGCCGCAAGCGCATCGAGGAGGTATTCGGCTGGATCAAGACGGTGGCCGGTCATCGCAAGAGCCGCTTCCGCGGCATCGCCCGGGTGGGTTGGGCCTTTACCTTCGCCACGGCAGCCTACAACCTGATCCGGCTGCCCAAGCTGCTGGCTACGGCGCCATGACGGCGGCGCGACGCTGCAAGGTGCTCGGCAAGTGGCGCCTCATCGAAGCCGACCAGTGGGACCGTGCATATCTCGATCTGGTCGAGCCGGCCTACATCCGCTTCGACGTCGACGGCCGCGGCGAGATGGTGTTCGGCGCCCTTCAAGCCGGCCTGGAGTGCGAGACTGGCGTCAGCACCATCTTCTTCGATTTCGAGGGCAGCGACGAGATGACACCTATCCGCGGCACCGGCACGGTCGAATTGGCCGAGGATGGGAGCCTCGAGGTTGAAATCAGCATCCACCACGGCGACGAGATCCAGCTCAAGGCTCACCGCTGGTAGTTTTTCAGCAGCCTGCTCTCATGTTCGCAGTCAAGGATTTTGGCAATGGGCTACCATCCCTGGTTAAGCCCAGATGCTGAAACTTAGTGGATGCCCACGGCAGGAGGCGGGGCCAAAGACGACGGTTGAGCAAGCTCTCATGCGCGGGTTGGATACCGCATGACCGTGGTTTCGTCCTGGGGCTGCCTCGGTCTAAGTGGCGAGCGTCGACAAGGTCGGCTCATAACAGAGGACGAAGATTCCCCACCGCGCCCCGCCTCCAGCCGTAGGCACCGCAATGTCTGATCAGCGCGGTGTCAGACCGCCGGGGCCAGTTGCACCTGCCGAGCAATCGCCCATAGGAAGCCTACCATCTCCCGCGCGATAGCGGTTGTCACGACGACCCTGGCCTTGCCTGCGGCCGCCAGACGACGGAAACGGGCGCATAGCCGAACCTGAGCCTTCCAGGCGATGTCGCGGATGGCTTTGGGCAGGTTTTCAAGACGGTCGTGCAGTTTGCGGCTAACACGCGCCTGCATACGGTAAGTCCACGCACCTTCGATGAGCACTCGCCGGGCCAAGGCATTCCCGGCCTTGGTGATGCCACCGCGTCGCACAGTGGTGCCGCTGGAATGCTCGGACGGCACCAAGCCCAGATAGGCCATCAGCTGGCGGGGATTGTTGAACCGGGTGAAATCACCGACCTCGGCAACCACAGTCACGGCGACGATAAAAGCGACGCCGCGCATAGCCTGCACCGCTTCCACCACCGGCGCCATCGACCATTGTGGCAGCATATCCTCTATCTGGCGTGTCAAACGTTCAACCCGTGCCTCAGCGTCAGTGATGGCGTGAATGTAGTCTTGCAGCACCACCTGCTGAGCAGGGTGGTCAAAACGCACAGTGGTCAACCAACGGCGATAGGCCAAGGTCCACCCCCGCTTACCGGCGTAGACACGGCCGTGCCGCAGCAGAAAGCCTTGCAGATGTTGGCGCGCCTTGCCGAGCACCCGAACCGCTGTGGCCCTTGCTCGGATCAGGTCACGAACGGCCTCGTGTGCACTATCCGGTACCCAGACCGCTGTGAGGTCTCCAGCGCGATGCAGCTTTGCCAACATCACCGCGTCGCGACGATCGGTCTTTATCCGGTCACCAGGTTTCATCGGGATCAAAGACGGCGCCACCACGATGCAATCATGTCCCAAGTCAGTCAGTTGCCGGTGCAGGCCATAGCCACAGGGACCAGCCTCATAGCAGAAACTCAGCCGCCGGCCACCCTTGGCCAGCTTTTCCGCCAGCTTCGCGATGTGCTCGGGCTTGTGGCAAACGTTTCCCAGTTGTCGCACCTCACCGCCCCGCATGCCTTCCGCAACCGCTACGGCCACCGTCGCTTTGTGGACATCCAGCCCCACGTAGATGGTATCGTTCATCAGGCCCGCCCTCCATGTCTGAGGCTCGGCGCCGGCCAGTCCGGCGCAACCCTCGATTGGGGCATGTCGCAGGGCGGGCCGCCACTCCTTTCAGGCTGCGAACATATGGCCTAAGCGTCACCATGGGGCAGTTCCGGTGTGGAGCTTGTGCTGACAGCGAGGGTCCGTCGTCCGGGCCATCATCACCGTCCTGGTCTGTGGCGACGTTCGCAGCTTGGAGGCTGAGGCCATGTCACCGGTTCCTTTTTTCCAACGGGTTGAGCAGGTCGGCGTGCTCTGTCTGGTGGAGCCGATTGACGGCGCTGCGACGGCCGATCTTGGCGATGCGGCCCTTTGCAGTCATGTTGCCGCGCGGCTTGTCAGCCTTCTCGGGCCCGACCTGGCCGTTGCGACCCTTGTCCCCAATGATCCACGCATTGCTGCTCAGAACAGCTTGCTGGTTCTGGTCCATGCCACGCTGCGCCCAGCCTGCGATCACCGGCTGCTGGCGCTTGCCGCCACCTTGGAGCGGACCGGCACCGACAGTGCGCCGCCCTTTTTTGTGACACCGCCTCAGGCTGTGGTGGTGGAGGGCGGTCTCGACGACACCATCCTGGATGCAGCGCTCGACCGCCTGCTCGAACCGCTGGCGCGTGCACTACGGGCCAACTGCTGACGGTGGTTTGGAGTCTTGTCGCAGGGGGGCTCCGTCAGCTGCCCTTATGTCGCGGGCCAGAGGGAATGCGGCTGTGCTGACAACCATCAGGGGGTCGGTTCGAGAGTGCCGCCGACGGCGGCCCATGACGCTTGCCGACGGGAGTGGTCAGCTTTTTTACTGGTAAGTCTTGCCGCGGCTGTGGTGTGGCGTCGGTGCGGCTTGCAACATGCGACGCCAAGCTGAGACGCCAAGCGCGACAGAGCTGGTTCCCAAAGGCCGGCGAGCTTCCGCCGGCAGCGTGATCATGTGGAGCAAGGTGTCACAAGGATGAGGGATCACCTCAGCCTTGCTATTGGAGGTAAGCTTTCTGTAGTGTCTGCCCCAAGCGTCAAAACCGGCGGGTCCGCGGCCGGCCCGGGCAAACAAAGCTCCGTCGATGACGCTATGCTACGGGGAAACGGAGCGTGGCCGCTCCTTCAGTTTGGAATGTTGGCGCGCCTTCAGCGTTGGCTCCGCTTCGATCTCTCCCTCAGAGCGTCGGAATCGATCACGGGGCCTGGGCGACAGCGCAAGTGCCGCGTGGGCTGGACAGCCCAGAAGGCGTCTTTGGAACGGCGCCTTCTGGATCGTGACCCCTGTGGCGAAAGAAAGCCTCAACGGCAGAGCTGGACGAATTTGCGCTCAGGGATTGGGGGCGGGGAGGGGTGCAGGATCAATCCCTGCTCATCAACATCGACGCGGGCGTCAGGATAGACGGCAAGCGCCAACTGCAAAGCCTCGATGAAGCGTTTGCGGAAATCGCGCAGACGGCTGTAGCCGGCGCCGAATTGCTCGAACACCGCCGGCCAGGTGATGGCGGTCGAGCGGCTCAGACTGTGCAAGCGGTAGGCGAGCCAGATATAGATGTCGATGCTGGTGCTGTTGTTCTGGATGTGGCGCAGGGCTGGTTCCCAAATTGGCACCGGGTGGGCCTTCAGCTCGCGGAAGAAGGATTCTGAGAGCAAGACCCGGTCTTCCCACAGCGAACCCTGGCCCTGGCCATTCCCACCATTGGTGGAAAAGTGAATGCCACCTTTGACGATGGAGCCTTTTTCAAAGCCGATGCTGTGGGCATCTTCCCAGGCAAAGGTGAGGTTGCAAGCGGCGATGCGCGACGCCTGCTCGCGGATGTCCCGGTAGGTCTGTCCGCCAACCGACAGGCCCATGCGGTCCAACCATTCATGCATGCTGCGGCCGAGTTCAACCTCGCGGCTATCGGTCTGGATGGCGCGGGTCTGCAGATAGAGCAGGATCATGCGCGCCCGGCTGCCGTAGGGAACGCCGTAAAGCTTAAAGCCTCCATTGCGGATTGGCAGTCGTCCCGGCTCGATCAGTAAACGGATCCGATGTCCGCGGCGCTCCCAGGGCTGATCGTCGGGAAGACGACGGTGAGGAAGTGCGGTCAGAGCAAAGCCTGAATAGGTGATACCAAGCTCTTGCCGTTCTTCTTCCAGAACGGCAGCGGCGACATCGACTAGCGAACGCTGGTCCGGATCGGTCTGCAGCGCTTTCGCTTGGTCGCGTCCAAGCTGGGTTATCAGGCTGTGTAACTGTCCCATACGCACTGTCCTTGGCACGACTTTGCGGGTTCCCCTATAGCACGGTCGGATAGGGGCAGCAATTTGGAGTCTTGTCGCTCAGGCTATTTGTAGGGATATTTGATTTAGTTATTAGTTTGTGCGACAAAACTCCAGTAGCGAATCGCGAGTCGCGCGACAAAACTCCAGAACTCCCGCGACAAGACTCCAGCGGATAGTTTGACTGGCCTGTGGATATCCGGCTGATCGCGACAAGAGTCCAAACATGACGTTGCGAATCACGGACTCATCATTTTCCGAGTCGCGTTTTCCGAGTCGCAAAGAGCGTTTGGCGACGATTCCGCGTGGTTTTCTGCTGGCTCTCGCGGTCAGGCGGATTTGGAGTCCAGTCGCGCCGACACGTGTGGCCACCCCTGCGACAGGGGGGCGCGACAAGACTCCAGTCCCTTGGGTGGGGCCTGGGACGGCACCAAGCGGGCCCAGGGGGACGGAGCTGCCGCAGTTTGGAGTCTTGTCTCGCCCCCCTGGATGAGGCGCTTCGGTCGGAGGGGTCTCGGAGGGGTGCTTGTGGAGGGCGAAGACGCTGGTCTATAACAAGCCGCCATGGCGCCGAACCGGGGGGAGGACGCCATGGTCGGTGCGCAAAGGTCCACATGAGGGCTTTCGTACCCCTCCGAACAGACGGTTTCACAACATAGGGCAGCAGGATGAACGGCAACTCTGTGCAAAAGATCATCCCGGTGCTGCTGTCCGGCGGCACGGGATCGCGTCTGTGGCCGTTGTCGCGTGACCTTTACCCCAAGCAGTTCCTGCCTTTGTGTTCAGAGCGCACGATGTTGCAGGACACTGCCTTGCGGGTCAGTGCTGAGGTGACCACAGCGGTCGAGGCAGAGGCTGTCTTCTCAGCTCCCCTGGTGATCTGCAACCAGGAGCACCGTTTTCTGGCTGCCGAGCAGTTGCGCCAGTCGCGCTGCACCCCGCGCGGGATCATTTTGGAGCCGATGGGGCGCAACACCGCCGCGGCCTGTGCGCTTGCCGCGTTGACGGTCGAAGCCGACGATCCGGACGCTCTGCTGCTGGTGCTGCCGGCCGACCATGAGGTTCGTGATGTCGAGGCATTCCGGCATGCCGTGGGCATCGCCGCCCGTGCCGCCGCTGCCGGCCGGCTCGTCACCTTCGGCATCACTCCGACCCGGCCGGAAACCGGCTATGGCTATATCCGCCGCGGCCATGCGATGGACGAGGCTGACGGCGCTTATGCTGTTGCGGCCTTTGTTGAAAAGCCATCGCTGGAGGTGGCCGAGCGCTACCTTGCGGAAGGCACCTATGCCTGGAACAGCGGCATGTTCCTGTTTCCGGTCGCCCGGCTGCTGGCTGAGCTGGAGCGTCACGCCCCAGCGGTGCTCGCGGCCTGCCGCGCCGCATTGGAGACCGGGGCATCCGACCTTGATTTCTTCCGTCTGAATGCGGAGGAATTCGCCAAGGCTCCCAGCATCTCCATCGATTGTGCCGTGATGGAGCGCACCGACCGCGCCGCCGTCGTGCCGTGCGAAATCGGCTGGACCGACGTTGGGGCCTGGTCGGCGCTGTGGGATGTCGGAGCCAAGGACGGCGAGGGCAACGTTGTCATCGGCGACGTGCTGCTGGAGGGGGCCCGGGACTGTTACGTGCGCAGCGACACCCACCTGACCGCGGTGGTCGGGGTGGAGAATGCCGTGGTGGTGGTGGTGGACGACGCCGTGCTGGTTGCCGACCGCGACCGAGCCCAGGATGTCAAACGCATCGTCGATCGGCTGAAGGCCGACGGCCGCAGTGAGTCGAGCAGCCATCGCCGGGTCCATCGCCCGTGGGGTTCGTACCAGTCCTTGCACACTGGTGACCGCTTCCAGGTCAAGAGCCTGACCATCGCGCCCGGCTCACGGCTGTCCTTGCAAAAGCACCATCACCGTGCCGAGCACTGGGTGGTGGTCAACGGCACCGCCCTGGTCACCCGCGGCGAGGAGCAGGTGATGGTTTATGAAAACCAGTCGATCTACATCCCGATCGGCACCGTCCACCGGCTGGAAAACCCGGGCAAGGTGCCGCTGACCGTGATCGAGGTGCAGTCCGGTTCCTATCTCGGCGAGGACGACATCGTCCGGCTTGAGGACGTGTACGGACGCAACTGAGGCCACAAGCGGGGAGGATGCCATCGGGTGGATGGCGTCCTCTCCCGTGGCGGCTTCAGGCAAAAAAGCGGGAACGGAAATAGGCGATGGTGCGGGCCAGTCCCTCGTCCAGCGGCACGGCCGGTTCCCAGTCCATCAGGGCGCGGGCCTTGGCGATGTCGGGCTGGCGCTGCTTGGGGTCGTCCTGCGGCAGCGGCTTGTGTTCGATCTTCGAGCCCGAGCCGGTGAGGCGGATCACCTTCTCGGCCAACTCCAGCATGGTGAACTCGCCAGGATTGCCGAGGTTGATCGGGCCGGTGACCCCGGCCGGCGTGCCCATGAAGCGCAGGAAGCCGTCGATCAGGTCGTCGACATAGCAGAAGGACCGCGTCTGCTGTCCATCGCCATAGATGGTGATCGGCTCGCCCTTCAGTGCCTGGATGATGAAGTTCGACACCACCCGCCCGTCATTCGGGTGCATGCGCGGGCCGTAGGTGTTGAAGATGCGGATCACCTTGATCGACAGCTGATGCTGGCGGTGATAGTCGAAGAACAGCGTTTCCGCGCAGCGCTTGCCCTCGTCATAGCAGGCGCGCGGGCCGACCGTGTTGACGTTGCCCCAATACTCCTCCGGCTGCGGATGCACCGCCGGGTCGCCATAGACCTCCGAGGTCGAGGCCTGCATGATCCTGGCCCCCACCCGCTTGGCCAGCCCCAGCATGTTGATGGCACCATGCACGCTGGTCTTGGTCGTCTGCACCGGGTCATGCTGGTAATGGACCGGTGAGGCCGGGCAGGCAAGATTGTAGATCTCGTCGACCTCGACATAGAGCGGAAACGTCACGTCATGGCGCATCAGCTCGAAATGCGGGTTGTCCAGCAGGTGCAGGACATTGTCGCGGCTGCCGGTGAAGAAATTGTCGACGCACAGCACGTCGTTCCCGGCCGCCAGCAGCCGCTCACACAGGTGCGAGCCGAGAAAGCCGGCGCCGCCGGTGACGAGAACACGCTTTCGGTTGGTGAGGGCCGGCAAGGCTTCGATCCTGTCCGTGGTTGGTGACGAGGCGGGTGGCCGCGGGAGAGCAGCCCCCAGCGCTTTTGAGCAAACGCAGCAGGAGACCGATTGATCCGCTAGCTGAGCAGTCCCAGCAGATAGCGTCCGTACTCGTTCTTCTTCAACGGCTCGGCCAGACGGCGGACCTGTTCGGCATCGATCCAGCCGGAGGTGTAGGCGATCTCCTCCGGACAGGCGATCTGCAGGCCCTGGCGGTGCTGGATGGTGCGGACGAACTCTGCTGCCTCCAGCAGGCTGTCGTGGGTGCCGGTGTCAAACCAGCCATAGCCGCGGCCCATCTGCTCGACCGACAGCCTGCCCATCTCCAGATAGGCCGCGTTGACCGAGGTGATCTCCAGCTCACCCCTGGCCGACGGCTTCACCGCCGCGGCGACGTCCAGCACGTCATTGTCGTAGAAATAGAGCCCCGTCACCGCCCATTTGGAGCGCGGGGCAACCGGCTTCTCCTCGATGCTGAGCGCGCGGCCGGCCTCGTCGAACTCCACCACGCCATACCGCTCAGGATCGCGCACGGCATAGGCGAAGACGCTGGCTCCCGTGGTCCGCTCGCCGGCCGCACGCAAGATGTTGGTCAGGCCATGGCCGTAGAAGATATTGTCTCCCAGCACCAGGGCGCACGCGTCGGTGCCAATGAACGCGCGGCCGATGATGAAGGCCTGCGCCAGCCCGTCGGGCGAGGGCTGGATGGCGTAGCTCAGGCTCAACCCCCACTGTGACCCGTCGCCCAGCACCGTTTGGAACAAGGGCTGGTCGTGCGGCGTGGTGATGATCAGGATGTCACGGATGCCGGCCAGCATCAGTGTGCTGAGCGGGAAATAGATCATCGGTTTGTCATAGATCGGCAGCAGTTGCTTGCTAACCGCCCGCGTCACCGGGTAAAGCCGGGTGCCGGAGCCGCCGGCCAGGATGATCCCCTTCATCGTCTTACGTCCCTTACGCCTGCGGCGGGTTGGTGAACAGCTCGTCAAGCACATGGTCCAGGCTGTCCTGCCACGGTGGACAGGAGATGCCGAGCATCTGCTTGGCCCGGCTGCAGTCCAGCCGCGAATTGGCCGGGCGGCGCGCCGGGGTCGGATAGTCGGCCGTGTTGATGGCAACCAGCCGCGGCCGCTTGCCGGTGCGCTCGTCCAGCCGCTGGAAGATGCGCTCGGCAAAATCATGCCAGGTGGTATAGCCGCTGCCGGTCAGATGGTAGGTGCCCCAGGCGGCGCTGCCCGTCTTCTTGATGGTGTCGGCGACCTGTACGATGGCCGCGGCGAGATCGGCAGCGGCGGTGGGGGAGCCGTGCTGGTCGGCGACCACCCGCATCTCGTCGCGCTCCTGGCCCAAGCGCAGCATCGTTTTGACGAAATTGTTGCCGTAGGCGCTGTAGACCCAGGAGGTGCGCAAGATGACGTGCTGCGGCGTGGCTGCCCGCACCGCCGCTTCGCCGGCCGCCTTGCTGGCGCCATAGACACCCAGCGGGTTGATCGGGTCGTCCTCGCTGTAGACCCCACCCTTCGTCCCGTCGAACACATAGTCAGTCGACACATGGATGAAGGGGATGCCGCGCTTGGCGCAGGCTGCCGCCATGGCGCCCGGCCCGTCACGGTTGATGGCGAAGGAGAGATCCACCTCGCTCTCGGCCTTGTCGACCGCGGTGTGGGCGGTGGCATTGACCAGCAGATCGGGCGCGTGGGTGGCGACCGCCTTCTCCACATCGCCAGGCCGGGTCACATCGAAGTCCGGGTAGGGCAGGCCGACGACGTCGGTGCCGGGCGCCCAGATGGCCCGCATCAGCTCGAAGCCGAGCTGGCCGTTGCTGCCGAGCACGAGAACCTTCATTGGGCGGCTCCTTCTTCCTTCAGACCCAGCCGCTCGCCACGGTAGGAGCCGTTCAGGATGGCCTGCCACCAGTCGCGGTTTTCCAGATACCAGGCGACCGTCTTGCGCAAGCCGCTCTCGAAGGTCTCCTGCGGCCTCCAGCCCAGTTCGCGCTCGATCTTACCGGCGTCAATCGCATAGCGCTTGTCGTGGCCGGGGCGGTCGGTGACGAAGCTGATCAGGCGGTCGTGCGGCGCGCCGACCGGGCTCATCTCGTCCAGATGCGCGCAGATGGCGCGGACGACCTCCAGGTTGGTGCGCTCGTTGTGGCCACCGATGTTGTAGCTCTCACCGATGCGGCCCCGTTCCAGTACCACCCTGAGCGCCCGGGCATGGTCTTCGACATAAAGCCAATCGCGGATGTTGTCGCCCTTGCCATAGACCGGCAACGGCTCGCCCGCCAAACCCTTGAGGATCATCAGCGGGATCAGCTTTTCCGGAAAATGATAGGGGCCGTAATTGTTGGAGCAGTTGGTCAGCACCACCGGCAGCCCGTAGGTCTCGTGCCAAGCGCGCACCAGATGGTCGCTCGACGCCTTGCTGGCCGAATAGGGCGAGTTGGGGCTGTAGGCGGTGGTTTCGGTGAAGAAGCCATCCTCGCCCAGCGAGCCGAACACCTCGTCGGTGGAGATGTGGTGGAAGCGGAAGCGCTCCTTGCGCTCCGCCGGCAGCGCCGACCAGTGGCCGCGCGCCGCCTCCAGCAGGCGGAAGGTGCCGACCACATTGGTCTGGATGAAGTCGCCCGGTCCGTCGATCGAGCGATCGACATGGGACTCTGCGGCCAGATGCATCACCGCATCGGGCTGGTAGGTGGCGAAGACACGGGCCAGCTCGGCACCGTCGCAGATGTCGACCTTCTCAAAGGCGTAGCGGGGATTGCCGTCTGCTCCCGGCAAGGAGGACAGGTTGGCCGCGTAGGTCAGCTTGTCGACATTGACGACGAAGGCGTCGGTTTCGGCAAGGAGCTGGCGGATCACCGCCGAGCCGATGAAACCGGCACCGCCGGTGACGAGAATGCGCGTCATCAAACCACCTGCGCCCTGTCAAAAAATGGAACGGCCAGATCACGAAAATCCCGACGCCCCGCAAGATCGGGGCCGACGAGATCCACCTTATTAGAACAGCTCCGTTGCCTCCGCCAAGCGCGGGTTCTTGAGGTCCTTGTCGGACAGGCGCGCTGCGCCCGGTGCCACCGGCCACTCGATGCCGAGCGCCGGGTCGTTCCACAAGATCCCGCGGTCATGCTCGGGCGAATAGAAGTTGGTCACCTTGTAGATGACTTCCGTGTCGGGCTCCAGCGTGCAAAAGCCATGGGCGAAACCGACTGGAATCAAGATTTGGTTCCAGTCTGCGGCGCTGATGATCGCCGACACATGCTGGCCGAAGGTGGGCGAGTCCTGACGGATGTCCACCGCCACGTCAAAGACGGCGCCGCGGACCACGCGCAAGAGCTTGTCTTGGGCGAAGGGGGGGAGCTGATAATGCAACCCCCGGACAGTCCCGCTGTCAGCCGACAGCGACTGGTTGTCCTGCACGAACTCGAGCAGAAGACCGGCCGCCTCAAACGCCCGCTTGCTGTAGGTCTCTGAGAAAAATCCACGGTGATCGCCGAACTTCTTCGGGCGCAGGATTTTCACGTCAGGAATGGCGAGTGCGGCGATGTCCATGGCTCAGGAGCTCCTGCTTTGCGCCGGTCTGCTGCGGCGTTTGATCGTCTTGGTATCGCCGGTGACCGCTGAAGTCTACGGCTGAATACCCCTGATGGGCTGTTTGGCACAAAGCTGTCTCTTTTCGGGACCTGCGAAAGGAACAGGCTTGCTCAGCGTAAAAGGGTATGATCGGAGCAAGCTGGCAGCCCATAGTCTGTCACGCTTTGCATCGCAGCACGAATGGACCGTTCATGGCTGATCCAACATCCCGTAAGACTGTGCTGGTGACCGGCGGCGCCGGCTACATCGGCTCCCATGTTGTGCTGGCGCTGCTGGATGGCGGCTGGCCGGTGGTGGTGGTCGACGATCTGTCCAGCGGGCGCCGCGCCGCCATCCCGCCCGGCGTGCCACTGGTGGAGGGGGACGTCGGTGACGCCGTCCTGATCGGCCGTGTCATCCAAGAGCATGCGGTCGGCACCGTCATGCATTTTGCCGGCAGCATCATCGTGCCGGAGTCGGTGGAAAAGCCACTCGACTATTACCGCAACAACACGGCCAACAGCCTGACGCTGATCGAGGCTTGCCGTCAGGCTGGGGTGGACCGCTTTGTCTTCTCCTCCACCGCGGCGGTGTATGGCATGGCCGAGGCGACGCCGATCGACGAGGAGGCGCCGACCAGCCCGATCAACCCCTATGGCCGCTCCAAGCTGATGACCGAGTGGATGTTGCGCGATGCCGCCACCGCCCATGGCCTGCGCTCGGTGGTGCTGCGCTACTTCAATGTGGCGGGAGCGGACCCGCAGGGGCGTTCCGGCCAGTGCACCCGGGTTGCCACCCATCTTTTGAAGATTGCCGCCCAGGTGGCGACTGGCCAACGACCAGACATCCAGATTTATGGCGACGATTATCCCACCGCCGACGGCACCTGCGTGCGCGACTATATCCATGTCAGCGATCTCGCCGCTGCCCATGTCGCTGCCCTGGTCCACCTGGAGGCAGGGGGCGACAGCCGGACCTTGAACTGCGGTTATGGCCGCGGTTATTCGGTGCGCGAGGTGCTCGACATGGTGCAGGCGGTGCTGGGCCGTCCGCTGCCGATCCGGGTCGGTCCGCGCCGACCCGGCGATCCACCGGCCCTGGTGGCCGCCACTGCCCGCATTGGCCAGGAACTGGACTGGACCCCGCGCCACGCCGATCTGCGCGGCATCGTCGCCTCAGCCCTTGCCTGGGAGCGCACGCTGGTCGAGGACAAGGCGTCATCATAACTGTCAAGAACGGCGCTCCCTGCCCCCCGGCGACAGCGCCAGCAGGGCCCGCGTGCAGATCACGTTCTCCATCCGCGCAAGGTGAAACTTATCCGGCCAGCCGCGCCTCGATCTCTTCGCACAGGTGGTGATAGAGGCACAGGTGGGCTTGCTGAATCAGCGGCGTCGAGCGGGAGGGAACCGCCAGCAAAACGTCGCTGAGCGCAGCCAGCCGGCCGCCGCCTTCGCCGGTCAGCGCCACGGTGGCCATACCATGGTGCCGTGCCGCCTCAAAGGCGGCAACCACATTGGCGGAATTGCCGCTGGTGCTGAGGCCGAGCAGAACCCCGCCAGGTTCGGCGTAAGCCTCCACTTGGCGGGCGAACACCGTCTCATAGCTGTAATCATTGGCCCAGGCGGTCAGCACGGCGGCGTTGGAGCTGAGGCAAATCGCCTTCAAGCCTCGGCGTTCCTTCAAGAAGCGCCCAACCAGCTCTCCGGTGATGTGCTGGGCGTCCGCCGCCGAACCGCCGTTGCCGCACACCAAAAGCGGCCGTCCGGCGGCCAGTGCGGTTGCGATGCACTCGACGGCCGCCGTCATCACGCTGGCAGGGATGGCCGCGCGTGTTTGGAGCAAGAGCTCGGCCGAACGCTCAAGATACTGGGCCAGAGACGCGTGGGGCATGGTGGAGTTGGCCATGATGACACCTTTTTTCCGGTCGAAGAGGCCGCAGGCGGTGGTCTGGCATCGCCCTCCTGCCGCAAAGGGCAGGGACGGTGCGCGATCAGCCGGAGCGGTCCTTGTGCAGGTGATAAGACAGATAGGCTTTGGTTCGCCGAGCCGCCCCGAAAACCCCTTCGGCGCGCAGCGACCACAGGAGCTTTTTTGCATGGACGCCCAGCCAGCCCCGGCGAGGGACCGGCAGCGGGCCGCCCAGCGGCATCGGCTGGGTGCCGGCGGTCAACCCAAACAGACGGACCGTGTCATCCACCGCGCTCGACCAGCGGTAGCGGCGGCGGACAAAATGATAACACATCAAAGAATGCCGGCGCAGCAGCCCGCGGTCTTGCGCATAGGCTTGGACCAAGCTCAGCATGTCGCGGGCGTTGGCTGCCAGCAAAGGCGTCATCTCGGGATGCGCCCCGGTGTCATACGCTAACCCGGCCGTGCCAAGCGCCTGCGCCTCCAGCAAAGGCAGGTTGCAGCCTTCCCACAAGCTGGGCGAGATGAAAACGTCAAGCCCACGCAGATAGGCCGCCCGCTCCTCGTCGGTGGCGTTCAAATGGGTGTGGATGCCGGCCGCCTGGAAAGGCTTGGCGTCTTCCGGCGTACCACGGCCCATGATGTGCATGTCGGCATGGAGACCTGACGCGCGCACGGCTGTAGCGAGGTCGAGAAAAACCTGCAGGCCCTTGTAGCGCGCTTCACCCTGGCCAATGCGCATCAAGGTGCCGATCTTCAGCGGTGCTCCATCGCCAAGCGGATAGTCCTGCAGGCCTTTGCTGCCACGGTCGGGGACATGGTCGCAGCCGTTGAAGATCAGATGGGCTTGCGGCCAGCCGATGTCGTGGGCGATGAATTCGGAGATGGCCACCACGCCGGTAAGGGCCGGATAGACCCGCTCTTGCTTGTGGCGCACGACCGCCTCGCGCGCGGCGCGGTCGCTGTCGAAAAAGGCAGGGCTCGGGTCACCATGCTCCCAAGCCCAGCAGGAGAACGCGCCCTGCAGGGCGGGCAACGCTTCGAAAAACGGTGATGTGTGGGCGACAAGGACGGTGGCGCCGACCGCCTGGGCCAACGCGGCGATGGCATCGGGCTGTGGTTTGACCGGACGGATGTCGAGCCCCTGTATGGTCCCGTCCTGTTCGACACAGCCGATCGTCACCGCCACCCCACGGGCGGCCAGACCACGCGCCAGAGTCTCGATGACCACCGAGACGCCAAAGCCGCGGGCCATGCGGTAGCACAAGAACAGCAAGGATGAGGCGGAAGTCGACACCGGAGATCCTACAGAGCGAAAGCGTCGATGAAGGTCCCCCAGCGGCGCATGAAGAGCTGGCGGTCGGCCCAGTCTTCTGACCCCCTGGGGCGGGTCGCGTTTTCCAGATGCAGCACCGGACCCGCGTTGAGAACAGCAGCCCGTCGGCCTAAGCGCTGGACCGCCAAGCAGAGCGCCACATCCTGGCACTCGGTGCGGTAGCCTTCATCGAAGCCACCGATGGCACGGAACAGGTCGGCGCGGATCATCAGGCAGGCACCGGTGACAGCCAGACACTCCCAACTGTCAGCCATCTGCTCAGGCACTGGGGTATGGGCATGCGGGTGGAAGCAGAAGCCACGCAAAGGGCCATCACGGAACACATCGATGCCGGCATGCTGCACCGAGCCATCGGGGAAAAACAGGCACAACCCAATCACCCCCAGCTCCGGCCGGCGCTCCAGCTGCTGAACCATGCGCAAGATGCTGTCAGGCTGGTCACGGACGATCACATCATTGTTGAGGAACAAGGCGGTGTCGTAGCGGGCATGAGCGAAGAAGAGCTGGTTGTTGCAGCGGGAGAAGTGGTAGCTCAGCCCGCGCACCACGGTGACGAGGGGGGGCAGGCGCTCGTAAAACGCTAGCACGGTGGGGTCGGTGGAGCCGGTATCGCCAATCAGCACCTCAAACCCCAGCCCGGCCTGCTGGAACAGGGGTGCCATCGCCACCAGGCTGTCAATCAATGGAATGATCAGCTCGGGCTTGTCGATGGTGAGAATGACGATGGACAGCCCATGGGGCAGGTCTGCCGGCCCCCTATCGCGCGGTACAGCCTGCCCGATGGCGTTGACCCGCTCCAGGTTCGTCAGAGAATAAGGAGCAAGCCGAGGGTGACGCTGCATGGGAGGTCGAGACGCTTTGCAAAACAATCCGCGGCCATAAGATCGTTGGCGCCTTGGTTCGTCAATGCATTTCACCGCAAACCAGTGCCACTGGGGAACGGCTTGGCCGCACTTTGTGCAAAGGCCTTCCGCGTGGCAGTCGAAAACACGCAACACCCCGGGGGCCTGGAGGAAGGGCAAACTCCCAAGGGGTCACTGGGGCAACCGGCCATTTGCCCCAGTGACCCCTTGGGCGGCGCATCAGACGATGTCGCGCCGCCGCAACTCTTCGATCAGCTGGGCGACCATCTCGTCGGGCGTCTGTTCGGCGCCCTTCAAGGTGATCTCCGCGGCCTCCGGCGGCTCATAGGCGCTGTCGATGCCGGTGAAGTGGGGGAGCTGGCCGGAGCGGGCCTTCTTGTACAGCCCCTTGGGGTCGCGCGCCTCGCAGACCTCCAGCGGCGTGTCCATGAACACCTCCAGGAACTCGCCGTCCTCCACCAGGGACCGCGCCATCCGGCGTTCCTCGCGGAAGGGCGAGATGAAGCTGACCAGCACGATCAGCCCAGCCTCCACCATCAGCTTCGACACCTCGGCCACCCGGCGGATGTTCTCCACCCGGTCCTCGTCGGTGAAGCCGAGATCGCGGTTCAGACCAAGGCGGACATTGTCGCCGTCCAGGATCATGGTGCGCCGACCCAGACGGTGCAGTTCCTGCTCCAGCCGGTCGGCGACGCTGGACTTGCCGGAGCCGGACAGGCCGGTGAACCACAGCACGCAGGGCGTCTGCAGACCGCCCGCTCGCGCCGCCTTGTCCACCTTCGTGGCGTGGCGGTGGATGTTGGAGGCTCGGCGCAGGGGAAAGCGGATCATGCCGCAGCCGGCGGTGGCGTTGCTCAGCCGGTCGATCAGGATGAAGCTGCCGGTCTCGCGGCTGTCGGCATAGGCGTCGAACGGGATCGGCCGGTCGAGCGCCAGATTGCACAAGCCGACGTCGTTCAGATCCAGATGCTTGGCGGCAGCATGCTCCTGGGTGTTGACGTTGATGGCGTGCTTCAGCTCGCTCACCTGGGCGCCGACCGTCGCCGTGCCGGCGCGCAGCAGATAGGAGCGGCCGGGCAGCAGCGGCTGCTCGTCCATCCACACCACATATGCTGCGAGCTGGTCGGCCACCTCCGGCCGGCCGGCGGCGGCGACGATCATGTCGCCGCGGCTGGCGTCGACCTCGTCGGCCAGCACCAGGGTGATCGCCTGTCCGGGCGCTGCCGTCTCCAGGTCGCCGTCCATGGTGACGAGGCGGGCCACCCGGCTGGTCCGGCCACTGGGCAGGATGGCGACGTCGTCGCCGACGCGCACCGCGCCGCCGACCACCGTGCCGGAGAAGCCGCGGAAGTCCTGGTTCGGCCGGTTCACCCACTGCACCGCCAGGCGGAAGGCGCCCAGCGTCTGCTCGGCACAAGCGTCGACGCTCTCCAGATGGCCGAGCAGGGTGGGGCCGTTGTACCAGCCCATGGCCTGGGACGGCTTGGTGACGTTGTCGCCGGTCAGGGCCGAGACCGGGATGCAGGTGACCTCGGTGAGGCCGATGCGCTCAGCAAAGACGCGGTAGTCGGCGGCGATGCGCTCGAAGGTGTCGCGGTCCCAGCCGACGGCGTCCATCTTGTTGACCGCCAGCACGACATGGCGCACGCCCAGGAGCGAGACGATGGTGCTGTGGCGGCGGGTCTGGGTCAGCACGCCCTTGCGGGCGTCGACCAGCAGGACCGCGGCGTCGGCGGTGGAAGCACCGGTGACCATGTTGCGGGTGTACTGCTCGTGACCCGGCGTGTCGGCGAGGATGAACTTGCGGCGGTCGGTGGTGAAGAAGCGGTAGGCGACGTCGATGGTGATGCCCTGCTCGCGCTCCGCCGCCAGCCCGTCGACCAGCAGCGCGAGGTCGAGCTGGCCGGCGCCGGTGGTGCCGAAGCGGGTGGAGTCCGTCTCCAGGCTGGCGAGCTGGTCCTCAAAGAGGCATTTGCAGTCGTAGAGCAGCCGGCCGATCAGCGTCGACTTGCCGTCATCCACCGAGCCGCAGGTGATGACGCGCAGCAGGTCCTTGTCATTCTGGCGGGCCAGATATGCCTGCACTTCGGCAGCAGCGGTGGTGGTCTCGGCGGTGAGGGCAGGGTCCTTCAGCATCAGAAGTAGCCTTCCTGCTTCTTGGCTTCCATCGACGCACCGGCATCCTGGTCGATCACCCGGCCCTGGCGTTCGGAGGTGGTGGCGAGCAGCATCTCGCGGATGATCTCTGGCAGGGTGGCGGCGGTGCTGCGCACGGCCCCGGTCAGCGGATAGCAGCCGAGCGTGCGGAAGCGCACCCAGGCCATCTCCGGCGTCTCACCCGGCTTCAGCGGCAGGCGGTCGTCATCGACCATGATGAGCGCACCGTCTCGCTCCACCACCGGACGCGGTTTGGCGAAATAAAGCGGCACCACCGGGATGTTCTCCTGGTGGATGTATTGCCAGATGTCGAGCTCGGTCCAGTTCGACAGCGGGAAGACGCGGATGCTCTCGCCCTTGTTGATGCGGCCGTTGTAGAGGCTCCACAGCTCCGGCCGCTGGTTCTTCGGCTCCCAACGGTGGGAGGATGTCCGGAAGGAGAAGATGCGCTCCTTGGCGCGGCTCTTCTCCTCGTCGCGGCGCGCCCCGCCGAAGGCGGCGTCGAAGCCATAGGCATTGAGCGCTTGTTTGAGCGCTTGTGTCTTCATCACGTCGGTGTGGACGGCCGAACCGTGGGTGAAGGGGCCGATGCCCTGGCGCACGCCGTCCTGGTTGATGTGGACCATCAGGTCGATGCCCAACGCCTGCGCCGTGCGGTCGCGGAACTCGATCATCTCCCGGAACTTCCAGGTGGTGTCGACATGCAGCAGCGGGAAGGGCGGCTTCGACGGATAGAAGGCCTTCATCGCCAGATGCAGCAGCACCGAGCTGTCCTTGCCCACCGAATAGAGCATGACCGGCTTGTGGAACTGGGCCACCACCTCGCGCATGATGTGGAGGCTTTCGGCTTCAAGACGCTGAAGATGCGTCAGGCGGGCAGGGGAGAGGGTCACAGGAGGACGACACAACGGTGGTTGTCGGAAGCCGGTCGGCATGTCGCTCAGAGCCGGAGGACACAAGCAAGGTGCCCTGGGGCTGGTGATATACGCCCTTGCCTCCCCGTCCGGCAATCCCTTCGCGCTCATGGCAATAGTGCGTGACAGCCACCGCGCTCTAGAGTACGACAAAGCCTTATGGCCCAGGCACCCGGTACCGAGAGGGACGGGGAGGCCGGTTTTTGCGTTGACGAGCGCTCCCATGCCTTGCCCTCTTTTTGTTCCCATCTCCCCATGATCTGCCCATGAGCCTTTTGTTCGACTCTGCCGACCGCAGCCAGACCGCACGTGCCTACGAGGACCTGGTGAAAGGGGTCACGAGTTGGTCACTGTGGGGGATGCTGGGGTGGCATGACATCCGCAAGCGCTACCGGCGCTCCGTGCTTGGTCCCTTTTGGCTCACCTTGAGTATGGCGGTGCTGGTTGCCAGCCTGGGTCTCATCTACGGCTCACTGTTCCGGTTCGAGCTGCGGGGCTATCTGCCGTTTCTGGCTCTGGGCTTGGCCATCTGGGGCTTCATTGCCGCTGTGCTGAATGAGGGCGGGCAGAGTTTTCTGGAGTTTGAGAGCCTGATCAAGCATGTGCGCATGCCGCTGTCGGTGCATGTGCTGCGGATCGTCTGGCGCAACCTGATCATCCTCGCCCACAATGTGGTCATCTTTGTCGTGTTGGCGCTGTGGCTTGGTTTGTGGCCGGGGGCGGCTGGACTGCTGGTGCTGCCGGGGCTGGTGTTGCTGCTGGTCAACGCGGTGTGGGTGGCGCTGCTGCTCGGGATTGCCTGTGCGCGCTTTCGTGATGTGCAGCCAATTGCCGCCAGTGTGGTTCAGCTGTTGTTCTTCGTCACCCCGGTGATGTGGAAGCCGGAACTGATGGCCGAGCGGCAATGGCTCATTCTGCTCAACCCCATTCACTACCTGATCGAGGTGGTTCGCGCCCCCTTGTTGGGTGAGGTGTTGCCGCTGTCCGATTGGGGGGTGGCCGCGCTGATCACGGTCGTCGGTTGGTCGCTGACCTTTGCGACCTATGTCCGGTTCCGCAAACGCATTGCTTATTGGCTGTAGGCTCGTGGCTCAGATTCACCTCGACCAGGTTTCTGTCGATTTCGTCGTCTATCAGGGCAGCGGACGCTCCTTGAAGAAGACGCTGTTGCATTCCTCAACCAGCGGCATCATCCGCCACGACGCCCAGCACCGCATTCAGGTGCATGCGCTCGACCGGGTCTCGGTGCAGTTGGAGCATGGCGACCGGCTCGGGCTGATCGGCGGCAACGGAGCCGGCAAGACCACCTTGCTGCGGACGATGGCCGGCGTCTATGAGCCAACCACCGGGCGCATCCGGGTCGAAGGCCAGGTCACCCCGCTGTTCGATCTGTCGATCGGCTTTGACGGCGACGCCACCGGCTATGACAACATCCGGATGCGGGCAGCCTATCTTGGCGTGTCGCGCCAGGAGATCGAGCGCAAGATGGACGACATCGCCGCCTTCACCGAATTGGGCGGCCATCTTGATTTGCCGGTGCGAACCTATTCGGCCGGCATGATGTTGCGTTTGGCCTTCGGGGCTGCCACGGCCATCGATGCGGAAATCCTGCTGATGGATGAATGGATCGCCGTCAGTGATGCGCAATTCCTCGAAAAGGCCGAGCGCCGGGCCGAGGAGTTCGTCAGCCGCGCCAGCATTCTGGTGATGGCCTCGCATGTGGAAAGTGTGCTGCGCCGCTTGTGCAACAAGCTGCTGTGGCTGGAGAACGGCCGTGTTGTCATGATGGGGCCGTTTGAGGAGGTGTTGGAGGCCTATCATCGGGCCACCGAAACCGGCAGCGCCGGCCGCCTGCGTGGCCTTGCCCCCGAGGCAGCGCGGACCGTCGTGCAATCATGACGCAGACCACGCTCTCAAGCGTGATCTGCTGGCCTTGGGCAGCGTTTGTCGAGTTGGGTGGCTGAACGCAAAGGGGCTCCCTCCACCTCGGCCGGGCCAGCCCCTATCCAGAAAAGCAGAGAGCAAAGTCTCCAATCGGCACCGGACATAACCTTGCGGCGCCGTCTGCCAGCATGCTATCGGTATGGGCCTTTATTACAATCAGCTGCTCCCTAAGAATGACTTTCAGAACATTGATGGATAAGCTGCGCGCTGCGCAGTCCTACAGCCCGTTCGTCCTGGAACGATTTCTGGGGCCGATGCGTGCTGAAACACGGCTGGGACGAACGCTCAACTTCGTGTTTTGGGCTGGGTGGCAATCCGGTCGGCGCGTTTTGCGGTTGGTGCGGCCTCTGCCGGCGGCTGTTCCAGCCCCCATGGCCGCGGCTCCGGTGATCGAGGCCCCCAAACCGGTCGAGCCTGTCCGTCTTCCGGATATGCGCACTGCCGAGCGGTGGTACGATGACACGGCGCCGGACGTTTCCATCATCATTTTGAACTTCAACAAGGCGGAGCTGACCATCAAGTGTCTGGCTTCGCTGTGGGAGCACACCACCGGCCACAGCTATGAGATCATCGTGGTCGACAATGGCAGTGGGGCTGAGGATTTCGCCATCCTCGCCAAGCATCATGGCCGCTCGACCCTGGTGCGCCTGGAGGCCAACCGCTTCTTTGGGGAAGGCAACAACATCGGCTTTGAGGCGAGCCGCGGCGGCTTTGTGATCTTCATGAACAACGACGTCACCGTCGAGCCGAACTGGCTGGCGCCGTTGATGCAGCCTTTCCTCGCGCATCCGGACTGCGGCGTGAGCGGTCCGAAATTTGTCTATCCCGATGGCCGCTTGCAAGAGGCCGGCGCGCTCCTTGACAAGGAGGGCAATGCGGTCCAACTCGGCAAGTTCGGCAGCCCCGACGACCCTCGTTTCAACGAGCCGCGCACGGTCGATTATGTTTCGGCCGCCACCGTGGCCATGCGGCGTGAGACCTTCCGCACGGTCCTCGGTTTCGATCTGATGTGGGAGCCGGCCTATTACGAGGACAGCGATCTGTGCTTGAAGATCCGCCTGCTCGGGCTCAAGACCTACTACTGCCCGACCTCGACGGTGATCCATCACGAGAACGCCACCTCGTCCGATCAGCGCCATGGCCTCAAGCTCAACAACATTGTTGCGATCAATCGCACCAAGTTCATTGAGCGCTGGGGCGATGTGCTGCGTGGTGACGCGGCCAGCCCTTCCTCGGAGCTGTTTCCAGCCAGCCCCGCCAATTGGACGCCCAAGGCCACCAAGCGTGCCGCCCTTTACACGCCCTACAACATCATTCCCGGCGGTGGCGAGCGCTATTTGCTGACCATTGCCGAGGCGCTGCGTGGCGCGTATGAGGTTTTCCTGGTGACGCCGGAGCTTTTCAGCCGGCTGCGCATCCTGACGGTCGGGCGCGAGCTTGGGCTGGCGCTGGATCATGTGCACACCGTTTCCCTGGCACAAGCAGCCGCCATGCCGCGCTTTGACCTGTTCGTGGCGATGGGCAACGAGATTGTGCCGCCGGTGCCCGCCATGGGCGTCAAGAGCATCTTCCATTGCCAGTTCCCCTTCCCGGTGTCGGTGCATGAGCTGGCGCGGCGCTGGACCTGGTGGGACGGCTATGAGCAGCTGGCGGTCAACTCTCCCTTCACCCAGCGTCATGTCGAACAGCAGATGCGGGACTGCGGTCTGCCTCCGCGGCCGGTGTCGGTGGTCTATCCGCCGGTCGATGATCTGGGAATTGATGAGGAGCAGCTGAGCGCCAAGTCCCCGGTCATTCTGCATGTCGGCCGCTTCTTCACCGGTGGCCATTGCAAGCGCCAGGACCTGCTGATCCAGACCTTCCGTGATCACATCCATGCGGCCGGCATCAAGGCTGAGCTGCATCTGGTGGGCTCGCTGCATCCGGAGGCCGAGCACCGCGACTATTTCCTGCTCTGCCAGGAGCTGGCCAAGGATCTGCCGGTCACCTTCCATCTGAACGCCTCGACCACTGACATGAAGGCGCTGTACCGCCAGGCCTCGGTCTATTGGCACGCCACCGGCCTTGAGGTCGACGAGCAGCTCAATCCGGAAAAGGCCGAGCATTTTGGCATCACCATCGTCGAAGCGATGTCCGCCGGCTGCATTCCGGTGGTGGTGAACAAGGGGGGGCCGCGCCACATCGTTGCGCATGGGGCGACCGGCTACCATTTCGACACCACCAAGGAGCTGGCCGACCACACCGCCGCGATTTTGTCGGCCAACAACAGTGCGCCGACCCTGGCCATGCGCCGGGCCGCAATCGCAGCCGCCAAGCAGTTCTCCAAGCCGGCCTTCTCCCGCTTCTGGCAGGAGCTTGATCAAAGCGTCGCGCTGGAGCCGACCAACTGAGTGTTGCCAAGCATGGACACCCCCCTGCCGCCTGCTGTGGCGGCTTCCCCTGGTGTGGCGACCGCCGGCACCACCGCTGTCATCGTGCTTGGCATGCACCGCAGCGGCACCTCGGCCCTGACCCGCGCCGTCAACATTCTCGGCGCGGCGGTGCCCTCGAACCTCTATCCGGCTTTGCCCAGCAACCCGTTGGGTCATTGGGAGTCCAATGATCTCATCGCCCTTCATGACGAAATCCTCACTTCGGTCGGGCTCGCCTATGACGGGCTGGGGCCGTTTCCACAAGCGTGGTTCGCTACAGAGCAGGCCGAGGCGATGGTCGGGCGTCTGGTTGCGGTGTTGCGCCGCGATTTTGCCGATGCGCCGCTTTTCGTTCTGAAAGACCCGCGGATTTGCCGGCTGGTTCCGCTGTGGCTGCGCGTGCTGGAGCGTTTTGGCGCCCATCCGGTCTTCCTGGTGCCCATCCGCCATCCCTTCGAGGTGGCGGGCTCGCTGTTCAAGCGCAACGGCTTCAGCCGTGAGAAGTCCTTGCTGCTCTGGTTGCGCCATATGGCCGAGGCCGAACCGGCAACGCGGGCGCAGGAGCGCTGCTTCTTGACCTATGATGCGCTTCTGGCTGATTGGCGCACGGTGCTTGGACAGGCCGGGCATGCGCTTGGCATCACCTGGCCTGAGCCTTTCGATCGGGTCGCCGGGCAGATGGGCAAGGAGCTGTCGCCGGTCTATCGCAACAATCAAGCCGCAGACGATGAGCAGGCGCTGGACGCGGCGGCCCCGTGGGTGGCAGCCCTTTATCGTGCGCTGCACAGCCTGGTCATCGATCCGACCGATCGGCAGGCTTGGTCGGCGATCGACGCCGTGCGTGAGGCGCTTGCCGCGGGCGACCCCTTGTTCGTTCCCTTGCTGGCGGGGCAGGTTGAACAGGCCAAGCCGTCGGTTCCCGCTGACCTGCCGGTGTTGGGCACGGATATTCCCTCCCTGCCATCGGCGGCTGGGCCGGTTTCGCCGACCACGCCGGTCCGAGACCTTCCGCCCGCCCGCCCGTCCGCCGAGGGACCGCTGTTGGCGTGGATTCGCGCCAAGCTGCCGCCGGACCGTCCCACCGCCGAGGCGATGGCGCTGGTGCGGGACTCAGGCCTGTTCGATCCACACTTCTATCTCGACAGCCATCCCGATCTGCATCAGGGCGACATCGATCCCTTGCGCCATTTCGTGGAGCATGGCGGTGCGGAGGGGCGACGGCCCAACCCGCTGTTCGACAGCGCCTGGTATCAGGACCGCTACGGATGTGCCGGCAACCCGCTGGTGCATTACCTCACCGGCGGCGAGGCCGCCGACAACCGCCCCAACCCTGTCTTCGACCCGGCTTGGTACCGGCGGACCTATGCGCCGCAGGGCTCCGCCCTGGCTGATTATCTGCACGGCGGCTGGCAAGCCGGCCGCCGCCCGAATGCGCTGTTCGATGCGAGCTGGTACCGCGCCACCCACCAGCCGGCCGGTGAGCCGCTGGCCGATTATCTGGCCAATCGGGGACGCAGCGAGCGGCGCCCGAACGCGCTGTTCGATGTTGCTTGGTACCGCACCACCTACCAGCCGGCCGCTGACCCGTTTGACGATTACCAAGCGGGAGGCTGGCAGGCTGGTCGATGCCCGAACGCGCTGTTTGATGTCACCTGGTACCGTGCCACCTATCATCCGCTGGGCGATCCGCTGGCCGATTACCTGGAGAGTGGGTCCGAAGCCGGCCGCCGCCCCAACGCGCTGTTCGATGTGATCTGGTACCGCCAGACCTACCAGCCCGACGGTGATCCGCTCGTCGATTATCTCACCGGCGGCTCACAGGCCGGTCGGCGGCCAAACCGCTTGTTCGACGTCACCTGGTACCGCCAGACCTATCAGCCTGGGCAGGAGCCGCTGGCCGACTATCTCCATGGCGGCTCGCGCGGCGGGCGGTGGCCGAATGCGCTGTTCGACCCGGTCTGGTACCGCACCACCTACCAGCCCGACGGCGAGCCGCTGGCCGACTATCTGTTCACCGGCCCGGCGACCGGCCGCTGGCCCAACGCGCTGTTCGACCCGGTCTGGTACCGCACGACCTACCAACCGACGCTCGAACCGCTTGAGGATTACCTGACCGGCGGATCAGCGGCCGGCCGCTGGCCGAATCGGCTGTTCGACCCGGTCTGGTACCGCACGACCTACCAGCCCGACGCCGAGCCGCTGCACGATTATCTGCGCCCTGGGCGTGCCCACGACCGCAAGCCGAACCCGATTTTCGAACCGGTGTGGTACAGTGAAGGCCATGCTGGACATATGCGGGGTGGCGAGCACCCGCTGGCCCATTATCTGCGGGATGGGGGGCCGAAAGGCTGGACACCGGCTTGGCTCTTCGATCCCGGCTTCTACCGCACCCAGCCGGGGGTGGAACTGGCGGACGGCCAAGATGCCCTGGCGCATTATCTGTGGCACGGGGCCGCACGGGGACTGGCCCCGCACCCGATCTTCACCGGCCAGGTCTTGGCCGAAGACGGGGCTGCCCTGGCTCCCGGCTGGCTGGAGCATTGTGCGGCCACGCTGCACCGCCCGGCCGCGGCTGGGGTCGACAATGGCCCAGTACTCGCCTATTTCCGTGAGCGGCTGTGGCGGAGCCCGCCAGGGCGCCGCCGGCTGGTCGCCGTCTCTCATGACGCCAGCCGCACCGGTGCTCCGCTCTACCTCCTGCGCTTGCTGCAGCAGCTTGCCACCACGCAGCCCGAGTTGGACATTGCCGTTCTGCTGATCGGCGGCGGTCCGTTGGCGGCGGACTTCGCTCGGCTTGGCCCCACCTTCGATCTCTACCGCTACAACCAGGCGGCACGAGTCGAGGCGGAGCAGGCGCTGCGTGATCTGACCGGACTGGCGGCGCAGGCGACGGTGGCGGTGTGCAACACGGTGGTCGCCGATCGCTTTGCCGAGGCGCTGTCGCAGGCCGGGGTGCCGGTCTTGTCCGTGCTGCATGAAACCCCGGCCTCAATCCTTGAGTTTTACGGGGCCGAGCGCGTTCAGCGGATCGCCGGAGCCGCCCGCCGCATCATTGCGGTGTCGGATGTGATGCGCGATGCCTTGATTGACAGCTTCGACCTTCCGCCTGACCAGGTCAGCCGCATCCATGGCGGATTGGTCCTTGATGCCTTGCTGCAGGGCTCAGGCGAGCGTGCCATGGCGCGTGCGGCCTTGCGGCGGTCGCTGGGGCTGCCGGACGAGGCGGTGGTCGTGCTTGCCTGCGGCACGCCGGATTTGCGCAAAGGCTTCGACCTTGCGGTGCAGATGGCCAAGGAGCTGCGCGAGAGCGCTGCACCGATCCACATCGTCTGGGTCGGCGGCGCCCTCACCCCCGACCAGGAGCATTGGGCGCGTTTCCTGCTGCGGGTCAGCGGGGTGGACGGCACCATGCAGTGGCTGGGACCAACCGATGACCCGGCGCCCTTGTATCATGCGGCCGACCTCTTCCTCCTGCCATCGCGCGAGGATCCCTTCCCGCTGGTGGTGATTGAGGCGATGGCGGCCGGGTTGCCGGTGGTGGCCTTTGCCGAGGCCGGTGGCGCCGTGGAGGCGATCGGGGCGAGTGGGGTGAGCGTTCCCCTGCTCGATCTGCAGGCGCTGCGCACGGCCATCGAGGGACTGGCCCAGGATCCGGGGCGTCGGCAGAGCTTGGGAGCAGCCGCGCGGCACCGGGTGCAGTCCTATCTCACCTTCGAGCGGGTCGCCCGCGAGTTTGAGGCGCTGATGGAGGAGGTGGCCGGCTGACCCGGCGGCCACCTCTTCATCCCCCAGGCCCGGGCTCAGCCGAGCGCGATCGGCTGAGCCCGGCTGTCGAACAGGAAGTCGACCGGGCCATTGGAGCAGCGGCCCTGCACCGGCATGACCATGAACATCGCGATGTCGACCAGCCGGTTGAGCCACTGCCGCTCGCCATCGATCACGGCGGAGATGCCGGTGTTGAGGAAATAGGTGCCTTCCATCAGGTGGCAGTCGAAGCTGTGAGTCACAGTCAAGACCGTGCCGGCCTCGACATGGTCCAGCATGCGGTCGGTGTGCTGGGTGGTGGCGCCGCCGAGCTCAACGCCGGTGATGGTTTTGATCCGGGTGCCGACCGCCACCCCCCACACATCGGTCTCGACCTTCACGCGGTAGCGGATGGTGTAGCGCCGGCCGGATACCAGAACATTGACCCGCCGGCCCTCTTGCGTGGTGACCTGGACATCGAGGATACGCGCGCCGCGGGTCTCGTAGACGGTTGTGCTCTTTGGCACCAGGCCCGGATTGTAATGCTCCTCCAGGGCGGCATCGGCGGTTTCGGTTTCCACTTCGGCCGCTTGGGCGCGGGCTGCCGCGGCGGTCTCGTCCGGCAAGGCCGCCTCGCCACGCTTGGCCGCCAGCAAGGCGTCACGGAAGCTGGCACGCCGGTCGGCGGGCGTGTAGAGCAGCCGATGGTAGAAGTTGATGGCGCGGCGCGGCGGACCGTCATACAGCAGCTCGCCATGATCGAGCAGGATGGCGCGGTCGCACAGTTCGACGATCTGATTGGCCGAATGCGACACGAAGAGAATGGTGGCTCCCTTCTTCTTGATCGCCTCGATGCGGGCCATGCAGCGGCGCTGGAAGGCCTCATCGCCGACGGCGAGCGCCTCATCCACCACGAGAATGTCGGGGTTGACCGAAATGGCGACGGCAAAGGCCAGCCGCATCACCATGCCGGTGGAATAGGTCTTGGTCGGCTGGTCGAGATGCGGACCGATGTCGGCAAAGGCGGCAATCTCATCAAACAGCCGGTCGGTTTCAGCCCGGTCAAGCCCGAGAATGGCGCTGTTGAGATAGACATTCTCACGCCCGCTGAAATCGGGGTTGAAGCCCGAGCCGAGCTCGAGCAGCGCTGACACCCGGCCATTAACCTCGACCGAGCCGGCCGAGGGGCGCAATGTGCGACAGATGATCTGCAGCAAGGTGGACTTGCCCGAGCCGTTGTGGCCGACGATGCCAACGGTGCTGCCACGCTCAATGTCGAAGCTGACGCCGCGCAGGGCCCAGAATTCTCTGAAATACTGACGTCGATGTCGGAACAGCGCCTGTTTCAGACGGTCTTCCGGCCGGCTGTAGATTTGATAAACCTTTGAGACGTCGCGGATGGCGATGGCCGTGTTGGGGGAACTCATAGGACGATGAACCGCCATAAAACCTGAAAGCCGTGCCGGGGCCGGATATAGGACGCACAGTTGCGCAATCCAGGCGCATCAAGGCGCGTGTATTCATGGCACCGCTGGGCTTGGCTGCGCAACCCTTTCTTACCCAAGTCCCCGCTTGGGGTAGGGGGAGGAATTGCCGGTCCAGGAGCGGCAGTCTTGGACACACGTTGCTTTTCTCCTTAAAAAGGCGAGGCAAGACCAGAATGGCCGAGCAATGACCCGCTTCGATCCCGCCCCCCCGCCAGCCCGCATCCTGTTCGTCACCGCCGCCCCGCCCGACGGGGGGCTGGTGGGGTCAGGGTGACGGTCGCCGGCCGCCATGAAGAGGAGGTGGGCGAGATCCTTTTCGGTTCGGCCGTGTTCTTGTCGCTGGCCCACCGCGAAGGGCTGGGGATGGCGGCGCTGGAGGCGATGGCCAGCGGCGGTGCCGTGATCGGCTTCCATGGCACCGGTGGTCTTGACTATGCCGCGCCGGAGAATGGGCGCTGGTTTGGCAGCGATGAGGCAATCGCCTGCGCCGATGCGGTGGCGGATGTCGGGCGGCGGCTTGAGCGTGGCGACCCGGCGGTGGCGGCAATGATCGCTGCCGGACAGGCGACTGCCGCCGCCTCGCGGTCCAGGTCGCCTGGCAACTGCAGGCCTGTTATGGTCGGAGTGACACATGCGCATCATAACCGGTGCTGATGCCCGCTATTTTGCCATGGCCTGCCTGTTGGCCCGCTCGTTGGGACAGTGGATGCCAGAAGCGGTCTTCCGGGTCTGCGACTTTGGCCTGACACCGGCACAGCGCCGTTTTCTTGACGGGCTGGGCTGGCTGCTGCCGCGTCCTGCCGGCGTGCCGGAGGGCATCCACCCCTACCTCGCCAAAGCCGCGCTCGTCGAGTATCTGGTGGAGGATCAAAGGGAAGCCGGAAAGCCTCTTGTTTGGATTGACACCGACATGCTGGCGACCGGGCCGCTGGAGGTGCGGCTGCGGACGTTGATTGCGGCGATGGTCGAACAGGGGGCGGTGTTGGCGGCTTGTCCGGACGCGGAGGTTGCTGACATCGCCGGCTGCATCGCACGCTGGGACGTGGCCCCCTTCGCCGAGGCGGTCCTGACCATGGCGATCGCGCCACACCGGCCTTACCTCAACTCAGGCTTTTTCGTCTGCACCGACGCGGCGGCTTTGGCTGAGGTTTGGGATCGCTGTAAGCGTCTGGACCAGCATCGGATGATCGACCAGAACGCATTCAATCTCGTTGCCTGGGCGCCCGGCCGGCGCTGTGCGGTTCTCGACCCCTTGGTGTGGAACGTCCATGGCCGGCTTCTGGTGCGCATCACCATCGCACCCGACGGGGCCGTCCTCTGTGGCGAACGGCAGGCCCTGCTGCTGCACGCCACCTCCATCGCTGGGACTCACCACGAGGAGCAGCAGGGCGTCCTGCGCGGTCCGGCAGGAGAGTTGGCGGTGACGATGAAAGCGTTCCGCAATCCGGTCCTGGCAGGGCTGCAGCGGGATCTGCTCGCCGGGTTCGTTGCCGAACACCGCACGGCCCTGGTTGCCGCAGGCTGCTATCGCAGCGGCTCCGGGGGCTGAGTCCCCCTTGTTCAGCGCCAGTGATGAGCACGCGCCGACCAGGACAGCCGCAGCCGCTGCAGCGGTGTCAGCGGGCGGGCCGGGCCTGCCAACCAGTGTGACAAGTCGCGCCCCAGATAGCGCCCCAGGCTTTCGATCTTGGGGCGATACAGGCGGTCCAGATAATGGTGCAGCGTCGGGCGCATCGGCCGGCGCAAGCCGACATTGAGCGGGGTCATGAGGGAGTCGTCCGGCACGCTGTCAAAGCCGGTGGGATCGATGCCAAGGTGGGTGCTGCACCGCTGCAGCACGCCACGCGGGTTGGAGACGATCTCATCGAAGGTGTCGACATGGATGCGCGCGGCCGGAAAATGGCTGCGCCAGACCCGCAGGCAGGTCTCATAATCGCCACGGCTGGCCGAGCCTTGCGAATTGAAATGGTCGATGAACCAGGTGTCGGAGGCCTCCTCGACCGTCATTTCGGCGCGCGGAATCGCCATCAGCGCCCCCGACCATGCCCGCTCAATCGGGTTGCGGATCAGGTAAATCAGCCGCAACTCCGGGAACTCGCGCTTAATCTCGGCCACGGTCTCGCTGGGCAGGATGCCATAGGCCGGGGTGATCTCGCCAGCAACCGCGCCTGCCGGGGCTGGGGCGAACTGGGCGCGGTACCAGTCCAATCCACGGTCTTTGTGGCTGTTCCAGAAATGCAGCTCCTTTTCCTCCGTCAAGAACACCGCCGGGTGCTTCTTGAGGTTGTGGTAAAGCCAGGTGGTGCCGGATTTCTGCGCGCCAATGCCAAGGAAATGAAGCATGAAAGGATCGTCTGTCGGGAGTGCGGATCACATCACGTCGGCAAAGGCCGGACGGCTGCGGGTGAACCAATAAAGCCCGCCCCAGGCGACGAGCACCGCCACGACGCTGTAGGCTGCCAACTGTCCCCAATCCGGCCAGAGTCCCCAAATGACCAGCGCGCGGGCCTGCTCGACCGGAATGGTCAAGGGATTCAAGATCAGGTAGCCGCGCAGCGCTTCCGGAATGGCCGTGATGGGAAAAAGGATTGGGCTGAGGAACAGCAAAAGCGTCATGACCGGCGAGATCACCTGCCCGATGTCACGCAGGAAAACACCAAAGGAGGCCAGGAACCACACCAGACCAAGCGTCATCACCACCAGCGGCAGCATCACCACCGGCAGCAGCAGCGCCGTCCAGGGAACTGCGCCTTGGACCAGGGCATAGATGAGGAAAAAGGCAACGAAACTGATCGCGCTGTGGAACAGCGCTGAACCAATGGTGCTCCAGCCCAGAATCTCCAGCGGGAAAACCACACGCTTGACCAGGTTGGAGTTGTTCAGGATCAGCGATGGCGCCCGGCTGACGCATTCCGACAGGAAATTGTGCAGAATGAGGCCGACGAAGAGGATCAGGGCAAAGCTGAGATGACTTTCGGGAGAGGCCGTCGTTTGCCCTGGCGCACCGCCGGTCCAGCGCGTCTGGAACATGACGCCGAACACGAGCGTGTACATCGCCAACATGACCAAAGGGGTCAGGAACGACCACAACAGCCCGGCGGCTGAGCCGCGGTAGCGCCCGGCGATGTCACGCCAGGTCAGCTGGCGCACGAGGTAGCGGTGCCGAAGCAGGCTGGTGGGAATGCTCAAAAGGCTGGAGACCATTGACGGCTGCTGCACGTTTGGGGAAATGGCGGAGCAGGCAGGTGCCTGACGCACCGGCTGCCCGGCGGCGGCGATCCTAGCATGCTTCGCTCAAGCCGGTACACCTCAGAACCCAACGTGGCGATTTACCCCTTTTGTTCTCCCAACATTGCCAAGAAGTAATGTGCGCTACCGCGCTATTTTGCGTATTCTGACGGTGAGCCAAGCTAAGTTTGCCGACTGTGGAGGGCACCGTTGGGTGGTAGCCCCGGCCCACTGTGCTGCCACAGTCGGCAATACCTTTTGTTGCTTGTTGCTTTTGGGGAGGAGACAGGATGATCCTGATCGTCCCTCACTCTCATCGCAGAGCTGCTTCAAATTTCTTGCATCGCAGCCTCCCGACCAGGGGATGCGCTGACCCTGAGTTTAGCGCCGCAAGCTCCGGCGTTCAGGCCTTGTCGTTACCCCCATCGCAAGGGAGCACTCCCGCCGGTGTTGGCATCGATCGCCACTGGAGGGGGTGATGACACACATGGTTTCTTCGACGGCATCAGCTTGCCACCGATCCCAGAAGGTGGAAGGGCCGTCCACCACATCATCTCAGACCAATGCGCGGCAGTGGGCAGACCGCCAGTGGGGGACAGGCGAACTGGGCGACGGGCGGTCGCGGGCGGATGGTGGTGATCGGCACGGCCTTGGCGCGCCGGCCGGCCGCCGGCTTGCCAACACAGCTGGAGTGCTGGGGCGATGCCAAAGCCGCCTATCGCCTGCTGGATCGTCTGCAAGTCACGCTCGAAGCGATCACCACGCGGTACCGAGAAACGGTGCGCCAGGAGACGGACACCGCCGCCGGTCTGGTACTCTGTTCGTGCAGGACGACAGCGGCATTGAGGAATGTCACAAGGCGCCGAAGACGGGATGTCGAGTGGAGGGCCGGCAAGTGCGCACAGCGGACCGCTTTTTGCCGCTCATCGGCTTCTTGTCGATGGTCGTCGTTCGCCTGCTCCAGCTCCGTCAGCGCGCGCGCCGAAGGCCGAAGGCCGCGGGTCGCCGATGGTCCGCAGGCGGGAGCGCTGGTGGCTCGGGCTCTGAGTGTGCCCCCCCCCGTGACGCTGGCGACGAGCCGTGGTGTCCATCGCGGCATCACCCGTCTCGACGGAATCCTCGCCCGCCCAGGAGAGGACGAGCCCGGGTGGCAAAGCCTCTGGCTTGGCGTCGAGCCCTTCAGCGCAAAGAGGATGTCAGAAGGCGGATGGGCTCAGTATCCGACGGCTGTGCCAAGGCGGCTCCGCTTCGCGCTTTTCTAGTTCGGGCTTTTCCGTTAAGCCTGTCGCAGCAAAGCTAAGGAGCGTTGAGCGATGGCTGAGGGTACCGTTGATTATTACGCTATGGTCGAAGAGGCATGGAAGCTCAGCGATGCCGCGCGCGATTATGTGAAAAATGCCGGCCGCGAGGTCGACAACGCCGAGCTGTGGGACAAGGTGTTTGCGTCCTCGCCGCTGATCGACCATGACCGCACCCGCGCCGAAGGCGGTCAGCCCATGGTCAAGATCTTCTTCAAGAATCCCTATGGCCTGCAGTACCGCGCCGATCACAAGGACTGGATTCCGTTCCGTCATGGTGCGCTCGATCCGGCCTACCTGCAGGTCATCTGACCAAAGGGGTGTTTGGGCATTTGCGGCCTCCTGACGCGAAGCCCGGCCCGTGCCGGCGCGAGCGCCAGGAGGCTGCGGCTGTGCCACACCCTCTTGTGGTGATCCAGGCGGTGCTGGTGGCGTCCCCACGCAGCTTGGCAGAGAGGTAACGAGCTGGCCGGTAGCAAAGATGCTGAGTGCCTCCTGGGCGGCGCTGGGCGCTTTTCACATGCCAAACGCTGGCAAGGACGACGGCAAGAACGGCCGGGACTGGTGTCATACGGCGTGTTCGCCACCGCACAGGCAGTGGACGGGGGGCTGTGCCAGTTTGCAAAGGGCACCTCTGGCTGGGTGACATCATAGGTTTCGGCCGCAAGGCCGCTGCCAGCGGCAACATCGCACGCCGCCATTTCCGCAGGATGTCTTATCCATGATGCTCGCCATCCTCTTCTGGTTTTACAAGGACTTCGACGTCTGCGAGAATCGGCTGGCAGGGCTGCGCGCCCGTAACCCTGGTGTGCCGATTTATGGCCTCTATGGCGGGGAGGCGGCGCAGGCGCTCGAAGCCGAGCGGCGGCTGCGGCAGTGGCTTGATGATTTCTACGCTTTCACCGAGCCGCGCAGTGCCCACTGGAAGTGGCAGCACGGCGATCGCGTGATCGCGGCTTGGCACCGTGACTGTGGTGCCGAGCTGCCATGGGACAGTCTGGTGATCGTGCAGTGGGACATGCTGCTGCTGGCGCCCTTGGAGCGGCTGTTTGCCACGTTGAAGCCTGGTCACGCCCTGTTTTCTGGTCTGCGGCCGGAGCGAGAGGTGGCGGGCTGGTGGGGCTGGCTGAATGACAGCGACCCGGACAAGCGCACTGACCGGGATGCGTTTCGCACCTATCTGAAAGACCAGCATGGCTATCAAGGGGAGCTGCTGTGCTGCCTGTTCATCGTCGTTTGTCTGCCGCGCCGGTTTTTGACCCTTTATGTCAGTGAGGGACCGCCGGAGGTCGGGTTTCTTGAGTACAAGCTGCCGACCTTGGCGCGGGTCTATGGCATTCCGTTTTGTGAAGACCATCCCTATCGTCCCTGGTGGGCGAGCAACCCAGAAACCCGCCACGCTCCGGCGCGCGCGCGGCTGCTCAATGCGGTGGGCGAGGATGTCAGCTTCGACACGATTTTGGCCGAGATGGCGCGGCCGGATGGTGGGCGGATTGTCCATCCCTATCGCAAGCTCTTCCCCAACCGGCTCAAGACCGGGCTGCCGGCAGGGCTGTTGGCGCGGATGCGACGGCTATGTGGCCGGGTTTCTTGACCATCGGTCTCAGCGCCAGGGGGGCGACCGGTTGGGACCTCTCATCCGGCCTGCAGCCGCTTTTCTCAACTGCGCGGAGACGGGCGCTGCAGTCTGGCAAGCGTCTCTTCGGTTCGGCGGATCTGGTCCTCGTCGGCAGCGGTGGCCGAGGCCCGTGCCCGGTCCAGCCAGCCATGCGCCGTGGCGGCGTCAGGAGCTCCCAGCTGGCCGCGCATGCTCATGAGGGCGAGGTTCAAACACGCCGGAACATGACCGGCAGCGGCGGCCTTTTCAAACCAGAACGCCGCCTGCTGATCGTTGCGAACCACCCCCAGCCCACGTGAATAGAGCAAGGCAAGCGAGAATTGCGCCGGAGTAAAGCCCTGATCGGCGGCTTTGCGGTACCATTCGGAGGCCTCAAAAAAGTCCTTCTCGACCCCTTCTCCGGCCTCATACAGCCATCCCAGCCGCCATTGTGCCAAAGCAAAGCGCCCGGACTTTTCCGCCTTCCGGTACATCTCCGCGGCCTTGCGCAGGTCGCGGGGAACGCCCTGGCCGCGCAGATACAAGGTTGCCAGGTTAAGCTGTGCTGCGCTGTGCCCCTGATCGGCGGCCTTTTGCAGCCAGCCGACCGCTTCGGTAAAGTCGGCTGGGAGATCCGTTCCGCTGGCAAGCAAGGCACCCAATTCGCCGGCTGCGTCGACATCGCCCAACTCGGCGGCGGTGCGCAGATGATCGGCAGCCGCCAGAGGGGTGCGGGGGATCAATTGCCCGTCCAGCAGGGCGCGCGCCAAAACCACATGCGCTTTGCTGCAGCGGGCTTGGGCGGAGGTGCGCAGCAAGGCAAGGCCGCGTTCGACGTCCCTGTCCACCCCCTGGCCAAACAGATAGCGTTGGGCCATGTCGAACTGCGCCAAGGGATGGCCGGCCTGTGCGGCGCGGTTCAACCATTTGACCCCCTCCGCCTCATCGCGTTCGACATTCACGCCGGCTGGGAACAGAAGGTCGCGGTTGGCAGGGCGGCTGGTGGTGCTTTGAGCGGCGGCTGAGTCGGCGTAAAGCCGCATTGGATCACTGAAATCACGGACCCGGCCAGGACCGTTGGCGTAAATCTGACCCAGCATGAGCTGGGCATCAAGCTGCCCCAGCTCGGCAGCCCGGCGCACCCAGGCCACTGCCTCCGGCATGTTGCGGACCACGCCGCGGCCCTGGGCGTAGCATTGACCAAGCTGGAACAGCGCATCGGGCTGCCGCCGTCCGGCGAGAATGCGCAAGATGCGCGCGCCTTCCGCCGGCTGCCCGGCGGCAAAGGCGGCATCGGCCTCCTGGCGCAGCTTGGTGCTGCTCCGCAAGCGGCGGAGCAGCACCGACAGGCGACCTTGCTTCGCCTTCGGCCAGTGCTGAAGCGCCTTGCGCTGCCCCTGCAATGTCGCGAGACCGGGCTTGTTGGTGGTTTTGTTCATGAGATGGACCGAGTGGCGAGCCGTTACGGCTCGCGCATGCTCTCGTTGATGCTGCCCAACAGAGGCTTGAGGAAATAGGCGATGATGGTGCGGCTGCCGACCTTGACGTCGGCGGTCAGCGGCAGGCCCGGCAGCAGGCGGAAGCCCTCCGGCACATTGCGCAGGTTGACGGCCGTTAGATCGATATGGGCCCGATAGAACAGCCCGTTCGACGGGGTGGTGGCATTGCCGGCGTCAGCTTTGGTCAGCGAGCCCATGCGGTCATTGCGGCTGAAGGAGTCGTCGCTGATGGTCCGCACCACACCCTCAGCGGCGCCATGCTCAAAGAAGTTGTAGGTGTCGAACTTGACCGTGACTGGATCTCCCTGGCGGATGAAGCCGATCTCACGCCCATCGATTTGCACCACCGCCTCCAAGGGTGCGTTGATTGGCACCAGGGTAAACAGCGGTTCGGCTGATGTGGCGACGGAGCCTACCGACCGGTTGGCCACCTCCAGCACCACGGCATCCACCGGGGCGGTCAGCGTGACCAAGTCCTGGCGTTTGCGCGCCTTGGCCATTTGCTCGGCCAGCACGTCACGTTCGCTGCGTTGCTGGATGAGGTCCTGGGAGATCGTGTTTTTCCACTGCTGGATAAAGGCTTCGCGCTGCGCCTTCATGTCATCGAGGTCGTGCAAGGCTTGCTGTTCGGTTGCCTGTGCGGCGGCCAAATTGCGTTCGACGTCGAGCCGGTTGGTGGTGGCGGCCAAAGCGTTCAGCTTGCTGCCGACCTGGGAGGCCAGCAGCTGATTGCGGATGCTCTCAATTTCCCTCCATTGTTGGCGCTGCGCCGTCAGATTGGTGATGGTGATCTTGCTGCTGGCAATTGTGGCGTTGGCGCGGGCGATGCGCTCGTCATAGCTTGCTACCTGGGCCTGAAACTGTGCCTGGCGGTTGCGCCACAAGGTGAGCTGGCCCAGTGCAACCTCGCTCGGCAGGTCTTTCGGCGGCTTGTAGGTCTCGCCTGACAGCTCGGCCTCGAGGCGCGAAATCCCGGCTTCTGCCGTTTGCAACCGAACGGTGATTTGGCCAATGTCCGACTGAGCGAAGGTCGGATCCATGGTGGCTAGCACCTGGCCGGCCTTCACGATGTCGCCGGCACGCACCGTGATGCTCTTCAAGATCGCGGTATCAAAGGGCTGCAGCACGATCGGCGTTTCGGTCGACACGAGCCGACCGGTGGCCGACACCACCCGGTCGATCCGCGCCAGCGAGGCCCAGGTGATCGCGATCACGATCATCAAGGTCACCGCATAAAGCGTGATCCGCGTTAATACGGGTTCGGGTTGGTTTTCGATCTCGGCGGTGTCCGACTGAAAGTCGGTGATGGCGCGGTCGATCTCGGCCTCGTCCTGCCGGGTCGGAGTGAGAGGGGCGAGGCTCATGACGCCAGCTCCAGATGCCGATTCTGCTTGTACCACAGGTGACGGTAGACGTCGCACCGCCCGAGCAGCTCGTTGTGGCGGCCGACGTCGGCAACCTGGCCGCGGTCGAGCACCAGGATGGAATCGCAAGCCACCAGCGACGACAAACGGTGGGAAATGATGATCAAGGTGCGGCCCTTTGCGATGTTCTGCATGTTGGCCTGGATGATGGCCTCGCTTTCGGCATCAAGCGCGCTGGTCGCCTCGTCCATGATCAGGATCGGCGGATTGATCAGAAGCGCCCGGGCGATGGCAATGCGCTGCCGCTGACCGCCCGACAGGTTGGAGGAGCCTTCCTCAATCATGGTGTCGAAGCCGCGTGGCAGCCGTTCGATGAACTCGTCGGCTCCAGCCAGACGCGCCGCTTCCATCACCTCCTCCAGCGGCGCTCCCGGCTTGGCGGCGGCAATGTTCTCGCGGATGGTGCCGCGGAACAGGAAATTGTCCTGCAGCACAACGCCAATGTTGGTGCGCAGGTGGTCAAGGTCGATCTCGCGCAAATCATGGCCGTCGAGCTTGACCAGTCCTTCTTGCGGCCGGTGCAGGGCCTGCAACAGGCGGGTGACGGTGGTCTTGCCCGAGCCGCTGCGCCCCATGATGCCAAACATGTGGCCTTGCTGGATGGTGAAGGACACCTTGTCAAGCGCCGGCGAGGAGGCTCCGGGATAGGTGAAGCGAACGGACGAGAACTCGATCTCGCCCTGAATCGGGGTCCGCATGCCGCGGCCGCTGCGGCCCTCTTCCACCTCGTGGTTCATGATCTGGCCCAGCATGCGCAGTGACAGCGACACTTCCTGGAACTGCTGGATCATCTGCGAGAGCTGGATCAGCGGTCCAGTGACGCGTCCGGCAATGATGCGGAAGGCGATGAGCGCACCGACCAGCATCGAGCCGTCGAAGATCATGTAGGCACCGAGCCCCATGACCGCGACCTGGGTGATCTTGTCGATCGGCTGGATCAGCGACTGGGCAACCAGGGCGAAGCTGCCGAGCCGGAAACGGTTGTCGATGGCGCGTGCCAGCTTCTGGTCCCAGACCTGACGCTGACGGGCATCCAGCGACAGCGACTTGATGGTGCGCATGCCCTGGATGGTTTCCACCAGATAGCCCTGGAGGCTGGCCTCACTGGCATAGACATCGTTCATGCGGCGTTTCATCGCCGGCAAAAACGCGATCATCATGATGCACAGCAGCAGCGTGGAGGCCATGACGATCGTCGCCAACTGCACGCTGTACAAGAACATCATCGGAATGAAGACGATCAGGCCGACACAGTCCAGTGCCACTGAGAACACCTGCCCGGTCAGAAACTGGCGGATGCGTTCGGTCTGCTGCATGTTCTTCGTCACCACGCCGGTCGAAGCGTGCTCGAAGAAGTCGATCGGCAGACTGACCAGCTTGGCGAAGGTGCGCATGCTGACCTGGGCGTCGATCTTGTTCGACGCGTACAGCATCAGATAGCGGCGCATGTAGGAGAACAGTGTCTCGAACAGGATCGCCAGCATCATGCCGACGATCAGCACATGGAGTGTGTCGATGCTGCGGTGCACCAGGACCCGGTCGATGACGATCTGCATGAAGACCGGCATCGCCATGGTCAGCGCGCTGAGCAGAATTGCCGCCACGCCGACATCGCGGAAGATGCGCTTTTGCTGGCGGATCATCGGGAAGAACCAGGCAAAGCCGAAGGGGGGCTCCTCTTCGGTCGCCGCGCCGTCCTGCTTCAGGAGCACGACTTCTCCGGTCCACGCCTCAGTAAAGCGCACTTCATCAACCGGCAGTGCCGCCGCATCGGCGGCGAGCGGGTCGTGCATCAGCACCACCGGAACACCGTTCACCACATTGGCGCCGATGATCAGGACCGAATTGCCGTTGCGCAGCCTGGCGATGACTGGAAATGCCTGGTCGAGCTTGCCGAAATGTCGCCAGCCTATGCGCACGGCGCGGGCTTTCAACCCAATGTGGGTGGCGGCGCGCAGCAGCAGCTTGGTGGAGGGTTCGCGATCATCCAGCACGAGATCGTGCTGGATGCGTTCGACCGAGGTGTCGATGCCTCGCAGGCGGGCTGCTTCCACAAGGCATTTCAAGGCGCTGTTCGGCCCGGAGACGGGCATCGGCGGGACGCTCCCCAAACTGGTGCTGGATGATTGGTATAGGCGGCTTGAGGTTAATAACTGGCAAATTAAAACATTGTAATGCGCTATTTTTCGGGCATTTTCGAGGGATTTGAGTGCCGTCTCGAAGCCATGATAAGACAGGAGAAAGTTGCCAGGATCACGCTTGGCAGTGGCTTGCCCTGTCCCTTACATAGAGGTCGTTCTGACATCACGGTGACGTTCTGGCCATGAAGATCCTGGTGATTGAGGATGATCCCAAAGCCACGACCTTGGTGGTCAAGGGACTGCGTGAACATGGTCATGACGTCGACCATGTCGGCGATGGGGCGGCGGGGCTGAAGAAGGCCCTAAGCGGCCAGTATGATGTGCTGATCGTCGACCGCCGGCTGCCGTCCCACGACGGTATGTTGATCGTGCGCGCCCTGCGGGCGACCGGCAACGACACGCCGGTGCTGATCCTTAGCGCGCTGGGCAGCCTGGAAGATCGCCTCTATGGACTACGCAACGGCGGCGACGATTACCTGACCAAACCCTGCTCTCTGGGGGAGCTGATCGCCCGGGTGGAAATCCTGGGGCGGCGGCGCATGCCGCCGGCGGAGGAAACCCGCTTGAAGGTGGGTGATCTGGAAATGGATCTGCTGGCGCGCAAGGTGAAGAGGGCTGGCCGTAGCATCGAGCTTCACCCGCGTGAATTCAAACTTCTGGAATATCTGGTGCGCAATGCTGGCAATGTGGTGACGCGCACCATGCTGCTGGAAAATGTGTGGGAGTTCCACTTTGACCCGCAGACCAACGTGATTGAGGTGCATATCGCGCGTTTGCGCCAGAAGATCGACAAGGATTTTTCCGTGCCGTTGATCCACACGGTGCGGGGATCGGGGTATTGTTTGCGTGCCTAAGCGCTTGCGTGTGCGCACCGTCACGGTGCGGGTGGCCCTCGTGTGCCTGGGACTGTTCGTGCTATCGGCGCTGACAGTGTCGGCTGTGGTCAACCGGGTGACCGAAGACTTCCTCAACCAGCAGGCCGAAGAGACCGTTGGTGCCGAGCTTGATGGTCTGCTTGCACATTACCGGCAAGGCGGGGTGGACAAGCTGGTCCAGGTGCTGCGCGACCGCACAAGCGTGCCGCGCTCGCCCGACCTGTTCGTGCTGACTAGCCCCCAAGGCATGACGATCGCTGGCAATCTGCCGAGGCTGCCGGCTGGCGTCGGTTCTGATGGCTGGGTGGCGTTCCGCACCGCAGGAGAGGGGGCAGGCGGCCCAGGTGGGCGGGCGCCGGCGATGGGGGTCATGCGCACCCTATCCGATGGCCACCGACTGTTGGTCGGAACGGAGTTGGGTCAATGGCAAGGCTTCCGCAACCAGATTGTCCGGGCGCTGTTCTGGAGCTTTACCGTCCTGCTGGCAATCTCGGGCTTTGGCGGCTGGCTGGTCAGCCGGCATGTCACCCGCCGGCTGGAGGTGATCAACCGCACCACGCGCACCATCATCGACGGACATCTGCACGCCCGCATTCCACGCTCGCCCAACGACGATGAGCTTGACCGGCTGGCGGCCAACCTCAACGACATGCTGGAGCAAATCGAGGGGCTGATGGCCGGCTTGCGCGATCTCAGCGAGGACATCGCCCATGACCTGCGCACACCGCTCAACCGGCTGCGTGGCCAGCTGGAGTTGGCTCTCAGCGAAGCCGGCGAGGAGGGGCCGGTGCGCGATCTGATCCAGGAGGCGATCGCCGAAGCTGACCGGCTGCTCGACATGTTCGGTGCGCTGCTCAGCATCGCCAAGGCGCAAGCTGGTTACCAGCAGATGCCACTGACCGATGTGGCGTTGCCCCCGGTGCTGAGGCGGGTGGTGGAGCTCTATGAGCCGGTCGCCGAGGAAAAGCACATTGCCTTGACCGTGCGCATCACGGTTCCGGCGGTGGTGCGCGGGCATGAGCAGCTGCTGGCTCAGGCCCTCGCCAATCTGGTCGATAATGCCGTCAAATACACACCTGATGGCGGGCGCATCGATGTCACTGTGGCGTCGGGGCAAGAGCCCGGTACCACCGACGTGGTTGTCGCTGACAGCGGCATCGGCATTCCCATAGAAGAGCATGAGCGCGTGCTCGGCCGCTTCATTCGCCTCGACTGGAGCCGCAGCACACCGGGCAACGGCCTGGGACTTGCTCTGGTGGATGCCGTGGTCAGGCTGCATGGTGCCCGTTTGGTGATGGAGGACAACAGCCCGGGCCTGCGGGTTCGGTTGCGCTTTCCAAACATCAGTTTGCAGGAAACGGAACACGAGTGCAGAGCAGAGGCGGGGGAGGGAGATGTGTCCTGACAGGATCATTTACCCAAAAGGGTAGTTGGGTAGATATCTTCTTGGCCTTCGGCTGTGCGGCTGTGCGGCTGTGAGATCGGCGTCCGATGGCAGCACAGCTGCGGTGGGACACCTGAGCTCACGGCCAAACTGCATGTTTTTCTAGATTGCCACAGCCCGGCTTGGTGTCTTGGGAAAGACCATCCTGACGCCGGAGCAGTGCTGTCCAATTTCTGGGGCAACACTGGAAGGAGGACCAGATCGCTCCTCACTGTGGTGGCTTAATCAGACACGGTAAGGGGTTGAGTGGCCTTGTCCCTGCTGTTGGCGTGCTGCTAGAATCTCGACAATCATCACCCAATGTTCTTTGATTGAACTCCCTGTACCGGGCATGAACGGTGCGCGACGTCTGAAGGAAGAAGGCAGGAGCGAATGGCGACCCCGACCAGCAGCGAACAGATTTCTGCCGTCACCAGCGCACCCCAGCCCTTCATCAATGCGTTGCTCGGTGACACCAAGTGGGGGGAGGCGGTGGGGACCGGCCTGACCTTGAGCTACAGCTTTCCTGGTTATGGCAGCAGCTGGTCCACAGCACCAATCGGCAGCGGCGGCTACGGCCCAACTTCGGGCATCGGCGAGCCTTGGAGCAACCGGCTGATCCCGCTCAACACGACGCAACAGAGTGCTTTTGTCCGGGCCCTGCAAAGCTGGGCAGCTGTCGCTGACATCAGCTTCGTGCCGGTGGCCGATGCGCCCACGCAGGTGGGCGATATCCGGGTGGCTTTCAGCACTGCGGTGCCTTCAAGCAATTCAGGCTATGCCTACTATCCCTACAGCCAAGGTGGAGCCGGTGGTGACATCTGGCTCAATCCCAACACTTCCGCCATCCAATCTCCTGAGTCCGGCGGATTCGGCTATATGGTGCTGGTGCATGAGATCGGTCACGCACTGGGCTTGAAGCACCCATTTGAGGACGGGATGACCTTGCCTGCCAGCACCGACACCAACCAATACACCGTGATGTCCTACAACGATCCGCCCTCGGCCACGATCTATCCGGCCGGGCCGATGCTCTACGACATCGCAGCGATGCAGTACCTGTACGGTTCCAACACCAGCTATCGGACCGGCGACGACAGCTATCAGTTCAGCGCGTCCACAGAAGAGCTGCAGACCATTTGGGACGCTGGTGGCATCGACAGCATTGACGCCACCAACCAGCTGCTGGGGGTGACGATCAATCTGACCGCCGGGAGCTTCAGTTCGGTTGGCGTCACAAGCAATGGCGAGGCGGCCCGACAAAACATTGCGATCGCCTATGGGGTCGTGATCGAAAATGCCCGAGGCGGCACCGGCAATGATGCTCTCATCGGCAATGGTGCGGCCAACGGCCTTGATGGCGGCGGCGGCAACGACACGGTCACTGGTGGTGTGGGGCGTGACAGCCTGCGCGGCGGGGCCAACCAAGACCTGCTCTATGGCAACCAGGGGGAGGACACGCTGTTTGGCGACGACGCCAGCGACACAGTGTTTGGTGGGTTGGACAGTGACGTCGTGAACGGCGGGGATGGCAGCGACGCGCTGAATGGCGATATTGGAAATGATTTGCTGTCCGGCAACCATGGGGTTGATGCGCTGTATGGCAATGCCGGCAATGACACGCTTTATGGCGGGGCCGATGATGATCAGCTCTATGGCGGTCGCGACAATGACCAGCTGTTCGGCGATCTGGGGGCGGACATCCTGTCCGGCAATTTGGGAGCAGACACGCTGACTGGTGGCGTAGGCGCCGACCTGTTCCGTTTCCAGACTGATGATGGTTCCGACACAGTGCTGGACTTTGATGCCACTACCGGCGATCGGTTGGCTGGGGTGAGCGGGCGCGCCCATGTGGTGCGGGACGCCGGTGCCGAGGGTATGGTGATTGATTTCCTGAACGGCGACAGCATCACGCTGGTGGGCCGAACGGCCGCCGAGTTCTCTGTTTCCTGGCTGGTCGGGCTATAGATGGCTGACTGGTCGTGTATGACGCAGAGGCAGGGCACACAGGTCAAATTTCCATAAGCGTTCTTATGTGTTTTTGGTGTGTAGGCGGGGTAGGTTCTATTCTGAAGTGCAACTTTCTTGTAATCATAGGGCTTTACGGGTCGTGAGCGTCGATGGGTGAGCATTGTTCGCAGATCGATTTTCCCGAGTGCCGCCGTATCCAGAACATGCGCTGAGGATCGCAACCATCTCTGCACGATTGTGGTGTTCATCGACGATCCAATGGGCCGGTTGATGCAGTTTCGCTTCGCCGGTCGGAGAGCGCCTTTTCCTACTTCGAGGCGCTGGAGGAATATCTGAATCTGAACGCCCATGGCCGGCCGCAGGCTTTCTACTCGGACAAAGACTCGGTGTTCCGGGTCTCCCAGCGCGAGGCGAAGGGCGGCCAGGGCATGACGCAGTTCGGCCGGACCTTGGCAGAATTGAATACATCGAGATCCTGCCAAGCGCCGACCGCGCATCTGCGGCAACCGGCAGCAAGACAGCGGCAAGACAAGCTGTCGGGAGAGAGGCTGGCTGGGTCAGCGGTCTCTCCAGCGCTGCTCTGCAGCAGCGGATCGGAGCCTGCCATTGCCTGTGCCCTTCCGCTGGCCGGTCAGATGCAGGCCGCCGCGTGGATGGGGGCATGGAGGCCGCCGAACTTGGCCACTCCAAAGTTGCGCCAAACCCCCGCTATCCCTCCAGGGCCAGCGGGGGCTCGTGTGAAGAGCGGTGCCGGTTGCGCCTTTCCGCCGACCGAGGGATCACTCACGGGCTTTGGTGGCCGGCTGCAGGACCAGGTCGAGCACCAGCCTGTGGCCGCGCTCCTTGTCGGGCGGCAAAATGGAGGAGCCGGCAAGCTGTACGGTTTTCTTGGCGCCGGCCGCACTGAACAGCAGCTGGATATCCTCTCCCTTGCGCTCGATGCGGTAGGTTACGGCGCTGGGAAACAGCGGGCCTGCCGGTGCCGCCAGCCAGCGTGTGCCAACCAGCGGCACCATCAGCTGTCCGTCGGCGCGCGACCGGAGTGCGTTGATCTGCAATGGCTGATCGATGTCCAGCACGACCCGCACCCCGCTGTCGCTGTGAGCGGTGCGGATCCGGAAAACCTGTCCGCCGCCAGCTGATCCGTTTCGCGCAGCGGCGGGTGGATCGGCTGGAGGCGGTGTCGGCTTCACCGCCGGCAACTCGCCAACAGGCTCCGGTGCAGGCTGTGGGGCCGCTGCTTGCGGCGGAACCGTGGGCTTACGGGCGGGCGGGGTGCTCTCGCGAGAGGGGTCAGTCTGCGCCTTGGGGTGCGCCTCGCCTGGCGCGGGAGCGGTCGGTGTCGGCAGGGCGGCAAGGGCCGGCACCGGCGGTGAGGAGGGCGGGGCAACGGGGGCGGCAAACCCAGCCGGCGGCAAGCCGATGTTGCGCCCTTCAGCACGGCCAAACTGGACGTAATGGGTATAGCCGTTGGCGATCTGTCCGTCGCGCACCGCGGCAGCGACATCCGGATTGGCAGCCAGATAGCGGCTCTCGCGCCATCCCGATGGCGGCACCAGAGTTGCGCTGCTGGGGTCTGTGGACGCCCGTCGCCAGCTGGAGATTGTCGTCGGAAAGGATTGCACCAAGCCCAGGCTGTCCACCGTCAGCGACAGCCACAGCGGCATCAGCAGCAAAACCGCAAGGCGCAGGAGCTGAGAGAGCGGGAAAGACAAAGCGCACCATCCTGGTTCACAAGGAGGGGCCTCGGCGTGCCGCGGGTCTGACCGGTCCGACGCGGGACGGGGCGCCTCCCGACTCCCTACTCCCTAGAGCGTCGTAGGGTCCAGAAAAAGCAAGCATCATGATCCAGTCCTCTCCCACTGATCACTGCTGTCCGCCGCGACGGAGTACCCCATCGTTTGGGTGGTTTCACCCTGGCCCAAGGCACATCTTGGGGTACGGGCAGTCCTTTGGGTGCCTCTCGTTAAAGTTTTGGAACTGGAAAGTCTCATGGAACAGATGCGAGACGGCACGCCAGCCGAGGCCGCGGGGGAAAGGTCTGCTCACCTGAACAGCGGTGTGGCCAGCCCCCCCTCGCCTCTTGCTGGTGAGGCTCCCGCCGCACGTCCGCACTCCGGGCTCGCCGCCCTGGTGGCGGCCTTGCGCATCCTTGGCATTCCGGCCGATTACAGCAGCCTCCACCATGCCTGCGGCGGCGATCTGCCCGATATCACCGGCTTGGTCCGCCAGGCGCAGGGGCTGGGAGCCAAGGCGCGGGTGGTGAAGACCACATGGGAGCGGCTGGAGCGCACACCGCTGCCGGCGCTGGTCCCCGGCCCCGATGGCGGCGTCTTGGTGTTGGTCAAGGCTGGCAGCGGCCGCGTGCTGGTCCATGATGCAGCGGCCAACCAGACCCGCATTCTCGACCGCGCCGGCTTCGAGCCTTTGTGGGACGGCCGGCTGCTCTGTCTGGGGCGCAAAGGCAGCTTCGGCATGGGCCAGCCGCGCTTTGATGCCCGCTGGTTCGGCGCCATCGCCTGGAAGTACCGCGGCATTCTTGGTGAGGTGCTGGCCGCCTCCTTGTTCCTCCAGCTGTTTGCTCTGGTCACCCCCTTGTTCTTCCAGGTGGTGGTCGACAAGGTGGTGGTGCACCGCAGCCTCGGCACGCTTGATGTGCTGATGGTTGGGATGATGGCGGTGATCCTGTTCGAGGCGGTGCTGGGGGCCTTGCGCACCTACACTTTCGCCCACACCGCCAACCGGCTCGATGTCGAGCTGGGGGCAAGATTGTACAAGCGCCTGCTGTCGCTTCCCATGGGGTATTTCGCCACGCGTCGGGTCGGCGACAGCGTGGCCCGGGTGCGCGAGCTGGAGACGATCCGCAACTTCATGACCAGTTCCACCGTTACGTTGGTGCTGGACTTGGTGTTCACCGTGGTCTTTTTGGGGGTGATGCTGCTGTACAGCCCGCTGCTGACGGCAGTGGTCGCCGCCAGCTTCCCGGTCTATGTCGCCATCAGCCTGGCGGCAACACCGATCCTGCGCCGCCGGCTGGATGAGAAGTTCGCCCGTGGCGCGGAGAACCACAGCTTCCTCGTCGAGACGGTGTCGAGCATTGAGACGGTCAAGGCCATGGCGGTCGAGCCGCGCATGCAGCGCCGCTGGGAGGACCAGCTCTCCGGCTATGTCCGCGCCGGTTTTCGCGCCGGCACCCTCAACACCATCGCCAGCCAGTCGGTGCAGTTCGTTTCCAAATTCTCCACCATGCTGGTGCTGTGGTTGGGAGCGCGGCTGGTGATCGAGGGCGGTCTGTCGGTGGGCGAGCTGGTGGCTTTCAACATGCTGGCCGGGCGTGTCGTCCAGCCGGTGCTGCGCATCGCCCAACTCTGGCAGGATTTCCAGCAGGTGCGGCTGTCGATGCACCGCATCGGTGATATTCTGAACACCGCCCCTGAGCCGCTGCAGAGCCCCGGCCGTGCCGCCATGCCGGCGATCAAGGGCGATGTGAGCTTTGACCATGTCACCTTCCGGTACCGCCCTGATGGGCCGGAGACACTGAGCGAGGTGTCACTGCACATTCCCGCCGGTCAGGTGGTTGGCATCGTCGGCACCTCGGGTTCGGGGAAGAGCACGCTGGCCAAGCTTTTGCAGCGCTTCCATGTGCCCGAGCGCGGGCGGGTGATGGTCGACGGCACCGATTTGTCCACCGCCGACGCGGTGTGGCTGCGCCGGCAGATCGGCGTGGTGCTGCAAGACAATGTCCTGTTCTCCGGCAGCATCCGCGAGAACATTGCGCTGAGCGACCCGACCATGGACATGGCCCGTGTCGTTGCCGCGGCCAAGCTGGCCGGCGCCCACGACTTCATCGTCGAGCTGCCCGATGGCTACGACACGGTGGTGGGCGAACGCGGCGCCAGCCTGTCGGGCGGGCAGCGCCAACGCATCGCCATTGCCCGGGCCCTGGTCACCAACCCGCGCATCTTGATCTTCGACGAGGCGACCTCGGCGCTGGACCATGAGTCCGAACGGGTCATCCAGGCCAACATGCGCCGCATCTGCGCCGGCCGTACCGTGCTGATCATCGCCCACCGCCTGTCCACCGTGGCCATTGCCGACCGCATCGTCACCATCGAGCGGGGCCGCATCGTCGAGGACGGCGCGCCCGACGAGCTGCTGCGCCGCGGCGGCCGCTACGCCACCCTGTTCCGTGGCCAGATGGGGCAGATGCCGGGTGGCGGCGCCCTGCCCGCTGCCCTGTCCGGGGATGGCGTGATCGAACGGGCCGCCGGCTGAAGGAGGGAAACGCCATGAGCAAAGCCACCGCCGCGGTGATGACCACGCCCACCGCCAAGCCGGCGCAGCCCGGTGCGCAGGGGCCGACCACCCCCATCCCGGCCAACACGCCTGGCGCGCCGCCGGGTCCTCCTTCCCTGCCCCGCCCGCCCCGTCCGGTGCGCCGGCGCCGCGACGAGATGGATTTCCTGCCCGACGCGCTGGAGATCTTGGAGCGACCGCCCTCGCCGACCATCCGCCTGTTCAGCGCCGTCATCATGGTTGCCTTCGCCGCCGCCTGCACCTGGGCCTGGTTCGGTCATGTCGATGTGGTGGCGGTGGCCAAGGGGCGTGTGGTGCCGAGCGGCCGCACCAAGACCATTCAGCCGATGGAGCCCGGGGTCGTCCGGGCCATCCGGGTGGAGGACGGCCAGCTGGTCAAGGCCGGCCAGACGCTGATCGAGCTCGATCCGACCGAGGCCGCCGCCGACCGCGACCGCATCACCTCCGATTTGTCGGCCGCCCGCGCCGAGGCCGCGCGGCTGCGCGCCGCCCTCGAGGTCGTCGACGGCCGGGCCGATGCCGCCGATCCTGGGGCCGCCTTCGCCGCGCCGGCGGGGCTGGCGCCCACTCTAGTGCGGATGCAGCGTCAGCTGCTGGCCAGCCAGATTGCCGAGCAACGCGCCAAGCTGGCGGCGCTCGACCGCGAGCAGGCCCGGCGCATTGCCGACCGTGCCACCGTGGCGCAGACCATCGCCAAACTGACCGCGACCTTGCCGTTGATCCGCGAGCGGGCCGAGGCGCTGCACGAGCTGTCGCAGCGCGGCACCTCCTCGCGCTTCCAGTATCTCCAGCTCCAGGAGGATTTGGTCGGTCAAGAGCAGGAGCTGTTGGTTCAGAAAATCAAGCTGACCGAGGCCGACGCTGCGATCGCTGCCAACGCCGAACAGCGTCGCCAGACCGAGGCGGAGTTCCACCGCACCCTCTACACCGGACTGGCCGAGGCCGAGCGCAAGGCGGCGTCGCTGGAACAGGACCTGGCCAAGGCCGAACAGCGTCTCGGCTTGCTGCGGCTTGCGGCTCCAGTCGATGGCTATATCCAGCAGCTCGCCGTCCATACCGTGGGGGGGGTCGTCACCACCGCCCAGCCGCTGATGGTCATCGTGCCGGAGGACAGCCGGCTCGAGGTCGAGGCCTTCATCCCCAACAAGGACATTGGCTTTGTCCAGGAGGGCCAAGTGGCCGAGGTGAAGGTGGAGGCTTTTTCCTTTACCAAATACGGCCTGATCCCCGGCCGCGTCGCCGCGTTGTCGGGCGATGCCGTGCAGCAGCAGGGGGGCAAGGAGCAGGACAAGGAAGGGCCGAAGGCCGGTGACGGCGGCTCGGTCTATGTCGCGCGCATTGCGCTCGACCGTGACAGCCTGGACGTTGACGGCAAGCCGACGCGGCTGCAGCCTGGCATGACGGTGAGTGCCGAGATCAAGACCGGCAACCGCCGCATTGCCGATTACCTGCTCTCGCCGCTGTCACGCAGCACCCAGGAGGCGATGCACGAACGGTAACGGGCAAGGTTTGTGAGATGAACGATCCCAACCAAGCCCTCAGTGGCTCTGGCTGGGGCAGGGCTGGCGCCCCGGGCCCGGTTCCGACCCTTTGGCCTGAGCCCAGCGGTCAGCCCCCCCAGGGCAGCCGCCTCATCGCGCACGGCGATGAAGCCGCAGCCACAAGCCCCCGTTCGAAACACGGGCGCTGGGGTCCAGGCGAGGGCTCGCGCGGCGATGAGCAAGCGACAGGGTGGTCCCCCGTGTCTGGTCTCGCCCGGCATTGCACACAGGAGCGCCGCGGTTGGCTGGAGCACTGGCCGCAGCTCGTGACATCCTCCTCTGCCTGAAGACGGAGGCTTCGCAGCGCGCGGCCTAGGCCGCGTGCTGCAGGCCCTGTCCGGGCCGGGTTCCAAAGGCGCGATACTCCACCACCTGCGCCGCGGCCACGTCCCGGTGGGCCGTGTACCCGCACTGCAGACAGCGGTGTTCGCGCTCACTCAGCGCCTTCTCCACACGACCATCGCAGACGGGGCAGGTCTGCGAGGTGCCGCTCGGATCAACCGGGATCGTCACCTTACCGGCCCACGCTGCCTTGTCAGTGACCATCGCGATCAGCGTTCCCAGAGCCACGTCATGCGCGCTGCGTGCCAGCATGCCGCGGCACAGTCCTGTCACGGTCAACGCCTCGTGACCGAGGCGACCAGCCAGATTGACCACCAGGCGGCTGGTCTTGTGCAGGCGGTCCTTGCGGCGGCGCGCCACCCGGCGCTGCGCTTTGGCCGCAAGCCGCGCTGCCTTCCGGTAACGCTGCGAGTGTTTCTTGCCCGGTCGGCGCCGCCGGGCCATCGCGCGCTGGTGCGCCGCCACGGCCGGCTGCTCCTCGGCCCAGCACCGCTCCCGCGGCACCGTCAGACCGTCCGACGTGGTCACCAGGTCGATGAAGCCAAGGTCCACGCCGAGGTCGGGCAGGAGAGGCTGCGGGCCGACGTCGCCGTCGTGCCGGCACTGGACGATGAGGAACCAACCATCGACACGGCGCGTGAGCACCGCGGTTACCGGCTTGCCGCGCAGCGGCCGGTGCACGAACAGCCGCATCCCGCCGTCGATGCCGGCGATGCGAAGGCGTGTGCGGCCGGTCTTCTTGTCGGTGCGCAGCGTCAAACCGTCGCCGAACCGGAACTCGGCTGAGGAAAACCAGGAGCGCGCCTTGTAGCGTGGAAAGCCGGGCTTTTCGCCGCGTCTCACGCGGCGAAAGAATGCTTGGTAGGCTTTGTTGACGCGGCGCAGGAGTTGCTGTTGGGCGGTGTAGGACCAGCGCGCCAGATCGGGCATGGCGGCGCGCAGGGCCGGCAGTTCGTTGGCCTGATCCTCGTAGGAGAGGGAAACGCGCCGGCGTTTCCAGGCTTCCTCGCGCTGCTGGAGGGCGGCATTGTAGAGGCCGCAGAAGTCAGCGAGCAGAGCGTCGAGGCCGTCGGCCTGACGCTGCTTTGGGTAGACTCGGAACTCCTGCGAGGACACGAAGGACATGCGGAATGTTCTAGTTTTGTTCACGATTGGCGTCAAGCGCCAAACGTGATACGCATTCCCCCGCCACCTGAAGGAGGCGGTCCTCTGCGCTGAAGGTGATGGAGTAGTCTTGGTGTGAGGTATGCCCCCCTGCGGGGGCGCGTCTGCTGATCGCTGGATGCGAAACCATCGAGCTGGTGTTGGGTGAGGATGCGAGGGCCGTTGTCGCAAGAGTTTCCATCGCAGAATTTTGCTCCCCAGCCTGTGGGACCAGCGGCCTGCCGCGTGTGCGGTCATCGCGACGGCAACCACCGCCACACGGCCCGCGAGATGATGTTCGGTCGGCGCGATCGCTTCGACTATGTCGAGTGTGCTGGGTGCGGCTGCCTGCAGATCGAAACCATTCCCCACAACCTTGGAGATTATTATGGCCCAGATTACTACAGCATTTCCGGTGATTTAGATCAAGAATTCGCCAGTAAGGAGAAGAAGAGGCGCCATGGGTTGCGCGCTCGTCTGCTGCTGAGCTTGCCAGACCTGCTGGCCAAGCGGGTGCGCTTTGCTGACATGCGGCGCCCGCTGTGGTCGCTTCGGCGTGCCCTTCCCTCACGCCGTGGCCGCATCCTTGATGTCGGCTGTGGCGCCGGGCGGCTTCTCTATCTGCTGTCGCTGGCCGGCTGGCGGCGCGGGTACGGGGTCGATCCTTTCTTGCCGGAGGACCTGTGTTACGCCAACGGCCTGAAGGTGCAGCGCGGCAGCCTGGACGAGGTTGAGGGTGGTTGGGATCTCATCATGTTCCACCACTCCTTCGAACATGTTCCCGATCCCTTGGCCAGCTTACGGGCGGCGGCACAGCGGCTGACACGCACCGGCACCTGTGTGCTGCGCATTCCGGTGGCGGATTGCGAGGCGTGGCGGCGCTACGGTGCGGACTGGGTACAACTCGATGCACCGCGTCACCTCCACCTCTTCACCCGCAAGAGCATCGAGATCCTCGCGGCTCAAGCCGGCTTGCGGGTGGTCGGCGTCGCGCACGATTCCTATGAGATACAGTTTTGGGGAAGCGAGCAGTATCGGCGGGACATTCCCTTGTTTGCCGAAGGCTCGTTCCGATGGGGCAACGGGGCGCCAATCTTCTCCCCTGCCCAGATCAAACAATGGCAACAGGAGTCAGAGCGGCTCAACCGTGCCGGGGCGGGCGATCAGGCAGTGTTTTACCTGAAGCCTGACGCTCCCCGGCGCGGTTGAGCCGCAGCCTGCCAAGCGGGAGTGCCGCTGGCAGGCCTTTTGTCCAGGCGCTCCGTCAGGCCGCCAGCTCATGGAATGCGGGTGCACCGAGCGGGCCGAGACCATGGCCATGGGCATCGTGCAGGTCATGGAGGCCCGCTGTCTCGGCGGTCGCGGCCAAGTCTGGCGACCAAGCCGTCAGGGGATCGGCCGTGGTTGTGATCGCCTGATCGCGCGCACTGCTGGTCACGGCGTGGCTCCACACCCCCTCGCTGGCCTGCAGCTCCGCGACCTGGGCCGCCGCGGCCGTCTGGTCGGTGAACAGGCTTTTGTCGGCGGCAACCACCAGCGTGCCGTTCCACCACATCCCGCTCTGGCCCTTGACCACGTCGCGTCCGTCGAGCGCACCCTTGTCGTAGGTTGCCGCGGCGTCGGTGGCGGCATAGCTGTGGCCATTCACGCTGACGCTGTTGACGAACAGGTTGCGGTCCTGGCCGCCGGCGAAGCCGTCATTGTCGTACTGGACCTGCACTTTGTGGGCGCTGTCGGCCGACACAGTGGCGGTGAAGGCGTAGCTCTTAGCCGCGGTGCCGACGGTGGCACCGCCGACGGCATGGCCGTCGACCAGCAGGGTGAAATGGGCGTTCACCCCGGCCGCCGGCGTGCCCTTGGCATTGACCAGGATGGCGGCGGTGGTGGTGGCGGGGGTGCCGGTGTCGGGCAGCGTCGGCGTCGCCGTTGTGCCATAGAGCTGACCGATCTTCGCCAGCAGTGCCTGGGTGTTCAGGTCGGTGTAGCCGGTGCCGGCGATCGGCGTTCCGGTCTGATGCGCCAGCGACAGGAACTCGTCCTGGGTCAAGGCGCTGCCGCGCAGCGCGATCGCCTCCTGCTGGGCAAGCGCCACCGCGGCGGTCACCGCCGGTGCGGCAAAGGACGAGCCGTTGCCCATCAGCGTGCGCCCGGCCAGATCGGTCAGCCGGATGTCGGTGCCGTCGGCGCAGAGGTCGGTGATGCCCGGGTTGCGCTGGGCCCAGCCCGGCATGGTGCCGTCGCCGCCCGACGCGCTGACGCAGATCGTGTTGTGGTCGGCGGCGAAATAGGACACATCGGTCGCCGTCCCGTTCTGCCCGGCATTGCCGGCGGCGGCCGACACCAGCACCCGCTTGGCGGCGAGGCTGGCCAACTCGTCCGACAGGATGGTCGTGATCTCCGACGTGGCGGAGCCGCCGGCCAGCGACAGGTTGACGCCGACGATGTTGTAGTCCGACGCATGGGCCACGACCCATTGCAGCGCCTGCTCGATCGCCGACCCCGAGGCGGTGGTGGAGGCGTCCGGCATCACCTTCAGCGCGATGATGCCGAGGTCCGGCGCCTGCGACAGGATGCTGGAGGTCACCAGGGCGCCATGGGTGTCGGCGCTGGGATTGCGCGCGTCGGCATCGTTGTTGGCGTAGTCGTGCTGATAGACCACGCGCGCGGCGGTCTCCCAGGTCGGCGACCAGCCGCTGTCGATGACGACGACCGTCTCGCCCCGGCCGGTATAGGTGCTGTTCGCCATGCTGTCGGTCCCCGTCCTGCTGCCGTCGATGAAGATGCGGGGTGGAGTATGGCGGCTGGCGGTGTGGCCTTCGGATGACAAGGACGGGGCGGATTATGAACTACCGCCACCACTCTCGCGATTGGAAGCGGTTTCGCGGCTGTTCCGCCGCCTCGGACAGGTCCTGCCCGGTGTTGGTCAAGGTGTCGTTCGCCCAGCGCAGGACGCCCAATAGACAGCGACACGCGCTGAGGTGAAATCGCGCGGTGCCGTATGCCCGCATGCTGAGCAGGTGTGCGTGCGCTCGCCGAGGGCCTTCTTCCCCACCGACCAGCAGCACGGACACCGTTGCGACGGCGTGAGAGCGCGGGTCGGCGCTTCCAGGAACAGGCTACCAGCATCTGCCGCTTTGTGGCGCACCATGGAATAGAACTGGGCTGGAGCGGTGTCGAGGATCTCCCGGTTCAGCCCGGACTTCTGCTTCACGTTTGACCCCGGTTCTTCCACCGTGCCGGCAGCGGAGCGGGTCAGGGTCTGGATCGACAGGGTCTCGGCGGCGATCACCCCGAAGCGGGCGATCACTGCGGCCGAGGTCTTGTGCTGCCAGTCCTTGCGTCGGTTGGCGATTCTCCGCTTCTCGCGGGCGAGCGTTTTGGTTGCCTTGCGGCGCCGATTGGAGCCACGCGTCTTGCGATTGACGCTGCGGGCCAGATCGCCCAGGCGGTCACGCGCCGTCTGGAACCAGCGCGGGTTTGCGACGGTCTCATCGGCGTCGGTGTCCGCGGTCTTCACCGCCAGCGTCAGGACGGTCTCGCTGCCCCAGTCGAAGGCGCAGGACGCCGCGCCATGGCGGCGCTGGATGACCGGGCAGTCCAGGGTCAGCCAGAGGTGCCAGCCGCCGTCCTCGTGCATCAGGTCGCAGGAGTTGATGGTGCCGCCCTGGCGGGGCTGCCCGCGTGCCGTCACGGGGCCGACGCCCTGCACGCGCAGCTTGCCGTGCCGCCAATCCGCACCGAGCGTGAAGCACCAACCGTCACCGTGCCCCGTGAAGCCGAAGCCTGGAAAAGCGCTTGAGCGACTTGAATCGCGGGAAACCCGGGGTCTGCCCCGCTTTGACGCGCCGAAAGAAGGCTTGGACGGCCTTGGTCAAGCGGCGCACGGTGATCTGCTGCGAGGAGCAGTTGGCAACGGCCCAGTCCGGGCACTCGCGGCGCAGGGTGGTGAGGTCAGCGCACTGGTCGGCAGAGGACACAGACAGCTTGGCGTGGCGCCACGCGTCGATCCGTTGCTCCAGGCAGGCGTTGTAGAGCTGTTGATGATGGCGCAGCAGATCAGCCAGTGCCGTCGACTGGGTCTTGGAGGGATAAAGACGGTGGGTGACCTTGCGCCGTTCCCTGCGGGAAAGAGGCCAGCAGTTCCGGATTTGTCCAAGAGTGCGGGCGCCATTCACCTCCACCCAACTTTTCAAATTGGGTGGAGGTGAATGGCGCTTTTAGGTGGGCGCGCCACCTCTTATGCGTCCCTTATGCGACGGCGCATAAGGAGGGGGTCAGGTCAGATCGCCCAACTCCATGCGCAGAGCCTGGGCGATGCGCTTCAGGGCGTCCACCGAGCCGTTCCGCGTCCCGACTTCGATCTGCGAGACATAGGACTGCTTGAGGCCCGCGGCTTCGGCGAGCTGGGTCTGCGTCAGGCCGCGGTGATCGCGGAACACCTTCACCGGATGCTCTCCCTCCAGCAGCCGCGCCGCGACCCCGTCGGGGAAGGTTTCGGGGGAGGCATTCCGATAGGCGTCGTATGCCTGGATCGCCGCGGCTTCGTCGGCGGCCTCCAGCAGCCGCTCATACTCAGCAATGGGCAACACGGCGAAGGCGGCTTTGCCATTGCCGTCGCGGATGATCTGCGCCGGTCTAGTCATAGATGCCTCCTCTCGCTCCAATCTCGATCCCGATCAATACCAGAACCCCGTCCTCGATATCGTAGACGAACCGCCAGTCGCCGACACGGAGCCGATAGCCATGGCGACGAGACAGTATTCTGGGAGGAACGGTGAGTCGAGCTGCGCCGACCGGGTTGAGCGGAAGACGATCAAGACAACGCGGAAGATAGGCAAGTGACAACTGCGATGGCTGGGGCTTTTGTCACAAAATGAACACCGGCTTTCCGAACGAAAGTGAGCATCCGAAAGGATGAGGCTACCTCCTTATTAAGTATCCATGCCGTGTGATTGCCCGATATCGGCAAGGCAATCCGGCAATGACAGACACGCAGCAGGCTTTCTACGTCGCGACCAACGGCAACGATTTCTGGTCGGGGCGTTTGGCGGCACCCAATGCCGACGGGACGGACGGCCCCTTCGCCACGCTGGAACGCGCGCAGGGCGCGATGCGGGCGACCGGCATCCGCGACACCTATGTCCGTGGCGGCACCTATGCCATGGCGCGCACGGTCACGCTGACCGGGGCCGACAACGGCGTGCGTATCCTGGCCTATCCGGGCGAGACGCCGGTCTTCAGCGGCGGCGAACGGGTCGGCGGTTTCACCGCCATCGGCGGCGGGCTCTATGCCGCGGCGACCTTTGCCACCGGCCTCGACCTCTTCATCGGTGGGGTGCGGCAGAAGGTGGCGCAGACCGGCGACTGGAACGCCGGCGACGTCAAGTCGGGCTGGTCGGTGCTGGAGGCGGTGGGCGACGGCGCCAGCAGGACCAGCCTGCGCGTCGCGGCCGGTGACGGGGCGATGGCGGCGGTGCTGGCCGCCGGGGTCCAGCCCGGCACGATGGTCCAGACCTTCGACACCGAACGGCTGTCCGACACCATCGTCGGCGTCGCCTCCACCGATGCCGGCAGCCGCACCATCAGCTTCACCCAGGGGGTGAAGTATCCCCTGCGCAGCGGCGGCACCTATCGCCTGTTGAACGACGACGCCTTCATCCGCGACGCCAGCGAATTCGCCTGGCAGGCCGAGACCGGCCGGCTAGTGGTGAAGCCGCAGGACCCCAGCATCCTGCTGAGCCAGGGTGCGGTGGTGGCGCGGCTCGGCACGCTCTTGGCGCTGAACGGGGCGAGCGGCGTCACCCTCCAGGGGCTGACCTTCGCCGACACCAGCTGGGACGGCTCAGCCCTGACGCTGACCAACGCGCCCGCCAACAGCATCGCCGGCAACCGCTTTGTCAATGCTGGCACTGCGATGACGCTGACCGGATCGTCCGGCAACGCGATCGAGGCCAACCGGCTGGAGCATCTGGGGGCCGGCGGCATCAAGGTCACCTACGGCAGCAACGGCAACCGGATCAGTGCCAACAGCCTCTCGGACATCGGCGAGGTGCTGAAGGACGTTGCTGGCATCCAGCTCTACGGCACCAGCGGCACGCTGATCTCCGGCAACGACATCCGCAACAGCCCGCGTTACGGCATCTCGATCAAGAACTGGGACGGCGCCACCGTCAACACCGACACGGTGGTGGAATACAATCGCCTCTACAACACGATGACCGAGACCGCCGACGGCGGCGCCATCGAGATGCTGGGCCGCTCCAATCTTGACACCCGCACGATCATCCGCGGCAACGACATCCGCAGCGTTGGCGGGCTGGCGACCGACGGGTCGGGCTGGCTTGACCGCCACAAGAGCTTTGGCATCTATCTGGACGATATGGCCAACGGCGTCACCGTTCAGGACAACTTCATCCAGAACACCGGCTGGGCCAGCGTCTTCATCCATGGCGGCGATTCCAACACCGTCACCAACAATCTCGCCGCCCTCTCCAACCCGCGCGAACGCTTCATCCGGCTGGAATGGGTGCCGAGCGCCGGGACTATCGGTCTGCTCAGCAACAACCGGGTGACCGGCAACGTCATCTCCTCCTCCACCGGTGTGGATTACTGGGAGTTTTGGACCCCAGGCTCCTACACCGTCACCGGCAATCTGGTGCAGGGGACCCGGCTGCTGACCACTGGCGACACGGCGGCATCCGGGGTGTTCGTCAACCCGGATGCCGGGGACTACCGGCTTGGTTCTGCCGCGACGCTTCTTGGCATGCACGATCTCAACTGGGCGCAGATGGGCACTGCCCCCCTGACGGTGCCGGCAATCGCCCTGCCGACGGCAGTGGCCGCCTCGGTTGACCTGGGCGCAACAGTGCCGCTGGTGTCGGTTTCGCCATCCTTGGCGACCGGCACCAGCATGGTGGCTGCCACCGGGGCCACCACTGCGACCTTGCGCAGCACCCCAACCGCCGCGGCCCCAATCGCCAGCATGATCGTGGGCAACGATGCGGTCGACATCCTGCAAGGGGCCGCTGGACAAGAGACCGTCTGGTGTGGGGGCGGTGATGATTGGGGGGCTGGTGGGGATGGCGCCGACCAGCTGTTCGGCAATGTGGGCAATGACAGCCTGTACGGCAATGCCGGTGCCGACCTGCTCTATGGGGGGCGCGGCAATGACCGGCTCTATGGCGGGCGGGACGATGATGGGCTGAATGGCGACGACGGCGATGACTGGCTGATGGGCGACCTCGGCAATGACCGGCTGGTCGGCAATGCCGGGCGTGACCAGCTGGTCGGCAACAGTGGCTCAGACACGCTGTTTGGCGGGCGCGATGATGACACGCTTTATGGCGGCCAGGGCGATGACCGGCTGTTCGGTGATCTTGGCGCTGACTGGCTGTCGGGCGATCTCGGTAACGACACGCTAAGCGGCGGTGCGGGAGGAGACCTGTTCGTCTTCTCCGGTGCCAGCGGCCAGGATGTCATCACCGACTTCTCCGCTGCCGAGGGCGACCGCATCCGGCTGGCTGCCGGCCAGGGTTACTCGCTCAGCGCCAACGCCGCCGGCGAGGCGGTCATCGTCTTCACCTCCGACCAGGGCATCACCCTGGCCGGCGTGCGCCGCGACGCCTTTGACCCCAGCTGGGTTCAGACCAGCGGGTGAGCGGCGGGACAGGTCCATGCGAGCGGGTTCTCCCATCAGGTGATCCGGCTGGGGACCGCCGCCTTGAGGCGGCGGAGGAAAGCCGGTCGGCCGCAGGCCGAAGATCGAGAGTTGAACGAACCGGGAACGACAGGTAAACTCATCGCATGTCCGTGCTCAGCTACAAATACCGCCTCTATCCCACCCAAGCACAAGTCGCCGGGATGGAAGCGATGCTGGGCGCGTTCTGCGACCTCTACAACGCCGCTCTGCAGCAACGCATCGAAGCTTACCGCCGTCGGCGCAAGACCTTGCGCTACACCGACCAAGCCGGCGAACTGAAGGCCGTCCGCGCCGCCGATGAGCGCCTGGCCGGCTACAGCTTCTCCGCCCAGCAGCAGGTCCTGCGCCGCCTCGACAAGGCCTTCCAGGCCTTCTTCCGTCGCCTCAAGGCGAAAGGCAAGGCCGGCTTCCCGCGCTTCCAGGCCAAGGCTCGCTTCGACAGCGCCGAGTTCCGCGTCGGCGATGGCCTGACGCTGCGCAAGAGCGGGCGCCTCGGGCTCACCGGCCTTTTCGGCGACATCAAGGTCAAGTGGCACCGGCCGTTGCCGCCGGGCGCCAAGCTCGGCGCCGCCGTTCTGTCGCGGTCTGCCGGACACTGGTCCGTCTGCTTCCAGGTCACCGTGCCGGATGTGGCGGTGGCGGAGCGCGACGGCGCCGCCGTCGGCATCGATGTTGGTCTGACATCTCTGGTTGCCACCTCGGACGGCGAGGTGGTGCCGACGCCGCCGTGGACCAAGCGCGCCGCCAAGACGCAGCGCCGTCTCCAGCGCGCGCTGTCCCGCTGCAAACGGGGCAGCCAGCGCCGGCGCAAGGCCAAGCAGCGACTGGCCCGGCACAGCGCCCGCACCGCCAACCAGCGCCGTGACGTCCTGCACAAGCTCAGCCGCTCGCTGGTCGACCGCTACGCCTTCATCGCCCTCGAAGACCTGAGCGTCGAGCGACTGGCCCGCTCAATGCTCGCCAAGTCCGTTCACAACGCCGCCTGGGGCCAGCTCCGTTCCTTCCTCGAGTACAAGGCTGCAAGCGCCGGCACTCGGGTGGAAGCGGTCGATCCGCGCGGCACCAGCCAGACCTGCCCGCAGTGCGGGGCCGTGGTCGCCAAGACGCTCGACATCCGGGTCCACCGCTGCCTCTGCGGCTGCGTGATGGACCGCGACGTTGCGGCAGCCACGGTCATCCTGCAGCGGGCCAGCCACGCCACGGGGCCGGGACACGGCCTTCGGACACCAAGCCAGCGGGGTGCCGCCTAGCTGGTCCGAGAAGCCGCCGCGCTTTAACCGGCGGAGTTGTCACCAGGAGAGCCCGCTCACATGGATGACAAGCTTGACGCAAGCCGGTACAACGCGCGTTTGGCGTTCTCTGGCAGGGCGCCCGGCTTGTGTGCAGGGATGATGTCTCACCTTCTGCTTGACCCAGTTGCCCGGCAGCCAGCCTCAGAGGCGCCGTACGGGCTGACGGCGCCTCCGGGGCGCCAGCCAACCAGCGCCAGACGGCGGTGGCCGCTGCTGGTCAAGCTGGCGGTGACAGTCGCGGTCTTAGGCGCGCTCGCCGCTGGGGCCGATTGGCCGGGCATTGCCACGCGCCTGTCGGCCGCCGATCCGTGGCTGTTCGCCGCCGGCTTCGTTGTGAAGGCGCTGACCCTGCCCTTCGCCTCGCAGCGGTGGCGGGCGGTGGGCCGGGCTGCCGGCTTCTCCCTGACCCGCTGGACCGCCTTCCGCCTGCAGATGGCCAGCGGCTTCGTCGGTCAGATCCTGCCGGGATCCGTCGGCGCCGACCTGCTGCGCGGCTGGTTCACCTGGCGGCTCGGGCATCCGGCCGGCCCGGTGATGGTGGCCCTGCTGGTCGACCGGCTGATGGCGCTGCTGGGCGTGGTGCTGATCGGGCTGGTCGGGCTGCCGCATCTGGCGGCGGTGGCGCCGCCCGCCGTCGCCGGCACCGTGCTGGCCGGGGCGCTGGCCCTGGCGGTGGCGATGGGGTTGCTGCTGCTGGCCGGGCGCATCCCGCGCGACCGGTTGCCGATCCCGAAACGGCTGCGCGACGGGGCGCTGGGGCGGACCGTCTGGGGGGCGGTGGCGCAGCTGCGCGCCATGGCCGGCAACCCGGCCGCCTGGGCGGCGCTGGGCCACAGCATCGGCGTCCACCTCGCCACCATCACCGCCACCATCCTGTTTGCCCGCTCGATCGGCCTGCCGCTCGGCTGGCTGGACGGGCTGGCCATCGTGCCGGCCGCCATCGTCGCCGCCGCCTTGCCCGTCTCGCTCGGCGGCTGGGGCGTGCGCGAGGGGGCGATGGTGGCCGGTTTCGCGCTGCTCGGCGTCGATGCCGACGCGGCCCTTCTGGTTTCGCTGCTGATCGGGCTGTCGATCGCCGTCCTGTCGCTGCCCGGCGGCCTGTTCTGGCTGCTGCTGCGCAGCGAGACCGCGGCAAAGCCGGTTGCCGGCTCCTCTGCTGGCTCCCTTGGCGGCCCCGACGCCTTTCCCACGGATTTCTCCCGATGACCGACCAGCCGACCCCGACGCTTTCCCGGAGCGCTTCCATGGATGCCGCCACGCCGGACACCGCCGCCGAGATGCGCAGCCTCTCCCCCCGCCAGCAGCGGATCTGCCAGCTGTTCGACGCCATGGCCCCGGTGCGCGACCGCTGGGCCGAGCGCAACCGCGCCTTCCACGAGGGCGACCGCGCCTATCTGCGCTTCCTGATTCCGGAAGGGGCGACGGTGTTGGAGATCGGCTGCGGCGTCGGCGACACGCTGGCCGCCCTGAAGCCGGCGCGCGGCGTTGGCATCGACCTCAGCCCGGCGACCATCGCCGTGGCGAAGGCGCGCCACCCGCAGCTGGAGCTGGTCGCCGCCGATGCCGAGGATCCGGCGACCATCGACACCATCGAGGGACCGTTCAGCCACATCCTGCTGTCGGGCACCATCGGCTTCCTCGACGACATCGAGGAGACGCTGCGCCTGCTGCGCCGGGTCGCCAATTCCAAGACCCGCATCATCGTCAGCTATCACTCCCGCGCCTGGGAGCCGATCCTGTGGGCGGCGGAGAAGCTCGGGATGCGCATGCCGCAGGGCCAGCAGAACTGGCTGTCCACCAGCGACATCGTCAACCTGCTGGATCTGGCCGGCTGGGAGCCGGTGCGTCGCGAATGGCGCCAGCTGATCCCGAAGCGCCTGTTCGGGTTGGGCACGCTGGTCAACCGCTATGTCGCTCCCCTGCCGGGCATCCGCCGGCTGTGTGTGCGCAATTATGTCGTCGCCCGGCCGCAGCCCACCGTCGAGGCGGTGACGGTGGATGGCAAGCCGGCCTCGGTCACCGTCCTGATCCCCTGCCGCAACGAGCGCGGCAACATCGAGAACGCCATCCGCCGCCTGCCCCGCTTCGCCCCCGACATCGAGGTGATCTATGTCGAGGGCAACAGCCAGGACAACACCTATGAGGAGTGCTTGCGCGTCCGCGACGCCTATCCCGACTGGGACATCAAGGTCATGAAGCAGCCCGGCAAGGGCAAGGGCGACGCGGTGCGCGCCGGCTTCGCTGTGGCGCGTGGCGACATCCTCATCATCCTCGACGCCGACCTGACGGTGCCGCCGGAGACGATGGGGAAATTCTATCAGGCGATGGTGTCGGGGCGTGGCGAGTTCGTGAACGGCACCCGGCTCGTTTATCCGATGGCGCCGGAGGCGATGCGCTTCCTGAACTTCCTGGCCAACCGGGCCTTTGCGCGCATCTTCTCCTTCCTGCTGAACCAGCGTTTCACCGACACGCTGTGCGGCACCAAGGTGTTGTGGCGCCAGGATTACGAGACCATCGTCGCCAACCGCCATTACTTCGGCGATTTCGACCCGTTCGGCGATTTCGACCTGATCTTCGGCGCCGCCAAGCAGAACCTGAAGATCGTCGAGGTGCCGGTGCGCTACGCCGACCGCAGCTATGGCGAGACCCAGATCTCCCGCTTCACCCACGGCTGGCTGCTGGCCCGCATGGTGGTGTTCGCGTGGAAGAAGCTGAAGGCCTTCTGAGCCTCCCGGCGCAGGGTCAACGTTCGCCCGGCCAGAGTTCGCCGGTCCAGACCAGCGCCGCCGCGATGATGCCGGCGATGGCGAACAGCGCCATCAGCACGAAGCCGGCGGTCTGCGCCTGATCCAGCGCGCGGTCGCGCAGGATGGCGTCGGCGATGGCGCCCTTAACTTCGATCCGGGTGAAGAGAATGCGCAGGCGGCCGATGAGACCGATGACCAGCGCCGGGGCCGCGAGGCTGAACATGCCGCTGCCCAGCCCGACGAACAGCGTCTTGTAAACCCGTCCGACAAGATCGCGGTTGTCGCCGAACAGCGGCAGAGTGCGCTCTCCCAGGACAGAAAGGCTGATCAGGGTCAGGAGGACGACGAACGCCGCGAGAAGCAGGCGTCCTTCGGTGGAGGACGGAAGCGGATCCATCATGGAGGCCGAAGGGGACTGCTTGCTTCAGCTGGCAGGGGAATTCGGCTCGGTGACTTGCGGCCAGCATGGATTGCGTATACACTGGCACAAAACAGGAACGCTCGTAGCAAATGAAGCTGAGCTACAAATACCGGCTGTATCCCAACCGGCGCCAAAACGAGGCGCTGGGTGAGATGCTGTATTGGTTTTGCCAGCTCTACAACGCCGGCCTACAGCAGCGCATTGAGGCCTACCGGCGCCGGGCGGTGTCGCTGACCTATAAGACGCAGGCCGACGAACTCAAGCTGTTGCGCACTGAAGTGCCGGAGCTTGGTAATTATTCCTTCTCCGCCGAGCAGCAAGTATTGCGTCGGCTCAACAAGACCTTCACTGCCTTCTTTGGTCGCGTGAAGCGCGGCGCTAAGGCCGGGTTCCCCCGGTTTAAGGCCTCCGCCCGCTTCCACGCGGCCGACTTCCGGTTTGGCGATGGCTTGACGATGAAGTCGGGACACCGGCTGTCAATTCTCGGCGTTTCCGGCCTCGTGAAGGTCAAATGGCATCGGGATTGGCCGAAGGACGCGACGTGCGGCTCGGCGATCATCACCCGCCAAGCCGGCAAGTGGTCTGTCGTTTTCCAGCTCGATGTGCCGGATGTGCATTCAGTCGTTGGCCCCGAGACCGTCGGCGTTGATGCCGGTCTATCGGCGCTGGTGGCGACGTCGGACGGCGCTCTGGTCGAACGGCCGAGATGGACCAAGACAGCCGCCAAGGGGCTCCGTAAGCGTCAGCGCGCCGTCTCCCGTAGTCGTAAGCCAAATCTGCGGAGCAAGCGCCGGAAAAAGGCGAAGGAGCGCTTGGCAGCTTACAGTCGGAGGGTGGCAAACCGCCGCGCCGACTATCTACACAAACTCGCCGCGAGCATCGTCGCCAGATACGATCGCATCGCCGTCGAAGAATTGAACATCCAAGGTCTCGCTCGGTCGATGTTGGCCAAGGACGTGTTGGACGCCGCGTGGGGGCAATTGATGTCGCTCATCGCTTACAAGGCTGAAAGAGCCGGTAAGCTGATGGTGAAAGTCGACCCGCGCGGAACATCGCAAGAGTGCCCGTGCTGTGGGGCGAGAGTCGAAAAGACCCTGGCCGACCGCGTGCATCGGTGCCCGGACTGCGGTCTGGTTGAAGACCGCGACGTGGCCGCTGCCAACGTCGTTGAGTTCCGGGCCTTCGGGCACAACAGAGTCAGGCCGGGATCAGGCCTTCGGACGCCAAGCCGGCGAGGTGCCGCGGAGCTTGTCCGAGAAGCCGTTGGCTTTTAGCCGACGGAGTGATCACTGACCATCGCGCCTTGCCCGGCCCGCGACCGGGCGATGTGACGCCGCCGTCAGGCGACGACGATGGCCGGCATGGCGAGGGCCTGGTAGCCGTCGCGCTGTTCGGTGAGGTTCAGCAGCAGGTCGGTCAGGCTGTCGCGGGCGAAGGTGTCGGTGGTCGACGCCATCCGGCGGCGGACGACGGCGATGAACTCCTCCAGCACGTCCAGATGCAGGGTGGCGGCGGCGAGGACGTCCTGGGCAATCGGGGCGGCGATCGGGGCGGTCATGATGGCGGTCTTTCGCGGAAGAGGGGGGCGATGGGAGCGGAGCTGCCGGCGCGGACTGGATCGGTCGGGTCAGGCGGCGAGGGCGTTGGCAGTCGGGGCGGCGGCGAGCACGGCGCGGTAGGACTCGCGCTGGTCGGTCAGGCCGGAGAGCAGGTCGGTCAGGCTGTCGCGGGCGAAATCGCTGGTGGTGCCGCTCAGCTTCGACTGGGTGATGGCGATGAATTCGTCGACCACATCCAGGTGAAGGGAAGCAGAGGCAAAGACGTTCACGGCGCAATCAATCTTGGACATGGCGGCGATCCTTAGTATTCGTGGTGGAGGCTTCTGCCCGTTCTGATGAGCTTATTGAGCCATCCGGCCAGTTAACGAGGTGTTAAGATCACCGATTGGTCCCAGGTCGATTGGTGATTACCCCTTCCAAGAAAAACGCCGCTATGCGATTTGTCGGTAGTGTTACTTCTTTCGATGAGGGGGGCCGGGTCCGGCAGGCGACCGAAAACAGGCCCCGGAAAGTCCCGGGGCCTGTTTCGTCATAAGCGGTACAGCCGCCAGTCATGGCTCTGGTGCCAGAGCCGCAGGCCGTTCGTGAAAGCTGCGTTCCATCGGGCCAGTGACTGAGCCAGTGACTGGGCCAGTGCGGCGCCGACCATCGGCGAGAACTGGGCCATCAAACTGCCTGGGGCAGCCCGTGGATGTAGCCGACGCCGCCGGCGCGGCGGTTGCGGTAGGCGTCGTCGATCAGCCCGGCGAGGCTGTCCTTCATCTTGTCGTGCAGCCCCTTCTCCCAGTCGCCGGGGTGCTGGAAGTTGCTCATGATGTAGGAGAAGCCGTTGACGTCGTCGACCGCCTGCAGGCCGGTCGATTCCGCACCCGCCGGGCAGGACAGGATGCGGGCCAGCGTCTTGGTCTCGACGTTGTAGGCCCACAGGAAGTTGTTGACGTGATTGCCGCTGTCCTCACCGATGAACAGCGTGCGCAGCTTCTCGGAGAATTTCAGGTTGTCGGGGTTGGCGATCCGGTCGGCGTCGGCGGTGTTGCCCAGCGCGTCCGGCGTGGCCAGGTCGCGGCCGACCAGGGCCGGAACAGCGCTGAAATGCACCGGCACCCAGTCGCTGGCGATGGCGGATCCTGCCATGTCGGTCTGGCCGCCCGTCATCGGCAGCTGATAGACGGCGCCGGCGTTGATCTTGTCGACCTTGATGCCGTTCTTGCCGTCGCTCATCGTCTTGTAGATGTAGGACACGGCCATGTAGGCGGTCTTGTCCTTGGCGTTGACGGTCACGCCTTCCAGCTTGGTCAGGGCCAGCGTGGCGCCGACGGTGGGGGCGTAGCGGTGGGTCTCCAGGAAGGCGGCGGCCTTCTCCATGCCCGGCTTGAACTTGACCCACTGGGTCTTGCCGCTGAAGGGGATGGCGGTGAAGGACGGGTCCTTCGGATCCTCCGTCTTCACCTCGACGATGTCGGCGGCCTTCAGGCTGTCGGCCAGCTTCTCGATCTCGGCGCTGGTGGCGTGGCCCAGCTTGATCCATTTCAGGGCGAAGGCGCCGCCCTTGTCGATGTCCTTGCCGGCCTCCTGCTCCATCTTGGCGGCATAGAGGGTGCCGGCGGACAGGTCCTTGGCCTGATCGGCGATGAACATGAACAGGCCGCCGTTGGTGGCGTCGTCACCCATCAGCACGGTGCGCTCGTCCGGCATCACCTGCACCAGCTCGTGCGAGATGCGGCCCAGGCAATAGTGCTTCTTGATGGTGCCGGTGCCGTCGGCGTTCACCGTCACTTCCGGCAGGTGGCCGTAGTGGTAGGGGTTGGCCTTGGTCTCGTCGCCGAACAGGGTCTTGCTGTAGGCGCGGAACTGGTCGTCGAGCGCCGCCGCGTCCGGCTCGTACTCCTCGCTCGACAGGTGGGTGTTCCAGGGCGACAGGCTGGCGCCGCAGGTGATCCACAGGCCGTGTGCCGGGCTGGTGTCGACATTGTGGTACTGTACCAGCTTCAAGGCACCGGTTTCCTTGTTCTGGTCCAGCGTCAGGACGGCGATCGGCGACGGCAGCTTGCCGTACATCGAGGCGTCCTTGGAATCGCGGGTGGCGTATTCGAACTGGACGACGGCGAACAGGGTGTTGCCGGTCACGCCCGCCACCTTGGCGCCGGGGATCGGGGCCAGCAGGTTGCAGCCGTCCGGGCAGTCGGAGAAGAACGGCGCCGGAGTCGCCATCGACTGGTCGAGGATCGGCTTGCCGTTGATGTCGGTATAGCCGCCGGCCAGGATCGTGCCGCCTTTGCCGTCGGGGACCTGGTCGCCGGTGATGAACAGCGGCTGATAGCCGAGCGCGAAGCTTTGCTTGGAGCCGTCAGCCCAGGTCACGACCATGCTGGACTCAACCGTGGTCTTGGCTTGCGCTGCGGCGGTGGTGGGAGCGGCCATGCCGACGAACTCGACGGCAACCGGCGCCCCCTTGGCGGATGCCGCTTGGGCGCTCGAGGCGAACAGCAGCTCGCCGGCGCCCACACCGGCGACCGGCAGCAGAGGCAACCCGGCAAGCGCACGGAGCACCGAACGGCGCGACGTTTCAGTCAGATGGACGGACAGGGTGGTCATAGTGGATGTCTCCCGAACCCTCATTGGGGCAAGCGGCTGGCACGGGGCCGCGCCGTCGAACCACTGGAGGGCGGGGCGGAGCGGCCTTGTTCTTGGGCGAGCGCCGGGAAGCTACAGCGAGGATGTTACAGTTTGACGGTCGCTGCCCGACGACAGCCGTTGATCCCAATATCTAGCCGCCTTTATTCACCAGGGTGGTGAGCGGTCTGGTTGCCGCGTGGAGATGATCAACGTGGGGCTGCATAGGCGCGCGTCGTTGGCCGCCGCGCTGACGGCGGCGTGACGGTGGCGGAGTTGGTGGTGGACGGGATTGGGTGAGGGCTGGGGCACGCTGCTCCGGTGCTCAGCAGATGAGCCGCGGCAGGCGCCCGAGGGCGAGGTGGATGATCGCCTGATCAGGCGCGCTGGTCGGCAGGTGGACCTTGATCTGGGTCTTCATCTCGACGATGCGCGCGGCGATCTTCACCAAGCGCAGCCGCAAGGTGTCGAACTGGACCGAGCGCCAGCGGGAGCGCTTCGGCATCAGCGAGCGCAGGCTCCACAGCAGCCAGTACGCCCCGGCGTGCAAGAACAGGCGCAACTGCTGGCCGCCATGCACCGTGTCGAAGGTGTCGTCTATATCCAGCACGATGCGCTTGGGCACTTGGCGGAAGGACGCGCAGTAGAGATCGACCATGGCTCGGCCCATGCGCAGCAGAGCCCGGGTATCCGGCAGGTTCTCCAGCCGCGAGATGGTGGCTTGCGAGCACAGGTCGCGCTCCGACGGCAGGCGCTCCAGGGCCATCTTGAACAGCGGGTCGGAGCGCAGGCTGCCGGCGTCGTTGGCGTCCTCGTAGCCCGCCGCGATCGCCAGCAGGCGGAAGCCAATGATGTCGGCCAACGAATGCACGGTGCGGGTGGGATCGCGCGGGTCCTCAATGCAGGCGGCCAGACGATCGGCAACCCCCAGCCGCTTCGCCACCTCCCGCAGCACCAGCAGCCCGCCATCGGAGGACAAGCGGCCGCCATCAAAGCGCCCGATCACCGGCTTTCCAGCAACGGGTGATGGGCCGGGCAGCGGCAGGGTATGATCAACCATGGCGGGTGGGCGCTCCGGAAACGGCAGGAGTTGGCGTCAGCACCCAAATCCTATGGCCGCTCAACAGATGCCACTACCCCCGCCAACCCTCATGAATTTTCCCGGCTAGCGGCAATACCGTGTCGTTAAAGGGCGCCTTGAACTTTGCGGTAGTTTGGCCGGACGCTGGGTCGTTGGCAGTCCACCCAACGATTGAAGGTGTTTGGATTGAGGGCATGCCGGCGGCAGTAGTCGGCTCGCGATAGGCTGCTGGCGCGCCACGCCTTGACATGCTGGCGGTCTGGTGTCGCGGCATGGCGATCTGCCGTGGTGGTTGGCAGTTCGGCCGCGGACACTGGTTCAGGCGTTTTGGGAAGGGGAGCCGGCGGCTGCAGGTCAGTGGGCGGTAGAATGTGGATGTGGTCCTCGTAGCTCCAGCGGCGATGGTCCGTCGCGGCGGCTCGGCTGCGGGTGGGAAAGTTGCTCATCTTGCGTTTCACCACGCGCGGATTGTGGCGCCCGCGGCTCCGTTCTGCGGGCACCGCCCGGATTTCAGCCAGGATCATCATCAGCATCCGCTGCCGTCGCCGAGGGGGAGAACGCCGCATGTAGCGGCAGATGGCGGCGCACCACACGCACCGTGTGCAGGAAGGAGAGCGTGTCCGGATCGCGTGCGTCGGCGGCCCCGAGGGCTTGGCTGGCCTGCGCCATCAGGTGGCGCAACGCGAAGTGGGCAAGCAGCAGCCCATAGACTTCCTGCTCAACCAGATCGGCTCGGCGCGAACGCAGCATCAGCCGGCGGCCGGGCAGCGTCACCTTGATCTCGGCGAAGAGGACTTCCGCCTCCCAGCGCTCATGGTACAGCGCGGCCAACTCGCCGGCGGGTGCGGTGGCGGGATCAAGCAATGTGGTGATCAGCCGATATACGGGCTCAGCCGCCGGCACACCGTCGAGCTGGTAGTCGATGACCCGAACCAGCACGCCTCCTTCCCGGCGGCGGCGATGCGCGGGCGAGACATACAGGTGGCTCAAGTAGGAGCCGTCCGGCAGCGCCGTCTCGCAGGCGAACACCTGATTGGCCCGCAGTCGCCACAGCAACTCGGCTTTCGTGGCGCAGGCCGCCTGCCATAGGTCGAAGCCGACGAAGCCTCGGTCGGCCAAGCACAGCATGCCCGGCTGGAGCCGATCGAGCAGACGCCCGGCCAGCGTCGTCTCCGCCACGGCGTAGGCGTCGAATGCGGCGGCGAAGATCGCATGGGTGCCGGTTTCCGCCAATGCCAACAGGCGTGTCAAACGACTTCAGGAATGGGCCCCCTGGCGACACGAGGAAAGGGCCCCCGGTTTTCGTCCAGCGTCACTTCCGCTTGCAATCCATGGTGAGCAACGGCTCCTGCGGGGCGGGCTCGGTCAAGCCCCCAGCCGCCTTCGGCGGAGGCCCGCAGGGCCTGGCTTGAGGGAGCCCGATCCGCAGGAGATCATCCAGCCTGGATGCTGGCGGCGCTGGTCGGCCGGACTTGGAAAGGGTTGTCGGCGCAGTCATGCCGAACTCTGTGCGTCGGTGGCGAACGGGGTTGGCTTGATCAGGCCGGAGCGGCGCTTCTCGCGCAGCCGGTAGCTGTCGCCGCGGATGGTGATAACGTGGCTGTGGTGAAGCAGGCGATCCAGGATCGCCGTCGCGGCCACGGGGTCCCCGAACACGCTCCCCCACTCGCTCACATTGCGGTTGCTGGTTACCAAAATACTGCCGCGTTCATAGCGGCGGCTCACCAGCATAAAGAACAGGTGCGCCGCATTGGTCTCCAGAGGTAGGTAGCCCAGTTCGTCCACAATGAGCAGCTTGGGCTTGGCGAAGTGCCCCAGCCGCTCCTCCAACCGGCCATCGGCATGCGCTTTGGTCAACATCGTCAGCAACGTCGCCGCCGACACGAACAACACCGAGTAGCCGTGCCGGATGGCCTCGCGGCCAAGCCCGACAGCCAAATGCGTTTTGCCAACGCCGGGCGGCCCGAGCAACAAAAGCGCGTCGCCGTTGGCCACCCAACGGCCGGTCGCCAGATCGCGGATCTGTTTGGGATCGAGCGAGGGCTGGGCGTCGTACTCAAACCCCTCCAGCGTGCGCACGAAGGGGAACTTGGCGATGCTCATGGCCATCTGGATGCGCCGCTCGTCCTTGCGTGCCACCTCGGCCTCGCACAGGAAGGCCAAAGCCTCGCGCAGGCTCAGCTCACGCCGCGCTGCTTCGTCGAGCAGGCTGTCGATCTGGTCGCGCAGCGCGGTCAGCTTCAGACGTGTCAGCATCCGCGTCAGGTCATCGGGATCGGCGTTCACCAGCCACCTCCAATCACCGCTTCGTACTCCGCCAGCGGCCGCAGCAGGTCCGGATCGTGGCGCGGTGCCGTGGCGGCCGCGGTGGTATGCGGTGCCGCGGCTCCGGAGCGGTCGGGCGGGACGCCAACCACGCCGTCGAGATGACGGGCGTCGATGACACGTTGTCGGCGCCCGCTCGCCTGAACATGCCGCGCCACCTCGCTTCCGGCCAGCAGGACCCGAACCGTGCCGTCGCTCACTTCCACCGTGACGCTCTGCCCGATCAGTCGCCAGGGCACGCTGTAGTGGTTGGTGTCGATGCCGACGGTGCCATCGCTCTGGACCTTGCGGTGCAACTCGCGCACCTGGAGATAGGGCGGGCGCCCGTTCAGCGGCCGCAAGCTGACCGCTTCGGCGGCCTGGAAGCGGTCGATCGGCCGGTCGCCCGTGGTGCCGTGAACGCGGACATCGGCGATGGTGCGCATCCAGTGCACCAGGTGTCCTTCGAACGCCTCCCAACTGGCGAAGCGCCGCCCGGCGACAGCGTTCTTCTTGACGTAGCCGACACCGTTCTCGTCCTTGCCTTTGGTGCGCGCCCGATACGGCGCGCAGGCGCGCGGGCGAAAGCCCCAATAGCGGGCGAAGGCATGGAAGCGGTCGTTGAAGGTCACTTCCCGGGTTTCCCGATCGTGATGGGTGACCAGGGTCTTGGGATTGTCGATCAGCACCTCGTGCGGCACGCCCCCAAAGTGCCGGAAGGCGGCCTCCAGGCCGGTGATCCAGGCAGACTGCCGCTCGTGACGGAACGCCGTGACGAAGTTGCGGCGCGAGTAGCCCAGTGTCGCGACGAACAGGTGAACCCGCATCCGCTCACCGCCGATCTCCACGGCGGTGGTGCCGAAGTCGATCTGCAACTGCTGCCCCGGCGCCGTCTCGAAGCGCACCGTGGCTCGGCTCTCCGCCTCCAGATCCTGGCGCAATCCCTGAACGGCGCGTTCCACGGTGCGCAGCGATACCTGGACCCCATGCTCGTCCGCCAACTCCTGGCGGACGACGTCGGCATTGCCCCGATGCCGCCGGAAGCGCTCGGCGAGCCAGTCCGTCAAGCCATCGAGCCGACCAGGCCGCTGCGGTGACCGGTAGGGGTGCCAACCACCACCACGCAAGTAACGCTTCACCGTCTTGCGGTCGCACCCCAACTCCCGGGCGATCCGCTTCGTGCCCCAACCCAGGGCCTGCAACCGGATCATCGCCGTCACATCGTCTGGGGCCAGCATCACGTCCCTCCGATCCGTCGTCTCGGAGGAACTCAACGGTATCGTGACCTCGACCATTCTCTACCCCTCAATGTCGAAGGGGGGCCCTTTCCTCATGTCGTCCAGGGGGGAGATTCTCATGTCGCCTGACAAGGCGCAGTTGGGGATAGGCGCTCATGCCCCGCGACGCCGCTGGCCGGCCAAAGCGCGTGTCGATCTCGGCCGTGTCCGGCAGTTCGAGGGTGGTGCCGTCCAGGCTGACCAAGCGGTGACCGCGATAGAAGGCGCCGGGTAGGCCCGGTGTGGCGAGCGGCCGTGCGACGCGTCGGTACAACTCGGCCAGCGGCGCCACGCCAAGGCGGCGGCGTGCCTTGGTGATGGAGGACTTGGTGGCGAGTGCGAGGGCATCGCCGCCCCGGCACAGCCAGCGCACGCCTTCCAGCAGGCAGCGCAGCACCTCGCCGTAGGAGGCTTGCCCGTACAGCGCCAAGGCCATGACGTAGTAGACAACCAACCGCGCCGGCAGCGAACGCTGGCGCACGCTTGCTCGTTCAGTATCAGCCAAGACGGAATCGATCAGCGACGCCGGCACCGTGGTCGTCAGCACCCCGAGCGTCACATGATCGCTGACCCGCACCCCTCGCGGCAACGCCGACACTGTCCGCGCCATGACACCGCCCTCCGCAGACCATGATCTGCGACCTTCAACAGGCGGGCACGTTTAACGACACGGTATTGCGGCTAGCCCTGGCACCGACAGGCAACGGGACAAATTCGCCAGCAGTATCAAATCTGAGGAAGAGCCGGTTTTGGACGCCGATGCACAGCTGATCTCTGCGAAAGGGCAGCAAGGCTGTGAGTGGAATTTTATCGGTGCGGTGATGCGCTGAATTGACGATGCTGTGGTGGCCCAAGGCACAATGTCGCCTCTGGCCCATAGGGTCTCAAGCCCTGTCCACGGATCAATAAAAGGCAATTCGATGGTCAAGCCAAGTGAACCAACCAAAGACGAGATGAGCACGTCGTATGCCGTTTTCCAGGGCGGCAGCGAGGTTGGCGAGGTAATGTCAGTGCTGAGTGTACGCCTGCCCAGAGCAACACTGATTGGAGCGATCAACACTGCCGCCATCCTGAAGATGCCATTGGAGCAGTTCGTCGTCGACGCTCTAGCTGACTACACCCGTCGGCACATGGAAGATTTGATGATTGAGACGGCGTAACGATTGTCGATGGTTTGATGTTTCGGTAGCTCTCACAGCCTCTTGTCGGCGTGGCTCGGGGTTCGTTCGGTGGATGGCTTCAAGCGGTAACGCCTCCGTCTCAGCCGTGATGGCGGACACGGTGACCCTCTGCGTCAGGATGGTTGTCGCCCGAATAGGGTTGTATGAATCCGAGGGCGATGAGGAGAGAGCCGTTGGGCAGATACGGACAAGCCTTCAAGGACCGTGCGGTGGCCCGGCTGCTGCCGCCCGAAGGCGCCTCGCCGGCGACGGTGAGCCAGGAACTGGGTGTCTCGGCGGCCACGCTCGAGCGCTGGCGGGCCGAGGCGCTGGCCACCCCCGCCCGGGATCGGGGCTGGACGGCGGCCGCGCGCCTGGACGCGGTGCTCGCCACGGCGGCTTTGGACGAGGCGTCGACGGGCGCCTGGTGCCGCGAAAAGGGCATCCATCCGGAAGAGCTGGCGCGCTGGGGCCGGGCCGCCACCCAGGCGCTCGCCGGGCCCGAGGAGGCCCGCGCCAGCCCGGGCGAGACCAAGGCCGACCGCAAGCGTGTCCGGGAGCTCGAGCGCGAGCTCCGGCGCAAGGACAAGGCCCTGGCCGAAACCGCCGCGCTCCTGGTGCTCAGAAAAAAAGTCGCGGCGATCCTGGGCACGGGCGAGGACGAATGATCGTCCTCTAGGATCGCCGCGAACTCGCCTGCGTATTTCGGCGAATTCGCCCAGGCGTTTCGGTTGAAAGCGCCCACCGTTTCGGCGAAACCGCCCACCCGAATTGAAAGCTGGTGGGTGCCGGGGCCGAACCCTGGATTTACGTTATGAAGGTTGTAGGTTTGGTTGCCAAGCACCGGCCTTAGGTGTCGGGGGTTTCACTGGCGGCATCGGCCTTGGTGCGGCGCATGGAGTCGCCATGCAGGTCGATGCGGTAGGCACGGTGCACGAGGCGGTCGAGGATGGCGTCGGCGTAGGTGGCATCGCCGATGAGCCGAAGCCAGTTGGCCACGGGAACTTGGGTGGCCAGCATGGTTGCGGCCCGGTCGTGGCGGTCGTCGATCACCTCCATCAGGTCTAGGCGCTGAGCCGCGGTCAGCTCGGTCATCGCCCAGTCATCCAGGATCAGCAGATCGAGCCGGGCGATCCGTCGCAGCAGCCGGGCGAGCGAACCGTCCAGGCGGGCGGTGGCCAGATCGTCCAGCAGGCGGGTCAGCCGGGTGTAGAGTACGCTGTGGCCTTCCCGCGCCGCCTGGTTGCCGAGTGCACAGGCCAGCCAGGTCTTGCCGATCCCGGTCGGGCCGGTGATCAGAACCGGCCGGTTCTCCTTTACCCAACGCCCGGTGGCCAGCTCGCGCACAATACCGCGATCGAGCCCACGCGGGGTGCGCAGGTCGAGGTCCTCCAGGCAGGCAGTCTGGCGCAGCCGGGCGCGTTTCAGTCGGCTGGCGAGCGCGGTGTTGGCCCGCTCCGCCGCCTCGCGTTCGATCAAGGTGCCCAACTGCTCGTCGAAGGCCAGTTGGCCGCGGTCGGGCAGGCGCTCCAGGGCCTCCAGCCCTTTGGCCATGCCGTACAGACGCAGCTGGCGCAACCGCTCGTGGTTGACGTGCTTCATCATCATGTCTCCGTCAGTGATAGTAGGAAGGGCCGCGCAGATTGGCGTGCTCGCCGGCACCGGCCGGGTCCGCCGCCGTGGCGGGGGGCGCCGCTAACCAGCGCTGGACGTAGCGGTAGGATCCGACGTTGGCCTCCAGCGCCGCTTGGCAGGCTTGCTCCAGCCGGTCGGTGCCATGGGTGGCCGCCAGGCGGATCAGGCCGATCCCGGCCCGCACCGCCTGTTCGGGATGATCGGCGCCGGCCAAGATGCGCGCGAACAGCAACGCGGCGGCCGGGCCGATGGCGGCCAAGTCGGCCTGGATGGCGTCGGGGGTGAAGCGGGCGACGGCCCGGTGGTTGGCGGGGCGATGGGCGTCCAGCGTCACGGTGGCGCCATCCTGCCGCCGGACATGGCAGGCCATCCGCTTGCCGCGCAGGAAGACGCTGATCACGCCGGCAGTGCTGTGTACGTCGACCGTCTTGCCGATCAGCGTGTGGGGCACGGAGTAGACGCCGCCGTCGAGGGCGAGATGATAGTCGGGCGGCACCTTGTGGCGAGCCCAGGTGCCGGGCACGAAGCGTTCTGGCGGCAAGGGGCGCAGGGTCGGCTTCTCCTCGGTGGCGAACAGGCCAGAGCGCGTGTCCTGTGGCCTGCGGCTCAAGGGAGCGGCGTTGAGGGCGGCCAGCTTGTCGCGCAAGGCTGCGTTGGCAGCGTCCAACGTGGCGAAGGGCGTATCGCGCAACGGGGCCAGCACCCGCCGCTCGACCTGCTGCACACCGTTCTCGGCGCTGGGCTTATCGCGTGGGCGCCGCACCCGGGCCGGCAAGACGGCAGTACGGTAGTGCCGGGCGAGATCGTGATAAGCCGGGTTGATCGCCGGATCGTAGAAGGAGGCGTGGCTGACGCCGACCTTGAGATTGTCCGGCACCAGCTTGCCCGGCACGCCGCCCAGATGTTCGAACAGCCGGACGTGGGAGGCCAGCCACTCCTCGGCCTGCTGGGTCCAGGTCGCCTCGGCATAGACGTAGCCCGAATACGGCAGACAGGCGACAAATACCTGGGCCTGCCGCGCCTCGGCGCCGAGCCCGACGCTCAGCGTCATCCCGGCGTAATCGACCTCGATCGCCGCCCCCGGCCGATGCTCCCGGCGCAGACGCGGCTCGGCATGGGCACCCTGCCATGCCCGAAAGTGCTGGACGAATTGGGTGTAGCGATAGCCGCCGGGATGGACCTCCAGGTATTCCTCCCACAGCAGCCGCAGCGTTACGCCACGGCGGCTGAGTTCATGGCTGATGTGCCGCCACTCGGGCACCGGGCGCGCCGACGTGACCGGAGGCGGGAACAGCCGCTCTTCCAACTCGACGTCCGTCCAGCCCAGCACATCCGCGTACCGCAGCCCGGAGGCCCGTAGCCGATCCAGGTAATCGCGCACGGTGCTGCGCGGCAGCCGGCAGGCATCGGCAATCTGCCGTTGGCTGGCGCCAAACTCATCCCGCAGACGAAGGACTTCTCTGATCCGCCGCATGTCCGACCTCGCTCGGGGCATCCCGATCCTCCTTGGCCTGTGCCGTGGAAAGATCATGGGGATGCCAAAGGCTGGTTCGGACCCCGACACCACCACCCCTACGGGTGGGCGAATTCACCGAAACGGCTGGGCGCTTTCACCGTTCTGCCCGGGCGCTTTCCGCCGTTCCCGCTGGGTGCTTTCCGCCGAAATATGCAAACTCGCCCATCTCATCCACGAGGTCCACCGGGCCGGCGCCCGCCTGCACGCCGCCTGCGAGGTCGCTGGCATCACCGTCCACACGCTCCAGCGCTGGGAGGCTGGGGACGGCCTGGAGGCCGGCGACCGCCGGCCTTTGGCCGAGCGGCCCCGGCCGGCACATGCGCTCAGCGACGAGGAGCGCGCCCGTGTCCTGGCGGTGGCCAACGAGCCGCGCTTCGCCGCTTTGCCGCCCGCGCGCATCGTCCCCATGCTGGCCGACGAGGGCACTTCCCTGGCCAGCGAGTCCAGCTTCCGCCGGGTTCTGCGCGAGAACGGCCAGAGCCGGCACAGGGGCCGCGCCAAGGCGCCCCAGGCCAGCCGCCCGCCGACCACCCACGTCGCCCGCGCTCCGGGAGAGGTGTGGTGCTGGGACATGACCGTCCTGCCCGCCGAGACCAAGGGCCGGTGGTTCTTCCTCTCCCTGATCCTCGACCTCTACAGCCGCAAGGTCGTCGGCTGGGAGGTCCACGACACCGACGAGGCCGACCACGCCGCCGCCTGGTCCGGCGCACCGCGCTCGCCGAAGGCGTGGACGCGATGGCCAGCAGGCCAATGCTGCACGACGACAACGGCGCCACCCTGAAGGCCATCACCGTGCTGGCCATGCTCCACTGGCTCGGCATCGCGCCTTCGTACTCGCGGCCCCGGGTCTCGGACGACACTCCCGTCGTCGAGGCGCTGTTCAAGACCGCCAAGTACCGCCCCCCGAGTACCCCGCCCGCGGCTTCGCCGGTCTCTACGAGGCCCGCGCCTGGGCCAAGCGATTCGTCGGCTGGGACAACGACGAGCATCGCCACGGCGGCATCCGGTCCGTCACCCCCGCCCAGCGCCACGCCGGCCTGGACCGCGAGATCCTGGCCGCCCGTCACGACCTCTCCCGGCGCGCCAAGAAGCGCAACCCGAGCCGGTGGAGCGGCAGGACGCGTGACTGGTCGCCCGTCGACGCCGTCACCCTCAATCCGGAGCGGGAGGTCACCATCACAGCCGCTCCCTACGCCGAGCAAAAACCGGCGCGGCCGCATAATACGGGCGACAACTACCTTGACTTGCTCCGACCACACATGGGACCACCCTGTCGCTTGTTCATCGCCGCGTGAGCCATCGCCTGTACCTCATGCCGTGTTTTGAGCGGGAGCACCGCTGTCGTTCATGGGTGGGGATGGGCGAGCGCCTGGGCAATCTCTGTCTGCAACACCATGCTGACCAACGCGATTTGGGTCAGCAGATGTATTTCACCGCGACCAATGGCCTCCAGCAGCTCTGTGCGGGTTAGGAGCAGGATTTCAGTGTCCTCCAGATCATCGGAGACTGGATCAGTGACGCGGCGGCAGCCGGTGGCATGGAACATATGAGACCATGCGCCGCCTTGATTGGCGTTGACCATGTAGGCTCCAAGCCCGGTCCAGGTCTCTGCTTCCATCCCGGTCTCCTCCTTGAGCTCCCGTCGAGCGGCATCGAGCGGAGCTTCTCCTGGTGACAAATGGCCACCGGGAAAGACCAGGCCGACCTTGCGCGGGCCGTGGCGATATTGGCGGTAGGTCACGATGCGGCCGTCCGGGGTTTCGGCGAAGATGCAGGCGAAGGACGGCATGTCGAGCTGATAGTAGTCGGTGATGAGACGACCATCAGGCAATCCCACAGTCTCCACCCGCACCGTCAAAAAAGGATCAGCGTTGAGCAGCGATCGGCTGTTGAGCACAGTCCAGGGGAGATGGCCGGGGGTGCGGTTGGGCATGAACAAACCTTCTCGTGAGCGCCGCTGGATGTTCACGGTTCTGGAACAAGGCAAGGGAGCCATACTTGCCTTATGGGGGCGTTCTGGCGCCAGTCTCGGCAAACGCTACGCGGTCACCCCTGTTCCACGGCATCCTCTTGGTTCAAGGATGAGGGTGCGGTCTGCAGCCGGTCCGTCAAATCGGACCTTGGCCGTGCTGTTCGCAGGTGGTGCAGCAGAAGATGGCAGGCGAGCGGCAGGGCCACACCCAAACCGACATAGACCGGCCACATGGTTGCGCCCTTCCACGCGTACCAGATGGTCACATCGGCGGCAGGAACGATGCCGGCTTGGATCAGCACGACATTGATCAAGGTGAAGACGAACAGGTGATGCGCCATCACTGTCTTGCTGTGGGTGCCAACCAGCGCAAAGGTGGCGCTGTGCTTGGTCTGGGCGATGATGGCGGCTGTGCTCAACACCGCAAAGCTGCCGAGCAGAGCTGTGAGCATGTGGCGCCCGAAGCCGGATGGATAGTCGCTCCATGCCATCGACATCGGTTTTACCCCAAGGACAACGACGCTTTCATACAAGAGTACCATCAGAACAAGCGTTGCCAGCGGGGAGCGCAGCCACCGCCAGAACCAAGCGCTTGCCGACAGCACATAGCCAAGAATGATGAACCCACACCCCACCAGGACTTGGGAGAGCAGGTTAAGATAAGGGCTATGCGTGTCCAAGAAGCGTGGCGCGGTTTTGGCGATCCCAAGATAGCTGAGCAGTCCCGCAACGCCAACCAACAGCACGGTGCTGGATGCTCCAGGGACACGCCTCAGATGTTTGATAACGAGGAAAGCCAAGCTTCTGGCAAAAAACAGGGCGATCAGAAACCAACCGACCAGGAAAAGCAGAGCGTCGTGACCATTTCCGACCAGCAGCCGGGTGGTGGCGTAGCGCAGCGAAAACCCGGCTGGTGGGAGGAGATGGATGCCATAGACGCTCTGAATGGCCCAACCGATGATAGAATACACCAAGGTCAGCACTGCCGCGTACACCAGAAGGCTCTTGGTGTGCGCGATGAGCGTTTGGCGCAGAGTGTATGCCGGATTCAGTCCGATCCCACTGAGGAAAAAGAAAAGTGGCATATGGTAGATATATACATTGACTTTGTCAAAAATTGGAGCTGAATTGTGCCCGATGACCACCAGGATAATCCCCAGGCATTTGGCAACATCGATCTCCGTCTTCCGAGTGGTTTTGGCCAAACTGCTCATCGATGCTCTCAAAAAAGTTACCAAAGAGAAAGCTGTCAAAGCCAGGTCTTATCAGGGACGGCAACCAGCGGCAAGTTGCTTTAAAGGACAAATTCTTATCTGACGTGACGGGTTTTGAAGGCCAAAATTTGACAGATGTGTGTGTCAATCGATCAACCAATTAAGCGGTTGCTTTCCGCCGTTTCGAGACGGCCAGAGGACAGCCGGGGTGTCTGCTGGCCTTTGCCTTGAACACATGAGAACCCGCTCCGGGACGCCTTACCGCACCCAGTGGAGCTCCGCATGCTGGCTCACCCCCAAGACTTGGAGGTGTGGTCCAGCCGCTGCCCCGGCAGGCCAGAGGTGATGGATGCATGCTTCTCACTCAGCCCTGCACAGATTTCCCTCTTGCACCAGGCAGGCGGTCCACACATGGTTCAACCCAGGCCTCTTTTCCATGGAGACGACGGGCGTGGCCACGAGATCGCGCCATCTGGTGATGTCACGGTATCAAATCACGCTCACAGTTCAGCACTGACTCTCTAAATTTTTTTGAGGAAGCCAGCCAATCCATGCCCTTGAAAGTCGTTCTCCGACCAAATGAGCGTGTGCTCATCAATGGTGCTGTTGTCGGTGCAGCCGATCGCTGGACCACGATCATTCTGCACAGCCAGACCCGATTTCTGCGTGAGCGCGAGCTTCTTGCCGAGTCGCTGGTGGATAATGCGGAAAAGGGCTTATATTTTGCGATCCAGTGTCAGCTGGCTGCGCCGGATGGCGGCGCAATCGATCATGCGCGCATCGCCGATGCAGTGGCAGCGGTGCGGGCATGCCGTCCTGATCTGATGGCACAAATAGAGGAGGTCGAACAGCTCGTTCAAGCGGGGCAGCTTTATCCAGCGCTCAAGCGGTGTCGACGACTGTTGCAAGCCGGTGCCCCCTTCCCGTCGACCGATGGCACGCCACAGGCTGAAGCCGAGGATTAGGGTCTGTCTAACAACCTCTCTCCGGCACAGCACAATGCGACGTTCTCAGCAAAACTGGCGCCATGTCGCAGCCGGCTTGGAGGGTCAGACATGTCCGGGTCTGGTGGCTTTTACCGGATCCGGGCCGAGCGTGCCTCCCCCTTTATGCAAAAAGGTTTAGGATCGATCCAGCGCCGCCGCTTGTCGCGCTCATGGCTTGGATGTCACTGTTCACAAGGTAGCGGTCAACGAACTTGTTGACATAATCAGGATTGGAGAAATCCTCATACTTCAGCTTGGAGTTCAGGATCCGGGCTTGTTGGTCAACATCCAGTGCGGCGAAGCTGTCTGGAAGATTGAGTGCGCCTCGAGCAACCTTTGACAGGGTGGCATTTGCCAAAATCTGATAACCGTTTTTGATACCAGACACGCTTCGCGTGAAGTACAGGGCTTCCCGCAATGCGGGGTTCCGTTCTCCCTGGTTTTTCTCAAATTCATTGGTCTTCCATCCAGCGGTGATCGCAGCCACATCGCTGCTGGAAAATCCATCGCCTGCGATCAACCCTTGAACAACTTGGCTCACCTGCTTGAACCGCGCATCGTTCATGCGATTGGCCAAGGAGGTCGGGTCTGATGGGTCGGATGTCATGATCTTCTTCAAAAACCCCTTCATATCCACCTGGTCTTCCAGCTGGAAAGCCCCCAGGGTGAATTGAAGCAGACGGCGGTCCTTGAAAAGATCGTCGAGTGATTTCACCGAAGTTGCTTTGCTTTGGAAGTACTCCAGGTCGCGCTTGCGCTGGGGATCCTTGAAGCAGCGCTCCTCGAGGTTTGTCCGGGTCTTTTGCAGCAGCTTGTAGCTGCTATAGGCGGGATCCTGAGAAGCGGCTGCCGTTGCGCTTCCAAAGAGTGCGCCAATCAGAGCTGCGCCCATCGCCGATCTCCCCATATGCGGGGCTTAAGCCCGCGCGCCGTTCTGGTTAGACTACACCAAATTGGGTGGTGCCGACACAGAGTTTCCTCTGGTCGTGCGACACCGCCCCGCCCCGTCACAGGTAATTCGCCAAAGTGAGCTTGCGCAGCTCACTGGTCACGCGATAGCTGGTTTCCAAGCTGCTCTGCAGTTGCTGCAGCCGTGTGATGGCCTCATAGGGGTCAACGGTCTCGATGTCGCCCAATGCTTTGCCAGCCTGGGTCCGCAACTCCTTATGCTGGTTCAGCTGGTTTTCCAACACCGCTTGGTAGCGACCATTGTCGGCAATCCGACCTTTGATTCCTGGGGCGGTGGGGGTTGGTTTGTCCTTGTCGGTTGCCGCGAAAACATCAGCGCCGATCGCCGCTCCGCCGGTTCCCACAGCCACAGGCGTGCTGAGTGCCCGTTGCCTGGTGTCGAGTATAGTCAACACCCCCGACGTTTTGTCGTAGGAAAACGACAGACCGCGGGCCTTCTCCTGAAGTGCTTTGTTGTTCTTGACCAGGTCATTGAGGCTTTCGCTCAACTCCTGTGGTGTGCTGTGCTTGAGCGCAGACACGTCGAACTTGAGGGTGGTCTGATCCGCTCCCGATCCTATGGGGAGAGATATGATGGCGACCGACGAGGTGTCGGGGCCAAGAGCAACACCATATGAGCTGTAACTCGGTGCGGAGCTGCCATCGAGAGAGCGCTGCAGGCTGTTGGCGGTCTGTTCGATGAAGTCCATATAGCGCATATGAGCGGCGTTGCGCCGCACCTCGTCGATGGGCTCTGGCACGCTGAGCACGTCAACCCCCGTCACCGGTGCACCCGTCCGGACATCGACTGTCGTCACGCTCCTGATCTGGCTGTTGGCGGTTGATGCGTTCGCCGGGTCACGCGCGATTTCCAACTGCCCGGTGCTGTCGACGGAAAAGCGAAAGCCCGTTCCCTGCAGCGGCTGACCGCTGGTGGTCAACTGCTCCAGCCGTGCTTGCAGGTTGGTCAGCGTTTGCGTGGCATCCGCCCCCAGCGCGAATTGGCCATCGCCAGCTGGCTCTCCTTGTGCCACGGCCGACAGGGCAAGTTTGCGCTCTGCCCCCGTCGTGTCGCGGTAGCTCAGGACAAACGAATCCCCCACGCCGAATGCGTTGACGATGTTCGGGGTCGCCGCCGTTGACGTTTTGGCGGTTGTCATGAGGGGCGTGATCAGGCTGACCCCTGCCCCATCGGTTACCGCCATGCTGGAAAACGGCCGGTTTTGCTTGTCGACGATCGTCAGGTCGCCAGTGACGCCATCCACATCAAACCGGACATCCTGAAGGCCGGGATAGGCTTTGGAGACTTCGCTGTTGAGTGCGTTGGCCAGATCCTTGGTGGTGCTGCCCGCCGGAGGCGTGAGCGGAACACTGTAAGTGTCGCTGCCCAAGGTGAAGGCGAAGCTCTCGGCCGTGGCGAGAGACCCGCTGGGGGCGCTCAGCGTGTAGGTCGATGCCGTGATGGTGGCCTCAAGGCTGGCCGAGGTCAGCCCGCCAGTCACCTTTTCCAGCGTGACTGGGTCGGATGGATCGACGACAGCGAGGACCGCCAGTTGCGTGATCAGGCTGCGGAACGGATCGTCTGGATTCGCCGGATCCATCAAAGTCTGTGATTGCGCCACCGTTTTGGTGTCAGAAATCCGGATGTCCGCTGGCGTCGCGCCAGGAGAGGCCCATCGCGAAGGGCCTCCTGGTGGGTTGAGATGGGCGTCGACCACCGCGGCCAAATCGTCAAAGGAGAGCGGTCCCGGTGCGGTGCTGAGCGCCGTCTTGACGGCGGTACGGACGCCGTCAAGGATCTCTGTCGCGGATGTGACGGGCGGCGTGGTGGCGGTGGTGCCGGCGAACACGTGATAGCCGCCAACCTCACTGTTCATCAGGCTGACCACATCGGTCAGGGCGTCGGTTGCCGTCTTGCGCAGATCGCTCGGGAATTGCTGATTGTTCAAGCGCAGGCGTGTGGCCAACTCCTGGGTGGCTTTGACCGCATTGGGAATGGCCTGCAGCGCCTGATCTGCCTGGGCGGCGCGCATGGCCAAGGTGTTTACCGTTGTGTCATACGACTCCGTCCGGTTGATGGTGCCGCGCAGTGACAGCATCTCTCCGGTTGACTTGGCGCCATAGGCACCGAACGCGTCGCTTTTGCGCCCGGTGTTGAGCTGCTTTTCGATCTGGGCGATGTCGCTTTGCATCGCCCGAACGTTCGCCTGCACCAGAAGATTTTGCCGGTAGCCGTTGATGATCGTCATGGGTCCTGCCGCTTCCTGCCGCCGTCACCCCCCGCCTCAGCGGACAAGATCGAGCAGCTGATCATACATGGTCTGGGCCGTCGTCATCACTTTGGCGGTGGCCGCATAGCTGTTTTGGAGCTGCAAGAGACGTGCCATTTCTTCATCGAGGCTGACCCCGCTCTTTTCGGCCAGCTTGTCGGCAAGCAGCGTGGTGGTCGATTGTGCTTGGTCTTGTGCCTTTTGGGTGGCTGCGACATCGGCCGCAATCGTGGTGGTGAAATTGGACGCCGCTTGGCTGAGGGTTAGCGGACCACTTCCGGTCAGTGCAGGATCGGAGAAGGTGAGCTTGGTCATGAACACCTCCCGAGCTGTGGCAATGACGGTGGTGTCACTGGCCGGGAGGCTCCATTTGGTGTCGGAGGGAGTGGTGATCTCTTCACGGTTGGCCGGTGGCGGCACGTCGGCCCGGTCGCGCCAAGTGCCGGTGCGCAGATAAAGTGGATTTTTCACAATGTCCGTGTTGACGCCGATGCGGCTGGCATACCCCACCTCCTGCTGGGGCAGCTTTGCCGGGTCGGGATCAAAGTGGACGGTGCCGCTGTCATCCTTGAAGAGTTCCAAGTGCCGGTCGGCGCCGGGGGCCGTCGAGGTGGCGGTGTCGAACTGCACGGTCAAGCGGCTGGCGAGCTCATCCAGTTGGGCTTGGCGTTGCGGCACCAACTCATCCCGCAGCCATTGATTGGCACCGATGCGGCCACCAGGACGAAACAGCGGATCATTCCCGAGCCGCAAGGTGCCGTCGAGCTCACCGGTGGCTGTCCGCCCCAATTCCAACGGTCGGGCCGCTTCATCGACCAGGATTTTGTTGTCGGCGGTGTAAAGCTGATACACGCCGCGACCATCCTCAAAGCCGTGGACTTCCAGCAGTTCCGACAGCTTGGAGATGACGCGATCACGCTCATCCTCCAAATCCGTGCTGTCACTGTGGCTCGCCCGCGTCGTGGCGATCCGCTGGTTGAGGCCGGCCATCTGTTTGGTGAGCGTGTTCACCGCCCCGGCATCGTCGGTGATCGCCTTCAAGCTGGTCTGCTTCAGCTCAGACAGGGTGCCAGACACGGTGCGAAAGGCCGAGGCGACGTCGCTCGCCGCATCAACGACACCACTGAGCAGCGACGGGTTGCTGGGGTTGGCCTGCAAGGTCTGGAAGGCGCTGCCGAGCTGATCGATCTTTGCTCCGAGGTTGCTGTCTGCCGCGGGGTCGTTCGACAGCGCATCCAGCTTTTGCAGGGCGGCGAGCTTGGTGGTGTCGAAGGACAGGCTGGCTTGCGATTGGCGCAGGTTGGCCGCGATCGTGGTATCGATGGCGCGCTTGATCGGGCCGGACCAGGCATTGCCCTGGCTGTCGACGGAGACCCCGTTTTGGACCTTCTTGGTGTAGCCCTCGGTCGACGCGTTGGTGATGTTGCGCGTCGTCGTGTCCATCAGGCGCGAGGCCGTCGCGATGCCGTTGGAGGCCTTGAAAAGGATGGAGTTCAGCATAACGGCCTCCAATGGAACTCAAGGTGCTGTTCGGGGCGGTCCTCCCGCCCTGCCCGGCGGACCGGCGGGGGCAACCCGCCGCGTCGCCGCGTCGTCATCACCGCACGATGCCGATGGTTTCCTGGAGCATTTCATCGCTGACCGTCACCATCTTGGCGTTGGCCGAGTAGCTGCGCTGGGCGGTGATCATTTTGGTGAACTCCTCGCTGACGTCCACCGTGGAGGCCTCGATGCTCGTTGGCGCGAAGGTGCCGGCACCGCTTTCTCCGGCCGACACGGTCATCGGCTTGCCGCTGGCCGGCGTTTCCCGGAACGCCGCACCGCTTTGCAAGGCCAAACCGTTGGGGTTGGGGACGGTGGTGAGGGGCACCTTGAACACCGGAACGGTGCGGCCATTGCTGTAGGTGAGATTGACGAAGCCGAACTGGTCGATGGACATGCTCTGGTACACACCCATCGGCCGACCGTCCTGCTCTGGATAGCCGAGCTGAATGCCATCACTGGCATATTGCGTCAGACCGCCCGACCCGTCGCCGGGATCACCCAGACGCAGGTCAAATCCCCATTGGCTCTTGGTGTCGGTGTCGGTGATGGCCAACGGGATGGTCGTTTTCAGGGCTTCCCCTGGAGCCGGGGTGCTGTTGGCGGACACCCACTGCAGCTTTCCGGCGTCATCGAACTTCACAAAGTAGGTTGCGCCGGTTCCATCGGCCGCGCCGTTGAGGTCGCCGTTCTTCATCGACATCTCCAGACGCCACAGCCCGCCTGTGTCGGGAGACCCGGGAACCGGAACGGTGGTCTGGCTCGATGTGCTGGCCGCGCCGAAGGCCCCGACCTTCACGCTGGCGCGAGCCTCCGGCGTCGAAAGCGCCCGGGGAGCGGGCGTTCCATCCGCCAAGGTGGTGCTGTCCGACACAGCCAATGCGGCGGGCGGGCCCGCGCTATAGGTGATCGCCAGCTTGGGGTCTTTGGCCTTGACCAACCCATCAAGGGCTTTGGCCAAGCTCGCAGGATCGGAGGCCGGCGCCGACAGCTGCAAGTCGATCGGCGTCACCGTTCCGTCGGCATTGGTGACGGTGAAGGAGTAGGAGCCGACCGTTGCTGCATCCAGAACCGGATCGGCGACAACGTCTCCTTTGGCCATCGGCTGAGTGAGGGCGCGGTTTTTCGTATCCGTCAGCGTCAGCGTTTTCGTGGCCGCATCATAGGAAAACGACAGGTTCGGATCCTTGGCCTTAACCAGCCCATCCAATGTCCCAGCCCAAGTGGCAGGATCGGGGTCGGTTGCAGGGGCCGGTGCCGGCAGGTCCAAATCGATGGGGATTGCATCTGCGCCCGAGCCAACGATGAAGGACACCCGGCTGATGCCCGCGGTTCCCGCCCCCACCGTGGCGTTATAGGTGCTGTAGGTGGTGGTGGGGGCGTTGATCTTGACCCAATTCATGCTCAGGTCTCGCGCCTCACCCGCCTTGTCATAGACGCGCAGTTGGCTCGCGGCCAGTTCAATGTCGTTGTTGATGGTGCCGTCTGCGTTCATCTTCTTCAGCACCGTATCATCTTTCAGAGGATCCGGTGCTTTCGGCAGATTGGCCGAATACTGCAAGTAGCTGGTCGGCAGGGGCGAATCCTGCATGCGGTCAATGCGAACCGGGGTCAATGTCTGGGTGACCGCCTGCTTTTCCGAATCTTTTGCCGCATCAGGGTTTTTGACTGCCCAGCCGTTCAAATAGTACCCGGCCGAATTGACCATGTAGCCGTCCTTGTCGACCTCGAAGTCACCGGCGCGCGTGTACAGGTTCATGTCGAAAGACTTGATGCCGTCGGTGCGCACCAAGGCTTGGCTGACGCTGAAGAAGCCCGGCCCATCAATCGCGATGTTGCTGCTTGAGGTGGTCCGCTGGATGCTGCCTTGCAGGCTGGCTTGCAGCAGAGGCGTTGAGGTCACACCACCAGCGTTATGCCGGTTGGGATTGGAGGAGGTGACCAGCTCCTGGAAGCGCATGTCGACCTTCTTGTACCCAACGGTCTGGGTGTTCGCCAGATTGTCGCTGATGGCGCTGATCTGCTGACCCATCGCGCGCATACCGCTGACAGCCGCATTCATGGCGATGAAGATTGACATGGGTGCTCTCCTGTGACCTCGAAAGGCGCCCGGCTCCGCAGCGGAACTCGCAGCGTCTTGGTCAAAGCACGTTTCATGCCAATTCTAGAGCTAAGCCCCGGGGCTCAACGGCGACCATATGTGTTGCTAGGCCTGTGGCCAGGCCACCAATCGCAGCCGTCGTGGCGTTCATCCACGGCGGTGTGGTGCTGCCCGGTATCTTTGTGTCACCTGAGGGAGAAAGCTGGCGCAGGCGTTTGCCCGCACCCTGGGTGTGCTTGAGGTGGTCCCGGCAACTTTGGACAGGCAAGATCTTCTGACCGGGGGAAGAAGCTGCCTACTGGTGACAAGAGATGATCGCCACTCAGGATCATGCTGTGGCGCGATCCAATGTTTGGGCCGGCCGGCCAGTTCACTCAGCGGTCGTCTGATGGCTTGCGCAATGCCTGATTGCGGCCGTCGGTGAAGGCTTCGGGTAGTGGCGTTCCGGCGGCTTGGGCCGCTTGCGTCTCTGCGACGACCATCTCCCTCAGCCGCTTCAAGGCATGGAACCCGTTGCCGGCTGCAAAGGCTGAGACGGCCTCTTTGATGGTTGTGCGGAAGTCTGGATCAACGGACAGCAGCAGCAGTTGTGTGGCTTGCCCCTCAAAGGACTGATACCGCTCGCTCCGCCCCCCTTCGTCCAACCAGTGCATAAACAGGGACTGACCGGTAAAATAAAGCCGGCGCACCGGGGATACGGTCACCTCTTCCTGCATGACCATCCGGCCCGGCAGGATCTGAGCTTGGTTGTGGATCAGCAGCGCGGCGCGCGACTCGGTGTTGGTGATGACCACCCCGTTGATCATAACCTGTTCGAATGGGCGGAGTTCCAGTCGAAGGGGCATCGGCTCTTCTCTGTGAAAGACGAAAAAAGGCGGTCATCCCGGAGGATGACCGCCCGTACCATAGCCCTGATGCTCCGCTTAGCGGAACAGCGACAGGATCGACTGCGTGCTCTGGTTGGCGGTCGAGAGCGCCTGGATGCCCAACTGCGACTTGGTCTGCAAAGCCTGCAGTCGGGCCGCCTCCTCAGCCATGTCGGCGTCCACCAGGGTCGAGACGTTGTTGTTGAGCGTCTTGACCATGTTGTCCACAAACCCGCTCTGTGCAGTCAGGCGCGACGAGGCCGAACCCAGGCTGCCCAGCACCTTCTTCACCGTCTGCTCGGCTTCGTCAGCCTTCGCCAGCATGGCGTTGAAGTCAAGGCCGTTGGAGTTACCGTTCACGTTGAAGGACGACAACGTGGTTTTGTTGTCCTGTTTGGTGTCGGTCAGTGTCAGCCCGCCCGCACTGTCCCAGCTGAGGGAAACGCCCTTCGCACCGGCGATGTTCTGGAACCGAGCCGCAGCATTCGTGGCGGTAGTGTGAGCAGCAGCATCGGCCCCGCCCGTAATCCCTGACGGGACTGTTGTGTCAGCATCGGTAATCGTCATATTGCTGATAGCTCGCCCTTCCTTATCCTGAAGGGACAGCTTTCCAGTATCATCGGCGACGAAAGAGAGATTTGTATTCGCCCCGTACTGTGTAGTGAGGCTGGTGTTGAGTTTCGTAGCGAGCGCCTTCAGGTCTGTAATAGCATTTGCTGCGGTATCGCCGCTATCGGCAATGCCGCTAGCGTCCAGAGAGAAAGTGAGCTTTTTGTCACCCTCTCCTACGGTAAAGCTGACACTCTTGAGCGCATCAACGTCAACGGCAGCTGGATCAGCGTCCACCGTAAGGGCAGCGTTACTCTGCGTCTCAGTCTGATCCGCCGCAATGCCACCGTACACTCGGAACGAAAGACCGGCCACTTCCGCACCAATCGGATTGGCGTCGGTATTTATCTTCGAATCGGCACCCTTGGTCATAACAAAGTTCATGAGCTCGGCCACTTGTGAGCCCGTGCGCTGCTCATTCTCCGAGCCAACCACATCCCGATAGTTTAGGTAGTAAGTGTTATCTGCGCCATCGACCTTCGCGCCATTTTTAACAGTTTGGTCAGCAGCGCCAATACGGAAGGTCAGCTTCTCATCCTTGCCGTCATTGTTGACGGTCATGGTGATCTCGTCGCCCGCCTTCAGAACATTGTTCTGGTCAAAGGCGAGCTTGATCTGGGAGGTTGCTCCTTTCGCTTGAGCGGAGCCAACTTCCGCCGATGCCACAGCCAGCTTGGTCGTGCTATCCGTTGTGGAAATGCCCACGAGTTGGACATTCGAATTTACGGCATCACGCTCAACCTTGATTGTCGTATCGGTCTTCGAGAAGGTCAGGCCACTGCCCTCGAGCGCACCACCCTTGTCGGTGAGCTTCGAAAGTGCGCTCTGGAGATTGCTCAAAGTGTCCTTTTGCGCAGTGGCTCCCGTGCCAAGCTGGAACTCATAAGCACTCGCCGGCGTACCCGTGACAGCCTTCATCGAAATCGTCTTCTGGGCTCCAGACGCATCTTTATAGGTGAGGTTGAACTGGTCGTCTTTAGTGAAAGCCGATCGATCCGTGGGAGCAGCATCATACGCCGGCGCACCAAAACCAGGCGTAGCGGCTGCGCTGCTGTCAACCATGGTGAAGCCACTGACAATACGGGCATTGGTGTCCGTCAGAGTGAGCGTGCCGTTGGTAGCAGTTCCTTTATCATCATAGGAGAACGACAGGCCGTCCTTGTCGAGCCCCAGTTCTTTGAGTTTCGTATTAAGCGCGTCGGTAAGGGCCTTTGCGTCTGCTTCCTTTCCAGCCTCACCAGCAATTGCAGAAGCGGTGATTGGATCAAGAGCAAAGGTGACACTTTTGGCATCCGCTGTGCCAGACCCAAGGGTAAAGCTAACTTGCTGGGCTGCCGTGACATCGAAGGCACCAGTAGTGGCAAGGTCTACAGATGCGGTGGTCTGCTTAGCGCTGTCCGACAGCGTTGCGGACAGCAGGCCGCCGGCCATAGCGGTCTTGGTTTCGGTCGCGGCACCCTGGACCACATTCATTCCGAGCAGCGAGCCCAATCCCTTATCAGCCTTGTCGATGCTGAGATTCTGATAGTCGAAGCTGAGGCTGTTCAGCGTCGGGTCACCGGACGAATTGCGGTCGAGCGAGGCGGTCACCGAAAACTTCTGCCCAGCGTCGGCACCCTTGCCGTCGAGCAGGTTGATGCCGTTGAAGGTCGCCGACTTGGTCCAGTTCTTGATCTGATCGAGCGCACCGTCGATGTCCTGCTGGATCAGTGCGCGCCCCTGCGGCTGGTCTTTAGCCTGAGCTAGTTTCGTCTTCAGCGTCGAGATCTGGTCGCTGATGGAGGTGGCGACGGAGAGCGAGGAATCAACAATCTGACTGCCGGTCGCCAGATTTTCCTTCACGGTTTTGAAGGTGGCGACATCCGAACGCAGGCCGAGCGCGATGGCGAACGTCGATGCGTTGTCCTTGGCCGAGCCGACCTTTTGGCCCGTGCTCAAGCGGCTTTGCACGTCCTGCAGTTCGGTCTGCGTCTTGTTGAAGTTCAGCAGCGCGTTCGCAGCTGCCGAATTGGTGAGGATCGAGTTAACAGACATGGCAACGCCTCTCGTTTTGAGTGACTAAAGTGCTGCATTTTGCGCACATGGGCTAACTCTACCACGATCGATAGAAAGCGCCAGAGTTTTCAGGAAGGAAGATGCGACATTGTGGCGGCAGGCAAAAATTGCCGCGGCATACTGTGCCGGGCGATACGATGCTGGGCAAAAATTGCCGATATCTGATGATATATCTGGCAGTTTCTGGTTTCTTCAATAACTCTGTTACTTAGGAGATGATGGTAGATATAGTGCCAATGCTTAATAAAATTTCCTCTTGGCATTGGCGCTAATTTTATAAACCAAATTCATTTATTGCGCAGCATTCGAGCTGTAGCAGAATCTTGCAGTTGGAATATCGTTGTTAATCTAAATCTATACATATCGAACTTCAGAACCTTGTTTCAGGCCGGGAGGCGGTAAAGCTTTACTCTGCCGCTGAGCCTTTTGGCAGAGGGCATGATGCCGATGTGTATCTGCCGGTCGCAGCTGTCGCACCGCAGGTGTTACGTCGACAAAGCCAGGGGTTGGCAATCAGCTTTGTCGGTTCAGAGCGCCCTGAGCCATTCGGTCGCACCGCTCTCCATCTCAGCTCTTTGCCTTATGAATCCAGCCTTCTCGCGGTTTGGCATCTCACCTTTTGTGCCTCTGGCACAGTGCTTGCTTTGGCGGATTGGAGTTGACGCGTGGAGCGGGGCACGGTGTCCTGATACGCCATCGCGCAGACGGTTTACTCTGGGGAGCCTCATCCATGTCGATCAATGCTTACCAAAAAACCCTTCGCACGGCGATGAGCCCCTCTCAGGTCGAACTGACGGTGTTCCGCCAGATCACTGGGCGTTTGCTTCAGGCCAAATCCGTGACCGACCCCATCGTTCGGGCACAGGCCATCAACGAAAATGCGAATCTGTGGCGCATCATTCTCACCGATGCGGTCAACCCTGACAACAAGCTTGCCGATGAGGTGAAGGCCGGTCTGATCTCTTTGGCCATGTGGGTCGAGCGTCACTCGGGTGTTGTGCTGAGGGAGGGGCAATCGATCGATCCTCTCGTTGAGGTCAATGAGCAGATGATCGAAGGGTTGCGCATGCAGGTCGAAACACCGCCCTCCCAGCCTCAGCCGACCACTCCGGATGGCTCAAGCAGGGTTGCCGTTTCCTTGTGAATAGGACGGAAGGCAGACCTGTTCGGGCGGGAAGCTTGGGCTCCAAGCTCCCACCGAGCAGGTCTGCGCCGTATAACGCCCGCGACCACTCTCAGCTCGCTGGATAGGAAAAAAGCTTTCGAAAGCATCAGTGAGCAACTGTGCCTTGCGATGTTTCCTCATTCATGTGGTGCCTCAGTGTCGCCTAAGCCATTTGACGCCGGTCAGACTGAGAGCGGCAGTGTGTCCTGGCTGCTTGTTGGCACCCGACTCGTCCGAACCGCGGATAGCCGGTCTAGATTTTCTGACCTGTTGTTGCCAGTTGGTCCCGATGCTGCGGTCAAAAATGTGGTGAGTGCCTCTGCGGCGTCGGCTGTGGTGGTGGAAACAATTCGCTCGTTTTGCTTGCGGTAGGTTTCGACAATTCGCCGGGAGGGAATTTGTTGCTCAACTTCTCCCGTCACGCTGTCGCGCACCACAAGAACCGCGAGCTTCGCTTTGCTGTCATATTGAAGCACCGGACTGACATAGGGAGCCGCAGCGGATGCATCGCCCCCGTCCGTCGCAGACGGCTCAGCTCCTTGTTTCAAAGGCTTCGCGCGCGCTCCTTCACCGAGGCTTTGCGCGATGATTCCACCCTTCCCTGGCAACGGAGAGGTCGGATAAAGACTGACCATCATGGACCCTCCATACCTGAGCTGCGACGCAGACATCCCATCACTGACATGGGAAAATCTATTGGGCTATTAACGCTACCTTAAGCGATGCGCAGCTGCAAGGGCCCTGAGGATGCTTCGGTCAGCGCTTGTGGCCCTGCGATCCGGTGGGGACGAGGGCAAAAGCAGGCGTGCGACCATGATCGACAAGCTGGCCCACCGTTTGCTTGTCCTGATGACCTTCCGATTATGAGAGGACAGGCTATGGAACCGACCGAGACTAGTACCATCCTCAGACAGCGTCTGGAGGCTGTTGCGGAGCGCTTGGTGATGCTTCTCACCACCGAGACGAGCGCCGTACGCTCAGGCGATGTCACGGCCGTCGCAACCACTGCTCCGGTCAAGGAGGGACTGGTCCGGGACTGTGCCATACTGGTGACCGCTCTTAAAGGACAGCAAGCAGATGGCATCGCGAGCTCAGGTGGCTCCTCCCATCCTTTGACGCCCGTGCTGGACCGGTTGGCGACTGCTGTGCGCGAGAATGAGACGGCGATCGCCGCGGCACTTGAGGCGAACCAGACACTTCAAGCCATGATCGTGTCGACCCTGAGCCAACAGCGCACGACGGCAAGGCCATACAAGTCTCCGGTCAATCCGGGCTCTTCACAAGCTGGAGCAGGCGGTCGTCACGCCATATTCGCACAGAATATCTGAGCGTTCCAGAACCAGGACATTCTCCCCTTCTGCAAAGTGACTGATTGCTTGTGCGATCCGTGGCTGCAGGTCTGAGGTGATTGAAAGTATTTTTCTAAATATCTGAGCTGCGCCATCAATCAGGCCCTCTGCTCTTCCAGAGGGCCCATTGCTCTCCGATGTTCCCGCCTCTCTGGGCGGGATCGTACTCTCAGTGCCAACAGCTTGCGCGGCAGCGAGGTCCCGCGGCATGACCGGTGTTTTTGCGGTCTGCCGGTGAACAGGCCCGACGGCGTGCCTTCCATCCGATGGGAAAGCGGCGGCGAGAAAACGTGCCGAAGGATCACAAGGGACGGATCCAACTGGTGCTCGTGAGCGCGCTCAGCGCTGCAGAAGTTGCCGCTGTGCCGCGCGCCCGGCAGGGCTCAGCGTCCAGCTGCCGGGTTTGCTCCCCGGGGTCACCAAACCAAGATCGTGGCACTGTTCGATCAGCCACTGCGGCGGTGGTTCGGCAACATCGCCGGTGGTTGGATCGGCGAGCAGGAGCCAAAGCTTTTGAGAATAAGTCAAAGACGTCATTCTGACGGTCCTTATGATCGCGGAAAGATAAGGTGGGGCAGCCCACGCCTCGACAAGCCGAGGTCTGAAACCCTCACGGCGTACGCCGGTGATGGGCGTCAGGGTCGAACGGCTCGTGCAACGCCTGTGAGCGGGCTTGATGAATGATCGCCATCACAATGTCTCGGAACTCTTGCGCCGCAAGATCGCTCCATTCGGGCGTCTCGCTCGGGAAGGCCATCGTATCGGCAACTTTCTCAAAGAATCGTAACCATTCATCGGCTTTTTGAGCCGGGTCGCCGGACAGTGCGAAATGCTCCTCAAGGAGCTTGGCGAAGATCGCCCGCATCGCCAGAAAATTAACGTGGAGAAGCATGTTCCCCAACATGTCATTTGACATAACAGGCTCCATTGCCAGGCGTGTTTTGGGCCCGTGGCTCCAATCTCTCGGCACTGTACCTGACCGCTGTCCGGGGCGCAGCGGCGATCGCGCCTCCAATCATCCTCCCCTGCCCAGCAGCAGGCGTTGCCACGGTGTCAGCGGCATGCGGCCCCATCGTGGGTCTTGCGTGCCAACTTGAGGCCACAGGGGGCACGCTGTCGTTGAGCGGTCATAAGCCGAGCTGGCGCTGTTACCCGCTCTTGTTGATGGCCATCAGCGGTGACGCCAATGGTCAACAGCGCCAGTTGGCTTTTGCTCCCTTGGTCAAGCGCCAGAGCCACCCAGGGGACCGCGTTCAGCAGTCACCTTGAAGGCTCCCCTCACCCGACGATCTTCCACGACCCGTCGGGCTGGCGGCAGGCGGTGCCATAGGCCTGTTCGGTGCGGCCACCGACGACAATGGTCTGCTGGAACTCGCGGCAGTAGGCGCCGGAGCCGTCATAGCCGTCCTTGACCGGCACGATGACGCCCTGGTTGCCGGACTGCGGGTTGTTCCAGGTGATGCGCTGGCCGATGGGGGCGCTGTAGGCCTGAGTGGCGGCACGGTCGGCATAGGCCTGGTCGGCACGGTCGAGCGAGGCGCCGAGTTCCCGTCCGGCGAAGGCGCCCAGCAGCGTGCCGATGCCGACGGCCACCAGCTTGCCCGAGCCGCCGCCGAAGCGCGAGCCGATCAGGCCGCCAGCAATGGCGCCGCCGACGGTGCCAAAGCCCTCTTTGCTCCCCGTCGAGCCGGTTTGGCAGCCGGTCAGTGTGGTGGACAGCAGCACAATGACGGCAGCATACCGGATGGAGCGGGTGGCTGTTGGCTGAGTCTGGGCACGCATCGCAAGAGCTTTCTTTGTTCCGGAGGATGGTCTCTGTTTATAGCGTAAGCGCTGCCTTTTGTGCAGCCGTGCTCACCAGCCGCTCTCCCGGATCAGCACGCCCAGCACATTGCGGCGCAGCCGCTCAAACCAACTGCTCCGCTCGCCCTCGACCACCACCACGCCACGGCGGCTGCGGGCTTGGGTCAGCGGCACCTCCGGCACCAGGATGGCGCGATAGACCACCTCGGCCGGGATCAGCTTGCCGTTGGCGCTGGGGCGGACGGCGATCTTGCCGCCGTGTGAGGAGGACAGCTCCGGCTGGTCGAGCTCCGTCACGGCGCTGACGTCGAGGGAGCGCAGGCGCAAGGGCAGTTCATCGCCGCCGTCATCGGGAATGAAGCGGGCTGTCGCACCGGGGTGCAGCCGGGCGACGTCGGCTTCGGCGACGAAGCCTTCAGCCACCACCGCATCCGTCACCAACAACGCCAGCGGCTCGCGTGCGGCCACCCAGACGCCGGGGCGCAGATGCTCGGGCAATTCAGCGATGTGGCCGGTGAAGGGGGCGCGCACCACCATGGCGGCGCGCTGGGCCGTGAGGCTGGCCAGTTCGGCCAGAGCCGTTTCCATCTCCTGCCACGTGATCGGCAGGTGGCTGGCCTGATCAGGGTTGACCTGCTGGGCATTGGCCTGAGCCTGGTGCAGGCGCACCGAGCGTCCGGCCTGGGCGATGCGGACCTCAAGGTCGGGGGAGCCGAGCACAAAGGCGATGCTGCCTTCGCGCAGCTCGGCAGCGACGCCAGGGGGCATGCTGGCGATGCGGCCGGCCCGTGGGGCGTAAAGCACAGCCTGCTGTTCCGCCTTCAGCACGGCGGGCGCACTCACCTGGGTGCGCCAGGGCAGGAAGACGGCGCCGATCAGCAGGGCTAGCGCGGCACAGCTGGCGGCAGAGCGGCGGTTCCAGCGCACCGCGCGCCGCCGCTGCACCCACACGCTCAGTTCCTGCAGGATGGGGCGTGCGATGAACCAGCCGATCTCCACCATCATCAAAAACAGACCCAGCAGTTTGAAGGCCATCGCGTAAACCAGCAGCGCGATGCCAAAGAACAGGAAGAAACGATAGACCCAGACCGCCAACGCATAGCCGATCATGAAGCGGCGCCGTGCCGGACCTGGCTGCTCCGGCGGCGGGTCGCCGAAGCCGAACAGCACCTCGCGCAGCCAATGGCGGCCCATGGCAAAGGCGCGGTCTTGCAGGTTGGGCAGGTCCAGCGCGTCCGACAGGATGAAATAGCCATCAAAGCGCATCAAGGGGTTCAGATTGACCGCCAGCGTCATCACCCAGCTGGTGCTGGCCAGCAAAAAGACGCCGGTGCGCAGTGCCCCGTCGGGCAACACACTCCACACCAGCGAGGCGAAGGCGGCCAGCGTCAGCTCCGCCAGCATGCCACCGGCATCGATCAGCAGCCGCTGCCGGCGGGAGACCAGGCGCCACGCATCGGTGGTGTCGGTCCACAGCATGGGCACCATCACCATGAAGGCGACGCCCATGGCCGGCACCCGGCAGCCGGCCCGCTTGGCAGCGATGCCATGTCCAAGCTCGTGCAGGATCTTGGCCAGCAGCAAGGCTCCACCGCCCAACACCAGGCCGTCGACCGACAGCAGGTGCAAGAAGCTGTGGGTGAAGGCGTCCCATTGCCGCCCGATCAGGTAGAGCCCGAGCAAGGCCGACAGCAGGACAAGGGCCAGGAAGCCGCGGGTGAACAGCGCCGCCGCCACCGGCATCAGCGCCGTCAGCAGGCGATCGGGCGACAGCAAAGCGATGCGGATGAACAGGTAGTTCTTCAGCAGCCACTTGGCCGGCCCCATTCGCCGGGCCTCGACCGTACGGGCCAGCCGCAGCGTGTCACCAGGAGCGACCGGCTGGAGCAGCTCACAGCGTTCGGCAAAGCGCAGCATCTCCAGCACCTGCTCCGGCTGGGCGGCGATCGGCGTGGTGCGGCGGATCGACTGGGCGATGGCGGCGGCGGTGCCCAGGCTCCAGCGCTGGAGGATTTCAAACTCCAGCCAGCCGATGCGCAAGAAGCGGTTGGCCGCCGGGTCCTGCAGGGTCCAGGTTGGCGCTCCATCCGCCCCAAACGGTCCTGGCATCAGCCGCAGATCCTCGCGCAGCGGCGGCAGCGGATGCTCCTGCGCTGAGGCCTGTGCGGTGGGCGACGCTGCGGCCGGTGCCTGGTGCGGGGCCGCGGCTACAGCGTCAACCATTGCCGGACCGAGGCGATGGGACGGCGCAGCACCCATAGGGCGAGCGGTGCGGTGTCGCCGTAAATTTTGGCGGTGCCTTTCAGCCCGATGCGCAGATGGTCTGTCGGTTCTGTCCAGTGTGCCTTCAGACGATAGGCAACCACCCCGTCGGGGGCGGCTTGGGCGCGATAGCTGGTGGACACCAAGGTGGCATGCACGGGGGCATCGGGTGTCACATTCAAGAAGAAGGTGACATCGGCCCCCTCCTGGAACGGCAGAGCATCGCCCACCGGCAGACTGATCTCGAGCTCCACCTCATGGGGATCGGCCAGCATCATGATCCGTTCGCCCTGCGCCACCGGGCGGCCGACCCAGTCATTGACATCGTCGAACACCGCGACACCGGCCATCGGTGCGCTCAGAGTCGCGCGCTCCAGCAGGGTTTGCAGATACGCCGCCTCGGTGGCCTCCTGCTCCAGCTTGCCCTGCAGGACAACCAGCTGTGCCTTGGCTTTGGCATCGAACACCGCCTGCTGGGCGGCTTGCTGGTATTCTGCCTGGGTGACGTCGCGGGCCTTCAGGGCCACCTTGTGTTTGGCAAGAAGTTGAGCGGTGTCGAGCGTCACCAGCGGCTGGCCGATGGCTACGGCCTGGTTGGGTTTGACGGCGACGCTGTCGACCACCCCCTCGAATGGCGCCCGCACCAGGGTGGGGGTGCGGGGAATGACCTCCGCTGGTGCCAGCACCGACTGGCGCACCGGGATGGCCCCGACGCCCAGCAGCAGCGCCACCGCCGTCGCCGCAGCCCAGAGTTTGCGCGTGCCCCCGTGTCCCGGCAGCCGCGCTTTGCGGGCGTGCGCCGCCAGCCAGGCATGGGCATAGGCATCGCCGATATGGTCGAGCAAATGGGCATCTGCGTCACTCCAGGGCTCGGTGCGGGCCAGCAGCAGCCCCCCCAGCGTGCCGCGTCCCGCCCAGGCCAGCGGCAGCCAAAAGGCGTTGGCCGACAGATGCTCGCTCCACCCCGACCGCAGGTCGGGCGGCAGGGTCGCGCCCTCGATCGGTCCGGCCGTCGCCGCACCGGCCAGATGCGCCAGCAGCCGCGTCACCCAGCTGGCATAAGCCCCGGTGAGATCGGGCACCGACACGCCCGACAAGGCCACAAGCGATCCCGTCGGGCCTCCCTGCCACAAAGCCGCCTGCTGGTAGGGCAGCACGCTTGCGGTTTCATTGACCATCACAAAAGGCAGTTCGCTCTTCCCCGCATGGCGTGCCCGCTTTTGCACCTGCAGCATCGCCGACACGCGCAAGAGCTGGCGGTTGAGCTGTCCATTCACCGCAGCAGGATTGGCCGGGAGCGGTGCGGGGGGCGCAGACATGGTGGTGGCGCTCATGGCTGCTGTCCTTTCGGCGGCTCCAGCAAGGCCCGCCCGCTCATTCCGGCCAGCAGACGCTCATCCGGATTGCGGATGGCGGCATAGAGTTTGATTGACTGGCTGACCGGATCGACCCGGCCGGACAGACGCGACACCTCGCAGTCGTAAGAGCGGCCGGTCTCATGCACCTGCACCGTGAAGCGGGTTCCAATCCTCAGCCAGGAGAGCCAGCGGGACGGCACGATGGCCTCCAGCTCCAAGCTGGTGTCGTCGAGGATGTCGAGCAGGGGCTGGCCTTCGCCGATGAACTGGTACTGGCGCACCGGCACGCCGGCAACCCGGCCGGAGAAGGGGGCGGTGATGGTACAGCGTGACACCATCGCCCTCATCACCCCAACCTCGGCCGCCGCCTCAGCCACATCGGCCTGACCGACACTGATCTCCTTGACGCTGACCGACCCCAGCTTGCGCAGCCGTTCATTCACCTCAAGCAGGCTGCGCGCTTTGTTGAGCACGGCATTGGCACGGGCAAGCTGGCTTTCCTGCACCGCGCAATCAAAGCGGACCAGCACATCGCCCTTCTTGAAGCCCTGCCCATCTTGCACCGGCAGCTCCAGGATGCGTCCCGCCATACCGCTGGCCAGAATTGTGGCGGTGTGGGCGGTGACCTGGGCGCGGATTTCCCGCTCCACCATGGGCAACTCTGGCGGCGGCGGTGTCAGTGCGGCAGGGTCAGGCCCAGCCGGGGCTTGGGCCATGGCGGTGCCGGCGGACAGCATGGCCGTCAGCACACAGCCACGGAGGAGACAGCGAACGCTCACGATACCGGTTGACCTTCTGGTTTGGCGGCTGCGGCATCCGGTGCGGTTTCAGCGGGATGCTGGCCGGCGGGCACAGCGGCAGGCGGCGTGGCGGGGGTGGGAAGCGGAGGCAGCTCGCCCTGATCCAGGCGCATCAGCGACTCCTTCACCGCACGCCGCAGGGCGTTGAGATCATCGGTCTCCACCGATGCCGGAATCGGGTCCAGTCCAACCGAGGTGTACAGATTGCCAAGCGCCGTCTGCAGCTCTGTGAAGGCGCGGTCCCGATCGAGTTCTGCCGCCACAGAGGACAGGCCGCGGCGGATGCGCTCGAACTCCGGCTCCGCCTGGGCAAGACCACCGTCATTGACGGTCTTGGCAATGCGCCCTTCGACCCGGGCGATCTCCAGGGCGGTGTCGTAGGTTTCCACCGAGCGCTGGAACTGTTGGTAGCTGACATTGACCTGGGTCAGCACGGCAACCGACAGGGCGAGGCGGCGGGTCTTTGCCACCTCGATCTGTGCCTCCGCGGCGTCGATGATCTGGGGGGCGCTGATCAGGTTGACCAGGTTCAAGGTGGCGCGCACCCCCGCCTCAGCCCACAGATTGTTCACCAGATAGGAATTGCTGTCGTAGTTGAGCGAGCCCAAAACGGACAGCCCCGGCATCAGCCGCAAAATTTCCTTATACAGGTTGTTGCGGTCGACCCGCTCCTGGTAGCGCTCCTCGCGCAGCTCCGGGCGCTGTGATAGCCCCATCAGCTCCAGCGTTGCCACGTCAACCGACACCGAGCGCGGGAAATTGGGCAGCGCCGGCGGCTCTTCGACGGTGAAAGTGGTGGTCGGCGGCACATTGATCAGGGCCGCAAGCTGCGCCTTTGCCACCGACAGGTCGGAGCGCAGGCGGCGCAGCTGGGTGATCACCTGCAGCAGGTTCTTGCGATACTCCAGGGTCGGTAGGATCGGCGCCAGCGCGTTTTTCTCGATCTCCGTGCTGGCGGCCAGGGCCTGTTCGGCCTGCCTCATCAGCGGGTCGATCTTGGGCAGCAGGCGCTGGGCGGTGCCGGCCCGCCAATAGGCGGAGCGCACCTCTTTGACGATGTTGTTGACGACGCGGCGTCGGCGCTCCACCGCGATCAGCGCGCGGTCGGACTGCTGGCGGGCCTGGAAATAGCCGACGCCGAAATCGAGCAGGTTCCAGGAAAAGGTGAGATCGCCAGTCCGCCGGTGTTGGTCTTGCGAGGTGGAGGGTTCCAGCGACTGGCGCCTGGTGAGGACCGACAGGCTGGAGGACGCGCTCTCATTGTTGCGGCCCACATAGCCGGCGCTGGCCGCCAACCGCGGCAGCAGGTTCATCACCGTCACATCGAACTGACGGTCCTGCAGGGATGCTTCGGCCATCGCCAGCTGGTGGTCGTAATTGTATTTCAGCGCGCGGGCCACCGCCTCGGCCGCGGTCAACGGACCGACGATCTCAGGTTGATTGGCGTAGATCGTCTGATAGTCGGACTGGGCCTGCACGACATGCTCAGCCGCCGGAATCGGTTCTGGCGCAACCGCACAGCCGCCAAGCAGCACCAGGGAACCGAGCATCGGAACGGGCGACAGCGCAAGCAGGCGCATCGGAAAGGACTTGGCCATCAGGGGAGGGGTGCCTTCAGCAAAAGGACTATGACGAACAGAGGGTTTCTGCTGTTGCGACAAGAAGGGGGCCGCCGTCATGCGGCCTCCTGATCGGTGTCGGCGGCGAGCAGGAGCGTATCAAGCAGGCTGCGCGCCTCGGCCAGCAGACCCGGCAGCCCTGCGGCATGGAGTTGCGCGGTGAAGCTCGTCCGTCCAGCCTGGATGGTGGCCGGCATGCCAAAGAAGGACTCCACATCGGCGTCGGCCCGCCGCTCACCGGTGGCAGCTGGTGCGGGCGGGACATCCCTGCCCTCCCCTTCTGGTGCGGTATCCGGTCGGTCACTTGGCGTCCCCTCTGCTGCCGGCTCATCCGGGCTCGGCTGCTCCGCTGGCGGTTGCGCCGCCGGCGTGCCGGCGGCTGACGGTGCCCGCGGTGCCGCCGACCGGTTGGGGGGACTGCCGGCGTCGCGCTGGGCATCGTCCACCGGGGTGCCGGTCTTCAGATCCTGTCCGACCAGGATGCGGAATTGGGCCGCCGCCTGGTTGCCGCGGTTGTCCTTCGCGACGATCACGATGTCGACGGCACCGCGGGCATTGGCCGGCGGCGTGCCGCGGAAGGTCAGGTTCGGGGCGTCGAACTGCAGCCAGGTGGGCAGAGGGCTGCCGTCCGGGCGGGTGGCCTGGTAAACCAGCTTCTCGCCGGGATTGGTGTGGCGGAAGACGTTCGGCGGCACCTGGAAGCTGGTCTGCTGCTGCGGCATCATCACCTGATTGCCCACCGATCCCGCCAGGAACAGGTCGACATTGGCCGAGCTGATCTGACGGAACAGCGCATCGGTTGACAAGAAGCCGCTGCTGTCACCCCAGCGGTTCAGGCTGGATGCTGCAAGCACCGCATCACTGCCGTAGCCGCTGACGCTGCCTGTGCTGGTGAGCACCGACAGGGCGTCGACATAGCTGATCAGCGGCGTCAGCGGCGCCGTCGGTGTGGTGGTGGTGGTCTGTCCGCCCTCGCTCGTGGGCGTGGTTCCGGACGGGGTGACCACAGTGATCAAGGGGTGCGTTGGCGTGAGCGGATCGGCCGGCGGGCTGGTCGGCGGGGGGGGCGTGTTGGGGACCGTCGGGGTGGTGGGGGTGGGAGGCGTCGGTTGCACATCAGCGGTGATGGTCAGCCGCACCCCGAGCTCGGCATAGGCGCCGACGGTGTCGGTCCCGCGCACGGTGATTGCCATGTCGCCGCTGGTCCCCGACGGCGGGGTGCCGCGGAAGGTCAGCGTTGTCGGGTCGAAGCTGAGCCAGCCCGGCAGCGGCCGTCCGTCGGCCAAGGTCGCGGTGAAGCTCAGGCTGTCTTGGGTGTCGACATCGCTGAAGCGACCGCGATCGACCGTCAGCACAATGGGTTGCCCTGCCTGCCCGCTGGCCAGCGGCGGCGGCCCGCTCACCACCGGCCGGTCGTTGGTGCCGGTGATGGTCACCACGACCTGTCGGGTTTCGCTGCCGCCATGTCCATCTGAGACGGTGACGGCATAAGTCTCGGTGATGGTCTGGCCTTCGGCCAGAGCCTGCAGCTTGGCGTTGTCGACGCTGTAGGTCCAGCTCACCTGACCACCGGTGCCGCTGCCGGTCGTGTCGGCCGACAGCACCGCCGTCAGCGTGCCAAGCTGGCCAGAACCGCTGGTGGAGACGAAGGTGGAGGTGACGGTGTGGCTGTCGCTGCGGTCGAGATCGCCAAAAGCGATGGTGCCGGTGTCGCTCAGAATGCCGCTGCCGGCGTCCTCGGTCACACGGCCGGTGAGATCGGCCACGCCGATGACCGGGGCGTCGTTGGTGCCGGTAAGGGTGACGACCACGTCTCTCGTCACGGTGGCGCCGCTGCTGTCGGTCAGGGTCAGGCGGTAGGTCTGGGTCACGGTCTCGCCCACGCCCAGGCCCTGCACCGCGGCGTTGTCCACCACAAAGTCCCAGTTCACGCTGCCGCTGCCATCGGCCTCCGTCACCCGGGCGCTCAGGCTGCCGAAGCCGCCCGCCGGCACCAGACCCGCCGGCACGCCAGCGGAGGTCTGGACCGTTGCCGCTCCCACCGACACGGTGTGGCTGTTGGTCACGTCCACATCGGTGAAGGCGACGGTGCCGCTGTCGCTCAGCGTCGGGCTGGCGGCATCCTCGGTGACCGCTCCGGTTATTTGGCTGTCCGCCATCACCGGCACATCGTTGGTGCCGGTGATGGTGATGGTCACGGCGCGCGTTGCCGTCGCACCGCCGGCATCGGTGAGCACAAGCTGATAGGTCTGCGTCACCGTCTCGCCCGCGGCCAAGCCCTGGACAACGGCGTTGTCAACCGAGAAACCCCAAGTAACCGTGCCGGCGCCGGTCCCACCAACCGGTTGACTGACGCGCGCGGTCAGCGTGCCAAACCCACCTGCCGGAACGAAGCCGGTCGGGATGCCGGACGAGGACTGGATGGTCGGCACACCCACGGTGATCGTGTGGGTATCGCTCAGGTCGACATCGGTGAGAACGATGACGCCGGTGTCCGTCAATGTGGGGGATGTGGCGTCTTCGGTCACTCCGCCGACCACATCGTCGAGCGCCAGGCCAGGTGCGTCGTTGGCGCCCTGGATGGTGACGGTGAGCGTTGCCGTGCTGGTGAGGCCGGCGGCATCGCGCATGGTGTAGGAGAAGGTCTCGGTGAGCGTGTCGGTGGTCAGGCGCAGCGCCTGGACTGCGGCGTTGTCGTTGTCGACCGCATAGCTGTAGGAGCCGTCGGGGTTCAGGGTCAGCGAGCCGTAGCTGCCGGCCAGGGCTTGGCCGAGCGTGCCGGCTGTTGTGCCAAAGGCCACGGCGGACACGGTCTTCGTATCGCCGCCATCCACGTCACTGTCGTTGGTCAGCACATTGCCGGTCGGAGTGGTGCCAGGCGTTCCGTTGGCCAGACCACCGGCCTCAACCGCCGTGGCCGTGTCGTCCACCGCTGCCGGTGCGTCGTTGGCACCCTGGATGGTGATGGTCAGCGTCGCCGTGCTTGCCAAACCCGCGGTGCCATTGATCGTGTAGGAGAAGGTCTCGGTGAGCGTGTCGGTGGTCAGGCGCAGCGCCTGGACCGCGGCGTTGTCGTTGTCGACCGCATAGCTGTAGGAGCCGTCGGGGTTCAGGGTCAGCGAGCCATAGCTGCCGGCCAAAGCTTGGCCAAGGGTGCCGGTCGTCGTGCCAAAGGCGACAGCGGACACGGTCTTCGTGTCGTCCCCATCCACGTCACTGTCGTTGGTCAGCACATTGCCGGTCGGGGTGGTGCCGGGCGTCCCGTTGGCCAGACCGCCGGCCTCAACCGCCGTGGCCGTGTCGTCCACCGCTGCCGGTGCGTCGTTGGCGCCCTGGATGGTGACGGTCAGCGTTGCCGTGCTGGTGAGGCCGGCGGCATCGCGCATGGTGTAGGAGAAGGTCTCGGTGAGCGTGTCGGTGGTCAGGCGCAGCGCCTGGACTGCGGCGTTGTCGTTGTCGACCGCATAGCTGTAGGAGCCGTCGGGGTTCAGGGTCAGCGAGCCGTAGCTGCCGGCCAAAGCTTGGCCAAGGGTGCCGGTCGTCGTGCCAAAGGCGACAGCGGACACGGTCTTCGTGTCGTCCCCATCCACGTCACTGTCGTTGGTCAGCACATTGCCGGTCGGGGTGGTGCCGGGCGTTCCGTTGGCCAGACCACCGGCCTCAACCGCCGTGGCCGTGTCGTTCTCCGCCATCGGTGCGTCGTTGGCACCCTGGATGGTGATGGTCAGCGTTGCCGTGCTGGTGAGGCCGGCGGCATCGCGCATGGTGTAGGAGAAAGTCTCGCTCAGCGTATCGGTGGTCAGGCGCAGCGCCTGGACTGCGGCGTTGTCGTTGTCGACCACATAGCTGTAGGAGCCGTCGGGGTTCAGGGTCAGCGCGCCATAGCTGCCGGCCAGGGCTTGGCCAAGGGTGCCGGTCGTCGTGCCAAAGGCGACAGCGGACACGGTCTTCGTGTCGTCCCCATCCACGTCACTGTCGTTGGTCAGCACATTGCCGGTCGGGGTGGTGCCGGGCGTTCCGTTGGCCAGACCACCGGCCTCAACCGCCGTGGCCGTGTCGCCCACCGCTGCCGGTGCGTCGTTGGCGCCCTGGATGGTGACGGTCAGCGTTGCCGTGCTGGTGAGGCCGGCGGCATCGCGCATGGTGTAGGAGAAGGTCTCGGTGAGCGTGTCGGTGGTCAGGCGCAGCGCCTGGACTGCGGCGTTGTCGTTGTCGACCACATAGCTGTAGGAGCCGTCGGGGTTCAGGGTCAGCGCGCCATAGCTGCCGGCCAGGGCTTGGCCAAGGGTGCCGGTCGTCGTGCCAAAGGCGACAGCGGACACGGTCTTCGTGTCGCCGCCATCCACGTCACTGTCGTTGGTCAGCACATTGCCGGTCGGGGTGGTGCCAGGCGTCCCGTTGGCCAGACCGCCGGCCTCGACCGCCGTGGCTGTGTCGTTCACTGCCGCCGGTGCATCGTCCGCTGCTTTAACGTCGACCGTCGCCCGGGCGGTGTTGCCGTCCAGGTTGCCACCGGCGGTGGTCGCGGTGTCGGCGCTGCCGGCGTCGGTCAGGCGCACATCGAAGGTACGGGGAGTGCCGGTGGATGGATTGTCCGAGACGTTGCGGTAGGTGATATCGCGCAGCAGCGCTTGGACGTCGCTCTTGGCAGTGACGCCAGAGTTGCCGGTGATATCGATGATGACAGCGCCATCCGTGCCAGCCGTTTGCACCACCCGATAGGTCACGCCACCAAACATCACCGTTTGGCTGTTGGTGCCGGTGACCAGGGGGATGTCGGTGCCGCCGATGCGGACAATCTCCGCGGCCCCATCGGCCATGCCGCTTGCAACGATGCGGATCGCGCTGAGGTTGGCGCTGTCCACGTCGGCCAGAATGGCGTCGGCAAAAGGCTTCACCTCACTGCCACGGGTGTCGGGCCCGGACTGCTCGGTGAAGGTGAGGGAGACGTTGGACAGACCATTGGCGGCATTGCCGTCGAGGTCGACCGTGGGCGCGTCGTTGGCGCCAGTGACGGTCACTGTCAGGGTGTTGGTCGTTTCCGCGCCACTGTCACTGTCGCCACTGCCGTAATCCTCGACCGTGTAGGTGAAGATCTCCTCTGGCGCTTGGCCACTGCGCAGGCCCTGCACGCTCGCCGTAGGGTTGCGCAGCGTGTAGGTGTAGGTGCCGTCGGCCTGAACCTCCAGGTCGCCGTAGGTCCCGGCGACAGTGATCTTACCGTTGTCGGTGGGGACGGTGACCGTGGTCCCGTCGAAGACCACCTGACGGATGCGCAGGCTCTGGGCCTCGTCCGGATCGGTGTGACCGGTCAGTAGATTGCCGGTGGTTGTGAGCGTGCCGTCCTCTGTGACGGTGCCGGTCTTGGGCATACCGGCCGAGGGCTCGTCCTCCACCGAGCTCACGCTGAGCGCGATCGTGGCGGTGCGATCGGCGGGGCTGGCGCTGTCATCCTGGCTGCGGGCGGTCACGGTCACGGTGAGTGCACTGTTCTGTCCACTGCCACCGCCACCTTGCGTGTTCCAGTCGGCCGGCAGGCGGACCCACAAGCCCACGGGCTGTCCGCTGGTGAGCGCGGCGTCGGTGAGCGTGATGGGGGCATTGCCGGTGATCGCGGTGCCGGCCGAGGCGGCGCTCGGCATGCTGTCGCTGACGACATAGTGGGCACCGTTCGGCAACCCCTGGACGACCAGGGTCAGCGTCTCCGAACCGTCGGCGTCGGTCTCCGCAATGGTGAGCGGAAGCTGGAACCAGCTGTCCTCCACCCCGGTCACGGCGACCGTGGCGCTCGGGTTGAGCTGACCGTCGACCGTCAGGTCAGGCGTGTCGGAAACGCGCGCAAGATCAATCGTGATGCTCGTGGTGGTGGTTGCGGCCTCGCCGCCAGCCCCACCGTTGGAGCCGTCATTCACAATGATGGTCAGGATATCGTCGGGCGCGGCTTCGGCTCTGTCCTTGTCTCCCAGATAGCTGAGGGTCGCCAGGGCGGCGTTGATGTCGGCGCGCGTGCCGCGGAGCTCGATGGTTGCAACGCCCGTGTGGTCCGCCGCCGCCAGCGCCGTGCCGTCGTGGCGGGTGAGCCCGGCGACCGACCCGAGGGTGAGCCCTCCCTGTCCGACACTCAGCGTGACCGCATAGCTGTCGGGGTCCGGATGGCTGGGGAACGCGCGGTCGCGTCCGTCGTCGATGGTGATCAGCCCGGCCTCATTGGCACCAGTGCCGCCATTGAAGCGCAGGACCGTGTCCTCGTTGGCCACGCTGGAGCTGACGGACAGTGGAGCGGCGATGGTCGGCGTGTCGTTGCGCGGTGTGACCGTCAGGGTCACGGTCCGCGTGGTCACCAGGGCTGCCGTTGCAGCATCCACAAAGGCGAGGCCATCGGCATAGGCATAGTCGCCAGGGTTGGCCGTCGCATCGTTGGTGTCGGTCGCCGTGTTGGCACCCTGCACGACCAGCGGGCGTACGCCGCGGTTGCCGCCATCATTGACAGCGAGCGTCACCGTCACCGTGCCGTTCCAGTCCTCCGGTCGCACGCGACCGCCGCCATCCACATCGGGGAAGGCGATGGTCAGGGCGGCCAGGCTGGCGTTGAGCTGGGCGCGCGTGCCCTGGAGGAGGAGGGTCTCGGTGTTGAGACCGGTGCCCGCCTGGGTGAGGATGGTGGCGAGCCCGGTGCCAGTGTGGGTGGCGAAGGTTACATTTCTGTCGAGCGTCACCCTCGCGGTCATCACGTCGGCCGCCCCGACGTCCGGATCGCTCATCGACAGGCCGAAGGCCGACAGGGCATAGCTGGTGCTGCCCTCATCGACCGTTTGGCTGCTGCCGCTGAGTGACGGAGCGTCATTTTCCGGGGTCACCGTCACCAGAAGCGTGGTTGCAGGTTGCATGGCGTTGGCGCCGCCGTCATTGACGGCGATGGCCAGGGTGCGGGTTGCTGTCGGCGTGTCGGAGCTGGTGCGGAAGGTCAGCGCCTCAATCAGCGCTTCTGCAACCGCGCGGGTGGCGAGCGGGCTGGTGAAGGAGATCACCAGATCGGTGCTGCCGGTTCCGCCGGAGATCGTGCCGATGGCAACCCAGCTGCCGCCGGTTTGCAGCTCGACAGCGCCGCCGTTGCGCCGCACGCTCCCGTCTGCAGCGGCCGTGTCGGTCCGCACCGAGATGGTGTCCTCGCCGGACACGAAGCCCGATACCGTGATCGAACCGCCGTCGAAGGTGGCGCTGTCGACATCTGTTAGGGTGATGTCGGCATCAAGGACCAAGGGGGCGGCCTGTGCGGCGTTTTCCCGGACCGTCAGCGGCGTCAGACCGCTGATCGTCGGTTGGTCGTTGGTCGCCTCTATCGCGATCGTTGTTGTCGCGGTGTTGCTGGGCAGACCGCTGGCCGAGATGTTGGTGTCGCCCGCGTCCCAGACCTGTACGGTGAGTGTGCGCGCTGTTGTGGTGGTCGGGTTGTCGGAGGTGTTGGTGTAGGTGATGGCGCGCAGCAAGGCTTCGAACGCGGCAACAGAGTGGGTGTCGCCGGAGGCCGGGGTGATGGTGAAGCGGCCGGTGCTTGCCGTGTAATCGACCGTGTAATCGACCAGGAACTGCACTGCCCCTTGGCTCACGGTCACGGTGCTATGGTCGGTATTGAGTGTGAAGTCATGACCGCCGATGCGCAGGAGCTCAGCGCCTCCGTCTGCCACATTGGCGACCGTGATCTGCATTGAGGACAGATTTGTGTTGTCCACATCGCTCAACAGCGTGCCCGACGCAGCGGCAATGGCCACCGGCAAGTGCTGGCCGTTTGCGACGTCGGTGAAGGTGACGCTGTGATTCACCCCGTCCGCCGCACCGTTCAGGTCAAGCTCTGGCGGATCGTTGACGTCGGTGTAGGTCAGGGTGACCGTTGCAAAGGGGCTGGGATTGGTCGGCAGTGCCTCTCCACCGGACTTGGCGTTGTTGGCGCCATCGGTCAGGTTGAAGGTGACCGTCCGTCCGGTGTTGGCGCCGTTGCTGGTTGGATTGTCGCTGGTGGTCCGGTACGAGACGGCTTCGATGAGCGCGGCCACCCGCTCGGCGGTGGCGTTTGCGGTGAGGGTGATCTGCAGCGGCACGCCGGCCGTGCTGACGATCGTCCCGCCATTGCTGTTGATGGTGCCAACCAGGAGACCGTCGACGGCGACATCGCTGCCGCTGAGTGTGACGGCCTGGCTTTGATAGGCCCCGGGCCTGACCAGCAGCACGTCCCCGGCGTACCATGTCGCCAGAGTGACGGACAGCACGCCACCGCCAAAGTTTTGATCGGCAAGAGCCAGATGCGCGAAGTCGCGCGGATCGTCGACGCTTGTCACGGTGAGCAGGCTGACCGGGGCGGTGCCACCGAGCCCTGCAGTCTCTTGGAGTGTGATGGTGGGGGTGCCGCGTGGGGTTGAGACCACCTCCGGGCTGTCGTTGACCGCCGTGACCGTCACACCAATGGTGTTGGTGGCTGACCATTGGCTGGTCTGCTCGTCCACCGCAGCGAGGTTCTCCCCGGTGTCGGCCGTGTGGCCGCTGACAGCGGCGATGGTGGCGTCGGACGCGCGCACGGTCAGGGTGCCCGGTGTGCCGTGATAGTCGGCCGCCGGATGAAAGCGGATTTCGGCCGTGGCCGGCAGCAGCAGCGCGTCGGTTGCGGCAACGTCGGTGCGGATCGTCTGCCAGCTTCCGCTGCCCACCCGATACTCCCACACGCCCTCGGCGGCGGTGGCTGCGTTGCCGACGATGGCGAGACCCTGGATTGTCGAGGCCGCCGTGTTGCCGCCGCCGGCGATGTTGGCCCCGGAGGGGCCTTGGTTGTCGGTGACGTCGGAGAAAGACCCGGAGTAGAGCGTGGACACCATGGTCCCTGAGGGCGTGGCGCTGTCTTCCGGAATGCCGGTCACTGTCCGGCTGGTGATCGTCGGCCGGTCATTCACCGGGGTCACTGTGGTGGAGACTGCAACGCTGTTGAGGCCCCAGGCGCCGGTTTGGCTGGCCGAGTCGCCGTTGGCCGACAGCGTGATGGTCTTGACGTCCGAGGCGTTGGCGCTGGTCGGCAGCGACATGCTGCTGTCGGCGATGCGGATGGTCAGCACGCCTGGCGTGCCGTGGAAGTTGGCTGCCGGCGAGAAGCGAACTTGCGCGTTCACCGACAAAACCAGAGCGGTGTCTTTCGCAAAGCTGGTCGGAACGTCGACCCAGGTGAGGCCATCACTGGACACCTGCCACGTGCCCTGTGCGGCAATCGCCTCATTCTTGGTGATCGCGATGTAGCCGGCAGCGGTTGCCGTATTGCCACCGCGGACGCCGGTCTGGCTGTTGGGAGGAGCGGTGCTGCGGTCGTCGGTTGCGTCGGAATAGCCAATGGCGGCGCTGTTGTCGGTCAGCAGCGTGGCGAAGCTGATGGCGCTGGTGGTCGTGGCGTTGGTGGTGTCCTGTTCTGCAACGGTGCCGACGCTCATGGTCTTGCCGCTCTCGTAGGTCGGCCGGTCGTTGAGCGGGGTGACGGTGATCGACAGGATGTCGGTGTCGGACTGAACGCCCAGCCCACCGCTGTGCTGATCGGTCGTGACCACCTGGATGCTGGCCACGCCGCTGGTACCATGCAGGTTGGCGCTCGGCGTGAAGGTCAGGGTTTTCAGGACGGCGTTGAGATCCGCCTTCGTGCCGGCCAAGGTGATCGTCGTCCGGTCCGCCACCCCCGCGCCGGTCACGCCTGCCTGGTTGGCGATGCTGATCGTGCCGCCGTCGGCCGTCAGGACCACGGTCATCGGCAAGCCGAAATCGTCGACATCCGAGATTTGGATGAACGCGTCGTGCGCATCCTTGACCGGGGTGTTGGTCGAATCCTCGGCGACGCTCAGGGGCGACGGCAGCGCGTTGACCGGCGGGTCATTGACCGACGAGACGTTGAGCAGGCGGGTGGCCGTGGCGATGTTGGTCGCCAGGGGCGGGACGGTATCGGTGGCGGGGTTGAAGGTGTCGGTGCCGGGGATTGCTCCTGGCGGCGAGCCGTCCTGGTTGACCAGGCCGCCGTTCGCCCCAAACTGCGTTCCAGCCGTGCCTGCATCGGCGTCGATCAAAGCCCCGCTCACGAGGTCGCGCAGCCGGTCGTCGACGATCACCTGAAGGCGGTAGGATGCGTCGCGGTCGGTACCGAACTGAAGGGTCAGCCCTGCCAGCGCGGCGTTCACCTGCGCCAGGGTGCCGCGCAGCACCAAGGCGGTATTCGTGCCGTTGTGGGTCGTGTCGACCGTAGCCCCTGCCCCCGCGCCCGGCGCGATCGTCAGGTTTGCGTGGTCGGCGACGGCGGTGCCTGCGGCATCCATCAACCGAACCGTCGCCTGGACAAAGCTCGTCTCGCCGGGGTCAATGGTGGCCAGTTCGGCTTCGGTGATGACGATGCCGGAGATCGCCACGCTGCCCGAGCTGGTTACCGGCACCGTACCGCTGCCGGCGGTCACGGTCGGCGCATCGTTGACGGCGACCACCGTCAAGGCGACGGTCTTGACCACGTCCGCATTGGCGACGCTTCCGGCGCCGACGTCGCCCCCCACAGCGGCATCATGCTCTTTGAACGTGACCGTCAGCGTGTCGGGACCATTGTAGTCTGCGCTGCTGGTGTATTTCAGGCCGCTGTTCAAGATCGCTTGCAGATCAGCCCGCTTGCCGGTCAGGGTGAGGTCCGAGCCGGTTTGGCCGTTCACCGACAAGGTACCCTTGGTGACGTGCAGGCGGACCTGCATGTCGAGGTCCAGCGGGTCGGACTCCGGGTCGCTCAGCGTGAAAGCGCCCGTGAAGGTCCCCTGGACGTCCTCATAGAAGGTTTGGGCCGCCGGCACGGTCATGTCGTGCGGGTCGTTGATCGGCGACACACGCAAGACCACGGTTGACGACACGATGTTCCGGCTGCCGGCCGGCACCTCGGCCGTGGTCCAATCGTACGCTGTGGTGTCGACTGCTGGTGCAGCAGCGCCGATGCTGCTTGGCTGGTTCACCGGGCCGCCGTTGGCGCCGCTGGTGAGCGCACCGTTGCCGTCACGCAAGCGGTCGTCGACGATCACTTCCAGCTGGTAGCGCTGGTTCAGGTCCTGGCTGAAGGTGACGGTCAATGTCTCCAGCGCCTTGTTGACCTGGGCGCGCGTGCCCTGGACGGTCAACGGCTTGTCGACGCCATCAGCACCCGCGAGTGCAGTGATCCCGGCCGCCGTGCTGTCGAAGGCGAAGGTGACCGTGCCCGGGATGGTGGTCGCGAGGTCGGTGATGAGCGTGCCATCCTTGTCGCGCAGGCGCACGGTCACCTGGACGAAATCGCTCTCGGACGTGTCGAGCCTGGTCAGGTCCGGGTCGGCGATCTGGAAGACCGTCGTGCCATCCTTGATCGGGTTGTAGGCCGGGGTGCCGCTGTCGATGAGGATCGGGGTCGCCGGCCGGCTCGAGATGGTCGGCGCATCGTTGGCCGGTGTGACCACGATCTCGAATTTGCGGTCGGCTTGTTCCTTGTCGCCGTCTGACAGCGTGAAGAGGAAGCTGTCGTCGGTCGCTCCGGCGGGGTTGCCGTCATAGTCCTCGGCGCCGTTGTGGATGTAATAGATATGGTTGGCGGCCACATCGGCCTGCGTGAAGCTGGAGCCGACGGCGATTCGGCTGAAGGTGATCCCATCGCTGGAGCGGGCGATGTACCCTTTTGTCGGCGCTGTGGTGATGCGGTACTGAACCTGGAGGCTCGAGCTGTCGGGATCGTAGGCCTGCAGATCGGCGCTGGTGATCAGCACCCGGCTGCCTTCGGAGACGGTGACGCGGTTGTTCGCGGGAACCCCACCGATGAGGTTGGGAGACCCAACGGTGACGGCCGGGTCGTCCGCATCGGCATCCGCTGCGATTTGCGGGCCGTCACTGACGGCAGTCATGTCGAAGGACACGTCGGTTGGGGCGCTGACGGCCCCCCAGCGGTCGACGGCCTTCACGGTGAAGGTCGCGGAGCGCACCTCGCTGCCGTTGTGGACGAACCGCAATCCGGTCGTGTCGGCGCTCGCGGTGAGGAGTGAGGCGGAATAGAGCCTGTTGAGCTGCACCGCTTCCCAGCCGGTGCCGGTGTTGATCTCAAGCCAGCCGGCGTCGCTGCTCGGCAGAGCGGTGATCTGGAACTGCAGGGGGTTGGCAGCGTCGTGGTTGAGCGCGAAGTTGTTCGCATAGACACCATCAGCCGCTGGTGTCTCCAGATAGGATTCAGTGACCGCATCGTCCGGATCGGCGAATGACAGCAGCGAGGTGGTGATGTACGACGTCCCCCCTTCCGGGATCGTCGTGCCGCTCGAGCCCGCCGCCGTCGGTGCATCATTCACCGGCGTGGTGTAGATGGTGAAGATCCCCGTCGTGGCGATGGAGGCCCGGGTCACCGGGTCGATGGCGCCGGTTGAGACCGAATAGCGGAAGCTCGACTGGAAGCCTTCGCCGGCCGACGGCATGAAGCGGACATGGCCGGCATCCAGATCGGCCTGGGTGAAGGTGCCGTAGGTGCCGAGTGTCTGCCAGGAGCCATTGACCTGGCGCTGCAAGGTGCCATGCCAATCGCTGCCAGTGACGCCCAGTTTCAGCAGCGTGTAGACGATTTGCGCGGTCGAGGCGCCCGACGCGCTGTAGCTCAGCATCACCGGGGTGGCGGAATCGCTGTCGACGCCGTAAATGATGCCGGCCGTCTCACTGCCCTCTGTCACCGTGCCGGCAGCGGGCTTGGCGGGGTCGGGGTTCTGGCCCAGGAACAGGATTTGGCTGCTGTCGGCGGCAGGCGGTGGCGGTGCATCGTCGTTGCGGATGAGGCCGGTGGCCGTGGCCCCGGCGCCGGCGATGCTGCCATAGCTGGCCGAGACCAAACGGACGGTGAAGCCCTCGTCCGCTTCAATCGTGCTGTCACCCGCGACCTGGACGGTGATGGTGGCGCTGGAGGCGCCAGCGGCGAAGGTGACGGTGCCTGAGGGCAGCGTTGCGTTGGCAAAATCGGACGCGGTGGCCGGGCTGGCGCCGCTGCCGGCCGCCGTCCACGCCACGGTTGCGGCGCGCGAGCTGTCGCCGCTGCGGGTGACGGTGAAGGTGTAATCGGTGGTGCCGCTGGCCCCTTCATACTTGCTGGCGTCGGCGGCGCTGACGGTGTAGGTCGGCGGGACCGGGTCGTCATTCTCGATCATGCCACTGGCCGAGGCGGTGACGATCCGTGCGCCGACGGCGTTGCTCAGCACCACCTGGAACGGCTCGTCCGCCTCATAGTCGATGTCGCCGACGGCCGCGATGGTGATGGTTTTGCTGTCCTGGCCGGCTTCGAAGGTGATGCGGCCGCTCAGGCTGCCGGTCAGATCGCTGGCCGTGGCGCCGCCATACTGCACCGCCCAATCAACCGCGCTGGTGCTGGTGATGTCCCCGCTGCGGGTGATGGTGAAGGTCAAGGGGGTGGTGGCGCTGTCGCCCTCGCTTTTCACCGCGTCGGTGGCGGCGATCGCCAGGGTCGGCAGGCTGTTGGGATCGTCGTTCACGATGGTGGCATGGGCGATCGCTTGGTCAATCACCGCGTTGGTCGCGGCAATCAACTCGACCTGGAACGGCTCGTCCCCCTCCCGCACGCTGTCCCCGCTGATCGGGATGGTGATGGTTTTGCTGGCCTCAGTCGGGGCAAAGGTCACAGTGCCGGTCGGCAGCCGTCCGCCAAAGTCGGCGGCGTCCACCGCATCGCCGGTCACCCGCCAGGTCACCTCGCTGCGGTCGGACAAGGTGCCGCTGCGGGTTACGGTGAAGGTAAAGCTGGCGCCGGTGTCGGTGCCTTCCCTCAGCGCCACAGCAGTGTCGACGATGGCAACATGAGGGAGCGGGTCATCATTGACGATGGTCGAAGCCACCCAGCCACGGCCGATGGCAGCACCCTGCGCATGGTCCAGCACGATGGCGAAGCTTTCGTCCGCCTCCACCAGCTGGTCGCCCTTGATGGTGACGACGATGGTTTCGCTGGCATCGCCGGCATGAAAGGTCAGCGTTCCTCCGGGCAGCACGCCGCCAAAATCGGCCGCCTCGGCCGGGCTGGCTCCCACCCCCACCACCGACCAATCGACCGTGGCGGTGTTGGACAGATCGCCGGTGCGGGTGACCGTGAACAGATAGTGGTGCGACTCGCCGTCCCCTCCTTCCAGCTGGGTTTTGGTCACGGCGGTCAGGTCGAATTGCGGCAGGGTCTCGGCATCATCGTTGGTGATGACCGCGCTTGCCGTGGCAACCGTGATGACGCCGTCCTGCGGGGGGTCAGACAGCGTGACGATGACTTGCTCATCTGCTTCCTGCAGGCGGTCGCCGGCGACAGTGATGGTGATGGTCGCGGTGGTTTCATTCTCGCCGAAGGTGACGGTGCCGTGTGGCAGGAGGCCGTTGAAGTCACCGACAAAATCATCAGCGGTGACACCGGTGCCGCTCAGCGTCCACTTGAGCGTTGCCGCCGTGGCGACAGCGCCGCTGCGGGTGACGGTGAAGGTGAACGGTGTGCTGGTGTCGTTGCCCTCGGCCTTTGCCGACTGGTCGGCGGTAATGGCATAGATCTGACCATCGTCGTTTTGGATGGTGGTGGTGACGCGATCACCACCCGTCGCCAGCGCGACACCGGCCGGCGTCGACAAGGTGACGGTGAAGTCCTCATCCGGCTCCACCTGGGTGTCGCCGCTGATCTCCACCGTGAAGGTCGCCGTCGTGGCGCCGGCGGCAAAGGCGACGGTGCCATGCGGCAGGCTGCCACCAAAATCGGCCGCGTTGGCGGTGATGCCGCTGACGCTCCAGTCGACGCTGGCGGCAGCACTGGTGTCGCCAGAGCGGGTGACAGTGTAGGTCACGCTGTGCGGGCCGGTGTCGCCCTCCGCCACCGCCCCTGGACCGGCCAAGCTGACCCAGGAGACCGGGTCATCGTCATTTGCCACCACCGAACTGGCCGAGGCGACGGTGATGCGCGCGTTGTCGGCGTTGCTGAGCGTCACCGTCAGCGTTTCGTCGGCCTCCACCATCCGATCGCCGGCCAAAGCAAGTGTGATGGTTTGGCTGGTTTGGCCGTCGAGGAAGGTCAAGGTGCCCGATGGCAAGGTGCCGTTGAAATCATCGGCATTGACCATGCCGCCGACGCTCCAATGCACGGTGCTGGTGCCGGTCGGATTGGTGCGGGTGACGGTGAAGGTGACATCACGCGTGGCGCTGTTGCCCTCCGCCAGCACCCCTTGGTCGGCACTGATCGACAGAGCCGGATGGTCATCGTCGACGATGGTGACGGTGGAGCTGCCCACACCAATGGTGCCAGACACCGCGTTCAGGAGGGTGACGGTGAAGTCCTCGTCACTCTCCAGCAGGGTGTCGCCCTTGACGAGGATGGAGATGGTCTTGGTGACGTCGTTTGCATTGAAGCTGACGGTGCCCTGCGGCAGGCTGCCGCCAAAATCGGCCGCGTCGGCTTGACCACCACCAACCACATACTGCACGGATCCGGCCTGGCTGGTGTCGCCGCTGCGGGTGACGGTGAAGGTGAAAGCGGTGTTGCCGCTGTTGCCCTCGGTCAGGCGGGTGGCGACGGCGGTGAGGTCCAGCACCGGCGGGACCGGCGGGTCGTCGTTCATGATGGTGGCCGTGGCGGCCGCACTGGCAAGCGATCCGTTTGTCGGATTGGACAGCGCCACTTGGAAGCGTTCATTCGCCTCCTCGCTCCAGTCGCCCTTGACCGTGACGGTGATGGTCTTGACGGCCTCACCCACAGCGAAGGTCAATCCGCCTTGCGGCAGCTCGAGCAGATCGAAATCGGCGGCCGTGAGTCCGGCATCCAGGGCCTCCACCGTCCAGTTGACGGTGGTCTCCTGCTCCAGCTTGCCCGAGCGCATAACGGTGAAGGTGAAGGAGGTGTCGGTCCCGCTGCCGCCCTCTGCTTTGGCAACGCTGCCGGGATCGACGCTGATGGCCAAATCGGGGAGCGGGTCGTCATCGCGGATGGTGGCACCCGCCGGGAGGCCGATCAAGGTGGCGCCAACCGGGTTGCTCAGGCGGAGCTGGAACTGTTCGTCTGGCTCCTCACTCTCGTCCCCAGCCACCAGGATGGTGACGGTCTTGACCGTCTCACCAGCCGCGAAGGTGACGCTGCTGTGCGGCAACATGCCGCCGACAAAGTCGGCAGCGCTGGCGGCATAAGGCCCGGTGCCTTCGACCTCATACTCCACCGTGCTGGTGCCGGTGGTGATGCCGCTGCGGGTGATGGTGAATGTGTAGCTGCGCGTCTCGCCGGGTTTGCCCTCGAACTGGGTTTGGGTGGCAGGATCGGCGCTTACCGTCAGGCCGGTGTCATCGTTCAGCACGGTGGTGGTGGCGCTCGGGGTCACCACCACGCCGCCCACCGGGTCGGAGAGGGTGACGGTCAACGCCTCATCCGCCTCGACCGTGACGTCGCCCGTCAGCATCACGGTGATCGTCTGCTCCCGGACCCCTGCGGCAAAAGTGACGGTGCCGCTGAGCTCTGTCAGATCGTCGGCGGTGACGCTGCCGCCAACCGTGTAACGCACGCTGCCAGGCGTGCTGAGGTCGCCGATGCGGGTCACAGTGAAACTGACCGGCTTGGTGGCGCTGTCGCCTTCGGTCACTGTGGCGGCAGTGGCGGAAACCGCATAACCGACCGTGTCGGCACCAGCACCGCCTGCCATCGTGAGGGTGAAGGTGAAGAGCTTCAGAGGATCACCGGCATTCGGCCCCTCATAAAGGCCGCCCTGCCGGACATAGCTGCTGCCGTCGGCGTTCCATTTCACGCCCATCGCATTGTCCGACACCGCGAAGGTGAAGGAATCCTGGGACGACGGGCCGGTCAGACTGGCCTGTGATTGGACATAGACCACCTTCTTCTCAATGATGTCCTGCAGACTGAAGGTGCCGCCGGCCGCCACCAGCACGCCATCGCGCAGGATGCGGCCCTGGCCGGGGGTGCCGACCACCGCAAAGGTGATGGCGGACGGGTCGCTGTCGCTGTCCGTCACATTCAACATCGCCGTGGTCAGCACGACGCGGAAATTGTCCGTTGCTGTCGACAGGTCACCGTCCGGGCCTGCTGCGCTGACCACCGCCTCCCCTGTCCCGGTCACGGCACTTGGGTCATCATTGACCGGATCGATGGTCAAGCTGACCGTTTGGCGGAGGCTGGCCGGCGTGCTGGTGCCGCCACCAGTGTCACTGAGGATGATGTCGAAGCTGTCGGTGGCGGCGGCTCCTGTCGGCTCCTCCCCGGCATGGGCGTAATGCAGCCCGGCGAGTTGGTCTTGCGCGATGGTCAGCGTGACGGTGTCAAGGTTTTGCGCGCCATGATCGGTCAGCCAGGCCGAAAGCTCGGTGTTTGCCACCGTGTAAGCGGTGCCGTTGAGTGCGAGGGTGCCGGTGAACACCAGCCTGCCATAGGTCGGCAGCGAGGCCAGGCGGATCGTCAGCGCATCATCGGGGTCACCACCGGCGGTGGCGATGATAAAGTCGCCAATGGCGGTGCCGGCGGCGTTGGCCGGGCTCCCCTCCAACACATGCCCGGCCGCTTGCGTCACCTCGGGCGCTTGATTGACCGGGGTAACCGTGACCGCAACGGTCTGCACCCGCTCTGGCGCCGACGAATAGGACTGTGGCGTGGCGCCGTCATTCACCGTGACTTGGAAGCTGTCGTCCAGATTCTGCTCGGCCCCGGTGGCGGTGTGGACATAAACCAGCCGGCCCTTCACCACGTCGTCCTGGGTGAAGACCGATTTGGCGCCCAGCCGCTGGCCCTCGAGCTGCAGATAGCCGTGGGTTGGCAAGGCCTCCAGCCGATAGACCAGCTGAACGTCGCTTTGGGTGCCGGCGGTCACCTCGGGATCGACAGCGATCAAGGTGCTGGGGCCGACACCGACACTGCTCTTTTCGACCACGGTGACCGTGCCGGTGGTCAAGCTCGTCGGATCGTTGGAGGGCGACACCGTGACCGCGATGGTCTTCGGTGTGGCGCTCAGCGCCGGGGTCTGGCTGTCAGCGGCGGTGATGGTGAGGGTGGTGGTGCGGGCGGTGGTGCCCAGCTCTGTGTCGGCTGCAACAAAGCGCACCCCGGCCAGCCACAGATTGGCATCGGCCGCCGTGCCTGTGAAGGTCAGGCTGCTTTGGGCATCGTCACCTTGGGTGGTGCCGTCGTCGAGATGGCCAACGCTGGTGTTGGGCAGGGAAACCGTGACCGTGACCGACACAGGGTCGGTGCCGGTGCCGGCATAGCCGACAGTCCAGCCCGACAACGCGGCGCTGCTGGCATTGGCCGCATTCAGTGCGCTCGGCTCGGCCACCGTCAGGCTGTCGGCGCCGGCTGAGGTGATGCTTGGCGGGGCCAGCAGATGATGCCAGCTGGCGAGCGCTGCGGCATCGGCGGCGAGATGGGAGTCGATGGTGCCGGTCGCAACCTCCAAATCCCAGTTGCCGCCCAGCCCTGTCGAACCGGTTGCGTCGGTGGACGCTGCGACATCGGCATCGGTCAGATCGGCGAGCCGGGTAACAAAGGCCAGTCCAGCGGCCCCTCTGCCGACGTCGCAGCCGAACAGCAGAATGTCGGCGTCAGCGGTCAGGCCACGGCGCCAACCGGCCACACCGTCCGACAGGCTGTCGGCGGTCAGCACGTCATGGCCCAGCACAAGCGCGCCCTGTGAGCCATGAGCAATGATTTGCAGCGAGGATACAGAACCAGTGGCCAGCGCATCCTGGATGCGGGCGATGGCGTTGTCGTCGACGCCAATGACCAGACGCTCCACGCGTGAGGGGAGAGTGGCAAGCAGTTGATCGACATCCTGAACGCGGGCATCGACGACGACGATCTCCCGCTCCGCCAAACTGGCCTGTGCCGGAGGAGCATTGCGTCCCGGCATGTCACGGTCTGGGTCGGTTATGACGGCCACGCCGGTCAGGTCACCCAAGGTGCGGGCGAATGCCTGTCCGGTTGCACTGGCGTTGGTGTCATAACCATGGATGTGGATGCTTGCGCCGTCGCTCAGATGGTCGCGCCAGCTGGCAACCTCATCAGCTCTGAACGCCAGTGACGCGGCATCCAAGGCGTCACGACCGGCCAGCAGCCCGTCATCACTCTGGGAGGGCAGAATATGGAGGCTGTCGAGCCCGCTCTGCCCAGCCAAAGCCTGGTTGATCTGGGTGACGGCATCACGCTCGGGGTCCAGCACCACCACCCGGCTTCCCAGGGACGCAGAGGCCGCCCAAGCAGCTTGATTTTCCAGGCGGGCGTCGACGAAGACGATGCTGTGGACCGGTGCAGTGTCAAAAGACGGCGCCGCTGGAGCGCTTTCGCGCTGTTGGGGGGGCGCGGCATCTTTCGCCGCGGGCGAGACAAGCGCAGCGGTCCCATCGATTGTACGGTGGTTCTCGTCTGTTGCGGCTGGCGGGTGAGTTGCGTCAGTGGGAGAGGCATCGTCATGGCGCGCATCACGATGCTGCTGGTCGATGACCGTGTTGGCGCTGTCCGCCACCGTGGCAACGGCGGCGCCGTCAAACACGAAACGGGGCTCAAGGATGATCTTCAGCGAATTGCCCATGCTCATGACGCTTTTCCTGCCGCAGCACGGGCAGCGCCTCAGACTGGCAGCGCCTGGCCGTGGAGCGGCACAGGACGCCACCTGTGTGTAGAGCTTCCGAAACCGCCCGGGTGTTGCCTAAAATTGTATGCATATTGCATCCGCTTGGGTTACCCAGACAAGGAGGGACGTTGTTGCGAAAAGTAATGTCGCAATTCGTGACATAATCGTTCTGTCATATGGTGTGTATCAGAATCGAAACATCACGGTGGAGGTTTGATCGGGAAGGCCCTCCAACCCGGTGCTTTATGCAAAGTTCGAGCTTGTCTTCGCAGCTGGAGACCCGTATAAGCCGGCCTCCGTTCCGGATTAGCTCAGTCGGTAGAGCAGCGGACTGTTAATCCGCGTGTCGCTGGTTCGAGTCCAGCATCCGGAGCCATGTTGCGGGTGTAGCTCAGTTGGTTAGAGCGCCGGCCTGTCACGCCGGAGGCCGCGGGTTCAAGTCCCGTCACTCGCGCCACTTCGCAGGCTTAAGCTTAAGAGGGCGGACACAACCGTGTCGGCCGAGGGGGCGAAGCTCGTGACAGGCTCCAGAGCATCCATCTATGCGTCCAAGGTGGCGATCGCGACCGTGGTGAACAGCCTCACGGGCATGTCGAGCCGCCGCCGGCACCAGACCCACTCAGCCCTGGTCCGCCGCTGCTGGCAGGGGGGCCGTGGTCGCCCAGCGATTTCGCCTCGTCATGCGGCAGCGCTTCGCCTGGCATCATCCGCCAGTCCCTTGAGCAACACCGCACACCCGGTCAACGCTTAGCCTCGGTGCAGACGCGCCTCCGTCAGAGCTTGCGCAACCAGAGGCTTCCGCCAGGATTGAGGATAAACATCGGGAGTGCGGCCTCTGTTTCTGCGCCATGCCGTACATGCATGAAATCATTGAAGAAAACGATCTCAAAATCTGAGTTTCCAGTCAGAAAGGCTCTTAACATATAAATCTCATTCCATGATCTGTTCTCATCAAAAAACCAAGACTCCGGATATTCAAATGGATAGAATATATCATGGAAATGTATGTAGACTCCTGATTTTAGCCGAGGAAGCGTCGTAAACATATGGAAATTTACATCACTTCCAGCTTTACTAACGTGAGTGGAATCGATAAAGACGACATCTCCAGCATCAAGATTGTCAATCAATGACATTGGAATATCTTGAGCGCGGCATGGCATGATCTGGCAGCGCTGCTGATCGTCATGATTTATCAAACTGAAAAGCAACTCTGGGTGCGGTTCTACAAATGTGCATTGGACCTTATTTTTGAAAAACACCTCATTAATATCAAGAAACAAGCACGACGAATATCCAGATCCGAATTCAACAACACGTTTTGGCTGTGTGTTGAGAAGCATCGATCCCAGCACAATGGCATCGCCATAGGAATAGGGTGACAACTCCGCCGGCTAAAGCGCGGCGGCTTCTCGGACGAGCTAGGCGGCACCCCGCTGGCTTGGTGTCCGAAGGCCGTGTCCCGGCCCCGTGGCGTGGCTGGCCCGCTGCAGGATGACCGTGGCTGCCGCAACGTCGCGGTCCATCATGCAGCCGCAGAGGCAGCGGTGGACCCGGATGTCGAGCGTCTTGGCGACCACGGCCCCGCACTGCGGGCAGGTCTGGCTGGTGCCGCGCGGATCGACCGCTTCCACCCGAGTGCCGGCGCTTGCAGCCTTGTACTCGAGGAAGGAACGGAGCTGGCCCCAGGCGGCGTTGTGAACGGACTTGGCGAGCATTGAGCGGGCCAGTCGCTCGACGCTCAGGTCTTCGAGGGCGATGAAGGCGTAGCGGTCGACCAGCGAGCGGCTGAGCTTGTGCAGGACGTCACGGCGCTGGTTGGCGGTGCGGGCGCTGTGCCGGGCCAGTCGCTGCTTGGCCTTGCGCCGGCGCTGGCTGCCCCGTTTGCAGCGGGACAGCGCGCGCTGGAGACGGCGCTGCGTCTTGGCGGCGCGCTTGGTCCACGGCGGCGTCGGCACCACCTCGCCGTCCGAGGTGGCAACCAGAGATGTCAGACCAACATCGATGCCGACGGCGGCGCCGTCGCGCTCCGCCACCGCCACATCCGGCACGGTGACCTGGAAGCAGACGGACCAGTGTCCGGCAGACCGCGACAGAACGGCGGCGCCGAGCTTGGCGCCCGGCGGCAACGGCCGGTGCCACTTGACCTTGATGTCGCCGAAAAGGCCGGTGAGCCCGAGGCGCCCGCTCTTGCGCAGCGTCAGGCCATCGCCGACGCGGAACTCGGCGCTGTCGAAGCGAGCCTTGGCCTGGAAGCGCGGGAAGCCGGCCTTGCCTTTCGCCTTGAGGCGACGGAAGAAGGCCTGGAAGGCCTTGTCGAGGCGGCGCAGGACCTGCTGCTGGGCGGAGAAGCTGTAGCCGGCCAGGCGCTCATCGGCGGCGCGGACGGCCTTCAGTTCGCCGGCTTGGTCGGTGTAGCGCAAGGTCTTGCGCCGACGGCGGTAAGCTTCGATGCGTTGCTGCAGAGCGGCGTTGTAGAGGTCGCAGAACGCGCCCAGCATCGCTTCCATCCCGGCGACTTGTGCTTGGGTGGGATAGAGGCGGTATTTGTAGCTGAGCACGGACATGCGATGAGTTTACCTGTCGTTCCCGGTTCGTTCAACTCTCGATCTTCGGCCTGCGGCCGACCGGCTTTCCTCCGCCGCCTCAAGGCGGCGGTCCCCAGCCGGCTCTCCTGATGGGGAGGTCGGCGCCAAGATGGCGGCACGTGGGCAGTTCGTCGGTCATCGCCACAGCGCCAGCCCCTCCACCGTCTCGAGCGCCGTCTCGCTGGCACCATATCTGCGCGACGCCAAGGCGCCGCTATGGGTGGCCGGTGTTGCGCCCATAGCGGTGCCGCCACCACACTGGTTTCAGCGCTGCGCATCGGTTGGACCTGCGCAGCCCCGGCTCCAACGACGGCTTCCTCGATTTCGACGAGCCTGTCGCATGAGCGGGGCTCTCCACCATCCGCTGGCAGGGGGAATGTCCTGCGGCGCGAGGACAAGATCCGTGCGGCGGGGGGCAGACCGGCAGGCGGACCGCCCTAAGCAGTCTGTGGCGCCCGCCTGCAGGCTGTTCTGGCAAGCGGCGTCTCTTGGCACGGCATCGCCCTGACTTTAGGACGAGCAAGGTTTCAGCCAAAGCTGAGAGCAGCTGCCTGAACCGCAACAGGGCAACCTCGCCCGTCAGAGCAAGGAGGATGTCGCCGGCAGCGCTCGTCGGCACATGACGCTTGAGCTCGACAATAGGTGGTTGAGGCTCACCGGGCGTCGCCGCAAAGTGCATGAACCGGACACTTTTCTGACGTTTTCTTTGGTCTATACTGAGAATACTTAAAATTATATTATGATTTGCCAATTTAGCAACGATGTTGTTTGTAGAGCCTTGTCAGGCATCGCAGTTTTCTTTCTGGGCTTATCCGTCAAGCCAATTGAGAAACAATCAAAAACAAGGAGGATCATGAACTCTTGCCCTCCCCATCTACCCGAAATATCGAGGATTTGGCGAATACCTCAGGAAATCCCATTGCCCTTAGGGAAAACCTCTGAAGAAACGTTCAGCAATTATATCATTGAACAGATAGCTCTGCAGAGTTTTTTTTAGATATCCCATTCTCATCTGGAAGTATGCACAAAATATCCTATCGAAAGTGATTTGCACTCCTCAAAAATCATCATACTACACATCCTGGATAAATGACCTGCTTTGCAATCCACCATTGGGTGATACGTCCGTTGACTTGTAAGCCCATGGGGTTAGATCCGGATTAGAACTAAAAATGCTCATCCGATAGGACCATAACAAGCCTTGAGAAGCGGCGATTGCCCGATTTGCAGGAAAGACGCACCGATTGCCGATGCCTGGGAAAAAGACTGGGACTTCAGGTGGAGCGGTGACGCAAAAGGAGGCCGTTGTGTTTTGGAATGCAAAGACCCTGACAGCCGATCATTATGCCGCATCATTAAGACATCACTTCGGTGATGGTGCGGTTCATCGTCTTCAAAAAGAGATCGGTTTTGTTGGAAAGCGGCTCCTTAGACTTCCCAGTACGGAAAGATCCAGCTTCTTCGATCCCTGGTTCACGGAAGAGAACGCCCGTCACCTGCGGTCGGTCGCCCAGTCTGTCCGCGGGATCGCGCCGGATGCCGCCAGTGCGGCCGGTGCCGCTCCCCGCACCATCCCCCGCATCGTCTTCCTGCACGGGGTGATGCCGCGCAGCGGCACCAACTATCTCCAGAGCCTGCTGGAGCTGCATCCCGACGTGGTGGTCAACCCCTACGGCGTCCGAGAGCTTCCCTTCCTGAACACGGTGGAGGACGCGCGCATCTATGAGGGTCGCTTCCTGCGCCTCTATCAACGCAACCGGGAGTCGTTCAGCGATCTGGAAACCTTCTGCTACATGGTCAGCGGCTTCCTCCGTCGCATCGAAGCCGAATTCCCGGCGGACAAGACGGTTCTGATCAAGTCGCCCCACACCCGGATGATGCGCTATTTCCCCTACCTGTTCCCGACGGAACGCTGCCTGATCGTGCTCCGCGACGGCCGCCGAGCGGTGCAGTCCACCATCGACACCTGGCCGTTGCGCTTCATGGGCCGGACCTTCGCCGACGTCTGCCGCGAATGGAGCTTCGGCACCGAGGCGGCGCTGGAGGCGCAGAGCCGCATGAGCGCCGACGCCTGCCGTCTGGTCCGCTTCGAGGACGCGGTGGCCTCCCCCGACGGCACCGCCCGCAACCTGCTGCGCTTCCTGGATCTGAACGAGGAGCGCTATCCGTTCGAGCGGATCGGCGACCTGCCCATCCTGGGATCGTCCCGCGTCTCGCGCCGCGATGGCGAGGTCAGCTGGACCCCTGTCAAGAAACCCGAAGGCTTCGACCCGTCGAAGCGCCAGATCGACTGGCCGCGCAAGCGTCGGACCGTGTTCGACGCCGTGGCCGGAGACATGCAGAAGAAGGCTGGCTATGCTGCTTGATCCACTGCTCGACCCCCGCCCCGCGGCCAGGGAGCTTCCCGGTTCCGCCTCTGCTTCCGCACCCGGTTCTGAGGACAGCTTGCCCGCCATCCTGACCACGCCGGCCCGCCTCACCCACCTGCAAAGGCTGGAGGCGGAGAGCATCCACATCATGCGTGAGGTGGCGGCCCAGTTCCAGAAGCCGGTCATGCTCTATTCGGTGGGCAAGGACAGCTCGGTGCTGCTGCATCTGGCGATGAAGGCCTTCTATCCGTCGAAGCCGCCCTTCCCGCTGCTGCATGTCGACACCACCTGGAAGTTCCGGGAGATGATCGAGTTCCGCGACCGCACGGCGCAGGAATTGGGCATCGACCTGATGGTCCACATCAACCAGGACGGCGTGCGCCAGGGCATCGGCCCCTTCACCCATGGCTCGGCCGTCCACACCGACGTGATGAAGACGCAAGGGTTGAAGCAGGCGCTCAATGCCCACGGCTTCGACGCCGCCTTCGGCGGGGCGCGCCGCGACGAGGAGAAGAGCCGCGCCAAGGAGCGCATCTTCTCCTTCCGCACCGCCTCCCACCGCTGGGAGCCGAAGAACCAGCGGCCGGAGCTGTGGAGCCTCTACAACGGCCGCATCAACAAGGGCGAGAGCATCCGCGTCTTCCCGCTGTCGAACTGGACCGAGCTCGACATCTGGCAATACATCCACCAGGAGAACATCCCGGTGGTGCCCCTCTATTTCGCCAAGCCGCGTCCGGTGGTGGAGCGCGACGGCACCCTTATCATGGTCGATGACGACCGCATGCCGCTGAAGCCCGGCGAGACGCCGGAGATGGCCTGGGTGCGCTTCCGCACGCTCGGCTGCTATCCCTTGACCGGGGCCGTGCGCAGCACCGCCGCCACCCTGCCCGAGATCATCCGCGAGATGCTGCTGTCCACCAGTTCGGAACGGCAGGGCCGCGTGATCGACCAGGACGCCGCCGCTTCCATGGAAGCCAAGAAGCAGGAAGGCTACTTCTGATGCTGAAGGAACTCGACCCCGCCGCCATCGCCGTCGCCGACATCACTCCCGACGATGCCGCCACGGAAGTGCAGGAGTATCTGGCCCGCCAAAACAGCAAGGATCTGCTGCGCTTCATCACCTGCGGGTCGGTGGACGACGGCAAGTCGACGCTGATCGGCCGGCTGCTCTACGACTGCAAATGCCTCTTTGAGGACCAGCTCGCCAGCCTGGAGACGGACTCCGGCCGTTTTGGCACCACCGGCGCCGGCCAGCTCGACCTCGCGCTGCTGGTCGACGGGCTGGCGGCGGAGCGCGAGCAGGGCATCACCATCGACGTCGCCTACCGCTTCTTCACCACCGACCGCCGCAAGTTCATCGTCGCCGACACGCCGGGCCACGAGCAGTACACCCGCAACATGGTCACCGGCGCCTCCACCGCCGACGCCGCGGTGCTGCTGGTCGACGCGCGCAAGGGCGTGCTGACCCAGACCCGGCGCCACAGCACCATCGTCTCGCTCTTGGGCGTGCGTCATGTCGTGCTGGCGGTCAACAAGATGGACGCCGTCGGCTGGGACCGCGACACCTTCGAGCGCATCGCCGCCGACTACCGGGTGTTCGCGGCGCGCATCGGCATCACCGAGGTCACCTGCATCCCGGTCTCGGCCCTGACCGGCGACAACGTCACCAAGCCGTCGGATGCCATGGCTTGGTACGGCGGCCCCACCCTGCTCGGCCATCTGGAGAGCGTCGACGCCGCGGCGGAGCGGAAGCTCGGCGCCTTCCGTTTGGCGGTGCAGTGGGTGAACCGGCCGAACCAGGACTTCCGCGGCTTCAGCGGCACGGTGGTCGGCGGCGCGGTGCGCGTCGGCGACGACGTCGCCATTCTGCCCAGCGGCCGGACCAGCCGGGTGGCCCGCCTCGTCACCATGGATGGCGACCTGGAGACGGCGGAGCCCGGACAGGCGATCACCCTGGTGCTGGCCGACGAGGTCGACGCCAGCCGCGGCGACATGATCGTCGCCGCCGCCGGCCGGCCGGAGGTGGCCGACCAGCTCGCAGCATATGTGGTGTGGATGGACGAGCAGCCGCTGCTGCCCGGCCGCTCCTATCTGCTGCGCGCCGGCACGGCGACGGTCGGCGCCCAGGTGAGCGAGCTGAAGCACGCCATCAACGTCAACACCCAGGAGCATGCTGCCGCCAAGCATCTGGATCTGAACGACGTCGGCTTGTGCAATCTGGCGCTCGACCGGCCGATCCCGTTCGACGCCTATGCCGACAGCCGCGAGACCGGCAGCTTCATCCTGATCGACCGGCTGAGCAACGCCACCGCCGGCTGCGGCATGATCCGCTTTCCCCTGCGCCGAGCCTCCAACATTCACCGCCACGCCACGAAGCTGGACAAGGCGGCGCGGGCCGGCGGGCTGCAGAAGCCCTGCGTGCTGTGGTTCACCGGCCTGTCCGGCTCCGGCAAGTCCAGCGTCGCCGACCGGCTGGAGCAGGAACTGCACCGTCTGGGACGGCGCACCATGATCCTGGACGGCGACAATGTCCGTCACGGCCTGAACCGGGATTTGGGCTTCACCGACGAGGACCGGGTGGAGAACATCCGCCGGGTGGCCGAGGTGTCGAAGCTGATGGTGGAGGCTGGCCTCATCGTGCTGGTCAGCTTCATCTCGCCCTTCCGCGAGGAACGCCGGATGGCGCGGTCCCTGGTGGAGGACGGCGAGTTCCTGGAGGTGTTCATGGACACGCCGCTGGAGGTCTGCGAGGCCCGTGACCCCAAGGGGCTGTACAAGAAGGCCCGCTCCGGCCAGCTCCCCCACTTCACCGGCATCGACAGCGCCTATGAGCCGCCGGAAGCTCCGGAAATCACCCTGAAGGGCGGTGAACACGGCACCGACGAGATGGTCGCCCAGCTGATCGAAGAGTTGCGGCGGCGCAGGGCCATCTGATCCTTTCCTCCGTGACACCTCCAAGGGCGGCTCTAAGCCGCCCTTTTTCTTTCCCCGGCCGGACTCTTCGCCGTGCCGCACAGGATCAGGATTGAACGGAAGCCGGGAAGAAAACGGCGGCGAAGGACAATTAAATTTACAATTGATGGTCGTTATTTGTCGAGGAATCAGTGATTTCCCCTATATATTGTATATCCCCTTATTGCGTTTTGTTAACGCAACTATGGCAATTCATTCCTTTTGCGCCGGCGGAGTGACCTCCCGGCCACCCGTTCCGCCCCCCATGAGAGTGTGATGAAACTTTCCAGCAAGATCCTGCTGCCGGTTCTGGTCCTGTCCACCGTCTCGGCCGCCATCGGCGCCACCTCCGTGTGGGGGCTGAACCGCATCGCCTCCGCCAACCAAGCTCTCATCCAGATGGACCGGATGGTCCTGACCGCGTCGGAACTGCGGTCGATCAGCCGTTCCCTGCAGCGCGACGCCCTGAACCTCATTTCCGAAGACGCCGCGACCCAGGCGGCCATCGGCGAGCGGTTCGGCGCACGCATCGACGAAATGGCGGAGAAGAACCGCCGGCTCGACCGGCTTCTCGCCGCGTCGGGCAATCCCGCCGCCGGCCGGATCGGCCCACTGCAGGCCAAGGTCATGGACGCCCTGGCCAAGACGCATGATCTCGCCCTGGCGGGGCAGCGCGAGGCCGCCGCCGCCCTGTTCCGCAGCGATGTGCGCAGCAGCGAGCGTGCGGCCTCGGACCTGACCGATCCCATCATCGAGACGGGGACGGAGCGGATCGCCCAACTCACCGACGCGGTGGAGGAAACCGAGAGCTTCGTGAAGGTCACCGTGGCGGCGGTCGGGCTGATCGGCATCCTCGTCGGCGCCCTGCTCTCCCTGGTGATCGCCCGTCGCAGCGTCGTGGAGCCGCTGGCCCGCCTGACGGCGAGCATGGGACGCCTTGCCCGCAAGGACTACGGCGTCGACCTATCGGACGCGGTGCGCGGCGACGAAGTCGGCGCCATGGCCACCGCGGTCGTCACCTTCCGCGACGCTCTGCAGACCGCCGACCGGCTGGAGGCGGAGCAGGCGGCCGAGCGTGCCGCCAAGGAACGCCGCGCGGCGGAGGTCGACCGGCTGGTCCGCCGTTTCGAGGCGACCGTGGGTGGCATCCTGCACACGCTGTCCTCCGCCGCCACCGAGCTGAGCCAGACGGCGCACAGCATGTCGGGCATCGCCGAACAGACCAATGCCCGCGCGTCCGCCGCGGCCGGAACGGCGGTCGATGCCTCGTCCAACGTCCAGGCCGTCGCGGCGGCGACGGAGGAGCTGACCAACTCAATCACCGAGATCAGCGGGCAGGTGTCGCGCTCCACCGCCATCGCCGACCAGGCGGTGGGCGAGGCGCAGCAGACCAATGCGCAGGTCCAGGGGCTGGTCGAGCAGGCGCAGCGCATCGGCGAGATCGTGCAGATGATCAACGGCATCGCCACCCAGACCAACCTTTTGGCGCTGAACGCCACCATCGAGGCGGCGCGCGCCGGGGAGGCCGGCAAGGGCTTCGCCGTCGTCGCGTCGGAGGTGAAGAGCCTCGCCAACCAGACGGCCAAGGCGACCGAGGACATCGGCACCCAGATCGCCTCGATGCAGGGCGCCACCAACGGCGCGGCCCAGGCGATCGGCGGCATCAGCCGGACCATCGCGACGATCAGCGAGGTTGCCACCTCCATCGCCTCCGCCATTGAGGAACAGGGCGCGGCGACGGCCGAAATCGCCCGCAACGTTCAGGAGGCCTCCAGCGGCACCGCGTCGGTCAGCGCCAACATCGGCGGCGTCAGCGAGGCGGCGGCCCAGACCGGCGCCGCGGCCAGCCAGGTGCTGGGCGCCTCGGGCGAACTGGCGCGCCAGTCCGAACTGCTGCGGCAGGAGGTGGAAACCTTCCTGAGCGGCATCCGCGCCGCCTGACCCTGAAGGATGCGACACGAAGCCGGCGAGCAGGCCGCCCAGATGGTCAGGGCGGCTACGGGATGCACACATCTCCAAACTTCGCCCGCGCCCGTCGCAGGTCGGCGACGAAGTCCTGATAGGCCCGCTCCGTCCCCTCTCCCTGGCCCGCTCTCCCGCGGCGGATCAGCCGAGCGTGCGCTTCACGATCAGCGACAGCTTTTCCAGCATCGCCGGGTCGCGGTGGGAGGGGGCGGTCATGATGGCGTTGTCCAGCGCGGTGTGGCAGCCCTGGGTGCACGCACCCTCGCGCCCCGCCACCTTCGGCGCCAGGGCCGAGACCAGCGCGCGGGCCCTGCCGGCATTGGCGACCACCACCTTGATCACCGCATCGACCGACACATGGTCGTGCCCCTCGTGCCAGCAGTCGTAATCGGTGACCATGGCGACGGTCGCGTAGCACATCTCCGCCTCGCGGGCGAGCTTGGCCTCCGGCATGTTGGTCATGCCGATGACGTCGCAGCCCCAGCTGCGGTAGAGGATCGATTCGGCGACGGTGGAGAATTGCGGCCCCTCCATCACCATGTAGGTGCCGCGCCGCTGGTGCGGGATGTCCAGCTCGACCAGCGCCTGCTCGATCAGGTCGCCCAGCCGGCTGCAGACCGGATGGCCCAGCGCCACATGGGCGACAAGCCCGCTGCCGAAGAAGGTCTTGTCGCGGGCGAATGTACGGTCGATGAACTGGTCGATCACCACGAAGGTGCCCGGCGGCAGATGCTCCTTCAGCGAGCCGACCGCCGACACCGACAGGATTTCGGTCACGCCCAGCTGCTTCAGCGCGTGGATGTTGGCGCGGAAATTCAGCTCCGACGGCGGGATGCGGTGGCCGCGGCCGTGGCGCGGCAGGAAGACCAGCTTCTGCCCCGCCAGCTCGCCGGTCAGCAGTTCGTCCGACGGGTCGCCGAAGGGGGTCGTCACCTTGACCCAGCGGGTGTTCTCCAGCCCGTCGATGTCGTACAGGCCGCTGCCACCGATCACGCCCAGAACCGCACCGTCAACCGCATTGCCGCTCATGCCTAGCTCTCCCCGCTGAAACCGGTGCGACTATTCCGGGCAGACCGGGAGAAGGCAACAGCGGACTTCCTCCACAAGCGGATTGATGCCGGGCCATCCACCGCCTACCCTCGCCAGTCCGGCTTTGGCCAATCCGGCTTTGAATGGAGTGTCATGTCATGCGGATCGATGGAACGGCCTATCGCACCATCTGGCCGGACGGCGAGGGTGCCGTCGCCATCATCGACCAGACCCGCCTGCCGCACGATTTCGCCGTCGTCCGCCTGACCAGCCTGGAGGAGGCCGCCCACGCCATCCGCGCCATGCTGGTGCGCGGCGCCCCGCTGATCGGTGCGGCGGCGGCTTATGGCGTGGCCCTGGCCCTGCGCGCCGACGCCAGCGACCGCGGGCTGGAACGGGCCTGCGCCACTCTGCTGGCGACCCGTCCGACCGCAGTCAACCTGCGCTGGGCGCTGGAGCGCATGCGCGGCCTGCTGACCCCGCTGCCGGAGGCCCGGCGCGTCGAGGCCGCCGAGGCGGAGGCCGCGGTCATCGCTGACGAGGATGTGGAGATCAACCGCTCCATCGGCCTGCACGGTGCGGCCTTGATCCGCGCCGCGGCAGCGCGCAAGGCGCCGAGTAAGCCGGTGAATGTGCTGACCCACTGCAACGCCGGCTGGCTCGCCACCGTCGACTGGGGCACGGCGCTCGCCCCCGTCTATGCCGCCTTCGAGCAGGGCATCCCGCTGCATGTCTGGGTGGACGAGACGCGGCCGCGCAACCAGGGCGCCAGCCTGACCGCCTGGGAACTGAAGCACCACGGCGTCCCCCACACCGTCATCGCCGACAATGTCGGCGGCCATCTGATGCAGCATGGCAAGGTCGACCTGTGCATCGTCGGCACCGACCGCACCACCGCGACTGGCGACGTCTGCAACAAGATCGGCACCTATCTGAAGGCGTTGGCCGCGCACGACAACGGCGTGCCCTTCTATGTCGGGTTGCCCTCGCCGACCATCGACTGGACCATCGCCGACGGCGTGCAGCAGATCCCCATCGAGGAGCGCGACGGCCGCGAGGTGAGCGAGCTGACCGGCCGCACCGCCGACGGCCGGATCGAGACGGTGCGCGTCACCCCCGACGGCAGCCCGGTCGCCAATTACGCCTTCGACGTCACGCCGGCCCGGCTGGTGACCGGCCTGATCACCGAACGCGGCGTCTGCCCGGCCACGCGCGACGGGCTGCTCGGGCTGTTTCCGGAGCGGGGCTGAGGGCAGCGCCGCAAGATCTCCCGCGTTACTCCTCGAACTCGCCACGGACGGCGAGTGCCGCGGCGTCTCGCGCGCCATGGAGGACGCGGACGATCGCAACCGCATCCGGCAGCGGCCGATAATAGATCGCGTAGGCACGGTGGAAGGTCACACGCAGACCGGCAGCCAGCTCGTCGCGGGCGGCACCCGATAAAGGAAAGCGGCGCAAAGGTTGAAGCGTGGCTTCAATGGCCCGGATGAAGCCGGTCGCCACCGCTTCCGAGGACTCCGTCGCCACAAGGGCCCAGAGTTCCGAAAGGTCGGCTTCCGCCGCCTCGGTCAGGCGGAGCGGGAGCGGGCGGATAATGCTTTCCCTCGTTCGGCGATCCGGTCGGCATCGAAGTCCGTCAGGCGTCCCTCGGCCAGATCGGCCACGCCCCGGTCGATGTCCGCCTTCAGCGATGCAAATTCCTGGCGCTGCAGGGCGCGCTTCACGGCCCAGTCGCGCAGAGCCTCGCGGATGACCTCACTGCTCGACGCATAGTCGCCGCCGGCAACGGCGCCCTTCACGGCCGCCGCCATGGCGGCCGGTAAGGTGATGGTCAGACGTTCGATCTCAGCCATGACGACTCCCCATGGAATACTTTATAATACTTGATCATACTGATAGAGACCGTCAACCGGCCCCTTCCACCGTCTCCCGCGCCCGCCGCAAGTCGGTGACGAAGTCCTGATAGGCCTGCTCCGCCCCCTCCCCGGCTGGCAGGCGCAGCAGGTAGGACGGGTGGACGGTGACGAAGCCGTTCCAGTCGCCGAACCCCATCGGCCCGCGTTCCCGCAGGACCGACACGCTGCGCCCGGTCAGCGCCAGAGCGGCGGTGGCGCCCAGCGTCACCACCAGACTCGGGCGGACGAAGGACAGCTCCTTCATCAGCCACCAGCGGTAATGCTTCACCTCGCCGGCGGTCGGCGACTGGTGCAGGCGGCGCTTGCCGCGGGCGACGAACTTGAAATGCTTGACCGCGTTGGTCAGGTAGGCGGCGCCGCGCTCGATCCCGGCCTCCTCCAGCGCGCGGCTCAGCAGTTGGCCGGCGGGACCGACGAAGGGGCGGCCCTCCATGTCCTCCTGGTCGCCCGGCTGCTCGCCGACGATGGCGATGGCGGCGCCCTCCGGCCCCTCGCCCAGCACGGCCTGCGTCGCCCCCGGCACCAGCGGGTCCGCTGCCAGGATGATGCGGTTCAACTCGGCCAACGTCGCCGGCTCCTGCCGGGCCATGGCGGCGACGGCCTTGTCGGGGTTGCGGCGGCGGGGAGCGGCGGCCTCCGCCTCGATCATCGCCTGCACCCGCGCAGGCGCGGAGCGGATCATGCCGGGAATTGCCGCCGCTTCCGGCAGGTTGGCCCAGTATTTCCGCGGCATCTCCGCCCGCATCGCCGTGGGGTTCACCCGCGCCGGGTTGAAGGTGCTCTCGTAATAGCGCTGCCAGCCCTCGGCGAAGCGGTCGTCGCGGTCGAGCCCCTCCGGCTTCATCGCCGCCGGCCCGACGGTCAGCGACCGCCGGTCCCAGTGCAGCGATCCGACCGGCGTTAGGATGGTCCAGACCAGACTCTCGAAGCGCTCGACGAAGAAGGGGGCGGTGGCCTCGACGATGAAATGGTCGGGCTCGAACCATGCGACGTAACGCTCAGCCCCATCCGGATCGCGCACCTCGCGGAAGCGCAGGAAGGCGTGCATCTTGTGCAGGTCGCGCCGCACCGCCTTGTCGAGCAGCGCCAGCCGGTGGACCAGCGGATCGGCATGGTGGTCGAGCATGTCGCGCTCCCCCCGCAGCACCCGCCACACCAGCCGGTGCAGCAGGGCGTAGCGTTCCGGATCGCGGTGGCAGACCACGCTTTCGATCAGCGCCCCCACCGGCCGCGGCAGCGAAACCGGCGGCGCGTCCGCCGGCAAGGGGGCCGTATCCCCGAACAGCGACGGTGCCGCCCCGATGCTCCACACCACCTCGTCCGGATCGGCGCCCAGCGCGACCAGCCCGCGCAGCGCGCGGCGGAAGCCGTCCAGGTCGGCACCGTCCTTCAGATCCACACGATGCATGACCCGGCCCCTCAGAACAGGCTGAGCTGCTTGGGCGGCGCCACCAGCCTTTGCCGCAGGTCGGCGCGGTCGGTCAGCCCGCTCGGATGGTGGTCGGCGGCGATCAGGAAGGCGCGCGCCCGCTTCAGCCCCGATGACAGCCGGGCCACATCCTCCAGCCGCAGGGTGGTGTGGCGCCGCGCCTCGACGATCTTGTCGACCGCCCGCGCCCCCAACCCCGGCACGCGCAGCAGCATCTCGCGGTCGGCGCTGTTCACGTCGACCGGGAAGCGCTCGCGGTTCTTCAGCGCCCAGGCCAGCTTGGGATCGACGCCCAGATCCAGCATCCCGCCCTCGCCCCCGGCGGCGATCTCCTCCACCGTGAAACCGTAATAGCGCAGCAGCCAGTCGGCCTGGTACAGCCGGTTCTCGCGCTGCAGCGGCGGCGGCTTGGCCGGCAAAGCGGAACTCGCCTCCGGGATCGGGCTGAAGGCGGAATAATAGACCCGGCGCAGCCCATAGCGGCGATAGAGCGTGTCGCTGGTCTCCAGCACCGACAGGTCGGTGGAGGCATCGGCGCCGACGATCATCTGGGTGCTCTGCCCGGCGGGGGAGAAACGGCGTTTCTCCTCCTTGGCCTCCAGGATGCGTTCGCCGACCTGCCCCATCACCGCCTTGATCGCTCCGCCGTCCTTCTCCGGCGCGAACTCCTTCAGACTGCGGTCGGAGGCCAGTTCCAAGTTGATCGACAGCCGGTCGGCCCACAGCCCGGCCTGCTCGATCAGCCAGGGACTGGCCTCCGGTATCGTCTTCAGGTGGATGTAGCCGGCGAAGCCATGATCGCGCCGCAGCGTGCGCGCCACCAGCATCAGCTGCTCCATCGTGTAATCGGGCGAGCGGATGATGCCGGAGGACAGAAACAGCCCCTCGATGCAATTGCGCTTGTAGAAACCCAGCGTCAGCTGAACCACCTCGTCGACGCTGAACCGCGCGCGGCGCACGTTGGAGGAGCGGCGATTGATGCAGTAAGCGCAGTCGAACAGGCAGTAGTTGGTCAGCAGGATCTTGAGCAGCGAGACGCAGCGCCCGTCCGGCGTATAGGCGTGGCAGATGCCGGCCCCGGTGGTCGAACCGATGCCGTCCGGCCCGCCCGTCCGCCGCTTGGCGCCTGACGACGCGCAGGAGGCGTCGTACTTCGCCGCGTCGGCGAGAATTTCGAGCTTGTCGAGCAGCGCGTCATCCACCGTGGAGGCTTCCCTCTCCCTTGAAGATGTTCGCAATATGTTCGTTTGAAAGCAAAAGGCAAGCCAAGTGATCACTCCGCCGGCTAAAGCGCGGCGGCTTCTCGGACAAGCTCCGCGGCACCTCGCCCGCTTGGCGTCCGAAGGCCCGATCCAGGCCTGACTTTGTTGTGGCCGGAGGCCCGGAACGCGATGACGGACGCCGCCGCCACGTCGCGGTCTTCGACCAGACCGCAGTCCGAACACCGGTGCACGCGATCGGCCAAGGTCTTTTCGACCTTGGCGCCGCAGCACGGGCACTCTTGCGATGTGCCGCGCGGATCGACGGCGACCATCAGCTTACCGGCTCTCTCGGCCTTGTCAGCGATCAGCGCCCTCACCAAGCCCCACGCAGCGTCCAACACGTCCTTGGCTAGCATCGAGCGGGCCAGACCTTGAAGGTTGAGGTCTTCGACCGCGATGCGATCGTATCTGGCGACGATGTCCGCCGCCAGCGTGTGCAGCTCATCGGTGCGGCGGTTGGCGGCCTTGCGGCTGTAAGCCGCCAGACGCGCCGTCGCCGTCTTCCGGCGGGTGCTCCGCAGATCCGGTTTGCGGCTGCGAGACACCGCCCGCTGGCGCTTGCGCAGCCCCTTGGCGGCCGTCTTGGTCCAGTTCGGCCGCTCGACCAGAGTGCCGTCCGACAGCGCCACCAGCGCCGACAGTCCGACGTCGAGGCCGACGGCCCGGTCACCGAGTGCGCCACCGGCACATCGAGCTGGAACACGACAGACCACGTGCCGGCCTGGCGGGTGATGACGACGGCCGCGCCGCACGCCGCACCCGGTGGCCAGTCGCGGTGCCACTTGACTTTCACCAGGCCTGGACTCCCGACGATCGACACCCGTCGTCCCGGCTTCATCGTCAGGCCATCACCAAAGCGGAAGTCGGCCGCATGAAAGCGGGCGGACGCCTTGAAGCGCGCAAAGCCAGCCTTGGCGCCCCGCGTCACACGACCGAAGACGGCAGTGAAGGTCTTGGTGAGCCGGCGCAGCACCTGCTGCTCGGCTGAGAACGAAGAGGTGCCCAGCTCCGGCACCTCGGCGCGCAGCAGCTTGAGTTCGTCGGCCTGGGCCTTGTCGGTCAGGGAAACGCCCTGCCGGCGATAGGCCTCGATGCGCTGTTGAAGCCCGGCGTTGTCGAGCTGGCAGACCCAAGACAGCATCTCGTCGAGCGCTTCGCGCTGACGCCGGTTTGGGTGGATGCGGCATGTGTCGCTGAGAAGCATAAGCGTCGTGACGTTCTGTGCTTGTTCTGATATATACCCGCCCGAGCGCTTCGCAAGTTTGCGGACCAAATTCCCCTGCCGGCTAAAGCGGGCAGTCCACTTCGGCGTCCATGGTGGGGATGGCCGGGGGCGGCGTCGAGGATGCGGCGATACAGGGTGTCGGCCTTGGCGAAGCGCCCGGCCTCCTGATGATCCAGCGCCGCGACCAGGGCTTTCTGCAATGTTGCCATCATGGAGGCCGAAGGGGACTGCTTGCTTCAGCTGGCAGGGGAATTCGGCTCGGTGACTTGCGGCCAGCATGGATTGCGTATACACTGGCACAAAACAGGAACGCTCGTAGCAAATGAAGCTGAGCTACAAATACCGGCTGTATCCCAACCGGCGCCAAAACGAGGCGCTGGGTGAGATGCTGTATTGGTTTTGCCAGCTCTACAACGCCGGCCTACAGCAGCGCATTGAGGCCTACCGGCGCCGGGCGGTGTCGCTGACCTATAAGACGCAGGCCGACGAACTCAAGCTGTTGCGCACTGAAGTGCCGGAGCTTGGTAATTATTCCTTCTCCGCCGAGCAGCAAGTATTGCGTCGGCTCAACAAGACCTTCACTGCCTTCTTTGGTCGCGTGAAGCGCGGCGCTAAGGCCGGGTTCCCCCGGTTTAAGGCCTCCGCCCGCTTCCACGCGGCCGACTTCCGGTTTGGCGATGGCTTGACGATGAAGTCGGGACACCGGCTGTCAATTCTCGGCGTTTCCGGCCTCGTGAAGGTCAAATGGCATCGGGATTGGCCGAAGGACGCGACGTGCGGCTCGGCGATCATCACCCGCCAAGCCGGCAAGTGGTCTGTCGTTTTCCAGCTCGATGTGCCGGATGTGCATTCAGTCGTTGGCCCCGAGACCGTCGGCGTTGATGCCGGTCTATCGGCGCTGGTGGCGACGTCGGACGGCGCTCTGGTCGAACGGCCGAGATGGACCAAGACAGCCGCCAAGGGGCTCCGTAAGCGTCAGCGCGCCGTCTCCCGTAGTCGTAAGCCAAATCTGCGGAGCAAGCGCCGGAAAAAGGCGAAGGAGCGCTTGGCAGCTTACAGTCGGAGGGTGGCAAACCGCCGCGCCGACTATCTACACAAACTCGCCGCGAGCATCGTCGCCAGATACGATCGCATCGCCGTCGAAGAATTGAACATCCAAGGTCTCGCTCGGTCGATGTTGGCCAAGGACGTGTTGGACGCCGCGTGGGGGCAATTGATGTCGCTCATCGCTTACAAGGCTGAAAGAGCCGGTAAGCTGATGGTGAAAGTCGACCCGCGCGGAACATCGCAAGAGTGCCCGTGCTGTGGGGCGAGAGTCGAAAAGACCCTGGCCGACCGCGTGCATCGGTGCCCGGACTGCGGTCTGGTTGAAGACCGCGACGTGGCCGCTGCCAACGTCGTTGAGTTCCGGGCCTTCGGGCACAACAGATTCAGGCCGGGATCAGGCCTTCGGACGCCAAGCCGGCGGGGTGCCGCGGAGCTTGTCCGAGAAGCCGTTGGCTTTTAGCCGACGGAGTGATCACCGCCCTTATAGGAGGGGAGGAATCGTCACGACAAGGTCGGCCCCGTCGCCGGCTCCTTTCGGGGGGAAATTGTTCGGGCGCCGTCTTGACAGGAAAGCGGGACGGGGCCACGTGCTGATCACCTGGATCCGGGCCCCTCTGGCGACTTAGACGTGGTCGCGATGTCGGATCTCTTCACCTGCTTTTGCGCCGACGGGCGTGACCGCACTTGGAGGGAGCGATGTCCTTTTCCCCGACCCCTTCGCCGGAACACCAGCTCCCGATCCCAGCCCTTCCCGCTTCCGACGCCTGCCCAACGCACGCCGCCCCTCCGGCGCGCGGCCGCAGCCTTGCGCCCCTGCGGGGCGACGTCGCCGGCAGCGAAACCTTTCCCGCAACCATTTCATGAGAATGATCATCGCCATGGACCAGACCGAACGCCAGATCATCGACGACCTGTTCGCCAAGCTGCATCAGGCCGAAGCGCAATCCGGCCCGCGCGATCCCGAGGCCGAGGCGCTGATCCGCGAGCGCATCGCCCGCCAGCCGGCCGCCCCCTATCTGATGGCCCAGGCCATCGTGATTATGGAGCAGGCGCTCGCCGCCTCGCAAGGCCGCAACGAGGAGCTGGAGCGCCAGCTGCGCGAGCGCCCCGCCGCTCCGGCCCAGTCCGGCGGTGGCGGCCTGTTCGGCAGCCTGTTCGGCGGAGGCCGGCCGGCCTCCCAGCCTCAATCCCAGCCCCAGTACCAGCATCCTGCCGCCGCCCAGGCCGCCATGCCGCCGGGTTCGCCCTGGGGCCGTCCGGCCGCCGCCAATGGCCCGGCAGGCGCCCCCGCCTATGGCGACCCGCGCGTTGCCGGCTATGCCCAGCAGCCGCGGGCCGGCGGCGGCTTCATGGCCGGGGCCATGCAGACGGCGGCCGGCGTGGCCGGCGGCATGCTGATCGGCAGCGCGCTCTCCAGCATGCTCTCCGGCGGTGAAGCCATGGCCAGCGAGGCCGCCGGTGCGGCGACCGATGCGGCGACCGCCGCCACCGACCATGCTGAACAGGCGGTCGAGGACAGCGGCTGGGGCGATTTCGGGGGCGATTTCGGGGGCGAGGAGGAACTCTGATCCCGGAGCCGGCCCGCGGGAAGGAGGCGGCCCGCCCTCCTCCCGCGGGCCTTTCCCTCAGGCCTTCACGACGCGGTCGGCGAAGCCCTCGACGGTGCGCATGGCGTTGCGGGTGTCGACCACCAACGGGCAGTGGGCGGCGAGGCTGTGATAATCGATGCTGTCATGGTCGGTAACAATCACCGCAGCGTCGAAGCCGGCAAGCCTCTCCGCCGTCCAGTCGATGGAAGTCCGGCCGGCAAGCGCCGCATGCTCGCGGGTGACCGGCAGCACCGGGATGAAGGGGTCGTGGTATTCGACCGCCGCCCCGCGCTCCAGCAGCATCTCCATCAGTCGCAGCCCCGGTGACTCCCGGCTGTCGTCGACGTTCTTCTTGTAGGCCATGCCGACCAGCAGGATGCGCGCCCGGCTCAACCCGATGCCGGCGCGGCGGTCGAGCGCCAGGGCCAAGCGGTCGACCACATGGCGCGGCATCATCGTGTTGACCTCTCCCGCCAGCTCGATGAAGCGGGTGGAGATCTGGTACTCGCGCGCCTTCCAAGTCAGATAGAAGGGGTCGATCGGGATGCAGTGGCCGCCCAGGCCGGGACCGGGATAGAAGGGCATGAAGCCGAAGGGCTTGGTCTTCGCCGCCTCGATCACCTCCCAGATGTCGATGCCCATCGGCTCGAAGACGATCTTCAGCTCGTTCACCAGGGCGATGTTGACGGAGCGGAAGATGTTCTCGGTCAGCTTGGTCGCCTCCGCCGCCCGCGTGCCCGACACCGGCACCACCTGCGGCACCACCTGCTCGTAGAGCGCCACCGCCAGCCGCCGCGCGCCCTCGTCGTCGCCGCCCACCACCTTGGGAATGGTGCTGGTGGTGAAGCTGATGTTGCCGGGATCCTCGCGTTCGGGCGAATAAGCCAGAAAGAAATCGCGGCCGCTGACCAGCCCGGTCTCCTCCAGGATCGGCCGCATCACCTCGTCGGTGGTGCCGGGCCAAGTGGTCGATTCCAGAACCACCAGCTGGCCCCGGCGCAGCCGGTCGCGGATCAGCCGGGTGGAGGCCTCGACAAAGCTCAGATCGGGCTCGCGCTGCGGCGACAGCGGGGTGGGGACGCAGACGATCACGGCATCGCAGGCGGCGAATTCATCCGCCGCAGTCGTCGCCTGGAAGCGCCCGGTCGCCACCGCCTCGGCGACGCGCCCGTCGGCGATCTGCCGGATGTAGGAGTGCCCGCCGTTCAGCGCCGCCGCCTTCGCCGGGTCGATGTCGAAGCCGGTGACCGCGAAACCGGCCCCGGTCAGCGCCAGGGCCAGCGGCAGCCCGACATAGCCAAGCCCGATCACCGCCACCCGCGCGCTGCGACCGCGATAGGCGCTTTCCAGAGACTGGATGTCGGGCGCCTGGATATCGGGCGAGGTGTTCGCTGTGCTCATCATGCCGTTCCGTATAGACGCTTCTAAGGACTGGACCGCCCGGACGGCTGTTCCGCCTGCGGCAGCCAAATGTGTGACGGTCGGCGCAGCTTTGCGCAACCCCTCGGTCCGCATGGGTGCTGGAGATCGGAAACTCTGGCGCCGGGACGGCGAAGGGTGCCAACTTCCCTGAAAACGACGGACCACGACCGCCATGACGCCGCACTCCCCGCCCCTCCTGCCCCAGCAGATCGCCCCGGTGGACGACCGCCAGTCGGCGCTGACCGCCCGCCATCTGGGGGGCGACGGGGGTGCGCTGTCCGGCTATTTCATGGCTCTGCGCGAAGAGAGCGACCGGGCGCTCGCCGGCCTGCCGCCGGCCGGCGGCAAGCTCTATCCCTATGGCCGCTGCGAGGAGATCACCCGTGACCTCTTCGCCCGCCTCTTCCAGCGTCTGGCCCAGCCGGCCGGCCCGGTGGAGCGCGCGCTGCGCGCCTTCGTCGAGGAGGGCGGCGTGCTGCAAAGCGTCTGGGGCGTCCTGCGCGACCAGTATTTCCAGAACGCGCTGCAGGTCGGCGCGCTCTATGTCGACGTGTCGAACGACACGGTGGTGGTCACCAAGCCGAAGGTCGAAATCCTGCCTATCCAGTCCTCCGGCCTGGTACCGGTGCGCGACCTCGACCATTTCCGCCGGACGGCGGAGCGCTATTGGGGGGCGACGCTCTACGCCAACCATCTGGCCCCGACGCTGGCGCCCCTGCTGCCGGTCCTGTCGGTCAGCCCCGGCCGGCTGGCGCCCGGCCTGCAATCGGCCTGCGACTCCATGATCGCGCTGATGTGCCGCGACCGCTTCCGGGATGCCGAAGGCTGGCTGGAGACCGGTCCCGCCCCGCCGGCGGAGCTTGCCGCCGCCTGTCTCGCCACCATCCCCGCCGACCTGCGCCCGCTGACCGGCCAGCCCCGCCTGGAAGCGGTGGCCGCCTGCCGCCGCGCGCGGGAGGCCGCCTGCTGGGCTGACCCCGACTGGCGCACCGCCCGCGTGCTCGACTATTTGCGGCTCATGCGTGGAGTGGTGGGGGCTAAGCCGCCTCGCTCAGATGCGGCAGCGGCTGGGTGACAACTCCGTTGCCTAGACGGCGACGGTTTCTCAGTCGAGCTATGCGGCAGTCCGCTCGCTTAGCGACCGAAGGCCGTGTCCCGGCCCCATTGCTTGCGCCCGCTGCAGAATGACGGTCGCCGCGGCAACGTCCCGGTCCATCACGCAGCCACACGGGCATGTGTGGCTGCGATCGTTGAGCGTCTTGGCGACACCGACCCCGCACTGCGGACAGGTCTGGCTTGTCCCATGCGGATCGACAACCTCCACCCGAACACCGGCACTTGCAGCCTTGTACTCCAGGAAAGCGCGAAGGTGGTCCCACGTGGCGTTGTGGACTGCCTTGGCCAGCATCGAGCGGGCCAAGCGGGCGACATCGAGATCTTCCAGGGCGATGACGGCATAGCGCTCCACCAGGGAGCGCGACAGCTTATGGAGAAAGTCGCGGCGCTGATTGGCGGTGTGGGCATTATGGCGGGCAAGCCGTTGCTTGGCCTTGAGCCGGCGCCGGCTGCCCTGCTTGCAGCGTGCGAGTGCCCGCTGAAGGCGGTGCTGCTTTTTGGCCGCGTGCTTGGTCCAGGGCGGCGTTGCCACCGTCTCCCCGTCCGAGGTGGCAATCAGGGCGGTGAGGCCGACATCGATGCCGACCGCAGCACCGTCGCGCGGCGGCGCTTCCTGGTCAGGCAATGCGATCTGGAAGCAGACGAACCAATTGCCGCCCGAGCGGGATAAGACGGCAGCCCCGACCTCGGCAAAGGCCGGAAGGTCGCGATGCCACTTGACCTTGATCTCGCCGGGGACACCGGCAGGCGAGGCCCGTGCCGCCGTGGTCGCTGACCTGTCGCTCGACGAGGCCGAGCGGGTGCTCGAAGCCGCTGTCGATCCTGACGCGCACCTGATGAGCGACGAATGAAAGGCGTTCGTCGCCATCGGCAGCGCGTTCACTGCGCACAATACCGTTCGCCATTCTCAGCGCGAGTATGTTCGCGGCAGTGTGCATGCCAATTCGGCCGAGGGCTTCAACGATCGTGTCCGGCGCACGATCACCGGCGTCTTCCATCACATCAGCCCCGACCATGCTGACCTGTATTTTGGCGAGATCGGCTTCCGCTGGGCCCAGCGCACGGTCGCAGGTCAGGCCCAACGCCGGACCCGCAAGGGGCGGACGGTGATCCAAACCCTGTGGTCCCGTGTTCCTCCAGCGCTCCAGCTTCCGGCCGTCTTCCGTTATGCTGTTGGGCGCCAACTCCGGCGGACCAAAGGCGGCGGGATCAGCATCCGCTCCGCCGTAGCTGTCTTTGGTTGATAATGGCGGCGTCTGCTCTTCCCTGACTTTCTTGGTTGCCTAAAGACGGTGGCCTCCACTCAGTTGTTGGATGGCGTCCAGAGCGTCGCCGATCTCCGCCCGTGCGACCTTGGTCTCGAAAATGCTTTGCAGGTTGGTCCAATAGCGCGCGTCGGTTCCGAAGGCCTTGCCCAGCCTCAGCGCCACCGGAGCGGTGATCCGGCGCTCGCCGTTCATGATCTCCGTCACCGCGTTGGGCGGCACGCCGATATGCTCGGCAAAGCGCCGGGCGCTCAGGCCCAGCGCTTCCAACTCGTCGCGCAGGAACTCGCCGGGATGAATGGGCGGCAGATTGTCGGTGGCGGGATGGCTCATGGCGACCTCAGTGGTAATCGGCGATTGCGACGTCGTAGGCTCCCCCAGGACAGTCAGGAGGTCGGCATCAGCCTGAGCGTCGCCAACCACGGCCCAGCGGAAACAGATGCGCCACTGGTCGTTGATGCGGATGCTATATTGGCCCTTCCTCTCTCCGCCCAACGCTTCGAAGCGGTTGGATGGAGGGCGCCGGAGATCCATCAGCCGGGTGGCCGCCTGGAGCTTTCTGACATCCTCTCCGCCCTGGAAGGGCGGAGGTTCCGGTGAGGTGCATCCTGCGGCCCTCCGGCTGGTTCCTGCTTCATCGGGCCGCTTGGTGCGGTGCCCCTCCACAGGCTTCAACGCGCCGTCCGCGCGCCGTAGAATGTTGATCGCCGCGTTGGTGTCGGCGTTGGCGCTGTGGCCACAACGCCCGCACATGAAGACGGCTTGGCTCGGCCGGTTGGCGGCATCGACATGGCCGCAACAGGCGCAGGTCTGGCTGGTGTCGGCGGCAGGCACCTCGACCAGCCTGCCGCCGCGATCCGCCAGCTTGTCGGCCAGCATGGTGCGGAACAAGCCCCATCCCTGATCGAGAATGGCCCGGTTCAGTCCGGCTTTCTGCCGGACCCGGCGGCCCGGCTCCGCGACCGTGCCCGTCGCCGACGCAGACAGGCTCCGCACCGGCAACGCCTCCACAACGACCACACCGTGGTTCTTGACGATGATCGTGCTGTGCTTGTGGAGAAAGTCCTTGCGGGCGTTCGCCACCCGCATCTGAATGCGCGCGATCCGGCGCACCGCCTTGCGGCGGTTGGCCGATCCGCGCGTCTTCCGCGCCAAGGCCCGCTGAGCCTTGCGGAGCGCCCGCAGCGCCTTTTGGCCGTGGTTGGCCGGGGCGATGCCGGTGCCGTCGCTGAGCGCGGCGAACACCGCCATGCCGAGTTCGGCGCCGACCTCATCGAGAGGGACGGCGCGGACGACCATGTGCACCTCCTCGTGAACTACCCGCCAAAAATGGCGGTCTCGACGCTGGTGAACAGCCTCAAAGGCGTGTCCAGCCGCCGCCCGCGCCAGAACCATCCGGCCTTGGTTCACCGCTACTGGAAGGGCGTCCTGTGGTCGCCCAGCGACTTCGCTTCGTCTTGCGGCGGAGCCCGATCAGCATCATCCGCCAGTCCATCGAGCAACAGCGCACCCCCGGCTGAACCTGATGTCGGCGCGAACGCGCATCTGCGCCTATCTCCGGCCGGAACGCCGGAGCTTGCGACGGTGAACTCCGGGTCAAGCCTGCCTCCCCTCACAGCCGGTCTGCCCCGAAGGTGTCGCAAGACTCCAGCCGGCCGCTTTCCAGGCCGGTGCGGAACCAGCGGACGCGCTGGGCGGAGCTACCGTGGGTGAAGCTGTCGGGGCTGACGGTGCCGCGCGCCTGACGCTGCAGGCGGTCGTCGCCGATGGCACTGGCGGCGGTCAGCGCCTCCTCGACGTCGCCAGGCTCCAGCATCCGGCGGTCGCGGTTGGCGTGGTTGCCCCAGATGCCGGCGAAGCAGTCGGCCTGCAGCTCCAGCCGCACCGACAGGGCGTTGGCCTCGGCCTGACCGCGCGCGCGCTGCTGGGCCGCCTGCACCTTGTCGGAGATGCCCAGCAGGTTCTGCACATGGTGGCCGACTTCATGGGCGATGACATAGGCCTGGGCGAAGTCGCCGGGCGCCTGGAAGCGGTCGCGCAGCTCGCGGTAGAAGCCGAGGTCGATGTAGAGCTTGCGGTCTATCGGGCAGTAGAAGGGACCCATCGCCGCCTGTGCCCGGCCGCAGCCCGACGACACCGTGCCGGTGAACAAGACCAGCGTCGGGTCCTGGTACTGGCGCCCCATCTGCTGGAACAGGCCCTGCCAGGTGTCCTCGGTGTCGGCCAGCACGACGGAGACGAAGCGCTTCAGCTCGTCGTCAGCCTGACTGCGCGGGGCGGCGTCGCCAATCTGCGTCCGCCCGGCCGTGCTCTGGTCCGCCGGGTCGCCGCCGTTCAGCAGCACCGTCGGGTCGACCCCCAGCACCATCGACACCACCAGCAGAACGATGGCTCCGCCGATGCCCAGCCCGCCCCGACCGATGCGGAAGCCGCCACCCCTGCCGCCGAAGCCGCCCCCGAAGCCTCCGCCGCCGAAGCCGCCTTGCCCGCGGCGGTCCTCGACATTCTCGCTTTCCCGTCCGCCCTGCCACCGCATCGCCACCCTCCTTTGCCCGTTCTTCGTCCGTCCTTCGTCATGGGCCGGCCGGCCCGATGGACCGGTGGAGACGAAACCCAGTGGAGACGAAACCAAGGGCGGGCTTCCCGTGTTCCCTTCAGGTTCGGCGACCGGATGGAGAGGCGGAGCGGAACGCTTGAAAAGCCAGGACTCGACCCCCATCTGGGGAAAGGTCGAAAACCGCTTGCGCGGTGCGTTCCCCTGCCTTTGCTCCCCACCTTCTCCGTTCCAACGGAAGGGAGCCTTTTCCGGGAACGCCGGCTCTTTGGAACATACCCGCATCCGGGCCTGTTTCGTTTTATCGGAGCCTCTTGCGGCGGTGCGCTGCTTTGGTTCCCGTTTCACGACGCCACACACAAGCAAGAGCCGGCCGGCACCGACCCCATCGGTCCGCCCATCCGGCCTGGAGGAATTTCATGACGACCCAGATCGTTTCCGACCTTTCGCAGACCGCCGGCCATTTCGCCGCCCAGCCCGCGCTTGCGCCGGCCCAGCTGGCCCCCACCCGCCTTTCGGCAGGCCAATTCGCCGCAGTCGAGGGCAAAAAAGCCGATTTTTGCTCCGATCCGGAGCCGTCCGGCTTGACCCGGAGCGAAGTGCGGCAGATTGTGCTCGACATCCTGGGCTGAGCCTCTTGACCCGGGCTTAGCCCCTTTCTACCCCTCCACGACCACAGGAGATCACCATAGCCAAGCTCTACGACGCGGACCCCGTCCGCGAAGGCCCGCGCCTCAACCGTGAAATCACCGCCCGTATGGTCCGCCTTGTCGGCGCCGACGGCGAGATGGTCGGCGTGGTGCCGCTCCGCCAAGCGCTGGAAGCCGCCGCGGATGCCGACCTCGACCTCGTCGAAGTGGCGCCCCAGGCGGATCCGCCTGTCTGCAAGATCCTCGATTACGGCAAGTTCCGTTTCGAGGAGCAGAAGAAGGCCAACGAGGCGCGGAAGAAGCAGAAGATCATCGAGCTGAAGGAAATCAAGCTTCGGCCGAACATCGACGATCACGACTATGACGTGAAGATGCGCTCCGCCATCCGCTTCATCGAGGAAGGCGACAAGGTCAAGATGACCATGCGCTTCCGCGGCCGCGAGATGGCGCACCAGGATCTCGGTCTGAACGTGCTTGTCCGTGTGCGCGACCAGCTCCAGGACATCGCCAAGGTCGAGCAGATGCCCCGGGTCGAAGGTCGTATGATGGTCATGGTGCTGGCTCCGCGCTGAGCCCTGGCCAAAAGGGAACCCGCGGGGCGGTGCGCCGCCCCGCCCCTTTCCCCTGATGACTGCAAATCCCGCCACAAATTGCGCCGGACAACTCCCGGCAAATTCCGCGTAATGCGGCGGAATAACACCTGGATATTCGTATTGGGTTATTGACCCTGTCGGTATCGAGCGCGGATCATTGGGAACTTTGCTTCCCCTCGTGTTCCGGAAAGTCGTTGTTATGAAGGATGAACGTGTCGCGCCCGCCTGGGAGCCCATCTCCGGCGAACGGCAGTTCCGCCTGCTGGTCCAGAGCGTGGTCGACTACGCCATCTTCATGCTCGACCCAACCGGCGTCATCCGCAGCTGGAATGCGGGGGCGGCCCGGATGAAGGGCTATGCCGCCGACGAGATCATCGGCCGGCACTTCTCCAGCTTCTACACGCAAGAGGACCGCGCCGCCGGCATGCCGCAGCGCGCGCTCGCCACCGCCCTGTCGGAGGGCAAGTTCGAGGCGGAGGGCTGGCGCCTGCGCAAGGACGGCACCCGCTTCTGGGCCAGCGTCGTCATCGACCCCATCCGTGACGAGACGGGCGCTCTGCGCGGCTTCGCCAAGGTCACCCGCGACATCACCGAACGCCGCAAGGCCCAGCAGGCGCTGGACGAAGCGCGCGAGGCCCTGGCCCAGGCGCAGAAGATGGAGGCGGTCGGCCAGCTGACCGGCGGGGTCGCCCACGACTTCAACAACCTGCTGCAGGCCATCAGCAGCAGCCTGGAGCTGATCGAGCAGCGGCTGTCGGACGGCCGCACCGACATCGCCCCCTTCGCCGCCACCGCCCGCGCCGCCGTGGACCGGGCCGCCACCTTGACCCGGCGCCTGCTGGCCTTCGCCCGGCGCCAGCCGCTGAAGCCGGAGCGCGCCGACCTCAACCTGCTGGTGGTCGGGCTGTGGGACCTGCTGGGCCGCTCGGTGGGCGAGGAGATCCGGCTGGAGCGCCGGCTGGCGGAACCGCTGTGGCCGGTCCATGCTGATGTGAACCAGATCGAAAGCGCCCTGCTGAATCTGGTCATCAACGCCCGCGATGCCATGCCCGACGGCGGATCGGTGACGGTGGAGACCGCCAACGCCAGCCTGCGGCCGGCCGATCTCGCCAACGAACCGGGGGTGGAGCCCGGCGACTATGCCGTGCTGACCGTGCGCGACAGCGGCACCGGCATGCCACCGGACGTGCTGGCCCGCGTCTTCGAGCCCTTCTTCACCACCAAGCCGATTGGCCAGGGCACCGGGCTGGGGCTGAGCCAGCTCTACGGCTTCGCCCGCCAGTCCGGCGGCTTCGTCCGCATCGACAGCGCGGTCGGCCGTGGCACCGCGGTGCATCTCCACCTGCCGCGCGACCATGCCGCCGCCGCCGAGCAGGCAGATCCTACCCCTGCCCCCGCCGCCGTCCCCACCCCGCCCACCGGCCGCGCCGGGCGGGGCACGGTGCTGGTGGTGGAGGATGAGGGGTTGGTCCGCATGCTGCTGGTGGAGGTGCTGGAGGGCGACGGCTACACCGTGCTGGAGGCCGCCGACGGCACCACGGCGCTTGCCCGGCTGAGCGAGGCCGCGGCCGGACGGGAAGGTGTAGGGGAAGGCGCAGGGCCGCCGGTCGACCTGCTGGTGACCGATGTCGGACTGCCCGGCCTGAACGGCCGCCAGCTGGTGGAGGCGGCGCAGGCGCATTATCCCGATCTGAAGGTGCTGTTCCTGACCGGCTATGCCTTCCAAGCCCTGGACGACAGGCCCGGCGATGGCGAGGATGGGCTTGGCCGCAACATGCGCATGCTGGCCAAGCCGGTGGCGGTCGATGCCTTCCGTGCCATGGTCCGTTCGATGCTGTCCGACGGATGATGCCGGCCGCCCGGCGGCCGTCCCGCCCCGTCCCGCTTTCAAAGGGGGAACCCGCAACGCCGACAGCGCCCGCGCCGCAGCGGGGCTGCACCAACCGCCGGACCTGAGACGATGCCCCTGCTCGCCCGCGCTTCGACGCTGCTGCTTCTCTCCCTGACCGTTCTCGCGGTCCTGCTGGCGCCCCTGCCGGCCTCGGCCAAAAAGGGCTGGACGCCGGTCGCCGCGGAGATCCTGATGGATGCGGACAGCGGTAAGGTCCTGCGGGCGCGCAATGCCGACCGGCTGACCTACCCGGCCTCGCTGACCAAGATGATGACGCTGATGCTGACCTTCGAGGCGCTGGACCGCGGTACGCTGCGGCTGAACCAGACCCTCGTGGTGTCGCGGCATGCCGCGTCGATGCCGCCGTCGCGGCTGTGGCTGGCGCCCGGCAGCACCATCACGGTGGAGCAGGCGATCCTGGCGCTGGTCACCCGCTCGGCCAACGACGTCGCGGTGGTGCTGGGCGAGGCGCTGGGCGGCAGCGAGACGGCCTTCGCCAAAAAGATGACGGCGCGCGCCCGCCGGCTCGGCATGCGCCACACGGTGTTCCGCAACGCGTCGGGCCTGCCCGACCGGCTGCAGCGGACGACGGCGCGCGACATGGCAATCCTGTCCCGGGCGCTGATCCGCCGCCATGCCAAACATTACGCCTATTTCAAGCGCCGCAGCTTCGACTGGCAGGGCGATACGGTCTATGGCCACAACCGCCTGATGGCGCGCTATCCCGGCATGGACGGCATCAAGACCGGCTACATCGCCGCGTCCGGCTTCAACCTTGCCGCCTCGGCGGTGCGGGACGGCCGCCGCCTGATCGCCGTGGTGATGGGCGGGCACAGCGCCGCCGCCCGCGACACCCAAGTCGCCGACCTGCTGGACGCCGGCTTCAAGCGCCCGACCAGTCCGTCCAGGCCGGCGCCGGTGCAGCCGGATCTGGTGATCACCAAAAACAGCGCCTCGATCGCCGAACGCAGCACGGCGGTGAGCGTTGCCGTCCCTTCGATGAAGCCGGCCGCCACAAAGTCCGCCACCACAAAGTCCGTCGCGAAGCCCGACGGCGGCTCCTGGTCCATTCAGGTCGGCGCCTTCGCCAGCCATGCCGCGGCGGTGCGCAGCGCCCGCGACACGGCCAAGCGCTTGGGCTCCCTCGCGGCCGGCGCCAGTCCCGCGATCGTCCGCTCCGGCGGTCTCTACAAGGCCCGCCTGACCGGATTCCCCGCCGCCACCGCCGACGCGGCCTGCAGCGTCCTGAAGACGGCCGGACGCGGCTGCTTCCCGCTGCAGGGCCGGTAACGCGGGCTTCCTAAAGCGCCTCCATGATGTGGCCGATCAGGGCGGCCGGCGGGATCGGCTTGGACAGGATGCGGATGCCGGGCTCGCGCCCCAGATCCTGCAGCACCGCCTTCTCGGCATAGCCGGTGACGATCAGGACCGGCAGGCCGGGGCGGTGACGGCGGACGAGGCGGGTCAGGTCGGCGCCGGTCATGCCGGGCATGGCGAAGTCGGTGACCAGGACGCCGATCCCCTCGTCCGCCTCCAGCAGCGCCAAAGCCTCCTCGCCGCTGGAGGCCTCCGACACCAGGATGCCGGCCTCGTCCAGCACCGCCGCGTTCGCCATGCGGACCAGGGCGTCGTCCTCGACCAGCAGCACGCGCACGGCGGCGGCCTGGGTGGCGGCCTGGGCGTCGTCGGACAGGGCGGCAGACGGCACGGGCGACGGCCGGTTTCCGGCGGCGGCCTCGTCGGGCGCGTCCGACCCGCCGTCCGCCGGAACCGGGGCGTGGGGCAGGTACAGCGTCACCGCGGTGCCGAGGCCGGGGTGGCTTTCCAGGCGCATGCCGCCGCCGGACTGCGCGGTCAGTCCATGCACCATGCTCAGCCCCAGACCGCTGCCCTGCCCAACCGGCTTGGTGGTGAAGAAGGGGTCGCAGGCCCGCGCCAGCACGTCCGCCGGCATGCCGGTGCCGCTGTCGCGCACGGTCACGGCGACATAGCCGCCGGGCGCCAGAGAGGGTGCCACGGCGGGAGAGAGCCCGTCGCCCGTCCCCGTCTGCGCGTCCTTTTCCATCTCCACCGACAGGCTGGTCACGGCGATGGTCAGGGTGCCGCCGTCCGGCATGGCGTCGCGGGCGTTGATGGCGAGGTTCAGCAGGGCGATGTCGAACTGGTGGGGATCGACCAGCGCCGGCAGCACACCGGCGTCGCGGTCGATGCGGATGCGGATGGCGCCGCCCAGCGTGCGTTCCAGCAGCGTCGCCATCCCCGCCACCTGGGCGCCGAGGTCGACCGGCGCCGGGGCCAGCCGCTGGCGGCGGGCGAAGGCCAGCAGATGCTGGGTCAGGGTGGCGCCGCGGTCGACCGCCTGGCTTGCCACTTGCAGCGCCCGGTTGCTCTCCGCCCCACGCAGCTCGCCGCCGGCCTCCAGCATGTGCAGGCTGGAGCGCACCGCCTGCAGCAGGTTGTTGAAGTCGTGGGCGACGCCGCCGGTCAGCTGGCCCAGCGCTTCCATCTTCTGCAACTGGCGGACATGCTCCTCCGCCTCGTCGCGGGCCTCGACCGCCTGCCGGCGCTCGCTGAGCGCGCGGTTGGCGGTCTCGTAGGCCAGGAACTGGCGCGCCATCGCCCACAGCATCAGGGCGAGCGCCACCGCGCTGATCAGCCCGGCGCCGGCGATGACGACCGCCTGGCTCTTCCAGCGGGCCAGGATCTCCGTCCGCGTCCGGCTGACTCCGACGACCAGTGGGTAGTTGCGCAGGACCTGGAAGGACAGGATGCGGTCCTTGCCGTCGATCGAGCGCGGCGTTGCGTAGGTGCCGGTGTCGAAACGGGCGATCTGTTCGGCGACGCCAGGGCTGGTGGCGATGGTTCCGACCTTTTCAGGCACCGGCGGGAAACGTGCCAGCAGCATGCCGTCGCGCCACCACAGGCTGAAGCCGCTGCCCGGTTCGACATGCAGGCTGCGGTAGAATTGCTCGAAATAGGACAGGCGGATGGCCGCGACGACCAAGCCCGCCAGCCCGCCGTCGGGGGTGTTCACGCGCCGCGCGATGTAGAGCGTCCACTCCCCGGTGACGATGCTCTTCGTCGGGCGGCTGACATAGACCTGTCCGGGATCGGCATCCTTGAGCGCCAGGACATAGTCGCGCTGGGACAGGTTGAGTGTCGGAGCCGGGAACTGGCGGGTGAAATTCACCAGATTGCCGTCGGCGGCGACCAGGCTCAGCGCCTCCATCTGCGGCAGGCTTGACGCCTTGGCCTTCAGGATTTCGTAGACCTGCCGCTCGAAGCGCAGCCGCTTGAAGGCCTCGAGGTTGCGCCGGTTCTCAAGCGGAATCTGCTCGGCGATTCCGCCGACGGTCAGGTCGATCCCTTCGATGGCGCGGGCCGTCTGCTCGGCCAGCGAGGCGTTGAGCGTGCGCAGGCCCAGGGTGGCTTCGGCCAGCGTTTCGTCATGCAGCCGGTTCAAAACGATCGCGGTGCCGCCGCACAGCACCGCCAGCACGGCCACGCCGAGCGCTCCGATGCGCTGGAGCGGACGGTTGGTTCTCAGAAGCCGCAGCATGACACCCGTTTCCGATCCGCCCTCACCGCCGCGCCCGCAACCATCCTCGGTCCTGTCGCCATGACAATTTGCTTCCTCCCGTGACAGCCCCAAGCGTAACGGCCCAAGTGGCGTTCGCCGTCCTGAAGCACGGAAGGTTTCGACACTGCATAAGCGTGACTATAGACGCCGCCGCTCGCCGGGCAATCGGCTGCAGGTCATAGAGCGTGCTTGTCCGCTGCGGCGCGTCGTCCTGGAAGGAGCTTTTCCGTCAATGCCGGTCGTTCAGGCAATGGGCATGGTCGGCCAGCACCTCGATGACATGGCAGCTGCGCACCTGGTCCTGGGCGCAGCCCTCGACCATCCGCCGCACCTCGTCGCGCAGGGCCTCCAGCCGGGCGATCCTGGACTCGATCTCAGCCAGATGGGTGCGGGCCAGCAGGTCGGCGTCCCGGCAGGGCCGGCCGGGATCATCGGCCATGGCCAGCAGCTGGCGGATCGCCTCCACCTCGAAGCCCAGCTCGCGGGCATGGCGGATGAAGCGCAGACGGTTGACCGCCCCGTCGTCGTAGCTGCGCCGGTTGCTGCCGGTGCGCGGCGCCTCCGGCAGCAGGCCGATGCCCTCATAATAGCGGATGGTCGGGATCTTCACGCCGGTCCGCTTGGCGAGCGCGCCGATGGTCAGGCTGGACATGCTCGGCATTTCCTTCTTGATCCTCCAGTCGCTGGAGGATCTAGGCTTCGGGGGAGCTGCCGGCAACCGGCCATGATCGAGGAGCCTCTTCCATGCACGAATCCCTGTCCGACTCCCAGTCCGGGATGCAGGCCGACCCCGCCCTGCGCACCAGCCGCTACCGGGTTTCCGGCATGGATTGCGGGTCCTGCGCCGCCAAGATCGAGACGGCGCTGCGCCGGGTGCCGGGGATCCGCGAGGTGCGGGTGTCGGTGCCCGCCGGCACGGTCGCCGTCTCGCACGACGACACGCTGGGTGCCGACGCGGTGGTCCGCCCGCTGGCCGCGCTCGGCTATGGCGCCACCCCCGCCGATCCGGGGGCGGGGGCCGGGCCGTCGGGCTGCGGCGGGGGCTGCGGCGGCGGTGCCGACCATGCGCACTCCCATTCCCATACTCACTCCCATTCTCACGGCGATGCGGATGAGGCGTCCTGGTGGCGCGGGGGCAAGGCCCGGCTGACCATGACGGCCGGTGCGGCCCTGGCCGCCGCGACGGTGCTCGGCCTGTTGGTGCCGGCGACGGAGCCCTGGGCCTTCCCGCTGGCGCTGATGGTCGGGCTGGTCCCGATGGCACGCCGCGCCCTGGCGGCGGCACGGGCCGGAACCCCCTTCTCCATCGAGATGCTGATGACGGTCGCCGCCATCGGCGCGCTGCTGATCGGCGCGGTGGAGGAGGCGGCGACGGTCCTGGTCCTCTTCCTGATCGGCGAACTGCTGGAGGGGGTGGCCGCCGGCCGGGCGCGGGCCGGCATCCGCGGCCTGACTGCGCTGGTGCCCGACACCGCGTTGCTGGAGCAGGACGGCGGCGCCCCGCAGGCCGTTCCCGCCGCCGGGCTGGCCGTCGGCTCCGTCATCCTGGTGCGGCCGGGCGACCGGGTGGCGGCCGACGGCATCGTGCTGTCCGGCCGCAGCGCCGTCGACGAGTCCCCCGTCACCGGCGAGAGCGTGCCGAAGCTTAAACGCGAGGGCGATGCGGTCTTCGCCGGCACCATCAACGCCAACGGCGCGCTGCGCGTCCGCGTCACCGCCGCGGCGCGCGACAACACCATCGCCCGCATCGTCCGGCTGGTGGAGGAGGCGCAGGCGAGCAAGGCCCCGACCGAACGGCTGATCGACCGCTTCGCCCGCTTCTACACGCCGGGCATCGTCGGCGTGGCGGCGCTGGTCGCCCTGGTGCCGCCGCTGGCCTTCGGCGGCGGTTGGTCGGAGTGGATCTACCGCGCCCTGGCGGTGCTGCTGATCGGTTGTCCCTGCGCGCTGGTGATCTCCACCCCGGCGGCCATCGCCGCCGGCCTGTCGAACGGCGCCCGGCGCGGGCTGCTGCTGAAGGGCGGCGCCGTCCTGGAGGCGCTTGGCCGCATCACCACCGTCGCCTTCGACAAGACCGGCACCCTGACGGAAGGCCGGCCCCGCGTCACCGACCTGATTCCCTTCGGCGGCAGCGAGGCGGAGCTGCTGGCCGACGCCGCGGCGCTGGAAGCCGGGTCGAGCCACCCGCTGGCCCGCGCCATCCTGGCCGCGGCGGCCGACCGCGGCATCGCCCCGCCCGCGGCCGGCGAGGTGACGGCGCTCCCCGGCGCCGGGCTGAACGGCCGGGTGGCCGGCCGTAGGGTGGCGCTTCTGTCGCCCCAGGCCGTCACATCCGCCCTGAGGCCTGCGCAGGCGGAGCAGGCGGCGGCCTTCGCCGAGGCGGGCAAGACGGTCTCCGTCCTGCTGGTGGACGGCATCGCCGCCGGGCTGATCGCCATGCGCGACGAGCCGCGCCCCGACGCCCGCAGCGGGATCGCGGCGCTGGCCCGCGCCGGCATCCGCTCGCTGATGGTGACCGGCGACAATACCCGGACCGCCGGGGCGGTCGCCGGAGCGTTGGGCATGACGGCACATGCCGAACTGCTGCCGGAGGACAAGCTGCGCATCGTCCGCGGCCTCCAGGCCGATGGGCAGCGGGTGGCGAAGGTCGGTGACGGCATCAACGACGCCCCGGCGCTCGCCGCCGCCGATGTCGGCATCGCGATGGGCAGCGGCACCGACGTGGCGCTTGAGACGGCCGACGCCGCCATCCTGCACGGCCGGGTCGGCGACGTGGCGGCGATGGTGGCGTTGTCACGCCGCACCATGGCCAACATACGGCAAAACATCGCATTGGCTTTGGGCTTGAAGGCTGTCTTCCTGCTCACCACCGTGTTGGGCATCACCGGGCTGTGGCCCGCGATCCTGGCGGACACCGGCGCCACCGTGCTGGTCACCGCCAACGCCCTGCGCCTTCTGTCCGTCCGTGCTTAAGCGCCCGGACCAAAGTTCTGATTTCGTTAGGAGAAATTCCATGAGCATGACGCGGCGGACGATGATGCGGGGGGCAGCGATGACTGTTCTGGCGCTCGGCCTCGGGTCGATGGGGCTGCCGGGCATGGTCCGCGCCGCCGTTCCCGCTAGCGGTCCGGCGGTGGAGGTCTGGAAGGCCGCGAGCTGCGAATGCTGCGAGGGCTGGGTGCGGCACATGCGCACTGCCGGATTCGAGGTCACCGTCCACACCGTCGACGACGTGACGCCGATGAAGCGCATGGCCGGCGTGCCGGACGACCTCGCCTCCTGCCACACGGCGCGGGTCGGCGGCTATGTGCTGGAGGGCCATGTGCCGGCCGACGACGTGCGGCGGCTTCTGGCCGAACGGCCGCAGGCCCGCGGGCTGGCGGTCCCCGGCATGCCGCAGGACGCCCCCGGCATGGACATGGGCGTCGGCCAGCCCTATCACGTCATGCTGTTCGGCGCCGCCGACGGACCGCAGGTCTTCGCCCGGCATTGACGGGCCCAATGCGCCGGTGCCGATGGCCGGGGGTGATGGCCGGGGGCGGCGTTCAGGCCGCCTCGACCATTGGCGGGTTGGCCGGCGCGGCTTTGCGCGATCCGACCGGCAGGCCGTTGACCATCGCCTGCCCCGGCAGCTCGATGAAGCGGTAGGTCAGGGCCGACAGGGCGATCACCGCCAGCAGATAGCCGCCGCTCACCAGATCCATCACCCAGGCATCGCCGAAGGAGAGCAGCCGGTCGCTGCCGCCCTCCACCTCGCGCTCGACGAACAGCGGCCGGCCGAGAACCCCCTGCATCACCGTCGTGCCTTTCTGCAGCACGGCGATCAGCAGGGCATGCACCATGTAGATCGAGTAGGACCAGGCGCCCAGCCGCTGGAAGGGCGAGGTCGCCAGCAGGCGGGAGACCGGCCCGGCTTCGAAGGCGAACACCCACACCACCAGCCCGAACAGGAGCGGCGCCGCCAGCGACAGGGCGTTGCCCCCCGCGGCCGAGACGAAGGCCACCACCGCCAGCAGCGCCCCCGCCTCGGCCAGCCCGCCGGCAAGCCGGGACACGGCTTTATCGGGGCACCGGCCGCCGGCAGCCTGATACAGCCGGTAAACGAGACAGCCGGTGAAGAAGCCGTAGAGGCAGCGGAAATAGCCGTAGTCGATGCTGGTGTCGATGTGGTTGGCGGAAAAACGCATCACCACCAGGGCACCGGCGACGGCGAGCGTGACCATCGCCACGGCCAGCACGCTGGGCCGGCGCACCGTCAGGCAGAGGAGGGCGAAGGTGATGTAGACGAAGAACTCCGCGCTGATCGACCAGCTCGGGATGTTCCAGGTCCATTGATCCTCCACCCCCAGCGCATGGACCAGGGCGAGGTTGCTGACCAGGGCCGATGGGGCATAGGTCCCGGTGAAGGCGGCAGTTCCAACATGGCCGCCGGATGGTCCGGAGACCGCCTTCACGCATTCCAGCGCCACGAAGGCCAGCAGCACCGCCGCATGCAGCGGCCAGACCCGGCCGAACCGCCGGACCAGGAAGGCCGCGGCCGACTTCCCACCGCCGATGCGGCCGGAATAGGCGTGGACGATGACAAAGCCACTCAAAACAAAGAAGAAATCGACAAAAAGATAGCTGCCGCGCACGAAGTCGATCCTGTGGAAATGATCGATGCTGTGCAAATGGTACAGGGCAACGCATAACGCGCACAGGCCACGCCAGCCGTCGAGCACCGGGAACCGCATGGGAACCTCCGGGTGATGTTCAAAGGCGTTTCTTGGAAAACTGTTCGAAATGGCAACAAAACCTACGACTGATTGCGGGGGGTAAAAAAGGACGCGGGAGGTTTATTCCGAAGGATCGCCGACTACCCATGGCGGCCCTGTCCCAAGACCACCGGCACAGCGCCCCTCCCGTTCGGGTGATCCCGGACATCCCGGTCCGGCGTGTTGAAATATCCGCTCCGGAGGATAGGATCGGCGGCATGAGCACGCACCGTTCCCCTCCCGACATCGACAAGCGCCTGAAACGGGCCGGCAGCCATCCGCATGGGAGGCCCCTTAGAGGCGTCGACGGGATCGTGGCCGGACGAGGCCGGTCCGGCGCCGGATGATACTCCCGGCGGCAATGGCAGCTGCGAAGACCTGGGCGGGCGCGATCAAGCGCGACGTGCTGGCCGTCTATCTGGCGGCGCGCGACCCGCGCACCCCCTGGCCTGTCCGCCTCCTGGCGATGGCGGTCGCCGCCTATGCGCTGAGCCCGATCGACCTGATTCCCGATTTCATCCCGGTTCTGGGCTATCTGGACGATCTGCTGATCGTGCCGCTCGGCCTCCTGCTGGTCGTCCGCCTGATCTCGCCGGAGCTTCTGGCCGAACACCGGGCCGCCGCGGCACGCCGATCCGCCCGCCCGGTCAGCGTCGCCGCCGCCGCGGTCATGATCGCCCTCTGGCTGGCGGCGGGGGCCTTTCTGTGGCGGTGGCTGGAGCCGTTGGTCGAAGGCTGGCTGTTCTAACCGCCCGCCGTCACGCTGTCCGTGGAGCGCGCCATGAGTCCGGCGACGATCCTGGCAACGACGGCGTCGAGGTCGCCGCCGCGGTAGAGCGTGCCTTCGATGCCCGCCCGCTGCGCCGCCTGCAGGTCGGTGTCGCGGTCGCCGATCAGGAAGCTGCCCTTCGGCTCCACCGGCCACTCGGCCATCGCCTGCAGCAGCATTCCCGGCTCCGGCTTGCGGCAGGCGCAGTCGGTCCGATAGGGGGGCTCACCATGCTCGGGATGGTGCGGGCAGTGGTAGAAGGCGTCGACATGGGCGCCGACGGCGTGCAGTTCCTGCTGCATCCAGCGATGCAGGGCCCGCACATGCTCCTCGCTGTAGAGACCGCGGGCGACGCCGGCCTGGTTGGTGACGACGAAGACCAGAAAGCCGGCATCGTTCAGCCGCTTCACCGCCTCTCTCGCCCCTGGCATCCAGGTGATCTGTTCGGGACGATGGGCGAAGCCGATGTCCTCGTTCAGCACGCCGTCACGGTCGAAGAAGGCGGCTCTGCGGCGATTGGCAGAGATGGTGTCCCGGGCTGGGGCGGACTCGTCGGGCATGCCGGTCTCCAAGAAGAAACACTCGTATCGTCGAAGCTCTACCGAACCGGTTCATCGACCGGATGGCGGAGGAACGGCCGTCCCCCGCCGGGGCCGGAGAGGCTCTGGCGTGACAACTCCGCCGGTTAAAGCGCGGCGGCTTCTCGGACAAGCTCCGCGGCACCCCGCTGGCTTGGTGTCCGAAGGCCGTGTCCCGGCCCCGTGGCGTGGCTGGCCCGCTGCAGGATGACCGTGGCTGCCGCAACGTCGCGGTCCATCATGCAGCCGCAGAGGCAGCGGTGGACCCGGATGTCGAGCGTCTTGGCGACCACGGCCCCGCACTGCGGGCAGGTCTGGCTGGTGCCGCGCGGATCGACCGCTTCCACCCGAGTGCCGGCGCTTGCAGCCTTGTACTCGAGGAAGGAACGGAGCTGGCCCCAGGCGGCGTTGTGAACGGACTTGGCGAGCATTGAGCGGGCCAGTCGCTCGACGCTCAGGTCTTCGAGGGCGATGAAGGCGTAGCGGTCGACCAGCGAGCGGCTGAGCTTGTGCAGGACGTCACGGCGCTGGTTGGCGGTGCGGGCGCTGTGCCGGGCCAGTCGCTGCTTGGCCTTGCGCCGGCGCTGGCTGCCCCGTTTGCAGCGGGACAGCGCGCGCTGGAGACGGCGCTGCGTCTTGGCGGCGCGCTTGGTCCACGGCGGCGTCGGCACCACCTCGCCGTCCGAGGTGGCAACCAGAGATGTCAGACCAACATCGATGCCGACGGCGGCGCCGTCGCGCTCCGCCACCGCCACATCCGGCACGGTGACCTGGAAGCAGACGGACCAGTGTCCGGCAGACCGCGACAGAACGGCGGCGCCGAGCTTGGCGCCCGGCGGCAACGGCCGGTGCCACTTGACCTTGATGTCGCCGAAAAGGCCGGTGAGCCCGAGGCGCCCGCTCTTGCGCAGCGTCAGGCCATCGCCGACGCGGAACTCGGCGCTGTCGAAGCGAGCCTTGGCCTGGAAGCGCGGGAAGCCGGCCTTGCCTTTCGCCTTGAGGCGACGGAAGAAGGCCTGGAAGGCCTTGTCGAGGCGGCGCAGGACCTGCTGCTGGGCGGAGAAGCTGTAGCCGGCCAGGCGCTCATCGGCGGCGCGGACGGCCTTCAGTTCGCCGGCTTGGTCGGTGTAGCGCAAGGTCTTGCGCCGGCGGCGGTAAGCTTCGATGCGTTGCTGCAGAGCGGCGTTGTAGAGGTCGCAGAACGCGCCCAGCATCGCTTCCATCCCGGCGACTTGTGCTTGGGTGGGATAGAGGCGGTATTTGTAGCTGAGCACGGACATGCGATGAGTTTACCTGTCGTTCCCGGTTCGTTCAACTCTCGATCTTCGGCCTGCGGCCGACCAGCTTTCCTCCGCCGCCTCAAGGCGACGGTCCCCAGCCGGATCACCTGATGGTGCCGGACGTGTTGGCGGCCCGAGCCGCGCCCCCCCGTCCGCCAACAAGACTGACAGCCTGATGCAGCATGGGTGCAGGGGGTCTTTCTTTCACTGCTGTCGGAGGCAGGAGCGGGGTTTGGCAGGGTCTCTTTTCTAAGGTGAAGATCCGCTTGGCGCCGGCCTTGTCAACCCGGATGTCGCCTGCCGTCCAGGATGATCGGTCGGAGGGGCCGAGAGGGCATGGTGTGGGGCTCTCCGTAGCCGTCCAATTAACACTGACGGTCGTGCAGCCAAGGAGCTCCCCCACCCCTTGTTGCAAAGCCTGGCCATACCCGAACGGGGCAGACAGTTGCGGGAGAAAAAATACAGAATACTGTTACAAAATAGAGATTAAAAAGAGACAAGCTTACCCAACAAGGCATGGCGTTGCCGACGATGTTAACCGGATTGAAAGCATAGGAAACCTAGGTTTTGACGTGAAAAGCGACCCAATGGCAAATCCTTGGTGGACAACCGTGCACAAGACCTCTTCAATCAAGAATGATATTCTTGATATTCGGACCCGATGGTCTTCTGTGTCGGCGGCTTTGCAAACGCTTTGGTTGCTTGGCGCACTTGTGCTTCTGGGATCGGCACCGGGCCATGCTGCAACATCAGCGGTGACTGCCCCGGCCCCAATCGCTCCGGTGGCGGGCGAGCGGCATCTTGAGCTGACCACCACCAAGGCGGTTCTCATCGCGCTGCCCAGCGATGCCAAAGATGTGTTGGTCGCCGATCCGAGCGTTGTTGACATTGTCGTCAAGACGCCGCGCGTGGCCTACCTGATCGGGCTGAAGACCGGCGACACCAATGCCTTTTTCCTGGATGAGTCCGGCAAGCGCATTCTGTCTTTGGACATTCGGGTCGACAAGGATTTGACCGCGCTGCGCAAGGCGATCACCGAACTGGTCCCCAATGCGGCGATCGCCGTCAGGTCGGTCAACGGCGACATCGTCTTGTCTGGCGAGGTGCCGTCCTCCGAGGCCGCGGAGAATGCCCAGCGGCTGGCCCGCCGCTTTGTTACCAGCGATGCTGGCGTGGTCAATCTGCTGCGGGTCGGCCGGCCGGAGCAGGTGCTGATCCAGGTGCGGGTGACCGAGATGCGGCGCAGCGTCGCCAAGAAGCTTGGCATCAGTCTGCTTGGCACGGACCAGGGCAGCGGCGGGTTCCGCAGCGGGGCTGCACGCGGGTCGGCACTGTTCAACGACCGCTTCGCCCAAGCCGTCGTCACCGGCAACATCGGCGGATTTTTGAACCTTCAAGCGATGATTGAGGCGCTGGAGGCCGATGGCTATGTCAAGACGCTGGCTGAACCCAATTTGACCGCGATGTCGGGGGAGTCGGCCAATTTTCTGGCTGGTGGCGAGTTCCCGGTTCCGGTGGCGCGCGACGACCAGGGCCGCATCACCCTGGAGTTCAAGCCGTACGGCGTCAGCTTGAAGTTCACCCCCGTCGTGTTGGAGGGCGGACAGATCAGCATGCGCATCGGCACAGAGGTCAGCGCAATTTCCTCCGATGGTGCCTTCGTGTTGGCCGACACCCAAATCCCGGCTCTGACCGTCAGGCGGGCGGAAACCACGGTGGAAATCCCCAGCGGCGGCAGTCTGGTGCTGGGGGGCTTGCTGCGCAACGACGCGTCCAACCAGCTGCAAGGGGTGCCGGGCTTGTCCGAGTTGCCAGTGATCGGCTCGCTGTTCCGCAGCAATGCGTTTCAACATGATGAATCCGAACTGGTCGTCATCGCCGTCCCCTACATCGTCCGGCCGACCAAGCCTGGCCGGCTGACCGAGCCGGTGAAGGGCTTCCGGCCGGCCGGCGACCTCGACCGCTATTTTCTCGGCAAGCTCTATGAGCGCTATCCAGCGGCCCCGCACCCGGCTCCCCAGCGTTCCGGTGCCGGCGAGGTCGGCTATATCTTGGATTGGAGCCATTGATGGGCCGCTCCTTTTTCCGGTCGTTGCGCCGGTTGCCGAGCGTGACGACGGCTTTGCTGCCTCTGGCGTTGCTGGCGGCCTGCGCTGCGTCCCCCGCCCCACCCGACAGGGCGGCCAGCGCGCAGAATGGGGCCGTCCTGGTCAGGCGTGAGGAGCAGCGGCTTTCTCTGGATGTGGCCGCATCCGGTGCGGTTCAACGGAGCGAGAGGGCGGGGCTGCCGGCCTTTCTGGCCTTGTGGCGGGATGAGGGCTGGGGGCCTTTGGTCATCGAACCCCCACCGTCCCTGCCCCCGGTATCGCGTGAAAGGCTGCATGCGGATCTGGCAGAGCGGGCGCGCCGGGCCGGTGCTGACGGAAACAGGATTATGCTGGCACCGTCCGGATCGCCTGCCCAGCCGACTGCGCTTGAGGGCAGCATCTCTGTGGACGGACAGGGGGCTGCTCCGACCCATCTCAGCCCCGACCGCGTCGCCAGGCCCGCCGATGGCAAGGTCTGGCTGCGCTTCGACCGGGCGGTGGCGCTACTGCCCGCGTGCGGGCCAGACCGCTTCAGCTACGGCCAGTCAGCCGACACCACGGCCTCCAGCTTCGGCTGTGCCACCCGTCGCAACCTGGGGGCCATGGTCGCCAACCCTGCCGATCTCGTCGAGCCAAGCCTGGACGGCAGCGTCAATGCGTCCCGCGGGGCGGCGGCGATTGCCAACCACCGCCGGGGAGCCGCCCCTGCCGCCGATGGAGCGGCCGGCGGCGGGGCATCCTCTGGACTTGGCTTGCAACAGTGAGGCGGTCATGCTGCGCACCCAAGCCCACTGCTTCTTGACCACGACCGCCACCGAAGCGGCGATGGCGGCGGCCTTCCAGGACCGGCGGCTCGCCCGGCTCGTGCCGACGCTGCTGCCCGGCGGCTTCGCCGCTGCCGAGGCGCGCTACGCCCATGAGCCCTCGCCCCCGCTGATCATCATCGAGACCGACGCAGACAGCGGCGAAGACTTGCCGGGGCGGGTTGTCCGCCTGGCCGAGTGCTGCGACGCCGGGTCAAACCTGATCCTGCTGGGCACTGCCAACGACATTGATCTCTACCGGCGGCTGCGCCGCCAGGGGGTGGCTGATTACCTGCGTCTGCCATTGGAGCCGGCACGGGTGGTGGAGGCGGTGCAGGAGCTGTTCGATGACCCGGCCCGTGCCGCCCGCGGCAAGGTGGTGGCCATCATCGGTGCCAAGGGGGGATGCGGTGCCTCGACCATCGCCTGCAATCTGGCGCATATGCTGGCCAACGTGTCGGATGGCGATGCCCTCCTCGTCGACCTGGACCTCGCCTTCGGGGCTGGCGATTTGATGGTCAACATCGACACCAGTGTCGGCGTGCGCACCGCGCTGGGCGAGGCCGAGCGGATCGATGATCTGTTTCTCCAGCGGGTCGCTGTGCGCTATGACGAGCGTCTGCAGCTTTTGGCCTCCCCGGTCGCCCTTGAGGATGAGGGGCGCATCGACCCGGATCGTCTGGAGATCATGGTCGAGGCCCTGCGGGCCCAGGCGCGCTGGGTGGTGCTCGATCTGCCGCATCAGTGGACCGCTTGGGGACAACGCGCGTTGCGCATTGCCGATACGGTTGCGGTGGTGGCGCCGCTCGATTTGCCGGGATTGCGCAACACGCGCAACCTGATGGACTGGTTGAGCGCCGAGCGGGCGGAAGCCACCTCACACCTGCTTGTGATGGGTGGTGGAGCGGCGCCCATGATTGAAGTGGCGGAGTTCCTGCGCACGCTTGGGCTGACGGCGACAGCCCAGCTGCCCGAGGATCGCGACGCGCTGCGCGTCGCCTCCAGTGCCGGGAAGATGATTGCCGAGGTGCGCCCGCGTTCGCGCCTCTCGCTTGCCCTGCGTGACTATGCCAACCTTCTGGTCGCCCAACTGGCCCCCAATCCGCGCTTGGCCACGGCGGCGTCAGCCAGCCATCTGGGCGGTTCTTTGCGGTCCGCTCGCCCGTTTGGCTGGCTGCTGAGCCGCCTGTCCGGCCGGCGCGCCGGCGGCATGGGGGGCTGAGCCATGTTTGGCCGGCGCACCACCCCACCCGCCCCCGGCCAAGCGGCGGGTGTTCCAACAATGCCTCTTACCAAGCCGATGGCTGTGGTGCCTGCGGTTGTCGCTCCAACGCCGGAGCATGCTGGTGAGCGTGGGACCGACCGGCCCTCGCCTGCTGCCGGTGACGGTTATTACGAAATCAAGACCAGGGTGTTCGAGGCTCTCCTCGATACCATTGATCTGGCGGAGCTGAGCCGGCTGGACGGCACCACAAAACGCGATGAGCTCGGCGACATCTGCCGCGAGATCATCCACGTCAAGGGCTACGTCCTCAGCCCCTCCAAAGAGGAGGAGCTGGTCGACGACATCTGCAACGATGTGTTGGGTCTGGGGCCGTTGGAGCCGTTGCTTGGGCGCGACGACATCTCCGACATCATGGTGAACGGCGCCGACAAGGTCTACATCGAGGTCGATGGCCGCATCGAGCTGACACCGATCCGGTTCCGCGACAACGCTCAATTGATGAATGTCTGCCAACGCATCGTCAGCGCGGTCGGTCGCCGCGTCGACGAGGCCAACCCAATTTGCGACGCCCGGTTGATGGACGGCTCGCGTGTCAACGTGATCGCCCCACCTTTGGCGCTCGACGGTCCTACCTTGACCATCCGCAAATTCAAACGAGAAAAGCTGACACTGGACAAGCTGGTGGAGTTCGGCTCGGCCTCGCCCGCCTGCGCCACGGTGCTGCGCATCGCCGGAGCCAGCCGCTGCAACGTGCTGATTTCCGGTGGCACCGGGTCGGGCAAGACGACGCTGCTGAACTGTCTGACCCGCTATATCGATCCTGGCGAGCGCATCGTCACCTGTGAGGACGCTGCCGAACTGCAGCTGCAACAGCCCCACGTCGTCCGGCTGGAGACCCGGCCGAAGAATTTGGAAGGGGTGGGTGAGGTGACCATGCGTGAGCTGGTGAAGAACTGCCTGCGCATGCGCCCGGAACGCATCATTGTCGGTGAGGTGCGCGGGCCGGAGGCTTTCGACCTTTTGCAGGCGATGAACACCGGCCATGACGGGTCGATGGGCACGTTGCACGCCAACTCCCCGCGCGAGGCGACCAGCCGCCTGGAAAACATGATTGCCATGGGTGGCTTCAGCCTGCCGGTCCGGGCGGTGCGCGAGCAGATCGCCTCGGCCATCGACCTGATCGTCCAGGCCGCGCGTCTGCGTGACGGCACACGCAAGATCACGCACATCACCGAGGTGATGGGCATGGAGGGCGACGTGATCGTCATGCAGGATCTCTTCGTCTACGAGTTCCTTGGCGAGGATGACCGCGGCCGGGTCGTCGGCCGTCACCGTCCCACCGGCCTCAGGCCGCATTTCATGGAAAAAGCCCGCTATTTCGGCCTTGAGCGAGAGCTGTTCGCCGCGCTGGAGGAGGGGGCGTGACGGGGGCCGACCTTTGGCTCATCCTGCTGCTGGCCACCATGCTGGGTGTGGTCCTGCTTGTCGGGCTTGCCAACCGGCGGGCAACCGGCGGCCGTGCCGGCATGCGCCGGCGGTTGAAAACATTGGGGGTGGCCTTCGCCCGTACAGCGGCCAGCCGTGCCGGTGCCGGCGACAGCACGGCACGGCGCCAGCTGATCCAGGGCAAATTGCGCGAACTGGAACGCCAGCGGCAGCGCTCCCGTCGCAACACGCCGCGCCAACTCCTGCTGCAGTCGGGCATGCCGCTGACGTTGCGCGGCTTTGCTCTCGGCAGCGCAGCGGCGGCGGCAGCGGCGGGCGGGCTGCTGGCTCTGGCCGGGCTGGCGCCGTTTTTGTGCCTGCTCAGCGCCGCCGGGGTCGGGCTTTTGCTGCCGCGGCTGGTGCTGCGTGCTGTCGTGCGCCGTCGCCAAGCCCGCTTCACCCGGCATTTTGCCGATGCGCTCGACATCATGGTGCGCGGTGTTCGGTCCGGCTTGCCGGTGGGCGAATGCCTGCGCATCGTCGCTCGGGAATCGCCTGATCCGGTCGGACCGGAGTTTCAGCTCTTCACCGAAAGCCAGCGGCTGGGGATGACGCTGAAGCAGGCGCTGGACCGGGCGGTGGAGCGTATGCCGGTGACCGAGCTGCAATTCTTCTCCATCGTGCTGCAGGTCCAGCAGCAGACCGGCGGCAACCTTGCCGCCACGCTCGACAACCTGTCGGGTGTTCTGCGCGGGCGCAAGCGGCTGCTCGACAAAATCCAGGCGATGTCCTCGGAAGCCAAGGCCTCGGCCATGATCATCGGAGCCCTGCCTTTCCTGGTCTGCGGCGGCTTGTGGCTGGCCAATCCCGAGTATATCGCCCTGCTGTTCACCCAGCGTCTTGGCACCGTCATGCTCGGCGGGTGCGGAGTCTGGATGCTGATCGGCATCGCGGTCATGCACAAGATGATCCATTTCGAGCAATAACGGAGTCGGCAGCCGATGGATGTTTTGCCGGATCCAACCTTGGTCATTGCGGGGCTTGCCGCCCTGGCGGTCGGGCTGGGCGCGGCTGGGTTGCTGCTGCCCTACCTGCGCCCCGACCCGCTGGCTGGTCGGCTGAAGGCAGCTGGCCAGCGCCGGCGCGAGCTGCGTGCCCACCAGTTGGAGGTGCAGCAGCGCCGCTCCAAGCTGCGGCGCGACCAAACCCCCGTTCTGCGCCGCTTGGTCGACACGCTGAAGCTGCGTGAGGCCTTGGCTGGCGATCGGGTCCGGCAGCGGCTGGTCCAGGCCGGCTGGCGCGGTCCCAATGCCCTTGCGGTCTACCTGATCGCCCGGCTGGCGGGACCCGTGCTGTTCGGCGGACTGGCCGCAGCGCTGCTGTATGGCGGCGGCCTGTTCGACCTGGGCCCGGTGGCCCGCCCCCTGGCGGTTGCCACGGTGGCGCTGTTCGCCTTTGCCTTGCCGGCGATCTTGACCACCAATGCGATCCAGCGCCGGCATATGGCGTTCGCCGCCGCCTTTCCCGATGCGCTCGATCTGCTGCTGATCTGCGTGGAGTCGGGTCTGTCGCTGGAGGGGGCCTTCAGCCGCGTCGCCCAGGAGCTCGGACAGGCCACACCGGTGATGGCCGAGGAGTTCGAGCTGACCACGGCCGAGCTGGCGTATCTGACCGACCGGCGCCAAGCGCTGGAGAACTTCCACATTCGTGTCGGGCTGCCAGCGGTCAAGGCTGTGTGTACCACCATGATCCAGGCAGAAAAATATGGCACCCCACTCGCTCGCGCCTTGGCTGTCGCGGCTCAAGACGGCCGTGACAGCCGCATGGCGGCGGCGGAAAAGAAGGCGGCTGCATTGCCCGCCAAGCTGACCGTGCCGATGATCGTGTTCTTCCTGCCCGTCCTGTTCGTCATCATTCTGGGGCCGGCGATCATCCAGGTGATGATGCAATGACGCCCAGTTTTCCCCGCAACCGGCCCCAGAGTGTCCAGCCATGCAGATCTTGACCCATGAACCCGGCCGCTCCCGTTGGAGCTTGTTCGCCAGCAAGCTGCTGGCTGGCCTGCCGGACGAGGCCATTCGCGATCTGGAGGCCGCCTGCGTCTGGTACCGGTGTGAACCGGGGGGTATTGTCCTGGATGCCGAACAGCGATTGGATGGTGTCTATTTCATTGCTGAGGGCACGGTGCGCATTTTCCACCGGCTGGAAGGAAAGCGCGAGATCAACTTCGCCCAATTCGGACCTGGAGACGCCTTTGGCGAGTTGTCGGCCATCGATGGTCAGGGCAAGACGGCCGACGCCATCGCCGTCAATGCCGCGGTGATCGCCGTCTGCCCGCAGCCGGTCTTCCGCGAGATTCTGGTCACCCATCCGTCATTGGCGCTGCGCCTGCTGGAAAAACTGGCGGCCATCATTCGCAAGTCCGACGCCCGCATTGCCAATCTGGCCGCCATGACCGGTCCGCAGCGCGTTTATGCCGAGCTGCTGCGGCTGGCAACGCCTGATATTGAGCGGTTGGGGCGCTATGTCATCGAGCCGGCCCCCTACCATCGTGACATCGCTGCCTGGGCTGGCACCACGACCGATGTCGTTGCCCGCGCATTCGGACATTTGATGAAATCCAACCTAATGCAACGCCAAGGTGCGGCTCTGATCCTGAATGATCGTGACCGCATTAATGTGCTGACGCGCATCTCAACCGAAGAGGGGGTCGATTGATACGAATGAAGAAATAAATTCTTGCCAAATCCGACTTGATCGTTACAGTGACAAATTGAAGATAAAATTTAGATCAGTACTTATAAACATCAATATATTAGCTAACTAAGAATTAACGAATTCAGGGTAACACTTTTTTCAGGTTAATCCCTGACTGCGGAGATTGTCATGGCCAAGCTCTTTTTTGCCGCCTCGGCGCTGGTTGCCCTCAAGGACCGTCGTGGCGCCACCGCCATCGAATATGGACTGATCGCTGCCGGCGTCAGCGTTGTCATCGCCGCCACCGTCTGGCTGATCGGCGGCAACCTCAGCACCATCTTCACCGGCATCAAGGATGCCCTGGTCAAGCCCTGAGGCCGACGCGTCCATCAGGATTGGCCACTCCACGGCAACGGGTGAGCACGAGGCTGGACGGCGCCATGGTGGTTACGGTGAGGACTTCCCTTGCGCGCGACCGCCGTGGCGCCGTGGCCATCCTGTTCGCTTTGGCCATGCCGGTGCTGATCGGCTTTCTCGCCCTCGGCACGGAGGTGGGCGTCTGGTACCTCGAGCGGCGCCAGATGCAGACCGCTGCCGATATGGCCGCCATTGCCGGGGCGTATGAACGGCTGGCGGGCAGCGATGACGAGGTTGCGACCGCGGAGCAGGAGGCGGCGCATCTCGGCTTCTCGTCGGCGGACGGGCGCACCACGGTTGCGGTCAATTGGCCGCCGACGCAGGGCACAGCTGCCGAAGACGATGCGGCGGTCGAGGTGGTGATCACCCGCACCCGTGCCTTGTTGTTTGCTGCCATGTTCTCTGCCGATCCGGTGGCAATCTCGGTGCGGGCAACCGCGCGGATGGACGGCACCAGCACCGCCTGTGTGTTGGCGCTGGATCCCACGGCTTACCGGGCGGTGGATGTCACGGGCACCGCCGACTTGTCGATGCCGACCTGCACGCTGGCGGCCAATTCGACCGATGCCGAGGCCATCGCCATTCGCGGCAACGCCGATGTGGAGGCGCTGACCTTGACGACGTCTGGCGACTATGCTGTGTCGGGGTCCGGCACGCTGACCACCGGCACACCACCGCGCACCGGCGTTCCGCCGCTGCTTGATCCTTATGCCGACCGCCCATTGCCGCCGGGGTCCCCCTGCACCCAGACAAGCTATCAGCGCACCCAGAGCAGTCCGGTCACGATCGCTCCCGGGCGCTATTGCTCAGGCATGAGCTTTGGGGCGCAATCCGTTGTCGATTTCTCCCCCGGCACGTACGTCGTCGACGGCGGCAGCGTGACCATCAACGCAGGAGCGACGCTGAGCTGCAGTGGGTGCACCGGCGGTCAAGGAGTGACGATCGTGTTGACCGGATCGGGCAGCGACTACGCGACCGTGCGCATCAACGGCGACGCCACCATCACGCTGGCAGCCCCCACCTCCGGGAGCTATGCCGGCTTGTTGTTCTTCCAGGACCCTGCGGCTCCCAGTGGCGGCTCCAACCTCTTCAACGGCGGTGCCGCCATGTCCCTGACAGGAGCGCTTTATTTTCCAAACCAGTCGATCGCCTTCCGCGGCAACACCGCCAGCGCCAAGAGCAGCTGCACGCAGCTGGTGGGTCGGCTGGTCAGTTTCACCGGAACCGCATCGATCGGCAGCAATTGCGACGACACTGGGGTGGAGACCATCAATGCCGGTGGCACGATCCGCTTGGTGGATTAGGCGCGTTGCCCGCCTCTTCCCAAGCGCCCGCCTCGGGCGATGTGGAAGCGTTGCGGTGGAGGCGGCCCTGCTGATGCCTGTCGTCCTGTTCATGCTGGCCGGCATCGCTGATTACGGCGATGCCGCACGGGCGCGCATGGCGCTCGTCAGTGCAGTGCGCTCGGGCCTGCAATACGCCACCCACCACAGCGCCGACCCGTCTCGGGTGGAGTTGGCGGTGCGCGGTGCGCTGACCGGTGCTCCCGATGACATCAGCGTTGCCGTCGCCCAGAGCTGTGAATGCCCGGATGGGAGCGACGTCTCCTGCACCGGGACCTGCGGCGCGGGCGAGCGCCGGCGCGCCTTCGTCTCGATCGCTGTCGAACAGCAGCATGCCACGCTGATGACATGGCCCGGGATCGACAATCCGACGATCTTGAGGGCATCGGCCCGGGTCCGCATCCAATGAGGTTTTCATGGTCCCCTGCCCTGCCCGTCTCCACCGCCTGGACCGGCGCGGCACTGCCGCCGTGGAGTTTGCACTGCTGGCCCCGTGTTTGTTGCTGCTGCTCGTCGGCACAATTGAAATGGGCCGGGCCTTTTGGATCGGCAGCACCCTGCAGTACGCCGCCGATGAGACCAGCCGCTACCTCATGGTCCATAGCGACGCCAGCAACACCGACGTCACCGCCTATGCGCTGGGCAAGCTGGTTGGCGTCGATCCAACCCAGGTCACCATCGATGTCGAGCGCGAGACGGTGGATGACGTTGACTTCATCACGGTGCGCACGCGCTACACCTTCGCCGTTTTGTCCTCGTTGCTGCCGACCGCCAGCACCCCGCTGGAAGGCCGCGCGCGCACCCCGCTGCTGGAATGAGGCGGGCCGTTCACCGGGCAGGGGCTGCCGAGGGCGAGGGGCTGCCGGTCGGAGCCGACGCTGTGGTTGGGTCAGCGGCCGCACAGACCGGGGCACAGGTCAGCTGGCTTTCCGTTCCGCCGCGATGGACGGTCACCGTCCAGCGGCGGTCCTGGCCCACCACCACAGTGGTGTCGAGCAGCCGCTCGCCCGCTTTGGAGAGCACCACCAAGCTGGTGCTGCCGGGACGTTTGCCGATCACCGCCAGCCGGCGGGGATCGATCGGCACCACATCGGCCACGGCGGGGTTGGCCACCAGTACGGTGCCGATCTCGCCGGTCAGATCAAGCGGCTTCAGCCGGTCTTGACCGAGATGAGTGATGGCCTGTGCCAGGGCTGGGGAGGCCGTCAGCAGGATGGCCGCTGCAAAAAAACCGCGGCTTCGGGAAAACATGGTGTTAAGCATCCCTTGATCCTCTCGCCCTACCGTGGCGGTCCGCTTCCGTTATGGATCATCAATCATGCTCTCGGTTAAAAAACCTTTGGGTGCCGGCCGCGCACGCGGCGTTCGCCTGGTGTTGGCCGGGGCCGCCTTGACGCTGCTTGCCGGCTGCGAAGGGATGGGCTCCCCCTCGTCCTTGCAGGCCGGAACCAACATTGACCGCTACCTGCAATCGGCCGCCCGCAGTGCAGAGATTGCCGGCAATGATCAGGCAGCCGCGGCCCACTATCGCGCTCTGCTGGATGGGCAGCCCGGCGATAAGGCCACCACGCTGGCGCTTGTTCGCAGTCTTGGCCGCAGTGGCGACACCGCCGAAGCGGTTGAACGGCTGCGCACCGCCCTGGCGGCTTCCGGCCCTGACGCTGATCTGCTCGTCGAACTGGGCAAGCTGTCCATCGCCGACGGGCGTGCGGCCGACGCGCTGGAGCCGCTCGAGCAAGCAGCGCGGCTGGCACCGTCCGCCGCCGATCCTGAGCACGCTCTTGCCATTGCCAACGACCGGCTCGGGCGTTATGCGGCGGCCGCGGTCCATTACGACAAGGCGCTGAAACGCAGCCCCGGCGATGCCGTCTTGCTCAACAACTATGCCATGTCCAATGCGCTTGCCGGGCATTTGGCGCAAGCGCAAGCGCTGCTGAACCGGGCGGCCGCCCTTCCCGGTGCGCCGGCACAGGTGCGCGCCAATCTCGCTTTGCTGGCGCAGCTGGAGGCCGCCGGCACGGCGGACGGCGGCGGAGAGGCGCCATGACCCTGCCCCTGCTGCTCCAGGCGCTGCTGGTGCTGACGGTGGTGGTTGCGATGCTGTGGGATGTCGCCACGTTGGAGATCCCGGACACCGTTTCTGTGGTGCTGGTCGCTGCCTTTCTCACCGGCGCCGCGGCAGTGGGGATTGGCTGGACGGTGCTGCTGGCACATGCGACGGCCGGGCTGGCGTTGTTTGCGGTTGGCGTGGCGTTGCACCGCTTCGGCATCTGGGGCGGCGGGGATGTCAAGCTTGCGGGTGCATTGGCGCTGTGGTTCGGCTGGGCCGGGATGCCGTCCTGGCTGCTGGCGGTGTCGTTGACAGGCGGTGGTCTGGCGCTCGTCCTGCTGGGGCTGCGGCGGATGGGGGTTCCGGCGGGAGCGCCCGCCTGGATCGCCAGGCTGGGTCGTGACGGCGAGGGCATCCCTTATGGCGTGGCGCTGGGGGGTGGGGCGCTTGTGAGCTGTGGTGCGGCGTTTGGCGTCTGGGCGCCCGCCTGACGGTTGTGAAAGGTGGCATGATGGCGCGATGGATCCTCCTGATGGCTGCCGTGGTCGCCAGTGTGGCGGCGGTTTTGCTGACGCGAAGCTACCTGTCGGGCCGCGAGCGCCAGCTTCAAGCCGAGCACACGGTGACGACGACGGAGGTTCTGGTGACCGCCACCGGTCTGGAGGTTGGCCAGACCGTGTCAGAGCGGACATTGACCTGGCAGCGTTGGCCCAGCGACAATCTGCACCCGCGCTATGTCACCCGCGACAAACAGCCCGACGCCATCCACCGCCTGACGGGGGCGGCGGCCCGCCAGCCCCTGTTTGCCGGCGAGCCGGTAACCGACGCCAAGCTGGTCAAGCGCGAGGGGGCCAGTGTGCTGGCGGTTGCTTTGCGGGAGGGGTTTCGCGCCGTCACCATCCGGGTGGACGAGGCGCAGGGCTTGGCCGGTTTGGTGCGGCCGGGCGATCAGGTGGATGTGATCCTGACCCATAAGCTGGCGTTGCCTGGTGAGGTCGAACGGAGCGAACGCGAGGTTGCCGAGATCATTGCCGGCGCCGTGCGTGTGTTGGGGGTCGGTCAGGACATCAAGAATGCCGACGACAAAAGCAAGGTTGCCAAATCGATCACCCTTGAGGTGACGCCGGCCCAAGCAGAGGCCGTGGCGCTCGGCCGTGTGCTGGGCAGCTTGTCCTTGTCATTGCGCAGTGCCTTTGCCGATGCCGGACAGCCGGATCGGCCGCATGCCTACACCAGCGCCGATGACATCTCCGCCGCCTTGCGGGAGCAGCGGCGAAGCGGACCGGTCATGCTGGTGGCCGCCCGGCCATTGCCGGCAGGCAGCTTGCTGGCCGAGTCTGACATTGTCTGGGCTCCTGCCACCGCCGACGCGGATCCGGAAGCGGTGTTCGTGCAAGACCGCGTCCGTCCTGCCGGGCTGCGTGGTGCGTTGCTCACGCAAGCCGCGCTGGAAGGCGAGCCGATCTTGCGCCGCCAGATCGTCCGGCCGTCGGAGGCACGCTTCATCCCCCTGGCGCTGCACCCCGGCCATCGGGCGGTCAGCGTTGCTATTGCCGCCAGCACTGCGGTGAGCGGATACATCGCCGCCGGCGACCGGGTAGACGTGATCTTCGTCGATGATGTTGAGGATCGGTCGCCGGACGCCCGGTTGCCCAAGCGCAGCTGGAGCGAGACCGTGGCCCTGGATGTTCGGGTTCTCGCCATCGAGAGCAGCTTCGACGCCAAGTCGCAGCAGCCCAAAGTCGGCAGCACAGCAACGCTGGAGACCACCCCGGGCCAGGCGGAGGCAATTGCGCTTGCGGCCAGCATGGGCAAGCTGTCGCTGTCGCTGCGCCCGATGGATGCCGAGACAGTGGCGGTGGCAACAGGCGGCGCCTCTGCAAACGGCGCTGGACCTGGCAGTGTCAGTCCGGCCACGGCGGTGCCGATCAAGCCATTGCGCCCAGACCAGCGTCTCAGCGGCTTTACGGTGGACCGCAGCATGAGCCACGGTCTGGATGCCATCGTCCGGGGCAGTGACCGGGCTGACAGCGTCGTGATCTACCGCGGAACCACTCCCTCCATCGTCCCCCTCCGCACTCCTGTGTCCCCCCCACCCTCTCCGGGCTCTTGACGATGCCGAAGCCGGCCTCAGACGCGGTCGCGCTGGAGTGCGTGCTTGAACACCTATGCTCATCCTTGCGAGGGCAGGCGCGCCCGGCCAAATCAGCCTGACCGCCTCGGCCAACGGACCTTCCACAGTGATCACACTCGTCGACCTCGAACAGTCAATCGATCGCAGCGACGTGCTGTTCTGCACAGTCGTCACCCGTTCGCATTTGTCCCAAGCCTGGGTGCTGCGCCAAGCCATGCGGCGGCATCACCCTGAAGAGCCATTTTGTATTCTTGTTGTTGATGCTGTTGCTGAGGATACCCTTCCAGAAAAGATCCAGTTTGACGTCCCCCTCATTCGTCTTGATGATCTGATGACGCCAAACATTGCCGACATGACGATTTACTATTCAGCCTATGAATTATGCGGAAACATCAAGCCGTATTTTTTGCTTTACCTTTTCGGCAAAACGCGAGCCCGCAAGATCATCTACCTTGATTCCGATCTGTTCGTTACCAGCCCTTTATGGACCGCCAGCGCAATCCTCGACACCCACGACGTCACTGCAGCCCCCCACAGCTTATCCCCAATTCCCGATGACGGGCGCGAGCCCAGCGATCTCACCATCGCCGCCAATGGCGCCTACAACACCGGCTTTCTGGGCTTCCGCCGGACGGCCAAGGGTCTGGATTTGCTGGGCTGGATGGCAGAGCGTGTCCACCGCCGTGGCTTCAACGCCTTTTCACAAGGGATGTTCTGCGAGCAGAGATTCTTTAATCTTGGTGTAACCTTTCTCAAGGAGCGGTTTCAGCCCGTCACGCTTGAGAGTTACAATGTGGGCTATTGGAACTTGCATGAGCGCGTGATCACGCGGCGGCCTGGCGGGTACTTCGCCAACGAGCAGCGTGTCGTGTTTTTTCACATGAGCGGGTTCAGGTTGGATAACCCCGATCTTCTCTCTATTTATGACGAGCGCCACAATCTCACAACCTATCCGCAAGCCGCGGTTCTGCGCCATCTCACGAGCGAGTACCGGGCTCTGTTTGCTGATGTGCCCTTTCCCGCCCACAGCGGCTACCGGTTTGACACCCACAAGGGCCAACAGCTCACCCCAGAGATGCGGCGGCACTATCACCAGCATGGTGTTCTGCCTGGTGTGGTGTCGATGGAGGATGCCTTAAAGGCGGCACGACAGCATGAGAATGCTGGTCAGCTGGACAAAGCCGCGCAGATCTATGCGGCGATCCTCCAGAAAGCCCCCCGCACCAGTGCTGCCCTCCTTGGCTATGCCGGTGCCGTCGCGCAGCTCGGCAGACGAACCCAGGCTCGTCAGATCCTCCATCAGCTGCTTGCTCTCACCCCGGACCACAGGGAAGCAAAACGCCGATTGGCGCTCCTGGAGCAGCACGACGAGTGAGGGTACTATCGCCTTAGCCGGGACAATTCATGAGGGGTGGCGGGTGTAGCGTCCTCCGTTGAGCGGCCGTAGGATTTGGGTGCTGACGTCAACTCCTGCCGTTTCCGAAGCGCCCACCCGCCATGGTTGATCATACCCTGCCTCTGCCCGGCCTATCACCCGTTGCGGCTGCGCTTGGTGAAGATCGGCGCGCGCATCGTGGAGATGAAGACGCAGATTAAGGTGCATCTGCCGACCAACGCGCCCGATCAGGCGATCATCCACCTCGCCCTCGGCCGCCTGCCGCGGCTCATCTGCTGAGCACCGGGGCAGCGTGCCCCAGCCCTCACCCAATCCCCTCCACCATCAACTCCGCCACCGTCACGCCGCCGTCAGCGCGGCGGCGGCGACGCACGCCTATGCAGCCCCACGTCGAGCATCTCCACGCGGCGACCAGATCGCTCGCCACCCTGGTGACAAAGACGGCTAGCTGGCGTGCCGGCCGAAATTCATAGGCAGATCGTCCAAAGCCCAAACGCCGAGTGCTTTGCTTGAGTTTGCCAACTCCTCCGACAGCAACAGCCTTGGAGCTGGCATGTTGAATGGGTTGGCTGTGAGCTTAATCGGGCGCCACCCGCCGACGCGGATAACGTCATTCCGCCCGTTGGGAAATGTGGTGGTAATCAAATACCGGGCACCGCTCGCCTTGAATCGATACAGCGCCATCTGAACAAGATCATCAGGTAGGTGCGTCAGGCAATCACGGCAGATGATTGCGTCCGCTTCTGGTAAGGTGTCGAACGAAATATCGGCAATGTTGAAGAAATGATTTTTGCGATCACCGTAGCGGCGACGCAGATCTTCGATAATTCCCTCAACAACATCAAATCCAAAGTAATGCTTTAGGTCCCCCGTAATCAGATGCATCCAATTGAGGTCACCACATCCCGCATCAATCAGGGTGCGTACACCGAGAAAACGCAACAGACTTGGCAAGCGGTCGCGCAGAACTTGTGTCTGCATCAAAGTAGATCCTTGACCGCTGCGTGCTTCCCCCCTTCCCCAACTCTGATTTCTCCAAATGGTTGAAAATACATCGATGGAACGCTTGCGGCGCTCTTCCGGTTTTAATGCAGCTTCGATCTGCTCGAAGCTCTTGCCATTGATCAACCGTTTGGCAAAGTCGATCTTGGCGAAAGCTTCATACTCTTCAAAGCGGCGCCGTGCGCCCAGGCCAAAACGCTCGATTTCCTGTAGAACTGCAGAGTCCTGACACTCTTCCATTCTTAAAAGAGCCCGAACACGCGCATAAGCCCGCTTGCTCAGCGTTTCCCACTCGGCGTCATCATCCCAATGGCGACGACGGCCTGGGCGCTTGGTGTAGTCATGCCATGCGACAACTCGGTTCGGCACAAAGATGTCCCATCCCGACGTCCACAGCCTGACCGCCAGCGTGATTTCCTCACCTTGAAAATAAAGATAAGGATCGTAGGGGACCTCTTCGATGATTGTTGCAGGACCGAACAGCAGTCCGGCTGCGACATAGGGGGTGGGTTGTGGCATGGTTGGCGCATCTTTGATTGCGACAGCCGTGCTCCGAAACATCAAAACGCCATTCGTATCGAAATGCTTCGGCAGAATGGTTGCAACTGTTTCAGGAGCCAGTTCATTTGGTGGAACATAGGCTGGCGGATAGGTCGACAGCAGCGCCCGCTCTGATGGGCATGCCGCCAACATCTCCAGCAAATGCTCATCCCAACCGACGGCAAAGCGCATATGGCTGTCAATCTGCAGGACATAATCCTCGCCTTGCCACAGCCGCTGTACCTGATGGCGTGCCCAGCAGGCTCCTTTGCTATCGCGTGCATGGTATTCCAACACCCGGCACTGTTCAGGCCGTGTTTTTACTTGGAAACAATCATCATCATCACCAGGCACGAACTGCCAGCAGATTCCGACAAAAATCCTGTCAGGAAAGGTCGCCTTCTCGAAGAGGTCCTTCACAGTCCACTGACACTCAAAATCTCGATAGCTAGCAATGGATACAAAAATACTTGACCGCTTCTGTGAATTGTTCAAAAGAAATCTCCACGTCTGATAATTTAATCCCAGCGCAGCTTTGCTATAATCCGGGAAACCACTTCAGCAAATGCCTTTCGCAACATCAGATTTTACCATTCAATTCTCTCAACGCCATTCACATCGACGCTCCCATGCTCAGTTATGATTGCTACATGCTTGCCAGTAACGTCAATGGAGTGTTCATTATGGTTGGGGAAGTAAGCCTGGTTATCGATTTCGAGCACCCATCCTCCACCACTCAAACTACCCGACGGCGCGCCCATGCTGACTTCGATCATATCCGTCCATGCTCCGGCTCCGCCATCAATGGTGCTGTCTCCGGTGACACCGTCCAAGATGAATAGGTCATTGCCGGCATCGCCATAGACTTGCTCTCCGGCTTCCATGGTTCCCAGTAGAAGATGATCGTCACCGCCACCGGCATGGACGAGATCTGCTCCAGAGCCACCGATCAGGGTGTCTGCCCCCTTGCCGCCGACCAACGTGTCATTGCCCGCGCCACCGTCTAGGACGTCGCCATTGTAGTCGTCTGCGACACGGAGAAGATCGTTGCCCACACCGCCAATCAGCGTGTCATTGCCATAGCCGCCATCGAGGGTGTCGTTTCCATCACCACCATCGAAGGCATCGTTGCTCCAGTAAGATCCGCCTTCGGAAAGGCTGTCGTCTCCGGCACCACCAATCAATGTGTCATTGCCATCGCCGCCATAGAGGCTGTCATTGCCGCCGCCACCATCGATCCAGTCGGCGCCGCCATTGCCATAAACCGTATCTTCACCGCTACCGGCGGTGACGCGATCATTGCCACCTCCAGCAATGATCATGTCATTGCCAGACCCGCCATCGACCGTGTCGTTGTTCTCTCCGGCATCGATCCAATCATTACCGGCACCGGCATTAATGATGTCGCTGCCAGAGCCAGCGATGACGCTGTCATTGCCAGACCCGCCATCCAGCAGGTCATCCACGCCACTGCCGATCAGCGTGTCATCGCCGCTGCCGCCATACAGCGTATTGGAATCCGTGCCACCGTCGAGATAGTCGTTGCCCATCCCGCCATAAAGCAGATCGTGGTTGCTGCCGCCAAGCAGCGTGTCATTCCCGGTGCCACCGCACAGCGTGTCGTCTTCGCTTCTACCATCCAAGTAGTCATCACCGGAACCGCCGGACAGCACATCGCTTTGTGCGCTGCCATAGAGACGATCGTTTCCTGAGCCACCATAGAGGGTGTCGTTGCCCCAGTCGCCGTTCAGAACGTCGTTGCCAGCACCGCCATCGATCACGCCGCCGCCGCCGCCACTGCTGATGGTGTCGCTCCCGCCACCGCCATTGAGGGTTTCGGCACGCCAGTCACCGACGATGATGTCGTTGGTGCCGCTCTTCACCTCCGCAGCTTCTCGCGCTTGCTCCCCATACACCGGGCAGCCATTCACATCTGGAACCCCGTCATTGTCCGGAGTTGAGGTGGAGGGCGGCTCTGTCGAAGGCGGCTCCGTCGACGCCGGCTCTGTCGACGCAGGCTCTGTCGAAGGCGGCTCCGTCGAGGGCGGCTCTGTCGACGCAGGCTCCGTCGACGCCGGCTCTGTCGAGGGCGGCTCTGTGGAGGGCGGCTCTGTCGACGCAGGCTCTGTCGACGCAGGCTCCGTCGAGGGCGGCTCCGTGGAGGGCGGCTCCGTCGACGCAGGCTCCGTGGACGCCGGCTCTGTCGAGGGCGGCTCTGTGGAGGGCGGCTCCGTCGACGCCGGCTCTGTCGACGCAGGCTCTGTCGAAGGCGGCTCCGTGGACGCCGGCTCTGTCGACGCAGGCTCCGTCGACGCCGGCTCTGTGGAGGGCGGCTCTGTGGAGGGCGGCTCTGTCGACGCAGGCTCCGTCGAGGGCGGCTCTGTCGACGCAGGCTCTGTCGACGCAGGCTCTGTCGAAGGCGGCTCCGTCGAGGGCGGCTCTGTGGAGGGCGGCTCTGTCGAAGGCGGCTCTGTCGAAGGCGGCTCTGTCGATGCAGGCTCCGTCGACGCAGGCTCCGTCGAAGGCGGCTCTGTGGAGGGCGGCTCTGTCGAAGGCGGCTCTGTCGATGCAGGCTCTGTGGAGGGCGGCTCTGTGGACGCCGGCTCCGTGGACGCCGGCTCCGTGGACGCCGGCTCTGTCGAAGGCGGCTCCGTGGACGCCGGCTCTGTCGAAGGCGGCTCCGTCGACGCCGGCTCTGTGGAGGGCGGCTCCGTCGATGCAGGCTCCGTCGACGCAGGCTCCGTCGACGCAGGCTCCGTCGAGGGCGGCTCCGTCGACGCAGGCTCCGTCGAAGGCGGCTCTGTCGAAGGCGGCTCTGTCGATGCAGGCTCTGTGGAGGGCGGCTCTGTCGATGCAGGCTCCGTGGACGCAGGCTCTGTCGACGCAGGCTCCGTCGAGGGCGGCTCCGTCGACGCAGGCTCCGTCGACGCAGGCTCCGTCGAAGGCGGCTCTGTCGAAGGCGGCTCTGTCGAAGGCGGCTCTGTCGATGCAGGCTCCGTCGACGCAGGCTCCGTCGAAGGCGGCTCTGTCGAAGGCGGCTCTGTCGATGCAGGCTCTGTGGAGGGCGGCTCTGTGGACGCCGGCTCCGTGGACGCAGGCTCTGTCGATGCAGGCTCCGTCGAAGGCGGCTCTGTCGAAGGCGGCTCTGTCGATGCAGGCTCCGTCGACGCAGGCTCCGTCGAGGGCGGCTCTGTCGATGCAGGCTCCGTGGACGCCGGCTCTGTCGAAGGCGGCTCCGTCGACGCAGGCTCCGTCGAAGGCGGCTCCGTGGACGCAGGCTCTGTCGATGCAGGCTCCGTCGAAGGCGGCTCTGTGGAGGGCGGCTCCGTCGAAGGCGGCTCTGTCGATGCAGGCTCCGTGGACGCAGGCTCTGTCGACGCAGGCTCCGTCGAGGGCGGCTCCGTGGACGCCGGCTCCGTGGACGCCGGCTCTGTCGAAGGCGGCTCTGTCGACGCCGGTTCTGTCGAGGGTGGCTCTGTCGAGGGTGGCTCTGTCGATGCAGGCTCTATCAACGAAGTGCGTTTAGCCCTAAAGGGGGACTCAGTCGTCGAATCCGACTCAGAAATCGAGGGAAATACCGAAGCTGTGTTAGCTGCTACAGCGAAGCTGTCGCTGTAAATAGTTTCAGTTTGCAAGGCACCAGCAGTTATTAAATCATCGGCGCCACGGTAATCGGTTTGCACATAGCCCAGCGTATCATCGGGCCGTTGCAACACAATTTCGTTAGCCTCGTGGATCACTCCCCCTAAACGTTGGGAGTCTACCTGCTGAAGAAGCGTCAGGTCATCAAGGATCTGCCGATCATCCACCGCCGGCCTTTGTCCCGAACCCGTCTCCTCAGCCATCGCATCACTCCACACGAAAGAGGCAAAACCGCCCCCTCTGGTCAGGCAGCATCCTCCTTTCTAGCTTAAGCACTTGCTAGTGATAAGAAACAACCTGTGATTAGTTTTTCCTGCCCCTACACGAATTGTGACAAAGGCCGGGCCTCATACGGCAGCCACCGACTCTTAAAATTGCGTGTCACTCGCCAGTCTCATCAGTGCAGGCCGCATCACCATCATCAGGGGACAACGTGTTGAGCCGTGCCGTCACCCGGGCCGACGCGGCGGCCACCTCGGCCAGAGGGCCAGCGAGGTCGACGGTCGGTGAGCTTGGTTGGCTTAGCCGCCGGGCCGATGGGAGCGACGTTCGCCCCACCGGCTCCGGTGAAGCCGGTGCGCCCGCAGGGGTGCCGTCGAGCACACCGGTGTCGGCCAGGCCCATCGCCCGTAGATCGTCCAAGTCGGGCAGATCGGCCAAGCTCTCCAAACCGAACCGGTCGAGGAAGGCGTCGGTGGTCACAAAGGTCAGCGGGGCGCCCGGACGCGGACTGCGTGGTCCTGGGCCGACCAGCCCCGCCGCGCGTAGGCGGCCAACGGCGTCGGCATCCACCGTGCGGCCGAGCAGGCGCTCCAGATCACGCCGGGTCACCGGCTGGTGGTAGGCAATGGTGGCGAGCAGCAGCTGGTCGGTGGGGCCGAGAGCGGGGAAGCCGGCGCCGGCGGGGCGCACCGCCCGCAGCACCGGGGCGAGAGGAGGGCGGGTGCGGTGATGCCAGCCGCCGGCGACCGCCACCAGGTCGTAGGGTCGGGGGCGCAGCTCCGCGCGGATGTCGGCGATCACCGCGTCGAGCGGGCAGTCGTCGCCGACCACCCGTGCCAGCACCGCCCGCGGCACCGGAGTTGGCGAGGCGAAGATCACCGCTTCGACCCGGCTCATCCACTCCCGCCACCGCAGCTCCGGCGGCAGGTCAGCCAAGGTCCGGTCGAACGGCAAGTCATCACCGGCCTTTGCAGGGGGCTGTGCCATGGTCCCTCGCTTAGAGCCCGTAGAGGCGGGCGGTGGGTCGGCCGGTCAGCTCGCGGACGGCGCCAAGGGCGACCAGCCGATCGAACAGCCGGCGGGCGGCCCGCTCGGGAATGAGGTCGCGCACCCCGGCCACCGACAGTGCGTCACGGGCGAGCAGACGATCGATGACCTGCCCGGCGGCACGGGCGCGCAGCCGCGGCCGCACGGCCTGGAGGGCGGCGGCACGGTGGCCGAGCAGGGCGAAGCGGTCGAGCATCCGGGCGCTGCCGCGCAGCACCACACCAGCAAGGCCGGCCCCGTCTTCCGCGGCCGCGAGAGCGGCGAGGTCGACGCGGCCCTGTGGCAGGCCGAAGGTGACCAGCGGCAGGCCATAGGCCCAGCCCAGCCAGCGGACAAGGACAATATCGGCCGCCCACAGGGCGAGCGCGCCACGGCCGGGCCGTACCGCCAGCACCGCCTGGAGGGCGGCGACGGCGGCGGCAAGCGGACAGGGGCGCTCGGCGGCAGTGGCGAGCGCCTGGGTAAGCGCGTCCGGCAGGCCGTCGGTGCGGGCGCCCAGTCCAGAGATCAGGCGGGGCAGGTCGCCCCAGCGGGGGCCCGGCGAACCGGCGGCCAGCCAAAGATAGGCGCCCAGCACCGGGGCGGCCGGTCCAGCCGGTGGCACCGCACCGACGGCGACCAGATCGCGCAGCGCCGCCTCGTCCTCGGGGCGCCCATTGCGGGCAACAGTGGTCGCCGCCGCGGCAAGCGCCAAACGGTTGGCCCAGGCGCCGGCGTGCGGGGCCTTGGACATGACCGCGGCATCGAGCACGGCGAGCACGGCGCCGATCTGGGCGGGCCCGGCGGGTCCAGCATGATCAGCTCCACCACGGCCGTCGAGAGAGCGGATCGCCCAGGCGGGCAGGTGCAGCCGGATGGCAGCGGCAGGAGAGAGCTCAGGGGACGTCATCGACCACGATACGGACAGAGGGCAAACGAGCGCGCCGGTGACACGTCTTTCTTGACACCAGTCGGGTGGACAACGGCGCTTGTTGGCTCCTATAGCACAGAAAAGCGCCGGGGCTAAGGGTGAGCCTCTTATGTCCGATAAGCTTGGCTTATCGGACATAACTTGACAGTGCTGCCGCGGCCCGCTACTGTCTTCACGGCAGGAGGGTTTGTCGGTTTTCCGGGATCGCTGGACCGAAGCCAGAAATCGCGAAAAACGGCGGAATTCCTGCCCAGGATCGCCGGACAGGCGGTGCCAGGATCACTGGACTCAAACCGGGAACGGTGGACAGGTTCCGTCCTCCAGCCCCTCTAAGCATCCCCTTGAGATCCGCATTTTCGCCGCTTCAGGTTGGTTGGCGGTCCGCTGCGGCCGAGGCAAATCGCGGCCATTTTGATTCTGTCCAACAAGAAGCAGTCAGACCACGTCATTTCTTCATATGCCATTGACACCGGTCGGAACATAAAGCGAACATAACGCTCTTGTTAGCCTGGGAGACTGCAGATGAGTGAGCGTGACTTGATGGCGCGTGCCTTTGATTTCGAGATTGGGTCTTGGCACGTCTCGCATCGCCGTCTGCGAGACCGTCTGGCTGAGTGTCAGGAGTGGGATAGCTTTACCGGGACGGCGGACATGCGGCCAGTTCTTGGGGGAAACGGAAACATCGAAGACAATTTTCTGAACCTTCCGCAGGGCGCTTACAGAGCGATTGCGATCAGGTCCTATGATCCACAGCGCGGGCTCTGGGCCATCTGGTGGCTTTCCGCTGCCGCCCCTCTTTCAATTGAGGCGCCGGTGGTGGGTCGGTTCGAAGATAATGTCGGAACCTTTTTCGCGGATGGGCACCTCAAGGGACGACCGGTCAAGACTCGTTTCCTCTGGCTGGATACCCATACCGCCACTCCGCGGTGGGAGCAGGCGATGTCCGCCGACGGCGGCGAAACCTGGGAAACGAACTGGACCATGGATTTTAAAAGGGCTGTTTGACAACGACCCTCCCAAATTCAATGATCCCAGTGTACTCTCCACCAATCCTGGAGCGACGGACGGTTCAGCATGGCCTCAGACACCGTCCCCGCCCCTGCCCTCTCCCAGGATCAGGCGCTCGACCACCTGTCCGAGCTGGCCGACAAGGCCCGGGCCTATGCCCGCAACGCCAAGGCCGAGAACACGCAGCGCGCCTACGCCGCCGACTGGCGCCACTACAGCGCCTGGTGCATGCGCCGTGGCGTCTCGCCGCTGCCGCCCGATCCGCAGGCGATCGGCCTCTACCTCGCCGATCTCGCCTCCGAGACCTCAGCGACAGGCCGGCGCTCCCGGGCTGCTGCGACGGTCGAGCGCCGCTTGTCTGGCCTGGCCTGGACCTTCCGCCAACGGGGCTGCCCCCTTGACCGCGGCGACCGGCACATCAAGGAGGTGCTGGCCGGCATCCGCCGCAGCCACGGCCGACCGCCCGTCCAAAAGGAGGCACTGCTCACCGCCGATCTGCTGCGCATGCTCGGCTGTCTGGCCGGCGACCTGCGTGGCGTGCGCGACCGCGCCATCCTGCTGCTCGGTTTCGCCGGCGGGCTGCGGCGCAGCGAGATCGTTGGCCTTGACCATGGCGCCGAGGAGACCGCCGATGGCCGCGGCTGGGTCGAGGTGCTGGAGGGTGGGCTGGTCCTGCACATCCGCGGCAAGACCGGCTGGCGCGAGGTCGAGGTCGGACCGGGCACCACGCCGCTGAGTTGCCCGGTGGCGGCGCTGAAGAACTGGATGGAGTTGGGCCGCATCGCCCATGGGCCGCTGTTCCGCCGCATCGCCCGCAACGGGAAGCAGACTTTGACCGACCGGCTGTCCGACAAGCATGTCGCCCGTCTGGTGCAAGCGACGGCTCTTGCCGCCGGCATTCGCGGTGATCTGCCGGAGGGCGAGCGTCGCCACCGCTTCGCCGGCCATTCCTTGCGCGCCGGGCTGGCCACCGCCGCCGAGGCGGAGGAGCGCTTCGTTCAACGGCATCTCGGCCATGCCTCGGCCGAGATGACCCGGCGCTACCAGCGCCGCCGTGACCGCTTCCGCGTCAATCTCACGCGGGCCGCCGGCTTGTGAGACGGGGGCGCCGGATCGAGAGCGCGGCGGATGGCCTTGCGCCACCCGCCGCCAGTATCGGCTCCATAGTGGAGCGTGGGCAAAATGAAGGCCACCAAGCGGGAGCTGTCGGCGGCCTTTAGTATGGATCGGGAGGAGCTTACCATAGACAGAACCCAATCGGTTCACTCTCTGAACAGTCCGAGACGGCAACACGCTCCCCCGTCTTGAAGCAATATGCCTTCAGTCCCGAATTCTTCGGGGATGGCGCAGGACTGACCCCTGGCGGAAGTTGGCTGTGGTGGTGGGGTGCCGAATGATAGGTGAAACGCACTCACGGCTCAAGAAATTGCAGATTCCGATGAAGCCGGCCGGGTATTCCGATTTGAAGGCGGCCACCGTTCCGAACTGAAGCCGGCCAGCGTTCCGAAGGAAAGCGGCCGGGGTGGCGTATCCCCGCGAGGCGTTTTTCGTGTCGCATGAGCATGGCGTCGGGTCAAGCCGCCATGATCATGTCGAGGTGGAGGGCGTCCCCGGAATCCATAGGAGGGCCCCGGGCAAGCCGGTCGCGAGCGCGCCTCATCACGCTAGAGAGCGGCCGGCTTGCCTGGGAGGTGCCTGTGGAGCTCCGGGGGCGCCCGGCGGTCTCGTCACTCTCCGTCGGCCAGGGCTGGCTGGCGTCGCGGCTTGCGCATTGAGTCTCCGGTGAGGTCGATGCGGTAGGCGTTGTGAAGAATGCGGTCCAAGATCGCGTCCCCGAGAGTCGGATCCCCAATGAGTTCGTGCCAGCGGTCCGTGGGGATTTGGCTGGTGATCAGCAGAGAGCCGGCGTTGTAGCGGTCCTCTACGATCTCGAGCAGGTCGCGGCGCTGCTCTGCGTTCAGCGGCTCTGGTCCCCAGTCGTCCAAGATGAGAAGTCGCACGCGGGCGAAGCCACGCATCAGGCGGGCGTAACGGCCGTCGCCATGTGCCAGGGCCAGGGTCTCGAACAGCCGGGGCATCCGCTGGTAGAGTACCGATAGGTTTTCGCGGCAGGCACGGTGGCCAAGCGCGCAGGCCAGCCAGGATTTGCCGATGCCGGTCGGCCCGGTGATGATCACGTTCTGGTGGTCGTGGATCCATCGGCAGGTCGCCAGCTTCTGGAACAGCGCGCGGTCCAGCCCACGCGGCGCCCGGAAATCAACATCCTCGATCACAGCGGGATGGCGCAGCCGGGCGCTCTTGGCGCGTGCTTCGAAACGTTTCTGCCGCCGCAGCGTCACCTCGTGATCAAGCAGCACACCCAGCCATTCCTCATGGCTGAGGGTGCCGGCCTCGCGGTTGTTCTGCATCTCGCGCAACGCCTTGGCCATGCCGTGCAGCCCCAGGTCGCTGAGCTGGTCGAAGGTGGGATGGGAAAGCATGGTGGGCTCCTAATGAAAGTACCGCGAGCCGCGGATGTTGGCGTGGTCCAGCGCCGGCGCCTCGGGGCGGGCGGTGGAGCGAACCCGGTCCAGGTTGTTGCGTAGGATCGAGGCGATGCTGTCGGCAGTGGTGGCGCCGATCTCCAGTGCCCGGGCACTCACCGCCTCAGCGCGGGCCCGGTTGGGGCCGCGAAACAGCTTCAGCACGCCACGGCAGGTGCGGAAGCCCTGTTCCGGGTGCGGCCGGCTGGCGAGGATGGCGCGGATCAACGCCACAGTATTGGGGCCAAGGTCGCCGGCGTCCCGCTCGAAACGCTCGGGGCTCCACTCGGCGTAGCGGCGGTGTGCCGCCGGCATGTGCTCGGGCACGGTGCTGTGGCGCTCGCCGCCGTGCCGGCGGGCATGGGCGGCGATCCGTTGGCCGCGGTGAAAGAACTCCACCGTGGTGGCGGTGAGGCGTGCGTCGATCTGTTGGCGGATCAGCGTCGCCGGTACCGAGTAATAGAAGCCGGCGACCTCGACATGGTAGTCGGGGCCGACGCGCACGAGCTTCCACTCCGCGTATTCGTAGGGCGTGTCGGGCAGCGGCCGCAGCGCCGGCCGATCAAGCTGTTCGAACAACTCCCTGCGGCTGAGCCCGAGGCGGCGCTGGGGCCGTGTGTTGAGGTCCTCCAGCACCCGGTCGATCGCGCCATTGGCTTCGGCCAAGGAGAAGAACGGCAGATTGCGCAGCCGGCCGAGGATGAAGTACTGGGCGATGCGCACACCGGCTTCCACCTTGGCCTTGTCACGTGGACGACGCGGACGCGCCGGCAGGATGCCGACGCTGTAGGCGTGCGCCATGTGGGCGTAACTGCGGTTGAGCTCCGGGTCGTAAAAGGAAGCCTTGAGGACGCCGCTTTTCAGGTTGTCCGGCACGATCAGGCGCGGGCAACCGCCGAGGTCCTCGAACATGCGGACATGCGCCCCGATCCAATCGGGCAGTGTCTGGGTCCAGGTCGCCTCGGCGTAGGTGTAGTTGGAGGCGCCCAGCACGGCGATGAAGAGCTGGGCGGGCCGCACGGCGCCGGTGGCGGGATCGCGGATGGGCAGCGTCTTGCCGGAGTAGTCGACGAAGACCTTGTCGCCGGCCAGATGGGGCTGGCGCATGCTGGGGGCGAGCCGCGCCTCGAACTCCCGGTACAACTCGCAGTAGCGGCTGTAGCCGTAGCCGTCGGGATGAGCGGCACGGTACTCCTCCCACAGGATCATCAGCGTGACGCCCGGGCGTTTGAGTTCGCGGTGCATAGCCGCCCAGTCGGGTTCCGGACGCCGGCGGACGCCGGGGCGAATGTTCGGACGGGCGAACAGCCGCTCCTCCAGCTCGGCATCGCTGAGGTCGGGGGGCAGTGGCCAGGACAGGCCGGCGGCATGGGCGCGCTCCAGGTACTCCGCCACGGTGCTACGCGCGACACCGAGCTGGGCTGCGATTTGGCGATCGCTGGTCGGCAGCAGGCTGCCGAACTTCAGGCGAAACAATTCACGGATCTGCCGCATGGAAAGCCTCAAGGCTGGCATCCGCTCCTCCTGTCGGTTGGATCAGGAGGCGGTGCTTGATGGAAGCTCTCCTCGCGGGGAAGACGCCATCATCATGCCGACGATGGTGCCGGTCGCCTTCACAGCGGAAGGGTGGCCGGTTTCATGTCGGAATGGTGGCCGCCTTCAAATCGGAATGCCGGCCGGCTTGCGATCGGAATACTGGCCGCTTTGGCGTCGGAAACCGTGGCCGCTTTCAGTCGGAATCTGCAAAGAAATCGGCCGTACGAAGGTAAGGTGGGCGACTTCAGGCCGCTCGGCCCGACCGTGGCGCTGAGGCGGCAAAGTGCGCAACGGCTGCGTCAGCGTCGGCGATGTGATTTTGCCACCAGCTGCCAAGCAGGCTGATGACATCAATGCTCGTCGTCTTGGCGCCGCGTTGGAAGTCCTCGGCAAGCGCGTCCAGGCGCGCGAGGAAGATCTGATGCTGCCGACGGTGCTCGTCCGTCCCCGGATAGCAGAGCCGAACCATGAAAGCGTCCTCCTCGGTGAAATGCTTCGAGGCGTAACGGCGCAGATCGGCGAAGGCCTCAGCCAAGACCCCAGCCTCAGCTCCGGCCTTGACCGCGGCGTAAACCCGGTTGACCAAGTCCATCAGCCGCCGATGGTCGTCATCAATGTGCGGCACCCCGAACTCGAGATCTTCGCTCCAGGTCACCAAAATCGAATAATCGACCCCGTCGAACCGCACATCGCGCAGGAAATCGTGCACCCGCTCCTTCAGGCGCTCCGCCTGACGGCCGAGCTGCGCTGCCGTGGCCTCCAGCTCATCGGTGGCCACCCCCGCGTCCTTGGCCGCAGCCTCCACGCGATGAATGGCCCCCGACACGCTGGCCGTCCCCGCCGCCGCCCGTTCGGCGTTGCGGGCGATCTCCTGCGTTGCCGCGTGCTGCTCCTCAACCGCCGCCGAGATCGCCGTGGCCACGCCGCTCACCTCTTGCACCACCGACGCGATGCCGGAGATGGCGTCCGCCGAGGTGCGGGTGCGCTCCTGGACTTCGCCGATCTGGCGCGTGATCTCATCCGTCGCTCTGGCCGTCTGGTTGGCCAGCGCCTTGACCTCCTGTGCGACCACCGCGAAGCCCTTGCCCGCCTCGCCCGCCCGCGCCGCCTCAATGGTCGCGTTGAGCGCCAGCAGGTTGGTTTGTGAGGCGATGTTAGCAATCAAATTGGCCACGTCTCCAATACCGCTCACGGTCTGCTCCAACGCCCGCATCGCGTCGGTCGTCACACCGGCCTCGCGCACCGCGCGCACGGCAACCATGGAGGCGTGGGCGGATTGTCGGGCGATCTCCTGGATCGAGCTGGTCAATTCCTCGGAGGCCGCGGCCACCGCCTGGACATTGGAGGACGCCTCCTGGGCGGCTCCGGTGACGGTCGCGACTTGGTCTTTGGTTTCCGCGGAGCTCGACGACAGGCGCTGGGCGCTCGTGCGCATGGCGAGATCCGCGCTCGACAGGCCGTCTACGACGCCAACGATCGTCAGCTCGAATTCCTTGATGGTGGTTTGCAGATGCGACCTTTGATCTTCCTTGATCGCCTGTTCGCGCTTTTGCGTCTCGGCCAGATCGCGCGCCTGAATCAGGCCCTCCTTGAAGACCTGCACCGCCTTGGCCATGCGGCCGATTTCATCACCACGGCCACCGTCTTCGACCGGCGCCTCCAACTGGCCATCGGCCAACGCCCGCATCGTCTCGGTCATGCGCGTCAGCGGCTTGGCGATCGCCCGCGAGACCAGGAGCGTCAGGACGATCACGGTGGCGAGAATGGCCGTACCGATGCTCACCAACCCCAACACATGCTCCCGGTACACCCCGTCGATGTCGTCGACATAGATGCCCGAGGTGACCACCCACCCCCACGGTGGAATCGCCTTGCCATAGGAGATCTTGGCGACCGGGTCCTTCGTCGCGGCCCCCGGTTTGGACCATTCGTAATGCACCACCCCCTCGCCTTTGACCCGCACCTCGGTCAGCAAGAGATCGATGAAGGCGACGCCCTTGGGATCCTTGGTGCTGCGCATGTCGCGGCCGACCAACTCCGGCATCGCCGGGTGCATCAGCATTTTCCCCTGAGCGTCGGTCACGAAGAGGTATTCGCCGTCGCCATAGCGCATGGTGGCCAGCACCGCGAGGGCTTCCTTCTGGGCGGCGCCCACCGCCAGTTCGCCCGCCGCCACCCGTGCGGCGAAACGTTCCACCACCCCAGATGCGGTCTCGACAACATGCCGCGTTTTCAGCTCTCGGCCAGCCATCAGCTCGGTTTTGAATTCGCTCAGTGTGAAACCGAGCAGCAGCAGGAGCGCAAACACGAACAGTGGAATTGTCGCGGCGACCTTGGCGCCGATCGGCAGATCTCTGAAGCGAAATGACATGTCCCGACTCACAGCTTGGTATTTTTAGGAAAAAGGCAGTGATAATCACGCAAGCACGGATGGCCGGACCGGACGGAGCGGTCCTTCCGGCAGAATGGCACGATCGCGCCCGGCGCGTTTGGCCTCGTACATGCGTGCGTCCGCCAGCTCGATAAGCTGAGGCCAGTCCTGCACCCGGTCCAGACGCCGCTCCGCGACGCCGATCGACGCGGTCATGGGAGCGCCGTCCGGTCGTAGCCCCAGGCCCATGGTGCGGAGGCGCTCGATGACCACGCGGGCACCGTCAACGTCGGTGTTGTTGAGGATGGCGACGAACTCCTCACCGCCCCAACGCACCAGAATGTCGCCGCTCCGCAGGCCTTTGCGCAGGCCGTCCGCGACGGCTTGCAAGGATCTGTCGCCTTCCTCATGGCCAAAGGCGTCGTTGATCGCTTTGAAATGGTCGATGTCGAAAAAGGCCACCACCAGGGGCGAGCTCTGCTGCACCGACAGGCGAAAGAACAGGTCGAGCGTCTCAGCCCCGGACCGGCGGGTGTACGCCCCGGTCAGCGGATCGATCATGGCGCGGTTGACCAGGGCCATCATGTAGTGCAGCTGGCTCATCCCCGAGAAGGTCGCGGCGCCCATGACCAGCAGCATGAGCCACAGCATTGGTCCGTGCTCGAGCACGGATGGCAGGTCGCCACTGAGAGCGATGCCCACGATGGTGAATAGGAAGGCGGGCAGCGAAAAGACCACCACCTCGCAGGCGGTCAATGGGAACACCGCCAGTCCCGCCAGAACAACGTCAGGCATCAGAGAGTACAGCTTGACCACCAAGGCGCTGCCGTCCGTGAGTGGCACCCCAGCCAGGATCGTGAGCGACAGCAGGTAAAAGACCGGCGGGACCAGTAGCAGGGTCAGCAACAGCAGATTGGCCTGCGCACGCGAGGTCGACCAGCGCCATGGCCAGGCAAGCAGGAGGAAGATCCCGCCCGCGACAAGCCGCAACATGGTCATCTCGGCCCACTGCGGCCACGGAAACGCAAAAGCATCGATCATCGACCACAGGGGCACCAGAATGGCGAACAGCGCCGCCACGAGCCGGACGCGCGAGACAATCACAGCCGCCGCATGGCGACGGATGTGCGCGGCGTGTCCGAAAGGCACCAGGAGTTCGGCGAGCTGATCGCCCCTGATCTTGATCGGCGAGAACAAATCGTCGGTGACTCTCGCGCCAGGACGGGTGCGTTTGTTCGAAGAGGGTGACGTTGCAGCGTTGCGCATGGGACGGAAGCCGACACGGGTGGGAGCCACGAGAGACCGGGGGGAGGCGCTGTGACCATCGGGAGCGTTCCGGCCGAAGCGAGTGCGATCGGTACCGCACCGAGTAGAAAAATTGATTAAAATTGAAGGCAAATTGGCGCGCGGGGCGTGACAGGTCCGGATCATGGCTGCTCGGGCAGCGGACCGTTTGCGGGGGTCCCTGGGGCGGCGATTCCGACGTCCACGAGGTTGGCGAGGCACTTCTTGCAGTCGCCGCTCTCGTCACTGGCACTGAAGATGGTAAAGCGGTTCTTGCCGGACCGTTTGGCCTGATACATCGCCCGGTCGGCGCGCCGTATGGCGCAGGTTAGATCGCCGCAGCGGCTTGGGTTCACCGCGATGCCGATGCTGCACCCGACGCCGTGGCCCACCGTTCCGACCTGAGCGATGATCCGCTCAGCAAAGTCTGCTGAAATGGCGCCGATGCGATCAGGAGGCGCGGTGAGGCAAACGGCGAACTCATCGCCCCCGAGCCGTCCAGCCAAGTCGCTGTCCCGCAGCGTCGACCGGAGCGCGCTCGCCACCGCGACCAACACTGCGTCTCCGCGGTCGTGACCAAGCCGATCATTCACCTGTTTGAACCCATCGAGGTCGATGAAGAGAAAGGCCATGGCGTCTTCCTCCGCCTCGCACCGCAGCCTCATGGCTTCCGCCAACTCCAGGAGGAGAGCCCGCCCTGGCAGCCCGGTCAGGGGGTCGCGTTTGGCCTGATCGAGCTTCGCGCTCGCCTGCTTCCTGATGGCGCGCAGCTTCACCTGCGTGCGGCGCTCGCGCGCCAGAGAGCGCATTCCCCAGCCAATCGCCAGCAGCATCACGCCCGAACTGACGGCCGACTCCGTGACGGTTGTGAGGGTCCGCCTTTTCCAATCGGCCAGGGCTCGATCCTGGTCAATGCCCACAACAACCCTCAGTCCGTAAAACGCCTGTGTCCGATCGGCTGCGAGGCGTTTCCGGCCGTCGCCAAACGGCATCACCGCGGAGGTTCTAATGTCCGTGAGCCGCTCGGTGTCCACTGGCTGCCCACTGGCCGTGCTTGCGCCAACCACGGTCTCAAGGTCGGGATGACGTGCCACCAGTTGCCCGTCAGAACGGAAAACGCTGATTACCGGCGCCAGATCGAACCCGAGCAGGTCGTAAAAGTCGGTCAGAAAAGCGGTGTCCATTTCCAAAACGGCAACGCCGACAAACGTACCCTCAGGATCGTGCAAGGGCCGAGAAATGGTGAAGATGACCTCGTTGCTGTAGCGGCTGAACACGGCTTGGCCGACCAGCGTGGCTCGGTCACGGCGCGCGATTTTGAAGTAGTCGCGGTCGGACACGGTCAGTGTCGAACTCGGAAACAGTGCCGTGCTCAGGATGGCGTTGCCCGAGGCATCAAAGAGCCAGAGCCGCAGCCCCCCGGCGGCATGGGCGGCGTACTCCCGGAGGCGTCGCCAGTGGCGCTCATCGCGCACCCGATCGAGCCCGCCCGCCTCCCGCACCATGTTGGCGGCCTGACGCAGCACGACGTCGGCACCATCGACGGTGCGGAAGACATGCGCCTCGACCACCTTGGCCATGTCGCCGATCATGGTGAGGCTGCGTTGAAGGGTGTCGTCATAATCCCGATACGTCCGAAGCGCCGCATTTCCGGTCACCACGGCCACAACGACTGACAGGACGACGGGGATGTGGAGGCGGGAAAACATTGGCCGTGGCAACGCGGGCGTGCGGTCTAACAAGTCGCGATAAGCGGGAAAAGAGCCGCCACTTGCATATACAAAGCTGATCGTCTTCCCAATATCCCCACTTTTCCGTTCATCTTTGTTGTTGCGACTGGATGATTGGCGGCTGGCGGCGCCGAGCAAAGTGTTCCCCTGCCCCACCCGCGCAAAGCCTTTCCACGCATCCCGGCCCATCCCCTGCCCTGTCTCGAGCCCGTTCTGCCGTGAAAAGCCTAAGCGAACAACGATGGGCGTGGAGGCGCTACCATTTGTCGCATGCCCGTCACACTGCGCATACTTCGTCGGCGTAGCATTTTTCTGGCGTCCATCTTACCGTTGCTGCCCCGATTTGGGGCCCTTCCCCGGTGCAGCGATTTCGGACCAGGCGAATGGCCGGGTTCTTTTCGGTGCCCCTTGTTCCAGCAACGTGCAGCAAGGCGAGCGAAGCGTATGGGTTCGGCAGAAGAGCGGGGCGCTGTGTCAGACGCCCGCGACACGGTCTCTCCCAGCGTGCTTGAAACCCAGCTGGCACGCCGGAGCGCGATCGCCGCTTCCATCATCGTTCTGCTCACCGGACTGGCGACGGTCGTGCTCGATGGCATTCTAAGGGATGTCGCTGCGGATGCCGAGTTCGTGAAACTGAGTGGGCGTCAGCGCATGCTGTCTCAGCAAGGGACGTCGTTGGCCGCGACGCTGGCCGCAAATCCCGAGCAGGCGCGTCGCACGGAACTCGCCGCACGGCTGGAGGATGTAGCAGCCGAACTATCCGAGGGGCAGGAGGTTCTGTCCACATCGTCGCACCTCCCCGAAGAGGTCAGAGCCTTGTACGCGGTGGGATGGCTCAGCCCAGGTGGCCTAGTTCGGGAGTTCGTCGAGGATCTCCACGCATCCGCAGCCTCGGCCTCGGCGCTCCCCCCCGCCAACGTGGATACTGTTCTGAAGCATCTGCACGGTGCCACGTCGGCCCTGGCGGCGGTCTATGGCGAGCGGACCCGAACCGCCCGCGTCGTTGGCCTCGGCTTGCTCGCCACCATCGCGGTCGCGGCCGGGCTCACGTTCGTGCTCGTGTCGCGGCTCTCCGCGCGCCTGGTCCGGTGTCAGATGCAGAGCTTGTCCGACACCGCGACCGAACTCGCCGCGGCGAAAAGTCAGGCGGAGCGCCACGCTGCCAAGGCCCGTGCCGCCGAGGAACATCTGCTTCGCTTGTCCCAAGCGGTCGAGCAGAGCAACAACATGGTTTTGATTGCCTCGACCGAGGGCATTATCGAGTATGCCAACCCTCGCGTCTTCGAGGTCACCGGCTACAGCCGGGAGGAGCTGATCGGTCGACACACCCGCATTCTCGGGGCGGGCGAGACGGCGCGGGAGGTGTACCGGGCTCTGTGGACGACGCTGCGGGCGGGGCGCGAATGGGACGGCGAGCTGCGCAACCGGCGCAAGGACGGCTCGCTCTACTGGGTGGCCGCGACCATTTCGCCGGTGCGCGGACCGGACGGCTCCGTGGTTCGTTACCTGTCCATCGAGAACGACATCACGGCGCACAAGGACACCGCGGCGGCCCTGCACACCATGCGGGAGCGCACCCGCGGCCTGGTCGAGAGCCGCCTGAGCGTGATCCGCTGCCTGGGCCGCGCGGGCGAGTACCGCGACAACGAGACCGGCATGCACGTTGCGCGTGTCGGTCAGATCAGCCGCCTGCTCGCTCTGGCGCTTGGGCTGGGCGACGAGCGGGCGGAGATCATCCTCCATGCCGCGCCGCTGCACGATGTCGGCAAGATCGGCATTCCGGACGACATCCTGCTGAAACCCGGCAAGCTCACGGTGGACGAGTTCGCCGTGATGAAAACCCATGCGAGCATTGGGGCCGACATCCTGGGCCACGGCGACGAAGAGCCACTCCGGACCGCGCGGATTATCGCGCTCACCCATCATGAGAAGTGGGATGGCTCCGGCTACCCGAACGGGCTCAGAGGTGAGGCCATCCCGATTGAGGGCCGAATTGTTGCCGTCTGCGATGTCTTCGACGCACTCACCTCGACCCGTCCCTACAAGACTCCATGGTCCATTGATGATGCCCTCCGGCTGTTGCGGGAGAACGCTGGCACGCACTTCGATCCGACGGTGGTCGACGCCTTTCACCGCATTCTTCCTGCCGTGCTCGACGTTCGCGGGCGGTACGCCGATGAGCCCGTAGCCGCCTAGGGCGAATCGGTGCCCACTCGGCAGACGGTCATTGACCTCCGCGCCGCCGCCCGGATGGCGAGCGCGCCATCGCAGTCGCCGGGGGAGATGAGCGAAGCTCCCCAGCCGGTCGCCGCCGAACCGGAGCGGCGGCTGCGCAGCACAGAACGGCGGGCGCAAGCAGCTCAGGAGCGCCGCGACGCCCGCTATGCGGAAGCGGTTCGCTTGCGCGACCAAGGCCTGTCCACCCGGGCGGTTGCCCGATCGCTCGGTGTCGAGCGCAAAACGCTGCGCCGTTGGCTTCGCACCGGTCATGCCCCGACATGGCGGCATGCCGACCGCGGCACCAGCATCCTCAATCCGTACCAGGATTATCTGGAGGATCGCTGGCAGGCGGGTTGCCGGAACGCCGCGGCGCTGTGGCGGAAACTCCAGGAGCGCGGGTTTCCCAGACAGTACAGCGTCGTGCGGGATTGGGGAACCCGGCGCCGGCGACAGGATCCGCCGGCCGAACCGAGGGGGACCTCCGATAAGCCGGTGTCGGCGAAGCAGTCCGAGCCTCCGACACCCCGGCGTGCGGTGCGGCTCCTGGCCGGCGATCCCGACAGGGTAACCGACGAGGGCCGCCGCTTGTCCAGGCGTTGCGGGAGCGCTCGCCGTCGATCGCGACGGCGGCTGATCTCATCACCCGCTTCTGCGAGATGGTGAAGGGCAAGGTGTCCGACCCGTTCTATGACTGGCTGCGTGAGGCAGAGGTCAGCGCGCTGTCATCGTTCGCCGCCGGGATCCGCCGCGACGAGGACGCGGTGCGCGCTGCGCTCAGCGAGCCGTGGAGCAGCGGGCAGGTCGAGGGCCAAGTCAACCGGCTGAAGGCGATCAAGCGCACAATGTATAGCCGGGCCGGCTTTGAGCTGCTGCGCGCTCGCGTCCTCGGTCACGCCTGACGCGAACATCAAATGGTGAAACACGCTCCGGTCATCCATACAAAAATTGGAAGAGCCCAGTGTTGCAGGCCGATGCACATATGAATCACAGCTCAGCAGTCTTGGCACCTCCGGCGCGATTTCGTTTCAAGCGGACGGACTCTGGAGTTGTTTAGCGAACACCTATTACGCCTCCCTTGACAAGCTTGAGACCCTCCCTTCAACCGCCTTGCATGGGCTGTGTGCTTGCCTGTGTGCATGTGCAAAGTCCGGCAGAGAGAGGCGGCCAGGAGATGCTGTCTCATACACTTGCTGCCAGCGGACCGGCACGCCACCCAGCTCTCCAACAAAGAAAGCATAGAATCCGTCGAGCCATTCCAGGAAACGCGCGAGATCGCGTCCGTCACGCACATATGGCGTATTCCCGGGTGCTAGCGACGGCGAATGATAGGTTACAGTGAAGACCCTCTGGCCCGCTTGGATCATGCTTTTCACCAGACGACGGGCATCGTGAAGTGTCGTGCCTTCGGGGCTGAGATTGATCCGCTCCAGCAGACCGGCTCGCGCCAAAAGACCGGGGAGGTGCAGCCGGGTGGCCGCCGACGAGAACGCCAGGGGCGCCAGCCTTGGGCCATAGCGGCGAAGGCGGCCGACCACCGAACAGGTCACTGGGATCTCGAGCAGAGTGGACTCTGTATCGAGCCAATATGGGGATGTCGGACAACCGTAGAAGTTGGTGCCGCCGATGGGCGTGTAATCTCGATAGGGAAAGACGCTGGTATCGACGCGATACCCTAAGCTTTTCAGGATGTCACCGGTCCTGAGCCCCAGCCCGTAGCGGCCAGTACGGAAGATTTGCGGAGCCGCCCCGAAGTTGCGGTGAATGGTCTCCGTCAGAGAGGCTATTTTCTCGTACTGCAGAGCCAAGGGCAGGTTGCAGGCAAAGCTGTTACGATTGTTGACTTCCTCCAAGAAGGGAGGAGTGACCCAAGGGTGGAGCTGGGCTCCGATGTCGCACCGGCCATCCTGCAGCAGGTCATTGAGCACAGTGATGCTTTCCGGCGTGCTGGCGACAGCATGGTCAATCAGATATACAGGAACAACCCCATAGCGATCGTAGATCTGATGCGCCAACACTTGCGCAGCCATTGAGTGGGTGCTCGTGTTGTGGCGCGAGAACGGCTGAGACCAGTCGAACTCTTCCTCGGCATCAATGATGGTGAGAACGACCGGCAGGTCGTCGGGCGTGCTACAGATGTGCCTCCGAGCATCGCTGGTGGTGATCGGGATAGCGGCTGGAAGGGCTTCAACCCGGGCAAGGGTATCTGGCGCAAGCTCCTTTTCCATCGGTTGGGCGTCATCGACAAAGACGCCATAGATCTCCAGATATCGGGCGGCGATGGTGCGCATAGCAAAGCGGGCCGAGACACTGGCACGCGCGGCCATGCCCACCCGGATACGCAATTCAGGGTTATCAATCAATGACTTTACAATAAATATGAATTCCTCATCTTTCTTAAAATAAAATCCGTTCTCCCCATTTTCAATGAATACATCGTTTACTCCTGGAAGTTCACGAACAACAACTGGCAGGGCGTTAGCCATTGCCTCGATAACCGCCGTCCCAAATCCTTCGATCTTGGAGGTGAAGGTAAAAAGATCAGCAACGCCAAGATAAGGGGTGGCGTCCGGCACCCGCCCGATGAACCGCACATGGCGTTCCATTCCGAGGGCCTCAATTCGGTCCACCATCTGCCGATGGTAATCAGGTTCGAGAATGGGTCCGATCACCAAAAGCAGGGCATGTGGGTGTGCCGACACAATTTTCGGCAGTTGCTCGACCAGGAACAGAGGGTCCTTGCGCTTACAGATTCCACCGACGAAGACCAGGACCAGGTCATGGGACGCAAGGCCGAGGGCGGCTCGCCTCCCCTCGCGCTCTTGGGGAAAGAGGGGCGGAATGATGATTCCGACCGGCACCAAATGGCAGCGGCCCGCCACCATCACCGTCTTGGTCTCACGGTGCAGCCGCGGGCTTATGGCGACAAAGGCGTCGAACAGCCGGAACAGGCGAAGGGCCAGAGGCCTCAGAAGCGGGCGATAGGTCTTCACCAGACCAGGAATGCTGTCATCCAGCGTTGCTGAGATGATCAGCCGTTTGCCGAAGAGCTTGGCGAGCAGGTAGGTGATGAAGTAGCGGTCTGAATGCGTGCGGATGTGGACAACTTGGTAGCGGTGAAGATGCCGCAAAAACCACCACACCTGCCGCAGTTCCTGCTGCCAGTGCGCAAGCCCCTCACGCGGGCAGATATAATGCACTTTCCGCAAAGCCGAAGACCCACCATACCCTTGCTCTGGACGGGGGGTCACCGTGGCCAACATCTCGTGCTCGACACACGGCGCTAACATGTCCATCACCGGCGCGATGCGCTCGGCAAACACACCCTCGCCGGTAAAATCAGGTTGGAATTTTTTGAGAACATGGAGGACTCGTGCTTGTGCCATTTGCCCTTCCCAAAAGGCGGCTCGGACCTCGGGGCCGCTGTTCGAGGATCCCGCAAGACAGATCGGCCAAGGAGACAGACGCTCCGAAGCAACGCTCCTTTTTTGGCCTCCATGATACCCTGAGCGTCGGGTTTTGCTGTGGGACTTTGGGGCAGCGGCAAGCGCAATCAGGTCTCTTATGAGAACGGACGGCTCCCGGTAGGAGTGGCCACCCCCCTGCCCTTCCGACCACTGCCGCATACGACGCCATCAGGGCGCCTGTCATCTGCTGCGCCATCATGATTTCGCGGCGGGGACTGCCGGCTTAAGCCGACAGCGGAAGCCGCGCCTCCTTTGCTGTTGCGTTAGGTTTCTGGCGGAAGCAGAATTTCTTGCAGGACGACGCGCTCTGCGAAGAACGCCGGGGCGGTATTTTCGCTGACGTACCACATCGTATGGTGCCCGAAATACCGGTGCCCCGTCCTGACGCCGCCCGTTGACGACCGGCTTAGGCAAGTTCTTGGCGAAGTGGCGTCCGCGTACGATATGACGGTCCACGCGCTGGACGTCATGCCCGATCATGGTCACGTCTTCGTTGAGGCTGATCCAACTGTGCATCGGCCTGCAACACTGGGCTCTTCCAAGTTTTGTGTGGATGACCGGAGCGTGTTTCACCATTTGATGTTCGCGTCAGGCGTGACCGAGGACGCGAGCGCGCAGCAGCTCAAAGCCGGCCCGGCTATACATTGTGCGCTTGATCGCCTTCAGCCGGTTGACTTGGCCCTCGACCTGCCCGCTGCTCCACGGCTCGCTGAGCGCAGCGCGCACCGCGTCCTCGTCGCGGCGGATCCCGGCGGCGAACGATGACAGCGCGCTGACCTCTGCCTCACGCAGCCAGTCATAGAACGGGTCGGACACCTTGCCCTTCACCATCTCGCAGAAGCGGGTGATGAGATCAGCCGCCGTCGCGATCGACGGCGAGCGCTCCCGCAACGCCTGGACAAGCGGCGGCCCTCGTCGGTTACCCTGTCGGGATCGCCGGCCAGGAGCCGCACCGCACGCCGGGGTGTCGGAGGCTCGGACTGCTTCGCCGACACCGGCTTATCGGAGGTCCCCCTCGGTTCGGCCGGCGGATCCTGTCGCCGGCGCCGGGTTCCCCAATCCCGCACGACGCTGTACTGTCCGGGAAACCCGCGCTCCTGGAGTTTCCGCCACAGCGCCGCGGCGTTCCGGCAACCCGCCTGCCAGCGATCCTCCAGATAATCCTGGTACGGATTGAGGATGCTGGTGCCGCGGTCGGCATGCTGCCATGTCGGGGCATGGCCGGTGCGAAGCCAACGGCGCAGCGTTTTGCGCTCGACACCGAGCGATCGGGCAACCGCCCGGGTGGACAGGCCCTGGTCGCGCAAGCGAACCGCTTCCGCATAGCGGGCGTCGCGGCGCTCCTGAGCTGCTTGCGCCCGCCGTTCTGTGCTGCGCAGCCGCCACTCCGGTTCGGCGGCGACCGGCTGGGGAGCTTCGCTCATCTCCCCCGGCGACTGCGATGGCGCGCTCGCCATCCGGGCGGCGGCGCGGAGGTCACGATGATGGTGCTCCAGAACAGAGCGAAGGGCATCGCTGGCGTTGCGCAGCAGATGCCATCTGTCGGTGATCTGGAGGGCGTCCGGCGCCCCACGCGCCGTCCCCTCGGCATAGGCGCCGGCGCGGTCGCGCACGACGACGGTGACGCTGGGGTGGGCTGCCAGCCACGTCGCCAGTGTGTCGGCGCTGCGGTCTGGCAGCAGGTCGATGACGCGCCGGCGCTCGAGGTCGCACAGGATCGTTCCGTACCGGTGGCCCTTGCGCCACGCCCAGTCATCCACCCCCAGAACCGTCACTGGAGCGACCGCCATGTCGATGCCGATGCGCACCCGATGTCCCAGCGTCGTCCGGCTGATCGGCACGCCCATGGCCGTGGCATGACGGGACCCTGGGTTGCCGCCGAGCGCCAGACCAATGGTCCGGTGCACGGCCCGCAACCGGTCGGTTTGGCGCGCCCGCGGGCGGGCGACGCCGGGCAAGGGTTCGGCAAAGGTGCGGCGCGGACAAGTGGCATTGGAGCAGCGGAAGCCCCGGACGCGGATCAGCAGCACGGTGGGGCGTCCGAAGCATGCCACATCACCAAGGCTGCGCCAGTAGGCGCCGTGAACGCGGCGTGAGGGTGTGCCGCAGCCGGTGCAGGACACTGACGCTGCAGCCGGCTGTGCACGTACGGTGATCCGATAGAAGCTATGATCGATCTGATCCAGGACTTGAAGATTGGGCAGAAAGCCGATCGACGACAGAGAGATGTTCAAGGGCACAACCATGATGAAGGAGGGTTCTTTCCTTCCATATGGCCTCCCTGGCCCGCGAAAGAGCTTGCGTCTTCCACCGGATGTTCAGAGATTCCTACTCAACCTCTGCTTGGTCATACAAAACTTGGAAGAGCCGGAAATTGGAAGCCGATTGACAGTCGTGGTCGACAGTTGCTCGGTGCGGGCCAAGCGAGGCGGCGAATTGACTGGCCCGAACCCGACCGACCGCGGCAAATCCGGGACCAAGTACCACGTGGTCGTCTCGACCGACGGCCTGCCGCTGGCGGTCGTCCCTTCGCCCGCCAACGTGCATGACACCAAGCTCTTCCCGGACTTGCTGCGCTTGGCTCAGGTTGTCTGCACCGCCATCGGCAGGCTTTACGCCGACGCAGGCTACGACAGCGCCGACAACCGCTGGCTCTGCTTACGCGACGGGGTTCAGCCGCACATCCGCAAGATCGGTGAACCCCACGGTTCGGGTCTCGGCAAGGTCCGATGCATCGTCGAGCACGGCTGCGCTTGGCTGCTGGCCAACAAACGCCTGGATCGACGACAGGATCGGTTGGCGCGGATCATCCTCGCGTTGCTCACCGCCGCAGCCATCTTCATCATCGCAAACCGACTCAGCACATTCTGAAAACCGTCTATAAGTGGAGCCCCCATCCGCCAAATGGTGGGTCATGGTCGTCTACGATCAGCTTGATAGCCAAGCCAATGCTCCATTTCTGGCTGCGCCCCATTAACAGCACAGATGCTTCGAATTTCAATGTAATTACCGTCCATTTGCGCAGCATCTGCAAACTTTGCCAGCATGAATACCACTGTCTGCACCATCCAAATTATTCCTGCGGCCTTCTCTTTGGTGGTTAACTGACACCCACCAAGGATTTCTTGCCATCCTCTCGCTATCTGGACCACAATATCTTATTCGCTGTTGCTCTGTTGAGCTCCCGCGATATTTATTCTCACCACGAGAAAAAGCCCAAATCTTGGATGCCTATATTCGTGGAGAAACGCCATGCCTGATAAATTGGCATGATCAATGGCAGCATCCGCAGCGGCGTTGTTCGTGCCGGACTTGGTGGAGATATCGTGTACGCCAAGCCGGACAATGACAGCTTGGCGGGTAAGGCTGACAGTGCTTTTGGGCAGTTTTTTAAATACCGACGCATCAGGAAAGGCGAAGTGTAATCTTATAAAACCATCTTTTGCTTACCTCCCATGTAATATTTACGTTACTAGAGCGTTTTGAAATAAATTCGGTACACAATGGGCCGTTGCATCTTCGAAAGCGTCACCTCTACAAGAAGTATTCTCAAAAATTTCTTTAGATATGATTAGCTTTCTCTCAAATTGACGGCTTTATTTCGGTCGCTTTGAGTACAATCAGAGCCACCCGAAATGTTCCCGCCGGAGAGCCGACCGGAATAGCCGCACCCGCGTAGGGCATCGAAGCAACTGTGGTTCCTGTTCAGAGACTAATTGGCCACGAAGTGAGTGGTGCGGAGGAGTACCCTGCTGAGGGTACTCTGACCAATACGGGCAGCCGGTGGACCGTGCCACCGATTCTGGCGGCATCTCCAGAGAACCGAAGGGACATCCAATGTCATCGACGCTGATGGAAAAGATCGGTGTGACGAGTGGGGGCGCTCACTGGGATGTCGAGGGCTACCGACTCTTTGCAAGCGCGATTCAGGGAGTCGTTCTCTATGTCCCCAACATGCTCCGGCTCGCGCGGGAGGGCGGGCGCTACCGGGCGGGCCTGACGTGCACGCAAAGTTGGAATGGCAACGGCTACGAGGTGCGTGGTGGCTCGGCGCTTCTTGGTCTGTTCGGCGACGAGAGCGTCGAGAATGATGCATCCGCGCTTGCGGATCAGTGGCGGCGTGTCCTGCTCAACACAGGATACAAGGAATCGCCAAGTCCGCGCTTTCTGCCATTGCCTCTCCGCGAGGTGCGCCTGACTTCCACGGCCGACGCCGCACAGGCGCGCGCGACGGAGGAGCCGGCAAGCAGTCAAAATTCACGAACCCTGGTCCTGGATCTGACGGCGGCGGGCGTGCAGGCATGGGAGCGCGCCATCCGGGAAAAGTCGCCCGTCACCGGCGGGGTCCGCCTGTCCTATCTTTATCCGCAACTGATGCCGCAGGCGACGGCACGGGTGACGCTCCATGGGCCACAGGTCCATGCACAGCTCGTCGCGACGCTGAGCAAGGCTGTCGACGGCACACTCTACGGCAGGTCCGACGAGATTCGCGCGGCTTGGTCAGCCCTGGTTCGCGGAGGTGCCATCGAGATCTCCCTCTTTGATACCCCACCGCTGGATCCGGCAGTTCCCCGCGCTGAGATTCTCGACCGCATCTCCGAGCAGGCGCGAGAGCAGCTGTTCGACACACTGTTTGAGCCTTGGCCTTGCTCGGCATCCGGCACGGGCTCGCTCTATGCCCTGCGGTGGAAGAGCGCGAGCGATGCGACCAATGCCGGCCTGACCGTCACGGTCGAGGGATGGACATGGCTTAGAGCCAGTCTCGAGGCCGAGTTATCGGCGTTACTAGGCGCGCTGGACGAAAGCTACATCCAGATCACCTACGAGTCGGTTTCGGTTCCCGTCTCGCTGGTCGTGGACCCTTCACCGAGCGTGTCGAGCGTGGCACTGTCAATCGACTTCACCGAAGGACATCCCCCGCAGGCGCCAGTCTTCGGCTCGGCCGGCGGCATAAGGCAGTTCCCGATTTCCACGCAACGCCCCGAGAGGGTCGGCGTCTCCTATCGGGTGATGGGCGTCTTCAGGAATAACTGGCCCGTCATCGAGGATACCGGGACGGCGACGCTTATGCCGGATGGAAACAGGATCATGGTGCGGCCCGAGACTTGGGTGCACCGCCACACCGTCTACATGTACGTGCGTCGTGGCGATCGGATCATTTCATCGTCCGACGCAGACCCCACCGATTATCTCGCCCTAACGGCAACCTACCAGGCTTCCTATCTCGGCGCACCGATCCGGGCTGCGTCGAGGATCACCCCACAGACGCCGATCGAGTTCAGCTATCCGGTTCCGCCCGGGCAGACGGTCGGGAAAGCCACGCTCGGCGCTGTCGGCATGGTGGGTGGAAAACTCGTGCGTGCCTCCGATCTCGCGATCGAGGAGACGGAGGACGCGATCTATCTCCTGGTCGATGGCACGCGGGTACAGATCGTTGGCCGCAACGTGGTGATCAGCGAGGTCGACGCGCTCATTGGCCGCCTGCGTTCGGCCAATGCCCGACCAGTCATTTCTTGCAGTGTCGGCCCGCTGCCGGAAGATACGCGCGAGCTGGATACGGAGGTGGAGGTCGCCCTGATCCCGCAACCGACGGACGTATCGTGCTGGGCGGCCGCTCTTGCGATGGTCGTCAGCACACGCGACCAGGCCTCGACGACGCCGGAAGCGGTGGCTACACAGGCTGGAATGGACCTGGAGACGGGCTATGGCTGGACCGACATCCGGCGCTCCGTAACTGCGTGGGGTTTGGTCGAGGAAGGCCCGCGCAGCGCTATGCCGGAGGAATGGGCACGGCTGCTCAGTGACTGGGGACCAATCTGGGTGGTGGAGATCGGGGCACCGTACCACGCCGTCATCCTCGGCGGCGTCCACGGAGATGGCACGCCCGAGGGCAGCTACGTGACCGTCTACAATCCCTGGCCGCCCGGCTTGGGTGCGATCGAGTCCAAGCCATTCTACGACTTCGCTGAGGAGTTCGGCCTCGGTGCCGGATCAGAGGCCGCCATGGTCCATGCGGGTTGAGCGGAAGCTCTGACGCATTTCAGAAAATCAGGAGGGAGAAATGGGAACTTTCCTTACGGAAAGCGTGCCGGTCAGTCTGTCCGGTGCACTTGGTGATGTGGGCAAGTTCAAGCTGTACGCCTGCGACCAGCCTAATGTCATCCTTTACGTCACCAAGCAGCCGGTGCTGAGCCTCGACCGCCAAGGCAAGCCCGGCGTGGCCGTGACCACCTACACCGCCCAGCAGCCCGACCACAGCGTTAAGATCATCGGCGGCGCCGCGACGATCGGCCTCAACACCTCGCCTCAGCTCGACCAGGCCTCAATTGATCAAGCGAAGGCCCTCGTTGCTTCGCTCGGCGTCGGCGATCCGAACAGGCTGCGTTTTCTGCCCCTCACGACCCAAAAGGGCAAGGCGCTGCTGAACCTGCCGCCGACGGCAGGAAAGCCGGACCAGAAGCACAACGAACGCGACGTCGGCACTCCAGGTGGTTCACTGTCCTTCCTCGCCGAGCTGTCCGAAAGCGGTGCCCTCGAGTGGTCGAACGCCATCAGGAACCAGAGTCGGGTCAACGGCGACATCACCATCGAGTACGAGTACCTGCGGCGGGTGCCGGACATCGGTGCGGAGGTACGCGTGCATGGCCAGCGCGTCTTCGAGCATCTCTCGGCGGAACTCGCCACGAGCTACAACGGGTTCTTCTACGGCGGTAGCGCAAAGATCCAGGCTGCGTGGGATGCGTTGTCGCGCAATGGCGGTGTCGAGGTCGTTTTCCTGAATCAGGGGCTCCCGCCTGATCTCGAAAAGCTGCGTCAGGAGATGGTGACGACCTTCGCCAAGCAGGCGATGCAGATCCTGTTTGACCAGATCTTCGCGCCGATGCCCCAGGTGGCTCCTGCCGAGGCTGGTCACAGCGGCGGCTTGTTCGGTGGCGCCAACTTCGCACTGAAATGGCAGAAAAAGACCGACGCCATCGAGATGATACAGAAGATCGAATTCCGTGGCACGACTTGGCTGAAGGACACGATGGACATCAGCCTCGCCGCGTTGTTCAGCGATCTCGACGCGAGTTGCCTCACGGAAGTGCCAGCGCAGCAGGCCTTTGACTCGGTCGTGCTGGTCGATGCCGATCCGATGCTGGCTAATGCCGCAGCCTCAATGTCCTGGGACAGGGGACATTCTCCGGAAGCGCCGGTCTTTACAAAAGACGGCGGGAACCAGCGCTATACCGTGATTAGCACGGACCCGCGCAGTGTCAACGTTACCTGCGACATTAAGATCAACTATTCGCCACCACGTTGGCCGGTTATCCCTTACAAGCAAGTCAAGACCGTGGGCGACGGTGGCAACCAAATGGTGATCAAGACCTCGGCCTGGGTGGGACGGCAGACGATCTTTATGTTCCTGCGGGAAGGCAACCGCATCATCCCCCCGCAGGACCTTACCCCCGACGACTACCTGATCCTCAACGTCTCCTACGCGGGGCCGCATCTGCCCACGGCGGTGCGCGATTCGGCGCATATCGATGCCATGACACCGATCGATTTCGCCTATCCGCTTGATCCTCAGGGCCGGCTAGGCGTCGCCAAGTTCAGCGCCTTCGGCGTCATCGGCGGACAACTGAAGCGCGCGCCGGAGCAGGTGATCCCGCCGACCGACAGCGCGGTCTTCATCCTGGCGACGCGCGGCGGTGATATCCAGCTGGTCACCAGCGAGGCCGTACTGGGCGAAAGCGACAACCTCGCCCAAGAGCTAATCCAGGGTCAGGGGCATCCGCTCATCAGCCGCGCCGGCAGCCCATCGTCCGAGACGACGAAGAAGGGCAAGGGCACAGGCGGCAATGGCAAGGACGGCATCATCACGGGCCACACCGCCGGCATCGAATACGGGGTGCAGGGCACGTATCTTTGGATCCGAGCCGATGATGGCTCGTCCAGGCGCCTGCACCTCCACAGCGTGCAAGACGCTCTTCCCTTCGAGCGGGAGAGCAAGCTGGTGAAGGTGGAACTCGATCCCTCGGGAGAATACGCCGAAAGCATCTTCGTCGATCTGGTCGGCGCCTGATGCTGCGGACGCGACGGAGGCGTCAGCGCCGTCGCGTGAACGGACGAAGGGCCAGGGCCACGGCGTGACGGCATCTTCCATCGCCGCCGCAGCTATGGCCTTCGTCGGCTGGCGTGAGGATCCGGGTGCGATACCCGGGTCCCGCCCGGCCTGCTCGCCACGCGTGCAGGAAAGGCCCGACAATGCCGCGCACCATCCTCTTGCCGCAGGATTCGCCGATCCTGCGCGATCCGAGCACCCGGCTGCTGAACCTCTATCCGAGCGGAGCGGCACTGGTCCTCACGGACGCGCCTGTTCCCGAAGCGGGCGAGCCGGCCGAGCTGGACGCCTCCTCTGGGTTGAGACTCCCCTTCGACTCCGGTCCGGAGGCCGAAGCCGCCCGGCCACATCTCGGCACCAAACTTGCTACCAAAGCCGGACGTTTGATCTCGGCCTACGTCGAGTTCATCGGGCCTCCTGACCCGCGTTGGCTTGCTGGACTGCGTGAGCACCGCGTCACACCCGTCGCCTACCAGCCAGAGAACAGCTATCTCTGTTATGGCCCTGCCGCGGCATTCCGCAAGGCGTTGCAACAGGTCAGGACGACCACGGGTGAGAGAGCCATCCGAAGCGTGACCGAACTCACCCCCGACCTCAAACGGCGGGCACTGAACCTCGGCGAGGCGGGCGAGTCCGTCGTAATTGTCGTTATCGGCACCCTCGAATCCAGAGACGCTATCCTCGCGCAACTCAAAGCCGTCCCAGGTGTTGAGATCCTCAAGGGTGCCGGCAACGACGTGCTTGACGGCGGCCGCCTGCGGATCCGCGCACGCACGCACGAGGAGGGGCAGGCGGCCTTGCTGCGGCTTCCGCTCGTGCTGGCGGTGGAGCCCTTCCGCGTTCCGGTCGATGAGGACGAGATCGCTGGTCTCATCCTCGCCGGCCTCTACGACGCGAACAACCGTCCCGCGGGCTCCTATCTGCGCTGGCTCCAGGACCACGGCCTGAACGGCCAGGGCACGACGATCGGGATCGTCGATGGCGGGATCGACGTCTCACATCCCGCTTTCGCGGGCCGGGCCCGCGACCTAACCGGCGGACAGAAGGACTGGCACGCCACGATGGTGGCCGGACACGCTGCCGGCAACTACCTGGACGAGACGGACACCAACCGTTTCGTTTACGGCCTCGGAACCGCGCCGGGCGCAGCACTTCTCTCGCAGGACAAAATGCAGCCGACCACAATGCTGTGCCGGCAGACAGCCGTCGAGGCCGGCGCCGAGGGCGCTATCCAGAACAATTCCTGGGGCAAGGAAACGTGCAACCCGATGGACTACGGCTCGGACGAGGCGCTGTTCGATGCGCTCGTCCGCAACGCTGATCCGCAGGGTCCACAGCCGTTACCGCTGACTGTCTGCTTCTCCTCGGGCAACAGCGGATCGCTCGGACTGACCCGCCCCAAGGCTGCCAAAAACGTGATCGTCACGGGCAATTCCGAGAATTTCCGGCCCGATGTCGGAGGCGAGGGCAGCGACGACATCCGTGAGGTCTATAGCGGCGCGCACGGCTCCAGCCATGGCAACTGCGGCGACGGCCGCATACGCCCTCATGTGGTGGCCCCTGGTGAGTGGACAGCATCGGCAAATTTCGACTGCCACCCGGGCGAGGACGAGTATATCAGCCCGAGGCTCACCTGGGGCGGTGGATCGTCGGGCGCGAGTCCGAAAACCGCAGGTGCTTGTGCCTTGCTGACCCAGTGGTGGCGCCGGAACAATGGCGGGCGCTCCCCCTCCCCTGCCATGCTGCGTGCCCTGATCGTGAACGGGGCCGAGCCAATGGCCACCGGCGGGCCGATCCCCAATAATCGCCAGGGCTGGGGGCGGCTGAACGTTCAAAACATCCTGAACCCGTCCGTCTCGCGCATTCTGGTCGACCAGACCATCTTCCTGTCCCATCCCACCGAGGTGCGGGAATGGCGCATCCGTGCGGCCGACCCTACCCGGCCGGTCCGGATTACCCTCGCCTGGACCGATCCCCCCGGCGCGATCGGCAGCGGCGGCAGTCCGAATCTATCGCCTCTGACGAACCGGCTTGTATTGCGCACCGAAATTGGATCGGAGGTTTTCCGCGGTGTTCAGGACCGGTTCCGCGGCGGCTTCTCCGCCTCCGACACGACGCTGGCGAAAGCGGGGGAGAAGCCGGTTTTCGCGGAGGGATCGGACAACCTACAGAACATCTTCCTCGCGCCCGCCACTGTCACCGGCCCGATGCGCGTGACCGTGACCGCTCTTCACGTAACGATGGACTGCCTGACCGGAGCCCCCGATTCCCCGCGCCAGGACTTCGCGCTGGTCATCAGCAACGGTCAATTCGATACCGCCGCCTCCAGCTCGGATGTTGTGGTGGCGGTGGACGGCATGGCGAACGAGCCGCCCCCCCTTGTTGACGGGAAGGAATTCTGGTCCGACGCGCCCGACAATGATGACCATGGGCTCTTGCATGGGGCGGTGGCGTCCGGCACAGCCGCCGCACCGGTCTACGATGCCGATACCGACGCGGTCGCGTCGCCGGACAGCATGGCGGACCCGACCGCCTCATCCTGGGGCTACGATCCTTGGTGGGCCGACGAGGAGGCACCGACATCCGACGCCGAGACGAACACGTGCATTCCGGCCGCGGCACCGATCGATCATGCCGAGTTCGCCCGCAAGCTCGATGCCGGCCTCAACCTGCTCGCGGCCACCGATCACCGACCCCTTACCGCTTCGCTTTCCGAAGTTGGCGATGCGCCCCCGCGATCCACCACCGCTGTCGATTTGAGTGAGGCCGTCGCAAAGCTGAATGCCCGGTTCGAGGTCGGACCCGGTGGATCCGATGCCTGTCTCCTCTCAGCCGTGCTCGTGGTCGGAGCCGGCACACGGGTTACCATCGCCGACATCGCGGGCCTCCGTGCTCTGGCCTCCGCCGGCAAGCTCTTCCTCGTCTCCGCCAGCCCAGAGATCCTCGCCTTTCTCGCCCAGAGGATCGGGAAAGAAGTCGGCATCCAGTACCGCCTGGCCCGGGAGCCCAGGGAATTGCCCGATCTGGTTCTCGACACCCTGGCCGAGGCCGCGGGGCTGCAGCCCATCGTGATGGCCGCCGCCCCCGAAGCGTCCAGTCCCGCAGGGATTGTGCGAACCTACCGGTTCGGGGTGGCTGTCGCCGACCGAACGGTGTTCCTGCAGCTCCACGTTCCGCAGGCCACTCCGCAGGAAGTCCGGCTGATCCGTCCCGGTGTTCCCGATCTCGTCTGGACCCTCGACGGAAACGTGACCACGACGAACGCCGGATTGTCGCTGGTCTACGAAAACGGTCTGCTGTGGTTCTGTCAAGCAGAGGCGGACCGAATGGCCGGCACTTGGAGCCTTCAGGTGACGGCGGGCGGCAGTGGCGCCCTGGCGGGCTCTGTGCGGGGCTGGGCGCTCGGGGGGCCAGGGATTGCGGTCAGTGAAGGCGTCATCGTCGCGGGGGAAGCAGGACGGCAGGACGAGCGGCAACTTGTCCGGATTTCCGCCGATCCCGGCATCAGCCTTCTGCAGGCGTCCTTCGCGGCGCCCCGGACTGCAGGCCATGCGGGCGTGCCAGCAGGTGAAGCCGCGCGAGAGGTCATGGTCAGAGTCCGGCCATCGCGGCTCGACAGACAGGCGCAGCCCGCGGCGGCGGACCAGCAACGTGCGATGCCGGTGGCAGTGCTCGGACGGATGGTGCTGGTGCCGCGCTCCCCGATCGGCGCCACGGTGCTCGACCTCCCGATCGAGGTGCTCGGTACCGATTCCCAGGGAAATCATTTCGCCCGTCGAGTCCACATGAATCTGGTTCGGCTGCGTCCCTGGTCGGAATGGCGGACGGAAGTGGTGGCCGCTGCGCGGAAGGCGGTCTATGTCCGGGGCCGCATCCGGGAGATGTCCTTGCGGAACGGGGTTGTCGTCTCGCTGCTTCTGTCACGGGGATCGCGCGAGTGGAAGGTGCAGGTGGCCTCGCCCACACTCGGCAAGCTCCTGGCCGAACTGGATGACACCGAACTGCGCGACCGCAGCTTCGAGTTCTGCGTCAGGGGGCGGGAGCTGCGCTCGATCTTCCGTCCCCTTAGAATGAACGCGGTTTCACTCCTCCCCGACGATCGCGGCATTGAAGAAGCGGTGCGGGAGACCGCGGTGCCGCGGGCGGAGGCGGACACGACCGACTATCCCGGTGCAACCCGCTTCGTGCCAGCCGCCTCTTTCGGGCCCGGTGGACCAGATCGCACCATCAGGCGCGTGATCATCCACATCACCGATGGTGGTCCGAGCATTGAGGGGCCGATCAGCTGGTTCCAGAATCCTGTGAGCGGCGTCAGCGCGCACTACATCGTCGGCCAGAACGGCGAAATAGTGCAGCTTGTTCGGGACCGTGACATCGCTTGGCACGCCCACAGCGCCAACGCTGACAGCATCGGCGTTGAGCATTGCGCCCGCGCGCCGGGAGCGCGGGGACTGAGCGATTTGGGGATGATGCCGACCCCTCTCCAGTATGCGGCCTCAGCCACACTCGTGGCCTGGCTCTGCGGGCAGTATGGAATCCCCATGGACCGCGAACACATCCTTGGCCACGCCGAAGCGGATCCGCGGACGTCGCACCGGGGATGCCCCAACGCCGTCTGGGACTGGGACCACTACATGGAGATGCTAACCACCGGCATGAGCCGGCCACCGGAAAGCGAAACGATACCCAGGCGAAAACAGCAACATCCCGGGAGTCTCGTCCATGTCTGAAGCATCGCGGTTTGCCTGGCAGCAGACGATCGCCGAGACCGTCATGCGCACACACAAGGGCACCGCTGGCGTCGCCACGAATCCGCAGGCGGAAGCCGGGCGGATCACCGAGTTCCGTTCTGGGCGCCTGGAGGCGACGACCGGCATCTGCACCTTCACGAACAGGATCGCCTGCGACGCGGCGCCGGTCACCCGACCTGCTTGGAGCCGCGATCGGCTACCGGTCCAGGCGACCACGCCAATCCTGGCAGGCACCCGTCCCATCGAAGTTGACGGCTTCACCATTCGGCCAGTTCCGGACGAAAGCATCGTCTATGTCTCCCCGTCCCAGGTATCCCTCCTGAGCTTCTCGCTCACCCTGCGTCGCAGCTTGCTGCCGGATCGGGCAATCAACATCACCGGCGGCTCCGCGTTGTTTTCGGTCACCACCTATCCCTCAGGCAGCCTGCCCGCCATCGCCCTGCTGCGGAAGAACTGGAGCGCGGTTTTGGCGAAGCACCATGTTGCGCTCCGCGAATGGTCGTTCCGGGCGGAGCAGAGGCAGGGGCTCGCGGTCTCTCTTGAGCTGCCGCCGGGCATCGCAGCCTCTGCACCGCTGATCTCGACATCGCCGCTCGCTGGGGCGGCCACCGTCAGCGTGGAGTTGACGGAGAACGGCGCCCTGGCCTGGAAGATGGCGCTGGAGCAGGGCGCGGGATCGACCATCGCCGGCGTGTTGCACGTGAGCACGAGCACGCTGGGTGTGGAAGGCGTCGCCATGAGGCTCGACCGCAGGTCACTCGATACGCCGCTCGGGACGCTGCTGGCGAGCTGCGGAGCCGCAGACATCCGCTATATCGAGCCGCAGCAGACGGTCCTGGGTAAGCTCATTGTGGTCACCAGCGATCTCGTCGAGCGGATCACGGTCGATCTGCGGCCCAGTGCGGGGCAGGCTCCGGCGTCGCAAACCTTCGGCCCAGAAGGAGGACAGGTGGAGGTGGCGGTCACCACCCAGGACGTCGCCTCCGTGACTGTGGACTGGTCTGCGCAAGTGGCCTTCACCTCCCTCGGCTGGTCACCCGTACCCGCATCGGGACGCATGGACGCGGGCAATGGCTGGATCGACATGGTGAAGCCTGATTCCTGGATCGCGAGCTACACCTTCATGGCGATTGCCGTGGACGAGCGCGGCCAGGCGGACTCCGGCGCGATCGCGGACCCGACGCGGCAGATCCAAGGCGTGCTGAACTTCACCGCCTCCTACGTTGCCAATGGCCTCATCAACAGTTCGTTTCACACAGACTTTCTGCGCGTCGTCAACATCGCCCTGCCGCGCTACCCTGGCCAACCCTTTGGTGATGTCGTGCTTACCGTGTTCGCCACGCGGAATGGTAAGGGCGGTATGCTGTCCCGCAAGCTCGGTGCCAATGACCTGAACGTTGTTGCCCTGATTCATCCCGACGGCCGGGTAGAGATCCGGACCGGCTCGGACGCGCTCGGCGAACTGTCCAGCGCATCCGAGGCGCTCCGGCTGCTTGAGGGCGTCAAGGGCGAAAACGCCTAGGGCACGACAGAGAACTATCTGCTCATTCGTCGCCCCGGTCAGTTCGTGGTGACTTCTCCGCTCCTTGAAAGGCTTGCCGTTACCCACATCGTGAAGGCGGCGGATTCCATCCGTTGAACAGAGCAGCGGATGGAGGCTGGGATGGACGATGCCGAGACCTGGGCTGAACAGCATGGGGGCATGTTAAGCTGGGCGATGCCCGTCGGACGCGGCGCGCGGTGGCTCTGGGAGCGGGGATGGCGCGCTCCGGGAGCGGGTCTTCCCAAGCAGACGGCGGGGTGGGCGGGCCTGAAGCGACGAGCCGGAAGGCGTGGTGCAGTTGCTCGCCGCTGCCTTGAAGAGACCCCCGGCTGTCGTCACCAGCCACCGTGACTTTCAGCGCGGCGTCGCTCGCCTTGGCGGTTTCCTGGCCCGCAAAGGCGATGGCGAGCCGGGCTGGCAGACCTTGTGGTTTGGCTTTGAACGCCTCTTTCTGCTCATGCTCGGCGCTCAGCTCGCTTCCGAACTGCAACCCCCGAGATGTGGGTAACGGTAAGCCCTAAAGCCAGGCGGAGGTTCGGAAGCGATCTGTGTCGTCTCTCAGCGACCAGGAGCCTGGATCACTTTGATGTCCAGGCCAGAGCCGTTCTGCTGGATGCGAAAGCCTTGTCCCCCATTGCGGATTTGGCTGTCCACACTGTTGTCTTTGCCAATTTGAGTAACGGACAGCGTGCTGTTGCCGTCCTGGACGGTGGTGACTTCGTTGCGAGAGCCATTTTGAGAATGCTCCGCGGTGTTGTTGTATCCCCGCTGGATGGTCGAGGACAGATTGCCGCCCCCGCTTTGGTTCACGCTGGACCGGTTGCCCGAACCAGACTGGGTGATGGTTGCCTTGTTGGCAGCACCATCCTGGTACAGGGTCGCGCTGTTGGCCAAACCGGCCTGAGCAATCAAGGCGGCGTTGGTTCCAGATTGATCCATGGATGCCTTCTGTCGCTGGCCAGTTTGCACGATGATGCCGGTGTTGGCGCCGGACTGGAGTTGCTCAGCCCACAGATCCGACCCCGTCTGCCGGATGCGTGCGGTGTTCGATCCGGTTTGAACTTGTTCAGCCCAGTTCCCCTCCCCGATCTGGTCGATGTAGGCGATGCTGTTTGCCGCAGCGGGGGACGCCGCGAGCAAGGCGAGAACGGCGATGCCAGAACCACGCATGGCGCGCCTCCAAAAATGGGCGGCGGTGGAGTGGACCTCCACCGCCGGATCATCGACTGTACCCAATCAGCGCTGGATCTGGGTGCTGCGGTTGCCGTTGCCGGACTGGGTGGCGCCCAGGGTGTTGTTGGAGCCGGTCTGCGACTGGAAGGACTGGTTGCCGTTGCCGTTCTGGTACAGCGTGGCGACGTTCTCGTTGCCATATTGACGCTGCTCGCCAATGTTGCCGGCCAGACCGCCGTCATACTGCCGCGACGTCGCGCTGTTGCCCATACCGGCCTGGGTCTGCAGCATCCGATTGTGCTGGCCTTCCTGAAGAGCCATCACCGTGTTGCCGGCACCGATCTGGCCCTGTGTGGCGACGTTCAGAGCGCCGGCCTGGCTGATCGAGGCGATTTCATTCACCCCCGCCTGGGTCTGGGACGCCCAGTTGCTCCGGCCATCCTGGTTGATGCGCGCGTTGAGCAGGCTGCCCGCCTGGTGCTGGCTGGCCTCGTTGCTGATGCCGACCTGTTCGACATAGGCCATGCTGTTGCTGGAAAGGAACTGGGTCTGGCTCGCGTCATTGCCCATACCGGCCTGCCGCGCCTCCATGCGGTTGTTGGAGCCGAAGGCTTGGGTCTGTTCGCTGTTGTTGCCGCTGCCGAACTGGGTTGCCCAGGCCCGATTGTAGGTGCCGCCCATCTGGGTCTGGCTGACAACGTTGCCGCCCGTCCCATTCTGGGTGGAGGTGAGCTCGTTGCGCTCCCCGCTGGTCTGCGTCTGCGTGGAGGTGTTCGCGGTGTTGTCCTGGGTGCTGTAAGCACGGTTCAACACACCCCGGCTCTGCAGCGTCGTTGCGCTGTTGCGAGAGCCGCGCTGGATCGTGCTGGTCAGGTTGCGAGAGCCATCTTCCTGGGTCTGAAGGTTCGTGTTCGACAGACCGGCCTGGTCGATATAGGCCGTGTTGTTGGCCGACTCTGCGGAGGCCGCAGACGCGACCAGAGCAAAAGCGAGCGCGGCGACCGACGAGAGCAGAGTGTTTTTCATGGTGTGCTGTTTCCCTGATTTTATTGCAGTGGGGCTTCTAAAGAGCCAAACGAATGAATTTTGATCATTATTTGAGTAATTAATTCAGCGAACTGGAGGAGCAGCCTTGATGGTGGGGTGGCGGTCCACCTCCCGCCGTCAGTGGGCGGCGGGGGGCAGGGAGGGGACCGGCGGCAAATCGCTTCGATTGGGCGTGGGCGGAAGGACAAAGGTGGGGCTGTTGGGCTGCACCTGCGGGGAGGCGACCGGGGGGACCATGCTGCGCTCGCCATTGGCGCCCGATCCGGTCGGTGTGCGGCTTGCCGGTGGCGGCACGGTGACCGGCTGTGGTTCGGCTTGCATATCCTCAGGGGTCGCCTGGAGCCGTCGACGCTCGATGATGCCGTCACGCTCTTGAATATAGCGTTCGACAAATGGCTGCGCCTCGGGCCCCTGGAACTGCCAGTATCCGTCCAAGGCCCCTTCCATGATCAGTGTAAAGACCGCTTTTTCGATGGCCTGCTTGACCGCCAACTGGACCGGCTCGTTGGTGGTGATGCCGCCCTCAATTTCCAACAGCTTGTTAAAGCCGATGTAGCGGAAAGCGTCGCCATGCAAGAGGACAGAATAGACCGTCTTGGTGGTGTTGACGCTCTTGATGACCTCGCCGGTCTGGACCGAAACCGCGCGCAAATAGACGGTTACCGTGTCGCGACGGTACTGGGTGTCGCCCCCGACGCCGAGGAAGCGTGCACCAAAGCCACCGGTCAGCGTGTTGCTGTCATATCCGATGATCCCGCCTTCAAGCAAAAGGCCGGCATAGGTGAGGGGAGGCAGGGTTTGTGGTCCGCCCCCATAGGTCTCCCGCATGGCGCGGATGATCTGGCGCTCCTGCAGCAAGGCCGGCAAACCGCGGCGCTCGGCAACCTTGAACCAGGATTTCCGCCCAGCCCGCTCCAAGGCATTCACCAAGATGGTGGCGCCACCTTGCGTGACGGCACGGCTATATTCTGAGAAGGTTTCGTTGGGTTTGTTTTGTCCTGTCTGGTCTTCAAAATTATAGACGGCGACCGTCAGTTGGCGCACCGGTGGCGGCAGGGCCATCAAATCGTCCAGCATCTCCGTCTTGGGCTCAAGGCGGGGAGTTTCGGAAAAGGCGGTTTCCGGACGCGTGGCGGAGCAAGCACCAAGGCTGAGAGCACAGGCAGCAACCAACAAGAGGGTTTGAATACGCATGTCATCTACCCGCAATGAAAATCCGAGCAAGCAAGAGCATTGGTTCCAGCCCAAAGAGGATGGAGCCCGACCATCACGCCTCGATCAGAGAAGCGTTGGCTCAGTAGCCCGGTGTCGGAATTTGGATGAGGGTTTTCCCACCCGTTGATGAGTCGGTGATCGTCACAGACGTCGATCCACCACTCTTTGCAAAATCAACTGTCGTGCTGCCGATGACAAACCGTCCGGAGTCTCTGGCATTCTCGCCATAGATTTGATCAGCGATTTGTGAGGAAATCCGGCTGAGCAGACTGCTTTGGATGACCCGTTCAAATTCTTTGGAAGGATCCTGCTGTGTGAGAAGTCCGCTGTTGCTGCTCGGCTTCTCGAACTTGTTGTTTGAGTTGGCCACCCCAAGAAGGTGATCGCTGTAAAAAGGGTTTCCACCGAACGATGGGTTTCTCGGCGTATAAACGAGCTCGCCGGCATAGGACAAAGAGGAGAAAGAAATTAAGACGGTAAGTGACAGAACAGAAATTGAAAACGTACTGAAAAAATGCTTTCGCATTCTATTTTCCTCCACTTTGTCCGGCAGCCAACAAAGATTGTTCTCAGACCAACCTGAGGGACACGCAAGGGGCGCAGTGAATTTGTTTATCGGCTACCAATGTTTTGAACGATATTTAAGAAATTTGCGGAAATAAATTCGGTAAAAGTATAATTTCTCCTCTAACCACCCTGAGCTGCCCGTTCAGACCGACGTAACTCAAAAGGAATTAAAAGGAAATTCGATGAAAATTGCACACAGTCTGGTGCGGAGAAGCAGGCGGTGGTGGGCTTGATCGGAAAAAATGAACTACCGCCCCCATTCTGCGAATGGAGGTGGTTTCGCGGGCATGACGCCACATCGTGTGTATCAGCGCCGAAGTGAGACCCTCCGATGTCTGCCCGTAACTTCTTGAAATAGTAGTGGAACTTTCCATTGAGGGTGGGTCCTGATTGGCGCCGGTCGGGCCCCCAGCTCAATGGCCAAAATGCCTGCATCTACAATGACTTAATCCCGTTGTCGACGGGGGTTCCAGTTCCGCGCTTATTCACAACCTACCAAAAGGCGAGGAACTATAGACAGGCAATGAGTGTGCGGCATCCTGTCCAGATTATACGCGGGCTGGAAATTGCACCGTACATAAGGTCCCGCCCTTAGCATCGCCCGGTTGAACCTTGACGTGCCCTCTGAGCTGGGCAGCCAGGGCCTGCACCAGCCTACGACCCAGCCCCGTGCCTCGTGGCGCGGACGCCGGATCGAAACCCACCCCATCGTCCGCCATACTCAGCACGAAAGCCTCGCCATCGCGCCGGAAGCGCACGGTGATGGTTCCGGCGCGCTCTTCCGGGAAGGCGTACTTGAGCGCGTTGTTGACGACTTCCGTGACGATCAGGCTCACCGCGACCGCCTGTTCTCGCGGGAGTTCCGCCGCCTGCACCGCCACGTCAAACGCGATGGGGCGGAGTTCGGCGCCGCTCTGCCGAATGTCCTCGACCAACCCGGAGAGCATCATCCCGATGTCCACCGTGTCTGGGCCGTTCCGATGGTGTTCGATGTGTCGATCCACACGGACCAGTGCCTGCACCCTGCCAGCGGCTTCCTCCAGTGCAAGACGCACGCGGTCATCGTTCGAAGCCTTGGCCTGGAGTTGGAACGTGGCAATCAGCCGTTGCAGGTCGTTCTGTCGGCGGTGCGCCGCCTCGCTGAGCAGCACCTGTTCCTGCTCTTTCAGCGCGGCAAGCTGTTCATTCGCATCCGAGAGTTCGTGGACCGAGACGTGGAGGTTCTCGATCAGGATCGCGATGGGGATTGCAGTGGCGAGGTACAGGATAAGGGCGACAGCATCCACCGGGTTCGGGATGTAGAGAGCATCAATTGGTTTCACAAACAGGATGGTGCCGAGCAGCGCACAGATCGCGAGCGTCAGGAAGGCGCTGCCTCGGTTGAGGATCAGTCCTGAGGTGATCACCGCAGGAAACGCCAAAACATATGGGTATGGTTCTGGGCCGAGCAGCATCCAGCGTAAGCCTATGGCCGTCAGAGCTATGCTCGTCGCGGTGAGATATCGCTTCCAGTTTGGCCACGTGCGCGTTTTTCGTGCAAGTCTAACCAGACGATAGGGCATCCACCATTCATCCCATGGATCAGCCGCTTCTCTCACCCAGAACATAAAGGGCGTTGCAAGATACAACAATCGCGGAACAGATTTTGTGGGAAACGGACGGCCCTACCGTCCTTGGTCAAATGGCCCTTGGTGACACAACTGTTGGGTCTACCCCCGATAGGCAGAAAACCCATGGCGTTGCCACCATTCATAATGCAGATTCCTTGACCGGCTTTCCTGCCTGTCAAAGCCGCAGATTGCCGCTCCATTCGTCTCCTGCTGACCAACGGCCGGAAAACGTTCGTTTTTCTGCCAGCGGATTTCTGTCTCACGGAGTGAGGCCCGCCGCCGGCGATCTCGGGTCTGTCTCAGACAATGTGGGTTCCGTCTCACGCAATCCGGGCCGAAGCTCGATTTGAGTCTCAGGAAATCTGGTCCAGGTTTGTGCCAGAATCTCGGGCCGGAGCGCCGATGATCTCGGGTCGCTACAGTTAACCGTGCCACTTTGTCGCATGCGAGGCAGTCAGATTCGCTTTGCCATCAAACAAGCACAAAGGCATCCTCGATTTATTAAGTATTTTAGCATGGTAGATATTAGGCATGTCTAAAATTAAAGAGATTGGAAGCCATGAGCTCTCCAGAGAAACCGTTTCGATCGGTCAAAGCGCCGACAAGCACACCTTTATCAAAGAGTTATACTTACGGGATGAGAAATCAAAAGAGGCCACTTCTCTCTTTCAGACGCAAGATATCAATTTCTCATGGGATCAACTGATCAACCAGCCCATAGAATGGTCTTCAAAATTAGAAGTCGGGATACCAGAAGTTGACTCTGATCACTCAAATCTGGTGACTCTACTCAACGACCTTGGTCACGCGATTCGATCTCAAGTCTCAGACGCCTCTCAACGGAGGATTGCGGCAGATGCCATTCGCTTTCTCCTCCAGCATTTTAAGCGGGAGGAGGTCCTTTTGGCGCGTCACCAGCATCCTCTTATCGCAGAACATCTGCAACAACACGACCGCTGCGCTGCAGCCATGATCGACTTGGAAGCTCGCCTCAACAAAGGGCTGAAAATGTCGTCTGTGGCTCACTTCCTTCGTGATTGGATTGTAGATCATATAACAGACAGCGATCGAGAGCTCTTCTGCAGCTTGACCATGCAGACAGACGTGGACCGCCTTGACCCTGTCCGGTCAAAGAGCTGACATCCCTCCGCCCTGACGGGCGGAGGGATGTCAGCAAGTCCCGTCGCTGTGTGCTCACCAAGGCCGTGCTGGACCACGTCCGCACCATCTTTGCGTCGGTGTGCGCCGACTTCGGCGCCGAACTCATCGAGATGGATGGTGAGGACGATCATGGGCATCGTCTCGTGACCTCCCCGCCCAAGGGTGGCGATCTCGACCCTGGTGAACAGCCTCACGGGCATGTCGAGCCGCCGTCGGCGCCAGAAACACCCAGCCCTGCTCCGCCGCTGCTGGAAGGGGGGCTGTGGTCGCACGGCTATCTCACCTGCGGCGGCGCGCCGCTCGCCATCCTCCGCCAGTCCATCGACCAGCACCGCACGCCCGGCTAAACCTCATGTCGGCGCAGACGCGCCTCCGCGCCGATCTCCGGCCTGAACGCCGGAGCGTGCGGCGCTGCACTCCGGGTCAAGGCGGTTTTCTGCTCAAGCGGCGCGGATTTCGGCCAGGAATGCGTCGAGCTCCTGTTTCAGCACACTCGCCTGATCCGCCAGCGTTTCGGCCGACCGCTTGACCTGCTGGGTTGCAATCCCAGTTTCGCGCTCGGCCCGCTGAATATCGACGACGTTGCGTGAGACTTCGGTGGTGCCGATCGCCGCCTGCTGTGCATTGCGGCTGATCTCCGCGGTGGCGGCACTTTGCTGCTCGACCGAGGTCGCCATGTCGGCAGTTGAGTGGTCGATGTGCTCGACTTGGCCGATGATGCCACGCATCGCCTCCACCGTCCGGTCGGATGCGGCTTTCACCGTGCTGATTTGCTGACCGATCTGTTCGGTCATGGCGTGGGTCTGGCTCGCCAAATTCTTGACCTCGCTCGCCACCACGGCAAAGCCTTTGCCAGCCTCGCCGGCCCGTGCCGCTTCGATGGTGGCGTTCAGCGCCAGCAGGTTGGTCTGCGACGCCACGGCATTGATCGATGCCACGACCTGGTCCACCTGCTCGATGGCGGTGGACAGCGCATCCAGGTGGGTTCGGGCCTGCTCGGCCCGCTCGGCCGTCACCTTCGACTGCTGGGCTGCCTGTGCCACGCGCCCCGACAGATCGCGGATTGCCGTCGACATTTCCTCGGCAGCGGACGCGACCGTCTGGACATTGACAGACGCCTGTTCCGAAGCAGACGCCACAAGGGTGCATTCGCGCTCAACCCTCTCGACCGCCTGGGAGACGTGAGAGGCGGTTGCTTGAAAGGCGTTGGCTGAGTGGCCAACCTGATCGACGATAGGCCCGACCCTGCTCTCAAAGCGGGTTGCCAGCTCGAGGACCGCGGCCCGCTTGTCCGCTGCCGCCTGAGCGGCCGCGGCACGACCCTCCTGTTCCATCTGGTGGTTGCGCAGGATGTTCGACTTGAAGACCTCAAGGGTGCGGGCCATGCCACCGATCTCGTCGTGTCGGCCGCGTTCCGGCACCTCGGCGTCCAGATCATGTGCGGCCAGCCGCAGCATCACATCATGCACGCGCGACAGCGGTCGCGTCACGCTGCGGGCGACCGCCCAGCCCAACAGCAGTGCCAAACAAGACAGTCCAGCCACCACCAGCCCGAACACCGTCATCATGCCAAAGAAGGCCGAACGCAGGTCATCGGTGTAGACGCCTGTGCCAATCACCCAATCCCACGGCTTGAAATGCACAGAATAGGCAAGCTTCTCGTACGTCGGCCCCTGCGGGTCGCTGGGGCGCGGCCATTCGTAAGACACGAATTCCGGCACCGGCGCCAGAGCTCCGCGCACGGCCTCGCGGATGACGTAGACGCCGTTGCGGTCCCGGATCTCCGCCCCGCTCTTGCCAATCAGGCCAGCGTTGGCGTGCATGACGCTGACGATCTGCGAGGTCCAAATCCAAAGATATTCGCCATCGGCATAACGGATCGCGCCGATTGCCGTCCGGGCGCGTTCCTTGGCCTCCTCCTCGCTCATGACGCCGTCCTGCGCCAACGTGTAAAAGCGCGCGGCGATGCTGTTGCCGCTTTGCGCGATGAAGCGGACGCTGTTCATGCGCTGTTCGACCAGCGCTTGATTGACGAAGTGGCCACCGATCGCCGCCACCAAACCGGCGGCGATGATCGACAGCGAGGCGAGAAATCCAATGCGCCACCGTAACGGCAGCTCCGACAACCGCATGGTCAAGACATCCTCTTCTTTGAACCGGCATGCGCTTCAAAACGACAGGGTCGAACTGGCCTGCCGCCCGCAAGGCTGTGGTCAGCGCCCCCGCACGGTCGGCAACCACATTTGCGCAGGATCCCGGCACCCTCCCCGATCTGCACCAAGCCCTGCTGTCCATTAAACTGCCTAGGGTCGCAGTGCCGTCTCTGGCCTGAGGTCAAAGACGGCACTGCCGGGGTAGCGTCAGCCGCGCTCGACGCAGAGAGCCACCCCCATGCCGCCACCGATGCACAAGGTGGCAAGCCCTTTTCCAGCATCGCGCCGTGCCATCTCATGCAGCAGGCTGACGAGGATGCGCGCACCCGACGCGCCGATGGGATGGCCGAGCGCGATGGCGCCGCCATTGACGTTCACCCGGCCCTCGTCCCAGCCCATCCCGGCATTGACCGCCAGCGCCTGCGCCGCGAAGGCTTCGTTGGCCTCGATCAGGTCGAGATCGTCCACCGACCAGCCGGCCTTCTGCAGAGCCAGCTTCGAGGCCGGGATCGGCCCGGTGCCCATGATGCTGGGATCGACGCCGGCCGTCGCCCAGGAGGCGATGCGCGCCAGCGGCGTCACCCCGCGGCGGGCGGCGTTCTCCGCCGTCATCAGCACCAACGCCGCCGCCCCGTCATTGAGGCCGGAGGCATTGCCGGCGGTCACCGTGCCGTCCTTGGCGAAGGCCGGGCGCAGCTTGGCCAGCGCCTCCAGCGTGGTGCCGTGCTTGGGATATTCGTCATTGTCGACGATGGTGTCGCCCTTGCGGCCCTTGATGGTCACCGGCACGATCTCGCCGGTGAACCGGCCGGCCTTCTGCGCCGCCTCCGCCTTCTGCTGTGAGGCCAGAGCGAACTGGTCCTGCTGCTCGCGGGTCAGGTTCCAGGCGCGCGCGACATTCTCCGCGGTGGTGCCCATGTGATAGCCGTGGAAGGCCTCCCACAGCCCGTCCTTGATCATGCTGTCGAGCATCTCGGCGGCGCCCATCTTGGTGCCGTTGCGCAGATGCATCAGGTGGGGCGACAGGCTCATGTTCTCCTGGCCGCCGACCACCATCACCTCGGCGTCGCCGCAGCGGATCGCCTGATACCCGAGCGCCACCGAGCGCAGGCCGGACCCGCAGACCTGATTGATGCCGAAGGCGGTTTTCTCGACGGGGATGCCGGCCTTGACCGCGGCTTGGCGGGCGGGGTTCTGGCCCTGGCCGGCGGTCAGCACCTGGCCCAGGATCACCTCGGTCACCTCGGCGGCGTCGGTGTGGGCGCGCGACAGCGCCTCGCGGATCACGGCGGCGCCAAGCTCATGGGCGGGGACGGGCGCCAGCGCGCCGTTGAAGTTGCCGATGGCGGTGCGGACCGCGCTGGCGATGACGATCTCGGTCATGGAGGACTCCTCCGGAACAAGGTTTCTTGCAGGATGGAAGGCCGCCGCGCCCGTTCAGGATCGCGGCGGCCGGTTGGTCGCAAAGGTTCAGAAATAGAGGCCGATCAGGAAGATGGGCAGCGTGATGACCAGAGCCGTTGCGCAGTAGCCCATGATGTCGCGCACCCCCAGCCCGGCAATGGCGAGCGCCGGCAGCGCCCAGAAGGGCTGGGCCATGTTCATCCATTCCTCGCCATAGGCGATGGCCATGGCCGCCTTGCCGAGATCAACGCCGAGCTGCTGGGCCGCCGGCATGATGAAGGGGCCCTGCACCACCCAGTGGCCGCCGCCCGACGGGACGGCGAAGTTGATCAGGCCGGACGACAGGAAGGCGAGGACCGGGAAGGTCTCCTTGTTGGCGATGTCGACGAACAGGTTGGTGATCAGACCGCCCAGGCCGGAATGCTCCATCATGATCTGGATGCCGGCATAGAAGGGGAACTGCACCATGATACCGGCGGTGCCGCGGGCGGCGTTGGCGACGGCGCGGGCATAGGCCATCGGCGTGCCGTGCAGGATCAGGCCGGCCACCAGCATGATCAGGTTGACCGTGTTGATGTTCAGGTCGAAACCCTTGGCCTGGAAGTGCAGGAACAGGTAAGCGATGCCCAGGGCCGCGACGACGAAGCCGAGAACGCGGCTCTCTTCCAGCTTTTCCGCCGGGCTGGCGTCGGGGCCGAGCACGCGCTTGGTCGAGGGCTCCGGCTTCAGCAGGGCCGGGTCGACCGCCACCACCTCATGCGGCTTCGGGTGCATCATCCGGCAGACCAGCGGCAGGACGACGATCAGCGCCAGCGTGATGCCGATGTTGTAGGTGGTGAAGATGGTGTCGGCGATCGGGATCAGGCCGACGGTCTTCTCCATCGGGTTGCCTTTGGTGGCGGCAACCAGCGGAACCGATGCCGAGAAGCCGCCATGCCAGGTCATGAAGCCGATATAGGCGGACGCGATCAGCAGCCGGTAGTCGGAACTCGGAACGCGGCGCGCCACCTCGCGGGCGAACATGGCGCCGACGACGAGGCCGAAGCCCCAGTTGATGACGTTGGTGACGGCGGCGGCGAAGCAGACCAGCATGACGCCCTGGGTCGGCGTCTTGGCGATGGAGGCCACCCGGCCCATGACGTTGCGCACCGGTTCGGAACTGGCGAGCGCATGGCCGGTGACCAGCACCAGCGCCATCTGCATCGAGAAGGCCAGCAGGTTCCAGAAGCCGTTGCCCCACATGCGCACCAGATCGACCGGCCCGCTCGGCGTCAGCCACAAGGCGAAGCCGAAGGTCAGCACGGTCAGGATGATGGCGAAGATCAGCGGGTCAGGCAGATAGCGGCTGACCAGCCAGGTCAGCGCGCGGGAAATCGGCGTGATCGGGTTGAAGCGGGCGCTGACGTCCGGCGCCGGCGGGGGGGCTGTGGTGACGCTCATGGCGGGTCTCCGGCACAAGGGGGGCCGTTCCCGCGCCGCCGGGCACGACAGCCGGGTGGCGCGGGGAAGGGACCTTCCCATGCTCAAGAAAGAAGGACGGTCAGGCGCCGACCGGCATGGTCGGCACGACGGACGGGACGATCAGCTCGGCGCCGGTCTGGGCCAGCACGTCGGCGACCGTGACGCCGGGCGCGATCTCCCGCAGCACCAGCCCCTTGTCCGTCGGCTCGATCACCGCCAGTTCGGTGACGATCAGGTCGACGCGCCGCACCGAAGTCAGCGGCAGTTCGCAGCGTTTGACGATCTTCGGCGTGCCCTTGGCGCTGTGCTGCATGGCGACGATCACCCGCTTGGCGCCGGAGACCAGATCCATCGCACCGCCCATGCCGGGCACCATCTTGCCGGGCACCATCCAGTTGGCGAGCCGGCCCTCCTCGTCGATCTGCAGGCCGCCCAACACGGTCACGTCCAGATGCCCGCCACGGATCAGCCCGAAGGACGTCGCGCTGTCGAACGACGCGGCTCCGGGCACGGCGCCGATCGGGCTGCCGCCGGCGTCGCTCAGATCCTCGTTCTCCGCCCCCGGCTCGGGCACCGGCGCCATGCCGATGATGCCGTTCTCCGACTGGAAGAAGACGTTGACGCCGGCCGGCAGATGGGCGGCGACCATGGTGGGCAGGCCGATGCCGAGATTCACCAGGTTGCCCGGCCGCAGCTCCAGCGCGACGCGCTTGGCGATCAGGGTTTTCTCATCCATGGCGATGCTCCTTGGCGACCAGGCAGTCGACCAGCACATTCGGGGTGACGACGCTGTCGGGCGGAATGACGCCCACCGGCACGATATCCTCGGCTTCGACGATCACCGTTTCGGCGGCCATCGCCATCAGCGGGTTGAAGTTGCGCGCGGTCAGCGCGTATTCGAGATTCCCCAGGTAATCGGCCCGCTTGGCGGCGATCAGGGCGAAATCGGCCTTCAGCGCCTTCTCCAGCAGATAGACGGTTCCGTCCAGCTCGATGCGCTGCTTGCCGTCCTCCACCACCGTACCGACGCCGGTGGGGGTCAGCACGCCGCCGAGGCCGAAGCCGCCGGCCCGCACCCGCTCGGCCAGCGTGCCCTGCGGCACCAGTTCCACCTCGGTCTCGCCGGCGATCATCTGGCGCTGGGTCTCCGGATTGGTGCCGATGTGGCTGGCGATCACCTTGCGCACCGCCTTGGCGGCAATCAGCCGGCCGATGCCCACCGCCGGGCGGGCGGTGTCGTTGGCGATCACCGTCAGGCCGCGCTTGTTCTGGCGCAGCAATTCGTCGATCAGGTGGGGTGGCGTTCCAACCCCCATGAATCCCCCGATCATCAGCACCGCACCATCGGGAATCATGGCGACGGTCTCTTCCAACTTCCGCACTTTACTCATTCGACGTCTCCCTTGGACGTCGGGGCGCAGCAGGGCATGCCCGCCGCGACCCCGCGGGCGCGGAGCCCGTCCCCGGTCCGAAGCCGGACCGGAAAGACGAACCGCGCGCTCATTCTTGGTTTCATAGCGCTGCGATCGGAGGGCCTGCGACACCCATGCCGTTGCATGGGATGGTCGGGGCCGACCGGCATACCCACATATTTGCAATGGATGTGCCAGCCTGCGGGGCCATAGCGGACAGCGCGAAAACCAAGGCCTCCGGCCACGGAACAGGTCAGGCAGCGGGCGGAATCGTCAACGGCCGGCGCCGTCGGGTGCGCAACTTTGTGCGTGCTGCGCAAAATTTTGCGCAGCGATGACGGCCCCCTACCCTGCTCAGGAAATGCCGTATTCCTGCAGCTTGTAGAGCAGCGAACGACGGCTGATCCCAAGCTCCAGCGCGGTCTTCATGCGGTTGCCGTCGTTGCGGGCCAGCGCCTCGGCGACCACGCGCGCTTCGAAGCGGCTGACCTGTTCGCGCAGGGCACCACCGCCGGCAACGGACGCCGAGGCCTCAATTCCGGCAGCGGAGTCTCCAGCCACGGGATCGCCGTCGTCCGCACGGCCGGCGATCTGTTCCGGCAAATCCTCCGCGACGATCATCGCGCCGGTGCTCATCACCACGGCACGCTCCATGGCATTGGACAGCTCGCGGATGTTGCCCGGCCAGCGGTAGGCCAGCAGGCGCTCCATCGCCTGCTCATCGATGCCACTGACATCGATCTGGTTCTCGGTGGCGAAGCGTTGCAGGAAATGGCTGGCGAGCAGGCGGACATCCTCCGGCCGCTCGCGCAACGGCACGGTCCTGAGGGTCACCACATTCAGCCGGAAGTAGAGATCCTGCCGGAACAGCCCCTGGCGGACCATCTCTTCCAGATTCCGGTTGGTGGCGACGATGACGCGCACGTCCGTACGCATCAGCTCCGCACCACCGACCCGCTCGAACTCGCGCTCCTGCAGGACGCGCAACAGCTTGACCTGCAGGCTGGAAGAGATGTCGCCGATCTCATCCAGGAACAGGGTGCCATGCTCGGCCTGCTCGAAGCGGCCGCGGCGGCGCGCCTGCGCGCCGGTGAAGGCGCCCTTCTCGTGGCCGAAGAACTCGCTTTCCAGCAACCCTTCCGGCACCGCGGCGCAGTTGACCTTGACGAAGGGCCCGGCGTTGCGCGGGCTGTTGTAGTGGATGGCCGCCGCCACCAGCTCCTTGCCGGTGCCGCTCTCGCCGGTCACCAGCACGGTCGCGTTGCTCTTGGCCACCTTGGCGATGGTCTGAAGAAGCTCGCTCATGCGTGGGCTGGCGGTCAGGATGCGGTCGGTGTGATAGCTGCTGGACAGCTCGCGGTGCAGGGTTGCGATGTCGTCGCGCATCCGACGCATCTGCAGCGCCCTGCCGACCAGCAGCAGAATCTCCGCAATGTCGAACGGTTTGATGACATAGTCGAAGGCGCCATCCTTGATCGCCTGGACAGCCGAACCGACCTCGGCGAAGGCGGTCATCAGGATGACCGACGCCGACCGGTCGAGTTTCCGGATCTCCGCCAGGGCCTGCAACCCCGTCATTCGCGGCATGCGGACGTCCATCAGCACCACGGCATGGCGTTGCGCGGCAAAGGCGGCGACGGCTTCCTCCCCATCGGCGGCGGTGGTTACGGACAGGCCGTCACGCGACAGGACGGCGGCGAGCATCTGGCGGATCGCCTCGTCGTCATCCACGACCAGGACACCCGGCGCCTGGGGGGGCTGGGGTACGGCGGCCGCGGACAGCGCAGCTGGGAACTGGGGGGTCATGCCTCAACCGTTTGACTATGAACGACGGGAATCCGCAAGGTCACTGTGGTGCCGGAGTGGGGCGTGCTGGAGATGGTGATGGTCCCATGATGAGAATCGACGATTCGGTGGGCCATCGCCAGCCCCAGTCCGGTCCCGTTGGGTTTGGTCGAGAAGAAGGGATCGAACACCTTGTCGAGGTTTTCCGGTGCGATGCCCTCGCCGTCGTCAGCCACCGTGACAACGGCCTCACGGCGGTCCTGCACCGCTGCGGCGGTGGTGGCAATGGTGATGCCTCCGGTTTCCGATGTGGCCTGGATGGCGTTGATGATCAGGTTGAGCATGACCTGCTTCAGCGCCTCGCCGTCGGCTTCGACCAGAGGCAGGTCGGGTGCAAGCTGGAGGGCGATGCGGGCGTTGGATTTGCGCCCGGCGAGCAGCGACACTTCGCGGATCAGGTCATTCAGCTGCACGGGCCGAATCGCTGGCGGTCGGGGCCGGCCGAATTCCAGCAATTCGGTGACGAGGTGGTTCAGGCTGTCGACCTGCCGGATGATCAGTGGGGCATAGCGCTGCCACTCCGTAACGTCGTCGGAGCTTTCAAGGAACTGCATGAAACCGCGGATCGAGGTCAGAGGATTGCGCACCTCATGGGCGAGGCCGGCGACCAGTTCACCCAGCGCGGCCAGCCGGTCGGCACGCATGATCTGGGTCCGGAGCCGCTGCTGCTCGCTCAGGTCCCTCAGCACGACAACCGCTCCGATCGCGTCGCCGTGGCTGTCGCGCAGCACGCTGCTCGACACGGTGAGATGAAGTGTCTGCTTGCCGCCTGGGAACTCCAACGTCACGCCGACATGCGGCCGACCGGTTTTCAGCGTGTCGAGCAACGGGCTGGAGAACCGGGCATCAGGCTTGAAAAGCGACTCGTAGGGTTTGCCGATCACCTCGGTTGCGGTCACTCCGATCATCGCTTCGGCGGCCGGGTTGAGGGCGGTGACCTGCCCGGCCCAATCGACGGCGATCACCCCATCGGCGATGCTGTGCAGAATGTTCTCGGTCAGCGACCTCGCATCCAGCAGGGCGCGTGCCATGGCGTTGACTTCGACCGCGATGGCGCCGAACTCGCCCGGCGGCGGTCGGATCGCGTCGCCAAGGTCGTTGCGCATGCGAAGCAAGCCATCGATGATCTGTCGGATGTCGCGGCCGACCCCGCGCGCCAGCACCTGTGTCAGCGCAAGCCCGAGCAATATTCCTGCGAGGCTGACCGTCAGCACGGCCCGGTCCATCGCCGCCGCCTGCCGCTCAACATCGTCGGAAAACTCATTGGCCCAGATGTAGCCGATCACGGTGCCGTCGCGGACGATCGGCAGCATCGCGTTCAAGATGAAGCCGCGCACTTGTCGACCGCTCTCCAGCGCCTGCTTGCCGCTTTCCAACACATGCCACCCCGGATGCTCGGGCGGAATGCTGGTGCCGACCGTGGCGCTGTAGTCCCGGCTGGGTCCATAGGTGATGATGGCGTTGAGCGCCTTGCTGTAATAGCCGACCCCTACTCCCGGATTTGCCCCGGCGATCATGTCGGTGAAGGGAGTCAGGCGCGCTGACAGGGTCTGGATGGCAGCGCCCCGGTCGCCGGCCGCGATCCCCATCTCGGCCAGCAATGGATCGAAGCCGGGACCGAGATGCGCATCCAGCAGGCGCGTCAGGCCGAAGAGCTTCTCCGACTTCTCCTGCACCAGCGCCTGGCGCCCTTCCCGCTCCAGCAGATAGCCGGTCAGCGCGATGGGCAGGACCACCACGGCAAGTGAAACCAGGAGCAGCTTGCCGCGCAAGGTGCTCGGCAGAAAAGGATGGATCCAGTCCAGGGGCCGCATCGCGCCCACTCCTTTCATCGGGGGCGTGCCTGTTCGGCCCACTCTTGCGGCCATGGCGATTCTGACAGCGGCAAAGGAGATGTGTGCCTCACGGCAGCCCAAGCCAAACCGCCGGTGTCAGGCATGATCAGAGACGGCAGGGGTCGCTTTGCGATAATACTGCACCACCCAGAGGCGAAGCGCCTGGTTGAACCGTTGGCCTTGGCTGCGCCCAGGCACGTCGGCGCAGATCTCGGCCACAAGAGCGGATGCCGTCATGCCAAGCTCCTCGGCCGCCTGCTCCAACGCCCCCCAGAACGCCGCTTCCAGCACAATGGTTGTGCGACGGCCATGAAGGTGGTGACAGCGCTGCTCCTGGACCAAGGCTGGGGAGATGGTCATCGTCTGCTCCTGTTGGTTCATCGTGATCACACCGGACATTCTCTTCCCAAAGGGGCAGAGCGGGCTTGATCCGCACCGGGATGGCCGGACACCGGGGCCGCGTCAGGGCTTTGGCTGAGGTGCTCATCGTTTGGCCGGGTGTCGGCATGAGGCCCCCGACCACCCGTTCCAGCGATGCGTCGGCAAGCATGAGCGCCGGCCAGCCCAGCAAGTCCAAAACGCGAGAGAAGACACCGAAGCCTTCGGCATCGGGCTAATCCGGGACGATTTGCCGTGGGGGCAGAATGCACTCCACTGCTCCTGGGCCAACAAGATAAAGTCCATAGCCGAGCACGTCAAAAGCATAAACAAACGCTCCAGAATGCCGCCTGAAATGCTCGGTGTCTGGAACAGCCAAGGAGACGAGATCGGGTTTGACGTTGTGCTCCACTCTGTTGTCCAGCGTCCGCAAGCTTCTCAGCCCAGAGGCGATTTGAGGCAGCCGTGCAAACCCACTGTCAAAAGACTGTTGGCAGCATCCCCAACTCGGATGGCCTCCCTTGACCTCAAATGCGTGCAGCAGCTGGCTTGCCGTGAGAAAAGCAACATCAAAGCCGGTCTGCCCTCCCACCGCGCATCCCACAAGATCGCCCAGACGAAGCTGGTTGGCGCTGGCGATCAAAGCCTCGGCAACCTCATCTTCGCTCAAAAGTATTTCTTCTGACCAATTATCGTTGTCCATGATCAGCACCAATAAATTCTTATAAAGCCAGAGAAACTGTTTTCGCGCTCTGCACCTCTGCACTCGCAGTCGGCACTCCACCTTTTATCTTACGCTGCCATCGTATTTTTCGCCAAGAGCCCCGCATGGGGACGGCGTGTTTGCTGGGTACGCTCGCCTGACCTCAGGCAGCCAGAAGGGCTTGAGTATCAGGCGGTTTCACGGACGCCTCCCGGTGTTCGGACGACCTCACCGCCCAACGGCTTGTCCCCGAAGTGGGGATTGGTTGATCGTCGGGCGGCGGGGGCACCCCGGCTCCCGGATTGGCTCGGACTCTGGCATTGTGCGGCATTTGGCCAAGGCGATAAGCCTGAAGCCGCTTCCCCCGATGTCCTTCCACCGGCCTCCATGCCGGGGCTCGCTTCACAGAAGGGTCTTTGATCCGTCTGGCTGTGGTTGGACACCGATCCACAGGCAGGGCATGCACCGTCAGCTTGGGTGAGCCAATCTGCATGCCCAACTCGCCGCCAAGAGCCGTCAGTCTGCCAGCTTTTTCGGTCGGCCAATGCGTGCCGCGCGACCGTTCGAGCGGCCCAGACCAATTTGCAGCGCCAAGGATGATCGCGCTTTGGCATAGTTGGGAGCAACCATTGGATAGTCCGGCGGCAGACCCCACTTGGCACGATATTCACGCGCAGTCATGCCGTAGACGCTCCTCAAGTGCCGCTTCAGCATCTTGAATTTTTTCCCGTCTTCGAGGCAAATAATATAGTCAGGCGTCACCGACTTTTTGATCGGCACTGCCGGCTCCCTTGCCTCCTTTTCCTCCACCTTGGAAATTGGCTCCTGGCCAAAATTGATAAGTGTCTCATACACCCTGGTGATAAGCTTTGGCAGCTGCTCAAGAGACACAGAATGATTGCCGACATATGCAGATATGATGTCGACGGCGAGTTGCTTTGCCATCTGATTGTTTCTAGTACCAACTGGTTCCACTTAGGCTCTCCTGCCTTATTATTTATAACTTTTGACAGTATGACACCATCACTGCCCCCTTCAAGTCTTGAAATTCCCCCAGTCTCAGTACAACTTTGCCCTGGAACTCCGATTCCTTACAAAGGGCGTCACACAGACCAGAGATCGTCTACAGACTTGTCGCAATTATCTTGAGGATTCGCCGCCTCTTTCCTTAGTGCTGGCATGAGGAGCGAACGGCTTTCGTTGCAACTCGACCAGAGCTCTCTGAAGCGGACAAGATGGTCGACCTTTGAGGAATTTCACTTTCCTGATTTTGTTTCCGATACCTCACAATGATGGTTTTGATACATTTCATAATTCGAATTTTTGTTTTTGGTTTTTACGACTATCACGCTGGCGCCTATCTGATGGAGCTACGACGTCACAGCACGTCTCATCCCAAAGGCCACCATTTTACCCTTAATATGATCCAATGGAGCGCACTGCATGGTTGCAGAGCCCCCGGCTTTTTGAGAGGCTGAGCGTCAAGGCGCTCTGCTTTTCCACCGGCATCGCAGTCCCTCTGCGACCCGCACCTTAACGCCACCGCGCCGTGGCGTGCCCGGACCCCACCGTTTGGGGCTTCACATCCATGATCTTGCCCCGCTGGCGCCCGTCAGCGTGTGCTTGTTTGCGCCTCTTGGCCTGGCTGCCACAGCCGGGCATCGCCTGCACCTTTATGCCGAATCCGGGCACCGTGCGGCTTGCGCGCGTCTTGCGACGGTCGGCTGTGCCCTTGACGGAGGTGGTCGATGCTGCTGCCCCTGGCTTTGTTTGCCGCGCTCGCAGCCCACTGCGGACCGGCGGTCCATCTTGAGACTCTGGCGGCGGTCGCCCGCACCGAGAGCCGCTTCAACTCCTTGGCGATTGGCGACAATCACACGGGTCGCTCCTACACGCCGTCCACTGTTCCCGCGGCGGTGGCGACCGCCTCGGCTCTGCTTGCGCAGGGGCATTCGCTTGATCTGGGCCTGATGCAAATCAACAGCGCCACCCTGAGCCGTCTCGGCGTGGGGGTCGCCGCGGCGTTCGACCCCTGCACCAGCCTGCGGCTTGCCGCGGATGTGCTGGTCGAGGGTTACCGGCCACGGGCGGGTGGCGACCAACAAGATGCACTCCGCCACGCCCTATCCCGCTACAACACCGGCTCGCCCACCCGCGGCCTCGCCAACGGCTACGTCACCAAAGTTCAAGCCTCAGCCGAGCAGGTTGTGCCGGCGCTGCGCCTGGCGGCGCCACCGCCCTCCTCCCCTGCGGTGGCCGACACCGGCGCGCCGCCGGCCTCCCCTCCCAGCTGGGATGTTTATGGTCAAGCGCGGGCACGGGCTGCAGCCGCGGGTGCTTCGGCTCCTGGCAGGGCACCTCCCGGTGCCCTTGCTCCGGTCACATTGACGGTGCGCCCGGGTGACCCACGCCCTACGCCCCCCTCCCCGCTCCCGCTGGCGCCGGCGGCACCGCTGCAGCCCGCTGAGGCAAAGCACAAAAGCCGGCCACAAAACCGGGGGCGGCGCCGGTCCTGCGGCCACTCCGTTCCGGCCGCCACTCCGGCGCTGGTCTTTTCCTCCTCCCGCCGCCACCGACCGTAAGAGGCTTCCATCATGCCCACCCTCATGCCGCCTCACGCCACACGGCCCTCTGCTTCGCCACGCTGGCCCGTCTCCATCCCTGCCGCCGCCCCTGCAGCGGCGCCACGATGCCATTCCCCCTTGGCCTGCCGACCTGGCGCCCGCTCCCTCATCCTGGCCAGCCTGGCGGCGGCCACCCTCACCCTGGCTGCCGATCCCGCTTTGGCCCAGGCGGCTGGCGGTGGGGGCGACATCACCACCTTTCTTCAAAACCTGGTCAACATCATCACCGGGACGACCGGTCGCCTCCTGGCGGTGCTGGCGATCTGCATTGTCGGGGTGGGGGCGCTGTTGGGCGCGCTCAGCATGCGCACGGTGGGCGGCGTTTTGCTCGGCGTCATGCTGATCTTCTCCTCGGCCTGGCTCGTCGACCAGATCATCGGAGCATAGGCGATGGAACCGGAGGCCGGGGGTGAGGATCCGCTGTTCTTGGCCTGCACCCGTCCGGCGATGTGGCGCGGTGTGCCGCTGGAGGCGGTCGTCGTCAACGGCATGGCGACGACCATCGTCTTCGTGATGATGGGCAACCCGCTCTATCTGCTGGTTGGTGTGGTGCTCCATGGCGCGCTCCGCATGGTGATCGCCTATGACCACAACCTGTTCGGCGTGCTGCGGCTATGGGCGGACACCAAGGCCCGCGCGCGCAATCGCGAGCTGTGGGGCGGCTCCTCGATCAGTCCGCTGCCCCCTGGTCGCGCCCGCCATGCCCGGGAGGTCCGCATCCATGTTTAAGCCCAGCCACGCCGCGCGGGAGCGCGCCCCGGACACCTACATGCCCTATCTCGGGCATGCCGCCGCCGAGACCCTGCTGCTCGATGACGGTTCGCTTCTTGCCATGCTCCGCCTGGACGGCTTGGCGTTTGAAACGACCGACCCGGCGGAGATCACTGGCCGCCATGCCCAGCGCAACCTTCTGCTGCGCAACATCGCCTCTGACCGTCTTGTTCTGGCCAGCCATGTGGTGCGCCTGACCACCGACGGCACCGATTATCCCGACACCCCGTGCATCAGTGGGTTTGCCCAGGCGCTCGACGCCGCTTATCGGGCCCGTCTGCAGGCCAATCGTCTTTTTTGCAACGCACTTTTCCTGTCGGTGCTGCTGCGCCCGGCACTGGCCGGCGAGCGCCGCATTGCCGACCTGCTGTTGCGGCGGCGGCGCGGCGATTGCCGCCGCAGCGCCAGCCCTGCCGGGCTTGAGCAGCTCGAGGCCGTTGTTGCCACCCTCTTGCAGGATTTGGATGCCTACCACCCGCGCCGGCTGGGCTTGCGCGAGGCGAACGGCATCTTGTTCTCTGAGCCGGCCGAGGCGTTGCGCTTGGTGCTGACTGGTCAGCCTGTGCCGGTGCCGTTGGTCAACGGCCATCTCGGCGGGGCAATCTACACCGACCGCGTCATCATCGGCCGGGAGGCCATCGAGATCCGCGGCCCTGGGGGCTCCAGCTATGCCGCCGCCTTCGGCTTGCGCGAATACCCCGCCATCACCTGGCCCGGCATGTTCGACAGTGTGCTGGCCGCTCCTTATCGCTGCGTGTTGACCCAGAGCTTCGGCTTTTTGAACAAACAGGCGGCACAAGCCATCCTGACGCGCAAGCAGAACCAGATGGTCACGGCCCAGGACAAGGCGGCCAGCCAGACCGCAGCATTGAGCGAGGCGGCCGATCTGCTCGCCTCCAACGCCTTCGTCATGGGTGACCATCACCTGAGCCTGGTCACCTTCGCCGACAGTTTGCGCGCGCTTGGCGAGGTGGCGGCCCGGGCCCGGCGCGACCTGGCCGAGAGTGGGGCGGTGGTGACGCGCGAGGATTTGGCCCTGGAGGCGGCCTATTGGGCGCAGTTGCCCGGCAACATGCGGCTGCGCCCGCGGCCGGGAGCGGTAAGTTCCCGCAATCAGGCGGCGATGGTGAGCTTGCACAATTACCCATCGGGTTCCGCGCTCGGCCATTGGGGAGCCCCACTGACGCTGTTCCGCACCAGCGGGGGCACCGCCTACCGGTTTCATCTCCATGCCCCGACCGAAACGGTCACCGATCTTGGCAACGTCTTCGTCGCTGGCCCCGCCGGCTCCGGTAAGACGACGCTGATGCTGTTTCTTGCAGCGATGGCTGAACGCCAGGGCGCGCAGGTGGTGTTCGTCGACAAGGACCGTGGCGGTGAGATCCTCGCGCGGGCGGTTGGTGGTGTGTATCTGGTGCTGCCGGCCGGCGCCGCCTCGGGGTTGGCGCCACTGAAGGCGCTCTCCAACACCCCCGGTGATCTTGTCTTCCTCAAGCGCCTGATCACCGGATTGGTGACGGAGCCGGGCAAGGGGCTGCCGCCGGAGGAGGAGCGGCGGCTCGATCTCGGCTTGCGCTGCGTGATGGCCCTGCCGCGCGAGTCCCGCTCGCTGGGCGAGCTGCGTGCTTTTCTTGGACAGGCCGATCCGGCCGGACCGGGAGCCCGGCTGGAGCGCTGGTGCGCAGGGGCAGCGCTCGGCTGGGTGCTCGACAATGCCACGGACGCACTGACGCTCGACGCCCCGTTTCTCGGCTTTGATGTGACAGCCCTGCTTGACGACCCGCTCGCCCGTGGGCCTGTGCTGGCCTACCTCTTCCACCGCATCGAGCGCCTGCTCGACGGCCGGCGGCTGATGCTGGTGATCGACGAATTCTGGAAAGCGCTGCTCGACCCCGGCTTCCGCGATTTGGTGAACGACAAGCTGAAGACGATCCGCAAGCTCAACGGGCTGGTGGTGTTGGGCACGCAATCACCGGCCGACGCCCTGAAAAGCCCGATCGCCCACTCCATCATCGAGCAGTGCCCAACGCAAATCCTGATGCCGAACCCACGGGCCGATGCCGCCGACTACCGGGAGGGGTTGAAATTGACCGGGCCCGAGTTCCAGGCAGTGCGGGAGGATCTGACCATGGGCGGGCGGCGCTTTTTGCTCAAACAGGGCACGGCATCCGTCGGTTGTGAGCTCGACCTGAGCGGGCTTGACGAGTTCGTTGCCGTGCTGTCGGCCCGTGCCGGCACCGTGCGGCTGATGGAACGGCTGATCGCTGAACGGGGGCCGGCTCCCGACGCCTGGCTGCCGGCGTTCCGCCAGCTTTGGCACACGGCCACGGCATGAAGGAGACCACGTCATGACAAGACACGCGTTGCCCGTTGTGCTGGCGCTCGCGGCCACCATTTTGACCCGTCATCCTTCGGCCGCCCAGGCCCAGGTGGCGGTCATCGACCCCTCCAACCTGGCCCAGGCGATCGAGCAGGTGCAACAGCTGGCCCAGCAGCTGCAGATGATGCAGCAGCAGTATCAGCAGCTCCAGCAGACCTACCAGGCGATCGCGCACGCGCCAGCGCCATCTTTGAACGCACTTGGCCAGCGCCTTGACATCGATGCCTTCCGCAACGCGCTGCCGCCGCAGAGCAGCGTGCTGGGATCGGTGATGACCGGCACCTCGCTGGGGCCAGGATCCTTGGGCACCACCGTTCGAGAGCATCGGGAGCAAAACCGCGTCTACACCCCCGACGGCGCAGACTTCCAGGCCCAGGAGATGCAGCGCAACGCCACCAGTGTCGCCGGCGCGCAAGCCATGGCGGGGGAGCTCTACCAGTCGGCCACAGACCGGGTGACCGCGCTGCGGGGGGTGGAGGGGGAACTTGCCTCCGCTGCCGACGCCAAGGCCGTCGCCGATCTCTCCGCCCGGATTGGTGCGGAGCAGGCCTACATCCAAGCCCAGCAAGTCCAGGCCCAGGCGCTTGTGCTGTGGCAGCAGGCGCAGATGCGCAACCAGGACCAGCGCGAGCAGGAGCGGCGCCGGCAGTCGATCGATGCATTGATTGCCCAAGCCAAGGCGCGGGGAGGCTGAACGATGATGACGCTGCTCTTCAAACGGTACGTCTTGCTTGCCGCTGTGCCCCTGGCGCTCGGCATCCCCGTCCCAGCCGCCGCGCAAGACAGCGGCGCCCGGCCGCGCAGTGTGAGCTGGTACGCCGATCACCCGCAGGTCCGCGCCGAGGTGCAACTCGCCTGTTTCGACGACCCCGGCCGGCTCGGGCGCGACCCCGACTGCCGCAATGCGCAGCAGGCAAGCGTGGAGGTCGCCCTGCGCCAGGCCCGCGCCCGCACCGGCACCATGGATCCGAATGATCCGGCATATTGGTCCAGCTCTCCAGAAACCCGGAAAAGTCAACTCATCATGTGCCGGCGGACCCCGACGCTCGACCATTGCGACGCCGCCCGGCGCTCGCTGCTGATCGAGGCCGGCAAGGCCGGACGGTGAACGACGATGGACGACATCCAATGGCGGATTTTCGCCTACATCGTCACCCAGGTGGAAACACCGCTGGTCGGCGCGGTGGCCGACGTGCTGGAGGCCTTTCTGGCCTATGTCGCGACCCCTTTGCGGGTGGCGCTGGTGCTCCATGTCGCGCTGACCGGCCTGGCCATCCTGTCGGGCCGGGTCACCGACACCGCCGCCACCCTGATCGGCCGGCTGCTGGCGATGACCCTGGTGGTGTGGATCATCACAGGAACGGGCACCTATCAGCGCTTTGTCTATGAGTTCTTCTTCACCACGTTGCCGAGCGGTCTGGCTGAGGCTTTAACCTCATCAGGCTCCATAAACATCATCAATGCAGAAAACTTTGATGAGGTTTGGCTAAGAGCATGGCGTGCCGGATTGGAGGTGTGGCGCACGCTCGGCTGGAGCGACGTCGCGGAGAAAGCGGTCGTCGTGCTGTTCTGGGCGGCCTCGATCCTGTCGACGGCCTTCTGCTTTGCCATCTGGCTGATCTCGCGGGTGGTGCTGGCGCTCTACATCGCGCTTGGCCCACTGCTGGTGCCCCTGGCGCTGTTCGCCGCCACCCGCACGGTGTTCGAACGCTGGATCGGTTCGCTGATCGGCTGCGTCATCCTGCAGGTCGCCACCATCGTCCTGCTCTTCATCGTTCTGGCCGTTGAACAGAGAGTGGTGGGGACCGTTGCTGCGATGGGCTCGGTTGACCCTATGGTGATGCTGCAGGTCCTGCTCGCCGGGGTGATCTTCTTCGCGGTCGCCACCTATGTGGCGCTCCAGCTGCCAGCGCTTGCCGCCGCCTTGTCCGGCGGGCTCGCCCTCCACACCGGAGCCTTGGTGCGCAGCGCCCAGGCTGCCCTCGGCTCGCCCGGTCACCCGCAGCTTGATGGTCATGGCCACGCCCGGCGCGTCGGCCGCTCCGGCGCACTGGGCGCGCTGCACATGGCCGGTTCGGCGGCGTGGGGGCGCACCCGCCCGGCCGCCATCCGGCATCGCTCTCCGCCGCCAGCCGGCTCGCTGTCGGACCGGGCAGCTCCCCCTTGAGCGACACACCGCCTCACGCCCCTTCCTCATACGGAGCACCGCCATGATCCGAGCCCTGGCCCTCCTGCTGTTGTGCGCCCTGCCGGCCTGCAGCGACCACCCGCCGCTTGGCCAGGCGTCGGGGCCGTTGCGCCCGCTCAACCCGGGCCGTTGGACCCCAAGCGATGCCGATCTGCGCCTGTCCTCCTCCGCCTGGCCGGCCTCCCTGACGGCGGAGACGGTCCAATGACCATCGATGCCCGTCCGGCGCCCCCGGCCGCCGCCTTCCAGGCCCGCCCGGTCGGCGCCGATCCAGCCCTGGTGTCCGCTTACTTCACCCAGGTCGCCAGCTATGAGGCCGATCGGTTGCGGAGCAGCCGCCGAATGGCGAAGATTGGTTTCGCCGTCGGGGCGGCCGGGGCAGTTGTGGGACTGGCGGGCACGCTGGCGGTGGCCGCCCTGGCACCGCTCAAGAGCGTGGTGCCGCTGGTGTTCCGGGTGGACAAGGCAACGGGTGTGGTCGAGCGCGTCTATGACGTCCGCGGCGGGCAGATGGAGGCGAGCGAGGCCCAGCAGCGCTATTTCTTGTGGCAGTATGTCCGGCTGCGCCAAGGCTACAGCGCCGCCGAGGCGCAGGCCAATTTCGACGCGGTGGCACTGATGTCGGCGCCCCAGGTGCAGGCCGACTACGCCGCGGCCTTCCGCGGCTCCAACCCGGCAAGCCCGCAGGTGCTGCTCGGCCCCGAGGGCAGCGCATCGGTCCGCTGGATTTCCACCAGCTTTCTCGGCCCCAAGCTTGCTCAGCTGCGCTTCATTCAGGCCGAGCGCAAACGTGACGGATCCCCCGCTCGCCAGCAGCTGGTCGCAACCGTCGGCTTCGATTTCGCGCCCGGCAGGCTCAGCGCGTCGGCCATCAACGTCAACCCGCTGGGTTTTCTCGTCACCAGCTACCGGGTGGATGTGGAGGTAACACCATGATGAGTGCTTGGCATCGTTCCCGCCGCCTTGCCGGTTTGCCGCTGCTCGCCCTTGTGCTGGTTGGGACTGCCCGGGCTGAGCAGGCACCGCGGCCTGGGCGGGATGACCCGCGGGTGGCAAGCGTCACCTACGACCCGCTCAACGTGGTGCGCATCGTCGGCAGTCCGACCAGTTCGACCCAAATTCTCTTCGCTTCCGGTGAAGAGATCACCCAGGTCGCCGTTGGCGACGCCGAGGCCTGGCTGGCTCAGCCGGCCGGGGCCATGCTGTTCGTGAAACCGACCGGGCTGCACCCGCCAACCAATGCGCAGGTGGTGACACAGCGCCCAGACGGCACCACGCGCTCCTATCAGCTGCGGCTGGTGGCCACCAGCCCGGAGGGCCAGGGGGAGGGCGCCGCTCTGTTCGCGGTCCGCTTCCGCTACCCGGCCGACGAGCGCCAGGAGCGGGCGGCGCGCCACGCGAGAGCCCAGGCAGCCATGCGCGAGCGCGCCGTCCAGGACCGGCTCGCCCAGAGTTGGGCCGGTGGACCGCGCAACTGGCGCTATGTCGCACAAGGCTCGCGTGCCATCGAACCGGTCGAGGTCAGCGACAACGGCCGCCAGACGGCGTTCCGCTTTCCTGGAAACCAGCGCCTGCCTGCCATCTATGCCGCTGCTCCCGACGGCAGCGAGACCATCGTTCCCTTCACCATGGCCGGCGACCGGGTGGTGGTGCAGACCACCGCGCACAGCTTTGTCTTGCGCGATGGTCAGGAGGTGCTGCGCATCCTCAACCGCGGCTTTGATCCAGCCGGCCACACGCCAGGCACCGGCACCGGAGCGCCCGACCTCATCCGCACCGTGCGCTAAGGAGGGGCCATGAGCGACAGCGCCCCCGACCCCATCACGCCGCCGGCCGCAGGCACTGTGCCAGGCGAACGGCATGTTTCCGACGTCGCCGGCCACCAGCGCGGGGTGCGCAAAGCCACCGGGGTCGGTGTCATCATCGCCGGCACGATTCTGGCCTGCGGCGTCATCCTGCTCACCGCCGAACAGCCGGACCTCGGGAGCAAAGACGGCCCGGTGCCGGCTGTGCGGGCGGCCGTGCGCTACGAACCACCGCCGCCGCCACCGCTCGAGCCGGTGGTGTTGCCGCTCACGCCTGCCCCGCCTCCGCTGCCGCCAGCGCCGACGACCAGGGCGATCCCGACCACCGCCAAACCACGCCAACCTGACCGCCTGCTGGTTTACACCACAAGGAGCCACAGCGACCAACCGGCAGCGCTGGCGCCGATGCAGGCCCTTGGGGCGGCCAAGGGCGACGGGGGGGATGGCGGTGTGCCTGGTGGCGATGATCTGGCTGCCCGCCTTCGCCCCACCCCGCTCACCGGGGTGGCGGCCCGCCTTCTGCACAACCAGCCTTATCTGTTGACCGCCGGGACGATGATCCCGTGCATTCTGCAGACGGCCATGGACTCCAGCCTGCCGGGCTTGGTGAGCTGCCTTGTTCCGCAAGACGTGCTTGGCAAGACCGGCCTGACGCTGCTCGACCGCGGCACCCGCGTGGTCGGCCAGTTCCGCGGCGGCGTCCAGCAGGGTGCTGAGCGCCTGTTCGTGGTGTGGACGCGGGCGGAAACCCCGCAAGGGGTGGTCATCGCGCTCGACAGCCCAGCCACCGACCCGCTTGGGCGTTCGGGTCTTGATGGTGCGGTGGACCGCCATTTCTGGCAGCGCTTCGGTGGAGCGTTGCTGCTGTCGACGGTGGAGGGCGTCATCCAGGCCGGGGTGGCGGCAGCGGCGAAGGAGGGCACGACCACCATCAACACCGGCCAAACCCAGGCGGTGATCGCCGAAAGTCTGCGCGGCAGCATCGCCATTCCGCCGACGGTGCGCAAGAATCAAGGCGACTTGGTCAGCATTCTCGTCGCCCGTGACCTCGACTTCTCCGGCGTCTACACGGTCGAACCGGCCGCCGCTCCTTCCGGTCCAGCGGGTTTTCTGGAGCGCGGGCCATGAGGCGGCCAGGTGAGGCGACCTTGCGCCGGCTGCTGGAGCCGATTGCCGGGCCGCTTGGCCATGACGGCGTCACCGACATCGTCATCAACCGACCGGGCGAGATCGGCATCGAATGCCATGGGCGCTGGGACTGGCAGGCGGTGCCGGCCTTCGATGCCGAGCGGCTCGAGGCGATCGCCACCTTGTGCGCCGCGCTGACCCAGCAGGATGTCGGACCGGAGCGTCCGTTGTGCGCCTCGGTGCTGCCGGATGGCCAGCGGGTGCAAATTTGCCGGCCACCGGCCGTGGCCGCTGGAACACTCAGCCTGACAATCCGTCGGCCCTCGAGCATCGTTCCGACCATCTCGGGATTGGCGGCGGACGGCCTGTTCGCCAGCACCGAGCGGGCCGGCGTGCGCGGGTCCAGCGTCGATGCCGCCTTGCTGGCACTGCACCGCCAGCGCGACTGGAAACAGTTTTTCCCGCTGGCGGTCAAAGCGAAGAAGACGCTGATCGCCAGCGGCGACACCGGATCGGGCAAGACGACCTTTGCCAAGGCGCTCATTGCCGCGATTCCCGGAACTGAGCGGCTGGTCACCATCGAGGACACCCCGGAATTCACCCATCTGCCCCAGCGCAACCATGTGGCGCTGTTCTACAGCAAGGGCGGCCAAGGCATCGCCCATGTCGATGCTGAAGACCTGATCGAGGCTGCCTTGCGCATGCGTCCCGACCGGGTGTTGATGCAGGAGCTGCGTGACGGGGCTGCCTTCACCTTTCTGCGCGCCATCGCCGCCGGCCATCCGGGCGCCATCACCACCTGCCATGCGCCAAGCGCCCGTGGCGCCTTCGATGCGTTGCGCTTGATGGTCAAGCAGCATGGGGCCGGTCAGCATCTGGCCGATGTCGATGTGCAGGCCCTGCTGCGCCAGCGGGTCGATGTCATCGCCCATTGCCGGCGCGGCCCTGAAGGTTTTGGCATTGCCGAGGTGCATTTCGATCCGCCGGCTGACCGGGGTACCGGCGACCCCAGCGCGTCTGTCCTGCCATCTGCCCCAGCTTTGGACATGGTCCGATGACGGGCTGGTCCGACTGGCCGGTGGGGGCCAAGGCGCTTGGCGTTGTGGTGGCGCTTGCCCTGCTGGGGCTGGCCTGGTCGGTGCTGGCGTCGCTGATCTTCCTCGCCGGCACCCACCTGCTCAGCGCCGACACCGTGCCGCTGATCCAGTTCTGGCAATATCTGCTGCACTATGGCCTCGGGCACCCTGTGGTCGGCCCCTGGCTCACCGCTGCCGCCAGCATGGCGTGCGCCGTGCCGGTGTTGCTGTTGTTGGGCCGGTTTGCGCGCCAGGGCTGGCCAGGGGGGCGGGCACAGCCGCTTTATGGGGACACGCGCTGGGCCCGCCGCCACGAGCTGGCCGCAGCCGGGCTTTACGCCGGCTTTGGCGGGCTGTATGTCGGCCAGGACCGGCAGGGCCGCCATCTGCGCTTTGGTGGACCCGAGCATGTCGCCTGCTACGCCCCGACACGGTCGGGCAAAGGGGTCGGGTTGGTGATCCCCAACTGCCTGCTCTACGAAGCGTCGCTGGTTTGTCTTGATGTGAAGAAGGAAAACTGGGCGGCGTCTGCCGGCATCCGGGCTGCCGCCGGGCAGTGCGTGTTTCTCTTCGACCCCTTGGCACCGGATGGATGCACCGCCCGCTACAATCCCTTTACCTATGTCCGGCGCGGCACCATCGACGCCTTCGAGGACATCCAGCGCATCGCCCAGATGGTGTTCCCCCATGCCTCGGGAGACCAGCAGTTCTGGACCGACGCCGCCCGATCCGCCTTCACCGGAGCAGCCGGATTTCTGGCGGAGACGCCCGAGCTGCCTTTGACCTTTGGCGAGGTTCTGCGGCTGCTGTCCAGCGCCGACGCGGCGCCGTCGATGGGGGCGCGCATCGAGGCCCGCCGCCATGCCGGCCGTCCCTACACCGAGGCCACGGTAAAGGCACTGGAGGATTATTTGAAAGGCTCGCCCGATCTGGTGAATTCAATCCGCAAGACGATCACCGCGCGTCTGTCCTTGTGGTTCAACCCGCGCATTGACGCCGCCACCTCGACGAGCGATTTCGATCTGCGCGCGCTGCGCACCCGGCTGCACGCCCTTTATATCGGCGTCTCTCCTGACAACATCGCCCGGCTGCGCCCCCTGCTGGCCCTGCTCTTCCAGCAGCTGATCGACCTCACCGCTCGCACGCTGCCCCAGCACGATGCCGCTGCCCGCCACCAGGTTCTGGTGCTGCTGGACGAATTTCCGTTGTTGGGTCCGATGCCGGTGCTGGCTGATGCCTTTGCCTACATCGCCGGCTACAACATGCGGCTGATGCTGGTCATGCAGAGCAAGGCCCAACTGCGCGACCGCGCGCTCTATGGCCCGGACAAGGCCGAGGCCATCTTGGAGAATTGCGGGCTGGAGGTGGTGTTTGGCACCAAGGACCTGCGGCTGAGCGAGGAGCTGAGCGCCCGGCTCGGCTATGCCACGGTTGCGGGCGTCTCGCGCAGCGGTCCGCGCTTCTGGCGCCTGTTCCGCCGCGACCGCCTTGGCCTGACCGAAACCGACCAGCGCCGCGCCTTGCTGCTGCCGCAGGAAATCATGCGTCTTAAACCCACCGAGGCCATCATCCTGCGCCCTGGGCTCCATCCGATCCGGGCGCGCCGCATCCGCTACCACACCGATCCGGTCTTTGTGCCCTTGCTGCGCCCACCGCCGCCGGTGGCACCGATCGACATTCCTGTGCGGCTGGATCACGGCAAAGGTGAGCCCCTGGACGGCGCAGCCACCTCAGGCTCCACACCCTGTGCTGGCTCAGGAAAGGCGCCTCGCCCTGTCCGCCGGCGCACGGCGCGCAAACCACCGGCGGAGACCTCCAAGGGCAGTGGAGTGGACGCTGACACGCGCACCGGAGCCGCCATCACCACACCGCCCGCGTCGTCCCTGCCGCTGTCAGAGGGGCCCTCAACCGATGGATTGATCGCCGCCATCTTGGGCGCGGAGGTGGATTTGAGTGGCTGCGGAGTGGCCGATGCCAAAGCGGCGGTGGCCACAATCCTGGACAAGGTGCCGACCGTCAGCCGGCCCGGACGCGGCGACGGCGGTTGAGAGCAGGCGGCGTGTTGAGACGTCCCCCTGTTCCGGGCTGCAGCCCTTCCCAGTGTCTTGCACCGAGGAGCTCTTTATCATGAAGGCCAACGAGATGCCGTTCACCGCCCCGCGCTCCAGCAACACCGTCGCTGCGCCAGCGACAGCACACGCGGCGGTGGAGGGCGGCACACAGACGCCGGCGCCGATCACAGCGCCCGGTGATGCGATGATGACCCCGGCAATGGGGGCCAGGCAGGAGGTGCCCAGCGCCCGACCAGCGACGCCCCCCTTGGATGCCACCGCCCCGCCCTCCCGTTCGGTTGCGGCGGAGCGCACCAGCCTCACCGGGGCGTGCCCTGTGGCAGCGAACGGAGCGGACGCGGCAGCAACCCGACGACAGCTGACCGCCGCCCGAACCGCACTTCGTGTTGCGCAGCGCGCACTGTCCGGTGATGGACGGCTGGTGCTGGCGGCTTTGACGGAAAAGATCGCGCGCGATATGGCATCGGCTGGCGCACAGGCCCGGGCCGAGGTGACGCGCTTTGCCGCCTCGGCGCTGGTGCGCAAGGAGCAGGCTGAGGGGCCGGTGATCCTGTCGACCGCCCAGCGCCGGGCCCTTCAGGCGCTGGAGCGCACCATGCCCCCGGCATCGCCCATGCCAGCGCGGCCTCATCCCCCTGAAGCGCCACGCCTGACCCGGTGAGCCGCCGGGCCCACCCCCCAAACACGGACCAAGACAGCCAGGCCCGCTCCGGCCGGCTTCGTCGGTTGCGGCATAGCACAGGAGACCGGGACAATGACAGCAGCGGACGACAAGGTGTGGCGGTTGCCCACCAGCATTCGAGGGCAGGATGTCCGGCTCGCGCCCGGCTTGCCAGGCGCAGCCGCCCTGTCGGCGGACAGCAAGGCGCGGTTGCGGCGCATCGCCAACAAGGCGCCCGAGGCCATGGTGAAGATCGCCGGACGGGCGGGCGGCGGCGGTGCCGACTTGCACAACCACCTTGCCTACATCACGCGCCAGGGACGGTTGTCGGCCGAAACCCAGGATGGCGAACGGATCGGCGCGCCCGCCCGGCTGGACGCGCTGATCGAGGAGTGGCTGCTGGCCAACGCCGCCGAGGCGCGTGGGGCCAATGATCCCAGCGCGACGCAAGCTGTGGCCCTTATCGTGTCGATGCCTCCCGGCACACCGCCAGACCCGGTCGAGGCCGCCGCCCGTGCTTGGGCCCAGGACATCTTCGCCCGCCGACATGATTGGGTGATGGTCCGACACGACGACACTGGCCACCCGCATGTGCACATCACGGTGCGGGCCGTCGGTCATGACGGACGGCGGCTGGCACCGGGGCCGGGCGAGCTTCAGCGGTGGCGGGAGCGCTTCGCCGGCGAACTGCGCCGATGCGGCCTCGAGGCGGAGGCGACACCGCGGCTGGCCCGTGGCCGCGTGCGCAAACCGTCTTCCCTTCCCACCCATAAGATCGAGCAGCGGGGTTTGATCCCGCGTGCGGCAGACGCCATCGGGCGGGCCGCGGTGGCCGATGCCAGCGCTGCGGTTGCTCCTGAGCCACCGGCATGGAGCCATGCCTTACAGCTGCGCCATGAGGCCGTCCGGGAGGCTTATCTGCGCAGCGCCGAGCTTTTGGAGGGCGGCGACGTCGCCGACCGTCAGCTGGCCCGTGACCTTCGGCGATTTGTCGCTGATCTGCCGAATCCCCTCCCCCGCCGCCACGCTTTGGCGCTGGCGCTGCGGGCCGCGCAAGACCGGGCTGCACACCCCCAGCGCTCCGCCTCATCGCCGCCGGCCTGTCCTGGTGAGCCTGGCCTGCTTCACCCACCCCCCAACCCAGCGCCGGCCCCCCGTCTCCGCTTGCCGAAGCCAGGCTGAGCCCAAGCTTGAAAGGCGGCCCCAACGCAAGGCCTGGGGGGCTCAGCTGTCGAACCGACCGACCCGGCGAGTCCGCTGCCGGACCACCGCCTTGCCTGCCGGGGCCTTGGTCCGCTCGCGGGTGCCGGGGCGGGCGGTGGGTCGCTCAGCGTCAGGCAATCCCCAATAGTCGAATTGTCCTGTCAGAACGGCGACAACCCGGCGCATCTCGTCCCGAACCAAAGCGGCAGCCTCGCACGCAGCGTCAGCGGCACAGGGGGCCGGCGCCTGGGGATCGAGCGTGCCATCGGGCTGAGGCGCCAACCGGACCAAATTGGCGTTGATGGCGCGCAAGGCAGCGAACACGGCGCGCAGCGCCTCGACTTCGGCCGGGCTCCAGTGCGGACGGTGGGTCAGATGAACCAGAGCGAGTGAGCGCAACCAGTTGGCCGGGCTGGTGCCATGCGCCGCTGCGGCGGCGGACAATGCTGCGCGTTCAGCCGCTTTGAAGCGGACGCCGACCTGCCGCCCCATCCCGGCGCCCGGTGACGGCGTCGGCTCCTGGCCATCGACCGCCTGGGTGATCAGCCGTCGCAACGCCGCCGATGCGCTGCCATCGGTCTGCCGGGCCCAGGCGGCAAAGCGCTCGGCCAAGGCTTGGTCCACATAGGCTCCGATCATGGTTTGTTTTGATTTCACTGGCCTCACCTCCCTCCGGTTTCACCGTTGATGGCGACAGCTTGGTTGTGCAGCCAGGAGAGCTGGCATGATCCTCTCGGCCATGGCTGGTCGAGCGTCCTGAACGTACATGTCCGATCAAGCCTTTGCTTCCTTGTCTGACATCCCCTCCACCCGGACGTGCGGAGGTTCCGGAGAGGCGCACCGTCACCACAGCCTAGCCGACGAAGATCCAGCTGGCCTGAAGCTCTGAGCCGGAAACGCCGCTCACTGTCACACTGCTTTGATCGCTGAAGACGATCACCCCTACGCCGGCAGCGTTGGCGCTAAGTTGATAGCCGAGGCCGACGGCGACCCGGATGCGATCGCCATCAACAGCGTTAAAATCAGTGATGATGTCCTGGCCACTGCCGGGCGCAAAGGCGAACAGGTCTGCCCCTCCGCCACCGGTCAGCGTGTCGTTACCACGGTCGCCGGCGAGCCAATCCTCCCCCAGGTCGCCGAACAGCCAGTCATCGCCCTGCCCGCCATAGAGCGTGTCGGCGTCCTGACCACCGTAGAGTGTATCGAAGCCGGTATTGCCAAACAGCGCGTCACGACCACTGTTTCCAAAGACGAGATCACGTCCAAGCTCGCCGGACACCGTGTCGTCGCCGCGGTCGCCCGACAGGCGGTCGGCATCGCGCCCGCCATAGAGGGCATCACCATCCGCCCCGCCATACACGCTGTCGGCACCGGCATTGCCGTAGAGGATGTCGCTGCCGGCCATCCCGGTCAGGAGATCATCGCCCGCCAGGCCGATCAGCTGGTCGGCCGATGCACTGCCTGCCATCACGTTGTTGGCGCCATCCCCGACCGCGCCAGCGCCAACATAGCGCACCGCATAGATCGTTCCCCCAATGTCATCCCCCACCAGCAGTGTTCCATTGGCACCGACCGCGACGGTGGTCGGCCGCCCGAACACCGAGACCTGCGGCTCCTCACCCAGCACGAAGCCGGTCATGAAGGCATCGTAGCGGTTTGCCGGTACACCATTGTCGACATCGACATGGGCGACCATGAAGCCACGCGTCTGGGAGGCGTTCCAGGATCCCCGCAGAGCAACAAAGGCATCGCCTTGATAGGAGGAAGGGAATTGGGTGCCGGTGTAAAACGTAAAGCCGATGGGCGTGGAATGGGCTTGGAACAGCGTGTCCGGGACTAGGGTCTGGGCCACCAGGTCCGGCCGCGGGGGGATGCCGGGTTGGGCATTTTGCCCAACATAGGCGTAGGGCCAGCCGTAGAAGCCGCCAGGCTGGACGCGTGTCAGATAGTCAGGGACCAGATCATCGCCCATGCCGTCCCGCTCAACCACGCTGGCATACAGCGTGGCAGTGGCCGGATTGATCTCCAAGGCGGCGGGATTGCGCAGGCCGCTGGCAAAGACACGGACGTTGGCGCCGGTGCTGTCCAGTTGCAAGATCGTGGCGCGGGGTGGCGCCTCTTCCGCCAGATTGGTCTGCGACCCGATCCCCACATACAAGGATTGGCCATCCGGGCTCAGGGCCAGGGAGTGCAGGCTATGCCCGGCACTGCCGCCCAGTTGCCCCGGCGCGGTGAGCGCAATGGCCGCCCCTTGTGCGCTGTTGTCCCCTGGGGTGTAGGGGAGCCTCCAGATCGCGTTGACGTCGACGACATAAAGGCTGTTGTTGCCGAAGGCCATGCCATGGGGTTGGGTAAATCCGCTGGCGAAGGTGGTTATGCTGTCGGCGCGCCCGTCATCGTTGCCGTCTCGCAGGAGGAGAATGTCGCCGGTGGTCGGGCGCGACAGCAGAACATCGCCATTGGGAGCCGTTTCAATCCACCGCGCCCGATCCAGCCCCTCGGCGAAGACCGAGACGGCAAACCCAACCGGCACTTGCGGCAGCACGCCTGCCGGCCTTGCAGCGCCGGTTGCACCATTGTTGGTCCACACACCAGACTGTGGTGTGGGCAGGCCTGTCCCGCTGACGCTGAATTGATCGCCGGGTCGATCCACAGCCCCCTCCCTTACCACCAGTCTCACGAAGTTTCTTAGTATAGTTCAATAGAATTCAGAAACTTCATTGGGATGATGCATTAACCAGAGAGGATTTCTGAGGTCACTCTTTTACACCTGCGCACCATTTGCGCCGGCATTCAGCCCAATGCAGTGGGAACCACAACATAGCAACAAGATTTCCATTTCTCTCGCACGCTTGCGCCTCCTTTGTCCGCAGCCGAGCCCCACAGCAACAGACGAAGGCTCCCACTTCAATGTGCGGATCGGGTGTCCTCAAACTCCACGAACCGGCCGAATACAGGGAAGTGGCAAATCCAACCAAACAAAAATCCAACCAAACAGTGTGTCAGGACAAAATCGCCAACCGCCACCAAACAGCGGCGGCGCTATGCCCGTGCACAGCTTTTGCGAGTTATCGCTTTAAGAGTGGCCAAAGCCAGGCTCACCGATAAGCTTTAAGTTCATGAAGGTACTTCCATATCTGGAGCCCCAGATACTAGTGTATCAGTTCCAAACTTGTAACACACCCCTGCTCAATATTGTACTAGACTCAACCGATATCTCCATGTATTCTTTGGAATGCACTCAGCAGGGAGGGTCCTATGGCAGTCATGGTATGGGGGCCGACGCTGGACGACTTTGGCGAGTTGTGGTCAAAGGAGTTCAAACGCTGCGATGACGCCATTCTCTACATTGTGAACACCCTTCCTGAGGACATTTGGTACGTCATCGTGATCTCGCATGTCGATGGCTCTATCATCACATGGCCTGACATCCATCGTCGTTACCTGGAGTTGGTTGCTGATCCCGTGCTCCTCGCTGATGCCCCCGCAACGCGCGCAGACGGGGGATGGCTGGGAGTGGTGCGGGCTTACTGTACAAAGCCGTGGCGCCTTATCCGCTCTCGCCGGGAGCCGCGCCCCCGGACGCTGGGCGACGCCCACCCCGCATTTTCTTAAAAGTCGCGCCAGAAGCAGCGCTGCGCATCAGCCGCGAATGTTTTGGCCAAAGCCGCGACGTTGCCAGAGCTCAAGTCACAGATGCGCGCTGTGCGCACCCCCGACGGCTGACTGCTCCACCACAAGGCGGCGTCCCTTGTTGACCTTGCACGCAAGGACAAGAAACAGCGGACGCGGGCTTTTCGATACACAACGAACCAAGGTGATCGCGCTTGACGAGGCTTGGTGATCTCCGAGACGAGGTTCTCGCTATATAGTTCATGATCATCGACTTTGATGCTTCACAGACTGGGCAAGTGCGAAAGTTACAATTTTGAATCTCTTAGAATTTGACTTGGAAGCGGAAGTTTCCCGCAGTGTTCTTCGGATGGCATCGCATTGAGGTGTGATACCTCACACGCATGCCGATAAGACAGAATCAAAACACCAATGGCAAAAGCAGCATCATAGGATTTTATATAAAAACCATCATACGCCTTCAGAGTGCCGATTGCCCGCTGCCACAGGGTTGGGTCATCCAGGAACATCATGTTCATAGCCCACAGCCCAAATAGCCGGTTGGACGCGGTTTCATTGTAAAACAATATTTGCGTGTTGCGCTGCTTTTCGTCAGATTCAATATTATAGAGCGCCTCGTTTAGAGCGGTCGGCGGACCTTCCAGAGAACAGAGAAATACACCGCCGCATTCGATCAGAAATCCAGTCACGCCAAATTCTTTATTCCGCCGCGCATATGATAGGCAGATCTTTACGATCTCGTCATATGACACCATGACCATCAATTCACTGCGCAAAACCAGTCTGTGCACAGCAGCACCTCTAAGTTGCTATCACGAATGCATAAGAAACTCTGGAGCGGCACCAATTCAGCATCGATCATAAACTGTTCGTGTTGCTGAATAAAGGCTTTTGCCGCAAATATGTGCTATTTCGATGAGGTTCCTGGTGCCGGAGCGCGGCGACCATCCGTTATGAGGGGAGCTTCTGGCGCCAACGTGCCAAGGTGGGACGCAAGAGGGACTTGGTGCGGGCGGTTCGGCGGCGGGGGCGCTCCAGACACCGCAACAGGCGTCGACATTGGCGATTTGGTGACCAGTCTCGGCCCTGAAGATCTTGGCGTTACCCACATCGTTTTGGCAATGGCCGGAGATCTGAGGCGCGTCGAGCGCCGGGCAACGTGACAACCCTTGGCCGTCATGGGCCGAGTTTCCAAACCTCACAACGCGGCGTTCTTGCGTTCGATCGCTGGAGCAGTTCGATCCACAGGCGCCCCCGGAGATCCTCCGGCTGCAAGGTCAAGCTTCAGAAAGCCTTTGGCGGTGGTCAGGTTGGCGTTGCCGACATGACCTCATGCGCGACAGGCGTGCCAACACGTGTTTGCTCACCGGGCTGGGTGAGGGTGTGACGCCGCCTTGTGGCCACGCGCATTGGAGGTGGCTGGTGATCGGGTTGTTGCACGGCGACTCGGGATATGAGTCATGTGTGGACGACCGCTGCGGTGCAAGGGAAAACGGGTGAAGTTGGCAATGCGGGCGGGTGCGGTCATGTGTCCGGCCTCCAGAGTGCGGCGCTTATGACCGCGGGCCATGATGAAATCCGCGGATAGGGTCCCAATCAACGGAACGCGCCTTGCGCGCATTGACTCATGCGGGTCTTCCCCATCCTCGGCTCGAACCGTATCGCCATCACCTCACTCGTCACCCTCGCACGTGCTTTTCCCGGTCTCTGGCGCGCCCTCTGCTTTAAGCGGCGGCTGGAACGGGAAAATCTTTCCGATAGACCTCGCCTCTGGTCAGCACAGCCCAGGCGATGCGGGCCATCTTGTTGGCCAAGGCCACGGTGACGAGCCGGGCCGGCTTGCGATCAAGCAGGCCCTTCAGCCAATCGGCGTCTCCCGGCGCCCGAGTGCGTGCGTGGCGAATGACGCAGGTGGCGCCGATCACAAGCAGCCTGCGGATTGAGCGGTCCCCGGTCTTGGTGATCGGGCCCAACTTGTCCTTGCCGCCACTGGAGTTCTGACGCGGAACCAGGCCTAGCCAAGCGGCCAAGTGGCGTCCGGTCCGGAAGGCCGCCGGCTCCGTAATCGTCGCGGCCAGAACCGAGGCAGTGATCGGGCCAATCCCGGGAATGGTCGCAAGATTGCGGCTCGCCTCGTTCGTCCGATGCCAGGCGATGATCTCCCGCTCAACCGTCTCGATCCGGGCATCGCAGCTCGGGATCTGTCCCGTCAATTCCTGCAAGGCAATGCGGGCCATCTCTGGAATGCCCAGTTCATCCAGCCCCGCGATCAGCTCGGCGGCCTTCTTGCGGCCCTGGGCGGCAACGATGCCGAATTCCGCCAGATGGGCGCATCAGCATGGTCCGCTGACGCACCAACTGGTCGCGAACGCGATGCAGCATCAGAACGGCCTGTTGATCTTCGCTCTTCACCGGAACAAAAGCCATGTGCGGGCGCGCCACCGCCTCGGCGATGGCCGCTGCGTCGGTGGCATCGTTCTTCTTACCGCGCTGCACGTACGCTTTGACGCGTGCCGGCGGGATCAGCCGGACCTGATGACCGAACGCCCTGATCCGCCGAGCCCAATGGTGGGCTGTGGCGCATGCCTCCATTCCGACCAGGCAGGGCGGCAACTCCTTGAAGAATCCATCCACCGCCTCACGCCGCAGTTGCCGGCGGACGACGACTTTTCCAGCCTCGTCAACGCCATGAACCTGGAAGACGTGCTTGGCAAGATCGAGACCGACGGTGACAATGCTCATGTGGACGGCCCTCTCGTAGGTGGGATTCAGCAACCACCAGTCTATGGCACCTCGATGCCGGAGAGCAGCGGTCGTCCACACCATCAACATCTCCATGACGGTTCCGCCGCGCTATCGTCTCAGTGACGCCGAGAAGGACGCCCTGCTGATCGAGCAGGCGGCGCTGATCGAGCGCATGGCCGCACGGATCGCCAAACTGGAAGCCTTGGTCGGCAAGCCGAAGAAGACCTCGGCGAACTCGCACATCCCACCTTCGCAGGATGGCCCCGGGGGCAAGGCCCGCAAGGCGAAGCGGGGGCGCAAACCGCGGCCGTCCCGTCCCGGTGTCGCGCGGCCGCTCACGCCCGACCCTGATCGCACGGAGCGCCGTCTTGCCGAGGAATGCCCGCACTGCCAAACGGCGCTGTTGGCAGCGGGACAGCGCTGCCGGCATCGCTACGACCACATTGACCTGCCAGAAGTCCGCCCGGTGGTGACGCGGGTGGAGCTGTTCGGCGGCCGCTGCGGTTCGTGTGGACGGCGCTATCGGGCTGAACCGCCCGCCACCATGCTTCCGGGAACGCCCTTCGGCCCAGGGATCCGCTCGCTGCTGGCCTACCTGCATCACAGCCATCATGTCGGCTTCGAGCGGCTGTCGCGCCTGCTGAAGGAGGTGTTTGGGCTGAGCATCTCCGAAGGCGCCATCGCCAATGCCTTCCGCCGCATGGGGTCGGCGTTCGATACCGCCTGCGCGGCGATCAAGACCAAGCTCCTGACCGCTCCCGTCATCGCCTCGGACGAAACCACAACCCGGGTTGACGGCGTGACCCACTGGCAGTGGGTGTTCCAGTCCGATGAGGCTGTGCTGCACACCATCGCCCCCAGCCGGGGACGGGCGGTGGCCGCCGACATTCTGTGGGATCATCGACCCGAGGTGTGGGGCTCCGACCGCTACGCCGGCCAGCAGGAGCTGGGGCAAGTGCACCAAGTCTGCCTGGCCCACGTCTTGCGCGACGTTCAGTACGCCATCGACTGCGGCGACAGCGTGGTGGCGCCGAAACTCCGTGATCACCTGCGCTGGGCCATCCGTGTCGGCAAGCGAAGACCGGAGTTGAAGGACAGCACGCTCGCCGCTTACGCCGCCAAGGCCGAGCGCCGCCTGGATGCTTTGCTCGGTGTCCCCGCTGCCCATCCGGCTGGCCGCGAACTGCAGCGCCAGATCAAGGCGTGGCGCGGCAAGTTCTTTGTCTTTCTCAGCGACCGCCGCGTGCCACCGACCACGGATGATGTTGAGAACCTCCAGTTGGACATTGGACCGATGCGGTCGGTGCAAGGCATCGACCGCATGGATACCCAAGGCCGGATGATAAAGCCCGGGTCAAGGCCGCAGCCGCGCGGAGCGCGGGGCCGCGAAGCGGTCGCCTTGAGGCGGACTTTATCATCCGGTACCCACCGGCCCCGCCGTCTTCCACGCCTCGACCATTCGCTCATAGACCCGCTCGGCCTGTTCGACATACTCGGCCTCACGTTGTCGGATTTCTTTGATCCAGTAATCGTGAGTGGTGCCGGCATGGCCGTATTCCCGGGGAGCGCCAGCCTTGAGCGCGGCCCTGCGGAGCTTCATGGCTGTGAAAGCCGGCCGGGCAAACAGGTATTCCGTCCCTTCGGACAGCAGGTGCCAGATCAGGATCGCCAGTTTCCGGGCGGTCGCCACCGCCGCCGCCGGCGCTCCCGCCTTTTTCTGTACACGGGTGAAGAACGCCCGCAGCGGTCCAGGCGCCTTTTTCGCCGACCAAGCCGCCTCGACCAGCATCTTCCGGGCGGACGCATTTCCCTGCTTGGAGATACGGCCATGGCGTGCGGGATGATCACCGGACTGACGGGTGGTCGGGGTCAGGCCGAAGTAACACGCCAGCTTCTCGGCTGTCGGAAAGCGGGCGATATCTCCGATCGACGCCAGGACGGTGGTGGCGACGATCGTGCTGATCCCCGGAATCGTCATCAACCGTCGAGCCCGCGGATCATCCAATGCCTGCCGGGCCAGGTTGATGTCCAGTTCGCGAAGCTGCCCGACAACCCGTTCAAGATCAATCAGCAGGCGTTCCAGGATCCGCCGTTCATCGGGGGGAACCGGAAGTTCCGCCAGCCATTCCCGGCCGGATTTACCGAACAGGTCACCGTCGTATTTCGGGAGCAGGTTGCCGTGCAGGATGGCATGGACCCGGCTCTTGAGCCGCACCATCTGGTCGAGCACGGCCATTCGCTCCGAGATCAACCGCCGCCGATGCAGCGTGTCGTCATCCGGAGCCCAGACCTCGGGCAGAAAGCCCGAGGCATAAAGCCGGGCCAGGATGCCGGCGTCGATCTTGTCGGTTTTCACCCGGGCGAAGGCGATGGCCCGCACCAGCCGGGGATTGGCGATGGCCACCTTCGTCACGAAGGGCCGGAGCAATTTTTCAACCGCAGCGCTGTTTCCGGTCGCCTCGATGACCACCACATCGGCTTTCTCGAGAGTCCGGGCGAACGTAAGAAAGCGCTCGTTGGTCAGCTCAACGCGAAGTTCCTGTTGTATCTGGCCCTCGGCGAAGATGGCGACCTGCGCGAAGGACCGATGGATGTCCATCCCGATGATACGCATGCTCCCTCCTGTTGTCTTCTCGGGAGCCAGCGGGCTTGCACGACATCTACGGATTCGCGCTCGCAGCGCAACCGGGCAAGTCGTAGGGGGCGGCCACGTAACAACGCGAGCTCACAGCTCATGGTTAAGGACGGCCTGCCGCCGTTTCATGCTCCCGACGCCCCTATCCCGGTAAGCCGAACTTTACCAGAGCGCGGCCCTGCCCAGGAAGGCGCCAGAAACAGCATGCCCTTTAACAACGTCAGTGAGCAGGAAATCCGCCCGTCCGTGATCTTCCGCAAGGTCACCAACGGCTTCCGATCCGACTGGGGGCCGGGCATCCACGCAGGCTATCGTTCCGTCACCGGAACCGCGCGCCGCCAAGGCCAGTCCGCCTGGACCGCCATCCGCAACCTCATCGACGGCACCTTCGTCGTCGCTTAACGGCTCAGCTGCCGCCAGCCGGGTGAGCAAACACTCCTGCAGGGCCGCTTCGATCGCCATCACCTGTCGCCTTCGCCGCCCCTCCCCACGACGACGCCCCCCCCATTCGCCCCCATTCGTTGGACACGAAGGCCAACGAATGGGGCAGCACTTCATGATGCTGTCCGTAACAACAAGCCCTTCCAGACCAAGAGACATCACCAAATTGGAAAAGACCGAATTGCTCAATCCGGTAAATTTCATTACAAACCTTACCTAAAGCGCGCGTATCTTCTCCTGTCGAGAGGTGAGATATACTGCTGTCTCACAAAAACAGTCTTTCAGTCTTTCCGGTATAGGACGGGACGCGAGAATTCCACCACGGGCCAGGAGATGGTTGAGTGCCGATGACATGGTGTCTGGCAAGGAGGCAACCACCATTTTTGCTCTGATCTTGAGAGAAACATCGTCGGCAGCAACCATTCTCATCAGAATTCGGAAGAACTCCATATTGCCTGATGCAAAAGCTGCGTTTAGAGCAGTCATGATCCGGCGGTTTATCTCGACAATCACAGCAGAGCGCCAGGATGAGTCCAAGTCATGATGTCTAAGAACATAGCCAAGAACACAAATCTCTCCAATAAATTGCTTTAGGTCACTCCCGGAATCATTGTTTTCATGCTTGCGAATGCCGACGGTGGGCTGGGTCACCAATCCGATGGGGCCTTGCGCAACGCAGCGCAGCAGGAACTCCAGATCTTCCGCAGGAATACCCGACATCCGTCGATCGAAGCCACCGACCTTTTCAAAAAGGCCACGGGAGACCGCGATGGTGGAGGGGAAAATGGCTTGGTAGCATAAGATGGGCGTCACCATGGGCTCATCGATAACCCACACCCCGTCAGCGACCTCATGCTTGGCGAAGGTCCAGAATTCCCGTGGAGCATCGTCGAGCTTGGTGGAGGTGCTCCACACACCGTCTCGGACCACAGAGAAATTGGAAAAGGCGAAGGCCAGCGATGGGCTGGCGGCAACGGCTCGGGCAAGCTCTGCCAGATGATGAGGCTGCCACAAATCGTCGTCATCGCAAAAGGCCAACCAAGGCGCAGAGGACAAAGCCACGCCAGTGTTGCGGGCAACTGGTTGGCCTCCATTCTCAGTCTTGTGATAGCGAACCCGGTTTCCAAAGCGGGCACACACCTGGGCGGCGGCATCGTCTGGAGAACCATCATCAATGACGATCACCTCGGATGGTGCATGGGTCTGCGCCAGCACGCACCTCAAAGCCTCGTTCAAAAAATCAGCGCGCTGATAGGTCGGAATAATGACACTCACATCAAAGCTCATCAATAGACCTCCAAAACTAGTGGACCGAGCCAGACAGATAGTGTCGTTTGTACATTAGCAGATTCGAGGCATTCTGCCGACTGCGCCGAGCTACATACGTAACGATCCGTCTGGCGCATACCACTAGCCGTGCATGTTCCTCCGTACCCACGTGATGACCTGTATTCCATGCACAGGCGATGGGTACCAGAAGGCACGAACACACAGATCACGCATGCTGCACCGAGCCGTAAGCCACAAAACTCACAGCAAGGCTTGGTTGGCTACGTCGCCAAGATCACAGATCATGAGGCAACTATCATCGACAGTGAGACGGGTGAGGTACTTAACCTCTACACCTACCTTGGCCTGGATAGATGGTCCTACAAGTGGGATGAGAACACTCCCCCTGTTCCTGTCACACGTTACGGGGTGAGCCATTCCTTAGGGAAGAAAGCTCGAAGTGCCGCAGCTTTCACTTCAATTCCTGATAACTGCCTGAAAACCACCCGTATTTCTCCGAGTAAATAACGAAATACCGGACCCCATCAGAATTCGTGCCAACGTCGAAAAATCCTTCCCGCTCTTGTTGCCCAGTATCCAGTGCAGTAGCTTGCTATCGCAACACCAGTTGATGTTTGCGCTCCAATGAACTTTCCGGCTAACGGATCTATCACAATTCCGCAGTGACCATCCCAGGATACAACGTCGCCAAGTTCCGGAATGCTAACCGTCTTGAACAGATGCGATACCCTAATAGATGCTGCGTTCATGCTAAGAACGGATAGCTGTGGGTTGTTAAAGACTTCTGCATAGACTTTCGTCACAAACCCAGAACAATCGATTGCTTTGTTCCCTTGAGGAGTGCCATAAGCACCATCCAAAGCGTTTGCTGACTTTGATCCGTAGCCGTAATGTGTTCCTAACCAAAACAATGCGGCAGAGGCGATTTTTGCCTGTGGTGACCCACGATGGTTTAGCTTCCAATCCAGAAGTGCAACCACTTTACCACCTCCTCCTTGTACCCCCCAGCCACTTCAAAAATTATAGTACACTTCATCATTAGTGAAATATAGTTTCGTCAGGAATGGTGGCTGGCGCGATAGTGTTAATCTCCATAAGGAGACTCTCTGTCTCAGCTGATTAACACGTCTCTGAGGTAGCTCCACCCTCACGCGCAATTTCCACAGGGCGCCCCCTACAACTAGTGGCGTGCACCAGACGGATCTTTACGTATGTAGTACAATACGATCCGTCTGGATCGACTCACTAGAAAGAGGACATCGTTATATTTGTTCGAGAACACAACGCTGAGTTCAAACGAGCCACGATTGTGGATTGATCGGTATCTGGCCTGATGCTGGTCAGGAAGGAGTGGTTGGCCCCTGGCTTCCTGCCATGCTGATGTCCTGCCCGAGGATGGAGCGTCCCACCCTCAGCTGTTTGCCGACCTCGGCTGGCGACAGGCCCCCTCTTCCTGCGTCAGTGCCGCCTTGATCTTGTCCGTCCTGATGGGCTGCCGCCCCGGGCGTTTGCTGCGGATCTGGACGACCGAGATGGTGTCGATCCTCTCTTCCGGGCTGAGCAGGCCGATGCTTGCGCTCCTTCAGCATGGCCGGCGCCAGCAGGTCGCCGCGCAACCCGCCGAGGCCGTCAAGGTGAATGACGGCCACCGTGTCACCACATCGCGCGGAGGCGAGCAACACCTCCCCCCGGCCGGACCGTCGCCTTGCCTGAGCACATGTCAATGAAGGCGGTCAAGGCGCCGGCCCGCTCCCGCCGCAGCGTCTGGCCGGCAGCATCCTGGTCGCCGGTGGAAACCCGCGCATAGCCCAAGATGTCGCCCATGCCCGTCCTCCAACCGGCCGTTCCGTGGATGATCACGCCGAACGTGACCAAGCAGTCGCGCCGCCGTCCACAAAGATACGTCCCGTCATTCTCGGCTGTCCACACTCCCCACCGACCTATTCTGGACAGGGAAAGTCCACGTGGCGCGATTCCGACACCCGAAGCAGAGCCTGAGGTTCAGCTCAGTTGGTGAGCCGGGATAACTGGCAGCGGGCCTATCGCCTTGAAAGGTTGGCACGAATCCTCAAAACGAACCACGAACGCAGCCGCTCTGACGCTCCGCGCTTTCCATGACCTGTTCGCCAATGAGGACACCGCGCAAGCGTGGTTTGAGCGCGTCCGCTGGTCGGACGGTCCGGCCTGCCCAGCCTGCGGACTGCGTGGATCACGCCTGCTGGCTCACGTGCGGCGTTGAGACTGGACCGCCTCTCACCGTCAGGTCTCGGTCACGGCGGGCACCCCAATGCACCGCCCCCACCTGCCGCTGCTCACCTGGGCGCAAGCCATCCCCTGATCGTTGCGTCGATCAGGCCATCTCCGCCGTGAAACTGTCGGAGATGGTGGGCGTCTCCTATAAGATGACGTGGCACCTCATGCGCGGGGTCGGTGAGCGACGGGTGCGGGCCTTCGACCCGTACCAATCCGGGAGCCGGGGTGCCCCCGCCGACCCACGTCTGACGATCCCCTATTTCAAGGGCAAGATGTTGGCCGTGGTGAGGTCAGCCGACCGCCGGAAAGCGTCCGTGAAGCCGCCTGATACTCAAGCCCTTCTGGCTGCCTGAGTTCAGGCGATCGTACCCACTGGCAGGGCGGTCTCCTCAAGACGCGGTGTCACAGCTCATGTTGCGCGAGCGGCCGCGTTTAAAACCTGCTACCAGCGCCCCTATCCTGCCCCCCCTCTCCTCCTTTCCTCCACTCCTGTGTCTTGCCCGCTTGCCACCTCACGCCCAACAGGCATCACCCAACAGCCAAGATGCGCAGCGTGGTGACATCGACTTCTCGCACTCCATCGGCATAGGCCACCAACGCCGCACCAGAGCGCCCAGCCCGTTGGTCGACCACCAGACGGCCGGACACGCCATCATCCGCCACCACGAGAAAGACGGGAGCGGTCGCGGTATCGGCCGGAGCGGAACAGGACTGCCGCGGGGCAGCAGGCTCCCGCACCATTGGCTTTGCCCGCTGTCGGCTGGCATCGGCCGCGAGCCCCCGGCTGTCCGGGTTGCCACGCAGGGCTGCAGCCCCGTGGCCGTCATCTCCTGTGGCAAGCGCTGGTGGCTTTGATGGCATGGGCGGCGGTTGATCGGGTCTTGGGCTGTTGGTCGACCGACCGGTGATCCTTGCAATGATCCGGCGGGCCTCTGTCACGGTCAGCGGGCTGTCCTCATCCGGGAGGGCGGCAAGCAGGGGTTCGGGGGTCTTGCACCATTGGCGATAGAGCTCATAGAGCGCGCGGATGTCGGCCTCATCCAGACGCTGGCGCAGCGCCGGTGGAAAATGCTCGACCTGTCGAAAGGCGGCGACCTGATACTCCTTTAGAGCACAAATGATGCCAATGTCGGCGCTGCGCTTTCCCTCCCCAGCCAGCCGGGAGACGGCAGCGGCCAGGTCGGAATTGGACAGGCGGATGCGCTGCTGGTTCTCGATCAGTTGGACGGCGAATCCGTCATCGCTGACCGGCCGCAACAGCGCTGGAATGTCGATCATGTCGGCCAGTTTGCTGGCACGCAGCCGCCGCGCGCCAACGACCAACCGGTAGCGCCCCGCCACCGACGGGCGCACGATGATCGGCTGCACCACGCCATAGGCTTTGATCGAGGCAGCGAGGCTGGCCAGCTCCTCGCTGTCGAAATGGCTGCGCGGCTGGTCGGGGTCTTCATCGATGTCGGCGATGAGCAGGCGCAAGGCCTCACCCTGCCCCTCGCCGGCCGCAGCCCGCAGATTGCTGAAGGCGGCCGCGGCGAAGGCGGCACGCACGGTGGTGGACGGGGTGGATTTGCTCATGGGTCGATCTCCATACGCCGGGCCACCTCATCGAAGACGTGGCGGATTTCCTGTCCGGCCTCACGGGCTGCACTGCTGGGAAGTGCCCACACCGGCTGGCCTTCACTGACGGCCCGGGCATAGAGATCCCGCTTGGCAACGATGCCAGGGAACAGCAGCTTGCCAGCCTGGGCGGCCAAACTTTCAAACAACGCACGCTCGCGCCGGCTCTTGCGATCAAACACGGAGGGCAGCAGACCGAGAAATGTCGGTTCAGGGCGGCGGTAGTGGTGTGCCACCCCCTTGATGGCGCGCAGCAGCTCCGCCACCCCTTGGATGGAATAGTCGTTGATGCCGATGGGGGCCAGCACAGCGTCGGCGGCCAACAGCGCGCCAAAGCTGCGGACAGTCAGCGCAGGCGGGGTGTCGATCACACAGATGGCATAGTCACCGGCCATGGCAGCGAGGCTGTCACGGAAGGTCTCAATGCAGGCATGATTGACCCCCTCAACCCCAAGCAAGGCTCGGGTGGAACGGGCAACGGTGAGCCGGCCGACGGCGGGTACGCGGGTGGGGGCGGCGAACAGCGCCACACTGTCCACAGAACTGACATGGCTCCCCAATGTGGTGGTAAGATTGCCCTGCTGATCGAGGTCGATGACCAGGGTGGCCACGCGCTCGGCGAAGTACCAGCCGGCATGGGCAACAATGGTGGTTTTCCCCACGCCCCCCTTCTCGTTCATCACAACGAGCGTTTTCACGCGCACCGCCTCCCAAGGTCCGAGAAAGACCCGCCGAACCTCTCCACCACTGGGAGGACTGGCGCCCGATCTTTCCACTGTGACCGCGGATTGCACGCCTCGTCAACCGATCCTAGCAACTTTTAATTTTAGATTGTTTGGCGGCTTTGCACTGTGCAAAGCTCGCCCCCTTGCCAGCGAGAGCAAGGCTGCCGCTTGTCCCTCTCTATCCTATCCAATCGCACCAAAGGATGTTCGCAGATATGAACCACCGCCCCCATTCTGCGCATGGAGGTGATTTCGCGGTCATGACTCCGCATCGGGCCGTTCCGACCCGTTCGCCTTGAGGACGCCAACATGATTTCGTGGCGGGGACTGCCGGCTTAAGCCGGCAGCGGAAGCCGCGCCTCCTTTGCTGTTGCGTTAGGTTTCTGGCGGAAGCAGACTCTCTTGCAGGACGATGCGCTCTGCGAAGAACGCCGGGGCGGTATTTTCGCTGACGTACCACATCGTATGGTGCCCGAAACACCGGCGCCCCGTCCTGACGCCTCCGATTGACCGCCGGCTTAGGCAAGTTCTTGGCGAAGTGGCGTCCGCGTACGATATGACGGTCCACGCGCTGGACGTCATGCCCGATCATGGTCACGTCTTTGTTGAAGCCGATCCTACGCTCGGCGTTGCTGAAATCGTCAATCGCCTGAAGGGAAAGTCCAGCCGGGGTCTTCGTGACGAGTTCCCGGCGCTGCGCTCCAGGCTTCCGACGCTCTGGTCCCGCAGCTATTTTGCCGCAACGGTCGGCAGCGTCTCGGAAGAGACGATCCACCGCTCCATCGAAAACCAGAAGGGCAAGTGACCGATGCCGGTCCTGAGCACCAAGGATCGCACGGGCCGTGATGCTCCTGCCGAGTCGCACCGCGTTGCCGGACGCGTCCGCACTGCACATCGAAAAGCGGTCGCGCGGCTGTTACTGGGACAGTCGCTGCGACCGAACGTTGACCGGTGGCGGCGATGTGTCGCTCAGGTCAACGCACAAAGGATTTCAGAGGCTACGGAGCGCATTCGGGTCGCATTGGCACAGCACCAACCCCCAACACCAACGGTGGGCTTTCTGGTCGCCGCTTGCTTGACCTCGGCGGGCAGCTGTAGACTTTTAGCAATGCAATAGGACAAATTTATTGTCTATTACTTTCGCTTGGGGGGAGGTTATCTGTGGTGAAAACAACTGTTGCCGCATTTGTCTTGGGCGCGGTAGCGCCCGCGCTGTTGACCCTTAGCCCATCGGCTGAGGCTGTGGCCCAGGCCCTTCCCGGCCCTGCCGACCCCGGGCGGGTGGAGCAGCGGTTCCAGCCCGTGCCCACACCACAGTCCGCTCCCGAGATCGTCGTACCCATGCCGGAGCAGCTGCCGCCGCCAGACCGGGCCAAGTCCATCCGGCTCACGCTGTCCTCGGTCGGCTTTGACGGCAACACGGTCTACAGCGATGCCGATCTGAGACCGCTGTACGAGCCCCTGATCGGTCGCGAGATCACGCTGCTCGACCTCTACGGACTGCGTGACGCCGTCACGGCAAAGCTTCGTGCTGATGGCTACATCCTGTCCCAGGCGGTGCTGCCACCCCAGCGCATCCAGGGCGGCGCGGTGCGCCTCCAGGTCGTAGAAGGCTACATCAACGATGTTCGGTTTGAGGGCGCGCCCTTTGCCGACCGGCTCGGTCTGCTGGCCGGCTATGGCGACAAGATCAAGGCGTCGCGCCCGCTGCGCCTGAAGGACCTAGAGCGCTACGTGCTGCTCGTCGACGACCTCTCGGGGGTAACGGCGCGCACCGTGCTCCAACCGGCACCGGGGACGAACGGCGGCTCCGACCTGATTTTCGTCTTAGAGCGCCGGCCGATCGGCGCCTCCATCACGCTCGACAACCGCGGCTCGCGCGCCATCGGGCCACTCCAACTCGACGGTACCGTCGAGATCACCGACCAGACCGGTCTTTTCGAGCGCACCATCGTGCGCGGCGTCGTTACGCCGGCGAATATAAACGAACTGCGCTATATCGACGTAACTGAGGAGTTGCCGGTTGGAAACGAGGGCGCGACCGTTTACCTCGGTGCCCGCCGCACCTGGTCCGAGCCGGGTGGCTCGGTCAGCGCATTCCAACTCGACAGCCGGAACAGCGGCCTTCGCCTCGGTGGCAGCTATCCGGTGATCCGCAGCCGTTCGGAGACCTTGCGGCTTAACGCCGAATTCTCAATCCGCAATTACACCACCAGGGCGCAAAGCAACCCGCTGTCGGAGGACCGGCTGCGCGTGTTCACCCTCGGCTCGACGTACGATTTTGCTGACGCGTTCGGTGGCGCCAACCTGCTGCACGCGGAGATCTCGAAAGGGTTGGATGTGCTCAACGCCAGCCGCACTGGCTCCGCCAATCTGAGCCGGGCCGGCGGGCGCAGCGACTTCTTCAAAGTGACAGCGGGGGTCACGCACGACCACCCGCTGACTGACGAAATCCGGCTAATGGCGGCGGTAGAGGCGCAATGGACGCCGCATCAGCTGCTGTCTTCGGAGGAGTTCGGCTTCGGCGGTGGCGTCTGGGGGCGCGGCTACGACCCGTCCGAGGTGTCCGGCGACAAGGGCGTCGCCGGCCGCCTGGAGCTCCAATACGCGCCGCCGCTGGAGATCGATGCACTGCGTCGGTCGCACCTTTACCTGTTCGTTGATCACGGCTCCGTCTGGAATTACGAGGACGGGCCGCGCCACGGCCAGCAGTCGCTGTCCTCCGCCGGCGCCGGCGTGCGCCTAGCCATCAACGAGACCCTCGGCGCGACTTTCGAACTTGCCAAGCCCCTGCAGCGCCCGATCAGCAGTGATCGCGGTCGGGGCTTGCGAGGATTCTTCACCATCAGCGCGAGCTATTAACCCGGATCATTCATAAAGGTGGTGACGGGGCCGTGTGGAGGCGTGCCAACGGGTGGCGTCGTGGGCGCGCTCTGCGGGGTTTGCCGGGATGGGGTCATTCGGGGGGATGTCGCTCCGACGGTCAAGGCGGCAGCTTGACGGTGCGGGGCACCCAGCACTGTGAGGCTTTTCTGGTGGAGACGCTGGTCGGCAGCGACACCTTGATGCGCGTCACCATCTCGGTGACCTACGCCGCCATTTTGATGAGGCCGAGACGCAGCTTGTCAAACTGCGTCTTGCGCCAGAACGATGTCTTGGGCGCCAAGCCGCGCAAGGTGTGCATCAGCCAATAGGCGATGGTGTGGATGAGCAGCCGGAACTGATTGGCGGTTACCTTGCTGCACGAATAACCTTGTCGCAGGACTATGGAGCTGACCGTCATTTTTCCGCTTGAGGTCAAACCTGATACGAGTCCGGCATAGAGGCTGTGGTGACAGGTGATGAGATCAAAGACGAGCTCGATTACGCCACGTTCATCTTGAATATTGCCTGCTCCACGATATGGTTGATCCGCGTTTCATTGAGCATTATTTCGCGATTGAGCTTAGAAACCTGCCATCTGAGTTGGCGCTGGGCCTCGATAGTCTGGTTGCGGGTGTCCTGCGCATTGCGCTGGAACTCGATAATTGACATTGTATCATAATACATGCCGACGAAGACATTCACCGCTGGAATGAATTCTGACTTGTTTGAGGACTTGAGAGCGTCGATGGCGGCATTCTTGGCGATCTCAATGGCCGTCTTCTCGCTACCGGAATAGTGCGTGCCACTTTTGGCAAGCTTGTCGTATACCTGCTTGACCAAGAAGGCGAAGGATCCTGTCGCCAGCTTGAGGCCCGGCGTGATCGCGTTCATGATGATGTTTGCTGGCAGCAGGCAGGCGAGCGCGAAGACGCCACGCACTTCCAGCAACCGCTCCTCGGACAGATCGCCCTCAAGATCAGCCGCAATGTGCTCAAGGAGCGCTTTGTGTTCCACACAGTATCTTCTTCTGATCAATGAGTCGACTGTAGTTTGTGATTAGGTATTCGTGCGACGGCATGCTTTCTCCTATTTTGTGTGTTTGTGCAGATACGCTCAGAGGACGTTTATCACACCCACCCACACTCGTCGGCCTGCCCCTGGTGCGAGGCTGCGTGCCAGTCGTCAGCATCCGGCGCGGGGAAGGCGGACAACGTGCTCTCCCCAGGCACGCGGACGTTCATCGACGCGTTCAACGACGGCTGAGCTCGAAAATTGGTGAACGAGCGCGTGACCACGCGCGGGAGTGCCGGCCCAGGCCTTCTGCCGGTTCAAGGCCTCTGGGGTCTGACGACTGACCGATTTGTTGAGGCTTCCCGATTGGTTCCGCATCATGCCCGTAGCGGCCGCCCCCTGGCTGAGGGTGGCGGTGGGAACCACAAGGGTGACAGGCAACGACAGGACAGCGACGATGGGGTTTCTCATGATCGGTGCCACTCCTCGATAGTCCCTGCGACGCGGCAGACGGTGCCGAAAAGCGTCACCGGACACCGATGCTCAGGGCAGACAAGGCTCAAGGGATCTGTGTGGTCATCTGCCCAGGATTGACGATGGAAAGCACCCCGCCCCAGTTGCACATGCATTTCGAGCTGTTGTTCAACGCCGGTTGAGTGCCGAGGATCACCGTCGGACTGCCGGGAACCCAAGGCGCCATGGTCGCCGGGATGCAAGGCATCGGCGTCAACGCCCCCATCGCCGCGGCAGTGGCCGAGGCGACGGTAGGGTTGGCAAGGCTGGTGCACATGCCGAATGAACCAATGTTCACCAGCGGTTTGTGGTCCATGATGTTGGCCGCTGGCTGGTTACCGCACAGCTCACGCCACTGCGCAAGCACGGTGAGGACGGCCGGTGCCAGCCCGAAGCTGCACTGAAGCGTGGCCGTGTTGACGACCTGGAACGGCATGATCAGCCACCAAGATTGATGATCTCGACGCGGCGGTTGATCTGACTGGTCGGGTCGGACGGGTCGGCGAGCTGCTGCGAGCCACGCCCGGCGGTCTTCAGGCGGTCCCGGCGGATGCCGAACTCCTTGGCCAGATAGTCACGGACCGCCTGGGCGCGGCGCTGCGACAGGGCGAGGTTGTACTCCGCCTTGCCCACCGCGTCGGTGTGGCCGGTGAGCTGAAAGCGATAACCGGACAGCTCCGAGGAAGTGAGCGCTTGGCCCAACTCGTTCAGCTGCGCAGTCGCCTTCGGCGACAGGGTGGCCGAGTTGAAGTTGAATTCCACCTGAAGACTGATCTTTGGCAGTACAGCGCGCGCCGGCGCCGGAGCGGCAACGCCGGTGCCGAGCGCGAGGCCGCGCATCTTGCCACTGCTCCGCGGCTTTGGCGTCAGGCTCCGGATGATGTCGCTGTACAGCATGGTGTCGCCGTCGGCAGCACGCGCCGGCCGTTCCGCCGCGAACACCAGCGCACCGACCGCAAGAACCGTGATCAAGACCCTTTTCATGGTGTTCGTCCTCCCTCTCATGTCGATGCACTCATCAGGCGCCCAGTGGAAGGTGCGCCACCAAGACGCCGGCAGGCCCCTGGACCATGCGCAGCAGCGACGTGGCCTCCTCAGCCTCGGCCAGAATGGTCTGCACGGGTCCAAAAAACTGCCGAGCCTCCTCGGGCGTGCAGGTCGGCAGGTGGGTGCGCAGGACGCGCGGGTCGTAGAAGCGGAAATAGACCACCTGGTGGTCCGGCAGACGCACCAAGATCAGACGGCGCAGGTGGCGCCGGATCTCGCTCAGTGTGGCGTCCGCCAGCAGGAAGATGCCCCAATGCCTGCCCCAGCCCTCGCTGAGAAACCATTGGGTGAATGGAGAATCAGGATCAAGCCTCGCCAGATGGGGGGCCGCCTCCATCAGCTCCGGTTCCAGCTCGCCGCGGTAAAGGCAGGCGAACTCAAGGCCATGGCGCTCCAGCATCGGCAGCAGCGCTGGGCAGCCGGCGCCGTCGATCACGGCGAACACCGGCAGCGCCTGACCATACAGAGCCGCTTTGAGCGCGCGGGATGCGGTTTCGGCGATCATGCCCCCTCCCCGTTCCCGTCGGCGCTTGTGGCCTTGGGCGCCGCCTCGCGCTGGGCACAGAACGGCGCAGCGTCCTTGTAGGCCTCCTTCAGCTGCCTGGCGGCAGGATGTGAGCTGAGGGGCTGAACCGGCGTCGTGTATTTCGGCTTCTCGTCAATTGTGGTGGCGCTGCCGGGTGTGGCGCCGGCAGCCTCCTTCGGCGGCTTCGGCGCGTCGGGATTGGCGCCGCTGCCCGATCCGGCGGAGCCGCCGCTGTTGATCAACACCATAGGACCGCTGATGGTGACGCCGCTCGGTCCGATGGTGATGAAGCTGCCGGCGACCTTGAGGGTGACCATCACCCCGGCTTCCAGCACAAGGTTCATGCCGGCCTTCAGGTGGATGTCCATACCGGCCTGGAGGGCGGCGTTCTGCCCAACCCTCTCATGCAGTTCCTCGCCAACGGTGAGCGACGCCGTGCCGCCGATCTTCTCATTGTGGTCGCCGTCCACGGTCTGGTGTTTGTCGGCCTTGACCTTCTCAAGTTGGTCCTTGACCACGACGAGATGCCGCTCGTTGCCAATCCACTCCAGCAGATCGTTCTTAACCCGGTTATCCTGGTTGCGTTGGGCGTGGATGAAGATCTGTTCCTTGCCGCTCTTGTCCTCGAAGCGCAGCTCATTGGCACCGGCCCCCTTGACCGTATTGGTCCGCAATCCGGACTGGGTGGCGTTCTCCGGCAGGTCGAAGGCCGGCATGGCGTCGCCGTTGTACAGGCTGCCCGTCACGACCGGGCGGTTGGGGTCGCCGTCGAGGAAATCGACGATCACCTCTTGGCCTATGCGAGGCAGGAACTGAGCGCCCCAGCGCTTTCCGGCCCAGGACTGGGCGACGCGGATCCAGCACGAACTGGTTTCGTCCGCCTTGCCATTGCGGTCCCAGTGGAAGCGCACCTTGATGCGACCGTACTTGTCGGTCCAGATCTCCTCGCCGGGCTTGCCGCTGACGATGGCGGTCTGCGGACCACGCATCACGGGCAGCGGCGTCAGCCGCGGCGGTCGGTACTGCTCCTGACTGCTCAGCACGGTGAAGTGACACGCATAGGGTTCGCCGCCGCTGCCGCTATTCGCCTCGAATTCGTCAGACACCACCTCGGTCACGGCCGAGAGCACAAGATATTCCCGGTTCTGCTCGGCGTTGGGATGATGGGTGAGCGAGAAGAGCTGACCGCAGGCCAGCTCGCGCACGGTGGTCGCTGCCTCGATGTGCTCGTGTCGGCTCTTGAGTTCCTCCATGCGGTGGCGGACCGTGGCCTGGCCGATGCTGCTGCGCGACCCCGCCTTCATGTAGGCCATATCGCCGGGATACTCGAACACCTCCATGCCGGACAGCGCGTGCGGGCGCGGCGCCGACAGGGTGGTGCGAAGCTGCGCCTTCGGCCGCTCGAAGTCGAAGTCGTCCAACGTGTAGGCGCCGCCCGTCACTTCGCGGCTGACCGTCCAGGCCTCAACCCCGCCAAGCTTGCCGCGTTGCCCCTGCTCAGGGTTGAAGCGCAGTCTGTGGCTCGGCTTCAGATGGTCGTGAGCCCCGACACCGTCGCCCAGCACCAGCGCGTGCGCGCCGTTGCGGTGGGTGAAATAATAATAGATGCCTTCATGCTCCAACAGGCGGCTGAGGAACGCAAAATCGCTCTCTTGATACTGGACGCAATATTCCCAAGGCTCGTAGCTGCCGGACAGGCGGTCGACGATGTCGGTGAAGCCATGTTCGCGCAGCAGCGCCTTGACGATGTCAGGCACCGTCATGTCCTGGAAAATGCGGCAGTCACGGTTGCGGGTGAGGAACCACAGCCACGGCCTCAAAGTGGCCTTGTACAGACCGTAGCGCCCTTGCGAGCCGGCATGGCCGAATGACGCGACAAAGCCGTTGAAGTGCCGCTCGCCGGAATCAGTGGCAACACGGACGGTCATGTCCTGGCCGAGCACGGCGTAGAAATCGACTTTCGGACGTGCGGTCAGGAGCTCGACCTCGAAGGAGAAGAGCTGGCTGACCTGCTCCACCGCCACCATGCGCCGGAACACGAGGGCATCCTCGCCGAGCGGCGAGGACACGGCAACGTCACGCTGGGCCTGTTTCAGCATACTGCCTCACACTCTGGATGCAGCATCAGACTGGGGTGTTGCCCTGGCTTGGCCTCAATCGAAATCATACCAGAAGTCCTTGTCACGGACACTGACGTGAACGCGCGCCACACTGCTCCCTTCGAGCAGTCGGCCGAGCATGGCGTTGGAGATGGCCGGCAGCATGGTGTTGGTCAGAATAGCATCGATCATGCGGCCGCCGCTTTCCAGCTCACGGCACCGGCTGGCGATAAGCGTCACCACCTCATCATCGTAGGTAAAGGGTATACGGTGGGTCTGCCGGACGCGCTTCTGGATGCGGTCAAGCTGCAGGCGGATGATGTTGCCGATCATCTCGTCGGTCAGCGGATGGTAGGGGATGGTGACGATGCGGCCGAGCAGTGCGGCCGGGAACACCGTCAGGAGCGGCTGCCGCAACGCCTTGGCGATTGCATCCGGGTCCGGCATCAGCTCGGGGTCGCGGCACAGGTTCATGATGAGGTCGCTGCCGACGTTGGAGGTCAGCAGGATCAGCGTGTTCTTAAAATCGATCAGCCGGCCCTCGCCGTCCTCCATGACGCCCTTGTCAAACACTTGGAAGAAGATTTCGTGGACGTCGGAGTGGGCCTTCTCCACCTCGTCCAACAGCACGACCGAATAGGGTTTGCGGCGCACTGCCTCGGTCAGAATGCCGCCCTCGCCATAGCCGACATAGCCCGGAGGCGCCCCCTTGAGCGTGGAGACGGTGTGCGCCTCCTGGAACTCGCTCATGTTGATGGTGATGACGTTGTGCTCGCCACCGTATAAGGTCTCGGCCAGCGCCAGCGCGGTCTCGGTCTTGCCGACGCCGCTGGGGCCGCATAGCAGGAAGACGCCGACCGGCTTGTTCGGGTTGTCGAGTTTGGCGCGCGACGTCTGGATACGCTTGGCAATCATCTCCAGCCCATGGCTTTGGCCGATGACGCGCTGGTTCAGCGTGTCGGCCAGCTTCAGCACGGTCTCGATTTCATTCTTCACCATGCGACCGACCGGAATGCCGGTCCAATCGCCGACGACCGAGGCGATGGCCTGCTCGTCCACCGTCGGCAGGATCAGCGGCGTCTCGCCCTGCAGCGCGGCCAACTCAGCCTGACGCTGCTTCAGCTCGGCCAGCAAGGCGTCACGCTCCTGTTCGGTCTGTCCCGCCGGCTGGGTGGCGTCCACGCGGGCCTCCAGCTCGGATCCGGTTCCCTCCACCGCGCCACCACCGCTGCGCAGCCGGGTGCGCAGCCCCAGGATATGGTCCACCAGCGCCTTTTCCGCCTGCCAGCGGGCCTCCAGCTCGGCCAGCCGGTCAGTTTCGGCGGTGAGCTTCTCCTCGGCCTCGGCGCCGCGGTGGCTGGTGTCGATGCCCACGGCAGCCTCGCGGGCGATGATTTCCAGCTCGGTGCGCAGTGCCTCGATGTGACGGCGGCTGTCATCGACCTCGGCCGGCACGGCATGCTGGCTGATGGCGACACGCGCTGCGGCCGTATCGAGGAGGCTGACCGCCTTGTCAGGAAGCTGGCGGGCCGGAATGTAGCGGTGCGACAAGCGGACCGCCGCCTCCAGGGCCTCGTCGAGAATTTGCACCTTGTGATGCGTCTCCAGGGCGGAGGTCAGGCCCCGCATCATTAAGATGGCCTTTTCCTCACCCGGCTCCTCGACCTGGATGGCCTGGAAGCGGCGGACCAGCGCCGGATCCTTTTCAAAATACTTCTTGTACTCCGCCCAGGTGGTGGCGGCGATGGTGCGCAGGGTGCCGCGGGCCAGCGCCGGCTTCAGCAGGTTGGCGGCGTCGCCGGTGCCGACGGCGCCGCCGGCGCCGATCAGGGTGTGCGCCTCATCGATGAACAGGATGATCGGCTTGGGCGATGCCTGAACCTCCTCGATGACCTGGCGCAAGCGGTTCTCGAACTCGCCCTTCATGCTGGCGCCGGCTTGAAGGAGGCCGACGTCCAGCGTGCGCAGCATCACGTTTTTCAGCGGTGGTGGCACGTCGCCGGCAACGATGCGCCGCGCGAAGCCCTCGACCACCGCGGTTTTGCCGACGCCGGCCTCGCCGGTCAGAATCGGGTTGTTTTGGCGGCGGCGCATCAGGATGTCGACGATCTGGCGGATCTCGTCGTCGCGCCCGACGATGGGGTCGATCTCGCCCTTGCGCGCCTTGTCGGTAAGATCGACTGAGAATTTGGCCAGCGCCTCCTGCTTGCCCATAGCGGCCGGCGCCATGGCGCCGCTGGCTTGACCAGGCGCGGCACCGCCGCAGTCCACACTGTCGGCTGGCATCGCCTCCGGTGAGCCATCGACAAGCGTGACGAACTCGTCCGTCAGCGTATCGAGCGTGATCTTGGCAAACTCGCGCGACAGCGCTGGCAGCGCATTGCGCAGGCCCGGGGATTGGAGGATGCCGATGATCAGGTGCCCGGTGGAGACCCGCGGCGCCTTGTACATCAGCGAGGCGACGATCCAGCCGCGCTCCGTCGCGTCCTCGATCTGCGGCGAGAAGTCGCTGATCGAGGACGCGCCCCGCGGGAGTCTGTCGAGGTTCTCCAAGAAATCGTGGGCCAGCCGGCCCGGGTCGAGGTCGAAGCGCCGAACGATGCGGTGCAGGTCACTGTCTTGCAACTGCAAGACCTGATGGAGCCAGTGCACCAGCTCGACGTACGGGTTGCCCCGCAACTTGCAGAAGACGGTCGCGCTTTCAATGGCGCGGTACGCCGGCGGGGTGAGCTTGCCAAACAGAGAAACGCGGCTAATCCCGGCCATGGTCAGTCTCCTGCGATCATCGGAAGCGGTCCGTGCCAATCATGGTCAGACGCAGTGTCATCGGTTGGAAAAGCGTCCTATCCGGATGCGGCGGCGCGCGGCGCGACAGGGGCGAGGACGAGATCGTCGGCGTCGGGCACGACCGGGCTGCGGTTCAGCCAGGACGTCCAGCCCAACCGGTTCGATCCGTCGAGCCGCAGGGGCGGCACCGCGCGGGCCGTCAGAACGAGCTGGACGTCCCAGGCGAACTCATCACCGACATAGCCGCGCACCATGGCCACCAGCCGCTCCAGGCTGCGCCCGCCGGGCAGCATGCGCTGGTAATCCGCCATGCCCATCGGCCCGAGCTGGATGCGGAAACGGTGCTGCGCGTCGCGCACCCGACTTCCGACGGGCATGCCGTCGCCCAGCCGCCCCAGCCGCGGGTCACCGAGCCGCCAACGGATGTCCGCAGGCAAGGCCATCCAGGCGCAGACGAACTCCTGGACCGCGGCGGTCATGCCGAAATAGGCGGAAATCATCGCCTGCAGCCCTTCCGGGTTGCGCGACTGGGGGGTAAGGCGACCGGCGAAGTGCAGCCGCACGGCGTCGGGAAGCGCATCACGGTCGCGCAGCGACGGCATGCCGAACCCGATCAACGAGGCGATGTACGTGCCGAAAAGGTCCGCGTCCGGCCGGTCATGGCTGACCGTCGGCTCTGCATTGGCCCAGGCTCGGTAGAACAGCGAGATCAGGCGGTGATGGAACATATCGGCGAAGCGGGCGACGGTGTCGTCGCCGTGGAAGCGGCGCCGCTCCAGCACGTGCTCGGTCAGGTGCAGCGGCAATGGGCCGTTCGGGCCAAACACGCCAAAGCCATACACCAGCAGCCAGGACCGCAGGGCGCCCTCGTCATGTTTGATGCGGGCCAATGTCGATGGGGCGAAGTCAAGCGACGGCTCCTGCCCCAGCCGTACCGGCTCGTCCACCACGCGCGTTTCCGGCCGGCCAAGCCGGGGCCGGTCACGGTTGGCGCACTCCAGCAGCCGCAGCGCGTGGAAGAGGCCGAACCGATGAGGCTCGGCCGCCACCGCGGCCAGCAGGCTCACAACAGATTGCGGCGGCCGATCCGCGCTGGCCATCGCATCACCTCCCCACGTTCGGTGCTGTGGATCACTGTCTCGGTAAAGCTGTTCAGCGAGACATGCTTGGCGAAGAACTCCTCCAGGACGGCGCCGAGCAGGAAGATGCCGCTGCCATCGAAGGCGTGCTCGTCAAACGAAACCGTCATCTCCAGGCCGCGCGCGTGGAGCAGCGCGCCGGGATGTGGGACGCGACGCACGATGGCGCGGGAGGCAACACGGCGTACGCCCTCGATCTGCTTGCGCCACACCGCGTCACCCATGTCGGCGTACAGCGACAGCAGCTCCCGCAGGGCGCCTGCACCGCGCTGCTCATCGGTATTGATCAGCGAGAGATAATTGAGCGACAGGTGACTTATCAGCCGCCAGGCCGTCTCTCCCTCGGCGGTGGAGGGACGCGGCTTGGTCGGTCCAGCAAGGCAGCGGATGGTGTCGACAGGCGCGCCCTGGTCCATGGAGAAATCGGTGTTGAGCTTGCCCACCGGCATGTGCAGGGGCAGGTCGCGGTTGGTGCACAGCGTCGTCACGCCGAGTTGGCGCAGGCTGTGGCTATACGGCGCCTGCTCGGCATCCACCAGGGAAACGAACACCTCCGAGCCGATATAGCTGGACCGCGGGCCAACACGCCGCTGCCGGGCCGACAGCACGCGCGGCTGGCGCGACAGCGCGTAGAAGGCGTGCCCGACGGAATCGGCGTGGCGGTCATGCGTGGCGTAGAATGACCGGAATTCCTGCTCGCCCTCCGCCCCGACACCATAGCCCATCACCGACAGCACAGAATGCACCTCGAAATCGAGCGGACGCGTGCGGTCAGGGACGATGTGGTGCTCAGTGTCGCGGGTGTTCAGATGGATGCGATCGGCGCGGCGCGGGAACAGGTTGATCGCCGGCGCGCAGAACGGGGCGACGTTCTGCTTGTCGACCACGCCCTCCAGCCGCCGGTTCGCGCGGTCGAAGAGGATGATGATCTCCAGTTCATCCACTGTGCAGCGCCGCACCGACCGGGCCAGGTCGAGCAGCTCGACGAACAGGAAGCGCTCGGGAAAGGCGAAATATTCGTGAAGCAGTCGGTACCCGTCGAACGATTGCGGCACTCTCGGCAGCAGCGCCTGCTCCCCCGCAAAGCCAACGCGGGCCAGCGCCGAGGGGCGCAGAACGTCCTGCCATGGTGCCGGACGCTTGGCCGGACGGACCACCATGGCGACGGCGTTGCCGAGAAGCTGTTCGTACATCGCCACCGCCACCGCACCGCCACCGGACAAAAACAGCGGCAGCCGGTCAAGCGCCATCTGGTCGAACGTCAGTCCGGCAGTCGCCTTCAGCCGCAGCCGAAGGCCGGCGCGCACGCCGCGGCTGTCCGGCACATCGAGCGCGGTCACCGCTCCGGCGGTTGGCAGATACTCGGCGTGGGTCACCTCCAGTGGCCACAGCGTCACATCATGCGCTGTGCGGTACTCGCATGCGGTGCCCTGACCCTTGCCGATGACGCTGCGCAGCACCGTCTCGCGGGCCGGAATGGTGAAGCCGGTGGCCAGTGCCCCTTCGGACAGGTCGGGGCGGAATTGCACCACCGTCATGGACGGCGTCGGCGTCAGATAGTGGGGATAGACCGCTTCCAACAGATGATTGGTGAAGCGAGGGAACTGCGCGTCAAGCTTGAGCTGAACCCGGGCGGTGAGGAAGGCGAAGGCCTCCATCAGCCGCTCGACGTAAGGGTCCGCGCATTCAAACGTCTCCAGGGACAGACGGCCGGCGACCTTGGGATATTCCTCAGCGAATTCCGCTCCCATCTCGCGCAGGTGACGGAGTTCATCCTCGTAATAACGCAACAGGCGGGGGTGCATCAGCGCAATCCCGCATTGTCAGAAACCCGCACGACCCTCACCTCCAAATCCACCTCAGTGCGCAGGAAGATGCGAATGGGGACCGGCTGTGCCCACATCTCACCTTCAATGTCGAAGACCAGGGCGCGGCTGTTGTGCGCCTCGCTCTGCAGCGTCAGCCGGACGGTCAGAGACTGCGCCAGGATGCGCGGTTCGAATGCCAGGATGGCGTCGTGCAAGATCGCTTCCAGCCGGGCAACATCAGTCCCCACGCCCGAGGTTCCGGCGAGCGGCGGCATGCCGAAGTTGAGGACGGACGCGGCAATGTTGGGATAGAGGTCGGTGTCCAGCGCGCAACCGAGGTTGCTGGCGTTGAGCAGCCAAGCCAGGTCGCGCACCACGCAGTCGCGCAGCCGCTGCAACGAAAGGACACGCCGGTCGCGCGATTCCCGTTTTTCCCCCGGTTCGTCGTCACGAAGGCGGTCGAGCAGGGAGGGCTGGAGCCGTTCTTGGACAGTCAGCTCAGCCATGGCCGGGTTCAGCAGGCTCGGTGACGGGGTGGGCACGGGTCTCCGCGACATCCAGCTCGATGCGGCGGACATCCATCAGCGCATAGTCACCGGCATCGGTCACGAGCATGCGCTGTCCCAACCCAACCACCAAATTGCCGGGCCGCTCCACCCACTCCGTCTTGCGGGCGAGTTTGAGCAGAGGGTCGGCTGCGTCGGTGGTGCTGGGATAACGGGTCGGGATCAGCGCAGCGGCCTCGCCGCCATTGACGAAGGTGACGGTGGCGCCGGTCCACACGCAGTCGCGCAGATCGGTCGGCGGCTCGACGTCGATGGCGCGAACGCGGTGGAGCGGGATCCAGAGATATCGACCGTTGACCACCGCCTCCAGAATCGGGCCGAGGCGCTGGTCGCCGTCGGCGATCCAGGCAAAGGGAGAGCCGTCGATGGTGCCGGCGGTGGCCGGGGCGTCGTCGAAGGCCTGGGCGCGCAAGCGCGCCGCATCATCGGCATGGCCCTGGGCGTCGAGCCGCAGTGCCATCATCAAAAGTGCGATCCAGCCCTCGGGCTTGCCGAACACCACAGGTGTTTGGTGGCCGGTGAAGACACGGGCACGCACCGCCTCGCTGGGCAGCACCTCGCGGTAGGTGCAGAGCATCGGCAGCGCGTCGGCGGTGAGATCGCCGACCATTTTGAGTTGGGTCAGCGCGCGGTCCCAATCACCGAGAACGCAAAAAAGCTGGAACAGCAGGATGCGGGGCTTGGCGCAGGCCGGGTCTTTGCGCACCAGATCCTTGGCGTGCTCGAACGCAGCGGTGAGATCGCCCTCCTTCAGGCTCTGCTGGATGTTGGCGCCGATGTCCATGCTGCAACTCCCGCTTGGGGCCAGGCCCGCTTGCCGGCGCCGGGTTATGGTCGAAGGGTCGGGCTGGCGCGGCCCCGGCGTCGGAACGGGGGCCGCGCCGCTTGGGCTCAGAGTTTCTTGTTTTCCTTGAGGCTCCAGCCGGCGTCCTTGAACGCCTCCATGCTGCCGTCCTGCTTCTGCTTGGCGTAGGAAATCTTGATTGATGAGTAGTTGAAGGTGACTTCCTCCAGCGGCTGGCTCTCGGGGCCCTGAGGATCGCCGACCGCGTTGAAGCTCTGGACCAGCAAGTCGCTCAGCAGGATCTTGAAGAAGTCGCGCTGCTCGCCGCCCGCCTTGCGGACGATGACGGTGGCCTGCTTGATGTGCGTGCCGCTCGCGCAATGCAAGAACAGCAGGTGCGAAGCGCTGTCGGTGTGCTTCAGGATCTTCAGGGCCGAGAAGTCGGCCTTGCCGGCACCGCCGCCGCTGTTGTGCGAAAAGGTGCCCGCCTGCGCCACCCCGAAGGAGAAGCTGCGCACGGCGATCTTGTCCTTGTATTTCGAGTCCATGGACTCGCCCTGAATGCCATCAATATCAATAAATACGTCGTAAGCCATGGGTGCGATCTCCGTTTCGTCAGCGATTGCGGCGCAGGATTGGGGAATGCGCACGGCGCGCCGCCCGCCAAGGGCGGAGCGCCGTCAGAGCGTCAGGCGCCTTTGCCGGACGGCAGCTTGGAGACGAGCCGCAGCGACACGGTCAGGCCTTCGAGCTGATAGTGCGGGCGCAAGAAGAACTTGGACGTGTAGTAGCCGGGGTTGCCCTCGACCTCCTCCACGACGACCTCGGCCGCAGCGAGCGGCTTCTGCGCCTTGGTGGTTTCGCTGGAGTTGGCGGGATCGCCATCCACATATTGGAGGATCCAGTCGCCCAGCCAGCGCTCCATCTCCGCGCGCTCCTTGAAGGAACCGACCTTGTCGCGGACGATGCACTTCAGGTAATGAGCAAAGCGGCAGGTTGCAAAGAGATACGGCAGCCGCGCTGCCAGATTGGCGTTGGCTGTCGCGTCCGGGTCCTCGTACTCGGTCGGCTTTTGCAACGACTGCGCGCCGATGAAGGCTGCGAAGTCAGTGTTCTTCTTGTGGATCAGCGGCATGAAGCCGCACTTGGCCAACTCGGCCTCGCGACGGTCGCTGATGGCGATCTCGGTTGGGCACTTCATGTCCACGCCGCCGTCGTCGGTCGGGAAGCTGTGGACCGGCAGGCCCTCCACCGCGCCACCGGATTCGATGCCGCGGATGCGCGACACCCAACCATACTCCTTGAAGGAGCGGTTGATGTTGGTTGCCATCGCATAGGCCGAGTTCGACCACACATAATTGCGGTGATCGGCGCCCTCGACCTCCTCTTCGAAGTCGAACGCCTCGACCGGGTTGGTCTTCGCGCCATAGGGCAGGCGAGACAGGAAGCGCGGCATCGCGAGGCCGATGTAACGCGAATCCTCGCTTTCGCGCAGTGAGCGCCAGGACGCGTATTCCGGCGTCTGGAAGATTTTGGTCAGGTCGCGCGGATTGCTCAGCTCCTGCCAGCTGTCCATCTGCAACGTGGTGGGTGACACGCCGGCGATGAATGGCGAGTGCGACGCCGCCGCGACCTGCGCGATCTGGCCCAGCATCTCGACATCGGGCGGGCTGTGGTCGAAGTGATAGTCACCGACCAGGCAGCCGTAAGGCTGACCGCCGAGCTGGCCGAACTCCTCCTCGTACAGCTTCTTGAAGACCGGGCTCTGGTCCCAGGCCGTGCCCTTAAAGCGTTTCAGCGTCTTGCCCAGCTCCTTTTTGGAGATGTTCATGACGCGAATCTTCAGCATCTCGTCGGTTTCGGTGTTGTTGACGAGATGGTGCAGGCCACGCCAGGAGCCTTCCAGGGTCTGGAACGCCTCATGGTGCAGGATGTGGTTGATCTGTTCGCTCAGCGTCCTGTCGATCTCGGCGATGATCGACTGGATCGTCTTGACCGCTTCACCAGATACCACGCTGGCGGAACGCAGGGCCTCCTCGGCGAGAGTCCGCACCGCTTTTTCGACCTCCGAACGGGCGTGGTCGCTGCGGGGCTTGAACTCCTTCTGGAGCAGTGCGGAGAACTCGTCGCGTTCGCCGATGGCGGCGACAGTGCCTTGGGCGGCGATGCTGGTCTCGGTCATGGCGGTCAGCCCTCGGCCGGGGTTTCGGAGGAGCCGGCGTCGCCGGGCTTCGGCGCGGACGCCAGCGATTTCAGCAGCGCCGGGTCGCCCAGCGCCTTCTGGATCAGCTCCTCGGCGCCGGACTTGCCGTCCATGTAGGTCAGCAGGTTGGCGAGCTGGCTGCGTGCCTCCAGAAGCTTGCGCAGCGGCTCGACCTTGCGGGCGACCGCGTCCGGGGAGAAGTCGTCCATGCTCTCGAACGTGATGTCGACGCTGAGATTGCCCTCGCCCGACAGGGTGTTCGGCACCTGGAAGGCGACACGCGGCTTCATCGCCTTCAGGCGGTCGTTGAAGTTATCGATGTCGATGTCGAGGAACTTGCGGTCGTTCACCCCAGGCAGCGGTTCGGCCGGGTTCCCGCTCAGATCGGCCATCACCCCCATGACAAACGGGAGCTGCACCTTCTTGTGTGCGCCATAAAGCTCGACGTCGTACTCGATCTGCACGCGCGGAGCCCGATTCCGGGCGATGAACTTCTGACTGCTTTGTGTCGCCATAGCTCTGTTCCTCTTCCCAGTCTGCTGGCCGTCGTGCGGGGACGCGGCGCGTCGGGCCCCGCGGGGCGTCAATCATCCCGGCGGCGCCCACTGATGGTTTCGAACTGGCTCACCCCGTCGGGAGTGAGGTCCAGGAGAAGGTCCATGAAGGTCATGCCGATCAGGCGCTTGGCGCGCTGCAGCAGCAGCGGAACCGGACTGGACGGCTCATTCTTGCTGAAGTACTCGGCAATCCTGTCGAGCGCCTGCACACAGTCCGCACGCGAGCCCAGCGTCCCGAAGCCGACCATCTGAACAGTGTGCGCCTGCCGCGCCATGGTGACTGCCGTTGCCATCGGGACGGCGCCGGTGACGCCCGCTGCTCCAGCGCGGCCATCTGCATCGGCACCAGCACCAGACTCCCGCGCTGCCAAACGCGGCTCCAGCACCGTGTTTGCATCGCTCAGCACAGCAACCAGGGCGGACAGGTCCGGTGCGTTGGAGACGCCGACCTGGTCGCTCACCGCCGCTTCGATGCGGCGGGCGAGATCCAACGCCCGCTTTGCCGCCTCTGCCGTGGTGCGCAGCTCGTCCACATCGCACTCCAGGAAGGCGGCATTGATGAGAGCAAGATCAGGAGCGCCCTCGGGCGGGTTCGCCGCGCCGGCTGCAACAATTTGCCGCAATGTGAAACGGCCGACGGCGCGGGCCGATACCAGGTGGGTGTCCCGGAGCGGCCGGAGCATGGTGTCGGTGTCGGCCAGCCCCGCCACGATGTTCACGCGCTCGATGGGGTCGTCGTCGTCAGGGTCGAGCTGCGGGTAAAGCGTCGGCCAATGACGCTCTACGAGCCCGAGGAACACCTCGAGGCCGGACGCAAGCCCCGGCAGGCCATGCAGACCGAGCAGTGCACGGCACAGGTACAAGGCGATGCGGATGTCCCTGGTGCGTTCGAAGAGATCGAGGCAAAGCCGCAGGACTTCACGCCAATCCGGCGGCGTGGCCGGCTGGATCACCGCGCCGATCTGGCGTTCCGGCTGTCCGTCTGCCTTCCGCTCAAGATCAATGAATGTCGCATCGTAGCCGCAATCCTCACCGGATGGGTGCTCGGCGCTGATTTGCTGCAACAGTTTGCCTAAATCGACGATATCTCCGGTCAACGCACCCCTCCCAAAACATTTGATTTCGACATCAATGCTATGGTTACTCAGCGCGCTCGTCCTTATGGCGATGCTTTACATGCAGCTCATCTTCATTTTGACAGACAACCTATTCAAGCAAACAATGCCCAACATGTCTTACTGTTCTTCCGCAGATATGGCTTTGGTTTTCTGCGTATATTTGGGCTACCCCTTATGTATAGAAACAACTCCACCTGATTTGGGTGTAGCAGCATGATCTCATGCTCCAACACATTCACCTTTTACCGGAATAATCCCTCTGGCGCTCCGGTGTCAATATAGACTATACAATCTGTTGATTGATAAGTCAGCGGTGCCAAAGAAAAATAAGCGATGCCTTGACTTTGCAGCGTCAGCAGAGAGCGGGTCGGCATGAAATGTTAACTCTACGGATAACAAAAGGGCGGCTGCTCGGAGTGTCGCGCACGCTCTATCATACCGGACTGCTGGTGGGACGGGGAAATTCCTGCGACTGGGTATTGCCGGATACAGAATGCATTCTGTCGAAACAGCATTTCCGCATCGCATGGGCGGACAGTCTCTATCTCCTGACCGACACCAGCTCGAATGGGGTTTTCCATAACCATGACAGTCAGCCGATCGGGCGGGACCGCTCGGTTGTGCTTGCGGACGGAGACGTGATCGTCCTTGGGGATTACGAGATGTCGGTCGAGCTGCAACAGGCGGCTCGATCTCCGGGTGTGGAGCCGTGGGATGACGGCGGATTTCAAGACGCCGGCTCCTCTCCCTTCGACGCCAATGAAGCCGTCTTTCCTGCCCTTTCCGGCGCGCGCGCGCCCTCCCCTGCACCGGCGACCGAACCGGACCACGTTCCACTGGAGACTGCGTATTTCCGCCCGCCGGACCCGATCGACGCGCTGCCGGATGACTGGTTCTTGAGGCTGAACGAGTCGACACCGGAGCCGACCCCAGCGGCTGTGCAGGGTCAGGCCGCACAAGCGGCCGTCAGAGCGTCGGACCCACCGCCGCCACCGGACCCGCGGTCTGCCGGGCCGGCTGCGCCCGGCGAGAGCGGCGACGCGGTCCTGCTCGCAGCGTTTTTGGCGGGGGCAGGGCTCAATCCCTCCATGCTGTCAGGCGAGGACCCCGCTGCGGTGTTGCGCGCGACCGGAGCGACCTATCGCCTGATGGTCGAGGGATTGCGCAATCTGCTGGCCGTGCGTGCCAGTCTGAAGAACGAGTTCCGGATCGACCGCACGGTCATCGCCGCCACGAACAACAATCCTTTGAAATTCTCGGTGGACGCCGACCAGGCAATGCAACAGCTCCTCCGCGCGGTCCGGCCTGGCTATCTCTCGGCCGAAGCAGCGGTGCGGCAGGCATTTGAGGACATTCAGCGGCACGAGCTGGCGGCGTCCATTGGAATGCGGGCCGCGTTGGGCACCCTGCTGCGCCGCTTCGACCCTCAGATGCTTAAGGAGCGTCTGGAGAGGCAGTCGCTCCTGGCAACCATCCTGCCGACGGCGCGCCGTTCGCGCTATTGGGAGCTCTATGAGGAGCTGTACGGCCAGATCGCCGCCGAGGCGGAGGACGACTTCCAGTCGCTGTTCGGGCGCGGGTTCTCCCAGGCTTACGAGCAGCAAATCCACCTCCTGTCCGACTCCCCGCCCGCTCCTGCGCCCGGCGGGGCGCCGTCCGCGCGGCCGGGCGACGGGAACAGATAAACCGCCGCCGTCAGTCGCTCCGGCCGGCCGTAGCAGCATCCGTTGAGGGGAGCGTTTGTGAATGTCCGGGGATAACAAGGTGGTCTGGTCTGAGGGCATGTTCATTCTGCCCCAGCATTTTCAGCAGGCCGATCGCTATGTGGAGCATCTGGTCCGCGCCCGCGTCGGCAATCTGCGGCCTTTCCCATGGGGGGTCAGCCGCCTGGAGATCAACCGCGATTTGCTGACCACCGGACGCTTCGCGCTGATCCGGTGCAGCGGCGTGCTGGAGGATGGCACTCCCTTCTCCATTCCCGAGGACGCGCCGCCGCCGCCGGCCATCGAACTGCCGGAGAACATCCGCGACTGCATGGTCTTCCTGACGCTGCCGGTCGCGCACCCCGGCGCCGCCGAGGTGGAGATGGGGGAGACCGCAGAGAGCGTCACCCGCTACTGCGCCAGCGAGGTGGAGGTGGCGGACGGGGTGGCTGGAACCGGCGGACGGGCTCGCCTGCATGTCGGGCGCCTGCGCCTGCGCTTGGCGCTGGAAACCGACCCGCGCGACGACATGATCTGCATCGGGTTGGCCCGCATCGTCGAGGTGCGGCCCGACCGCTCGGTCGTGCTCGACGACCGCTACATTCCGCCCTGCCTGAACACCGCAGCGTCGTCCATCCTCATCGGTTTCCTCGACGAGCTGCAGGGGCTGATGCACCAGCGTGCCGACATGCTGGCCGGCCGCGTCTCGGAAGCTGGCGTCAAAGGTGTGGCGGAGTTCGGCGACTACCTTTTGCTGCTGGCGTTGAACCGCTATGAGCCGCTGATGGCGCACCTCGCCCGCCTTGCTGCGTTGCACCCGGTGGACTTCTACGCCGCCGCCGTGCAGATCGCCGGGGAATTGGCGACCTTTACCGCACGCAGCCGGCGCCCGCTGGCCTTCGGCGTCTACCGGCACGACGATCTGCAAGCGACCTTCGCACCGGTGATGACCGAGCTGCGGCACGCGCTGACCACCATGATCGAATCCTCGGCCATTCCGCTCGTGCTCCAGCAGACCAAGTTCGGTCTTTGGTACGCGGCCATGACAGACCGCACGCTGCTGTCCACTTGCAATTTCGTGCTGGCCGTGCGCGCCGACGTGCCGGCGGAGACGCTGCGCCGCACCTTCCCCGGACAGGTCAAGATCGGTCCGGGCGAGCAGATCCGGGATCTCATCACCTCGGCATCGCGCGGCATCCAGCTTCGGCCGCTCCAGGTGGCGCCGCGCCAGATCCCCTATCATGCCGGCAAGGTCTATTTCGAGTTCGAGCGACACGGCCCGCAGTGGGAGGCCATGCGGTCCTCCAGCGGCTTTGCCGTACACGTCGCCGGCGACTTCCCGCACATCGAGATGGACCTCTGGGCAATCCGCGAGGTGACATCGTGACTGAGGACGATCCCTTCCGCACGTCCGACCGCACCGTCATCCGCCCCATCCCCGGCGGGCGGCGGGTGCCCCCGGGCGGCGGCGGATTTCCCGGCGCCGACTGGCAGGCGCCGCCGCAGCCGGCGGAGGCCCCCACGCCGACCGGTGTGCAGGGTGAGCGGCCGGCGCTGCAGACCGGCGAGACCGGCGGCCCGGTGGTCGCCGCCGCCGCCGGCATTTTGTTGCTGGCGGCGCGGGTGCGCACGCTGGCTATGCCGCCCGACACGGCGCGGCTGCGCGACGTGATGATCGACGAGATCCGCAGCTTCGACACCCGGTTGCGCCGCCTCGGCCTGCCGGGTGATCAGGTGCGCTTTGCGCATTACGCGCTGTGCGCGACGGTCGATGACCTTGTTCTCAACACGCCTTGGGGCGGCAACAGCCTGTGGGCAAAACAGGGCATGGTCGGCACCTTCCACCGCGAGACGGTGGGCGGCGAACGCTTCTTCGACAATCTGACGCAGCTCAAGACCGACCCCGGCCGCAACGGCCATGTCCTGGAATTGCTGTACCTGTGCCTCACCTTGGGGTTTCAGGGACATATGCGGATCACGCCGCGCGGCGGGGCGGAGATCGCCCGCCTGCGCCAGGACTTGTACAAGCTGCTGCGCCGCGGCGCACCGGCAGACGACCTGTCGCCGCACTGGCGTGGCCTGCGCGAGCCGCCACGGCGGCTCACGTCGACCGTGCCGCTGTGGGTCATCGCTGCGGTGACAGCGGCGCTGCTGGCACTGGCCTACCTCGGCTTCAGCGTCGGGCTGAACAGCCATTCGGACGCGCTGTTCGGCCGGCTGGCGGCGCTGCCGCAGCGGGGAGCGCTGCTGATTGCTCGGCCGGCCCTGCCCCCTCCGCCGCCACTGCCGGTCGCGCTGCAGCGGGGGCCGCGGATCAAGAAGATCCTGGAACCGGAGATCGCCGAGGGGCTGGTCACCGTAACCGAAACGATGGACAGCACCCTCATCCGCATCCGCAACCGAGGGCTGTTCGCATCGGGCAGCGCCACCGTTGCAACGCCGTTTCTCCCAACCCTGCAGCGCATCGCCCAGGCGTTGGAGGCTGAGAAGGGGCGCGTGACCATTGTCGGCCACACCGACAACCAGCCAATCCGCTCCTTGCGCTTCCCGTCGAATTGGCACCTGTCGGTGGCCCGTGCGGAGTCGGTCGGCATGGTGATTGGAAAGGAGCTGTCGGACCGCACCCGCATCAAGACCGTCGGCAAGGCCGACACCGATCCGGTGGCCGGCAACGACACGCGGGACGGGCGCGAGCAGAACCGCCGCATCGACGTCATACTCGCCAAAGGCGACGGCTCATGATTTCCGCAACGTCCCGGTAATGCCACCCCCTCCCATCCCCCTCGGTAGCAAGCGGCCATGACGTTCATCCTCTCCTTATTGACCGCCCGCTGGGTCGTGACGCTGATCGGTGCTCTGGTCCTCAGCCTGCTGGTGTGGCTGGTCGGACCGCTGATCGCCGTTGCCGACACGCGGCCACTGGAAAGCGACACCGTACGCGTCATCGTCATCCTGGTCATCCTGGTGGTCTGGGGCATTGCCAACCGGCTGGCGCTGAGCCGCGCGAAGACGGTTGAGCAGGCGCTGGTCGAGGGCGTCACCGGCGCGGCTGTCGACGATGCCAGCGCGGCGACGGCCGGCGAAATCGCCGCGCTGAAGGCGCGCTTGCAGGAGACGGTGGACATCCTGCGCAAGTCGTCGGATGCCAAGAGCAAGCGTTTCCTCTACCAGCTTCCCTGGTACATGATGATCGGCCCACCGGGCTCGGGAAAGAGCACGGCACTGGAGAATTCCGGCCTGGTGCGGCACGCTGCCGGCCGAACCGGGCGGTGCGCGGTGCGCGGCGTCGGCGGCACCCGCAACTGTGAATGGCTTTTCACCGAGGATGCGGTCCTCATCGACACTGCCGGCCGCTACACCACACAGGACAGCCACCAGGCCGTGGATGCCGCCAGCTGGCAGGGGTTCCTCAGCCTGCTGAAGAAGACCCGCCCGCGCCAGCCGATCAACGGCGCCATCGTCGCCATCAGCCTGGCCGACATCGCCACCGCCAGCGAGGCGGAGCGTGCCGCACACGCACACGCCGTGCGCCAACGCTTGAACGAGCTGTACGCCAGCTTCGGCGTGCGCTTCCCGACCTATCTGCTGCTCACCAAGGCCGACCTGATCGCCGGCTTCTCGGAATTCTTCGACGACCTGTCCAAAGCGCAGCGCGAGCAGGTCTGGGGCATGACCTTTCCGTTGGGGCCGGAGGAGACCGACCCGGCCGCAGCCTTCGGGGCGGAGTTCGACCTGCTGCTTGCCCAGTTGAACCAGCGCCTGCTCGACCGGCTCCAACAGGAGACGGACCTGGAGCGGCGCGGCATCATCTTCGGTTTCCCGGCGCAAGTCGCTTTGCTGAAGGAGCCCGTCAAGGAGTTCCTGGCCGACGCCTTTGAGGGAAGCCGGTATGACCAGCGCCCCCTGCTGCGCGGCGTCTATCTGAGCAGCGGCACCCAGCAAGGCTCGCCCATTGACCGCCTGACCGCCAGCATCGCCCGCATGATCGGCGCCGAGCAGCGCACCGTGCCGAGCCCATCGGGCGGTCGCGCGTACTTCATCACCAGGCTGCTGCGCGAGGTGATGGTGCCCGAGGCCAGCCTCGTCAGTTCCAACCCGGCCGTCGAACGGCGCCTGCACTGGATGCAGCGCGGCGGCATCGCCGCCGCCGCGGCTGTTCTCCTGGCTGCAGTCGGCGTTTGGGCGCTGAGCTACAGGCAGAACCACGCGCTGGTGGACACTGCCGACGCGACCGTCGACCGTTTCGTCCAGCAGGTCGAGGCGGTGCCGAAGACCGCTGACGCGCTGCGTCCCGACACGGTGCTGCCGCCGCTCGACACACTGCGGACGCTGGCGATCCGTGAAGACGAGCCGCCTCCGCTCACCGCCTCCTTCGGCTTGTATCAGGGCGACAAGGTCTACGCGCAGGCCGCCGCCAGCTACAACCGCGCCCTCAACGCGCTGCTGCTGCCGCCGATGGTCTACCGGCTGGAAGCGCAGATTCGGCAAAACCAGCAGAACACCGACTACCTGTACGAAGCCTTCAAGATTTACCTGATGCTCGGTGGCCAAGGACCGATGGAGGCCGGGCTGGTGCGCCAATGGATGGCGCTGGACTGGGCTTCGCTCTACCCCGACCCCGCCGGCACTGGCGCGCGCACCGCGCTGCTGGAGCATCTCGACGCTCTGTTGTCGGCGCCGTTGACCGCGGTCCCGCTTGATCCGCAGGTGATCGAGCAGAGCCGCCGCAGCCTCGCCCGCTACCCGCTGGCCGAGCGCGCCTACGCCCATCTGAAGCAGTTGCCTGCGGCACGCACGCTGCCGGAATGGCGGGTTGTCGAGGTCGGCGGCCCCGCCAGCGCGCGGGTGTTCGTGCGCCGCTCTGGCAAGATGCTGTCGCAGGGCGTTCCTGGCCTCTATTCGCGGGATGGCTTTCACACCGTCCTGCTGCCCAGCCTGCCGGGCATGGCGACGGAGGTCGCGAACGAGAGCTGGGTTCTGGGCCAGAGCGCCGGCGAAACGCCGGCCGAGGGCGGCGATCAGGCGTCGCGGCTGGAGCGCGACGTGCTCCAACTCTATCTCAACGACTACATCGTCCGCTGGGACCAGATGCTGGCTGATCTGTCGCTGGTGCCGATGCAGACGGCTGCGGTTGTCGCACAGGTGGCGAGCGAGCTGTCCGGCCCGGCCTCGCCGCTGCGCAATGTGCTGGTCTCGGTGGCCGAACAGACCAAACTGGCCACCGCCAAGGCCAGCGCAGTGGGTGACACCGGCGCTGCGGCCAAGACTGCCGTCGCCGGAGTGCCTGGCGCCGGCCGGCTTCAGACCCTGCTGGCCAACAGCGGCACGCTGGCCGCCGGCCTGCCTGAACCAGGCAAAGCCGTGGACGATCATTTCGCGCCGCTGCACGCTTTCGTGGAGAGCCGCGGCGGGGTTGCCGGCAGTTCGCTCGACGATCTGATGCGCCAACTCAACGAGCTGTATCTCCAGCTCAACCATATGCAGTCTGGCGCACCGGCCGCCGGCGCCGGCGCGCAGGTCGGCCCATCACCATCGCAGCAGCTTGTCGCCGCCACGGCGCGCATGCCGCCCGCCGTAGCGGCGCTGGCGCAGCAGATGGGCAAGGCCGCGTCGTCGGCCACCGTCGGCAGCACGCGCACCGAGTTGAATGGGCTGTGGACGGCGCAGGTTCTGCCCTTCTGCCGGCAGGCGACCGAGAACCGCTACCCGGTCTACCGCCAGGGCTCCTCCGACGTCCTGTTGGCCGACTTTGCCCGCCTGTTTGGACCCAATGGGCTGATCGACACCTTCTTCAACCAGAATCTGCGGCCATATGTCGATATGACCCGACTGCCCTGGCGGTGGCAAAAGGTCGAGGGCGTCGATCTCGGCATCGCCCCGGCAGCGCTGGCGCAGTTCCAACGCGCCGCGGCGATCCGGGAGAGCTTCTTCGCCGCGGGTGTTGGCCCGCAGGTGACGTTCGACCTCGTGCAGACCACGCTGCCGGCCGGTGTCACCCAAGCGGTTTTGGAGGTGGACGGTCAGGCGGTCACCTTTGTTCCGGGGCAGAGCCGCCCGATGCCGTTGCACTGGCCGGGTGCCGCCGGGCAGACCCGCGTGACCTTCAACGGCGCACCAAGTCCGGATCTGGTGGTGGACGGTCCATGGTCGTGGTTCCGTCTTCTCGACCGCTCCAGGGTCGGGTCAGCAGGCGGCGACCGTCTGGCGGTGATGGTCACGGCCGGGGGACAGAGCGTCGGCTTCGAACTGCGGGCCAACAGCGTGCGCAACCCGTTCTCCTTAAAGGAATTGAGCGAGTTCCGCTGCCCGGGAGGTCTGTGATGGCGGCGGGCTGGGCAGAGGCCGGTTTCCACGGCAAGCTGCCGCTGCGCGGCGACTTCGTGACCCGTCGGGTTCCGCGGGCGCTGGTCGAAGCGCTGGATACCTGGCTGCAAGACGGCATCGCCGCCAGCCGCCAGGTGCTGGGCGCCGGCTGGCTCGACCTTTACCTGACCAGCCCGGTCTGGCGCTTCACGATCGACGCGGGATTGGTCAGTGCGATGTCCGTGGCCGGGGTGATGATCCCCAGCGTCGATCAGGTCGGCCGCTATTTCCCGCTGCTGATTCTGGCGCCGCTCGGCGGGGCGCCGGGCCTGTGCGCCGCCGCCCTGGCGCAGCGCGGCTGGTACGCCCGCGCCCAGGCGGCGGCGTTGCTGGCGCTTCAGGACGACGCCGACTTTGAGCGCTTCGATGCGGCGGTGGCCGCGTTGGGTGCCGCGGACGGCCTGCAGGACCAAGACGCGCTCACCCTCGCCGTCGGCGGGCTGGTGGAGGGCCCGGTGGGGCTGGGACGCGGCTACCGCTGCTTGTGGTGGACAGAAGGGTCGGACCAGGTGGCGCCGGTGATGCTTGCCGGCGCCACCTTGCCGCCGGCTGCGGGCTTCGCCAGCCTGCTCGACGGCCACTGGGCACGGTTGGCCGACGCCGTGTCGGTACATCCTGCAGGTGGACAGCCATGATCGAAGGAAGCCAAACCGTGGCGCGCGGCGGACCGGAGGTCCGGTCGTCGTCTGCCACGCACCAGGGCTGCGTGCGCAGCCTGAACGAAGATTCCCTGCTCGAGCGCCCCGACCTTGGTCTGTGGGTCGTCGCCGACGGAATGGGCGGGCACCAGCGCGGCGAATACGCCAGCGACGCCATCGTCCGGACGCTCGGCGCAATGCCGACGCAGGTCGCTGCCCCCGCCTTCATGACCGAGGTCAAGAGCCGGCTGGAGGGGGCAAATGCCCTGCTGCGCGCCCAGGGTCTGCGGGACGGCGGCACCATCGCCAGCACCGTGGTGTGCCTTCTGATCTCGGGCTGGAATTTTGCCTGCGTCTGGGCCGGCGACAGCCGGCTGTACCTGCTGCGCGACGGGCGCCTGCACCGGGTCAGCACCGACCACAGTGTGGTGCAGGACCTGGTCGACGCCGGCGCGTTGACGCCCGAGCAGGCTGCCACCCACCCGCGCGGCAACGAGGTGACGCGCGCCGTCGGCGCCTTCGACAGGCTGACACCGGAGGTGCGCCAGGGGACCGTTCAGTCCAACGACGTCTTTTTGCTGTGCAGCGATGGGCTGACCAGGATGATCGCGGACGACGAGATCGCCGCCTTGGCTTGCGATGGCGAGGGTGAGCCGGCCCCCCTTGTCGACGCCCTGATCGCCGAGACGTTGCGCCGCGGTGCGTCCGACAATGTCACCGTGATCGTGGTGCGCTGCCTGCGCCCGACGCTGGCCGCGGAGGAAATCGACACTCTCGTCCTCAGCAAACGCCCGACCGCGCTCGCCGCGGATCAGGCCGCCGCCCCCACCCTGTGCGAGCCCGGCCCCGATGACGCCGCCCACTGACGACCGGCACACCGACCGCGATCCCGTTGGCGACCCTCCTGATGGGGACCGTCCCGACGGCGACCACACGCGGCTCCCGGGCGCCAGTGCCACGCCGGGTGCGGCGAGCGCGACCAGGACCGCGGCATCGGCGCAGCCGGCCCCCCGGCCAGCCGCCGATCCCGAGCCCCGGCCGGAGTTGCCCGTCGACGCGCCGACGGTCATCACCCCACGGGTGCCGACGCAAAGCGGTGTTGCGCCGCAGCCAGCAGCCGGCTCCGCCGCGGCACCGGCCATGAGACCGGATGGGACGGCCAACCCGTGGACGGGGGAAGATGGCCTGTCGCTCCTGCCCGGGATGCTGCTCAACCACACCTACCGCATCGAGGCGCTGCTGGCCCGGGGCGGCATGGGCGAAGTGTACCGTGCCCGCAATGTGGAACTGGACACGCTGCATGCGGTCAAGGTGATCCTGCCCGCCTTGTCGCAGCACGCCACGTTGGTCGACCTGTTCCGACGCGAGGCGTCTGTGCTGCGGCAGGTGCGGCACGACGCCATCGTGGCCTATGACGGCATCAATCGGGACGAAGTGGGCCGCCTCTATCTGGTTATGGAGTTCGTGGACGGCCCGTCTCTGACCTCTTTGCTCGGCCAAGGGCCACTGCCGGAGAGCGATGTCTGGCGTCTGCTCGACCGCCTCGCCTCCGGTTTGGCGGTGGCGCATGACAAGGGCGTGGTTCATCGCGACATCTCGCCGGACAACATCATCCTGCCCGGCGGGAAGGTCGATGCGGCAAAGATCATCGATTTCGGTATTTCCAAGCAGACCTCCTCGGCGGCCGCGACCATCATCGGCGATGGCTTCGCCGGCAAATACGCCTACGCTTCGCCCGAGCAGATTGGCATGTTCGGCGGTACGGTCGATGCCCGGTCGGACATCTACAGCCTCGGCCTTCTCCTCGCCGCCGCCGCATTCGGCAAGCCGCTGGACATGGGCAACGCGCCGCAGAGCGTCCTGCAACGCCGCAGGGAGGTGCCGGACCTCAGCGCTCTTTCGCCGGCTCTGCGCACCGTGCTGTCCGCCATGCTGGCGCCCGATCCCGACGACCGCCCGCAGTCGATCGCCAGCCTGATCGGAGCGGCAGCCCGTGACGGCATCCCGGCCGGCGCCGGCGTCACGACCTCCCCGCCTGCGCCAGCCCCCACGACCTCACGGGTTGGACAGCAGAAAAAAGCCGGCTTCGGGCCGGTCGCCGCCAGCATCGCCGCTCTGAGCGTGCTAGGCGGCGGTGCCTATGTGGCGACAACGATGCTGTCCGCCCCCCCGCAGTCCCCCGCACCGCCCGAGCAACCGCCTGCACCGGCGCCAGACCCCACCCCGACGCCCGATCCGCCCGACCGGGCGCTGGAGAACAACGCGCCTGAGGTGCCGGCTCCAAACCCGGCCCGCAAACCACCGGAGGAGCCGCTGCCACCCGGCCCGGTGCGCGGCTTGGGCTTTCCGCAGCAACCGCCGCCTGCGCCACTCCCACTGGAGAGCCTGCGCGAGAAGGCGGCGCAGGCCAGCCGGGGGCTGTCATGCGCCGGCGTGCATGTCGCATCGTCGGGTGGGGAGCGCCGCACTGTCTCCGCCTTCGCTGGCAGCGAGCCCGAGGTGGCGCTGCTCGGTCAACGGCTGAGGGAGCTGGCGCCGACCAGCGAGGTCGATCTCTCCTTGACTGTGCAACCGCAGCCGTTCTGCGATGCGTTGCGCATCGCCGGTCCCGGCTATGCCCTGCCGACCGGGCCCTTGCATGTTTCGCTGAACACTGCGTCCAAGGTCTACAAGGATGGGGAGACGCTGATCGTGACGGTCACGTCTTTCGGCAAGGGCGGCCACCTGACGGTGGACCACCTGGATTTGAGCGGCAACGTGGTGCATATGGTGCCCATGCCGCTCCGGCCCAACGGACAGGTCCGGAGCGGGCAGTCGATCACGCTCGGTGCGCACGCCGCCAATGCCGACCGGAACGCCCGCGTTTACACCATCTCGCCGCCGTTCGGGCCAGGGATGATCCTGGCTGTGCTGACGCCCAAGCCGCTGTTTCCCGCCAACCGTCCGGAGGTTGAACCCGCAGCTGATTACCTGTCGCGGCTGCGCACCGCTCTGGCTGCCGCCCTGGAGATCGCCCCGGGTGCGGCCCCGGGCTCTGCCCCTGCCAGCGAGCCCGCCGTGGTCAGCGATGCGGTCTTCTTCACGACGGTTCCTCGCTGACCATGGCCGGCCGGAACCAGGCCCTGCGCGGGCGGCGGCTGGTCACGGCGGCCCTGGCGGTGGCGGCCGCGTTGGCGGCCGGGACTGGAGCCGCGTTGTTCATCCGCCACACCGCCGAGCCGGTGTCGCCGCCCCCGTCGACGACCGCCATGGCGGTCGCGCCGGTGGCAGCCACTCCCCCGCCCCCCCCTCCCCCAGCCCCTTGCACCCGGTTGACTGCCCGGCCACTGCGGCGGGCGCGCGGTGTGCCTACCTGACGGCGCCGCAGGACTGGCAGCGGCCGGGCGGACCGACTGTGCGCCTGTTCGCCATGGTCTTACCGAGCCTCGTCCAGCCGCCACAGCGCGACCCCCTCCTGGTGCTGAGCGGCGGCCCTGGGCAGGCGGGCAGCGACTCTGTGGCGTTCGCTGCGACAATGCCCGCCCGCTTGCGCGAGCGGCACGACCTCATCCTTTTCGATCAACGCGGGACCGGGCTGTCGCAGCCGTCGCTCCGCTGCCCGGCCATTGATCCGATGCGCTTTTGGTATGGCGGCCTGACCGCTCAGGACGTGCGTGGCTGTCTCGATCCGCTGCGCACCGCCGGGTATCGGCTGGAGGCATTCGACACACGGCAGAGTGCGTTCGATCTGATCGCCTTGCGGCGCGCGCTTGGGCTGGAGCGCTGGAGCGTGCTCGCCACCTCCTATGGTGCGGTCCTCGCCCACACGTTGGCACAACTGGATGGTGATGCGGTGCAAAGCCAGGTGCTGAACTCGCCGTCGACGCCGACCGCCAGCTGGCTGGACCCCGAGCGCTTTTCGGCGATTGAGCGGGTGTTCCGGCTGGTGGCGGACGACTGCGCCGCCCAGCCGGACTGCGCCCGGGCCTTTCCCAGGTTGCGCGGCGCCGTGCCACACATCGCCAAAGCGTTGGACGAGACGCCGTTGCTGGTGCACGCACGCGACCGGAGCGGCGGCCCCGACCAAGTCCGCCGCTTTGCGTGGCCCGAAGTGGCCGGCGCCTTGACCTTCCGCCTGGGCGCCGGCGACCGGGCGGCGGTGCCCGCGATCATCGACTATCTTGACCGCGTCTCCAGCGGGCGCCAGAAAGCGGACGAGCGCGTGCTCGCCGACATTCTGATGCCGCCGCAATACTGGCAGATGTTCGACACATTGGCCTACGGGCTCAATCTTGTGATCGGCTGCCGGGAAACGCGATCGCACATCGACCCCGCGTCGGCGCGTGCCGCCGCCGCCGGGCACTATCCCTACGTTGTGCCCGACGCCGTCGAAGTCGATTATGACGTTGCGTGCCCGACGCTGGAGCTGGAGCCGGTGGACAAAGCGTTTTACCAGCCCGCCAGGCCCGACATTCCAACTCTGATCCTAACCGGCAGCTATGACACCCTGGTGCCGACCGACAGCGCCGACGTGATGGCCGGACGGTTGCGTGCAGCGCGGGTGGTGAGGTTCCGTGGCCTGGGGCACGACGTGCTGGCATCCAGCCCCTGTGCCGCTGCCCTCGCCGCCCACTTTATCGACGATCCGACTGGAGAGGTGCCGCAGACCTGCGCCGAACGCTTCCTGCCGCCGAGCTTCACCGTGACGCAGATCGGCCGCTGATCGACTGTCGGCCCATCGTCGGTGTGCCAACCAGTCTCGGTGGACAGCCATGGTGCGGGCTCGGAGTTCCAAGAGTGGCGTCAGGGACGCTTCCGTTGACGATGCAAAGTGATCTTGCGTAGGCATCCGGTGAGGCTTTCAATAGCCCACAAGCAGGCCTCGGCTTTTCCCAGTATGAAGTGAGCATAGAGCATAGGAAGCCTTGAGGACCAACAGTGTAGGTGGGTTTTCTCACCATGCCGCCAGGTCTGCGACAGATCGAAGTTGATCGACAACCTCAACGCTGACGTACACTCGAATGCACTTCAGCATGATTTCCGTCAATTGGCAGTATCTCGCACCGTCAGCATCACCCCAACCCTCAAGATGACTGGCTCAGATACAGCCACATCCATGCCGTCTCTGAGACCAACTCTTACAGGAACAAAAGAACTGCCAAAATGGTATCAGAGATAGCTTAAACCAGAATTCTAAGCATTTTTAGATTTTCTAACTTAGCAGCAAACATATCAAGCTGCTTCTTGGCATCATTCGCAGCAGACGGCGAGTTATTTGCGAATAGGACAAACCTATGAATCAATACATATAAAGTAAAATTGCCAAGCCGCGGCAGGATCATCTTGGCGCTCACTGCGTGAACCGTGCAGCCCGTTGCATGGCCTCACGGGCAAAGCGGCCGGCTGCAAGTGGCCTGTCTTCCAGAAGCTGAAGGCAATCGGCAACAGACTGCTTCATACCGGTGTGAATAACAACCTGTCTCAGTGTGCCGGTAAACGGCACCCAACCCGTTTCAAAGAATGGCACAAGGACCTTCCTGCCATCTTTTTCCAATTCTTCTTCGCCGCGATAACTCTGGGCTATGGGGCCAATCTCATATTTTGTTCCGGCCATGATCCGAAACTTTGCAATATATTGAAAGTTGTTCCCCCAGAGCGCAGCATTCAACTCCATCTCTAGCCGATCCGCGGTCAAGTCGGTAATTTGAATCCCAGCAATGGTGGAGGCAAAATAGCAGCTGCCATATAGCCTATGACCGCCACCATAAACACGATACACAATTTCCAGACCTGTCGCCTGTCGTACGATTTCCGGCCTTTGGCCAAATCCACGCTTCTCCCAATCCTTCATCACCATTGGTTTGTCTCCTCTTACAGTCAAAGCAAGAGTGGTTGAAGGGACAGCACAGTTAACCCAATTCTTATGGAAACAAACGATGACATCCTCACCAACACTTGGATAGGCTCCCCTGGCGGCGCGGCACGACTGACGAGGGCGGCCTGAGCCGCCCTCGCTCATCCTCGGCTTTGCCGCAGCAGAACCTCGGTCAACGTGCAGTCACGGTGCCGCGTTCGAACAGATAGTCCGCGCCGGGGTCGTAGCCGGCGAAACTGACCACGCCGTAATGCGGGGTCTGCGGCGTGGTCTTGGTGACGTCCTTTCGGACCTCCAGGAACAGGTCGAAGCCGCCCTCCTCCTTGGCGATCCGGCGCACCTGGCTGATGAAGGCGCTGGCGAACGGTGAATTGACGTCGCCGTCCATGACGGGCTCATCGCCGCCAGACGACATCGCCATCACGGCGCGCCGATCGCGGAGCTGATCACGCTGGATGTCAGCCGCCGAGATGCTCCCATCTTTGGTGAAGGATCCCGAGTAGCAGCTGTCGGCCACCAGCATGATGTGCTTGGCCGGCATGCGGCTCAGCAGGCGCGACACGTCCTTGTTGGACAACCAGTTGTTCGGGCTGTGGGCGCCGGCGTCGACCGGCAGCCAATAGCCGAGCCCTGAGTCCGGGAAGGCGTAGCCGTGTCCGGCATAGTAGACCACCACCTGATCCGCGTCGGTGAGCTCACGGCCGAGAGCGCTCAGCGTCTCGACGATCTTCTTCTTGTCAGCGTTGGTGACAATCCGCGTTTCGTAGCCGAGCAGCCGGCTGAGCGACGTGGCAACCACCTGAACGTCTGCCTTCGGCGTGTCGAGTTCGGGAAGCTCCTGGTCCTGGTACTGCGCGTTGGCGATCAGCACCGCGATCTTGCGCCCCGCGCGCGGCTGGCTGTCGGCCGTCGTGCCGCGCGGCGCATCGACCGTGATCGTCCTCTCGGACTTCTTACCATCCTCGTCCAGCGCGGACAGCAAGATGTTGTTGCGTCCCTCGCTGACGGGAATGTCTGCTTGGAACTGGCCCTTCTCATCGACGAAGGTCCAGTACTGACCGACGCGCAGATGAACGAAGCGCGACTGGTTGATGATCCGCCCCTCGATGACGGCCGCCCCACTCGGTGTGAAGCGCACGAAGCGGAGATCGGCGAACTGCGGCCCGTCCGGGCCGTCCGAGGTGAAAAGGTCAGCGGCTCCGGGATCCCGGCGGAGCTGCTCCAGCGCCTGAGCGAACAGATCGGTACGCGCGTCCTTCTGAACCCGCTGGTACAGGCTGAGGTAGGCGCGCTCGACGTCGGGATTGGTGTTTGCGCGCTCGAGAACCTGCTTGATCTGCACGTACTTGACGTTTTCGCCGCCAGTGGTTTTCTCGAGAAGATCGCCGACCTGCCCGACGGTCGGATCCTGGCTGTTCTTCAGACCGGCGACGAGGGCATCGACCGGCACGTTGTCGAACACGGCGCGCAACTCGGCGTTTGACAATTGGCCGGAGGTTGCCAGAGCGATCACGGCCTCATTCAAGGAGCCGTTGCGCAGCGCGTCGTTGACGAGCTGGATGCCGTCACGCACGGCACCGGTCAAGGAGAGCTCGGCCGAGGTGACGAATGCGGGCCGGGTCATCCCGGCGAACGGATCGATGCCGCCGCTCCCGCTGCCGAAGGACGAGCCGCTGCCGAGGGAGCTGCCCGTGGTGCTGCCCGACAGATCATTGAACCGCGAGGGCAAGGCGTTGAGGTTGAGCCCAGACAGCGGATCGTTGCTGGCGACGGTGATTGCCGGCACGCCGCGCGTTCTGCCAACGGCATCGACTTCGCGTTGCGCTGCTTCGACGACCGGGCTCACGGCGGCCTTGGGTGGCACGACCGGCGATGGCGGCGTCGGCGGCGGCAAGAGAGGGGTCTCCACAACCGGTGTCGGCGGCGGCGAGGGAGGGGTCTCCACAACCGGCGTCGTCGGCGGCGAGGGAGGGGTCTCCACAACCGGCGTCGTCGGCGGCGAGGGAGGGGTCTCCACAACCGGCGTCGGCGTGCTTGTGTCCGGCTCCGACGGCTTCAACTGCGCGAAAGTTCCCTTGTATGGAAACGGGACTGTGACGCCATTGAAGGTGTGTTGCCCGCTCCGGCTGTTGTTCTCAAGCGAGACGCTTTCATTCCCAGTTACGGTGGTTCCGCGCGTGTTGAAGGTCAGAGTACCGGTCTGATATTTGCCAAACAGGTTGTCCGTAGCAACCTGCACGGAACCCGAGGCCCCGGTGATGAGCTCTTCCTCGAAGTTGGTCGTGCCGGTACCGGCGACTTGCGTGAAGGAGTTGGCCCAGACCTGTTTCTTTCCGGTCACATCGTGTGCGCTTTCAACAACAATGGCCCCCAGCGGACCGGCGGCGGAACCAACGGTCTCGTTAAACGCGATGTCGCTTGTCCCGGCGTCCAGGGTCATGTTCCTTCCGGTCCCGGTCACGGCGCCGTTGAATGTGATATCCGCCCCTCTGATGGTCGTGTTGAAGGGTAGCTCCAGGGCGCCAACCCGCACACTGCCACCGGAATGCCCACCAACGATGAGGGCACTGTAGCCCGAAAATCGGTTCAGGTCGCCTTGGGTTAGGGTGAGCTCGGTCGCAACGCAGTCACAATCGTCCGCCCCCGCCCCGAGATTGATCGGTATATCCGAGTTGAGCGGGCGGATCGTGACGGTGCCGGTGCCGGTGATCGATCCGGTTTGGCTGGTCATCCTGAGGCGGTCGACTGTCAGATCGACCGAATCGGCATTTATGCGGAGTGAGTCGTCGGTGCTGAGTTCGAAAGCAGTGATATGCAGCGCGCCGCGTCCTGCGTCCACTGATGAGGAATCCATCTCGACAGCGGCGACGGTGTCGGCACCGGCGAAACCGGTTAGTGAGATGGCGCCACCAGCCGAGGTCAGCGATGAGCCGGAGAGGGAGACCCGTTGCCCACTCAGCGCGATCGCGCCGGCTCCTGCGTCCACCGATGAGTCATACAGATGGACGGAGGCGTCAGTGCCAGTCAGCGAGATGGGACCACCAGCCGAGGTCAGCGATGCGCCGGAGAGCGAGACGTCTTGTCCACTCAGCGAGATGGGGCCACCAGCCGAAGTCAGCTTTGTGCCGTCGTACAGGGAGACCCGTTGCCCACTCAGCGTGATCGCGCCGCTTTCTGCGTCCACCGATGAGTTATCCAGATAGACGGAGGCACCAGTGCCGGTCAGCGAGATGGGGCCACCAGCCGAGGTCAGCTTTGTGCCGTCGCGCAGGGAGACATCTTGCCCACTCAGCGTGATCGCGCCGCCTCCTGCGTCCACCGATGAGTTATACAGGTCCACCGATGAGTTATCCCCATAGACGAAGGCGCTAGTGCCGGTCAGCGAGATGGGGCCACCAGCCGAGGTTAGCTTTGTGCCATTGCGCAGGGAGACCCATTGCCCACTTAGCGTGATCGCGCCGCCTCCTGCGTCCACCGATGAACCACCCAGCACCACGGTGGCGTCAGAGCCGATGCCGGTCAGCGAGATGGCGCCACCAGCCGAGGTCAGCGATGCGTCGGACAGCTCAATACCGGCATATGTCGAATATCTGGCCCCGCTGCTTACGGTGATGTCGCCGCCGTTGCTGATCAACCCGCCCCCCCGCACGATCACCCCACCACGGCCGGAGGCGTCCTGGTCGCCTGTCAGGACCATGTTGAGCTTGCCGGAAGTCGAGGAGATGTTGGCGTTGACTGTGATATCGTTGTGGGCCTGCAAGCTTAGCGTTGCATCACCACCGTCGGTCTTCCGGATCGCGCTGTTGACGGTGATGTTCCCCGGTTCATTGCCCATCGCGTCTGTGACAACCGTCACGTCCGTGCCGCTGTTGAGCGAGCTCTCGATCACACGCGGGTCGATCCGCGATTGGGATAGGGTGGTGGAGGTCAACACGGCTGCGGGGTCGTCCTCCGTCTGCGTTTCAATGGTGATGTCCGTCGGGTCGAGAAGCCACAGTCCGGCTTGACCCTTGGGCGCGGAAGCGTCGGCTGCGCGGGTTACGTCGAGGAACCGCAGGCCGGACGTTTCGATGAAGCCGCCATCTCCCCCCTGTGGACCGCCGCGGGCGCTCAACGCGCCATGGCTGCGCGTCGCGTCGTCCGCCCACACCACGATCTTGCCGCCCTTGCCGGAGTCCGTGGCATCGGCCACCACGGTGGCGTCCTTGTCGACCGTCGTGACCATGGCCGGCGGCACCGGCTTGCGCGCCGGGCGGACGTTCAGGCCGGCCAAGCGACGGGCCTCTGCCCGCCCGCCGAGATAATCCCCGCCAATCAGCGCCTCGCCGCCGCCTTTGCGGCCCGAGACGTCGACCTTCGCCCCGGCGGCGAGCGCAACCGCCTTTCCGGTTACAGTCACCGTACCGCCCTTGGTGCCCGTCGCGCGCCCCGATGCGTCAAGTGTGCCGGAGACCTGCACGGTCCCCTCATCGCCCAGCAGCACGATTTCGCCGTCGCGCTCTTCGACCGAACGGGCTTGGACGATGCCCGACATGTCGATGACCTTGTCGACGACTCCTTTCGCGGCAGCGGCGCTCATGTAGACGCGACCACCGTCGGCGTAGATGGCGCCCTTGTTCTCGACCAGCGCCTGGACCGGTTTGCCATCGCGCCCACGGACCTGCTCGGCCACCTTCCGGTCGAGCGCGAGATTGATCTTCTGGTCGCCGAACAGATCGACCGTGAAGGCCATGCCCGACGCCAGCGATACCTCGCCCAGCCGCGCGGTGATGACGCCGCGGTTGGCGACGGCTGGCGCCACGAGCCCCGCGAGCCCCGCCTCGGCGACCGTAATCTTGCCTTCATTGACCACGGTGGCCGGAGGAGCGCCCGTCGCCTCGAACCGGTAGCGGCCGGCCATGAAGTCGTCGTTCCGGATGTCGTGCGTGGTGGCGACAAGCCCGGAGACGTCGATGGTCGCGGTGTGACCAAAGAAGATGCCGTTGGGGTTGACCAGCCAGACCTGCCCATTTGCTGTCAGCCGCCCGAGGATGTCCGAGGGGTTTGCCCCAACAACGCGGTTGAGCGCGACAGCGTTGCGGTCTGGCTGCTGGAAGTGGGTGTGCTCGCTGGCCCCGATGCCGAAGCTTTGCCACTCAATGATGGCCTTGTTGCTGGTCTGCGTGATGTCGACCCGGTTGGGCGCCGTCTGGGCGATGCTCGCCTGCCCCTGCACCACACTGCCGCCCTGCGGGTTGGCACGCGCTTTGTCCGGTGCGGCCATGGTCACGACAGCCAGGAACAGCGCCAGTGAGCCGTTCAGCGCTGTGGTCGACGCCAGCCCGGCCCGTCCTCGCAGGCGGAGACGCAACGCATTGACGTATATCGGAGCCGCAGGGCGGCAGGCACGGCGTCTGGCCATGGCGAGCACCTTGGATCGGTTTCAAAAAAGGGCGGGCGCCGCCGCTGGAGCTGCGTCGGTCGTGGACGTGGCCGCTGATGGTGCGGACTACTTCGCAGTCACGCTCAAGCTGAAAAAAGATATGCGACAGGACAATCGACCGTCGCCCGAACACAGAGGACTATGAGTACCAAACCCAAAGTTTACGGGCGTCATGGTCTTCCTCCTTAGGAGGGGTACATGATTCCCCCACCACGCTAGCTGGGCAAGATTTCTAAATGGTGGAAACCTTTTGATTTTCTTGTGCAGGCATTAAATCGTAATTTCTTTTTACTGGTAGAATGAGTAGAGGATGGTCTGCAAAGGGGGATTAGAAAAGGTGATATCAAGGATTTTTGAGTAGCTGTTTCGGCTTGGACACAGCACCAATAATGGCACCATCAATGTATCGGCATCGGACCGCGCGACGGGCACGGTGTGAGGCGACTGTGGCCGGTGGCCTGAAGATCACGCGGCGAAGGACGCTCCAACGACCTCAGCCCCGCAACTGTCTGCCCCATGCTCGCCTCTCTATGCCAAAGCCATAGAAAACCGACGGCAGGTCAGCGGGCTTCCGCAAGGGGGATCATCAATTGTGAGTTCTGGCAGCCACCGCCAGGATGATTACTTAAGATGGTTTCTTGCAGCCGGCATCCGCGTTGGTACCATTGCCACTGGTCAAGCCGCACCTCAAACCTGCCGGCGGTCACGACCTGACAACTGTGGGAGACCACTTATGGCACAGGTGATGGTATGGCTCCCATCTGTCAGCAAGAACACGCGCGGCAACAAAGGGCTCAACGTGGGGCACGCAGCTTTGCTTGCCGACCGAGCAGCAAAACCATCCTACGTAAGCTGGTGGCCGAAAGGCGGTGCTGACCTAAATTCCCCGATGACGAACGGCCATTCAACTCCGAGCTATGCGCATGATGTCCAGCAAGAGGGCGGAATGCCGACCATTGTCGACCTTCCGTGCCTGAACGACACAGCCATTAGCCAATGGTGGGCGCGGATCAAGGATTCTGGATTCGCGGCGCCTTATAGCTTGGAATGTCTACCGCAGAGTAGAAACTATCACCTATTTGAAAATAATTGTTCGACCGTGGTGTTCAGAGCAATGCTTATCGGTGGAGCGCGCGAAGTGGCGGATTTCCCGGCATTCGCTACTATGACGCCGCCACACATTCTGGCTTGGGCGCGAAGGCTGCAACTTGCGCAGATGCAGCGATAGGCGATTCTCATGGCTCTATAGCGGGTTCCGTCAGCCTTCGCGCCATCTTGCCAGCGGTGCGGCAGCTGACGTAGAGGACCTCCTGCAATCCTGCTCCATGGCTCGTCTCCTATGTCTGAGAGACCGTGTTGGTGGTCAAGCCGTCTTGAAAGGTTTGCGCGTCTTCATGACGCCGTAGGCGATGACAAGACGTTTGCGGGCAATGGCGACGAGAACCACCTTGGGCTTTTTCCCAGCCTCGGAGAGGCTCGGCGCCGGCCCATCGGCCGCAATTCTTGTGTGTGACATACCGTGAGACGAGCCACCTGCAACTCACAAGGACATGGGGTGTAGCAGCTCGAAAGTAAGCGCTACGAGCGCACCCCTCTTCCCAAAGTGGCTTCTGTTTCCTTTCATATGGTGGTCCTGGCCCGCGACGGGGATTGCGCTTGCCATCGGCTGTTCTGCGCCGTCCACCCGACCTCTGCTTGGTTGCGCCCGATAGGCCTGGCCGAGGTCGTCGATCCCCACGAACCATCATCCCACCTCGATTGGTCGCCAGTCACGGCAGCCTACCCCGATCGGGCTGCCCAACCATGACGCACAGAATGAAAAAGCAAAATAGCCGCTCGTCCATTCATGGCAATCGCCACACGAAATTGGAAATTTTCCAGTTAACGATGCGGTGTATTTATAGATACAACCTATTGTTGGAGAGAAGAAGGTTTCCGTATGGGTGAGCCCGCGCCAGAATTTTCAATAGCTTCTGAAATAGCCAAGGACACGCAACGTGTTTCCGCGAACATGGCCAGTGTCGCAAGTGCAGTGCGCCTTCGACCACCTTGCTGGATCGGCTCGTCGACGAAGCGCGGGCACGATGGCAATGTCTCGACGCAACCGATGGATGGCCGAGCATGAGCATGCAACCAGCCATTCGGTCCCTTAGCACAAGCATCCACGGTGCTGGTTGGGTTCAGCGCCGCCTCATCCTGGCGTCGATGTTCATCGTGCTGACAACGGCGCTGCTCGGGCTGGCGCTGCATCGCGGCGGCCATCCCAGCAACCTGACCGACATCCACAACCTGTTCATGCTGGAGAACCCGGATGTGATCCAGGTCGACAGCTGGTACCCGATGATCACGGCGCTCAACTGGCTGCACGAGCGGCCCGGCGAGAACGTCTATGATGGGGTGTTCTTCCAGCAGCACGTCAAGTTCCAGTACCCGGTGACCTCGCTGCTGCCGCTGGAGGCGATGAAGGCGCTGGGGGTGCTGACCTTCGTGGCCTTCGAGCGCGTCAACCTGCTGTTCGTGCTGGCGACCGCGGCCGGCATGGCGATCCTGGTGCTGGAGATGGCGTGCCGGCTGCGCCTGCCGGGTGCGCGCGACGACCGGATGACCCAGCTGCTGCTGGGCGGCCTTGGCTTCGTGACCACCTTGTGTTTTTACCCGGTGCTGAAAGCCTTCTCACTGGGGCAGGTCCAAGTTTGGCTGGATGCCGCCTTCGTTTTCGCCTGCATCGCCCTGCTGCGGGACAGGCGCGCGCTATGCGGAGCACTGCTCGGTGCGTCGACCCTGATGAAGCCGCAGATGTCGCTGTTCCTGGTCTGGGCGGTCTTGCGCGGCGACCGGCGGATGGCGGCGGGCTGGGCGGCGGTGGTGGCGCCGGGCGTGGCGCTGGCGACCCTGTTCTACGGCTTCGCGCCGATGGTCGATTATCTGGACGTGTTGCTGTTCATCGGCCGCCATGGCGAGAGCTATTACGCCAACCAGACCGTCAACGGGCTGGTCAACCGCCTGCTGCACAATGGGAACAACCTGGACTGGTCGGCGGAGGCCTTTGCCCCCTACCACCCGGCAGTCCACATCGCGACGCAGCTCTCCGGCTTCGCCTTCGTCAGCTTCGGTCTGCTGTGGCGCCGGCGTGATCGGGGGGGCCAGCGGCTCCTGCCCTTCGTCGTCGCCGGCATCTGCTTCACCGTCGGCTCGCCGGTCGCCTGGGTGCATCATTTCGGCATCCTGCTGCCGGCCTTCGCGCTGGCCTTCCTGATGCTGCTGGAACCCGGCCTGCGGCGTCCGGCCGGAGCGGCGCCGCTGCTGGCGGCGGCCTATTTCCTGGCCGGCAACTACTTGTTCTGGCCGGTCAACGCCCTGGCCGACACGCCGCTGAACGTTCTGCAATCTTACCTGTTCTTCGCCACCCTGATGCTGCTGGGCCTGATCGTCGTGCTGGCCGACCGGTATGACCCGGAGTGCAACGCCGCAAGCTCCGGCGTTCAGGCCTTGCCGTTCCCCCCATCGCAAGGGAGCATTCCCGCCGGTGTTGGCATCGATCACGACTGGAGGGGGTGATGACCAATACGCGGCAGTGGGCAGACCGCCAGTGGCGGACAGTCGAACGGGGCGATGGGCGGCGGACATGACGGGCGGCGGTGATCGGCGCAGCCTTGGCGCAGCGGCCGGCCGCCGGTTTGCCAACACAGCTGAAGCGCTGGGGCGATGCCCAAGCGGCCTATCCGGTCAGGACGCGGGCCGCACGCCGGAGGCCGCGGTCGCCGAAGGTCCGCAGACGGGAGCGCTGGTGGCTCGGGGTCTGTGTGTGCCCACCCGTGACGCTGGCGACGAACCGTGGTGCCTATCGCGGCATCGCCCATCTCGGCGGAGGCCTCGCCCGCACAGGAAAGGGCGAGCCCGGGTGGCAAGGCCTCTGGCTCGACGTCGAGTGCTTCTGCTCGATGTTGCTCAGAGCTCAATGCGCCTTATCTCCATCCGTCCCCAGCACGACGTGGGTAACGGCAAGCCCTTCAAGGCGGAGAGGATGCCAGACTCCCCAATCACTCCGGCGCATGCATGATTTCCACATCAGGCAAAGCGACTGCGCGATATCCAGCCTCACGGGCGATCATCGCAAACCCTTCCGTTTCCAAATAGCCTCGATGGGGAATGACCGGAAACAAGAATCCCTCCCGATGAAGCTGCGCCTTGACCAGAAGCATGGTCCCGCCGACACTGCTGACCTCAACTGGCCCCTGTCCACGCAAGCCATCAAGATAAACACGTGTAACGCCACGCGGCGGCTGAACAATGCCATCATGGACATACTCCCGCTCAGCAGCCTCCGCCCCCGGCTTGAACTGAAACGTGTTGAGATCAAAGCTCTGTCCGTGCGCTTTCAAGACGCAATGCGGAACAATGATGTCACCATCTGCCAGCAAGAGCGTCTTCAAGATGTCATCAGGGAATGCGACAACATCCGCGTCGATCCACAGCACCCACTCCTCGTCCGTCAAAGCCTCTTGAACCAGCCTGTTGCGCACGCGGGCAATGATGGAGCGGCGCCGACGCTGGACGGAGGGAGCCCAGCGCGGCCCGTCAATGCTCAGCCCATGATCCTGGCGGATGAGGATAGCGCGGCGATAGCGGCGGCGCAGGTCCGGCAGACAGGACTCCAGGAACTCATAGGAGCCATCCGTGCTGTCGCCCTCGAGGAAGCCGATGGAGAGATGGCTGGCCGGATGCTCCAGACGTGAGAGGGCATTCAGCAAAGCTGGAAGATGTTTTCTGGCATTTTTGACCGGGATGAGGATCAGCACGGTCGAGATGTGTGGCTCGGCAGCGGCCTTGCCGGCCGGCTCCGTTGCTTGGTGCGATGGCTGCGCTGCAGGGGCCCGCGGTGCTGGGCTATGCGCGTGACCGGCTGCGCGCTGTGCCTCAATCTCCGAAAGCCGCTTGGACATCAGCGTGCCGACCACAGCCGGACTGAGCGTCCGGCGAACGTCCATGGCCGCGCGTTGGCCGATCTGCGGACCCAACGCGGGATTGTCGACGAGCTGTCGCATCAAGCTCGCCGCATGGTCGAGATCGGGATCCGCCCAGACCGTGCCAGCTGGATAGACGCCGTCTTTTTCCGCCAACACCATCGGCTTGTGGCGGACCAGCAGGCTGTTGTCCGGCGTCGTGAAGTCCATGGTGCCGGACCAGTTTGTGCTCAAAACCGGCTTGCCCAAATACATGGCCTCGGCCACAGTGAGGCCGAAGCCCTCACTGCGGTGCAAGGAGACCACGGCATCACAGGCGGCGATAAGCCCCATTGCCACACCCGGGGCATCCTCGCCGACCCGCAGGATGATCGCGGGATCCCCCGCAATTGCCCTGTCCAGCCGGCGTCGGCTTTCGGGGGACAGGCTTCGCGCCTTGACGACGAGCTGCACCGGCCGTCCGTCCGCCTGGAACGCCCGGCGGAACGCCGCGATGGCGCCAAGTGGATTCTTGCGCTCAAAGCCGCTGAGGTCATCGAACTGGCACAAGAACAAGATGCTGTCGCGCGGCAAACCAAGGCTGTCCCGGTCTCCTTCCGGCCGGGGCGGCTGGACCGCATGCGGAATGGCTATCACCTTGGCCGAGGTCAGCGTCGACAGGCAGTCTGCGGTAAAGCGGCTCGGCACCCACAGCTCCTGGAACAACGGCAAGGCGGAGGTCCAGGAGGCAGGAAGGGCTTTCTGACTTTCCCAGGCCCAATAGCCGATGGTGTAGCGCTGTGCGAACAGAGTGTTCGTCCAGCCGGCGCGCTGGCGACGGCCAAGCCAGTGAAGCAGCAGGTCCGGGTTGGTGTGGATGAGGGTGATGGCGTGGGGGCTGTCGACGTGCGCCGCAATGGGGGCGGTGGCAGCGTCGATGGTGATCCGATGGTAGGGCCGCTTGGCGGCGTCCAGGGCAGCGGCGGTCGCTCGAGCCGCGGTGCCGAGGCCAACCATCGCTGTGAAGGCACCGAGGAGATTGACCCCTTGCAGGCCGGAAGCTCCCGCCGCCCCGAGGCCGCTCGTGCCGTGTTCTAAGCTTGGCAAGCCTGGCAGAGGCAGGAAACGTTGCGTGAAAATCAGGCTGCGGGTCGTGTAGCCGCACCAAAAGTCTGCGATGCTGCCGATGTCGATGGCGATGCCGCCCCGCTCCTTGATCCAGTTGCAATAGAGCTTGCCAAGGAAGCCGGCGGCCACGAGGAAGATCTCGCCTGGTTCCTTGACCGTCAGGCTGAGGCGGAGCTCCTCGAAAGCCTCCGGGTAATGGCGGCGCTCGCCGCCATAGCCGAACAGGTCGGCGTATTTTTGTTCAGGCGGGATCAGATAGGTCTGGCCTGTGGCAACGCCGAACCGCTCAGCCAAGCGCTGCGACAGCGTCTCATGGCAGGTGACGAGGGACACGGTTCGGACGGTCTGGAACAGACGATCATACAGCGACCAGCTCGCCAGATCGGCATGGATGTGGCAGCTCGTCAGCAGCTGGTCAGGCCGGAAGGGAGACTCTGTCCGCTCAAGCAGGTCCAGGATCGACAGAATGCCGCGGAAATCATGCCAGGAATGGTAGATCTCGGGCGGTGTCGGGACCGGCAGGCCAAAGCACAAACGCGAGAGGTCGGGAATGCCGACGACGTCGGCGTTGCCGACGGCGCACCGCAAGCTCTCGCTCATCTGCGCGATGTCGTCTTCGGACAGCCTTGGCATCCCCCACCAAATCCGCTGCGTGGCGTCCTGGTCGCTTCGGGCGAGATGCGCGGCGTGGTCCGGATAGGGCAGGAAGTTGCCCTCGCCATCGCCAAGCCGGATCACCGACAACGGCTGGCGCTCGCGATGGGCGTTCAGGATTTGCGCGAGGACCGCCTCGCCGTCCGCCGGCTCCCAGGCGGAGTCCACATGAAAGCGGGGATAGCGCTGGCGCAGCCGCTGGAAGCGATCGACCATGTCCTCGATGGCAGAGCGGGCATGACCGAGCGGTGCCTCGGGCGGGATGGCATCGACGATGGCGCAGAGGGCCGCATCGGCCCGAGGCGATCGGATGTCCGGCAACGGCCTGTCGGCGGTCGCCTGCAGGGTCTCCAGGCGCAAGCGCTCGAACAGGCCGGCAAGACGCAGCTTCAAGGCCGACGCGTTGGTCAGAGGGCTGTGGTCGAGCCTGTCGAGAAGGTCAAAAGCCTCTCCAGGGGAGCCTTGCTCGGTCAGCGCATAGAGGGTGGCGGGAAGGACCTGGTGGGTCAGGATCGCCAAGCCGTGCTGGCGCCACAGCTCGGCAAGCTGCTTGCGGGCCGCCACGGCATCGCCGGGGTGGGAGGCCAGCAGATAGGCTTCGGCCTGCACCGGAACGATGCCCTTGTTGGCCGCGGCATAGGCCGCACGCACGCGATCGAACCGACCAACGCTCAAAAGCGCCTGCACCAGCATGTTGGTCAGGTCCATGTTTCCAGCGACGATGCGGGGGTGCGCGTCGAGGAAGGCAATCATGGCGGCGGGCTGTTGACGGCGCTGCAGGATGAGCGCCGTCATCATCACCTGTTCCAGCTCCCGGCCACGTGGCACCGGACGGTCGGCAATGGTTTGGGCCTCGTCCAGACGGCCAAGTTCGATGAGGGCGGAGACGACCGCCACGCCAGCATGGGAATTCTCCGGAAACCGGCGCCTCACCACGGACCAGCGCTGGAGCGACAGCTGCGGCTCGCGAACGCGCGATGCCACGTCGCCCAGGCCAACCCATCCAGCCGAATGGGCGGGGGTGAGGCAGCAGGCGGTTTTGTAGGCCTTGTCGGCGTCGTCAAAGCGGCTGAGTTCCAGAAGCGCCTTGCCGCGGCCAACCTGGGCCGGCCAGAAGTCCGGGAAGGATGCGGCGATGCGGGTCCATTGGACCAGAGCCTCATTCCACAAACCACGGCGCGCAGCGATGCGGGCGAGCCCGACAAGGCCGTCGGGACGGTGTGGAAACGACCGCTGCAACCCGCCGAACAGAGCGCCGGCTTCCGACAGACGACCGGCATTGAACAGGGTCATGGCTGTGGCCAGCGCAGTCGCTCGGCTTTCCGGCTGCGGCTGCTCGACCGGCGGCGGCACCCGCTCAGCTTCCGGCGGCTTGGAGGTCTCAATCGGGTAGGTCGCCAAATCAAGGCGCTTGCCGAGCTCAACCAGAACCTCCCGGCCACGCTCGCCCTCGAAGCGCCGGCTGGCGGCCGACCAATGCTCATCGAAATGAGAGGAGCCGAAGGTGTTGGCCCCATGGGCGACATAGACGTAAAGCCGCGGCTGGTCGAGATAGACGGTCCGAACCCGGCGACAGAGCTCCTCCACCGCCGGCGTGTCCTCTCCGGACCGCAGCTCCGGATAAGGGGGAAGGGCTGATTTTTCGCACAGCAGGGAGCCTTCCCAGACGCGCTGGCGCGACACGGCAACCTGGTCCGTGCCTGGCCACCAGATCATCCAGCGGCTCAGGAGGCAGGCCTTGGCCCGGGCGCCCTGCAGCGCCGACATCTGCATTTCGAGCCGCAAGGGATCATAGAGATCGTCATCATCCCACTGGCAGACATAGCGGCCGCTGGCGGCGCCCACGGCGATATTGCGCAACGCCCCCAGCGTCTCCCGACGGTCAGGACGGCGCAGTATGCGGATGCGCGGGTCGGACAGGCGCCCGACCTCATTGGCGAGCCGCGCGTCCGCACCATCATCGACAATGACCAGCTCCCGATAGGGATAGGTCTGGCGGCGAAAGGCGTGGAGGGCCTGAATGGCGTGCGCGTAGCGGTCGCGCGTGACCATGAGACAGGAGATCATCCGGTCCTGGTCCGGCAGGACGGCCGGGACCGGAGGTGCAGACGACAGCGGCTCGGCTTGGTCCCTCGTCCGCGCTGGGCCTTTTTCTGGCTCCCTCTCCTCCCCCTGGGTCAGGTGAACGGCAAGGCGACGGGGCGGCGGCGGAAGGTCCATGGCCTGGCCGATGAACCAGCTGCCGGCCCACCAATGCAGGGCATAAGCGCCGCGGGTCTTCTGCTCCCAGACCTCGATGTTGAAAAGCTCACCATTCCAACAGCTTTCCTTATCGGCCGGATAGATGGTCTCCGGCGGCAGGATGGTGAGGCTTGCCTTGTCCGGAAAATCCTCATAGGCCCGGGTCAGCAAATAGGGCCCGGTGGCGTCGAGGGGGTCGGGCAGATGCCCGGACCGCATCAAATGCTCCTGGACATGCGCCCAGAAGGGATGGCCCGGCACAGACGCGATCAGCGACGGGCACAAGAGCTTGTCAAAACCGCGTGCGGCCGTCTTCTCCAAAGCGAGATGCTCGGCCGGCTCAACTCCGATCGCAAGGCTACTCTCTCCCAGCAGAGGATGAAGGGGCCGGAAGGCCTCCATGTCGAGATCGACATAGAGGCCCCCGAAGCGCTGAAGAATGAGGTAACGGGCGGTGTCGGCGCGACAGATCGGCTGGCGGTAGCCGTCAAACAACGGCTTGAGCTCCGGATGGTGCCGAGCGACGAACTCGTCGATCGCCGCATCGGACCACAGGCGCCATTCCCAATCCGGATGATGGCGCTTCCACGACAGCGCCATCGCCCGGTAACGCTCTGGAAGGGTGTCTTCCTTCCAGAGCTGGTGGATGATTTTTGGAACTTGCATCAGCCGGTGACAAACCATCCAGTCTGAACGTCCTCGCGGCGGATGCCGCGCAAGACCACCTCATCGTCGCTGGAGAAGACGATCACCGCATTGCCGGCTCCATCACTGCGCAGGTTGTAGGCCTGGCCGGCCGCGAGCTGGATGCGGTCACCCTCGCCGGCGCTGAAGTCGGCGATCTCGTCGCGGCCGCTGCCGGGCGAGAAGCGGAACAGGTCAGCCCCGGCCCCGCCGCTCAGCGTGTCGTTGCCCAAATCGCCGATCAGCACATCGTCACCGAGATCGCCGAACAGCCGGTCATCGTCCCGCCCGCCATAGAGCGTGTCGGCCTCCTGGCCACCATGCAGCGTGTCGGCCCCGGCATTGCCGAACAGCACGTCCGCCCCGGCGTTGCCGAACAGCTGATCGCCGCTGGCGTCGGCCAGGCTGCCGTCGGACAGCCCACCGGTGAGCACATCGTTGCCCTGGTCGCCGTTCAGCGTATCCGCCCCAAGGTCGCCCGACAGCCGGTCGTCGTCGCGCCCGCCATGGAGCAGGTCCTCGCCCTGGCCGCCGAACAGCGTGTCGGCGCCGGTGTTGCCGAAAAGAACGTCAGTGCCGGTGTTGCCATAGAGCTGGTCATGCTCCTCGCCGCCTTGCACGGTGTCGTTGCCGTCGTCGCCATAGAGCACGTCGTTGCCGGTCTTGGAGCCGACGAAGTCATCGCCGCCGCCGCCATGCAAGGTGTCGTCATCGGCACCGAGGATGATGGTCTGGTTGGCGCTGTCGCCCCACACCATCTGCGAGCCGTCACCGCCGGTGACGGTGACCGCACCGATCACCGCGGCGAAATTGACGTTCTGCAGCTGGATGGCACTGCCTGACGGCAGGCCGCGGGTGTCGATCACCAGGGCGGTCTGCGGCCCGCCGGCGGCAGCCGGGGTGCCGGTGATGACCAGCGGTGAGGTGGGGGCACTGGTGCTGCCGGGGGCGACGCTTGGCACGAGGGTCTGCACCAGCAACGGCGTGCTGGCCGACAGCCCGCCGAGGAAGCCGGAGCCGCCGCCGGTGAGCTGGTTCTGGTCGCTCGAGCCGGCGGTGGTGTGGGCCTTGATCTCGCGGATCAGGTCGGTCAGCGAGCTGCCGGCCGCCTTGGGTGTGGCGGTGCCGGAGGCCTGCAGGCCATAGCCGGTCGGCAGTTGGGCGCTCAGCAGGCTGGCGCCGCCGCTGCTCACCAGCGGAATGTCGGCCACAGCGTTGTTGCCGACCTGCTCAGCGCGCGTGTTGGTGACCACCGGGATGCTGACGGTGGTCGAGCTGGTGCCGTCGCCGTTGTTGGTCGTGCCGGTGGTGACCGTCACGCCATCCACCGTGCTGCTGCTGCCGCTGTTGGGGCTGTCGGTGCTCGGCGGGGGAGCAACCCCAGCGGTGCTGAAGCTCAGATTGTAGCTGTTTGGCCCACTCTTGCCCGCGATGTACGAAGTCTGCCCGCCGTTGTCGATAAAGTCTTCCGTGATCTTCAGGTAGTAGGTTTTCCCCGCCTCAAGATCATGCACAGGGTTGATGGTGACCCTGCTGCCGTCGAAAGTCACCAAAGGATTGTTGGTGTTCTGCGGGTCCAGGTCTGCGGTCGTGATGGTTTCGACAACAAAGTCGTCGGACGCCCGAATGATCTCAATGATGCCGCCGCTGCCATGATGAACAGTTTCATTGAACTGGATCACCACGTCCGAACCGACACTGAAATTGGTGATGCCATTGGGCAAATCCACCAGTGTCGGCGCCTCATGGAAAATCCGGATGGTCGTATTATCAGTAAGAAAATCGTATTTAGCGTCGTAAATTCCGTCACCGAAATCACCAGCCAGAGTCACGCTCCCACCGCTGTTCAGCAGAATGCTGAGGTGCGTGCTGATCTCCGAGCCGTTCAGGTCAGAACGATCACCATCAATGATGATCTTATCGCCGAGAGCGAAGTCAGTGATCGTATCGATAACGGAATCGGCTGCCGTTTCGATGAAGGTGTCCTTGCCTGCGCCGCCCGTCAGGGTGTCAGCACCCAGACCACCTTCGAGGGTATCCTTGCCAGCGCCACCATACAGACGGTCGGCACCGCCAAAGCCCCCCAGGATGTCATTGCCCTGACCACCGTACAGCCAATCACCACCCTCGCCAAAGTTGTTGATGTTGCCCGCGGTGAGGGTATCGTTTCCGAAGCCGCCATAAATGGTGTCGGAACCGCTGGCGCCGGTGAAGGAGAGAGAGCCAGAGTTTTGACTCCAGTCGAGATAAAATTTGGGAGCGGCGTTTGGAATAGGATTGGTGCTCTGGGTCAACAAATCATATGTGGTATCCGCCTGCTCAACCACGTAGACGTTGTTTGGACTGGGAGCAATGGTGACGCTGCTTCCACCGAACAGATACCCCATTGCCTCAACAGGGTCTGCCGAAGGGTTGGGCCTTAGTTGAACAGAATTCCCGTTGGTGCCAGACCAAAAATTAGAACTAATGCCCGTCATTCCTGACATCCTGTCGTATGGACGCAACCATCCATGGCGGAAGGTTTTCTGATCAAGATGCTGGATTTGGCTGGAGTCATATTACCCAATGGTAAAAAAATGAAGGATGTCACAATCCGTTGAAATTTGGCAAATCTTCACACCCTGCCCCATCACAGATATCAGCTGATCTATAAAGCTTCCTGCACATCGTCTCGGAAGGGCGGTGATCTGGAGAAGAATCTCATCATTATATTTCAGTCTTTACGGACAGATGCAGCGCATACTCAACCGCAAAGCGCGCCCTCTCGAATTCATGGTAGCGGGATTGTGGGTGGGTGTTCACCTCAATGATCCAGGGGTGACGATCGGGAGAGACAAGGAAATCGATTCCGAGTTCATCAAGGCCACGCTCATAGTGGCGATCGAGGGTTTCGGCTGTCGCAAGGCCAATCAGGCCAAGGCGGCGCGCAAGCTCCGCCCCCTCTTCGCCCAGGCTGGCGAAGAAATGCTGACTGTCTCCTTGATAGCCACCACGGCTGGTGTTGGAGACCATGAGACCGGCCTCGGAAAGGCGGACATAAGAGCGAACCAGAGCCCAGGCGCCCGTCCGATCCTTGTGCACGTGGACACGGATGTCGAAGACACGACCGTCCCGAGCCCTGGAGTCAATGAACTTCTGGATGGTCCATGGCGAGTCTGCGAGCATTGGTGACAGTTTGGTGCAGAGATCCTCAACCGTGGTGTTCTCTGTGGTGGCGTGCCAGCGCACACGCAGCCCCTCGCCGCTTTGGGTCAGAAAACCGACGTCACGCCCACGGCGTCCTTTGGCGGGTTTGATGACGGCCGCCGGATGGTCGGTCAGAAAGCCTTGGAGGCGATCGGCGAGATTGTCCGCGGCGAGATCGAGGGAGGGAGGAATATAGGCACCAACGGGGGAGCGGCTGAGCAGGGCGGCGACGCCGATCTTGTCGGCAATTGGGCGGGTGGTGAAGGGCGCAAGACGGCAAAGGTGGGCAAAAATTGCCGCTGATTCCGCGTCATGCGGCGCGGTTGGATTCATGATGACATGCGGAATGGGAAGAATGCGCTCCTCCCAACCGGTCGGGCCCAGACAGAAGCCCTTTACCAGCGGCTCTCCGATCGTAACGCCTGCTTGCGCGAAGACGATGAAGTCTGCGTCCTGCAGCTTGGCTTCCGCAGCAAGCGCGCGCAAGCGAAGCGGCGCAATGGCCACAAGTGGATTATGGTGTGCCGTGAAAAGGCCGATCAAGGGGCGAGGTGACGGCATGGGGAAAAACCGCTTGAGAGGGACAGGATGTGACGTGGCGTTTTGAAAGCCACGCGTCAAAGGGGCTGAGCGCGGCTCTTGGCTGCCCGGCGGGGCCCCCGAAGAGGGCCGAACGGGATCAAGGCCCGTCAGATGATCGAGGATCATGCCGAAAAGGTCCTGAGACTTGCCCTCCCATGGGTATGTGAAGTTCGACAGGCCTGGAGAGCTGTTGAACTCCAAGAACCAATGGTTGCCGTGCTTGGCCGGTGCTTGGCGCTGAGCAAGCACCATGTCCACGGCAACGATCCGCAAGCCAGGCACAGATCGGCAGGCCTCTTTAACGATGTCGACGTAGGAGGGATCAATGGTCGCCAGACATTCGATGCTGTCACCGCCGGTCGAAACGTTGGAGGTCGGCCGCAAAGTGACCCTGCGGGATGGGGCCGGGACATCGGCTAGGGTCAGCCCTTGCTTTGCAAGGCACGCCGTTACCTCTTCGTCGATTGCGATGGCCTCATAGACCGGCGCTGTGAGGACCTCCCGACGTCGATTCTTCGTTTGGATGAGTTGATCGACTGAGTGCACGCCGTCTCCCAAGACATTGGCAGGGAGATTTACGATCGATCCGAGAACCTTGCCGTCGAAATAGACAAAGCGCACCACCTCCCCGGCGACGCTCTCCTCGACCAGAAGCTCTGGATAGGCCAAAGCAACCGCGCTGAGGGCGCTGACGATTTGCTCCGGGGTGAAGAGGTCAGGATGGACGAGGATACCTTTCCGCCCCGTGTTCGGCTTCACGCAAACAGGTCCATTGAGCGTCAGGGCGAACGCCAAGGCCTTGGCGATTTCCGTCTTATGAAAGGCAGCCCCTTTCGGCACAGAAAAGCCGTGATCGCTCAGATGCTTCTTAAGGCCGGCTTTATCAACCGTGAGCTCAACCGCCTTGCCATTGATGTGGTTTCCAAGACTGTCCTGCACCGGTTCCGTGTCAACCAGCAAAATGCCACGGCTGTAGAAGTAGATCTGCCCCTTGATCTTCATCTGCAACCAGAAGCGCTCCGGCTGGCGAGCGCCGTTACGGCGTCCTTTTGCCAGAAAACACGGGATACTCCGCTGGCGAGCAGCTTCCACCATGCATTGCGCACTTGCATCATGCGGAAACGGTTTTGATACTGACAGCATATTAGACATTCTGGCGTACGTGATAGCTCTCTTCAGGGCAATTCATGCTTGAATAGCTGGATTGTAAGTTGCGACCTTAAATTTGGAAAGCAGGCTGGATTAGGGGACGACGACGGCTACAGACCATGAACATACGTGCATCGCCCTTGAATAGGTAATGAAAATTCCTTACCTTGATCGCTGCGAGCGCATGGAGGGATGACATGACTCCGTCAATGATCGAGAAGACCTGCACGGTTACCGTCAAGGGGCAGACCACACTGCCGTTGGCGATCCGGCAGCTGCTCGGCGTAGCTGATGGTGGTCGGATCCTTGTCCGAGCTGAGGGGCATCGTATCACCATCGAGCCCGCCGACGAGGAGCACCGCGATCCCGCCATCGGCGCCTTCCTACGCTTGATCGCGGCCGACATCGCCGCTGGCGGTCATGTCAATGCGATGCCCGACGATCTGGTTGCGACGATGAGGCAGGTCCTTGAGGACAGTGACATCGACCTTGACGAGCCGATCGAAGGTGACGTGTGCCTCTGACGGTCAACGGTTGGACGCTGCTGTTCCACGACATGATGATCAGCCAGGTGAGGAACTTGGCCGACGCGTGTTTCCGCGCACGCGCAGCAGACCCTGACGGGTATCGGTCGAACGCCAACGTCCGCGTGCTAGCCGCCATTGCCAAGCTCGCCTTGCACAACATCCCCGACGATCCCGGCCGATCCGAGTACCGCCTCGGCAACACCATGGGTGAGGACTACAGGCACTGGTCGCGCGCCAAGTTCGGCAGTCGATTCCGACTTTTTTTCCGGTACGATAGCACCGCCAAGATCATCGTCTTCACCTGGGTGAACGATGAGAAAACACTTCAGGCTCGCGGCAGCCGAAGCGATCCGTATGCCGTTTTCAAAGCCATGCTCGGGCGCGACAACCCACCTGACAACTGGAAGGCTTTGCTCGCCGCAGCCAAGGATCTTCCAGACGACATACTGGGCTCAATGCAAGATATCACAAAGTAGATGCTCACGGTCAGTGCGCGGTCACCTCGAACACCGCATCGAGATCGGGGGCATCGAGCACCGCGTCCAGCCAAGCATCGAGCTGCTCAACGGTGGCTGCCTGCACCTGCGCCCGCCGGGTCTCCGGCACTGGCGGGAAGCGGCGCTCCAGCAGCCGGAGAAGCGTCTCAGCCTTGCCCTCGGCCTTGCGGAGCGGGTCAAGGTAGTTGTCGCCTGTCTCATGCAGCCACGTCGGTTTTTTGCTCGGCGTGGGGAGCGGCTGTGATTGCTGCGTCCCGCTCTGGGTTGAGGGTGACGGCGTCGATGGGCGTCCAGTCGCGCGTCGTGCCGCTCCACCGGGCCGGGTTGCGCTCCTTGGCCGCTTGGTAGAGGTCGTGGCGAGCGGCGAGGATCTCGCGGTCCAGGCCGGCGTGGCGCTGGGCGGGGGTGACGTATCGGATCCCTCTGTGCCAACGTCGAGTGAGACAGCCGCCTGCTGAAATGATCGGTAGAGGGCGCTGTTGAGGACCCGATGAGCACACCGACACTGCCCCACGTTTCCACCGCCCAGTCCGCTCCCGATCCGGAGGTGAGCGAGCGCCCGCAACGGCGCACGTTCAGCACCGCCGAGAAGCTGCGCTGTGCATCGGCCTGCAACACTGGGCCAGTTTCAGGGGTGATCGGCGTCCAATCACGGCTCTTCCTCAGATTTGATGACGGTGTTCAGGCTGCCATGAGCCTGATGCGCAGAAGGTCGGGGTTGGCGCGACCGTACATGGAGCGCTTGACGAGTTTGAGCCGTGTGATCTGCCCTTCCGTTTGCCCGTTGCTCCAAGGAGTGGTAAGCGCGGCATGAACCGCAGCGAAATCCGACCGCAGACCATCGGCGAAGGACCGCAGGTCGCTGGTGTCCGCGTCGTCCAGCCAAACGGACAGGGCATCGGCCTGGCGCTGCCGGATCATCGCGCCAAAGCGCCGGGCGAGTTCCTGCACTGTCGCCAGCTTCGGCGCGAGGGCGAACACCCGCTCCAGATAGCGACACCGCTCCGCCGTCCAGGAGGATGGGTCGGCAGTCAGCAACATCGCCACCCGACGGGTGGACGGGGCGGCGATCGGGGAAGCCAAGCGTTCCGGCCGGGCCGTTAGGCGTCGGCGGGTCGCCCACTCGGTCACCACCCGTAGGCTGCCGTCAAATCCCGCGGCCCGGAGTTCCCGCCACAGTTGGGCGCCATTGTGGCACCCTTCTCCCCATCGCCGTTCCAGAAAGGCCAGATGGGGAGCCAGAGAACTGTGGCGGGGACGATGCACCTCCGGTTCGCCACCGTGCAGAAACTTGCGCACCGTCTCGCGGGCGAAGCCAAGCCGTCGGCTGATGGCTCGCGCCGAGACGCCTTCGGCGCCCAACCGGACCACTTCCTTCCAGGTGGCGCGGCGGCGCTCCCAGCCGGTCCATTGCCGTCGTTCGGCGCTGGTCATCGGCGGTGGCGTGTCGCCGGCTGTCTCCGTAACCCTGGGGATGGTAGCGGTGTCGGAGGAGATCTTCTGTGCCGCCGCCCGGAGCGTCGGCTTATGCCGGTCCAGGATTGTCTGGACCGCCTGTCCGAGGTTCGCCAGCAAGTGCCAGCGGTCGGCCACCGCCACGGCCTGGGGTGCGCTGCGGCGGGCGGCATCAGCATAGACGGCTCCACGGTCGCGGCTGACCACGGCGATGTCCGGGCGCTTCTCCAGCCACCGGGCGGCGGTGTCCGCGTCGCGGTCTGGAAGTAGGTCAAGACTGCATGCCGTTCCAGGTCCACCAAGATGGTGCCGTACCGGTTGCCCTTGCGCCACGCGAAGTCATCGATCCCGACGATACGCGGGGCAGGGCGCGGAGCAGCTTCGGTCCGGCGGAGCAGGCGGAGGAGCGTGTCTCCGCTGGCCGGCATCGCCAATTGTTGCGCCAGCCGAGCGCCGGCCTCGCCGCCCAGCGCCAGACCGATCTGGCGTTGGAGATTGCCCAGCCGTGCGGTGCGGCGAGACCACGCTCCGGCTGTTATCTCCGGCAGGCGTTCAGCGAAAATCCGTCGCGGGCAGCCCGCCATCTGGCACCGGAAACGCCGCGCGGCGACCCGAACGGCAACTGTTCGTCCCTGCCAAGGCAGATCGGCCAGGGTGCGGGTGTAGCGGCTGTGCACACACGCCGACGGAGTGCCACACAGCGGGCAACACGCCGTAAGCGCTTCGGAAGCGGTCAGGATAAGGACACGATCCAGACCGGGCTGAACCTGCTGGACCAGAAGACCGGGGGGCAGGAGAGGAAGGATGCGTTTGGCCAAAGCAGAAACACGAGTTGATGGATTGTTCCCTCTATGTGCTCATTCGCCTTCACAAATCCCACGTCGTCATCAAATCTGAGGAAGAGCCAAAATTGGAAGCCGATTGACAGCTGATGCTGCGTTCGCGTCGGGCTGATCTGGTCGAGCAGGAGGTCTATGGGCTGCTGCTTGCCCACTTCGCGTTGCGCCTGCAGATTCCGATGAAGCCGGCCGGGTATTCCGATTTGAAGGCGGCCACCGTTCCGAACTGAAGCCGGCCAGCGTTCCGAAGGAAAGCGGCCGGGGTGGCGTATCCCCGCGAGGCGTTTTTCGTGTCGCATGAGCATGGCGTCGGGTCAAGCCGCCATGATCATGTCGAGGTGGAGGGCGTCCCCGGAATCCATAGGAGGGCCCCGGGCAAGCCGGTCGCGAGCGCGCCTCATCACGCTAGAGAGCGGCCGGCTTGCCTGGGAGGTGCCTGTGGAGCTCCGGGGGCGCCCGGCGGTCTCGTCACTCTCCGTCGGCCAGGGCTGGCTGGCGTCGCGGCTTGCGCATTGAGTCTCCGGTGAGGTCGATGCGGTAGGCGTTGTGAAGAATGCGGTCCAAGATCGCGTCCCCGAGAGTCGGATCCCCAATGAGTTCGTGCCAGCGGTCCGTGGGGATTTGGCTGGTGATCAGCAGAGAGCCGGCGTTGTAGCGGTCCTCTACGATCTCGAGCAGGTCGCGGCGCTGCTCTGCGTTCAGCGGCTCTGGTCCCCAGTCGTCCAAGATGAGAAGTCGCACGCGGGCGAAGCCACGCATCAGGCGGGCGTAACGGCCGTCGCCATGTGCCAGGGCCAGGGTCTCGAACAGCCGGGGCATCCGCTGGTAGAGTACCGATAGGTTTTCGCGGCAGGCACGGTGGCCAAGCGCGCAGGCCAGCCAGGATTTGCCGATGCCGGTCGGCCCGGTGATGATCACGTTCTGGTGGTCGTGGATCCATCGGCAGGTCGCCAGCTTCTGGAACAGCGCGCGGTCCAGCCCACGCGGCGCCCGGAAATCAACATCCTCGATCACAGCGGGATGGCGCAGCCGGGCGCTCTTGGCGCGTGCTTCGAAACGTTTCTGCCGCCGCAGCGTCACCTCGTGATCAAGCAGCACACCCAGCCATTCCTCATGGCTGAGGGTGCCGGCCTCGCGGTTGTTCTGCATCTCGCGCAACGCCTTGGCCATGCCGTGCAGCCCCAGGTCGCTGAGCTGGTCGAAGGTGGGATGGGAAAGCATGGTGGGCTCCTAATGAAAGTACCGCGAGCCGCGGATGTTGGCGTGGTCCAGCGCCGGCGCCTCGGGGCGGGCGGTGGAGCGAACCCGGTCCAGGTTGTTGCGTAGGATCGAGGCGATGCTGTCGGCAGTGGTGGCGCCGATCTCCAGTGCCCGGGCACTCACCGCCTCAGCGCGGGCCCGGTTGGGGCCGCGAAACAGCTTCAGCACGCCACGGCAGGTGCGGAAGCCCTGTTCCGGGTGCGGCCGGCTGGCGAGGATGGCGCGGATCAACGCCACAGTATTGGGGCCAAGGTCGCCGGCGTCCCGCTCGAAACGCTCGGGGCTCCACTCGGCGTAGCGGCGGTGTGCCGCCGGCATGTGCTCGGGCACGGTGCTGTGGCGCTCGCCGCCGTGCCGGCGGGCATGGGCGGCGATCCGTTGGCCGCGGTGAAAGAACTCCACCGTGGTGGCGGTGAGGCGTGCGTCGATCTGTTGGCGGATCAGCGTCGCCGGTACCGAGTAATAGAAGCCGGCGACCTCGACATGGTAGTCGGGGCCGACGCGCACGAGCTTCCACTCCGCGTATTCGTAGGGCGTGTCGGGCAGCGGCCGCAGCGCCGGCCGATCAAGCTGTTCGAACAACTCCCTGCGGCTGAGCCCGAGGCGGCGCTGGGGCCGTGTGTTGAGGTCCTCCAGCACCCGGTCGATCGCGCCATTGGCTTCGGCCAAGGAGAAGAACGGCAGATTGCGCAGCCGGCCGAGGATGAAGTACTGGGCGATGCGCACACCGGCTTCCACCTTGGCCTTGTCACGTGGACGACGCGGACGCGCCGGCAGGATGCCGACGCTGTAGGCGTGCGCCATGTGGGCGTAACTGCGGTTGAGCTCCGGGTCGTAAAAGGAAGCCTTGAGGACGCCGCTTTTCAGGTTGTCCGGCACGATCAGGCGCGGGCAACCGCCGAGGTCCTCGAACATGCGGACATGCGCCCCGATCCAATCGGGCAGTGTCTGGGTCCAGGTCGCCTCGGCGTAGGTGTAGTTGGAGGCGCCCAGCACGGCGATGAAGAGCTGGGCGGGCCGCACGGCGCCGGTGGCGGGATCGCGGATGGGCAGCGTCTTGCCGGAGTAGTCGACGAAGACCTTGTCGCCGGCCAGATGGGGCTGGCGCATGCTGGGGGCGAGCCGCGCCTCGAACTCCCGGTACAACTCGCAGTAGCGGCTGTAGCCGTAGCCGTCGGGATGAGCGGCACGGTACTCCTCCCACAGGATCATCAGCGTGACGCCCGGGCGTTTGAGTTCGCGGTGCATAGCCGCCCAGTCGGGTTCCGGACGCCGGCGGACGCCGGGGCGAATGTTCGGACGGGCGAACAGCCGCTCCTCCAGCTCGGCATCGCTGAGGTCGGGGGGCAGTGGCCAGGACAGGCCGGCGGCATGGGCGCGCTCCAGGTACTCCGCCACGGTGCTACGCGCGACACCGAGCTGGGCTGCGATTTGGCGATCGCTGGTCGGCAGCAGGCTGCCGAACTTCAGGCGAAACAATTCACGGATCTGCCGCATGGAAAGCCTCAAGGCTGGCATCCGCTCCTCCTGTCGGTTGGATCAGGAGGCGGTGCTTGATGGAAGCTCTCCTCGCGGGGAAGACGCCATCATCATGCCGACGATGGTGCCGGTCGCCTTCACAGCGGAAGGGTGGCCGGTTTCATGTCGGAATGGTGGCCGCCTTCAAATCGGAATGCCGGCCGGCTTGCGATCGGAATACTGGCCGCTTTGGCGTCGGAAACCGTGGCCGCTTTCAGTCGGAATCTGCATGCGCCACCTGATGGTGCAGGCTAGCCAAGCCCTCGGGGCCGCCGACTCCCGCGATCCGGACACGCTCTCCTTCCTGCACACGGTGCGTGTGGTGCGCCGCCATTTGCCGCTACATGCGGCGTTTTCCCCCTCGGCGACGGCAGCGGATGCTGATGATGATCCTGGCTGAAATCCGGGCGGTGCCCGCAGAACGGAGCCGCGGGCGCCACAATCCGCGCGTGGTGAAACGCAAGATGAGCAACTTTCCCACCCGCAGCCGAGCCGCCGCGACGGACCATCGCCGCTGGAGCTACGAGGACCACATCCACATTCTACCGCCCACTGACCTGCAGCCGCCGGCTCCCCTTCCCAAAACGCCTGAACCAGTGTCCGCGGCCGAACTGCCAACCACCACGGCAGATCGCCATGCCGCGACACCAGACCGCCAGCATGTCAAGGCGTGGCGCGCCAGCAGCCTATCGCGAGCCGACTACTGCCGCCGGCATGCCCTCAATCCAAACACCTTCAATCGTTGGGTGGACTGCCAACGACCCAGCGTCCGGCCAAACTACCGCAAGGTTCAAGGCGCCCTTTAACGACACGGTATTGGGGCTAGATCGAGCAGCAGCGCGAAGAACCAAACCGTAGCGGGAAAAAAGCAAGAACGCGCCTATCTCGGTCCTAAAGGATCGGGTTTGCGGCGCTAGGTTTTGGATCAAGCCGCACGACATCGCCGCCCTCCAGGACAGCCTGCGCAAGGAGGGCTTGGCCAACGGCACCGTGAACCGCTACACCGCCGTCGTCCGCCGGGTGTTCAACCTGGCGATCGAGTGGGAGGTCATCGAGGGGCGGAACCCGGCGCGCAAGGCGGAGATGCGGCGCGAGCACCACCGCGAGCGGTTCCTCACCGAGGCCGAGCTGCGCGCCTTGTTCCTCGCCCTCGACCAGGAGTCGAACCAGCTCGCCGCCAGCGCCATCGCCCTGCTGGCCGCGACCGGCGCCCGTCGCAGCGAGGCGATGAAGGCGAGATGGGAGCACGTCGATGTCGAGCGGCGGCTCTGGGTGGTGCCGGTCTCCAAGAGCGGCCGGCGCCGGCACATCCCGCTGTCCGACGCCGCGCTGCGCATCCTCGCCCGCCAGCCGCGCCCGGACGGCTGCCCGTGGGTGCCCTCTGCGTCAGGATGGTTGTCGCCCGGATAAGGTTGTCTGAATCCGAGGGCGATGAGGAGAGAGCTGTTGGGCAGATACCGACAAGCATTCAAGGACCGGGCGGTGGCCCGGCTGCTGCCGCTCGAGGCGGTAAGCCGGGAGCTGGGCGTCTCGGCGGCTACGCTCGAGCGCTGGCGGGCCGAGGCGCCGGGCAGCCCCGCCCGGACTGGGCTGGACGGCGGCCGCGCGCCTGGACGCGGTGCTCGCCACGGCGGCTTTGGACGAAGCGTCGAAGGGCGCCTGGTGCCGCGAAAAGGGCATCTACCCGGAGGAGCTGGCGCGCTGGCGCCAGGCCGCCACCCAGGCGCTCGCCGGGCCCGAGGAGGCCCGCTCCGCCGCGCCCTTGACTACGTCGCCAATGAGCCGGATTTCTGGAGCCATGCCTGACCCGAACCCTGCGAAAATGGCCAAAGTCCAGGCGGCAGGATATCAAATATAGGTCGCCCCATCATTTCTTTGACAAGATTAGAGCAAACCGATTCATTCCGAAGTGACAGCGATACAGGGACCAATAATTTACTAGTCGGCAGTAGCCGACAAGATTTTCTTTTACCTTCTCCCAAAAATCCCATGACAAATCGTTGAATACAAGGGCACCTCCACCCAGAGGGTTCCCATGGTAGACTGCAGGAAGTAAATGCTCTACCGTGCCATCATCTTTGATTTGGCACCGTACAACAGTTCTTTCTTGATAGGGGAAGAAGGGAAAAGTTACAATCCCCACGCCGCCAGGGGAAAGCACACGATGCAACTCAAGAACAGCCGCTAAAGGATCATGAACGTGCTCAACAACATCTAAGCAAACAACCGCCTGGAACGAGGACTCCGGATACGTCAATTTTGTAACATCTTGATGAATAATCCCATCATACTCCTCTCCGGAATTCTTATCGCTACCGAGAAACTCAGATCCCACAAGAGAATGTCCAATCGCAGAAAGAGCTGTAAAGAAATTGGTTTTGCGCTCTGTTAGATAGACAGATCCCCGCGTCTCAGCAAAGTGAGAGCGGAGTATGTCAGACGCAAACCGCATTCTTGAGTTGATTCGGCATTCTGGGCAAGAGCCAGTTTCGCTTAGCGCGAGCTCAATTCCCCCTCGTTCAGTCAGACGAGAGTGCCATGTGCCAAAGCTCATGTTTTGAAGCTTGCCGCAGCACCCACAGATCCCCGGTAAAGACGCTGGGTATGGAGACCTAATCAGCTCAAGTTCTGCGCTACGCCTAATCCTAACGCTAGAAGATGATGCATAATCAACCCAGTCTTCTTTATGTCTGAATTCAATTATTTCGACGCCATCGACCATTTTCATATTAAATTCTCTCTGGATTGTTCCAAGAAATGCATGATCCTAGCAGTTCACTTGCGTGGCATTGAGAAAGCACGGAGCAGTTGCCCCCCATTATCTCGACGGCTTTTCATGCCACAAATTTCGTTCCACATCCAGCTTAGATCGCTAGGCTTCAGTATTTGTGGCACTCAATTTGAAAGTGGGGCATACCCTCCATGCTACGCGAGGAACACTGGGGAGTAACGCGCCCTTATCAGATTGGCCCCTTCCTCCTGCGAATAGATATAGCTTTTAAACATATCTTTTTCAGAAGCACCAAAGAAAGATACCATCCCGTCCTCGTGCAATATCATCGCACCAGGTGTAATTTCTGACTCACTTGAAAATAGATCGCGGTTAGAGAGTCTTGCGGTAATCTCAGAGGCATAAAAGAAAACGTTTGGATCGTCAAATTTAGAACAGTCCATTTTCGAAATGTCTTCAGGAGTCATGCTCGCTGATACAGCTCCCCGTGCAAGCAATTTTTCCATGTTCGCGCGGATCCGCTGATGGGAGGAGAGCCTCGTATAGTGAAGGATAAATATCTCGTACGGCGCAACTCCATCTATATGCTCCGGACGCAGCTGCATGTTATGATTGGTAAACTCATGAATGACAGTATCTGATGATATTATTGGCTTGCCGTGAAGCAATCCGTCGTTCATGGCCATGGGATCAGAACCGCAGCAAAATATGTTTCTCGATCCAATCTGGTTATATAGCCAAATTGTATTAAAAACTCTGGCTCCCGAGCTGAAGTTTGATTTCAAAAACTCGATAATCTTGTAGTTAGCACTCCATGTCTCTCCGTCCGTCCGCATCATAAACTCATCGGTATCCAGAAAGCAGTAGAACTGACACGATTTCTGCAATGATTGGTACAGTTCAGGAAACAGAGAAGAGTCATGAATCCGGTTGTGGAGTCCGGAAAATCGCACTACCGTCAGCTCCCCCTCGCGTTTTTTGTAAATCGACATCACCTCATCGTCAGTTGATTCATTGTCGAAAATCACAATTCCGCCCTTGCCGACGATATTTTCATGGTGATCAAGCCACCACTCCAAGAAAAAAGGGTCGTTTTTGGTTTTCAGTATAATTTTAAGATCGGTCTTGATCTCAGAAATTCTCTCGACAACGCGATCACGATCATTGTTCCAGTCAAAAATCAAAGCGCACCTCTGTATGTTCTAGGCGTTGTAACATCTGCTTACGGGTGCTCAGGGACAGTCCGACAAGTCAGAAGTCATCCCCAGCTAGCAGAAGAATGGATCATCGCCATAGTGACAAATAACTGGGAGAACTGCCTTCCATTCGGCGTTCATGGGCTTTCGGCGCAGTACGCCGAGAAATTTTGTTTTCTGCATGACAGTCGGAATGTAGACACACGACACTCCACAATCGGAGGCATTTTGGATATCAGACACCATATTGTCGCCAAAATGGAGAATCCGCCCTCGCTCCCGATCGCGAAGATGCACCCACATATCGCCACGATCCTTCCGTTTGCCCATCTCAGAGGAGACGTAAACGGCATCCGCCTTCGGAATATTCAAGTGCCTGAAGATGGCCTCTAGCTCAGCGGTACTATAATACATGTCAGAGACATAGATAATCCGCTTCTGGCTGGCAGTCGCATAGCGGACCAACTCGATCACCGACGTCCGAGCGTGCATCGTGCTCATGTCCGTCCGGAATTCAAGATCAAGCCACCGTAGAGCTCTTTCCACGGACTCGCCGGTTAGCTTCGCCAACTGGTTGGCAATGTCAAGCTGCCGGACATCCCTATCGTCAGAAAGCGCAGTACGAGCCCGTACCTCTGCCTCCCACCTCAGCTTCCGGTAGGACGGCCCGATCCGATCACGAACGTCCTCCGGGTCGCGGACATCACGATATAGTAGAGTATCAAAAATATCAAAAGAGATGACATCCGCATCAAGGATGCAGTTCATCACGGAGGTTCGACTGACTGTCATGAGGTGGGCGATACCAGGTTCTTCGATAGTATTGAATTCACCAGCATCCGGCATCCACCGCAAGGTGGAAAAACCCGCATGCCGCGCAGCTGCCCCCAGCAGCCGCTCCAGTGCATGATGCACGGTACCGTCTGTCTGCCCCGCCTCCTCGGGAAAGTCTTCGTATTTCCACTTCCGCTGAAGCAGTGGCTCCATCACTTCCCGACGAGCCCAGAACATACCCCCAACAGGGTAGCTCGCAAACCCCTCTTCGAAATCCAGCCCCAATTCCTCGGCCAAGGTGAGACCCTGATGGGTATTCTTTAGCCAGTGATAAGCCCAGAACGGAAGTGCGGGGTGCTTCTCGGTGCACACAATTCCGTAGCGAGTTCCCTTGGAGAGCTGCCACAGAACGGCTTCCATATACTCAGGCGAGCCCAGCACCCCCGAGATGCAGTGGTAGCCCCAATCGTAGCGGGGGTGTCCTGTGTAAAGAGATTTCTTGCTGTGAACGTGACCAACGATGTCGTACTGCCGCAGCGCCTCACCGTATTCAACGAAGAGTGGGCCGAAATTTCTCCCTCGGTTCGGTGTTACACGTGCATGAACAGAGCCGCGCGCCACCTCACTTCTACCCCACACCTCAATAAAGCTATCAACCACATCTTGAAACGGTGATGTGATAAACAAATCAAATTCAAATTGCAGCATTGCCAATTGAGCAACCAGAACGCCCACATACTCACGATAATAAACATGGATAGTAACGGCAATCTTAGCCCTGATGCCCTCGTCTGCAGGCGGTTTTAGCTCCGAAAGCCTCAGGCGAGGCTGGATGTGGGGATAGTTATCCCGTACCGGATTGAGCAATCGTCCCTCGCTCCGGCCATGCAAGAGGTAATGCATGACCGGCGGATAGGGCCAGCCATCAGTCAGGATGTCTGGATAGCTGTCCAAATAGGAAAAGGTGGAGAACTTTTCAGAAGGATTTCGGGTATCGAAGCGACCATATTGCCAAAAGTGATTTATCGAATCTTCCAGTGTAAGGTCGGCGCCTACATACTTATCATTATAATAGTTCCGGTCGAAAAGACCGGAGCTAAGAAGCACTTGGCGAAAGTCGATAGTCTGGCTATTTTTTTCCATGATGCACGTCCATTTCATTATTAACGAAGGCCTGGAAGGAACTGGAATGGCCGAATTAAACCATTTCCAGAAATACAATCATCAACCTCGAGCAGACACCTCAAGCTCTCCGCTTCACGTGAACGGTTATGCCGGAGCTGGATAAGAAAGTTCTTACGTACATCGATTATTTGATCGATATTCTGATCTCCCAAACAGGCGGCGGCATCTATGAAGTCCTTAACTCCATCAACCAAGGCATAGGTTATGTGAAATTCGTCCTGTACTCTGGTTAACGGGCCGTACAGGAAGTCGATCTTGCCGCTGTCATCCCGCCGAACATCCCTTAGCTGACCCGTTGGCGCAGTCAGCACCGCTTCGAGAACAAGCGAAAGATCGACGAGCGCGTCGCCTGCACCGTGCTTGGCGTCGCTCGACCAGAACCCATCCGCCTTGATCGCGTCGCTGCCCGAGAAAAACATATAATAACCCTGAGTCTTAATGTTATAAATATCTGATAGAAGCCTCTGTATCGTTCCAGCAAACCCTACGTCGACGCATAGTAAGTTTTTGCGACTCCCGAGAAATGTCATGATGTATTCTCTGTATATTTCTCTTTTGCCTTCTATCTCCGCATGAATCGGCGCGGTGATATTGTTGATGATACCTGCCACCAACTCAGCGTCGCGCGGCAGGGACACGCGCACTCGCGGTGTCGGGCCAATTGTGGCCATGTCGGATGGTGAAAGCGCAAATCTGCCCTCAAGCAGGTCGGCCACAGAGCCCTCAAACGGATGGGAAAGCGCTAATGGCAGGAGTTGTTCTTTCCCGAGGGTCAGCTTGAACAGGAAGGCACGCGAGGCAGCAACGTGATGAAGTGGAGCAGTCGCTTGATGGCCAAATCCGGAGAGGCAGTGCCTCACAAGCCGGCGAAGATGAAATCCCTCTCGCGAAATGAATGCAGTTGACACGCCGTCTTCTATCACTTTCTTCGCGCACGAGATCGCAAAAGGACCGATAACCGGCCCCAGCATTATGTAGCCGAGCTCGCGCAGTGCTTTATACTTCATAATGAAGCTTGCTCCTTTGCATATAGGTTTGCCGCAGGTCAATGTGCGACCTGTTGTTGAGGCCGGAGGCAGTTTCCGGCGCTGAGTTGGTGAAACTCACCTCGGCAAACTACACTTTATCGGCAGCTTCTCTGCTTTGACCGCCTAATCGATCCTATTTTCCCCGATGCGAGTGGGGTGGAGCGGTGCGGAGTACTCGGAGGACGAGGATCTCAGCCTCTGCCAAATCCTGGTACTCGCTCGCGCCGGCCAGGAGCAGCTTCCACCCGAAGCGCTCCTGGTCTCACATAGTTCCCGCAGGTCGGGTCGGGTCAACCAGATCGTCCGCTTGACCTCGTCCAGCCGCGTGCGCGCCGACGCGCTCGTGCACTCGGCGACAGCATACGACGGCTCGGTCAGGTTCACGGAGACATCCATCAGGTAAGTGTTCGGTGCCATGGCCGCGGCTACGGCGCGCTCATGCGCGAACGCGCAGAGGAGTGCGGTGGGACGCCCCTCCGGCGCTGCTGTCGATCTTGACCGAAGCCCAAGGAAACCATGACCGACTCACCACTCCCTGCGTGCCCGTCCCGCTGTTTAAGAGGATGCGGGTCTCCGGCCTTTTGGCAGCTCCCCACCACCCAGGCCGACGGCCCAGTGCACAGTGCCCTCCATCCTGCAGCGCCCTGGTTTTCACCGTCAGCACTGCCTGCGGGATGTGCCCTGAAATCGGCGCTCCCAGGCGTCAGTGGGGTGGCCATGGTCATTGGTCGAGTCTCTGGCTGGTTTCGGCGGCAAACCTGTTTGGCTGTCTGGACCCGCACAGTGACGCCATTCCCTTACATAGGCGTTAACCCGAATGGGAGAGATGTGTGACCATTCACCGGCAGGTGCCGGCCTGTTGCCCAGGCGCACCGTCATCACGGCCCAGCACGCCCCCAAACCCACCGCCCTCGCCGAGGGCGGCGGCGTATCGCCGCCCCGCCTCATGACGGCGCCCCACCCGCTGCGGCCTCGGCGGAACGCAACAGCGCCACGTCCTGGAAGGTCAGCCCGCTGGCGTCGCCAGACCAGCGACCACGGTGGAGTTGGGCCACCGTCAGCCCGGCGGCAGCGGCCTCGGCGGACAACCACGCCCGGCCATAGGCGACCGCCGCCGTCGGCACACCGGTGAGGGTGTCGTAGAACGCCCCATCGGCTCCCACAGCAAAACGCAGCCGCGCATCGGCCTCCGGCGGCGTCTCCTCCCCATCGAGCAGGAACCAGGTGCTGAAGCAGCGCCCGCCCGGCGCCAGCACGCGGGCGATCTCGCGCAGGTACCAGCGGGTCTCGAGCGCGCTCAGATGGGTGAACACCGAGGTCAGGACCACCAGATCGACAGTTCCATCCTCCACCGGCCAGCGCAGGCCGGCCGCCGGCTGCGAACCGTTCGGATGGTAGAGCGGGTGGTGGGCATCGAGATGGGCGAAGGCGAAGCCAGGGTGCAAAGGGGCGACATGGCGCTGGCACCAGGCGATGCCGGCAGCGCTGACGTCAAAGCCGAGATAGCGCCCGTCGGGCCCGAGATGACCGGCCAGCGGCACGGCGATGCGGCCGACGCCGCAGCCGACATCCAGTACCCGTTCGCCCGCCGCGAGGCCGCCGACAGCAATCAGATGGCCGAGGAACTCCGCGCCAATGGCCCGGAAGTCGCCGTCGCCGACACAGTGCAGCTCAGGCGGCGGCAGCGGCGCCTCCGGTGTTCCAAGGTTGCGCTCGATGATCGCCGTCACAGGCTGGCCTCCGCCATCACGTGCGCCGGGGACGTCCGGCGGCGCGGGGTCTGATAGAGCGCCAAATGCGCATCAGCACAGGCGGCGATATCCCAGGGCTCTGGTGCGGCGGCGCTGAGCCGCTGCCACAGCCCGGGCTCGCTCATGCAGGCCAGCATCCGCTCGGCCAGAGCGCTCGCATCGCCGGGGGCAAAGTGCAGACCATTGACCCCGTCGGCGACCGCCTCGGCCATGCCGCCGATGCCGCTGCACAGCACCGGCCGGCGGTGGCGGAAGGCCTCGTCTATCACCAAGGGTGCATTTTCCCACCACACCGACGGCACCACCACCCAGTCGACCGCCGCCATCAGCGCCGGCACCTCGTCCGGGGCATAGGCTCCGGCCTGGCGCACTCGGACGGTGGCGGTGGCGCGCAGCGCATCGATGGCTGCACCGAGCTCCGCGACGAAGGCGTCGGTCTGGAACAGCGGCGCGCCATGCAGGGTGAGGGAGAAGGGCTGGCGTGTGCGCTGGGCGACCAGACGGGCCGCCTCCAACGCCACCAGCGTTCCCTTCATCGGGCTGATGTTGCCGAACACGGCAAAGGCCGGCTCGCTGGCCCGCGCGTCGGCGGACCGCACCGGCGCTGGTGCCGATGGCGGTCGGCCGTTGCGGATCACGCTGAGGCGCGCCGGGTCGATCCCCCAGCTGCGGTGGCGCTCGGCGGCAAAGCGGCTGGGGGCGATGAACTGGTCGATGAGCCCGAAATGGCGCTGGATGTAGAGCTCGCGCAAGCGGAACTCCATGCGCGCGATGTCGGGAAAGCAGCGCTGGCAGGCATCGGGCGACGCCTGCCGGCACAGCGCCGACGGCCTCGCGGCGGTGGCCGGTGTCACCATCAGCCCGTCATTGTGGCAGATCGCGTGGTAGTCATGCAGCGTCAAGACCAGCCGCGCCTTGGGCACGGCGCGGCGGATCATGGCGAAGGCCTCCACCCCGACAAGCAGGCTGTGGTGGGCATGCACCACATCCGGCTTGACGGCGCGCACCAGCCGCTCCAGCTCGGGCAACACGCCATGGGTGTCGATCTGCGAGAGAAGGAAGCGGTCGAAGCCGCCGGTCCACATCAGCATCTCGCGCGCGCTGCGCCCGATGGTCTGGAACGGGGTGCCCGGGCTCGGTTGGCGCTGAAGGGCGCTGGTTCCAGCCAAAAACAGCGCCTCGACCTTGGGCCGCCGGTTCATCTCCAAGAACAGGTCGTGGGCGAAGATCTCGGTGCCGCCGGGATGGAACTGCGGGTGGTTGTGCGCGAGGTAGAGGATTTTGGTCACAGCAAACTCTCATCCCAGAACAAGGCGGCCGAACAGCCACACACCGGCCGCTGCCCCCAGGAAGCCGGCGACCAGCGCCACCATGGCCAATCGCAGCAGCTCGCGGCGCAGCCGGCTTTGCAGCTCGGTCAGATCCTCGCGGCGCACCGTGTGCTTCAAGGCCTCATCGGTGCGCAGCAAAAAGCCTTCCATCTGGGCGATGGCGCCTGCGGTGGCCTCGGCCGTTTCGGCCAGCCGGGCATGCAAGCCATCGGTGCGCTCGGTCAGCCGGTTGTCGAGATGGCCGGTGATCTTGCCAGCCCACAGCCGGAAGCCCTTGCCGAGATGGGGCAGCACCGGGTCGGGAGCCCGGGTCTGCTGCAGCTCCTGCTGAAGCAGCAATCCCAGCTGCACCGACTGGGTGACGGAGGCCTCCACCCCGGCGATGCGCTGGGCCAGCGCCAGCACCACGGCGGTCAGCGCCTGGTGGGGATCGGAGGCCACCGCTTCGGCCTGGGCCACCCGGGCCGAGCGCGGCAAGGCCACGCTGGTGGCATGGAAGCACAGGTGGAAGCCGGCGGGATGGGCGTTGCGCAGCTCCGCCGGCAAATCCCAGGCAAAGGCATGGCGGCCGTCACCGTCGCCGTCGAGCCCGGCCAGACGGTTGAGCCCGACCAGATCGTCGCGGAAGCGGTCGGCGCAGACCGTCTCGACCAGCTGGCCGGCATGGTAGACGTCGATCAGCACCCGGCGGTCGGGATCGCTGCGGTCCCAGGCCCAGCCATAGATGCGTCCGGCCTCGATCGCGTCGATCACCCCGTCGAGGGTTTCCGCCCGCCAGGCTGCCGCATCGAGGGCTTCGGCATCGAGGGTCGCGGCCGCGAGCGGGGCGGCGACAGCCTCGGCCGTGGCCACAGGGTCCGGCTGCGAGGACGAGGGGGGGCGTGTGCCGTCGGGCATGGTCATTTCTCCCGCATGGCGTGGGCAAAGCCGTCGGTGATCGGCGACAGCAGATAATCGAGTGCGCTGCGCTCGCCGCGGATGATCAGCGCATCAACCGGCATGCCGGGGGTGAGCTGGATGTCGGGATGCTGGTTCAGCTCGGCCGGATCAAGCCGCAGCCGCGCCACGTAATAGGGGGTGCCGGCCGGATCGACCAGGCGGTCGGCCGACACATCGATCACGGTGGCGGCGATGGTCGGCGTGGTGCGACGCTTGAACGCCACCAGGCGGACCCGGGCGGCGAGGCCCTGGTGCACGCTGTCGATGTCGAGCGGGTTGACGCGGGCATCCACCACCAGCGGGTCTTGCTCCGGCACCATGTCGAGCAGCGGCTCGCCGGCGCGGATGACGCCACCGACAGTGAAGACCTGGAGATTGACGACGATGCCGTCTTGCGGTGCGGTGACGGCAAGGCGCCGCAGCACATCCTCCAGCCCGACCAGCCGCTGCGCCAGATCGGCCAGCTCCTTGTCGACCACCTCCAGCTCCTGGGCGATCTCCTTCTGGCGCACGGCGTTCAGATCGGCGATCTGGGCGGCAACGGTGTCGCCCGCCTCGCGGTTGCGCGCGACGCGGCCGCGCAGATCGGCCAGCCGGCCCTGGAGCTCGGCCTCGGTGCGCTCGAGCGCCAGCACGCGCGGCTTGGGCACCAGCCCCTTGGCCAGCAGCATGCGGGTGTCGCCGATCTCCTCCCGGATTTTCTGGAGCTGCTGCAGCAAGGCGGTCTCCTGCTCCAGCAAGGCGGCGCTGTCGACCTCCAGATCGGCCAGGGCCTGGCGCTTGACGGCGATCGCGCTGGCCTGGGCCTCCCGGCGGGCCTTGAAGGTCCAGCGCTGGGTGGCGAGCAGCCGGGCCACCTCCGGGTCGTGCTCGAGTGCCAGCAGGGCTGCGGGGAAGCGCAGTGTCGCCTCGTCGGCGGCTTCCGCGCGCAGCCGGGACTGGCGGGCCAAGCCGGCGCGCTGCTGGCCCAGCGTCAGGTCATAGCTGGCCCGGGCCTGGGTGTCGTCGAGCTCGATCAGCACATCGCCGGCCCGCACCCGGTCGCCATTGGCCACCCGCACCCGTTTGACGATGCCGCCCTCCAGATGCTGGACCGTCTTGCGGTGGCTTTCCACCGACACCACCCCGGGAGCGACCGCGGCACTGTCGAGCTTCGCCCAGGCTGCCCAGCTGACGAAGCCGCCAAAGCCAACGACGATGGTGACCAGGGCAACGGTGAGGCTGCGGCCAAGGACGGGAGCCGGCGGCAAGGCCGGGATGGCGGAGCGGTGCGCCCGCAGCGGCGGTGACGGCAGGGTCATGAGGCGCTCCCGGCGGCGCGGGCCACCAGCTTGGGCTCCCCGGCGGCTTTGGTTTCAGCGGCGGGCAGAGCCACCACCGCCGCGTCCTTGGCCGGCCCTCTGGTCGTCTCCGGCGCGTGGTTGGCGAGCAGGGCGGTTGCCTGGGATGGGCTGACAACTCCCTCGATGATGCCGTCGCGCATCACCGCGACCTTGTCGAGGGCGGTGAGCAGACGGGGATGGTGGGTGATCACCACAACGGTGCAGCCGCGCTGCTTGGCCTCGATCACCGTGCGCACCAGGGCGTCCTCGCCGGCGGCGTCGAGGTTGGCGTCGGGCTCATCCAGCACCAGCAGGCTCGGCTCGCCGAACAGGGCGCGGGCGAGCGCCACGCGCTGGCGCTGGCCGCCTGAGAGCGCATAGCCGGTGCTGCCGATGTCGGTGTCATAACCGTGCGGCAGACGCCCGATCATCTCGTGGATGTGGGCCCGCTTGGCAGCAGCCACCACCGTCAGCGGATCGGCCTCGCTCATGCGGGCGATGTTCTCACGCACCGTGCCGTCGAGCAGGCTGACCGATTGGGGAAGATAGCCGACATGGGCGCCGAAATTCTCGCGGTTCCACAAGGAAACATCGTGCCCGTCGAGCCGCACCGCCCCGCTGCTCGGCTGCCAGACGCCGACCAGCAGGCGGGCGAGCGTCGACTTTCCGGATGCCGAGGGGCCGATGATGCCGACCGCCTCGCCGGGGGCGATGAACAGCGACACGCCCTTCAGCACCGCGCGGTTGAGGCCGGGCGGCACATAGACGACGCGGTCGATCTCCAGGATGCCGTCGGGCCGCGGCAACTCCATGGTCGAGCGGCCAGCGCCGCGGTCGGCCAGCAGGCTCCGCAGCCGGCGCTGGGCGGCCAGGGCTGCGGCCCAGCGCCGCCAGTCGCTGATGATGTGCTCGAAGGGAGCCAGGGCGCGCGCCACGATGATGCTGGCGGCAAACAGGCTGCCGGGCGAGGCCAGATTGTCCACCACCAGCGACACGCCCACCGCCATCGCCCCGATCTGGATGGCCATCCGCACCAGCCGCGACACCGCCCCCAGCGCGGTTGCCCGGCGCAGGCTGACGTCAGACAGGCAGTTGGCCTCCTCGGTGGCGGCGAGCCAGCGCCGGGTCAGCGGCTGGGCCATGCCCATGGCATCGATCACCTCGGCATGGCGCAACGCGCCCAGCAACGCCTCGGTGGCCGCCAGGGTGGCCGTCTCGGTGTCGCGCCGCGAGCGGCGGGTGGCGAATTCGGTGGCCAACGCCAGGACGATCAGGACGGCGGCGCTGGCGACGGCCACCACGCCATAGGCGGGATGGAAGGCGAACAGCACGGCAAAGAACAGCGGCGACCACAACAGCTCCAACGCCGAGGTTGCCGCATTGCCGCCGATGAACAGCTTGAGCTCCTGGATGTCGCGCAGGCCCTGGGTGCCGGCTTTGCCGCGCAGGGTTTGCGCGATGATCGCCTCGATGGCATCCAGCCCGAGCCGCTGGCCGAGCCAGGTGGCGAGCTTCTGATAGATGCGAATGCGGCAATAATCGAGAATGGCATAGAGCGTCAGCCCGCCCAGCGCGATCACGGTCAGCGCCATCAGGGTGCTGAGGCTGTGGCTCGACAGCACGCGGTCATAGACCTGCATCATGTAGAGCGGCACGATCAGCAGGCCGATGCTGGTGAACAGGCTGATGGCGACGGCCAGGCCCATGCCGGGCAGGCAGCGCCGCAGCGCCTCATCCAGGGGGCTGGCGGTCGCGCTGGCGGGTTGGGTCATCGGGCCGGGCTCCTGGAGGCAAAGGCCGCCTCGATCCGAGCGATGTCCGCGGCCCAACGGCCATGGTGCAGGCGTCGGTTGTAATGGCAGGCGGCTGTGCGGTGATAGGCCGCGTGCTCGCGGATCGACTGGCGTTCCATGTGATAGAGCTCGACATCGGCTGCATAGCGGCAGTCACCGCCGGCGGCGCGGATTTTCAAGCAGAAGTCGCTGTCCTCGTAATCGCCGATGACATAGTCCTCGCACATGCCGCCGACCTGCTCGAAGCTGGTGCGGTGGACCGCCAGACAGGCGCCGGTGACCGCGGGGACCGAACGGCTGCGGCGGGCCGGCGCATAATCACGCGGGTAGCCCTTGTGGTAATGGCGGTTGTACCATTCCCCCTGCTCATCCTGGGCCCAATGCAGCCCGGCATGCTGGAGCGAGTCGTCGTCGAACAGGAGCTTGGCCCCGACCACGCCGCCCGGGGTGCGGTCGAGGTGGCGGTGCAGCCGGGGCAGCCAGGCCGTCGGCTCGACCAGCGGGATGACATCGGAGTTGAGCAGCAGCAGCCGCGCCGCACTGGAGGCGGCAACCCCGCTGTTGATCGCGGCGGCGAAGCCGAAATTGCGGGTGTGGACGACCAGCTGAAGGGGAAGGCCGAAGGCGCGGTGGAGGCCGAGCAGCGTGTGCTCGAGCTGGTCGGCCTGCTCGGGCGAGTCGAGCACATAGACGATCTCAGCCGCGGCCAGGGCGGGGTCGAGCGCAAAGGCGGCGATCTGATGGCGCAGGAAGGTCAAGTTGCGATAGAGCGGCACGATCACCGACCAGGCCGGCCTTGCGGGCGGAACGCCCATCTGGCGGATCGCCGCCACCCGGGGCCCCTGGCGATGGATGGTCTGCAACACCGCCAGAGCCGGAGCGAGCGTGGCGTCGAGCAGCGCTGTCCCGCCAGGCCCGGCCAACGCCTCCACCGGGATCGAGCGCAGCAGCAAATCGCGCTGGTCGCTGGCCGACAGCGGCGGCTGGGCAGGAACCAGCGCGATGCTGTGGCCACCCGACAGGCGGGCGGTGAGCGTCAGCTGGGTGCCGGTGCCGGGGTCGCGCGTCGGCTGGGAGCGGGCGAACAGCAGACGCTGGCCTGGGTGGGCCGGATCAGGATGGCTGTGGCAGGACAGCGCGACGCTGGTGCCGAAGGCGGTGGTGGCGCTGAGGCCGGCCAGCATGGCAAGCGGGTCGCGCAGCCAGCCTTTGACGACGACGCTGCCATCGGGCAAGGGCAGCGCGTAATCGACGCCGATGCCAAAGGGGTGGTCGGGGGAGGATTTTTGCGGGTCAGCGTTGGCCAGCACCGGCCGGCGATGGAGGCGTTCGGCCTCGAGCAGGGCTCGTGCGGCATCCGGGGCGGCGGGGAGGAATGGTTTGAGCGCGCGCAGCCAGTCGCCGACGGCCTGCGCCGCGACCGCGCCGCGACCGATGCGCGCCAGCACGGCCGCCAACCGGGAGACGGGGGCGGGAGGGCGGAGACGGACCAGCCGCACCTGGTGGCGGTCGGTGAGGACGGCGATGCTCAGCCGGTCGGATGGAACCGGGCTGTCGAGCAGGCACTCCAGGTGCGGCTGGCCGTCAAGCAGGCGCAGCCGGGGCGGCCAGGTCAACCGGCGCACCCGCCCGGGTGCGATCAGCCAGCCCATGGTGGCGGCGGTGTTCGCCGGCCAGGGCGCATGCCACAGGCTGAAGCCGGTGCCGAGCGCAACGCCCCCCGCCACCGTCTGGTTGGCCGCGGGCAATTGGGGCAACAGGCTGAGACACGGGGTGTCCGCACCGCCGCGCGCCGCAGCCTCCAAAGCGGTCAGCACCTGGCGATCGAGAGGCAAAGGCGCATCCAAGACGGCGGCATCAGACATGGCAGAGCGTTTCACGTAAAAGAACAAAGGCCGGCACCGGCCACGGGGTGGCGCCCGTGGTCGGTGCCGGATTCTGTCAGACGATGCGGATGAAGGTGTCGATGTTGGCGCGCAGCGCATCCTCCGACACGCCTTGCAGCGTGACCGAGGCGCCCTGGCCAAGCGCGATCACCGCGCTGCCCGATGCATCATGCGAGATCAGCGGCAACAGGTCGGTCGGGTGGGTGATGGTCAGATTGTTGATGTTGGGCGCAATCTGCAGCACATCGCCCGACTGGAAGTCGGTGATGACGTCAGCACCGCCTTCGCTTTTGATGACGAAGACGTCGTTGCCCGAGCCGCCGGTGAGGACGTCGTTGCCGCGATCACCCGACAGCGTGTCGTTGCCGAGATCGCCGGACAGCCGGTCGTCGCCCTGCCCACCAAAAAGCAGATCGTCGTTCTGGCCGCCATGCAGCGTGTCAGACCCGGTGTTGCCGAACAGCACGTCATTGCCGGCGTTGCCGTACAGGGCATCGTCGCCGAGATCGCCGTTCAGCGTGTCATTGCCGGTCTCACCGAACAGGTGGTCGTTGTCGCGGCCGCCATAGGCGATGTCATTGCCCTCACCGCCGGTGATGGTGTCAGCGCCTTGGTTGCCGAAGAAGACGTCGTCGCCCTCGGTCGACCAGATGGAGTCATTGCCCTCGCCACCGATGATGGTGTCGTCGCCGAGGCCACCGCCGACCACATCGTCGCCGGTCCCGCCATCGACCAGATCGTTGCCCTCACCGCCGGTGAGCACGTCAGAGCCGGCACCACCGTCGAGCATATCGGAGCCAGCCCCACCCAGGACATGGTCCGAGCCGGTGCCCCCCAGCACCGTGTCGGCACCGGCACCGCCGGTGATGTTGCTGTTGGTGCCGGTGACCACCAACAGGCTGTTGTTGGTGTTGGACAGGTCGATGGTGGCGTTGTCGGCACTGGCCTTGAGCACATGATCGGTCGACGCAGCCGTGTAGCTGGACCCGCTCACAACCGAGACGTTGTTTTCGCTCAGATTCAACCGATCCAGGATCGCCGAGACGATGTCCGCCTGACGGGTGGAAACCCCTATGTTGGTGGTCGTGTCGAATAATCCACCAGGAATGGTTGCCATTACTTTTCTTCCCCCAAACAAGTGCTTGGTGAAACGAGTTCACCGGTTGTTGGCAAAAGCGATCATCGACGGAGCTCCCGTTACTTGCCGCTCCATCGTCTCCACGTCTGCCACGAAGTTTTTGACCGCCTGTTCCAGCTGGGCAGACGGCTGGAAATGTGTGGTTCGCTTGTCCAGTCCGGCCTGCAGCGTGATCCATCCCTCGCTGGCCAGCCTTTGCACCCGCGCCTTGAGGGCTCGATAGGAAATTCTCTGGTTGGCACGAATGAATTTGTAGCCAAACGGGTGGCCGTCATGCCATGCCTGATGGACTTTGCAGAGAAAGACAGCATCGTCCAAGCTCAAGCGTGTAAACACGCGAGCCGCAATAGCGCTCATCTGGAGATAGCGATCAAGCAGGTCTGTGCATTTGCTTGTGTCTTCGACAGGCCTGTCACACCAATGCACAGAGTTACTGCCAGCTGGTTCATTCGCCATCATCCTCAAGCTCACTTCCAGCGCCGCCTCAGCCCCGCCGCTCCGCAAGATGGTTGGGTGGATCGCTCCGTCCCTCGCCTTTTGGATTAGGTAGTACAGGTTACCGCACTTGCGCAACAAAAGAATGCTACAGAAAGTCACTTAAAATTTTATGTTTCAATATTGAAATCAAAAATTTTTGATGGTCCCCAAATATCTCTCTAAGAGAACAGGATGGCATTGCATACTATGATATGCGCGAAGCACCGCTGCCTCAGTAAAATCTTAAAATTATTTCCAGTGAATTCATTTGTGTCCTCTTCCTATGAAGAAGGAGAAGACCGGACCCGCTTTATTTCGCAAAATGTGACAAATGGGTCCTTCAAATTCTTTAAGACACGCGCCACCCGGCCACCCATTGTGACGATTTGTGCGGTATTTTGCCACACACCGCCAGCGCAACGTCTGGTGGCCTTTCGCGGTCGGAGTCTGACCGTCCCTGCCCTCGACAAGTGCGGCGTTGCCGCTGGCAATGAACAGGGACGGCAACACAGGAGCAGGACGCTGGCGCGCCGACGCCCAAGGGGCCTGGACCGGTGGCGCTCTGCTGACATCCTCTCCGCCTTGACGGGCGGGGGGGGCCGGTGAGCCGCATCCTGCGGCCCTCCGGCTGGTTCCCGCGTCATTGGGCCGCTTGGGCGCGGTGCCTCTCGACAGGCTTCAACGCGCTGTCCGCGCGCCGGAGAATATTGGTCGCCGCGTTGGTATCGGCGTTGGCCCTGCGGCCACAACGCCCGCACACGAAGACGGCTTGGCTCGGCCGGTTGGCGGCCTCGACATGGTCGCAACAGGCGCAGGTCTGGCTGGTGTAGGCGGCGGGCACCTCCACCAGCCTGCCGCCGCGATCCGCCACCTTGTCGGCCAGCATGGTGCGGAACAAGCCCCATCCCTGATCGAGAATGGCCCGGTTCAGTCCCGCCTTCTGCCGGACCCGGCGGCCCGGCTCCGCGGCCGTGCCCGTCGCCGACGCAGACAGGCTCCGCACCGGCAACGCCTCCACACCGACCACACCGTGAGTCTTGGCGATGATCGTGCTGTGCTTGTGGAGAAAGTCCTTGCGGGCGTCGGCCACCCGCATCTGAATGCGCGCGATCCGGCGCACCGCCTTGCGGCGGTTGGTCGATCCGCGCGTCTTCCGCGCCAAGGCCCGCTGAGCCTTGCGGAGCGCCCGCAGCGCCTTTTGGCCGTGGTTGGCCGGGGCGATGCCGGTGCCGTCGCTGAGCGCGGCGAACACCGCCATGCCGAGTTCGGCGCCGACCTCATCGAGAGGGACGGCGCGGACGATCATGTGCACCTCCTCGTGAACCACCCGCCAAAAATGGCGGTCTCGACGCTGGTGAACAGCCTCAAAGGCGTGTCCAGCCGCCGCCTGCGCCAGAACCATCCGGCCTTGGTTCACCGCTACTGGAAGGGCGTCCTGTGGTCGCCCAGCGACTTCGCTTCGTCTTGCGGCGGGGCCCCGATCAGCATCATCCGCCACTACATCGAGCAACAGCGCACCCCCGGCTGAACCTGATGTCGGCGCGGACGCGCATCTGCGCCTATCTCCGGCCTGAACCCCGGAGCTTGCGGCGGTGAACTCCGGGTCAGGGCAAAGCGGAGGTCACCCAATTCAGCCCCCGCTGTGCCAGCCCATCAGCGGCCACGCCATCGAGGACCAGCATGTCGCCGTTGGCGACGATCACCGCATCGCCGCTCACCGTTCGCATCAGGCTGACTGGTGTCCCCAGCGGCAACGCGATGCGATCGCCCTCAGCCGGATTGAAATCCAGCACATGGTCGCACAGCGTGCCAGGGGTCAGGACGAACAGGTCGGCACCGGCGCCCCCAATCAAGCTGTCGAGCCCGGCATCGCCGAACAGCCAGTCGGCACCAGCGCCGCCCTCCAGCCGATCATCGCCTTGGCCGCCATAGAGCGTGTCTGCCCCGACGCCCCCAAGCAGCACGTCATTGCCGCGGTTGCCAAACAGCAGATCGGCGCCGGCATTGCCGAACAGATGGTCGTTGTCGGCACCGCCATACAGACGATCCTCTGCCTCGCCGCCCGACAACGTATCGGCGCCGGCATTGCCGAACAGCGTGTCGGCACCCGAGCTGCCGAGCATGTGATCACAGCCGCTCCCGCCCACGGCCAACCCTTGCGCGGTGATCCGGCGGTCAGGGCCATACAAGCTTTGCAACGCCGCAACATCGAGCGCCGCCGGCTGGTCGGGGGCGGCCATGCCGGCGGGGCGGACATAGCTCATGACGGTGAGTGTCTGGTCTCCACTCAATCCCAGCTGCTCTTGATGGGGGTGCGACAGCCCGAGCACATGGCCAAGCTCGTGCAGCACCATCCAGGCGCCATCCCCCGGAGGGACGTCCGGCACCCCAACAAAGCCACGGGTGATGGTGAGGGTGGTATCATCGGTCCAAAGTTCCGACCAAGCGAGTGCTGTGGCTGGAGCAGCCATCGTCGTCAGCGGCTTGATCTGAATGTCGGCCGCAGCAAGGTCCGCGACCTCGACGAATTCCAGGCCACAGGTCTCCGCCCACCGCGTCAGTGCTTGGGCAACCAGTGGACGCCATGCCGCCAGAGCTGGATCGATGGCGTAGCTGGGTTGCGGTTTGTTCCAGCGCCAACGCTCTGGGTAAAGGATGGCATCTGCCTCCATGGCGGCACTCCCTCACTGAGGTGTTCCCAGAACCGCACATGGCTTGATATCGTTACATTTAAAATAGTAACGAAGTATTGCCTCTTAAGTCATCACCAATATTTCATGGAAAAGCATGGAACACCCCCATTTATCCTGAGAGAACTTCTTCAAGAACCGGATGATATGCCCCTACCTCCATTGAAAAAACTTTCCGATCCAAGTCTCCACCTCCTTTCTCTTCCATCAAAAGCAACGGAGGTAGACATTGGAAATAAGGGCAAGCGGTTCAAAACAAATATGAGTTGATCCGGATCCCTCCTCAACAAAGAGTCCCGCCATTTGGCGCATGAGGGCTCGGCTCACTCCTCTGGATTGGCTGGAGGGGACATGCGCCGCGCTGCCCGGTCCGCTCCCTCATCGGCGCCGGCCTGGCCCTCGATGGAGCGCGTCAGCCCCTCAAGCGGCGCACCGCCAACGGACATCATGCAGGACGAGCGCGACCAGAGCGCGGGCTTGCTGTCCCAGTGCTTCACCTCGTCCGGGAACTCCGTCCGCAAGCGCGGCTTGTCCCAGTCTTCAGCGCGTTCACAAACTCAGACAAAGCGGTGGTCGGCGGCAGCGTGACGAGAAGGTGCACATGGGCTCTGGATCACGCTTACCGCTCCATGTCGCGGACGTGGTGCCGACAGCCTGGGATCCCTGGCAGGGAGCCTCGCCATGGCTGCACGCCCGATGAACCGCTTGCCGCCTTGCCCTTGTAGGCGTAGGGATGGTGGGAAAAGTGAAGAATGCGACCGTCGCTGCCCCTGCAGGCGCAGGAATGAACCCAACACTGACGACCTCGGTCTTGACCGGGCACGCCTCCCCTTGCACCCGCAGGGAAAGTCCAATTGCATTGACACTTCGAAGTGTCAGAGCCCTGGCTCCACAATTTCAAAGAACAGGAAGCCTACCTTCGCACCAACACTCCCAAGACCAGAGCGCTGCACTCAACGCATCCAGGTGACACCGCTTGGCGGCTTGCTTTCCATGTTAAAAGTTGGATTTTTAACATAGTCACGCAAACCGCTCGGAATATAATTGTATTGGCTATCTTTGGCGTAAATGATGCTCTTGCGCTTGTGGATTTGGCCGACGCGGACGCTGCCGTCGTAAACTTTTATCCAGATCGAGACGCCCTCTTCACCTCCTTGATGAGGTGCGTTGCCTTCCAGCACCAGACAGCCTTCGCGGTACTCAATCTCGCCGCGGACATCAAGATCTCTCTCAATCTGCGGCATGTTGGCCTTACCAACGACTTGAAGGAGGTTCTGTTTGACCATTGGATCGGCCAGCACAGCCTCATATTCACCGCTGCCAATGTACAGAGCCAAATGGGCCAATTTGCCCTTCACTCCGGTGACTGTCTCGGCAAAGGCAGCACCGCTGAGGGTTGTAACGACAGTGAGAGCAAGAACAAGATTTTTCATTTGCGATCCTTACAAACAGAAAAACTCTTTTGGAAAGAAGCAGGTGTTCTTTTTGTTCGCCAGTTAGGCGATCAATCCATACTCGCTTGCTGCACAAAGGACATTTGCGCTCAAAGACGGTTGAGTGTGCAGTGATTGAAGACCTTGATTGCTTCACCAGCTGTGCGGGTTGGCACTTCGACCATCACACCGCGGCTATCGTGGAGCGACATACTGGTTGAGTTGGCTAGGTTACGCATCAGTGCCGGTGCATCGAAGCTGCCGGGTGGCATCCAGGCGACATGCTCATCAACGGCCTGGAATCTCTGATGCAATTTCACACCGTTGTTAAACCTGACGATACCCTTGAAAATCGGAGCACTGGCGTTGAAGTGACGAGCCGTGGTGTCCAAGATCAGACGTAGGCCCTTGTCTTCACTGATCTGGAGGGTCACGCCATTGGGGGTGCCTGGAACTCCACCTGGAGTCCAATCCATGGCGCAGTAGCGAAAGGGTTTCTGGCCAGGTTTGCGCAGATCGGCGTAGATGACTTTCCAGCCCTCGGCGGTTTGTGTGAGCAGTTGTTCACCAGGCTTTAGGCCGCCGGTTTGCGAAGCCATCGGTGTGTTCGAGACGCTGCCTTGGCCGAGTATTTGGCCAATGGTCGGGCTGGTGGCGCGGTAGGATCCATCTGGATTGCGTTGGGTTTGGCAGGCGGCGAGCAGCAGGGTCATAACGGTGAGAGCAAAGACTTTTGAGTCGAAAATCATCAAAAGCATCCTAATTAAGCGTGTAGTGACGGCTGGCCCATCAAGCGTTGCTCAGCATAATGGCTGTTAGCTTAACTGGAACGCGGTTGGTTGCCGCAGGCACGCACTTCAAGTGGCTTAGCGCATCAATCGACCTTCCAGTTGTTTTGGTCCTTGTTGCGAGTTGAGGCGTTGGTATTGCCGCGCATGGTGGCCACTGACCCGAACGGCAACAACTCAGTCGTGAAGAGGGCGCAGAACGCCTATGCTCGACGGAGATTCCAGTGCCGGCCTGGAGCTGCGTTCAGTGGCAGACACCCATAGCCTCCCACCTGCCCATATGACCAGACGGGCAGGTGGGAACCAGACCAAACGGGTGTTTGGCTGGGATATCCCGGTGCTTCTCACCCAGCCCAGCCCGATGGTTCGGCCTGGAGGGCGACGCTGCCTCCAGTGCAGGAGTGCAGACCAGCTGTTGCACCGTGATGAAGGGGTGCAGAGCCTGGATGAAGCCCGAGCGGACCGAAACGGCATGGCGCGGCATGGCTCCAGGGCAGCTTGGTGGAGGTTGCCCTGGAGTTGACGGGGCTCAGCCGGTGACGAACCATCCAGTCTGAACGTCCTCGCGGCGAATGCCGCGCAAGACCACCTCATCGTCGCTGGAAAAGACGATCACCGCATTGCCGGCTCCATCACTGCGCAGGTTGTAGGCCTGGCCGGCCGCGAGCTGGATGCGGTCACCCTCGCCGGCGGCAAAGTCGGCGATCTCGTCCCGGCCGCTGCCGGCGGAGAAGCGGAACAGGTCAGCCCCGGCCCCGCCGCTCAGCGTGTCGTTGCCCAAATCACCGATCAGCACATCGTCACCGAGATCGCCGAACAGCAGGTCGTCGTCCCGCCCGCCATAGAGCGTGTCGGCCTCCTGGCCGCCATGCAGCGTGTCGGCCCCGGCATTGCCGAACAGCACGTCCGCCCCGGCGTTGCCGAACAGCTGGTCGCCGCTGGCGTCGGCCATGCTGCCGTCGGACAGCCCACCGGTGAGCACATCGTTGCCCTGGTCGCCGTTCAGCGTGTCGGAGCCCAGATCGCCCGACAGCCGGTCGTCGTCGCGTCCGCCATGGAGCAGGTCCTCTCCCTGGCCGCCGAACAGCGTGTCGGCGCCGGTGTTGCCGAACAGGACATCCTGGCCTGTGTTGCCGACGACAAGATCGTTGTCCCCGCCGCCGTACAGCATGTCGTTGTCTTCGCCGCCCTTGACCGTGTCGTTGCCGTCGTCGCCATAGAGCACGTCGTTGCCGGTCTTGGAACCGACAAAATCATCGCCGCTGCCGCCATGCAAGGTGTCGTCATCGGCACCGAGAATGATGGTCTGGTTGGCGCTATCGCCCCACACCATCTGCGAGCCGTCACCGCCGGTGACGGTGACCGCACCGATCACCGCGGCGAAATTGACGTTCTGCAGCTGGATGGCACTGCCCGTGGGCAGGCCGCGGGTGTCGATCACCAGGGCGGTCTGCGGCCCGCCGGCGGCAGCCGGGGTGCCGGTGATGACCAGCGGTGAGGTGGGGGCACTGGTGCTGCCGGGGGCGACGCTTGGCACGAGGGTCTGCACCAGCAACGGTGTGCTGGCCGACAGCCCGCCGAGGAAGCCGGAGCCGCCGCCGGTGAGCTGGTTCTGGTCGCCCGAGCCGGCGGTGGTGTGGGCCTTGATCTCGCGGATCAGGTCGGTCAGCGAGCTGCCGGCCGCCTTGGGTGTGGCGGTGCCGGAGGCCTGCAGACCATAGCCGGTCGGCAGCTGGGCGCTCAGCAGGCTGGTGCCGCCGCTGCTCACCAGCGGAATGTCGGCCACCGTGTTGTTGCCGACCTGCTCGGCGCGCGTATTGGTGACCACCGGGATGCTGACGGTGGTCGAGCTGGTGCCGTCGCCATTGTTGGTCGTGCCGGTGGTGACCGTCACGCCATCCATCGTCTCCGTGCGTCCCCCGCTACTGCCCGCTCCTCCGCCATCATTGGAGGAAGGGGCCAGGATGATTGTTAACCCGGCGGTGTCACTGCTCGCGGAAAAGGCAGTGCCAGAGGTGCTGTCCGTCATATTGCCGGCGCTACCGCCGGTCTGGTCCCATGCCTTGAAGGTGATCGCGTTGGTCAGCGTCATCGCGCTGCCGCCACTTGGCTTGTAGTACAGCCGGTCTGTCGGGCGCAGCAGCAATGCGGAGATCAAGCTGACCGGTCCAACGCTGTCCCAAAGGAAGGTGTTCGAGCCGTTGTTGATGCCCTTGTACCAGATGCCGCCCTCGGACGTGTCGAGCGCAGTGATCGCCACTCCGGTTACAGCGCCGCTGTCGGCATCGGAGACGTTGGTGCCAATAGCCACCAGCGACGACACCAGCGTGCCGACCGCGCCGCTGGGCATTCCGGCGTTGTGGTCGATGCTGCCCAGCGTCACCAGGGTGTCGCTCAGTACCGGTGCATCATTGGCGGCGGAGATGGAGATGTCGAGCGTCTTGCTGTCGGATTCGCCAGTTCCGTCCGAGACCGTGACGGTGAAGCTCTCCGAAGCGTCACTGCTGCGTGCGTTGATCGCACTACTGTTTGGCACATATGCGTATTTGCCGGTCGCGCTCTCGACATAGAGCGTGCCGTAGGTACCGGCCTTCGAGATGTCATAAGTGACACCATTGTCCGTGAAGCTGGC
>NZ_JAMSLU010000008.1:0-340000 GCF_023806445.1 Azospirillum sp. A1-3
ATGATCACCTCGGCGGTGTTGTGCACCTCGCCCAGGCGCTGCTGCCAGCGCTGATAACGGTCGTTGAACTTGTCGTCGCTCTCGTCGGGCCGGCGCGAAGGCTCGGCGCGCTCAAGATAATACTGTTCGCGGAAGACGAACATCACCACGTCGGCGTCCTGCTCGATCGAGCCCGACTCGCGAAGGTCGGCCAGCTGCGGGCGCTTGTCCTCGCGAAGCTCCACCGCGCGGCTTAGCTGCGACAGCGCCACCACCGGCACGTCCAGCTCCTTGGCGATGGCCTTCAGGCCACGGGTGATCTCCGAGATTTCCTGCACCCGGTTCTCCGACCCGCGCGACGACGACCCGCGCAGCAGCTGGAGATAGTCGACCACCACCATGCTGAGGCCGGAGGTCCGCTTCAGCCGGCGGCAGCGCGTGCGCACCGCGGCGACCGACAGGGCCGGCGTGTCGTCGACATAGAAGGGGCAGCGGGCCAGATCCTGGCTGGCCTGGACGAATTTCGGGAAGTCGGTGTCGCGGATCTCGCCGCGGCGGATCTTGTCGCCGGGCACCTGCACCTCGTCGGCGAGGATACGGGTGGCGAGCTGTTCCGCCGACATTTCCAGCGAGAAGAAACCGACCACGCCGCCTTCTTGGCCTGAGGAGCGCATGTGCGCCTTGGCGGCGTTGAAGGCGATGTTGGTGGCCAGCGCCGTCTTGCCCATGGACGGACGACCGGCGAGGATGATCAGGTCCGACGGATGCAGGCCGCCCAGCTTGCGGTCGATGTCGATCAGGCCGGTGGTGACGCCGGTGACGTGGCTGGAGCGGCGGAAGGCCGCCTCCGCCGTCGTGATGGCGTGCTTCACCGACTCGCCGAACGCCACGAAGCCGCCCTGCACGTCGCCGGTGGAGGCGAGGTCGAACAGCTGCTTTTCCGCCTCGCCGATCTGGTCGAGCGCGGTGATGTCGAGGTCGTGGCGGTACGCCTCGTTCACCATGTCGGTGCCGACCTCGATCAGCTGCCGGCGGATGAACAGGTCGTGGATGGTCTTGCCGTAATCGCCGGCATTGACCACGGTGACGACGTTGGCCGCCAGCTCCGCCAGATAGGCGCTGCCGCCTTCCACCGCCAGTTCGGGATCGTTGTCGAACAGGGCCTTCAGCGTGACCGGGTTCGCGATCTGGCCGCGGTCGACCATCTTGGTGATGGCGGCGAAGATGCGCTGGTGGGCCGGGTCGTAGAAATGCTCCGGCCGCAGGAACTCGCCGACCTTCTCATAGGCCTTGTTGTTGACCAGGATCGCGCCCAGCAGCGCCTGCTCCGCCTCCTCGTTGTTGGGGGGGGTGCGGTATTCCGCCGTCGGCTTGACCGCGGCGGAGGGGCGGGGATCGAACAGCGATGAGGTCTGGTTGCTCATGGAGGACACAATATCAGAAACAGAACGCGAACGCTCGGTGAAGGGCGGGGAGCCATCCACAAAAGCTGTGCACAGAAGTTATCCACAAGCTGGGAAGTCTGGGGATAACCGGCGGAAGGGCCGATAGGGCCTCAGAGCTTCATCAGAGCTTCCGGGGCTGGGCCGGCTGGGCGGCGTCCGGCATCCCCTCCAGCGCCTCGAACACGCCGTCGATCTGGTCGGCGACGCGGTAGAGGGCGGAGCGGTCGATGCGGGCGAAGCCCTGGGCGACCATGTGGTCGATCAGGCCCAGCAGCGGGCGCCAGTAGCCGTCGACGTCGGCGATGACGATCGGCTTGTCGTGCAACTGCAGCTGCTTCCAGGTCAGGATCTCGAAGGCTTCGTCCAGCGTGCCCAGCCCGCCGGGCAGGATGACGAAGGCGTCCGACCGCTCCACCATCATGCGCTTGCGGGTGTGCATGCTGTCGACGACATGCAGTTCGGTCAGGCCGGTGTGCTCGATCTCTGCCGACTGGATGTGTTCCGGGATGATGCCGACCACCTCGCCGCCGGCGGCGATGGCGGCGTCGGCGGCGATGCCCATCAGCCCGACCCGGCCGCCGCCATAGACCATGCGGATGCCGCGGCGGGCCAGCCCGTCGCCCAGCGCGTGGGCGGCTTCCTTGTGAACATCGGCGACGCGGCTCGACGCACCGCAATAGACGCAGACGGACGACAGGCTCTTCATCGCGGGTCAACCTTTCTCGCCACCGTCACCCATCGGGGTCGGGGCCGTAAAAAATCTGGCGAATGCCATGGAATATCGGGCGAGGGCGGCGCGTCAACAGCGGCACAGGCACCGTTTAGAACCACGGCATCATCGGGAGGGACCACATGAGCAACCGGGTCGTCAATGTCCTTGCGGCGGCATCCGTCGCCGGTCTGATGTTCGCGCTGTTCGGCATGTCGGCACAGAGCGCCGGCGCCGCCGATCCGGCGGAGCAGGTGAAGGACCGGCAGCAGACCATGAAGAAGATGGGCGGCGGCATGGGCGCGGTCGCCAAGTTCGTGAAGAACGAAGGCGCCACCGCCGAGGATGCGGCCAAGGGGGCGGAAGCCGTGCTGGCGGTGTCCAAGATGGACCCGAAGAAGATCTTCCCCGAAGGCACCGCCGTCGGCGTCGCCGACAGCGCCGCCAAGCCGGAGCTGTGGAAGAACTGGGACGAGGTGCAAAAATACTGGAGCGCCGTCCAGCCGGCGGCCGAGAAGCTGAACGTCGCCCTGAAGAGCGGCGACCGCGCCCAGATCGCCCAGGCGCTCGGCGCCACCTCCAAGACCTGCGGGAGCTGCCACGAGGACTTCCGCGTCAAGAAGAACTGACCGGTGCGGCGCCTCCTGACCGCCGCGTCCGTGCTGCTGCCGCTCGCCCTCGCGGGCGGCGCTGCGCGTGCCGCCGGCCCTCTTCAAACCAGCGGGGCGTCCGCGGACAATGCCGGCAGCGATGCCGTCCAGCGGGGCGCCTACATCTTCAACGCCGCCGGCTGCCTCGGCTGCCACACCGACGAGAAGGGCGGCGGTCAGCCGCTGGCCGGTGGCCGGGCGCTGGCGACGCCCTTCGGCACCTTCCACACCCCCAACATTACGCCGGACCCGGAGAGCGGCATCGGCCGCTGGAGTGACGCCGACTTCATCCGCGCTCTGCGCGAAGGTGTGCGGCCGGACGGCGCCGCCCTGTTTCCGGCCTTCCCCTACGCCAGCTACACGCGGATGACCGACCGCGACCTGCTGGACCTGAAGGCCTATCTGTTCAGCCGGCCGGCGGTGGCGGCCCCGAACAAGCCGCACGACCTGACGCCGCCCTTCTCCTGGCGTTTTCTGCTGCCGGTCTGGCAATGGATGTACCTGACCCCCGGCGCGGTGCCCGACGACCCGGCCAAGCCGCCGGCCTGGAACCGCGGGCGCTATCTGGTCGATGCGCTCGGCCACTGCGCCGAATGCCACAGCCCGCGCACCCCGCTGGGCGGGCTCGACTCCGACCGCTATCTGGCCGGCAATCCGGACGGGCCGGACGGCGACAAGGTTCCGGGCATCACCGGCGCCAAGGGCAAGGGCGGGATCGGTGCCTGGTCGGACGGCGACCTGACGCTGCTCCTGGAGACCGGCCTGACCCCGGACGGCGACGTCGTCGGCGGCGCCATGGGCGAGGTCGTGCGCAACACCACCTCCAAGCTGACGGCCGACGACCGCGCCGCCATCGCCGCCTATCTGAAGACGGTTCCGGCGAAAGAGTGAGTCTTCGGCGCAACAGGCGCCGCTTTGCCGTGGACTCATGATCCTATGGGGCAATCGAGCCCGTTTGGCGGATGGTTCCGCTCCAACGGCGCCATTCTTTTGCGACCTGTCCTTCTGCTATAGTCAGTCATCCTGCCATTGTGGTGGGCCGCCGGATGGGTGCTCAGGTGAAACGAAACGCGTTGTTCGCAGCTTTGGGCGTGGCTCTGATGGGGGGAGCGGCGGCGGTCGCCCTTTGGCCGGGGGCCAAGCCGGTCGAGGCACCGGTGGTTCCAGCGTCCGTTCCGGCTCCCGCCGCACCGGTCCAGACCGCCGCATCGGCGAAGCCCGCCCCCCCGGCGAAGCCCGCCCAAGCCCCGGAACAGGCCAAACCTGCGGCTCCCAGCTTCGACGTGGTGCGGGTGGCGCCCGACGGTGCGACGGTGATGGCCGGCCGCGCCGCGCCGGGGTCGGAGGTGACGGTCACCGACGGCGGCAGCCCGGTCGCTTCGGCGAAGGCCGACCAGCGCGGCGAATGGGTGATGCTGCCCGACAAGCCGCTGGCGCCGGGAACCCGCGAACTCAACCTGACCGAGACCCGTCCGGGCGCCGAAACCCCGGTCCCCGCCGACAAGGTGGTGGTGGTGATGGTGCCCGATCCGGCGCCGAAGCCCGCTGCCGAGTCGGCAACCGAAAGCGCCCCGACCGCGCCGGTCGCGGTGGCGATTCCGCGCGACGGGCTGGCCGGCACACCGCCGACCATGGGCGGCAGTTCGCTGCTGCAGGCCCCGCCGGTGCCGGACAACGGGGCGCCGCCCCCGCCGGGCGGCGTGTCGGTGGAGACGATGGATTACGATCCGGCCGGCCGGGTGGCGTTGGGCGGACGGGCGGCGCCCAACAGCGCGGTCCAGCTCTATCTCGACAACATCCTCGTCGGCAGCGCCCACACCGACCCGAAGGGCAACTGGCGACTGACCCCGGAAAAGCTGATCGACCCCGGCGTCTACACCCTGCGCGCCGATCAGGTCACCCAGGGCGGCAAGGTGGTGGCGCGGGCCGAACTGCCGGTGCAGGTTTCCGCCATGCCGGCGGCCTCCACCGACGGCCGCAACGTGGTCGTCCAGCCCGGCAACAGCCTGTGGCGGCTGGCCCGCCGCACCTACGGCGATGGCATGCTCTACACCACCATCTACACCGCCAACCGCGAGCAGATCCGCAACCCGGACCTGATCTATCCCGGTCAGATCTTCGCGCTGCCGCAGGTGAACTGAGAAAAACGCCTCAATCCTCCGGCATCCGGCCGATGGCGGCCCAGCCGAGCGGGGTGAGGCGCAGCACCTCCGGCCCCTCGCCGGCCGGGTTCGGGTCCAGCGCCACCAGCTCGCGATTCTCGAACCAGGCCCAGCGCGCCACCTCGGCGGTGGTGCCGGGCCAGCCGTCGGCCAGACGCTTCAGAACCTCCAGGTCGGCCGACGCGATGGGGAAGCGCGGCTTGGGCATGATCGCCTTTTTGACGGGCGCGGGGGCCGCCTCCGCCCCGGTTGCCGGCAGCGGCGGGGCGTCGGACCCGGCGCGGGCGCGGATCCAGTCGGTCTGATAGCTGCGGAGCGCCTGTTCCAGCTCCGTGCGCGCGGCCTCCACCGGGCAACGCAGATAGGCGTCCAGCAGGGCGTGCAGCGTGTTCGTCGCGTCGGTCATGTCCGTCACCAAATTCCCGTCAAAGCGTCCCGTCATATCGTCTGGGGCCGGGCCGCCGTCACAGCCATCCCATCCGCCGGAAGCGGACATACAGCACGGCGCAGACCGCAATGATCAGCGCCAGCACCGCCGGGTAGCCGTAGCGCCAGTGAAGCTCCGGCATATGCTCGAAGTTCATTCCGTACAGGCCGGCGACGGCCGTCGGCACGGCGAGGATGGCGGCCCAGGCAGCCAGCTTGCGCGTCACGTCGTTCTGCCGCGCCGTCGCCAGGATCATACTGGTTTCGAAGGCGAAGGACAGCACCTCGCGCAGCGAGCCGATCTGCTCGTTGACGCGGATCACATGGTCCTGAACGTCGCGGTAATAGGGGCGGATTGCCGGGTCGATCATCGGCAGATCGAAGCGCTCCAGCCGCGAGCAGACCTCCAGTAGGGGCGAGGCGTTGCGGCGCAGCCGCTCCAGGTCGCGGCGCAGCTGGTGGATGCACTCGATCTCCGCCATGCTGGGCGGGCGGGCGATCAGCAGGGCGTCCAGCTCGTCCGCCGTGGCGGCCATCTGGTCCACCACCGGGAAGTAACAATCCACCACATAATCCATGATGGTATAGACGATGAAGTCCTCGCCATGCTTCAGCAGATGCGGCGCGCTTTCCGCCCGCGCCCGCACTGGCGAATAGCTGGTCGAGGCGCCGTGCCGCACGGTGACGACATAGCCGCGGCCGGCGAAGACATGGGTCTCCCCCAGCACCAGCTCGCCTTTTTCCAGCCGGGCGGTACGCAGGACCATGAAGAGGCTTTCGCCATAGATGTCCACCTTCGGCCGCTGGTGGGCGTGCAGCGCGTCCTCCACCGCCAGCTCATGCAGGCCGAACTGCTGCTTCACCTCCATCAGCAGCGCTTCATCAGGCTCCCACAAGCCGATCCAGACGAAGTGACCCTCCTTTGCGGCCCAGGCGCCGGCCTCGGCGATCGGCACGTCGGCGATGCGCCGGCCCTGGCAATAGGCGGCGCTCGCCACCACCGCATTGTGGGGGGCGTTGTGGGGGTGGCTGGGGTCCGGCGGCAGCGTCATGGAAATGAAAACCGGGTGGGAGGCGGCAGGTCGGCGTCACTCTAAAGAGGTTCCCCGGCAGCGTCGACGGATCCGGCGGCACCGCCTGGGCTGACCGGCCGCCTCAGGTGTTGTTGCTGCCAAGGACCAGCTTCGGAAGAGGGTAGGGCGATGTTCCAGTCGGCGGCGCGCGGGATGTATCTGCTGGCGGCGGTGACGCTCAGCCTGTTCTCCCTGCTGTTCATCGGCCTGTCCGCCCTGACGGTGTTCGAAGGGATGGTGGCGCTGGACAGTGCCGCCCTGACCTCGGCCATGCTCGACGGGGTGGGGATGATCGTGCTGGCCATCGCCGTGTTCGAGATCGCCAAATACCTCTACGAGGAGGAGATCGTCCGCGAACGCGAGCTGCGCCGCGCCGACGAGGCCCGCCGCACCCTGACCAAGTTCCTGACCACCATCATCATCGCCGCCAGCCTGGAAGGGCTGGTCCTGGTGTTCGAGGCCCGCACCAGCGAGATTTCCGCCATCGTCTATCCGGTGATGCTGCTGGGGGTGGTCACGCTGCTGGTGGTCGGGCTGGGTGCCTTCCAATGGCTGGCACGCCGGGCCGAGAGCATCCATGTCGACCCCCGGGCCTCCGAAGCCGACGAGGCGGAGGAGGACAAGCGTTCGGAGGCCTGAACCGGCACGGCATAGGCGGACATGGCGGGATCCCGACCCCGTAAAGTCCGCCTTTCGCAATGATTGACCCGCCCATACCGCCTGCGCCAAGCTTGCCGCCGTCCAAGGTGGTGAGGGAGATGGGGCATGGCCCGCGATACGGGCAACTACACGGCCGTCTACGGCTTTCCGGAATCGGCCGATGCCGCGCGCCGCCTCGCCGGGGTGCTCGACATCCCCTGCCACATTGCCGAGCTGCACCGCTTCCCCGACGGCGAGAGCCTCGTCCGCCTGCCGGAGCCGGTGGAGCGCGCCATCGTCTACCGGTCGCTCGACCGGCCGAACGACAAGCTGGTGGAGCTGACGCTCGCCGCCTCGGTCCTGCGGCGCCAGGGGGCGACCGACCTCTGTCTGGTGGCGCCCTATATGGCCTATATGCGCCAGGACGCCGTCTTCCGGCCCGGCGAGCCGGTCAGCCAGGCGGTGGTCGGCGAGTGGCTCGGCCGCTGCTTCGACCGCTTCGTCTGCGTCGAGCCGCACCTGCACCGCACCCACACGCTGGACGAGGTGTTCGTCGGCCGCCCCTCCGTCGCGCTGAGCGGCGCCGCGCCCATCGCCGCGCATCTGCGGGCCGCCGGCGTGGCCCCCGGCACCGTCGTCATCGGTCCCGACGAGGAGTCCGCCCCGCTGGTGGAGGCGGTGGCCGGGCCGCTCGGCCTCACCGGCATCGTCGGCCGCAAGGAGCGGCGTGGCGACCGCGACGTGACGGTGGCGCTTCCCCCCGATGCGCCGATCCATGGCCGGCCGGTGGTGATCGTCGACGACGTCATCAGTTCCGGCGAGACGATCTTTTCCTGCGCCCGGGCGGCGCGGGTGCTGGGAGCGGAGCGGGTGCAGGTCTACGGCGTCCATGCCCTGTTCAGCGACATCGTCGCCGAACGCTTCGCCGCGGAAGGACTCGGCCGCCCGCTGTCCTGTGACGGCGTGCCGCATCCGTCCAACTCCCTGTCCCTCGGCAGCCTGATCGCAGACGCCGTCAAGTCTTTCGCAATCCAATGAGAAAGGAGGCGGGTGCGACCATTGTGCCCGCCCTTTCGCCGCCATTCGTCGGATTCTATGACCATGGTGGGTTGCGTTTTATGACAATTTTTATATAACTGTCGCAAATTCAGTGCGGCGTCATGCTGATTGTGCGCCGCATCATCTGTATGGGTGGGCGACATGGCGGGCGATGGGCGGACGGGTGGCCGGGCAGGGGTCGATGCGGGCTTCTTCGGGCTCGAGGCGGAGGAGCGCGGGCTTCTCGCCAGCATGGGGCGGTTGATCGACCGCAGTCTGCCGGACCTGTCGGAGCGCTTCTATGCCCACCTGTCCCGCTGGCCGGAAACCCGTGCCCTGCTGGACGCCCACGGCGATCTGTCCGGGCAGAAGCGCCGGCAGGCCGATCACTGGCGCCTGATGTTCCAGGATGCCGGCTCGCCCGAGCATGAGGCGCGCTGCCGTGCCGCAGGCGAGGCGCACAGCCGCATCGGTCTCGACTCCTCCTGGTACATCGGCGCCTATGGCGTGGTGCTCAGCGACCTGCTGGCGCTGGTCCAGGGGGCGCTGCGCTGGCGCCCGGCCATGGCGCGGCGCGCGGTGGCGGCGGTGGCCCGTGCCGTTTCCTTCGACATGGACCGGACGCTTGCCGGTTATGGCCTGTCGGCGGCGGGTGCGGGCGGGCAGGGCTGCGGCCGCGCGCTGGGCGACTTCGCGTCGTCGCTGATGGACCGGACCATCGAGGTGGCGATGGCGATCAACGACGCGGCGGTCGCCAATGCCCAGATGGTCGGGCAGCTGCGCGCGGTCGATCACGAATCCCAGGGCATCGCCACCGCGACCGAGGAGACGGTGACCGGCATCCAGGAGATCTGGGCGCGCAGCCGCGACGTCGCCGCCCTGGCCGGACAGGCGCAGACGGTGACCGCTGAGGGTGGCCGCACCGTGCAGGAGGCGGTCGTCCGCATGGAACAGATCGCCGGCGCGGTGGAAGGCGCGGCGATGCGGGTCGGCGAACTGTCGATCGCCTCCGAACGCATCGCGGAGATCGTCTCCACCATCGAGGCGATCGCCAAGCAGACCAACCTTCTCGCCCTCAACGCCACCATCGAGGCGGCCCGCGCCGGGGAGGCCGGAAAAGGCTTTGCCGTCGTGGCGAGCGAGGTGAAGAGCCTGTCCAACCAGACCGCCCGCGCGACCGAGGACATCCGCCTGCGCATCGATTCCCTGAAGGCGGAGATGGGCGCCATCGTCGCCTCGATGGAGGACGGCACCCGCGCCGTCGCCGCCGGGCAGGCGGCGATCCGCGCGGTCAGCGACCGCATGAGCGACATCGGCGACCATATCGGCCGCACCGAACAGCGCATGTCCGACATCGCCAGCATCCTGACCCAGCAGTCGGCCGCCGCCAATCAGGTGGCTTCCGGCACCTCCCGCATCGCCGAGAGCAGCGCGTCGAACAGCGCCGCCATCCTGCGCAGCGTCCAGGCGACGCGCGGCGTCGAGACCCTGCTGGGCAACCAGCTGAAGCAGCTGATGGAACAGGACATCCCCGGCAAGATCGTCAAGATCGCCAAGGTCGACCACGTCATCTGGAAGAAGCGGCTGGCCGACATGCTGGTCGGGCTGGAGACCCTGCGCCCGGACGAGCTGGCGAGCCACGAGGCCTGCCGGCTGGGCAAGTGGTATTACGGCCCGTCGTCGATGGCCTACCGCGCCCATTCGGCCTTCGTCCGGCTGGAGGCCCCGCACCGCCGGGTCCACGACCACGGCAAGGCCGCCGCCCGCGCCTTCGCCGACGGCGACATGGACCGCGCGCTGGCCGGAGTGGCGGAGGTGGAGCGCGCCTCCCAGGAGGTGATCGCCCTGCTCGACGAGCTCGACAAGGCCGGGCTGGCGGGCGGTGCGACGCCGGCTGCGGCGGTGGGCTTCTGACCCGGCTGCCGGTAACACTAACGATAGGGGAAGGAACTGGTGTAGTCTGGCGGGGCAGCCGCCACGGGAGGCTGTCCGGTGTTGGCGATGCGATGATGACGCGATGATGACGATGCGCGGGGGCGGTCGGTTGAGCGGAGGCGTGTGATGTCGAAGGTGACGGACGTCGTGCTTCGGATGTCCCGCAAGCTGACCGAGGACATCGCCACCCTGGGTCGCCTGCGCGCCGCCGGAAAGCCCAAGACCTTTCCGCGATTCCGCGAGATCCGGGCGGCCTATCTGGACATCCAGGGGCTGATCTTCTCGATCCAGGAAAGGCTGGAGGCCGCCGGGAAGGAGCTGCCGCCGAACTTCCCGCAATGGGTCATCCGGCAGAAGCTGAGCGCCATCGCCATCTTCACCGACATCAGCCATTCCTTCGTCAGCGACCCGCCGCTGGCGCTGACCGCCTCGCTGGGCGCCTTCGACGTGCTGGTGGCGGAGCAGAAGGCCTTCAACGAAACGCTGCACACCTTCGACACCATGCTGATGGAAGCCGGCATCGACGACAGGATGGCCGACGAACTGGACGCCACCCGCACCAAGATCGAGCAGATCCTGGGCATGATCGAACAGCTCCTTCTGACCAGCCCGAAGATCCTAGAGGAGTTCTGATGCCGGAGCCGGCAGCCGAGTCCAAGGCCGATCCCAAGGCCGATCCTGGGCGGGATCCCCTTGCGGAAAGCCCGCCGGCCGCTGCTCCGGAACCCTCCCTTCGCCGCTTCCTTCGCAATCTGAACTTGCCGGTGGCCGTTCCCGTTCTGGCTTTGATTGCCGGTGCGGGGCTGTCCGTGGTGGCCATGCTCCACTCCGGCCGCCTGCTGCGCCTGGAGGAGGAGCATCGCTTCGCCGCACGGGTCGAGGAAATCCACGGCCAACTGGCCGACCGCCTGCGGGTGTACGAACAGGTGGCGCGCAGCGCCGCCTCGCTGGCGATGACCTTTCCCGACCTGCATTGGACGCAGTGGAGCCGCTTCGTCGAGGCGCTGGACATGCCGCGGCGCTATCCCGGCATCATCTCCATCGCCTATGCCCGCGCGGTGGCGGCCGACCGGGCCGGCGATCTGGTGGCGTCGATGCGGGCGGCCGGCCTGCCGGACTTCCGCATCTGGCCGGAGACGGCGGGGGCGGAGCGCGTGGTCAACATCTTCGCCGCCCCGGTCAACGAAGGCAACGCGCGGGCCATCGGCTTCGACATGATGTCGGAGGCGATCCGGCGATCCGCCATCGAACGGGCGCGCGACAGCGGCGAGCCCGCAGCCACCCGCGCCATCACGCTGAAGATCGACCAGGCGGCCGGGGTCGGCCCTTCCTTCATCCTCTATCAGGCCACCTACCGCGGCGATCCGCTGCCGCCGTCGCTGGAGGCGCGGCGTGCGTCCTTCACCGGCGTGGTGCTGACCCCGGTCAGGATCGGCCCGCTGGTGAACGGGCTGATCGACGCGAACCGCCAGGACACCGGCATCGAGATCTACGACGTGCCGCCGGCGGATGCCGAGTTTCCGCTGTACCGCAGCCGCCGCCCGCTGGACGCCACGCCCGTCCTCAGCCTGACGCGGGAACTGCCGGTCGGCGGGCGGGTGTGGACCGTCCGGTACGACAGCCTGCCCGATGGCCTGTTCACCGCGCAGCACTGGGTGCCCGGCGCGCTGCTGGCCGGCGGGCTGGCTCTCAGCTTCGCGCTGTCGCTGGTGCTGCGCATGGCGTTGGTGACCCATTCCCGTGCGGTGGAGCTGGCCGGGGAGATGACGGCCTCGCTCCGCCTGCAGGAGGCGGAGCGGCAGCAGCTGTTCACCCAGGCGCCCTTGGGGATCGCGCTGGTCGGCACCGACGGGCTGGTGATGGACTGCAACCCGGCCTTCGCCGTCGCCGCCGGCCTGCCCCGGCAGGAGCTGCTCGGCACCGACCTGCGCCTGCGTTTCAGCGATCAGGCCTCGGTCTTCGCGCTGGAGGCGGCGCTGCAGGGCGAGAGCGGCAAGCTCGAATCCGACCAGCCCCTGCTGCTGGGTGGCCGGCGCAGCCATTTCAGCCTGCATTTCCAGCCGGTCACCGCCGACGGCGCGCTGAAATTCGTCCTGGCCTTCGCCGAGGACATCGGCGAGAAGCGCCGGGCCGAGCAGCACATCCAGTATCTGGCCCATTTCGACGCGCTGACCGGCCTGCCCAACCGCGTCCTGCTGTACGACCGCATCGCCCAGGCCCTGCGCGAGGGGCGGCGCGACGGCACCAAGGTGGCGGTGCTGTTCATCGACCTCGACCGCTTCAAGGTCATCAACGACAGCCTTGGCCATAGCTTCGGCGACGAGGTGCTGCGGTCGGTGGCGCGCCGCCTCCAGGCGGGCCTGCGCGAATCCGACACCGTCGGCCGGCTGGGCGGCGACGAGTTCCTGATCGTCGTCCGCCGGGTGGCGGAGCCGAACGACGCCGCCCGCGTCGCGGAAAAGGTGGTTGCGCATCTGGCCAGCCCCTTCGCGGTCGGCGGCCAGAATTTCGTGGTGACGCCCAGCATCGGCATCAGCCTCTACCCCGACGACGCCGAGGATCCCGAAGGTCTGATCCGCTGCGCCGACATCGCCATGTACCATGCCAAGGAGCAGGGCCGGAACGGCTTCCGCTTCGTCACCAAGGAGATGGGCGCCAAGTCGCGCGAACGCATGGACCTGGAGGGCAGCCTGCGCGAGGCAATCCGCGCTGGTCAGCTGTTCCTGGTCTACCAGCCGCAGGTCGACACCCTGACCGGCCGCATCGTCGGTCTGGAGGCGCTGATCCGCTGGCGCCATCCCGACGAAGGGCTGATCCTGCCCGGCCGTTTCCTGCCGGTGGCGGAGGAGACGGGTCTGGTGCTGGCGATGGGCGACTGGGTGCTGTTCGAGGCCTGCGCCCAGATCCGGCGCTGGCGCACCCGCTTCGACCTGTCGATCCCGGTGGCGGTCAACGTTTCCGGCGCCCAGTTCCGCGACGGCCAGCTTCCGGCCAAGGTCGCCCGCGCGCTGGACGCCAACGGCCTGAGCGGCCCGGAGCTGGAGATCGAGGTGACGGAAAGCACGCTGATCGACGACGTCGAATCGGCGGCGGCGACCCTGGCGGCCTTGAAGCAGCGCGGAGTCCTGATCGCGCTGGACGACTTCGGCACCGGCTATTCCAGCCTCAGCTATCTGCACCGTCTGCCGATCGACAAGCTGAAGATCGACCGGTCCTTCATCCACGACCTGTCGACCGGCGCCAGCGACTCCTCCGTCCCCCGCGCCATCGTCGGCCTGGGCCGCAGCCTGGGCCTGTCGGTGATCGCCGAGGGGGTGGAGACGCAGGAACAGCTGCAACTGCTGCGCGACCTCGCCTGCGAAAGCTACCAGGGCTTCCTGTTCAGCCGCCCCATCCCGGTCGAGGAGGTGGAGCGGCTGCTGGAGAAGATGTCGGCCGTGGCGCAGACGGTTTCGGCGGAGTGATGGGTGACATCTTCATGTGGCCGCTTTTGACCCGAAGCGGTCATCAGGGCTCGCGATATCAGGTGTTTTAGCCTTCGAGAACGCTTGCAATCGAGCGTCGGAGCAGTTAACGGATATACAGTTTGACTGTACATCTTCTAACCGTTCTTGAGAGGCCGAGCATGACGATCGACAATAAGGAGTTGGTTCGCCGCTTCAACATCGAGGTCATTCAGAACGGCAATGAAGCCGCATTCAACGCATTGATGGCGCCGGACTTCATCAATCACGCCGCACCCCAGGGTATGCCTAACGGTCCGGAAAGCATGTGGAACACCTTCCAGAACATTCTTCGGCCCGCCCTATCGGGCTTGAGGGTGACAATCCATGACCAGATCGCCGAGGGTGACAAGGTCACCACCCGCAAGACAATCAGCGGCGTTCACTCCGGTACACTGGCTGGGATTCCTGCGACAGGACGTGACGTTACCATCGACGTTATAGATATCGTGCGTGTTCGGGACGGCAAATATGCTGAGCATTGGGGCTTGAACACTCTGTCAAATGTTCTTGCTTCACTGTCAAAGGCGTGATCCGGACTAGCAAAGCCGTCCGATAATAGGAATTGCGGCTTCAAGCGTCCGTCTATCCTCTTCGGACAGACGTTCCTCTATCAGAACGGCGATCTTCGATGTCCTGGCTTCGCGGGAGCGAGACAATCCCTCTCGCCCCTTTTCGGTGATCGATAGAAGTTGGCTGCGCCCGTCCGCTGGATTGGGCAATCTACAAACCAAGCCCTCGGTTTCAAGCTGAGCGGTCACCAGTCGCATACTTTGATGCCGGACATTACGGCTGTTCGCTAGTTCGGCGACACTCAACGGACCGCTTTTTTCAAGAAGCAGCAGGGTTTCAGACTGAGATGTCGTTGGCGTATCTGTCTCATTCCTCACGCTACGTACGAATTGACTGATAGTATCGCGCAGCCTTTCTGCAAGTGCCAGCGCAGTGGCTTCTTCTTTGGAGAAGGCTTTATCGTTGGTCATTTGCTTTCTCTGTCCTTGTGAAAATGCGTTGTACCTTCCCAATAACCCGGGCGCAACCGAAGTGAAACAGCATCGGCCGTTATGACCGCTCCTGGCGCTTTGCGGACGTTATCACTAAAGCACCGCAAGCTTGACACCGGGCCAATGTCAAACCGCCAGTTTCCCCAGTCGGCCACCCTCCGCGTTTGCAAAACCCCGACATCGCAGGAAAATTTTCCTGTAAACTCCCCCGCAAGCCCCCGCTTGTGGAGTTACGCCATGCCCGTCGATCCCCGTGCCTTCGCCGACGACCGTTACCCCTGCTGGGCCGAAGAGCCGCCGGTGCCCTCCGAAGGCTCGCTGGTTCCCGGATCGCAGTTCCATGACGAGCAATGGATCATGGCCGCCGGCATGCTGGCGCGCGGCAACAGCTTCCTGCAGGTCTCGCGCGCCATGGGCTGCAGCCGCACCACGCTCTGGCGCGCCTATTACGGCTCCAAGGATTTTCGTCACAGGGTGTGGTGGGAACGGCAGGCGCTGAACCGCGAAGCCGAGCTGCGCCTGTCCTCGATCCGCGCCCTGGTGGCCGAGCAGATCGAGCGGCTGGTCTCCGCCGGCGATCCGGCAACGGTGCGCTGGCTGGCCGAGCGGCTGGGGCTGTTCGCCGGCCTCGACCTTCCGGCAGCGAGGCCGCAATCCTCACGGCCCGACCTTGCGGCCGCCGCTGAAACGCCCGCTCCCAGGCCGTCCGCCCCCAGGCCGGAAGACCCGCCCGCCGTCACCGTCCCGGAACTTGACGACGATCTCCCCGGCGCGCTCCGCGAGCGCATGCCCCCCGATCCGCACGCCGTTGCCGCCATCCTCGCCCGCCCGGAATCCGCCGGCCCGAAGGGGGTCTTCCCCTGGACCCTCAACCAGTATGAGCCTTACCCCAACCTCAACCCCGGCCCGGTGAGCCGCCGCGCCGCCGGTGCCTTCTCCGGTCGCCGCTAGAGGGACCGGTAGATGGAACATCCGCCGAAACCTGTTCCACGCCGTTCCATCCGCCGCTCCCGCGGTCAGAAACGCAACCCGTCCTGTCCACCCATCAGATCCAGCGTCGCCAGCGCCATCACCTGGGCGGATTGCACCATGTCGTCGATGCCGACCCATTCGTCGGGCTGGTGGGCAAGGTCGAGAATGCCGGGGCCGTAGGCGATGCAGTCCTTCAACTGGCCGACGCGCACCACATGCTTCTGGTCATAGGTGCCGGGGGAAACCACATGCTGCGCCGGGCGGCCCAGCACCGTTTCGATGGCGGCGGCCACCGCCCGCACCACCGGCGCGTCGGCGTCGGTCATCGTCGGCAGGAAGGCCAGCACCTCGCGCAGCTCATACGCGAAGCCGGGGCGGGTGCGGCGCAGATCCTCCAGGATGGCGACGATCTCGCCGCGCACCGCCTCGGGGTCCTCCTCGATCAGGTACCGGCGGTCGATCACCATGCGGCAGCGGTCGGGCACCATCGGGCTGGGCAGGCCGCCATGGTCCTCGGGCTGGCCGCCATGGATGGCGTTGATGTTGATGGTGGACTGGCGCGCCCCCTCCGGCACCACCGGCATGTCGGTTCGCTTGGCGGCGAGGCGGGGGATCAGCTCGGTCTCGATCCGGTGCAGCACGGCGCCCATGTGGCGCACCGCGCAGTTGCCGAGGAAGGGCATGGAGCCGTGGGCGACGCGGCCCTTGGTCTCGATCTCCGCCCACCAGACGCCGCGATGGCCGATGCAGACGCGGTCGACGTTCAGCGGCTCCGGAATGATGACGTGGTCGACGCGCGGGCGGGAGAAATAGCCGAGCTTCGCCAGATGCCCGACGCGGCCATAGCCGCCGGATTCCTCGTCCACCGTGCCGGAGATCTCCAGGGCGCCCGCCGTCAGCAGCCCTTCCTCCAGCAGCGATTCCACGGCGATGATCGACGCGGCGATGCCGCCCTTCATGTCGCAGGCGCCGCGGCCATAGACCCGGCCGTCCTTCACCACCCCGCCGAAGGGATCGACGGTCCAGCCCTGGCCGGCCGGCACCACGTCGATATGGCCGTTGAAATGGACGCAGGGTCCCGGTCGCGGTGCCTCGATGCGGGCGACGACGTTGGTGCGCGGATAGCGGTCGCTGTCGCCGGCCGCCCCCTCCGCCCGCACATACTCGACATCGAATCCGCGCGCCGCCAGCCGCCGGCCGATCAACTCGGCGCAGTCGGTATAGACGTCGCCGGGCGGGTTGACGGTGGGGATGCGGATCAGATCCTGCGTCAGCGCGACCAGATCGTCGCGCCGCGACTCGATCCGGCGGAACAGCAGCTTGGTTGCGGCGTCGGTGTCGGAACGCATGGCCTCTCCCGCGGCAAGGACGGGTTCAGTGTCACCGCAAGCGGATGGTTCGTCCACCCCGCCTTTCGGGGACCATCATGGTGCAGCGCACTTTCCCGCATCGGCGGGGACCGCTACAGTCGCGGCGCCCCTCAGCGGAGAAGCTTTCCATGACCGTCACGCACCCCATCGGGCTGAGCGCCCCGACCCTGGCCGACCCGGTGATCGCCGAGGCAGCGGCCCGCTTCGTCGCCGCCCGCCGCGACGCGGCCGGCCTTGCCGATTTCCCCGGCCCGCTGCCGGCCGACCTCGCCACCGCCTATGCCATCCAGGCGACGGCGACCGCCTCCTGGCCCGACGAGGTCGCCGGCTGGAAGGTGGCGCGGGTGCCCCCGGCGCTGGAGGAGACGCTGGGTGCCATGCGCTACATCGGTCCGATCTTCGCCCGCACGGTTTCGGCCGCCAATGGCGGGCCGCTGAGCTTCCCGGTCATTCCCGGCGGTTTCGGCGCGGTGGAGGCGGAGTTCGCGGTGCGCATCGCCGCCGACGCCCCCGCCGACAAGCTGGACTACAGCCCGGCGGAGGCCGCCGCCTTCATCGCCGCCGTCCATGCCGCCATCGAGGTGGCGGGCGGGCCGCTGGCGCCGGTCAACACGCTCGGCCCCACCGCCTCCACCTCCGTCTTCGGCAACAACACCGGCCTGATCGTCGGCGAGGAGATCGTCGGCGGCGTCGAGGGCGCCGATACCCTTCGCGCCGAGGTGCTGATCGACGGCCAGAGCGTCGGCGTCGGCAGCGCCGCCAAGCTGCCGGGCGGCATCGCCGCCGCGGTCGCGGTGGCGTTGGGCATGGCGGCTCGGCTCGGCCGGCCGCTGAAGGCCGGGCAGTGGGTGTCCACCGGCGCCCTGACCGGCGTTCACTCCATCGCCATCGGTCAGCAGGCGCGCATCACCTTCACCGGACTGACGCCGATGTCCGGCACCGCCGTCGCGGCCGATCCGGCTTGACCGGCGTCTCCCAACCAATCACCGGATCCACGGCCTTGTCCCAGTCCAGCCTGCCCTCCGAAGCCGCCGCGACGCGGTTCCTGCCGCCGGTCCAGATGCTGGTCGGGCTGGGCCTTGCCGTCGCCGGGGTGATCGCCTTCTCGCTGCGGCCGGTCATCATCAAGCTGGCCTACCGCTACAACGTCGATCCGGTCACCCTGATCATGCTGCGCATGGTCTTCGCGTTGCCCTTCTTCCTGGCCATGGCTCTGTGGTCGAGTGGCCGGAAGGGAGAGCGGGCGCCGATCGCCGGACGCGACCTCGCCCTGACCGTGGCGCTGGGCATCACCGGCTATTACGCCGCCAGCTTCTGCGATTTCCTCGGTCTGCGCTATGTCTCGGCCGGGATGGGGCGGCTGCTGCTGTTCCTCTACCCGACCATCGTCGTGATCCTGTCGGCCCTGTTCCTCGGCAAGCGCATCGGCCTGCGCGAGGTGGTGGCTCTGGTGGTCTCCTACGCCGGCGTCGCCCTGGTGGTGTGGTCGGAGGTCGGGACCGGCCATCCCGACTTCATGACCGGGGCCGGATTGGTCTTCATGGGCGCCTTCCTCTATTCGATCTATCTGGTCGGCAGCAGCCGGGTGGTGCAGCGGATCGGCTCCATGCGCTTCACCGCCTATGCGATGACGGCGGCCTGCCTGTGCTGCATCCTGCAGTTCCTGGTGCTGCGGCCCCTGTCAGCGCTCGACCTGCCGCTGCCGGTCTATTGGCTGTCGGTGGTGATGTCGGTGGTCTGCACCGTGCTGCCGGTTCTGATGACGGCGGAGGCGCTGCGGCGGGTCGGCCCCAATCTGGTGGCACTCAGCGGCGCCATCGGCCCGGTCGCCGCCGCCGTCTTCGGCTATCTGGCGCTGGCGGAGCCGATGGGCTGGCTGCAGCTGGCCGGCGCCGCCCTGACCGTCGCCGGCGTCATGATCATCAGCCTGTGGAGAACCGCCTGATCCCGCATTTTTCATGGAATAACCGCCGCCCCGCCGCCGTCCCAATCCAAAGCCATTGGGAAAGGGACGAGCGATGACGAACCATGCCACCGCCTACGAGACCGGTGCCGCCACCGGCTGGCAGGATGCTCTGCTGCTGGCGGCCCGCGTGCTGCTAGGCGCCATCTTCGTGCAGAGCGGCTTCGGCAAGCTGATGGCGCTCGGCGGCTTCATCGCCGGAATGGAGAGCCAGGGCGTGCCGATGGCCACGATCGTCGCCCCCATCGGCGCGCTGGTCGAGGCGTTCGGCGGGCTTGCCATCGTGCTGGGCGCCTGGACCCGGCTGGCGGCGCTGGCGGTCGCGGCCTTCACCGTCGCCGCAACCCTGATCGCCCACCGCTATTGGGACGCCGCACCCGACGCCATGAAGATGCAGCAGATCCAGTTCATGAAGAACCTCGCCATCATCGGCGGCTTCCTGTCGCTGGTGGCGTCGGGGGCCGGGCGCTTCAGCGTCGACGGCTGGCGCGCCCGCCACTGACCTTAAGCCTGGACCTCACTCGTCATACGCCATCAGCGAAATGCTGGGCACGTCGATGCGGTCGCGGCCGTTCAGGAAGGTCAGCTCCACCAGGAAGGCGGCGGCACGGACGTCGGCGCCGACCTGACGCAGCAGGTTGATCGCGGCCACCATGGTGCCGCCGGTCGCCAGCAGATCGTCCAGCACCACAACGCGCTGGCCGGGCTTCACCGCGTCGGCCTGCACCTCGATGGTGTCGGTGCCGTATTCCAGGTCATAGGAATGGGCGATCTTGTCGCCGGGCAGCTTGCCGTGCTTGCGCACCATGATGAAGCCGATGCCAAGCGCCAGCGCCAGCGGGGCGGCGACCAGGAAGCCGCGCGATTCGATCCCGACCAGCAGGTCCGGCTTGTGCGGGCGCACCGCCTCGGCCAACTCGTCGATGGCGGCCTTCCAGGCGGCGCCGTTCGCCAGCAGCGGCGAGACGTCGTAGAACAGAATGCCGGCCTTCGGGAAATCCGGGACGCCGCGGATATGGTCTTTGAAGTTCATCGGAAGTCTTGTCCGTAAAGAATCGTATGCCGGCATGAACGGCCCGGTCGGCCGCCCGGCACTCTAGCGGCTGCCCACCCCGGCGCAAAGCCGGGAATGGACGCTTTGGCGGTGCCGCCATTTTACCGCATGGGGTTGACCATCCGACGATGCTCCGCCACGTTCCAGGCGCACCGGCCAGACGTACCGGTGAATGTGCGGATGCGTGCGGCGGAGCCTGTGGCTGGGACTTTAGCGAAGCATGGGACGGCGGACGAGGCCCGGATCGATGCCGGTCCGGAGGACGGCGGTTGGCGGATCGCCGCCGCCGGACGCTGGACCCTGCATGCTGCCGCCACAGCCTCCGATGCGCTCGACCGCGCACCGAAACCCCAGGAGGGTGCTGCGGTGCGTCTCGACATGGCGCGGGTGGAGGCGCTCGACACCGTCGGCGCCTATCTGCTGAACCGGCTGGCCGACCGCTTGGGGGCGGCGGGCCACACGGTTGCGGTGGTCGGGCTGCGGCCGGACCATGCCGCCCTGTTCGATGCCGTGCGCGATGCCGGCAAGGCGCCGCCGCATCCGATCGAGCGCGAGCATCACCCGATCATCGACATGATCGTCCGCACCGGTGAGACGACGGTGAGCGCCGCCAAGGAAATCCTCGACCTCGTCGGCTTCCTCGGCCTGGTCACCGTCACCTTCGCCCGGCTGATCCTGCGCCCGTCGCGCCTGCGCCTGACCTCCGTCCTGTTCCACATCGAGCAGACCGGGCTGAATGCCCTGCCGATCCTTGGGCTGCTGTCCTTCCTGATCGGCGTGGTGCTGGCCTTCCAGGGGGCGGACCAGCTGAAGCGTTTCGGCGCGGAGCTGTATGTCGTCAATTTGCTGGGCATCTCCGTCCTGCGCGAGATCGGCATCCTGATGACGGCGATCATCGTCGCCGGCCGCTCAGGCTCCGCCTTCACCGCGCAGATCGGCACGATGAAGGTGAACCAGGAGGTCGACGCCATCGGCACCATGGGCCTCGACCCGGTGGAGCTGCTGGTGGTGCCGCGGGCGCTGGCACTGATGATCACCCTGCCGCTGCTGGCCTTCTACGCCGACGTGATGGGGCTGTTCGGCGGGGCGGTGATGGCCTATGCCACGCTGGACATCACCTTCGGTCAGTTCATCCGCCAGCTTCACAGCGCGGTCGGCATCAATACTGTGATCGCCGGGCTGATCAAGGCCCCCGTCTTCGCCCTGGTGATCGCCATGGTCGGCTGTTACGAGGGGCTGAAGGTCTCCGGCAGCGCCGAGAGCGTCGGCATCATGACAACCAAGGCGGTGGTGGAGGGCATCTTCCTGGTGATCGTCATCGACGCGGTCTTCTCCGTCCTCTTCTCCATGCTGGGGGTGTGATGGCCGAAGCTCCCGTCATCCGCGTGCGCGGACTGGTCACCCGCTTCGGACCGCAGACCGTCCATGATGGCCTCGACCTCGACGTCGAGCGGGGGGAGGTGCTGGGCGTTGTCGGCGGCTCCGGCACCGGCAAGTCGGTGCTGCTGAAGGAGATCCTCGGTCTGATCGACCCCGCCGCCGGTCGGATCGAGCTGCTGGGCCACGACACCGCCGAACTGGACCGGGCGGAACGGACGGCGCTGCAGGCCCGCACCGGCGTGCTGTTCCAGAACGGTGCCCTGTTCAGTTCCATGACGGTGGCGGAGAATGTGATGCTGCCGCTGAAGGAGCACACCGACTTGTCCCCGTCGCTGATTGCCGAGGTCGCGCGGGTGAAGATCGCCATGGCCGGCCTGCCGCCCGATGCCGGGACCAAGCACCCGGCGCAACTGTCCGGCGGCATGATCAAGCGCGCCGGTCTGGCCCGCGCGCTGGCGCTCGACCCCGACATCCTGTTCCTGGACGAACCGACCGCCGGCCTCGACCCCATCGCCGCCGCCGCTTTCGACACGCTGATCCAGGGGTTGCAGCGCAGCCTGGGGCTGACCGTCTTCATGGTCACCCACGATCTGGACAGCCTGACCTCGATCTGCGACCGCATCGCCGTGCTGGTCGACAAGAAGATCCGGGTGGGGACCTTGGCCCAGCATCTGGCCGATCCGCACCCGTGGATCCACGATTACTTTCACGGACCGCGCGGCCGCGCGGCTCTCGACGCGAAAGAGCGCAATGACGCTCGGCGACATGAAGAAGACGCCAGGCGTCTTGCGAAAGGGTAGGGGCACGTCATGGAAACCCGCGCCAGCTATATCCTGGTCGGCAGCTTCGTGCTGGCGCTGGTCGCCGGCCTGCTGGTCTTCACCGCCTGGATCGCCAAGGTCCAGTTGGACGAGACGCGCGAGACCTACCGCATCTATTTCACCGGTTCCGTCACCGGGCTGCAGCAGGGAAGCCCGGTGCGCTATCGCGGCGTGCCGGTGGGCACCGTGTCGGACATCCGGCTCGACCCCGACAACGTGACGCGGGTCCGGGTGACGATCGAGGTGCAGAACGGCACGCCGATCATGTCCGATTCCATCGCCTCGCTGGAGGTGCAGGGCATCACCGGCGGCGCTTATGTCCAGATCTCCGGCGGAACGGTGGGGGGCAAGCGGCTGACCGCCACCGATGCCGACGGGGTGCTGACCATCCCGTCGCGGCCCAGTTCGCTGACCGCGGTGGTGGACAGCGCCCCGCAACTGGTCAACCGCTCGCTGGAGGTCATCACCAGGCTTGGCGAGATGCTGAACGGCGAGAACCAGAAGGCGATCGGCGACATTCTGGCCAACGCCCGCACCATCAGTGCCGAGCTTGCCCGTGCCAGCGCCGGCCTTGAGGAAACGATGGCCCAGGCGCGGCGGACGCTGAACGGGTTCGAGACGGTCGGGCCTCAGCTGGACCGCACGCTGGCCCAGACGCACGACACGCTGGCGACGGTGGACGGCACCGCCAAGCAGCTGGGTGGCGAGACGCGCGAGCTATTGCGGTCGCTGAAGCGCACCTCGGACACGCTGAACGGCCTCGTCGCCGAAAATCGTGAGCCGGTGCGCGACTTTACCGCCACGGGCCTGTATGAACTGACGTTGCTGATCACCCAGCTGCGCGATCTGTCGGGTCAGCTGTCGCGGGTGGTCACCCGGATCGAGAACGACCCGTCGAACTTCCTCTTCGGCGGGACGCGGCAGGGCGTGGAGGTGCGTGGGAAATGAGGCGGGCGACGATGGGGCGGGGCGAGGTCGCGGGGCCAATGGTGCGCAGGATGCTGGGTGCTGCCTTGCTGCTGGGGCTGGCCGCCTGTTCGACGCTGAACCCGACGGCGCCGCATCTCTACACCCTGACCCCGCGGGCCAGCGTCGCCCCCGGCCCCAAGGCCGACTGGCAATTGCTGGTGGAGACGCCGTCGGCTGCGGCGGGGATCGACACGCCGCGCATCGCCCTGGCCCGCACGCCGACCTCGCTCGACTATTTCGCCGATGTGTCCTGGGCCGACCGGGCGCCGAACATGGTGCAGGGGCTGATCGTCCAGACCTTCGAGGACAGCGGTCGCATCGTCTCGGTCGGGCGCGACACGGTGGGGCTGCGCTCCGACTATGTGCTGAAGTCGGAACTGCGTGATTTCCAGGCCGAATACGCCACGCCGGGTGCCGCCATGCCCGACCGGGTGCATGTGCGCCTATCGGCCAAGCTGGTCGCCATGCCGCGCCGGACCATCGAGGCCGGCGAGACCTTCGAGGCGTCGGCACCGGTGCGCGGCCGCTCCTTCACCGACGTGATCACTGCCTTCGACGAAGCGCTGGGCAAGGTTACCGGAGAGCTGGTGACATGGTCGCTGTCGCAGCGTTTCCGCCCTTCCGGTAGCTGAACGGCCAAGCGCAGGCCCGGCTGCAACCGCAGGTGCGGCAATCGAAAAGACCTTGCCACGCCCGCGTAGCCGCGTACGTAATAGGGGTGTTCGCGCAGCGCAGGATCGGGCGATGACGGATTTGTCGGACGTGTCCCGGGAAGAGTTGGAGGCGATGGCCGAGGCGGGACGCGAGGTGCGCCTGTGCCAGCGCGTTCTGGCCAAGACCGGCGATACGGTGGTGGGCGAGCTTCTGCGCGGCCACGGCACGCTGTACGAGTGGAAGCATTATCCGCCGGGTGACGTCTACGACGCCGAATTCCATGCCCAGTATTACTATCACTGCCATCCCGAAGGCGAACGGCCCAATGGGGAGCATGGGCATTTCCACACCTTCCTGCGCCCGCACGGCATGCCGCCGGGGCTGAGGCCGGCGCCGCTGGCCGATTTCTCGGCCCCGGACAACGACAATGACGCGTTGTCCCACCTGATCGGCATCGCCATGGACGTGGCCGGCCAGCCGGTGCGTCTGTTCACCACCAACCGCTGGGTGACCGGGGAGACCTGGTACAAGTCCGACGACGTGATCGCCATGCTCGATGCTTTCGAGATCGACCATGCCCGGCCGTCCTGGCCGGCCAACCGCTGGATCACCGCGATGATGCGGCTGTTCCGTCCGACCATCGTCGAATTGCTGCGCGACCGCGACGCCGCCATCCAGCGCTGGGCGGAAAGCCATCCCGACGCCTATGTCTACGAAGACCGCGGGTTGGAGGTCGCCTCGCAGCGCCACATCTCGGTGGAGGAGCAGATCGCAACTGTGGCGCTGCATCTGCGCGGGGCACGGCGACGCCGGCCGATCCTGCCGGAGCCGCCCAGCTTCGTCGGGATGCCGTGAGCCGCTCCTCCTCCTGCGGACTTATGGCCAAAGGCCATGGGCTTATGACCGCAGGGCGTTAAGGAAGGTTCAACCGTTTCGGAAGATCCTTGACGGTGTGGACAAGTCTCCGCCCACATTCGCGCGGGTTTTGCGTTCCGCGGCCCATATGGAGACGGACCAGGGCAGGAAGGGTCCGGCACCCATGAGTGACGGTTTCAAGTCGGGTCATCTGACCCAACAGGACGTGGCGCGGCTTCTGGCCGACCCGTCGCCGAACAGCCGGACCGATCTGGCCGCCAAGCTGGCTCAGCAGTTCGACAGCCCGGAGCTGTCGCAGTCGGAGCGCATGCTGGCGGAGGACATCATCCGCGTGATGGTCACGGACACGGTCCTGCGCGTCCGCCAGACCCTGGCCGAGAATCTGAAATCCAGCCCGTCCCTGCCGCGCGACGTCGCCCTGACCCTAGCCCGCGATGTGGAGGCGGTGGCGATCCCGGTGTTGAGCGTCTCCACCGTGCTGACCCCGGCCGATCTGGTCGAGATCGTGCGGACGGGTGCGGAGGCGAAGAGCACCGCCATCGCCCAACGCCCGACCGTGCCGGCCGTGGTCGCCGACGCGCTGATCGAAAGCGGGTCCGAACACGCGGTCGCGGCGCTGGTCGCCAACGAGGGGGCGGAACTCGGCGAGCAGAGCCTGGGCCGCGTCATCGACCGCTTCGGCGCGAGCGAGGCGGTGCAGGACCCGCTGGTCCACCGCTCCAAGCTGCCGATCACCATCGCCGAGCGTCTGGTCGCCGTTGTGTCGGAACGGCTGCGCCAGCATCTGGTCTCGCACCACGAACTGCCGTCGAAGGTCGCGTCTGAGTTGATCCTGCAAAGCCGTGAACGGGCGACCGTCGCCCTGTTCACCGGCGAAAGCGACGAAGGGGCGCTGGACCGTCTGGTGACGCAGCTTGCCCGCACCGGCCGCCTGACGCCGTCGCTGCTGGTCCGCTCGCTGTGCACCGGCGACATCGCCTTCTTCGAGATGGCGATGTCGCGCTTGGCGAACGTACCGCTGACCAATGCCCGGCTGCTGATCCACGATGCCGGACGGCTGGGGCTGAAGTCGCTGTATGACAAGGCGAAGCTGCCGCCGGCCCTGCTGCCGGCCTGCCGCATCGCCATCGACGTGCTGAAGGAAACCCCCTATGACGGCGAACCCGGCGACCGCGAGCGCCACCGCCGCCGCGTCATCGAGCGCATCCTGACTCAGTACGAGGATCTGGCGCCGGAGGATTTGGAGTTCCTGCTGGCGAAGCTGGGCGACATGATGCAGCCGGAAAACGCCGCGGCGTGACCGATCCGATCTTCTTCGCCGAGCCGGCCCCACCGCCGGGAGGCGGCCCGGCCGACATTGTCCGCCGGTTGGAACGCCGCATCGCCGAGTTGGAAGCCGCACTGCGCCAGAGCGAGGCACGGGCCGGGGAGGCGCGCTTCCGCTCTCTGCTGCGCACGGCTGCCAGCATCATCCTTGTGCTGGGAGACGACGGCCGCGTGCTGGAGGCCAACCGTGATGCCGAACGCGCCTTCGGGCTTGAGGCCGGCACCGCCATCGGCCGCCCCTGGACCGAGATGATGGGGGAGCAGCCGGCCGGCGCCTTCGCCGCCCAGCTCAAGGTCGCCGCCGAGGGGATGGAGGTCCGCAATTTCGAGCAGTCCCTGCGCGAGCAGGACTGCATGAGCGAGCGGGTGCTTCTGTGGAACCTGAACCGGCTGCCGGAGGCCGACGGCGCGCCGGCGGGTATTCTCTGCGTCGGCCAGGACATCACCCGGCGCAAGCGGGCGGAACTGGCTCTGCGTCAGGCCCGCGACGAGCTGGAGATGCGGGTGGCCGAGCGTACCCGCGCTTTGATGCAGGAGGTCCAGGAACGCCGCCGCGCCGAACAGGCGCTGATCCAGGCCAAGGAACAGGCCGAACTTGCCAACCGCGCCAAGAGCGAGTTCCTCGCCAACATGAGTCACGAGCTGCGCACGCCGCTGAATGCCATCATCGGCTTTTCCTCGATGATGGAGAGCGAGATCGTCGGGCCGCTCGGCCATCCCAAATACCTCGACTATGCCAAGGTGATCGGCAAGTCGAGCCAGCATCTGCTGGCGGTCATCAGCGACATCCTGGACGTTGCCAAGATCGAGGCCGGCAAGCTGGAAATGCATCCGCAGCCGATGGACGTGCGCGACGCCGTCGAAAGCTCGCTTCTGCTGATCGCCGAACGGGCGGAGGAGGGCGGGCTGACCCTGACCCAGGACATCGCCCCCGAAACCCCCCGCCTGCTGGGCGATCCGGTGCGGGTGAAGCAGATCCTGCTGAACCTGCTGACCAATGCGGTGAAGTTCACCCCCGCCGGCGGCAGCGTCGCCCTGCGGGTCCGCCCGGAATGCGGCCGCATCCTGATCGAGGTCGCCGACAGTGGGATCGGCATGAATGCGGAAGGCATCGCCATCGCCCTGCAACCCTTCGGTCAGGTCGACAGCCAGTTGTCCCGCCGCTCCGGCGGCACCGGGCTGGGCTTGCCGCTGGTGCGATCCTTCGTCGATCTGCTGAACGGCACGCTGGACATCCGCAGCCGCGAGGGGGAAGGCACGACGGTCAGCGTACGGCTTCCGGTGGCGCCGCCGTATGAAGGAGAATAATTGGGAATGATATGTCTGTGATGCAGGGATCGGCAGGGCAGGACGGCGACCGGAGCGATGATGCCTTGTCGGTCGCAATGGTGTTCGGGATTTCCGGAGTCGATCCGCTGGAATGGGACGCCTGTGCCGCCGGCAAGGGGCCGTTCCTGAGCCACGCCTACCTGAGGGCGGCCGAGGAAAGCGGGCTGGCCGGCGCGGACAATGGCTGGCGCTCTGCCCACATGATCGTGCGTGAGGCATCCGGCCGGTTGGTCGGAGCGGCCCCCCTCTATCTGCGCGACCGGTCGACGGACGAGTTCTGGCCCGATCAGACCTGGGTCGACGCCTTCCAGGCCTCGGGTGGGCGCTATTTTCCGAAGCTGGTCATGGAGGTCCCTTACACGCCGGTGACAGGAGCGCGGATCCTGCTGCGGCAGGGGGCGCCGTTCGGCGTGGCCGATGCACTGACAGGGGCCATGCGTTCGCTGGCCCACAAGCATGGGCTGTCTTCCATCCATGTCGGCTTTCCTGACGAGGAGGACCGTGCCCTGTTTGAGGCTGCGGGATGGTTGTCCCGCCACGGCATCGATTACGAATGGCGGAACGAAGGATTCCGTGACTTCGCCGACTACACCGCCGGCCTGACAAGCCACCGGCGCGGCACGCTTTTGTGGGAGCGGCGCAAGGTCCGCGAAAGCGGAGTGCGGATCCGCGACGTGCCGGGCAGCCGGGTGGAGGAGACGGACGCTACGGTCTTCTTGCAATTGCTGGCCGATCTCCATACCCGCAAGGGGCGACGCCAGGCACTGACCGTTGATTTCGTCATGCGGCTCTGTGCCGCCTTCGGTGACGCCCTTACATTGACGTTCGCAGAAGCGGACGGCGTCTCGATCGGCGCTCTGCTGACCATGGAAGGGGACGGCTGCCTCTATGTCCGCAACTGGGGGGCGAGGGAGGACACGCGGCTGGTCCACTTCGAGATCTGCTATTACCGGACTGTCGAACGGGCGATCGCCCGGGGTTTGAACCGGGTGGACGGCGGACGTGGCGGCCCGCACAAGCTGGCACGAGGGTTCCTGCCGAAACTCTCCCATGCCTGCCATTGGTTCCTGCACACCAATATGCGCCGCGCGGTGGCGGAAGGGCTGGAATTGCACAACGCCAAGGCTCTCGCTGCCTTCGCGCAGGAGCGGGCCCGCTCCCCCTTCCGGCAGCACAACGGCCGATAGCCGCTTGCACGGTGCGGCACGGCGGGCCACTTTGCCTCTTTGAATAGGTGACAGGCGGAGTGGGACATGACGGTCAGCCGGGCAGTGGGGCGGGACGATCTGAAGACGCGCATCGGGCAGGCGCTGGGCGAGGCGAAGGCCGATCTGGTCATCAAGAACACGCGCTTCCTGAATGTCGTCACCGGCGAGATCGCCGAGGGCGACATCGCCGTCTGCGGCGAGGTCATCGTCGGCACCTACGAGTCCTACGACGGGGTTGAGGAGATCGACGGTCGCGGTCTGACCGTGGTTCCGGGCTTCATCGACACTCATGTCCATTGTGAATCCACTTGCGTCACCCCGCAGGAGTTCGACCGCTGCGTCCTGCCCCGCGGCACCACCACCGCCATCTGCGACCCGCACGAGATCTGCAATGTGCTGGGCGAGCGGGGCCTCAGCTATTTCCTCGACAGTGCCGGGGGAACGGCTCTCGACCTGTTCGTACAGCTGTCCTCCTGCGTGCCGGCGACGGAGCTGGAGACGTCGGGCGCCCGGCTGGAGGCGCCGGACCTGATCCGCCACATGGACCATCCCCGCGTGCTTGGGCTGGCGGAGTTCATGAACTTCCCCGGCGTCTTCCATAAGGTGGACGGGGTGCTGGACAAGCTGGCCGCCTTCGATGGGCGCCACATCGACGGCCACGCCCCGCTGGTGTCGGGGAAGGAACTGAACGCCTATCTGTCCTGCGGCATCCGCAATTGCCACGAGACGACCAGTGCGGATGAGGCGATGGAGAAGCTGCGCAAGGGCATGCAGGTGCTGATCCGCGACGGATCGGTGTCGAAGGATGTCCATGCCCTGGCCGAAGTCATCAAGCCGGAGACTTCGCCCTTCCTGGGCTTCTGCACCGACGACCGCAACCCGCTGGACATTGCGGAGGAGGGGCACATGGATCACCTGATCCGCAGCGCCATCCGCCTCGGCGCGCCGGTGGCCCATGTCTATCGCGCCGCCACATGGTCGGCCGCCCGCGGCTTCCGCCTGTACGACCGCGGGCTGGTGGCGCCGGGACATCGCGCCGATCTGGTCCTGCTCGACGATCTGGAGGACTGCGCGGTCAACCGCGTCATCCGCAACGGCAAGATCGTCGGGCCGCACAGCTTCGACGGTCGCCCGGCAGTGACGCCGGTGGGCCTCGATTCGGTGAAGCTGGAGCCGGTAGCCGAGGAGGATTTCGCCGTGCCGGCCGGCGGGTCGGTCCAGTCGGTGATCGGGCTGGAGCCGGGCAAGATCCTGACCGAACACCGGCGGATCGAGGTCCCGGTGGTGGGCGGCCGGATGGTGGCCGATCCGTCGCGCGACCTGCTGAAGATCTGCGTCTTCGCCCGCCACGGCAGCAACCGCAACATCGGCCGCGGCTTCGTCCAGGGGTTCGGTTTTGTGGAAGGTGCGCTGGCCTCGTCGGTCGGCCATGACAGCCACAACATCTGCGTGGTCGGGGCGAGCGACGCCGACATGCGCGTCGCGGTCAACCGCCTGATCGAACTGCAGGGCGGCTTCGTCGCCGTGCACAACGGGCAGGTTGTCGGCGAATTGGCCCTGCCTCTGGCCGGGCTGATGAGTTTGGAGCCGTTCGAGACGGTGGAGGTGAAGCTGCGCTCCCTGCGCGCCGCCGTCCGCGCCATGGGCTGTCCGCTTGCCGAGCCCTTCCTGCAACTGGCCTTCCTTCCCCTGCCGGTCATCCCGCACCTGAAGATCACCGACCGCGGCATGGTCGATGTGGATCGTTTCGAGCTGATTGCCGCCTGATTGGGCGATCTGCGCGTCAAAGCGGCATCGGCCTGGGGAATGGGCGGCTGGAATTTGGCCTTGTGTTGATCGGCACCAACCACGAAACGACCGCGAAACCCGGAAAAGCCTGCTCTCCGCAAGGAGCGCGGGCTTTCCATGCCCGGATTTACGACCCTAAAATTTAGGCCGATTGCCGTCCCACCTCTGGCATGGGCTTTGCCACGACGACACATCATCTGTTGTTCGTCATCGAGCGAGCCCGATCAGCCATGACCCATCTGGCCCCGGTGATCCACCACTCCCACAGCCTGCTGCCGGTCCGGCCGCCGGAAACCGTGTCGATGCGGACGCGGGACGGCGTGCGGCTGGATGCGGACCTCTATCGGCCCGACGCCGCCGGCACATGGCCGGTGCTTCTCCTGCGCGTCCCCTGCGGCCGGCGCACCGCCCTGACCAGCCACTACGCCCATCCGCGCTGGTATGCAGCGCGCGGCTATGTGGTGGTGGTGCAGGACATGCGAGGCTGCGGCACCTCCGACGGCCGCTTCCGTCCCTTCGAGGCGGAGCGGGAGGATGGGGCCGATGCCGTCGCCTGGGCGGCCTCCCTGCCGGGATCGTCGGGGACGGTGGCGATGTATGGCTGCGGCTATGCCGGAATGGCGCAATGGTTGGCGCTGGTGGAAGCGCCCTCGGCCTTGCGTGCTGTGGCGCCGGCCTTCGCCGGCTGGGATGTCTTCTCCGACTGGGCCTATGAGGGCGGGGCTTTCCGGTTGGCCGACGCCATGGGCTGGGCCTTGCGCACCGCGGCCGACGCCGCGCGGCGGGTCGAGGACGGAACCGGGCACCGGCTGCTGTCGGATGCGGCGCGCAGCCTGCCCATCGACGACGAGATTCCGTCGCGGCCGCAGGCCCTGCGCGACTACGCCCGCTACACCCATTACGACGACTGGTTGACCAACCCGGTGCCCGGCCCGTCCTGGGCCGCGCTGTCGCCCAAGGCGATGCAGGACGCCATGCCGACCGATGTGTCGGTCCTGCAGATCGGTGGCTGGTACGACCCGCGTCTGGCCGGCATGCTGGATGCCCATGATCGTTTCGCCGCAAGCCAGAGGGCGCCGGTGCGGCTGGTCGTCGGCCCCTGGGGCGCCGATGGACCCGCCGCCGCGCCGGGACAGGCGCCGACGCTCGACACGTTGCAACTGGCGTGGTTCGACCGGGTGCTGAAGGGCGAGGGCGGCGACCGCGGCGGTCCGGTCCGCCTGCATGATGTCGAAACCGGACGCTGGCACGACCTGTCCAACCTGCCGGCGGCCGAAGCGGTCCTGCATCTGGCCAGCGACGGCCTCGCCAACCGACAGGGTGGGCGGCTGGAGTTGGAAATGCCCGATCTGGAGGCGCTCGACGTCATGGTGCACGACCCGCGCAGGCCGGTACCGACAGTCGGCGGCCATGCGGTGCCGGATGCCGCCGGGCGCCCCGACCGCGCCGCCATCGACCGTCGCCCGGACGTCGCGACCTACACCAGCCTGCCGCTGGACGAGCCGCTGATGCTGGCCGGGCGGGTGGCGCTGGATGTGTGGGTGGAGGCCGATGCGCCATCCTTCGATGTCAGCGCCGTTCTGTCGGTCTTGCGGCCTGACGGGCAGGTGCTGCCGTTGACCCAGGGTCATGCGCGGGTGGAGCCGGGCGACCCAACCCGTCCGCTGACCATCGCCATGCGGGCTGCCTGCGCCACGCTCGCGCCGGGATCGGCCTTGCGCCTCAGCCTTGCCGGGTCCTGTTTCCCGGCCTATCCGGTCAATCCCGGCACCGGGGCGGAGCCGGGCGAGACCCGCCGCGTCGATGCGCTGCCGATCACCCTGCTGATCCACAGCGGTCCAGACCGGCCGTCGCGCCTGCGCCTGCCGGCCGGATCGGCGGTTTAGGGAGCCACGTCCCCGTCCGCTTCGTCTTCACCTTTGCCCGCCGATTCCAGGCAGAAATCTAGGCTTTGGGACAGGAATCGCATCATCAGGTCGCGGAAGGGCGTCTTGTCGCCGACCGACCAGGCCCGCTCGACAAGATCCAAATACAGGCCGCGGTCGTCGGCCTGGACCACCACCGGCGGGTAGCCGGCGCGGTTCAGGATCAGATTGCACAGCAGCAGCGCCGTCGCCCGGTTGCCGGCATGGAAGGGACGGATGGCGCTCAGCCGGTGATGAGCCTCGAAGGCGGTGTCGGGGCCGGCGTCCGACTTGCGCATCCAGGTCGACAGCGCCGACATCGACACGCGCAGCTTGGCCGGGTCGGGTGCGGTTTCCGCCGGGTCGTCCTTCGGCGGACCGTCGCGGTACTTCCCGGCCTCATCCTCGATCCCGCGATAGAGCACGGCATGAAAGGCGGTGACCGTGCGTTCGGTGACGGCGCCCGACGGATCGAAGGACAGCCGGGCCATCAGTTCCAGCGCCGCGCGGTGGTTCAGGACGAAGCGCTGCTCCTCCACCCCGCGGTGGCGCAGGATGCTGCCGCGCTCCAGGATCGCTTTGACGTCCGCGCGCTTGAGCGGAATCTCCTCCAGCGCTGCGGCGGCGACGGTCAGATCCAGCTCGAACCGGTCGGCGATGCCGTGCACGACCTCCTGCGGCAGGGGACGCGCGGCGTCCAGCGCCCGTTTCTTCTCTGCGATCTCGTCGAGCAGGGCCATCGGTCACTCTGTCGCTGGGCAGGGGAGGGTTTGGCGCGATGCGCATCTTGCCGCGCCCCCTGCGGGGATTTGCCGCTTGGACGGGCACGGTTGCCGGTTTTAGGATCCCTGTCAAGATGTCCACAACCCAGCCATGGCCGGCCGCAACCGCCTCAGTCCGCGGGATGCGCCTGCGATCGCGGGTCGCGAGGGGGGAGATCGCTGCGATGAGCTACGTCGTCTGGGACAAGTCCATGAGCGTCGGCGTGCCCGTGCTCGACGACGAGCACCGGCGCCTTCTCGACCTGTTCAACGGTCTGCTGGAAAGCGGCATCACCCCCGCCAACCGGGAGGAGCTGTCCAGTCTGCTCGCCAGCCTCCGCGATTATGTCGCCGTCCATTTCGCACGGGAGGAGGCGATGATGGAACGCTGCGGCTATCCCGAATTGGACGGCCACCTCGCCGCCCACCGCTATTTCGCCGACGAGGTGGAAAAGCTGGCCCGCGACTTTGACGGCGACAATCCCACGATGCTGCGCATGGACCTGATCCTGCTGCTGAAGGACTGGTTCGTGGAGCACATCCAGCAGACCGACAGCCTGTACAAGCCCTATGTGGGGGTGCAGTAGCACTTCGCATATCCCCGAAGAGGCAGAAGTCCCCTCTCCCCTCCCGGGGAGAGGGTTAGGGTGAGGGGGGCGCGCGGCGAGGCGTCGATCTGCTGAAACGCGCTTTGCCTATCCCGGAATCCACCCTGTGCATCCCCCTCACCCAGCCCTCTCCCCGGGGGGGAGAGGGTTACCGCTCCGGGGAGAGGGCGTTCACTCACTGCTTTGCGGCGGCCTTCTGCTCCGGCAGGCCCTTGTCCAGCTTGGCCTGGATGGCGGCCTTGTCGGTGTCGTCGTCGGCGCTGCGCAATGCGCGCATCCACTGGAATCGGGCTTCATTGCGGCGGCCGGCCCGCCAATAGGCATCGCCGAGATGGTCGTTGATGGTCGGATCGACCGGCTTCAACTCCACAGCACGCTCCAGCTTGGCGACGGCGGCCTCATAGTCGCCTAGCGTGTAGAGCGCCCAGCCCAGGCTGTCGACGATGTAGCCGTCGCGCGGGCGCAGTTCCACCGCGCGCTCGACCATCGCCCTGGCCTTGTCCAGATGCTCGCCGCGGTCGATCCAGCTGTAGCCGAGGAAGTTGAGCAGCGACGGTTCGTCCGGCCGCAGCTTCAGCGCCGTCTGCAGGTCGGCTTCGGCCTGCGGCCATTGCTTGGTCTTCTCGTAGCACATGGCGCGGGCGTACAGCAGCGGCCAATGCCGCTCCTGCGGCGTGCCGATCCGCTCCAGCGCCGTGGTGTAGGCGGGGATCGCCTCGGCATAGCGCTTGGCGTAGCGATAGATGTCGCCAAGGCGGGTGATGGCGTCGGTGCGCTCCGGCCGTTCGGCGGCCAGATCCTTGAGGATCGCGATGGCCTCGTCGTTGCGCTCCATGCGGGCGAGGCTGTCGGCCTCGCGCATGCGGGCGGTCCAGCCCAGCAGCGGGTCCTTCTCCAACTGCTTATAGGCAGCCAGCGCCTCCTCGTGATGGTCACGCGACGCGGTGATGTCGCCGATCATCAGATGGGCGAGCGCCAGATCGCCGCGCAGGTGCAGGGCGATGCGGCCGAACAGCAGCGCCGGCTCGTCGGCATTCTCATGATGCAGTGCGCTGCCCAGATCGAACAGCGCCTCGGCAAGGCCGGAACGGGCATCGGGGACCGGGCGGGTGTCCGACGGGGCGTTCGCCATTGCGGCCAGCGCCGGCTCCACCAGCAGCCCGTCGGGGTTGCTGCCCTGGAAGGCCTCGTAGAGCTTGCGGGCTTCATCCTTGCGGCCGGTGCGGGTCATGAAGCTGCCGACGATCTGCACGACGCGCAACGGTGCGTCCGTCTCCGTCACCTTCGCGTAGCGGGCCGCCGCCTCGTCGTTGCGACCGGCGAGGTCGAGGATCAGTCCGGCATGCAGGTTGTAGAGCGCTTCGAAGCCCTGCACGCCGGACAGCGGCTGCAACGCCGTCAGCGCCTCGTCCGTCTTGCCGCGGGCCGTTGCCAGCCAGGCGCGGGTCAGCGGCGTCAGGAACCGGCCGAGTCCGTCGGTGGGCAGGCGGGCGGCATAGCCGTCGGCCTCGTCCAGCTTGCCCTTGGCCAGCGCGTCGGCGGCCAGCAGGGTCAGCGCCATCTGCGGCTCGCCCTTTTCATCGAGCAGACGGCTGGCGTAGCCGATCGCCGTGTCGATCCGGCCCTCGCCCAACCGCAGCAGGAAGGTGCGGCGCAGCAGGGCGGGGTCGTCCGGATCGGCGTCCAGAGCCTGTGCGGTGAAGCGCGCCGCCGCCGTCCAATCGTCCTGGTGCTGGGCGTAGCGGCCGGCCAGATAGCTGCCGGTGGCGGAACCGGTGCCGTCATCCGCAGCCAAGCCAGCCCCAGGCCCGGCGGCAAAGGCCGGCACCAGGGTGGTCCCGGCCATCAGAACGGCCAGGGAGATCGGCTGCAACCGGCGTCGCACACTCGTCATGCTCTCGTCACCTCGTTTTCCGAGTCGCTATCCCATCATCTTCGGCAGGGCGCGGGCAAGAGACTTTCGTGCGAGTCCCCTTTTCGCAACCGCTACCGCCACTCCCGCCGCACCTGTTCAATCCGCTCCGGGCGCAGGATGTCGGTGGCGTGGGCGTCCATGTGGGCACGGAGATGTTCCGGCATGCCGGGCGACAGGGTGGCGCCCTCGACCGACCAGCGGGCCATCCAGGACAAGGTGCGCAGCCATGTCAGCCGGCGCAGCGGCTTCAGCCATGGCCGCACTTCGTTGGCGAGGTCGCCCGGAACCGCGATGGTCCAGGCTTCGATGAAGGCGTCGACGTCGGCCGGGGTCAGCTCCGCATTCACCTCCGGATCCCATTTGGTCGAGGTGTAGAGGCTGGCATGGGCGAGATCGCTGGCCGGGTGGCCGTATTGCAGCTTTTCCAGGTCGGTGAACCACGCCTTGCCGTGGGCATCGATCAGGAAATTGCCGGGATGTACGTCCACCCCGACCGCGGTCAGTGGCATCGGGGTCTCTCGCGGCGGGGCAAGGTCGCCGGCGCGGGCGGCGGCAAGCTCCTCCGCGATCAGCGCGCGCGCCTCGGTCGACAGATCGGCGCGGTCGAACCATTCCGCCTGTCGTTCGACCTGGGCCAGCAAGGCGGCGACCGGATCGGGCGGGGCGGGAAGCGGTTCGTAGAAATCCGGCGGTGCCATGCGGTGCAGGGCGGCAAGGGCGCGGGCGATGGCCGGCATGTCGTCGGGCAGGGTGGGGGTGCGCCCCTCCACCTCGCCCACCACCAGGGCACCCAGTGGCAACCCCTCTCCCGGCGGCAGCAGGCCGGCGAAGCGCGGGGTGTGGCCCGACGGCTCGGCCCGCTGGAAAGCGGTGGCCTGTCGCTCCAGCGCCGTCCAGGCGTCGAGGCCGAGTTGGCTCCAGCGCGGAATGCGGGCGACCAGCAGCCGGCCGCGCAGCCGCACATGGTCGTGGGCGACGCCCTTCAGCGGCATCGGCTCCAGCGCGTCGGCCGGCAGGTCGGCAAGGCGCGGAAGCCGCGTCAGCGCATCGTGCAGGGCCTCGATCGAGAATCCAGCCGGTCCGCTCACGCCATATGCTCGCGCAGGCGGGGCATCAGCTCCACGAGGTTGCAGGGACGGTGGCGGTTGTCGAGCTGCCAGACCAGGATGTCGTCCCAGGCGTCGCGGCAGGCGCTGGGCGAGCCGGGCAGGGCGAAGATGTAGGTGCCGTTGGCGACGCCGCCGGTCGCCCGGCTCTGGATGGTGGAGGTGCCGACCTTGGCATAGCTGAGATAGCGGAACAGCTCGCCGAAGCCGGGGATCGCCTTTTCATAGAGCGCCTCGACCGCTTCCGGCGTCACGTCGCGGCCGGTGACACCTGTGCCGCCGGTGGTCAGCACCACGTCGATCTGCGGATCGGCGATATAGGCCTGGACCTGCGCGCGGATCGCCGCGATGTCGTCCCGAACGATGGTGCGGGCGGCGACCCTGTGCCCGGCGCCGGCGATCCGCTCCGCCAGCGCGTCGCCGGAACGGTCGTCGGCGGCGCTGCGGGTATCGGACACCGTCACCACGGCGATGTTCACGGGAAGGAAGGGGCGGTTCTCGTCGATCTTCGGCATGGCGGCAGGCGTGTCCTCATGTCGGGCCGGAGCCCGACAAGGGGGCGCCGGCGGTCAGGGTGTCGGGCTGGCCTCTCCCCGCTCCGCCACCGTTTCCACCGCGACGGGGGTCGCCGGCTTCACCGCGGGCAGCGAGTCCGGACGGGTCGCCACCTCGGTCGGGCGGGCCTCCACCGGGGTGTAGGTCGGCCATTTCCCATCGGCGACGGCGGTGAGCGACGCGGTCTCCTGGCCCAGCCGCAGCCGGTAGATCCAGAAGTTCGCCATCACCTTCTCCACATAGTCGCGTGTCTCGCCGAAGGAAAGGCTTTCGATGAACAGCAGTGGATCGGTGATGTCGCTGAGATCGCGCCGCCAGCGCGCCAGATTGCCCGGCCCGGCATTGTAGGCGGCGGCGGCCAGGAACAGGTTGCCGTCGATTTCCGGCATGCCCAGCAGCTCCGACAGGTAGCGCTGGCCCAGCTCCATGTTGCGGGACGGATCGAACAGCGCGTCGCGGCTGGCGTCATCGCTACCGATGTCGGCGTTGCGTTCACGCACATGCTGGGCGGTGCTGGGCAGGATCTGCATCAGCCCGGTCGCCCCGGCGGAGCTGACCAGACGCGGGTCGAAGCGCGATTCCTGGCGCATCACCGCGAAGACCAGCGCGCGGTCCAGCGCGAAGCCGTCGCGCGGCTTCCAGTGCGGCAGCGGGTAGAGCGCCGCGGCATAGGGTGCGCCGTCCGGCCCGGCCACCGCATTGCCCAGCCGCAGGGACAGCGAAGCCACGCCGGCGCGGTCGGTCAGCGCCACCATCGCCTGTTCGACCAGTTGGTCGCCCTGCGGATCGATGCGTTGCAGCTCCATTCCCGCCAACTCGCGCTGACCGGCCTGGAGCAGGGCGATGGCGCGGGAGCCGGCCGGCTTGGCCGCCATCGCCGCCAACTGGCGTCCGGTCAGTTCCGGCGCCTGCCAATGCACTTTTTCCAGCCCGTCCATGGTGCGCAGCGCGATCAGGCCATAGAAGGTGTGCGGATAGCGGGCGGCTGCGGCCAGATGCTCGGCCGCCTCCTTCTCCTTGCCCGGCTTGCGGGCCAGCGCCCGGGCGGCCCAGTAGTCGGCCGCCGCGGCCTTCCAGGGGGAGCGCGGGCCGGCCGCGGCCATGCCTTCGAAATGGCGGGCGGCCCGGTCTGTCTGCTTCAGCCGCCAAGCGGCGAGCCCGGCGATCCAGTGCGCTTCCGGCAGCATGTCGCCCGACCGCGCGGCACTGGCCGAGGCGAGAGTCAGCGCCTGCGCCGTCTCGCCGGAATAAAAGAGGGATGCGGCGATGCGGGCGCGGGCGGCGTCATACTGCACGGTGTCGAGCTTGCCGCCGAACTCGTCCTGGCCCAGCAGGCTCAGGGCGGAGGCGGTGCGGCCGGACCGCAGCAGCTCCTCGACCCGGGCCACCGCCGCGCGGTCGCTGCGGGCGCGGGAAACGGTGCGGCTGCGCGGAGCGACGGTGACGCTGTCGTCATCGTCGTCTTCGTTGCTGGCGACGGTGCGCAAGCCACCCAGCCGCTCCAGCGATCCGACGAGGCGCACGCGCTCCTCGCCCCGTGGCGGCTTCGGCGCCTTTTGGCCGGCGGGCTGGCGCTTCTGGGCGAGGCTGTGGATCCGCTCCGCCCCGGCGAGGTCGCCGTAATCCTGCATCCAGCGGGCGAGTTCCTCGTAGCTGGCCTTGCGGTCGGGGTGGAGATAGCGCTGGCGCAGGACATAGCCGACCAGACGGCGGTCCTTCAGCTTCGCCATCTCGGCATCGGCGGCGTCCCAGTCCGCCCGCTCCTGCGCCGCGAAGATGCGGCGGTAACGGGCGGCATCCTCTTCGTCCAGCTGGACGGCGCGGGCATCGGCGTCGGCTGCGAGCAGAAGCGGGACGCCGGCAGGGTTGGGAGCCTCATTCACCGTGGGGGCCGCCGACGGGGTGTCGTCGGTGGACTCGGGGGCTGCAATTTCGGGGAGCCCCGCGGCCGGATCGCCAAGCGATTCGCCGAAAACGGGGCTGTCGGGGTCAGGCACGGAATCCCCGCCGGGCGGGACGACGGCGTGACCGTCCGGCGCGTGGATGATGAGGGCGGCGCAAGCGGGCCGGAACCCGACCGCGCCGTCGGGTCCCAGGGTGAAAGCCACCGTGAGACCCAGCACCCCCAGAAGGTTCCGCCGCAGCGGGGCCGCGATCGCGACCCGGTATGCTGCACTGCAAAATATCCGGAGCATGGCTCCGGGATACCCCACGACCGCGCGAACCGCAAGCAACGGATTCGCACGGAATGTGTCATGGCTGGTATTCGGCAGATGTTACAACGGCTTAACAAGCCTGGAAAAAAGGCTCTAGCCCGTTGGGAAGGTGCCTTTCGGCATGGGTTGACGGCATTTGTGCTGCACGACGACCGCAGTCATACGAACGATTTAGCCAGCGCTGTGACATCGTTTTTAGTCTTGGGAATACTTGATGCCTTCTTCGCCGATCCTTTGCTGCAACGCAAGCATGTCCCGCCACGCTTCCCGCTTTGCGATAGGATTGCGCAAGAGGTACGCCGGATGGAGCATCGGCATCAGCGGAACCGCTGTTCCCGCGACTTCATAGGTCTTCCACTGCCCGCGCAGGCGGGTGATTCCCTCCGCCCGGTTCAGCAGGGTCTTGGCCGACACTCCGCCCAGCGCCACCAGCAGCTTCGGCCGCACCAGCTCGACATGCCGTTCCAGAAAGGGCAGGCAAGCGGCGATTTCCGCCTGGGTCGGGCTGCGGTTGCCGGGCGGGCGCCAGGGCAGGATGTTGGCGATGTAGACCTTGCCGCGGTCCAGCCCGATCTGGGCCAGCATGCGGTCCAGCAGCTTGCCGCTGACCCCGACGAAGGGTTTGCCCTGCCGGTCCTCATCCTCGCCCGGCGCCTCGCCGATCAGCATCACCGGGGCCTGCGGGTTGCCGTCGGCGAAGACGGTGTTCATCGCGGTGGCTTTCAGCGGACAGCCGTCGAAGCTGCGCAGCGCCGCTTCCAGCGCCTCCAGCGTCTGCGCCTCTCCGGCCCTGGCACGGGCCTGGATGCCGGCCTCGCTGGCGCCCAGCGGCTGGTCGGGGGAGGCGAAGAGGGCGGCCGGACGTGCTGCGGCTGGGGTCGCAGGGGCGGGTGCCCGAGTCGGTGCGGGCGGGCGCGCCATGGCGGCACCGGGTGCCATGCCGGCCGCGGGTGCGCCCGAAGGCAACGCCCGCGCCGCCGGCCGGGCGGTGAGAGTGGCCCAGTCGGTCGGCTCGTCACCGATGGCCTCGTCGCAGCCGATGTCGGCATGCCAGCGCAGCGCGTCTAGGATGTCGCATACGTCAATCATCGTTTGACCTTACCACAGATCGTGTGGTCTTACATGTCCAGATACCCAATTTGGGTGCGGCGCAAACCGTGCTACAAGCACGCGCCCGCAAAACACCATAGGGCGTCCCGAGGGAAACAGTACCAAAACAAGACGGTGGGGGAGTGTGGTGATGGAACGCGAACCGCGCGAGGTCATGGAATACGATGTTCTGATCGTCGGCGCCGGCCCGTCGGGCCTGAGTGCGGCGATCCGCCTGCGGCAGCGCGCGGTCGAAAGCGGCCAGGAGCTTAGCGTCTGCGTGATCGAGAAGGGGTCGGAGGTGGGCGCCCACCTGCTGTCCGGTGCCGTCTTCGAACCGCATGCGCTGGACGAGCTGATCCCGGACTGGAAGGAAAAGGGCGCTCCCCTCACCACCAAGGCTCAAGAGGATCATTTCCTCTTCCTGACGGAAACGAAGGCCTACAAGTCGCCCTTCGCTCCGCCGCAGATGAACAATCACGGCAACTACATCATCAGCCTGGGCAATCTGGCCCGCTGGATGGCGACCCAGGCCGAGGAACTGGGGGTGGAGATCTACCCCGGCTTCGCCGCGGCCGAGGTGCTGTATGACGACAAGGGCGCGGTGAAGGGCGTCGCCACCGGCGACATGGGCATCGGCAAGGACGGCGAGAAGACCGGCAACTACACGCCGGGCATGGAACTGCACGCCAAGCAGACCATCTTCGCCGAGGGCTGCCGCGGCTCTCTGACCAAGACCCTGTTCGAGAAGTTCGACCTGCGCCGCGATTGCCAGCCGCAGACCTACGGCATCGGCATCAAGGAGCTGTGGGAGGTCGACCCGTCGCAGTCGAAGCCGGGCCTGATCGTCCACACCATCGGCTGGCCGATGGACCCTAAGACCTATGGCGGGTCGTGGCTGTATCACATGGAAGGGAATCTGGTGTCGGTCGGCTTCGTCGTCGGCCTCGACTACTGGAACCCGCACATGAGCCCGTTCGAGGAGTTCCAACGCTACAAGACCCACCCGGCGATCCGCCCGACCTTCGAAGGCGGCCGGCGTCTGGCCTATGGCGCCCGCGCTTTGTCGGAGGGCGGCTTCCAGTCGATCCCGAAGCTGACCTTCCCCGGCGGCCTCCTCATCGGCGACGGTGCCGGCTTCCTGAACGTGCCGAAGATCAAGGGCAACCACACCGCCATGAAGTCGGGCATGGTCGCGGCCGAGGCGGTGTTCGACCACCTGACCGGCGGCAACGACAATGGCCCGGAGGTCATCGCCTATCCGGAGCGGCTGAAGCAGTCCTGGGTCTGGCCGGAACTTTACGCGGTGCGCAACATCCGCCCCGGCTTCCAGAAGGGCCTGTGGGCCGGTCTGGCCAATGCCGCTTACGAGACGGCGTTGAAGGGCAAGTCGCCCTGGACGCTGAAGCACCACGCCGACCACACCACCCTGGTGAAGGCCAGCGAGGCGCCGAAGATCGCCTACCCCAAGCCGGACGGCAAGGTCAGCTTCGACCGCCTGTCCTCGGTCTACCTCTCCAACACCAACCATGAGGAAGACCAGCCGCCGCACCTGACGCTGAAGGACAAATCGGTCCCGATCAGCGTCAATCTGGCGCTCTACGACGCGCCGGAGCAGCGCTATTGCCCGGCCGGTGTGTACGAGATCGTCCGCAACGACGACGGCAGCGACCCGCGCCTGCAGATCAACGCGCAGAACTGCGTCCACTGCAAGACCTGCGACATCAAGGACCCCACCCAGAACATCAACTGGGTCGTGCCGGAAGGCGGCGGGGGCCCGAACTATCCGGGCGGCATGTAAGGCGCTTTTGTCTCTCCCTCTCCCGCGTGAGCGGGGGAGGGTTGGGGAGAGGGCAAGGCCGACAGTCGGGTGTCGGTTGCGCCGGGGGCCACTCCTATCTATAAGGCAGGGGGTAACCTTTCTGCGACGGCGCGATGATCGTTTCCTGTCCGACCTGCTCGACGCGCTACACCCTGTCCGACGAGTCGCTCGGCCAGGACGGCCGGAAGGTTCGCTGCGCCCGCTGCGGCCACACATGGTGGCAGATGCCCGATCGGCCGGAACCCGATGATGTGGTTCCCGACGCCCTGACGGAAATCCGGCCGGCCAATCCCACCAAGCCCGCCGCCAAGACTGCCGCCAAGACCAAGGTCAAGCCGCCGAAGGCCCCGCGCGCCAAGCCGGCGCGCAGCACGGTGATCGGTTTCGTCGTGCTGGGATTGCTGGTCGCCGGGGCCGCTGCCGGCGCCTACTTCGGCCGCGACGCCATCGTCCGCAGCTGGCCGCCCGCAGCATTGCTCTATGACACCCTCGGCATGCCGGCCGAGCCGCCGGGCTTCGGGCTGGAGTTGCGCAACATTCGTTCCGAACAGAAGATCGAGGGCGGAACCACCGTCCTGCTGCTCGACGGCGAGGTCGCCAACGGCACCGAGGTCGAGCGCACCCTGCCGCCGCTGCGCGTCATCACCTTCGGTCCCGAGCACAAGCTGCTGCAGAGCTGGACCATTGAGCCGTCGGCCGAGACGCTCGGCCCCGGCGCATCGGCGAACTTCCACCACAGCCAGCCCGATCCCGGCCCGGTGACCGAGGTGACCATCACCTTCGGCGGCCCGCCCCCCGGACTGGAACCCCCTGCTGCCGAGAAACCGGCCGAGAAGGCCCCGGAGAAGGCAGCCGGCCACGCCAAGCCGGCGGCGGACAGCCATGCCGCTCCGGCCAAGGCATCGGGGCACGCCAGCGGCCACTGACCCGTACCTCTGACCGGTGGGTCACCGCTCCGGAATGCCGTATTTCCGCAGCTTGTTGGCGATCATCGTGTGCGAGGTGTTCAGCCGTGCGGCCAACTTGCGGCTGGACGGGAAGCGCGGATAGAGCCGGCGCAGCAACGTCCGCTCGAACCCCTCCACCGCATCCTCCCAGCTGTCGGCCTCTTCCGCCGGCACCCCGGCCGACTGCATGCCGGCGCCGGCCAGTTCCAGGTCTGCGGCGTCCAGCGCCCCGCCGTCGCTCATGGTCATGGCGCGGAAGATGACGTTCTCCAACTGGCGGACGTTGCCGGGCCAGCGGTTGGCGAGCAGCGCCGCCGCCGCCGCCGGAGTCAAACGACCGGGCGGTCGGCGGGCCTGCGCGGCGGCGCGGGCGATGAAATGGCGGGCCAGCAGCAGGATGTCATGGCCGCGCTCGCGCAAGGGCGGGACGCTCAGCGACAGCACGTTCAGGCGGTAGAACAGATCCTCGCGGAAGCTGTGGTCGGCGACCATCGCCTCCAGCGAGCGGTGGGTGGCGCTGATGACGCGGACATCCACCTTCTGCTCGCGCTCGCCGCCCACCCGGCGGAAGCTGCCGTCATTGAGGAAGCGCAGCAGCTTGGCCTGGAGATAGGCCGACATCTCGCCGATCTCGTCGAGGAACACCGTGCCGCCATGGGCGAGTTCCAGCAGACCGGGCTTGCCGCCGCGCTGCGCCCCGGTGAAGGAGCCGGGGGCGTAGCCGAACAGCTCGCTCTCCGCCAGATTCTCCGGCACGGCGGCGCAGTTCAGCGCCAGGAAGGGTTTGTCGCGGCGCGGGCTGGCGCGGTGGCAGGCATGGGCGATCAGCTCCTTGCCGGTGCCGGTCTCGCCCAGGATCAGCAGTGGCGCCTCCATCGCGGCGACCCGCGCGGCCCGTGCCTTCAGCGCCCTGACCGGTGGCGACTCGCCGAGGATGCGGTCGAAGCCGCCCTCATCGAAATTCTGGATCGCGTCCAGCCGTTCGCCCAGACGCGACGGGGTGAACAGGGTGATGACCGCGCCTGCCGCTTCGACATCGACGATGGGCGTCACCTCCAGCAGGAAGGGCTGGCCGTTCAGCGTCACCTCGCGGCCCGACATGCGGAAGCCCCCGGTGGTCAGTTCGCGCGTCAATTCCGGTTCGCCGAAGAGTTCGCCAATATCAAGCCCGGCGAGGCGCGACTCCGGCAATCCCGCGACCTGGGCCGCGGCGGTGCTCGCCACCACGACACGCCCGGTACGGTCCACCGCCAGCACCGGGTCGGGCAGGGCGGCGAGCAGCGCATCCAGATGCAGCCGCCGCCGTGTGCCCGGCAGCATGTCGATGGCCGCCACCGATCGCACCCCGGCGATGGTGCGCAGCGCGTCGGACAGGGCCGGCAGCGCCGCCGGATCGAGGCCTGGAGCGTCGATGTGGATCAGCGGCGGGTCGACCTCGACGCCGACGACGTTCAGGCGGCGCAGCGCCAGCACGGCGAGGATCTCATGGGCGATACCGACGCGGTCGGTGAAGGTGACTTCGATGCGCATGGGGGTGGAGCGTTCGGAGTGGGAGGTGTCGATTGCCCCCACCCCAGCCCTCCCCCGCTCCGCGGGAGAGGGTGCCTTATGCGAAGCGGCGGCAGTTCCCTCTCCCGCGCCAGCGGGGGAGGGTTAGGGAGGGGGCTCCCGGCACCCACTGTACACGCATCATTACGCCGTATCAAAATCTTTACACTGCAAAAATTCCATGATTTCCAACACTCTGCGTCCAAAAACCCCTCATGCTGTAAACATCTGCATACACTCCACGCTCCACCCCTCCCCCCGCACCTCAGCAAATCCGCCATTTTCCCGTCTGGCACACAGTTTGCGATCCACTTCCCCAAGCGAAGTCATCCATCCCCTTGGGAGCCAGTCTCATGCGCGTGATCGTTCTGGGCAGCGGCGTCATCGGTGTCACCACCGCCTATTATCTGGCGCGCGCCGGGCATGAGGTGACCGTCATCGACCGTCAGGCCGGCCCGGCGCTGGAGACCAGCTACGCCAACGCGGGCGAGGTGTCGCCGGGCTATTCCGCTCCCTGGGCGGCGCCGGGGCTGATGCTGAAGGCCGCCAAGTGGATGATGATGAAGCACTCGCCGCTGGTGATCCGGCCGAAGCTGGATCCGGCGATGTGGTCGTGGTGCCTGAAGCTGCTGGCCAACGCCAACGAGGCGAGCTACCAGCTGAACAAGAGCCGCATGGTCCGCGTTGCCGAATACAGCCGCGACTGCCTGAAGGCTCTGCGCGCCGAGACCGGCATCACCTATGACGAGCGCACCCAGGGCACTCTGCAGGTCTTCCGCACCCAAAAGCAGATGGACGCCGCCGGCTACGACATGGCGGTGCTGGAGCGCTACGGCGTCCCCTATAGCCTGTTCGACCGCGATGGCCTGACCTCGGTCGAGCCGGCGCTGGCCCATGTGAAGGACAAGCTGGTCGGCGCGCTGCACCTGCCGGGCGACGAGACCGGCGACTGCTTCCAGTTCACCAACAAGCTAGCCGCCTATGCCGCCAAGCGTGGGGTGGAGTTCCGTTACGGCGTCTCCATCCGCGGCCTGGAGAGCGACGGTCGCAAGATCACCGGCGTGCTGACCGACCAGGGCACGCTGACCGCCGACAGCTACATCGTCGCCATGGGCAGCTATTCGCCCATGCTGGTGAAGCCGCTGGGCATCGACCTGCCGGTCTATCCGGTGAAGGGTTATTCGTTGACCCTGCCGATCACCGACGCTGCCCACGCGCCGGAATCGACGGTGATGGACGAGACGCACAAGATCGCCGTCACCCGGCTCGGCGACCGCATCCGCGTCGGCGGCACGGCGGAGCTGTCCGGATTCGACCTGACCCTGCGCGAGAGCCGCCGTGGGCCGCTGGATCATGTGGTCAGCGACCTGTTCCCCAACGGCGGCGACCTGTCGAAGGCGGAGTTCTGGACCGGCCTGCGCCCGAACACGCCGGACGGCACGCCGATCCTGGGGCCGACCCATATCCGCAACCTGTACCTCAACACCGGCCACGGCACGCTGGGCTGGACCATGTCCGCCGGCTCCGCCCGCGTGCTGGCCGACGTGGTCAGCGGCCGCCGGACCGAAATCGACATGGACGGGCTGAGCGTCGAGCGCTACGGCCGCAAGCCGTCGGTGGCGGTATCCCGCCCGGCGGCGGTGCGTCCGGCCTGACCTGAATATGTGACCCGCGCCGCCCGGCGGACGCGGGTCATCGCCAGCTCAAGAAGGGCGGCGTCGGTGATCTCGGCCCCATCCAGCCGATGTCGCCCGCGCCGCCCTTCGCATTTCTCCACCCGGTGGCCGAGGCGCCTGAGATGCAGGATCGCCTCGTAGAGCCGGGCCGCCGGCTCGTTCGCCGGGCGGGCCGTCATGGGTGGACCACCAGCACGATCAGCCGCTTCGGACCGTGGACGCCGTAGGCCAGCGTCTGCTCGATGTCGGCGGTTTTGCTGGGGCCGGACACCAGCAGCGCGTTGGTCGGCATCGCCTGTGCCCATCCCTGCTCGCGCATGGCCTGCAGGAAAGTGTCGTAAAGGGCATCGGTGCGCAGGATTGCGATGTGGATGTGCGGGACGAGCGAGAGGGTGCGCGGCTCGTCCGCCGTCGGCCACAGGATCAGGCTTCCGGTTTCGGCGATGGCGCCACGGGTGGTGGTCAGGCCGGCCTCGATGGACTCGAACAGCTGGGGCTTGATGTCTTCGAGAGAGCGGTCGTAGGGGATGAGAACCGGACCCTCTCCCATCCCTTCAAATTCCCTCTCCCCCCTGGGGAGAGGGTTAGGGTGAGGGGGATGCGCGGCGGGACCTTCGGGAGAATCATGCGATGCGTCCCCCTCACCCCGACCCTCTCCCCGGGGGGGAGAGGGGGATTTCGGTGCAGTAGATGTGGCGTCCCACCCCTCGACCAACGTCTTCCCCGCCCCAGTCCCCGGCGCATACATCAACGACCCCACACCCTCCTGTGCCAGGAACTCGCGCAGCACCGCCGGCCATTCGGCCTCTGTCGCCTCAATGAACTCCGTGTGCACCGCCTCCATCAGGCGGCGAATGCGGGGCAGGCGCTCCTCCTCCGCCCAGTGCTTCGTCTCGATCGGCGCGAAGTCCGACGGGGGCGGTGTCAGCGGATGGGCGTCGCGGGTGGCGCGCAGCTTCGTCAGGATCGAGTTGCGGGCGTCAGACATCGGGAATCCCCTTGGCGCGGGCGAGGTCGTGCAGGGTGCGGCCGGCGAAGCGCGGCTTGGTGCGGACGTTCGTCCACTCCTTCAGCATGGGCAGCGACGACGGCGCCGCGTTGCCGAGCTTGCTCATTGCCAGCGTGGCGATGCGGTAGGCGGTTGGGGAGGCGTTCATCGCCGCCCAGCCGCTCCACACCATCGATTCCGCACGGCTGGCCTTGGCGCCGCCATCCTTCACCGCACCGCCGGGCTTCACCGCTTCCACCCGCAAGCGTCCCATGATCTCGACGATTGGGATCTTCACCGGGCAGATCTCGACGCAGGCGTTGCACATGGTGCAGGCGTGGGGCATGGCGCCGCGCTTGGCCAGCCCCTCGATCTGCGGCACCAGGATCTTGCCGATCGGACCCGGATAGGGCGCCTCATAGGCATGGCCGCCGACCTGGGTGTAGACCGGGCAATGGTTCATGCAGGCGCCGCAGCGGATGCAGCGCAGCGTGTCGCGCAGTTCCGGGTCGGCGTAGATGCTGGATCGGCCATTGTCGAGGATGACCAGATGCACCTCGCGCGGGCCGTCCTTCTCGCCGTCCTTGCGTGGGCCGGAGATCATGTTGACGTAGGTGGTGATCGGCTGGCCGGTGGCGGAGCGTGGCAGCAGGCTGATGACCGGCGGCACGTCCTCCAGCTTTTCCACCACCTTTTCCAGCCCCATGAAGGCGATGTGGACCGGCGGCACCGTGGTGCACATGCGGCCGTTGCCCTCATTCTCGATCAGGCAGAGGGTACCGGTCTCCGCCACCGCCGCGTTGACGCCGGACATGCCGACATCGGCGGCCTGGAACTTGGCGCGCAGCACACGGCGGGCGAGGTCGGTCAGATAGGCCGCGTCCTCCCGGCTTTCGGCATCCTTGATCTTGCGCTTGAACAGATGAGCGATCTGTTTGGTGTTCAGGTGGATCGCCGGCATGATGATGTGCGACGGCATGGTGCCGTCCAGCTGCACGATGTATTCGCCGAGATCGCTTTCCAGCACCTCAATACCGTCCTTTTCCAGCACGGCGTTCAGGTGCATCTCCTCCGTCACCATCGACTTGCCCTTGACCACCAGCTTGGCGTTCGCCTTGTGCAGGATGTCGAGCGCGATGGCGTTGGCCTCGTCCGTCGTGGCGGCCCAATGGACGGTGATGCCGTTGCGGGTGCAGTTCTCCTCCAGCTTTTCCAGCAGTTCCGGCAGCTTCGACAGGGCGCGCAGCCGGACCGAGGCGGCCAGCGCCCGCACGCCATGCCATTCGCCCGCGTTAGAGAACTGGGCGGCGCGCTTGGTCATCAGCCCGTCCATGGCGCGGCGGAAATTGCCGCGCAGCTGCGGGTCGGCCAGCGCCGCGCGGGAGGCAGCGGCGAAATCCGGTACGTTACCGTCCATGGATGCGCTCCTTCAGGAACTGGGCGATGTGCTGGCCGCGCGCGGCCTTGGCTCCGGCTTCCAACGCGCCGGTGATGTTCAACAGGCACCCGCAATCGCCCGACACCACGCGGGCGGCGCCGGTGCCCTCGATGTCCGCCACCTTGTCGCCGACCATCGCGGCGGAGATCTCCGGATGACGCACGGCGAAGGTGCCGCCGAAGCCGCAGCATTCCTTCTCCCGCTTCAACTCCACCAGCTCGACATTGGCGAGCTGGCGCAGCAGCGCCTTCGGCTCCTCCACCACGCCCATCTCGCGTTGGGCATGGCAGGAGGCATGCCAGGTGACGCGCACCGGCTCGCCCTTGTCGGTGAGTTGGACGTCCAGCACATGGACCAGGAACTGGGTCAGCTCCCACACGCGGGACGCCACCTGCACCGCCTTCGCTTCGTCCGGCTCGCCGCGGAACAGGTCGGGCCAGTGCTTCTTCATCATGCCGGCGCAGGAGCCCGACGGCACGACGATGGGGTCGTCGCCGGGGAACAGGTCCAGCTGCGCGCGGGCAACCTTCAGGGCGTCGGCGCGGTAGCCGGAGTTGTAGGCGGGCTGGCCGCAGCAGCTCTGCCCCTGCGGGAAGACGACGGTCAGGCCCTGGGATTGCAGAAGCTCGATCCCGGCCATGCCGGCGTCGGGGAAGAACAGGTCGACCAGGCAGGTGCCGAAGTAATAGACCCGGGTGGGTTTGGGGGTGGCGGGCATCGGGCGCTTCCTCAGGGATATCTTTATCGGCAGGCGTCGTTCAGAAGGCCGGTTCCGCCACCCGTGCCCTCTCCTCCACCTTCGCCGTCGCGCAGGCGTCGACCAGATAGACGATCGACCGGTAGGGCACGCCCGCCTTGTCGGACAGGCCGATCTCGCAGGTGCGGCTGGTGGAATAGCCCGACGCGCAGCCCTCCGGCACCGATGCCGGCAGGTGGCGCAGTGCGTGGGCGTTCAGTTCCGGCGTGGTGAAGCCCTTGTCGCCGGCGAAGCCGCAGCAGCCGACGTCGGGCGGCACCACCACCGTCTCGGCGCAGGCTTTCGCCACCGCGGTCAGGGCTCCGTCCAGCCCCATGCGGCGGGTGGAGCAGGTCAGGTGCAGCATCACCGGCTCCGCCGTCTTGTCGATGTCCAGGCGCGGCAGGGCGAACTCGCTCAGGAACTCCGCCACGTCGAGGATGCGCAGGCCGGCATCGGTCAGGCGCTTCCTGAGACGCAGGGCGCAGGGGCTGGTGTCCATCACCACCGGATACCGGCCGCCTCGGCTCGCCTTCGACAGCGCGGCCAGCATGGCGTCGGCCTTGGCGTCGGCGGCTTCAATCAGCCCCTTGCTCTCCAGCGGCATGCCGCAGCACTGGCCATCCGCCTCCTCCGGATAGAGGATGCGGAAGCCGGCCTTGCGCATCACCGACTCCACCACCTGTGGAAGCGGGCGCTGATGCGGATCGGTCGCCGCCGGTCCCATGGTCCGGCTGACGCAGCTGGGGGCGTAGACCACGGTCGGCAGGTCTTCGCTGGTGAGAATGTCCGCCTTCGGCGAAAAGGTCGCGGATGTGGGCATATTGCGGGGCAGAACCGGCAGGTTGCCGCCGGTCAGCACACGGGCTGCCGCCTGGGTGGCGCCATGGCCGATGGTGCGGCGGGCGAGGTCGGCCAGACGCAGGCCGGTGCGGGCGAGGCCCAGCGTGCCTTCCATGTGGTCGGCGACCAGCGTCCCCGCCTTACGGGCCATGGCGCCGCGCCGCTCGCCGCGCATGGATTTGATCAGCAGCCCGGTCTCGATCCCCACCGGACAGGCGCTGGCGCACAGGCCGCAGGCCGCGCAGGTGTCGATGCCCTGATACTCATAGGCGGCACTGATCTCGGCCAGTCGCCCGGCATCGTCGCCGGCCGCCGCCAGCCGTGCCATCTCGCGCCGGCCGACGATGCGCTGGCGCGGTGACAGGGTGAAGCGGTGGGAGGGGCAGGTTGGCTCGCAGAACCCGCACTCGATGCAGGTGTCGACCAGCGGGTCGGCGGGCGGCAGCGGCTTCAGGTTCTTCAGATGGGCCTGCGGGTCGCCGTTCAGGATGACGCCGGGGTTCAGCAGCCCGTTGGGGTCGAACAGCCCCTTGATCTTCTTCATCAGTCCATAGGCCTGCGGACCCCATTCCATCTCGACGAAGGGGGCCATGTTGCGGCCGGTGCCGTGCTCCGCCTTCAGCGAGCCGTCATAGCGGGTAACCACCAGCACGGCGACATCGTCCATGAAGCGGCGGTAGCGGTCGATCTCTTCCTGGGTGTCGAAGGCCTGGGTGAAGACGAAGTGCAGGTTTCCTTCCAGCGCGTGGCCGAAAATGATCGCCTCGTGATAGCCGTGGCGGACGAACAGTTCCTGCAGCTCGCGAGTCGCTTCGGCCAGCCGGGGCAGGGGGAAGGCGACGTCCTCGATGATGACGGTGGTGCCGGTCTGGCGAATGGCGCCGACCGCCGGAAACAGGCCCTTGCGGATCTTCCAGAAGCCTTCACAGGCCTTGGCGTCGGTGGTGAAGCCGGTGTCGCCGATGGTGACGCAGTCGGCAAGAACTCTGGCGATCTCCGCCACATTGGCCTCCAGCGCCGCCGCACTCTCGGCACGGGTCTCCACCAGCACCGCCGCCACCTCGGGGCCGAAGCCGCGGATCTGCGGCGGCATGCCCGGCTTGTCCTGGATCGAGCGGAGGGAGGCACGGTCCATCAGCTCCGCCGCATCGACCGGTGCCGCTTTCAGCAAGGACACGGCATGGCAGGCCTCGCCGATGTCGGGGAAGAACAGCAGGGCGCTGGCCTTGTGCGGATGCTCCGGCACGGTGCGCAGCGTGATGGCGGAGATGAAGCCGAGCGTCCCCTCCGACCCGATCATCAGGTGCTGGAGGATGTCGACCGGGTCCTCGTAGTCCACCAGCGCATTCAGGCTGTAGCCGGTGGTGTTCTTGATGCGGAACTTGTCGCGGATGCGGCCGGCCAGCGCCTCGTCGGCGCGGGTGCGGGCGCCGAGATCGGTCAGCCGGCTGAGCAGCGCGGCGTGGCTGTCGCGGAAGCGGCTACGGCTGGCTGCATCGGCGGTGTCCAGCACCGTGCCGTCGGCCAGAACCAGCCGCATCGACTCCAGCGTGCGGTAGCTGTTCTGCGCGGTGCCGCAGCACATGCCGCTGGCGTTGTTGGCGGCGATGCCGCCGATCTTGGCGGTGGCGATGGAGGCCGGATCGGGGCCGATCTTGCGCCCCAGCGGGGCCAGCCGCCGGTTCGCCTCCGCCCCGATCACGCCGGGCTGCAGGGTGACGGTGGCGGCCCCCGGACCGATGCTGCAACCGCGCCAGCCGTCCCCCAGCACCACCAGCACGCTGTCGCTGACCGCCTGCCCCGACAGGCTGGTGCCGGCGGCGCGGAAGGTCACCGGCACCGTGTGGCCGCGGGTGATGCGCAGCAACCGCACCACCTCCTCCTCCGTCTCCACCAGCGCGACGATCTTCGGGATCAGCCGGTAGAAGCTGGCGTCGGTGCCGTAGGCCAGCGTGCGCAGCGGGTCGGTCACCAGCCGGGCTTCGGGAATGACGGCCTGAAGCTCGGCCAGCACGCGGTCGTAGGGGGCGGCCAGGGGGAGGGACGGCATCGGCAGCGCTTCCTGCTGGTGGGTGGAGGAGGTGGCGGGAGGAACCGGCCTTAGCGGCCGATCACCATCTGGGTGAAGGGCCACAGATAGGCCTGGGCCATGATCAGCAGGCCGACCAACGCCGTCAGCGCCAGCGAGTGCCAGATGACGAAGCGCAGGATCTTGCCCTCATGCCCATGCCACTTGGTGGCGACGGCGGCGACGACGATGCTCTGGGCGTCGATCATCTTGCCCATCACGCCGCCCGAGCTGTTGGCGGCGGCCATCAGCACCGGCGGCAGGCCCAGCTGCTCCGACGACACCTTCTGCAGGCTGCCGAACAGCACGTTGGACGCCGTGTCCGACCCGGTCAACGCCACGCCCAGCCAGCCCAGGAAGGTGCCGAAGAACGGGTAAAGGAAGCCAGAGTTGGCGAAGGCGAGGCCCAGCGTGGTGTCCAGACCCGAATAGCGGGTGGTGTAGCCCAGCGCCAGCATCGCCGAGATGGTCAGCAGCGAGTTGCGGATGGCATAGAGGGTGCGGCCGTAGGTCTTCACCATCTCGACCGGCGAATAGCCCATCAGGAAGCCGGAGATGACGGCGGCGATGAAGATGCCGGTGCCGGTCGCCGACAGCCAGTTCAGGACGTAGACGGCGGCCTCCGGATGGGGCTTGGCCACCACCGGCGGAACGCGCATCACCATGTTGTGCAGGCCGTCGATCGGGAACTTGAGGATCGACACGCCGTCGAGGAAGGCCTTGACCTCCGGGATGCCCCACAGGAAGACCAGGATGCTGAGGATCGCCCAGGGCATCCAGGCGCGGCGGACCTCGGCGGCGCTGTAGCCGTGGCTGCGGCGCGCCTCGCCCTCGACCACGGCGGCGCCGACACCCTGCGTGAGCGCGGACGCTCCGCCCGCGGTGTGCCAGATGGTCTTCGGGTGCCAGACCTTCAGGAACAGGGTGAGCGAGACCAGCGAGACGATGGCCGCGGCGACGTCCACCAGCCAGGGGCCGTGATAGTTCGACACCACAAACTGCGGGACGGCGAAGGACACGCCGGCGACCAGGATGGCCGGCCAGATCTGGATCATGCCGCGCCAGCCGGCGAAGGCGACGATCAGCCAGAAAGGAACCAGGACGGAGAAGAAGGGCAGCTGCCGGCCGATCATCGCCGACAGGTCCAGCAGCGGCAGGCCGGTGACGGCGGCCAGCGCCAGCACCGGCGTGCCGAGCGCGCCATAGGCGACCGGGGCGGTGTTGGCGATCAGCGACAGGCCGGACGCCGCCAGCGGGGTGAAGCCCAGCCCGATCAGCATGGCGCCGGTCACGGCGACCGGCGTGCCGAAGCCGGCCGCTCCTTCGAAGAAGGCGCCGAAGCAGAAGGCGATCAGCAGAAGCTGGAGCCGGCGGTCGTTGGTGATGCCGGTGATGCTTTCCTGCAGGATCTTGAACTGTCCGCGCTGCTCGGTCAGGTGATAGAGGAAGATGATGTTCACGACGATCCAGCCGATCGGCAGCAGGCCATAAGCCGCACCCATCAGCGCGGTCTTTCCCGCCATCGCCACCGGCATGCCGAACACGGCGACGGCCACCGCCAGCGCGGTCGCCAGGCCTGCCAAGGCCGCGCGGTGCGCCTTCATGTGGAAGATGCCGAGACCGCCCAGCATCACCAGGACCGGCAGCGACGCGAACAGCGTCGACAGCCAGATGTTGTTCATAGGGTCGTAGACTTGCGACCAGGTCATCCTCGGGGGTCTCCTTCTCGGGGAGTGATGTCGGTCCGAACGGTGTCCCGGGAGAAGGCTGGCCGCATTTGGCTGCACCCGGTCTGCCCGCATCCTGAAGGGAGGCGCGGAGGAAGGCCGGACGTTCGGCAAAGCGGAGGCGTTCACCGCCGCCGGGGTCTTGCGGCCCCGATGCTCGCGGTGCGGATGCGCCCTTGTGGGGCCTGGTCCGTCCTGTCCCGGTACGTGTGGATGCACCTTCCGCCCCGGTCAAGCTTGGGGAAGACCCCTTGCCATTCGGGAAGCGGTGGACATCTCTTATCCATACGGTGGAGCTTGGATAAAATATTTTACCAGACTGTGCAACGGCTGAATCGTTTGCCAAGCGGCCCACTTTGGTAGGGGGGTGCGACGTTGCCGGTCAGCCACTGCTCTGGACGCCTGTTCCGTCCATCGGTATTGAAGAGGATCAAGACGTGCAGGGAGAGGCCGCCTACCCAATGCAGGGGACGATCAAACCGGCCAAGCTGGCCGATGCCATTGCCGAGCATCTGGAGCGGTTGATCCTGGAAGGCGCTTTGCGCCCCGGCGAGAAGCTGCTGGCGGAACGCGAACTCGCGGTGAAGCTGGACGTGTCGCGCCCGTCGCTGCGCGACGCCATCGCCAAGCTGGAGGAGCGCGGCCTGCTGGTCACCGGGCGCAGCGGCACCCATGTCGCCACCTTCCTGGCGCAGATCGCCGATCCGCTGATGACGCTGATGCGCAACAAGCCGGACGCGTCCTTCGACTATCTGGAGTTCCGCCGCTCCATCGAAGTGGCGGCGGCCGGGCTGGCGGCCCAGCGGGCGACCGACCTCGACCGCGACAGCATCCGCACCATCGTCGCCCGCATGCAGGCCGCCCATGGCAAGGACGACAGCTCGGAGGAGGCGGACTCGGACGCCGACCTGCATCTGGCGATCTACGAGGCGGCGCACAACGTCGTCATGCTGCACATCATGCGGACACTGTCCGACCTGCTCCGCAACGACGTGTTCTACAACCGCACCGACCTCTACTCCCGGCCGGGCGTGCGTGAGCTGCTGCTGCAACAGCATCTCGCCATCGCCAACGCGGTTCTGGCCGGCGACGCGGCGGCGGCCAGCGCGGCGGCCGAGGTCCATGTGGAATTCACCCTGCAGACCCTGCGCGAGATCCGCGAGCACAACGCCCGCGTCCAGGTCTCGTTGCGGCGGATCGGACGCACCGACCTGATCGACAGCGGAGCATGAAGGGGGTGGGCGCCTCCTGCCGGCGCTCTCCGTCAAAAGTCATATGCAGGTAGGCTCAGCCCGACTGGCGGCAGAGCCTTGGCCGGGTTACACTGCGCGGGCAATCTTGCCTGATCGACGCCCATTCACCGACCGTCAGAGTGCCGCCCCGTGTCCTCTCCCAAGAAGCGCCGCATCCTGCTGATCGAGGATACGGTCCCGCTGGCCAAGCTCTACATCGAGTTCCTGCGCGCGGACGCCCATGAGGTCGTGCATTGCACCCGCGGGGGGGAGGCGCTGGACGCAGCGGCGGCATCGCCGCCCGATGCGGTGATCCTGGACCTGAAGCTGCCGGACGTGGACGGGCTGGAGGTTCTGCAGGCGCTGCATGCCCGCGATCCCAGCGTTTCGGTGGTCATCATCACCGCCCACGGCTCCATCGATCTGGCGGTGGAGGCGATGAAGCTCGGCGCTTTCGACTTCATCGTGAAGCCCTTCAACGCCGACCGGTTGAACCTGACCCTGCGCAACGCGCTGGAACGGCGGACGCTGGCGCGGATGGTGGAGGGATACCGCAAGGATCTGGACCGCGGGCGCTTCCATGGTTTCATCGGCAGCTCGCCGGAAATGCAGGCCGTCTACCGCACCATCGAAAGCGTGGCCGCCAGCCGCGCCAACGTCTTCATCACCGGAGAGAGCGGGACTGGCAAGGAGGTCGCGGCCCAGGCCATCCACCGCGCCAGTCCGCGGCGCGACGGCGCCTTCGTCGCGCTGAACTGCGCCGCCATCCCGAAGGATCTGCTGGAATCGGAGATCTTCGGCCATGTGAAGGGCGCCTTCACCGGGGCGGCGGGTGACCGGCCGGGGGCGGCGCTGCTCGCCGACGGCGGCACTCTGTTCCTGGACGAGATCTGCGAGATGCCGTTCGACCTGCAGAGCAAGCTCCTGCGCTTCGTCCAGACCGGCACGGTCAGCCCGGTCGGCAGCGGGCGGGAGGAACGGGTGGACGTGCGCTTCGTCGCCGCCACCAACCGTGATCCGCTGGCCGAGGTGCAGGCCGGCCGTTTCCGCGAGGATCTCTATTACCGTCTGCACGTCATCCCGCTGGCCCTGCCGCCGTTGCGCGACCGCGGCGACGACGTGATCGAGATCGCCCGCTCCTTCCTGATTGACTATGCGCGGGAGGAGGGCAAGTCGCTGTCGGCCTTCGCACCGGAGGTCGAGGCGCGGCTGCGCGCCCATGACTGGCCGGGCAACGTTCGACAATTGCAGAATGTCGTCCGCAACGTCGTGGTGCTGAACGACGGGCCGCAGGTCACGCTGGACATGCTGCCGCCGATGGGCGGTCCGGCAATCGGCAGTCCAGACGCCGGCGCCTCCCCGTGTGCCGCCTGCGGTTCGCCGGCCGCCGATGCGCCGGAGGAGGATGGCGCCGTGCAGCCGCTGTGGCGGGTCGAGAAGGACATGATCCAGAGGGCGCTGCGGCTGACCGGCGACGATGTGCCGCGCGCCGCCCTGATGCTGGAGATCAGCCCGTCCACCATCTACCGAAAGCTTCAGCAGTGGCGCGTCGCCGACACCCGCGGCGCCGGGGAGAGTGCCGCTTGAGCGCGGGGGCGGTGCCGGCCGCTCTGCCGCCTGATGAGAACCGGCGGCAGGCCGTTCTGGACTCCTACTGCATCCTCGACACCGCTCCGGAATCGGGCTTCGACAACATCACCCGGCTGGCCCGGCATTTCTTCGGCACGCGCATCGCGCTGGTCTCGCTGATCGACCGCGAGCGCCAGTGGTTCAAGAGCCGGGTCGGGCTGGAGGCGACGGAGACCCACCGCGATCTGGCCTTCTGCGCCCACGCCATCCTGGACGATGGCGTGCTGGTTGTGCCGGACGCGACCAAGGACCCGCGCTTCGCCGGCAATCCGCTGGTCACCGGGGCGCCGAACATCCGCTTCTATGCCGGCGCGCCGCTGGTGGCGGATGGGCAGAAGCTGGGAACGCTCTGCGTCATCGACGACGTGCCCCGCCCCGGTTTCGACGACCGCGAGGCGGAGACCCTGGCCCAGCTCGCCCGGCTGGTGGTGGACGAGATGACGCTTCGCCGCGAGGTGGCCCGGCGCGAGCGGGCGGAAGCGGAGTTGCGCGACCGTTCGCGCCTGCTGAACCTCGCCGAGGAGATCGGCCAGTTCGGCCACTGGTACATCGACTTCGTCACCGATGCCCGCCGCTGGTCGGACGAGGTCTACCGGATCATGGGCCTGCCGCCGCAGGGAGAAACGCCGACGGTCGAGCTGTCGCGCGCCTGCTACCATCCGGATGACCGGCCGCTTCTGGCCGAACTGGTCGAGCGGGCGCGGACGACCGGTGAAGGGTTCTCGGTCGAGGCGCGGGTCATCCGGCCGGACGGGACGCTGCGCTATGTCTTCATCCGCGGCATGGCCGAATGCGGGGCCGACGGCCGGCCGGTCGGCCTGCTGGGCGTCGTCCAGGACATCACCGACGCCAAGCGGGAAGAGGCGGAACTGCGGTCGAACCGCGAGCTTCTGGACCTGACCGTCCAGGCGACGCGGGACGGTATCTGGGACTGGAACCTGGAGACGGGCGGTATCTGGTTCTCCTCCACTTGGAAGGAACAGCTCGGCTATCGCGACGGCGAGCTGGAAAACAGCCTGGACATGTGGGCCGGCCTGATCTTCGAGGAGGACCGGATCGCCGCGCTGGAGATGGTCCGCGCCTACAATGCGGGGCGGATCCCGAAATTCGAGGCGGTTCAGCGCTTCCGCCACAAGCAGGGCCACACCGTCTACATCCTCAGCCGCGCCATTCACATCCGCGATGCCAATAGCCGGGTCGTGCGCATGGTCGGCGCCCACACCGACATCACGCGTGAGAAGCTGGCGGAGGAGGAGCTGCGGCTCGCCAAGCAGACGCTGGACGACGCGATCGAGGCGGTGCCGGAGGGGCTGGCCTATTTCGACGCCGACGACCGGCTGATCCTGTGCAACGAACGCTACCGCGAAGCCCATCCGCTGACGGCGCCGCTGCTGACCGCCGGCCGTCCGTTCGAGGACATCCTGCGCGCCGCCATCGCCAATGGCGAGTTCGCGGGCAACCCGGACGGCCCGAGCGACGAAGCCTGGATTCGGGCCGAACTGTCCCAGCACCGCAACCCCGGCGCCCCGTTCGAGCGGGAGTTGCCCGACGGCCGCTGGATCGTGGTGGCGGAGAACCGGACCAGCAACGGTTCGCTGGTCTGCACCCGCACCGACATCACCGAGCGCAAGCGCTTCGAGGCGGAACTGCAGCGTCAGGCCGCCGACATGTGCGCGCTGGCCGAAGGGCTCGACGCCGCCCGCGAGGAGGCCGATGCGCTCCGCGCCCGCGCCGAGGCGGCGACGCAGGCGAAGTCGGAATTCCTGGCGGCGATGAGCCACGAGATCCGCACGCCGATGAACGGCATCATGGGCATGACGGAGCTGCTGTTCGACACCGCCCTGACCCCCGAGCAGCACCAGTTCGCCCAGGCCATCCGCAGCTCGTCCAACGCGTTGCTGACCATCATTAACGACATCCTCGACATCTCCAAGCTGGAGGCCGGCCGCGTCACCATCGAGACGCTGCCCTTCGACGCCGCCGATCTGGTGGAAGGGGTGGTGGAACTGCTGACTCCGCGCGCGCACGAGAAGGGGATCGAGATCGGCTTCTACATCGACCCGCTGCTGCGCCGCACGCTGCTGGGCGATCCGACGCGCATCCGGCAGATTCTGGTCAATCTGGTCGGCAATGCGGTGAAATTCACCGACGAGGGGTCCGTCGCGGTGGAGTTGGAGGCGCTGGACGCCACCGACTCCCATCTGGTGCTGCGCATCACCGTGACCGACACCGGCATCGGCATCGCGGCCGAAGCGCTGCCAACCCTGTTCAACAAGTTCCAGCAGGTCGACGGCTCGATCACCCGCAAGTTCGGCGGCACCGGCCTGGGGCTGGCGATCTGCCGCCAGCTGTCGGAACTGATGGGCGGCAGCATCGCGGTGGAGAGCAGTCCGGGTTCCGGCAGCCGTTTCCTGGTCGACCTGCCGCTGGCCCTGTCGGACGAGGCCCTGCCGCCGGCCGAACGGCCGCTGGCCGGGCGCCGCGCCCTGGTGGTGGACGATCTGGCGGTGAACCGCCGGGTGCTGGCGTCGATGCTCGACAGCCTGGGCGCCATGCCTGTCACGGTGGAAAACGGACCCGACGCGCTGGAGGCATTGCGGCGCGCGGTGGCCGGCGGCCGGCCCTTCGACGTGGTGCTCGCCGATCAGACCATGCCCGGCATGGGCGGCGACGCGCTGCTGGCGGCGGTTGCCGGCGATCCGGCGCTGGCGGTGACGCGGCGCGTTCTGATCGTCACGCTTGGGCCCGCCGCGCGGACCGACGGCGTGCCTCAGGGGCTGGCCCACGCCACGCTGAACCGGCCGCTGCGCCAGAGTTCGCTGGCCGGCTGCCTGACCGGACTGCTGGCTGCGGCAACCCCCGCCTCTGCCGTGGCTGCCGCTCCGGCCAAGGACCCCGGGGCGGAGGAGGCGCCGCGCCGCGGCCGCATCCTGCTGGCGGAGGACAACCGCACCAACCAGCTGTTCGCCACCACCCTGCTGCGCAAGCTGGGCTATACGGTCGAGGTTGCGGAGGACGGGGAGCAGGCGGTCGCGGCCGCCTGCCGCGGCGGTCTCGATCTGGTGCTGATGGACGTCCAGATGCCGGGGATGGACGGGCTGGAGGCGGCGCAGGCGATCCGGGCGCGCGGCGGCGCCCTGGCCAGCCTGCCGATCATCGCCCTGACCGCCGACGCCATGCCGGGCACGCGCGAACTTTGCCTGCGCGCGGGCATGAGCGATTACCTGACCAAGCCGATCAGCCGCGCCGGCCTGCTGGCCGCGCTGGACTGCTGGATCGGAGCGTCGGAAACCAAGGCGGGGTCCACCGGCGTCCCGGCGGATCCGGGTGACGGGAGCGGCGGTGACGACAGCGGCGACGCGCTGGACGAGGCGGTGCTGGCCGATCTGGTGGAAACGGTGGGCGCCGACAATCTGGCACTGATCGTCGACAGCTTCCTCGACGACGTGTCGCGCCGGCTCGAACGGCTGTCCGCGATGGCGGAGTCCGTTCTGGCCGGCACCGCCGACCTGCGGGCGCTGGCGGGGGAGGCGCACGACCTGTCCAGCCTCGCCGGCAGCTTCGGCGGGATGACGGTCATGCACCACGCCTGGCGCATGGAAGTCCTCTGCCGCAACGGCGACCGGGATCAGGCGGGCCAACTCCTGCCGGTGCTGCTGCACGAGTCCGCCCGGCTGGAGCGTTCCTTGCGCGAGCGCACCGGCGTGCAGCGGCCGGCGGCCTGAGCTTCCCGCCGGCCTTCCGGATTGCGGTCAGCCGGTGCCCGGCTGGGTCGAGCCGTCGGCGTCCTCCGCCCGCTCCCGCAGCTCTTTCGACGACAGGCCGGCCGGCGTGGCGTCCTGCAGCGTTCCGTCGCCGGGAGTCTTGGTCAGGTCCTCGCGCGGGGAGCGTTCGCCGGCCGGGGTCTGGTCATGGGTGTTGGCGCCGGGCGTGTCTGCACCGGATTCCCTCGGCTGGGGCATTCCTTCGGAGGGGGTGCGCGTTTGAGGCGTGTCGGTCATGATGTCCTCTGCTATCTTCTGGAGGAGTCAACGACCAGGAAGGGTGGGGGTTCCGCTCCCGGCCGATCCTTGCGTCAGACCGGGAGAAGACGGCGCGGCGCCGCAAGGGGCGAACGAGCGCGCGATACAAGCGCGCCGCCCATGCGCGCCGAAGACGGGCCAACCACCAAGGTCCGGCAGCGGAGGCCGCGAGCCGCCGCCCGGCCGGCCAGCAAGGAGTGTGAGAAGGTCATGGAATCGAGCAAGCACACGCCGCACGGCGATGTGAACCAGGTCGGCACCGTCACGCTGACAGACGACGCCACCGGCAAGACCTTGAAGCTGCCGGTGCTCAGCGGGTCGACCGGTCCCAACGTGATCGACATCCGCAAGCTCTACGCCGAGACCGGCTATTTCACCTACGATCCGGGCTTCACCTCCACCGCCGCCTGCGATTCGGCCATCACCTACATCGACGGCGACCAGGGCGTTCTGCTGCACCGCGGCTATGCCATCGCCGATCTGGCCGAGAATTGCGATTTCCTGGAGGTCTGCCACCTGCTGCTGAACGGCGAACTGCCCAACCCGCAGCAGAAGGCCGATTTCGAGCGCACCATCACCTATCACACGATGGTGCATGAACAACTCGCCAAGTTCTACAGCGGCTTCCGCCGTGACGCCCACCCGATGGCGATCATGTGCGGCGTCGTCGGCGCCCTGTCGGCCTTCTATCACGACTCCACCGACATCTTCGATCCGGTGCAGCGCAAGATCGCCGCGCACCGGCTGATCGCCAAGATGCCGACCATGGCCGCCATGGCCTACAAGTACACGGTCGGCGAGCCTTTCATGTATCCGCGCAACGACCTGTCCTTCGCGGAAAACTTCCTCTACATGACCTTCGGCACGCCGTGCGAGGAATGGAAGGTCGATCCGGTCCTGTCGGAGGCGATGGAGAAGATCTTCATCCTGCATGCCGATCACGAGCAGAACGCCTCGACCTCCACCGTCCGTCTTGCCGGTTCGTCCCACGCCAACCCGTTCGCCTGCATCGCGTCGGGCATCGCGGCGCTGTGGGGTCCGGCCCATGGCGGCGCCAACGAGGCCGTGCTGAAGATGCTGGAGGAGATCGGCTCGGTCGAGCGTATCCCCGAGTTCGTCCGCCGCGCCAAGGACAAGAACGACAGCTTCCGCCTGATGGGCTTCGGCCACCGGGTCTACAAGAACTACGACCCGCGCGCCAAGATCATGCGCGAGACCTGCTATCAGGTTCTCGACCGGCTTGGCATCCAGGACGAGCCGCATCTGTCCATCGCGATGGAGCTGGAGAAGATCGCCCTGTCGGACGAGTATTTCGTCGAGAAGAAGCTCTATCCGAACGTCGACTTCTATTCCGGCATCATCCTGAAGGCGATGGGCTTCCCGACCAGCATGTTCACCGTGCTGTTCGCCGTGGCCCGCACCGTCGGCTGGATCAGCCAGTGGAAGGAGATGATCGAGGACCCGGCCCAGAAGATCGGCCGCCCCCGCCAGCTCTTCACCGGCCACGCCGCCCGTTCCTTCGTCCCGCTGGACAAGCGTTGATCGGTCGAATTACGGCGTCCCCTCTCCAAAAGGAGAGGGGCGCCCTGTGACCCAGCCTCTCCAACTCGGCCTGTCGGTCGCCATCGTTGCGGTGACCGGCGGGACGCCGCGCGTCGTGACGGTGCGCAGCGGCTTTTCCGTGCCGGAAGACCACCGGCGCGGCGACGAGCCGTTGCCGCATCGCGACGCGCTGCCCGGCGCACCGTTCGAGCCCAACCGCTTCCGCACCCTACAGGACGGCGTGCGCGCGGTGGCGGAAGGACTGTCGGGGCTGGCGCTGCGCTATGTCGAGCAGCTCTATACCTTCGGTGACCGCTACCGCGATCCGCATGAGCTGTTCGGCGGCCCGCGCTCCGTCGTGGTCGGCTATCTGGCCCTGGTCCGCGACGGCCCGCTGGGCGGCGAGGCCTCGGCCGAATGGCGCGACCTCTACGATCATTTCCCGTGGGAGGATTGGCGCGACCAGCGGCCGCCGCTGCTGGACTCCGTGATCTGCCCGGCGCTCGGCGGCTGGATCGCCTCGGCGCCCGACGAAGGCACCCGACTGCGCAGGGCCGAGCGTGCCCAGATGGCGTTCGGCCTGGAGGGTGCCGACTGGGACATGGAGCGCGTGCTGGAGCGGTTCGAACTGCTCTACGAGGCCGGGCTGGTGGTGGAGGCCTTCCGTGACCGTGACCTCGCCGCACGGGTCGACCCGTCGGTGCGGGCCGGTGGGCCGATGCCGCGGGCGCTCGGCCGGCCGATGGCGCGCGACGGCCGGCGCATCCTGGCAACCGCGCTGGAGCGGCTGCGCGGCAAGCTGCGCTACCGCCCCATCGTCTTCGAACTGCTGCCGCCGACCTTCACCCTGCATCAACTGCAGCTGGTGGTGGAGGCGCTGTCCGGCGAGCGGGTGCACAAGCAGAATTTCCGCCGCCTGATGATCTCCGGCGGCTTCGTCGAGCCCACCGGCCAGTATGAAAGCCAGACCGGCGGCCGGCCCGCCGAGTTGTACCGCTTCCGCCGCCAAGCCATCCACGAACGCACCAGCGCCGGTGCCATCCCATCCGCGGACGGATAAGGGTAAAATCCATCGGAAACTTCGACGCGCGGCATTGGGCGCAGTTGTCAACGGGCGGCTGCAAGCGGATACTGGTGGAACGGTTTTAAACCCGGACTGTCCATAGCCGGAAAATCCAAGAAGGCCGATGTCGCACCGCATCCTGATCGCCGACGACCACCCGCTGATGCGCACTGCATTGACCCAGACCATCGGTCAGGCGATTCCCGGCGCCGTGATTCTGGAGGCGTCGCGGTTCGACCACATCAAGCCGCTTCTCGATACCGGGGAGCCGCCGGACATCATCCTGCTGGACCTGCACATGCCGGGGATGAGCGGACTGATCGGGCTGATGATGCTGCGCTCCGAACATCCGGCGATTCCGGTGATCGTGGTGTCGGCGTCGGAGGATCCGGTGACGATCCAGCGCTCCATCGACTATGGTGCCTCCGGCTTCGTCCCGAAATCCGCCCCCAACACCCAGATCGTCGAAGCGATCCATTCGGTGCTGGACGGCGAATTGTGGCTGCCGGAGATCAATGGCGGCCCCGAAACCGACGCCCCCGACCCCGCCCAACGCGCCGCCACCCTGACCCCCCAGCAACTCCGCGTCCTCGCCGGCATCGCCGAAGGCAAGCTGAACAAGCAGATCGCCTACGAGATGAACGTCGCCGAGACGACGGTGAAGGCCCACGTCACCACGATCCTGCGCAAGCTGGGCGTGCTGACCCGCACCCAGGCCGCAGTGCTGGCGAGCCAGCTTGCGCTGTCCGCGGCACCGCCGCCGCCGGTGGAGTAAATCTCCCTCGAAGAGGGGGAGGGTTGGGGAGAGGGCTCGGCGCGTCAATCGCTCGCCATCCGCTGCCCCTCCGCCAGCAACTGCCCCAGCAGCGCCCGCAACGCACCCGGACGCACCGGTTTGTAGAGCAGCCGGCAGCCCGCGGCTTCGATGTCCTCGCGCACGGCGGCGTCGCGGTCGGCGGTGACGACAGCCGCGGGGATGTCGCTGCCCAGCCGGGCGCGCAATGTCCGCAGGGCCTCCACGCCGGTCAGGCTGCGGTCGAGGTGGTAGTCGGTCAGGATCACGTCGGGCGTGCGGCCCTCCAGCTTCTCCAGGGCAAGGTCCGGGGCGACCGCGGTGACGACGCGGCAGGACCAACTGGACAGCAGATCCTCGGTGGCGCGGGCGATGGCGGGCTCGTTTTCCAGGCAGAGCACCAGCACGCCGCGCAGGTCGCGGCCGCGCGGGCGGACCACCACGGCGCGGGCGGCGACCGGCTCATCGGTCAGCGGCACCAGCACGGAGAAGGCGCTGCCTCGCCCGACCTTGGAGCGCACCTGGACCGTATGGCCGAGGATGCCGGCCAGACGCTCGACGATGGCGAGGCCGAGGCCCAGCCCCTTGCCGCGGTCGTCGCCGTCATTGTCCAACTGCCGGAACTCCATGAAGATTTCCGGCACCTTGTGTTCGGGGATGCCCGGCCCGGTGTCCCACACCTCGATCGACAGGAAATTCCCCCGCCGGCGACAGCCCAGCAGGATGCGGCCGGTGCGGGTGTAGCGCACCGCGTTGGCGAGGTAGTTCTGCAGAATGCGCCGCAGCAGCGTCGGGTCGCTGCGCACCGTGGCCGAACAGTCGACCACGCGCAGCCCCAGCCCGTGACGGCTGGCCAGCACGGTGAACTCCTCGCCCAGCGGCTTCAGCAACTCTTCGATGCGCATCGGCACCGGGTTCGGCTTCACCACGCCGCTGTCGATCTTGGAAACGTCCAGCAAATCGCCCAGAATCTGCTCCACCGACCGCAGCGAGGCGTCGATCTGGCGAATGGCGCTGTCGCCGTTGCGTTCCGACAGGGCCGACAGGAACAGCCGGGCGGCGTGCAGCGGCTGTAGCAGATCGTGGCTGGCGGCGGCCAGGAAGCGGGTCTTGCCGCGGTTGGCGCGCTCAGCCTCGGCCTTGGCTTCCGACAGGGCGTGTGTGCGCTCCTCGATCCGTCGTTCCAGCGATTCGTTGGCTTCGCGAAGCGCGGCGGCGGCGCGGTGGCGCTCCGTGACGTCGGTATAGACGGCGACGAAGCCGCCGCCCCGTGGCTTTGAACTGGGCATCGGGTTGGTGGCGATCTCCAGCACCGTCCCGTCGGGCCGCACCCGTTCATAGACGTCGGGCTTGTTGCGGCGGCGCGGGTCGGAACGCCGCTCCAGCAGGGTCTCGATCTCGCCATTCCGGCCATATTCGCCGCGCCGCGCGATCAGCCCGACGATGTCCTGCAGCGAGGTGCCGACCTGGACGAAGCCGTCCGGCAGATCCAGCAGGACCAGGAACTGGTTGTTCCAGGTGGCGACGCGCCAGTCCTCGTCGAACACCGCGATGCCCTGAGGCACATTCTCGACCGTGGCGCGCAACAGCTCGTGCTGCTTCAGGATGGCGCGCGACGCCTCGTCGATGATGGAGCGCGCGTCGGTGCGCGACAGCCGGCGGTCCGACAGCAGCCCGGCCACCACAACGCGGGCCGACGCCGAACCGACCGCACCGGCCAAGAGCCGTTCGGTCAGCTGGATCGCCTCCCCGTCGGTGCGTGTCAGCAACGCGGTGCGCAGATCTCCCTCCGCCACCCCGGTGAACCGGCGGAAGGCGGCGTCGGCGCGCGGCTGCCCGACATAGCGTAACGCCAGATCGTGCAGGTCGGCCAGCGTGGCGCCGCGCGGCCCGTGCGGCTCGCCGTCGGAGGCGCGGCGCAGGCTCATGAAACGGGCGGCCTGCTGGCGCTCCAGCGTCGACGGGCGGGTCAGCAGCGACATCACGACGAACAGCAGGATGTTCGGACCCAGGCTCCACAGGGCGGCGTTGGTCAGTGGGTCGATGCCGGCGATGCCGGCCAGCGCCACCGGGCTTAGGCCGGTCAAGCCGAACGGACCCTCGCGCAGCGCGCTGGAGGCCAGCCAGCCGGCATCGGCGAAGGACGGCAGCAGCATGGTGTAGGCCCAGCCCAGGAAGCCGGCGCAGATGCCGGCGAAGGCGCCGCTGCGGCTGGCCCGGCTCCAGATCAGGCCACCCAGCAGGGCGGGGGCGAACTGCGCCACCGCGGTGAAGCTCATCATGCCGATGGTCGCCAGCGGAAAGGCGGGGCCGATCAGCCGGTAGCAGCCATAGGACAGCAGAACCAGCACGATCACCGCCGACCGGCGCACCAGCAGCAGGATCCCCGCCGGATCGTCGCGCAGCCGCCGGTCGTCCGGGCGCAGCGCCATCAGCAGCGGAACGGCGATGTCGTTGCAGATCATGGTGCTGAGCGCCACCATCTCCACCAGGATCATGCTGGTGGCGGCGGAAAGCCCGCCGATGAAGGCCGCCAGCGCCAGCCACGGCCGGCCCTGGCTCAGCGGGATGGACACCATGAAGGTGTCGGCGTTGGTCGTGCCGTCGGGAAGCAGCATCAGCCCGGCCAGCGCCACCGGCAGGACGAACAGGTTGATGGCGACCAGATAGGCGGGGAACAGCTTGGCCGAAGACCGCACGTCGCCGGCATGGGTGTTCTCCACCACCGCGACGTGGAACTGGCGCGGCAGGCACAGGATCGCCAGCCCGGACAGCAGGCAGGCCACCCACCAGTCGGTGCCGATGCTGTCCAGCCTGATCAGTTCGAGGAATCCGGGATTGCGGACGGCGGCGTCGATGAAGGTGGCGGGGTCGCCGAAGACGGAAAAGGCGATGGCGCCGCCCACCCCCAGCGCCGCGGCCAGCTTCACCACCGATTCGGCGGCGATGGCCATCATCAGCCCGCGGTGATGTTCGTTGGCCGACACGCTGCGTACGCCGAACAGGATGGCGAAGGCCGCCATCAGCAGCGCCGCCATCAGCGCCGTCCCGCCTGGCATCTGGCTGAGGTCGGTGCCCAGCGAGGCCCCGGCCAGGATTTCGAAGCTGACGCTGATCGCCTTCAACTGCAGGGCGATGTAGGGCAGAAGCCCGATCACGGCGGCGATGGTGACCAGCGCCGCCAGACTGCGGCTCTTGCCGTAGCGGGCGGACAGGAAGTCGGAGATGGAGACGACGTTCTCCGACTTCGCCACCCGGACGATGCGGGCCAGAATCGGCCAGCCCAGCCCGATCATCAGGATCGGCCCGATATAGATCGGCAGGAAATAGAACCCCCCCGTCGCCGCCCGCCCGACCGCGCCATAGAAGGTCCAGGAGGTGCAATAGACGCCGAAGCTCAGCGCATAGAGCCAGGGCGTGCGCCGGTCGCTGCCATGATTGCCGGTGCGGTCGCCGTACCACGCGATGGCGAACAGCGACAACAGATAGGCCAGCGATGCGGCCAGGATGAACCAGCTTTCCATGGGGCTTTGCGCATCCCGTTCTTGATTTTCACTCCCTGCGGGAGACAGCTTATCACAAGGCGCGCATGTGCGCCGCGCCCGCATTCGCCACCCACCTTCGGCCGCACGCATAAGGCGGATACCGGCCTTGGACGGGGGCAAAGGTAGCCGCCCGACCGCGCCTCCGGCGAACGTGGCACTCTTCCGATCAGTCGTTGTTCTTCCTGCGGGGCTGCAAAGCCTTTGGTCGAAAACGCAAGGGTAAGGAGAGTCCGAATGGTAGCGGTCAGCGCCGGGTCCCAGACCAGCATCAACACCGACGAACTCGGGGTGACGGGTATCCGGGGCGGCACGGTCACCGTGGCCACGCCCAGCCAGCTCGTCATCAGCTATCCGGACGGCCGGTCCACCGACTTCCGCGGCAATTTCACCTATGACGCGGCCAGCCAGACCCTGACCGGCGGCACCATCGCGAGCGTCACCAACGCCACGAACGGCGTTCCCGACCTGTCGGTGTCGCAGTTGAACCTGCCGGTCGCGACCGCACTGGGTTGGGCTGCGGCCGGTACCGACGCGGAGGCGATCCGTGATGCCCTGCTGAGCGGCAACGACAGCCTGACCGGGTCGGACTTCAACGACACGATGCGCGGCTATGCCGGCGACGACACCATCAACGGCGGCCGGGGCGACGACCTGCTGGATGGCGGCAAGGGCGTGAATATCATCGACGGCAGCGACGGCATCGACACGGTGGTCCGCCACGCCTCGCGGGCCGACAGTGGCGCCGTCAAGCACGATGGCGAGATCTATGTGATCGACGCCAACGGCTATGACCGGCTGACCAATGTCGAGTTCATCCAGTACGCCGACCAGACGGTTGCCGGCGCCACCGCCCCGGTGTTCGACGGCCTGTCCTATCTCGCCGCCAACACCGACCTCGCCGCGGCCTACGGCACGGACTCCGATGCCGCCTTCGACCATTACCGGTCCTTCGGGTGGAGCGAGGGGCGCACCCTGACCTTCAACGCCGCGGGTTATCTCGCCGACAATCCGGACATCTTTGCCGCCTTCGGCACCGACACCAGCGCGGCGACCCGTCACTATATCGAAATGGGACGGCTGGAAGGCCGCCAGACCGATTTCAATTCCATGAGCTATCTTGCCGCCAACCCGGACCTGATCGCCGCCTTCGGCGCGGACACGACCGCGGCGGCGCTCCATTATGCCCAGTTCGGCCGCAACGAGGGCCGGAACCTGGAGTTCGACGCCTCGTCCTATCTGGCGCGCTATCCGGATCTGCAGGCCGCCTTCGGCACCGATCTGCAGGCCGCGACCAACCATTACGTCCAGTTCGGCTACCAGGAAGGCCGCGACGCCTCGCCGCTCGCCACCGGCACCGCCTTTGCCGCGGCCGACGCCACGCAGCCGCAAGCGGCGTTGTCGATTGCCTGACGGTGGTGCCTGACGGAACCAGGACGGAAAATGGGCGGAGGGAAATCCCCTCCGCCCATTTCCTTTGCGGGACCATCGCCGGTTCAGGCGAAGGCCGGTGGCGTCAATCGTGCTGATAGATGTCCACGTCCTTGGTCTCGCGGACGAACAGCAGGCCGATCACCAGGGTCGCGGCGGCGATGATGATCGGGTACCACAGCCCGGAATAGATGTCGCCGGTGGCCGCCACGATGGCGAAGGAGGTGGTCGGCAGGAAGCCGCCGAACCAGCCGTTGCCGATGTGGTAGGGCAGCGACATCGAGGTGTAGCGGATGCGGGTCGGGAACATCTCCACCAGCATGGCGGCGATCGGGCCGTAAACCATGGTCACATAGAGGACCAGCACCGTCAGCAGGGCGACGACCATCACCGTGTCGATGCGGGCCGGGTCGGCCTTCGGCGGGTAGTTGGCGGCCTTCAGCGCGTCGCCCAGCCCCTTGTCGAAGGCGGCGCCCGCCGCCTTGGCGTCGGCCGGGGTGGCGGCGGTGGCCGGACCGTGGCTCAGCGACACGGTGGTGTTGGCCTGCGGCAGGGCGGAATAGCCGGGGATGACCGTGCTGCCGACCTTGATCGAGGCGACGGTGCCGGCCGGCCCCGCTTCGTTGGTGTAGGGGATGCCGCGTTTCACCAGGGCGCTCTTGGCGATGTCGCAGGAGCTGGTGAACTGGCTGGTGCCGACCGGGTTGAACTGGAACGAGCATTCGTTCGGATCGGCGACGACGACGACCGGGGCGGTCGCGATGGCTTCCTCAAGCGCCGGGTTGGCGTAGTGGGTGATGCCCTTGAACAGTGGGAAATAGGTCAGGCAGGCCAGCAGCAGTCCCGCCATGATGATCGGCTTGCGGCCGATCCTGTCGGCAAGCGAACCGAAGATCACGAAGAAGGGCGTGCCGATCAGCAGCGCCGCCGCGATCATCAGGTTGGCCGCCTGGGCATCGACCTTCAGCGTCTGGGTCAGGAAGAACAGGGCATAGAACTGGCCAGTGTACCAGACCACCGCCTGACCGGCGACGAGGCCGAACAGGGCGAGCAGCACGATCTTCAGGTTCTTCCACCGGCCGAAGGATTCGGTCAGCGGCGCGGTCGAATGCTTGCCCTCCTCCTTCATCTTCTTGAAGGCGGGCGATTCGTTCAGCATCAGCCGGATCCACACCGAGATGCCGAGCAGCACGATGGAGATCAGGAACGGGATGCGCCAGCCCCAGGCGTTGAAATCCTCCGGCGACATCGACACGCGGCAGCCCAGGATGACCAGCAGCGACAGGAACAGGCCGAGCGTCGCGGTGGTCTGGATCCAGGAGGTGTAGTTGCCACGGCGCCCATGCGGCGCATGTTCGGCGACATAGGTGGCGGCACCGCCATATTCACCACCGAGAGCCAGCCCCTGCAGCAGGCGCAGCCCGATCAGGATGATCGGCGCGGCGATGCCGATCGAGGCATAGTTGGGCAGGATGCCGACGATGAAGGTCGACAGGCCCATGATGAGGATGGTGACCAGGAAGGTGTATTTGCGGCCGATCATGTCGCCGAGACGGCCGAAGACCAGGGCACCGAAGGGCCGGACCGCGAAGCCGGCGGCGAACGCCATCAGGGCGAAGATGAAGGCCGCGGTCGGGTTCACGCCCGAAAAGAACTGCGCGGCGATGACCGCGCTGAGCGATCCGTAGAGGTAGAAGTCGTACCACTCGAAAACGGTCCCGAGCGAGGACGCGAAGATGACTTTCTTCTCCTCGCCCGTCATCGGTCGGACGGCATCAGCCGTCGAAGCCGCATAGGCCATGGTCTTCACCCTCCCAAGTGAATAAGCCAGGACTGTGGTAGGTTTTTGGTGAGCGGCACATCGCGGTCATGCCGTTGAATGACCGAGCCCGCTTCTTGGTCGTTGTACGGATAGTTGCGTGCACAAACTATCAGCGTCACCCCCGACCATGGTCGGGGGGCAACGGGGCGCGGTATTGGGTTACGCTGTCCTATTGTGCGAATTCGGCCGCTTGCCGGAACAGCCCTTACTGGAAAACCGGGGCATAGAGCAGCCCGCCCTGCGTCCAGGGCCTGTTCACGCCGCGGTCCAGCTTGAAGGGGGAGCGGCTGCCGAGATTGCGGTCGAAGATCTCGCCGTAATTCCCGACCTGCACCACCGCTTGATAGGCCCAGTCCGGACGCAGGCCCGCCTTGGCCGCCACGTCCGGCATGCCGGACAGCAGGCGCCGCATCTCGCTGCTGCCGGTGATGCGCTGGAAATTGGCGTTGGCGCCGGTGACGCCGGCATCGTCGGTCAGGAACAGCGCGAACATGACCCAACGCACCGCCGCCATCCACATGCGGTCGCTGTTCGGCGTCAGTGGGGCCAGCGGCTCGCGGGCGGCAACGGAAGAGGCGACGGGGGTGTCGGCGATTTCCAGCGCGTCCTGCGGCGCGTCCAACATATTCAGCGCCGTGGTCAGCAATGCCCGGTCGGCGCTGACCGCCGCGCAGTCCCGGCTGAGGAAGGCCTCCAGCGTGTCGGGCCAGCCGGGGAAGCTGCGCAGCTTCCAGGGTCGCTTGCCGCCGGCGATCAGGGACTCCAGCTCGGCCTGGGTGGTGGTGCCGGCCGGCACGCAGACCGTCAGCTCGCCGTCCAGCGCCGACCGGCCGTCGGGCAGCCGCCATGCGGCGATCCCCTGCACGTCGTAGAAGATCGGCGGTCCGAAATCGACGGCATAGGTGGCGTCGCGCGTCAGGGTCCAAGACGTCTGGGCGAAGGAGACGTCGACCTCGCCGGTGGCGACCGCGGCGAACTCCTGCAGCTTCGACAGCCGGCGGATCTCGATGGCGTCGGCCTTGCCCAGCACCGCGGCGGCCAGCGCCCGGCACAGATCGACCATGAAGCCGACCGGACGGCCACCGTCGTCGTTGGCGGCGAAACCGGGGTTGAAGGACACCCCGCAGCGCACGACCCCACGCCGCTCGATCTCCGCCAGCACCGGCCGGTCGCCGTTGCGTGCGGCTGAGTCAGGCTGCGCTGCGGCGATGCCGGTGAAGATCTGCAGCGCCAGCAGCAGGCCGAACGCGACGGCAACAGGCTTCGACCCCATCCTTCTCCCCTTATCCCACGGCCGGGCTATGATACGCTGCGATCGTTCTCGCGCAAACGATGCGGGACCGGATAAGCAGGGACAGGAATGGCGGACGGCAGCGGGTCGGGGTCTGACGGTTCTGAACCGGACAGGGCCGGGATGGTCAGGATCGGCGTCGGGGCGCGGCTGTTCGGCGCGCTCGCCTTCAACGGGCTGGTCGCCTTCCTGATTGGGCTTGGCGCCTACATCGCCTTCGACGGGCTGCATGCCGGCATCACCAAGGTCACGTCGGAACAGTTTCCCGCCGTCGTCGCCTCCGCCAAGCTGGAGCGCCAGCACCAGCGGATCATGCGGACCCTGGAACAATTGGCCCTGTCCGAAGAGAATTTCGGACGCGAAACGATCAAGCAGGGGCTGGCCGACCAGTTGGACGGCTATGATCGCCTGCTGGCCGAGTTGGATTCGGCCGACGGCCGGCAGGTCCAGCGGATTGCCGGGCTGAAGCTGCAGCGCGACGAGATTCTGCGGCTGCGTGACGCCATCGACCGCGGCGTCGCCGCCCGCATCACCGCGCGCCGCGCCCTGGCCGACCGCACCCGCGACGTGCGGCGGATGGCCGACGCCCTGGCCGAACCGGCGTTGCGCGAGGTGGAGGATGCCGGCGTGCAGCGCTGGCTGGCGATGGCGGAACGGCTGCTGTTCCTGATCGCCTCGGTCCATCAGGCGGAGAACAGCTTCGCGCTTGCCCGGCTGGCCGACAGCGCCGCGGCGCAATTGGCAACGCTGGACGGCTCGGTTCCGGCGGGGGACGTGTCGGACCGGCTTGCCCGGCTGGCCGAGGGCATGCGGTCGGTGGTGGAAGGCGACCGCTCCGTCTTCCGCCAACGGCAGGCGGAATTGCAGGCGTCGGAGATGCTGAACGGGTTGGTCGACCGCGCCAATCAGGTGTCGCTGGTCAACACTGGCCTCAACACCGGCATCTTCGTGGAACAGACCAAGGCGGCGGAGGAAAGCCGCCAGCAGGTGATCGAGGTCTCCACCACCTACACCCGCCTGTTCTTCGCCTCGGTCGGCGTCGTCGTGCTGGGGATGGTGCTGTCGGTTCTGTATGTGCGGCGCAAGGTGCTGGCCCGGCTGTGGGCGGTCAGCGAGGCGATTCGCGACCGCACCGGCGGCGGCCGGGCCGAGGTGCCGGTGACCGGCGCCGACGAGATCGGCCAGCTTGCCCGCGCGCTGCGCTTCTACATCCAGGAGACGGAGGATAAGAGCGCGGCGCTCCGCCGCAACGAGCAATGGTTGCGCACGGTGCTGGAGGCGGCTCCCGTCCCGCTGGTGATCTCCGGCCGCGCCGACGGCCAGATCCGCTTCGTCAACCGCCGCGCCGCCGACCTGTTCGAAGTGGACGAGGCCGGCGAGTTGCTCGGCCGCCCCGCCGCCAGCGTCTGGTACGTCCCGCAGGTGCGCGACGAGTTCGTCCGCGACGTCTTCACCAGCGGCATCGCGCTCGATGTGGAGACGGAACTGGTGACCCAGTCCGGTCGCCGGTTGTGGGGCCTGCTGTCCGGCATCGCCTTCGAATTCCAGGGCGAGGAGGTGCTGCTCAGTTCGGTCGTCGACATCACCCGCCGCCGCGAGGCGGAGGAGCTGTTGCGCCGGACCCAGGCCTTCCTGGATGCGGTGATCGACAATGTGCCGAGCGTTCTCTACGTGCTGGACGGCGACAGCGGCCGCGTCGTCCTGTGGAACCGGGCGGCGGAGGATTGTTTCGGCACCCGCCGCGCCGACATCGAGAACCGCACGTTGGCCGAGGTTCTGGGGCCGGAAACCGGCCGGGCGCTTGCCGGCGGCGATCCCGGTTCGATGCGCTCGCTGGGGGTGGAGGAGCTGGTGCTTCCCCGCAACGGCGAGAACACCGTCTTCGCCCTGCAGCGCCATCCCTTCGAATGGTCCGGCGACGGGCGCTGCCGAATCATCTGCGTCGCCAACGACATCACCGCGTCACGACGGGCGCGCGAGGAGTTGCGGCAGGCCAAGGAGCGGGCGGAGCGCGCCGACGCCGCCAAGACCGAATTCCTCGCCACCGTCAGCCACGAGATGCGTACACCGCTGAACGGCATCCTCGGCCTGTGCCGGCTGCTGCTGACCGGGCAGTTGCATGCCGGGGAGCGGCGCTATGCCATGTCGATCATGCGCTGCGGCCATGGGCTGCTCGATCAGGTCAACGACATCCTGGACCTGCGCAAGATCGAGGACGGCAAACTGGACCTCGACCCCGCTCCCTGCGCCCTGCTGCCGGTGCTGGAGGAGGTCGTTGCGACGGTGGAAGGATTGGCGAACGAGAAGGGGATCGACCTAGACCTCGACATCGCGCCGGAGGTGCCGGAGCTGGTGGTGGTCGACCGCCAGCGGCTGCGTCAGATTCTGGTGAACCTCGTCGGCAATGCCGTGAAGTTCACCGAGCGCGGTGGGGTGGACCTGCGCGTCGATATCGAACCGGGGCCGGAACGTTCCGGTTCCGGAGAGATGCTGCGTCTGGCCGTGCGCGACACCGGCATCGGCATTCCGGCGGACCGTCGCGCCGCCATCTTCGAAAAACTGGAGCAGGCCGATCCCACCATCGCCCGCCGCTTCGGCGGCAGCGGCCTGGGGCTCGCCATCGTCCGCCACCTGCTGGACGCCATGCAGGGCAGCATCCGCGTCGACAGCGCCGAGGGGCTGGGCAGCGTCTTCACCGTCACCATCCCCTTGCAGCGGGTGATCGAGCCGGCGCTCCCCGCCCGGCCCGGACGGCTGTTGCCGATCAGCCGGGTGCGCTCGCTGGCCCTGCTGCTGGTGGAGGACGACGCGATCAACCGCGAGGTGGCGCTGGGCCTGCTGTCCGACGCCGGCCACCGCATCACCGTCGCGGAGACGGGGGAAAAGGCGCTGGAACTGGCGACGCGGCGGCGTTTCGATGCCATCCTGCTGGACATCCGCCTGCCCGACATCGACGGGCCGGAGGTGGCGCGCCGCATCCGCGCGCTTGAGGACGCCGACCGCGCGGCGGTGCCAATCGTGGCGGTGACCGCCAACGTCTTCGCCGCCGACCGTGCCCGCTACATCGCCTCCGGCATTGATGCGGTGATCGAGAAGCCGATCTTCCCGGAACGCCTGATGCACCTGCTGTCGAACGCCGTCGCCGCGCGATCCGATGAGGACGAGGAGACGGGTGCCGGAACGGTGCCGTTCGAGCCGTCCGCCCGTCCGCCGGTGGTGGAGGACGATGTGAACGAGGAAATTCTGGAGCGTTACATCCGCTCCCTCGGTCCGGCACGCTTTGCCACCATCCGCGGCCTGCTGCTGGAATCGGCGCAGGACGGTCTGCCCCGCCTGAGCGCCGCCGACAGCTCCGACGACGAGATCGAGGACATCGCCCACCGGCTTGCCGGCGCCGCCAGCCATTTCGGCCTGACCGGCTTCGTCGGCCTGATGCGCGCGGTTGAGGACGGCATGCGCGAAGGCCGCCGGGCCGAGGCGCAGGAGTTGGCCGCCACCGCGGAGTCGGCGTTCAGCCGCGGTCTCGCGGCGATGGACGCGGTGCGTGGTGTGCTGGAGGGGGTTTGAGGCGGGAGTTTGACGTCCCGCCCCAAACCAACCTGCTCACGCCCCCTTGGCGGCGCGGTAGGCTTCCATCAGCTGGCGGCCGGCGGCGAGGATGCCTTCGCGGTCGCCCTTCTTGACCAGGGTTTCGTCGACCAGCTTGCCGCCGGCGCCGACGCAGGCCACGCCGGCCGCGACATAGGACGCCACGGTGGTGGCATCGATGCCGCCGGTGGGGACGAAGCGGACGCCGGGGAAGACCGACTTCAGCGCCTTGATGTGCGCCGGGCCGACGGTGGAGGCCGGGAAGATCTTGATGGCGTCGGCGCCCGCGGAAATCGCGGCATGCACCTCGGTCGGGGTCAGGGCGCCCATCAGGCAGGCCACGCCATGGTCGCGGCAGGCGGCGGCCACCTTCGGCACGACGCAGGGCGACACCACATACTTGGCGCCGGCCTTCACCACCTCGGCGACGGCGGCCGGGGTCAGGACGGTGCCGGCGCCGATCAGGGCGCCGCCCTCGGCCGACAGCTCCTCGATCAGGCCGACGGCACCGGGGGTGGTCATGGTGATCTCGAAGGTGCCGTAACCGGCCTCGCGCAGCCAGGTGACGGCGGTGCGCGCCAGATCGGCGGAGCTGTTGCGGATGACCGGAACGACGCCATAGGCGACGAGCTGGTCCAGGATTTCAACAGGGCTCTGTGTGGTCGACATCAGGATTCCTCGGATTTCTTCTGGATGATTGGGGATGCGGGGTTTGAAAGGGAAGCCGGCCGCTCCGGTACGCGGTGGTGCCCGGCCAGGACCGCCTTGATGCGGGCCAGACGGCGGTCGAGGCCCGGCGGAGCCTGCAGCCCGACGGCGACCGTCAGCACGTCGATCAGCGCCAGCTGCGCCAGCCGCGACGCCATCGGGGTGTGAACGGCGGTGTCCTCGTCGACGTCGACGGTCAGGCGGATGTCGGCACGTTCGGCCAGCGGAGTCGCCGACGCGGTGATGGCGATCACCGTGGCGCCGCCGTCGCGGGCAATGGCGGCGACATCGAAGATCTCGTCGCTGGTACCGGTCTTTGAAATCGCCAGCAGGGCGTCGCCGGGGCCGAGCGTTGCCGCCGCCATCGCCTGAAGATGGGCATCGGTGCTGGCGGTGACCTGCGGCAGCAGGCGGAACAGCTTGTGATGGGCATCCAGCGCCACCGCGCCCGACGCGCCGACGCCGACGATCTGCACCCGCCGCGCCCGCGCCAGCACCCCGGCCGCCTTTTCCAGCGCCATGCTGTCGAGCCGGCCGCGCAGGCGGACCAGCGCGTCGATGGAGCGGTTCAGCACCTTTTCCGCCGCACTGGCGACGCTGTCTCCGGGGGTGAGGTCGCGCACCAGCGGGGTCGGGCGGTCGCCGACCTCCTCCCGCACGGCGGAGGCCGCCAGATGCTGGGCCAACGAGATCTTGAATTCCTGAAAGCCGCCGAAGCCGGCGGAACGGCAGAAGCGCAGGACCGACGGCTCGCTGACCCCTGCCTTCCCGGCCAGCTGCGCCAGGCTGTCGCGGACCGCGGCCTCCGGGTCGGCCAGAACGGTGCGGGCCACCGCGGCTTCCGCGCGGCGCAGGCTGTCGAGGGACGAGGCGATGGTGTCCAGCATGGGAAAGGCCAGCGTGGCTGCCGAGAAACGAGTGTAGTTTTACTACAGACACGCCGCTTTGTCGACCCACCTGTGAAGCAACGCTACATTTCGTCCGCGTACCCCTTCACTTTCCGCCCCCTCGCCCGAGTGGATTTGGCGGGTGCCGAAGGGGGGGAGTGCCCGATGCAGGAGGTGATCCTGGCGTTACAAATGAAAAGCCCCTCTCCCGGGGGAGAGGGGCTTTTCGGGTGGGTCAGGCCGACCGCACCTGACTGAGGAAGCGGTCGATCTGCTGCTGGAGGTGACCGGTCTGGGTCGAGACCTCCTGGGCGACCGACAGGACCTCCTGCGCCGACTGGCCGGTCTGGCCGGCGGCGGTGCGGACCTGACCGATGTTCTGCGAGGCCTGGGCGGTGCCCCCCGCCGCCTGCTGGACGTTGCGGGCGATCTCCGAGGTGGCGGCGCCCTGCTCCTCCACCGCTGCGGCGATGCTGGCGGCGATGTCGTTCAGGCGGCCGATGGTCAGGCCGATGCTGCGGATGGCGTTCACCGCCTCGCCGGTCGCCTGCTGCATGGCGCCGATCTGGCCGGCGATCTGGTCGGTGGCCTTCGCCGTCTGGCTGGCCAACTGTTTGACCTCCTGCGCCACCACGGCGAAGCCCTTACCGGCCTCTCCCGCTCGCGCCGCCTCGATGGTGGCGTTCAGCGCCAGCAGGTTGGTCTGGCCGGCGATGTCGGAGATCAGGTCGAGCACGGCGCCGATGCGGCTGGCGGCCTCGTTCAGTTCACGCATGGTGCTGTCGGTGCGGTCGGCCTCGTTTGCCGCCTTGGCGGCGATGGTCGCCGATTCGGTCACCTGCCGGGCGATCTCGCTGATCGACTGCGACAGCTCATGCGCGGCCGACGCGGCGCCGTCGACGTTTACCGACGCGGTCTCCGCCGCCTCGGCGGCGCTGCCGGCCTGACGGGAGGTGTCGTCGGCGGTCGCCACCATGCCGGCGGCGGTCTGATGCATCTGGGTGGCGGCGGCGGACACCGTTTCCACCACAGTCTTCACGCCGTTCTCGAACTGGTCGGCCAGCGACAGCATGGTCTGGCGGCGTTCGCCGGCGGCCCGCTGGCGTTCGGCCTCGGCGGCGGCACGGGTTGTTTCCACCTCGCGCGCGGTGTCGCGGAAAACGAGCAGCGCCGCCCCCATCTCCGCGATCTCGTCATGGCCATGCAGCGCGATCTCGGCGTCCAGGTCGCCGGCGGCGATCCGGGCCATGCCGGCTTTGAGAGCCATCATCCGACGGATGACGATGCGGCCGATATAGAGCCAGACGACCAGAATCGACACCAGGATGCTGGCGACGGCGACGGCGATCTGCGTCAGCTGGCTGTTGTCCAGCATGCGGGTGGTGGCGCTGCTGGCCTCGGCGATGTTGTGCTTCTGGCCCTCGACCAGGGTGGCGATCCCCTTGGACAGGGTGGTGGTCAGGGCGTGGTTGCTCTCCAGCAGCTGGGTGAAATAGCCCTGGATCGCCAGTTCCTTTTGCCGGAGGGTGACCAGCGAGGTCTCGCCGATCGAATAATCCTTCAGCAGCTCCGCCTGCTTCGAGGCGACGGCGGCCAGCCGCTCCGGCAGCCCCTGGGCACCGTTGGACAGGCCGGCGAGCGACACGCCGACCCGCGTCTCGATGATCGCCAGCCGCTGGTCGTCGTTGGTCGTCGCCGCTTCCATCAGCATGTTGCGGATGTTGGCCGCCTCGTTCGTGACGACCATCAGCGGCTTCTTCTGAGTCGTGATCTTGGACAGTGCGGTCGCCGCTTCGCGCAGCGCGGCGGGAGCGGTGTCCGCCTCTCCCAGGGTGGATCGGGCCTGTTCCTCGTCATTGTTGAGGACTGAGGTCCACGGGGCGGCGAATTTCTGGATTTCCGCCTCGGCCGCCAACACCTTCGGCAGCATCGCCGTGCGCTCGGCGGCGAGCGCCACCCGTTCGGCCGCCGCCTGGTCGAGCTGCACGAGGTTGTTGAGCAGCCCCTGCGACGCCTGCTCGATGGCGGCGAGCTGGTCCCCGGCGGAGCCGGTGGCGCGCAGCCGGGACAGGCGCGTGTTGAATTCCTCTTTCGCCTCCGCGATGCGGGTGGAAACCGCTTCCCGCGCGGCGGCGTCGTCGGCGGAGGTCAGGGCCGGTGCCAGCGCCACCAGCCGTTCGGCCTGCTGCGCCACCGCCATGCCCTCGGTCATCGCCGGCACCGCTTCGCCGACGATGGCGTCGATGGTGGTGCGCACATTCGCATAGCCGATCAGCGCCACGGCGGCGGCGACCAGCGTGCCGGACAACACCACGCCGATGGCGATCATCAGCTTGGCGCGCAGCCCGGAATACCAGGCAACGCCTTTCGCGGGCGCGCCTTGGAGCATCATGCTCCGGCTATCGTTCGACATACCGTCCTCCCCCCTTGATGCTCTCGGGCACCAGCGCTCCACACGTCACTGCGGCCGGCCGTTCCGGCTCTCGCCGCATCACCGTTTCCTCCGTCCCCTCCCCGGGACGGCCATCGGCGAGGTCACGGGAAAGGAACAGTTGCAAATAATTTGACCGTTCCGTGACTAGGAAAGCGCCAAAATCGCTAAGAAAGAAATAAGGAGAATCCACGATTCTTCCGCGTTGCGTTGCCGATCATGCCGCATCGCAATGGATGGCCCGCCGCGTCACATGAGGATTTCACCGAAAAGGAGCACACTTTGCCGGACGCAAGTCGGAAGGGTGGCCTATGCCGCAGCAATTCACATCTGATTTAAGTGATATAACAGATTTACTCGCAACCGCCGGACGCAAGGGCGTCAGGTGGACGGACATCGGCCGAAAAAACGCCGGCCTTTGGGGAAAGGCCGGCTTACGAGGTTTGGAGGCAACCTTGTTCGGGTGCCGCGTCAGGCGAGCGCTTCCCGCGGGCCGAAGAACTCGTGGATGATGGCCGACTCCGGGAGGCCCAGCGCGGTCAGCGCCTTGACCACCGCGGCCATGAAGGGCTTCGGGCCGACGACATAGGCGGCCACGCCCGGCTCCTTCGGCAGCAGGTTGGCCAAACGCTGCTGGTCGAGCAGGCCGACCATGTGCGGCTGGTCGCCCGGCTGCGGCTCGGCATAGCAATAGACCGGCTTCAGCGCCTCGTTCAGGGCGGCCAACTCGTCGATCTGCCGGCGGAAGGCGTGGACCGAGCCGTTGAGCGCGGCATGCACGTAAATGACCTTGCGGCCGGCGGCCAGCGCCTGTTCGGCCAGCGGCAGGGCGGGGGTCTGCCCGACGCCGCCGGTGATCAGCAGCAGCGGGCCGGCGCCCTCGCGCAGCACGAACTCGCCGGCCGGCGGATAGACGTCGATCTCGTCGCCTACCTGCACGCGGTCATGTAGGAAGCCGGACACCAGACCCTGCGGCTCGCGCTTCACCGAGATGCGGTAGTCGCGGCCGTTCGGCGAGGCCGAGAGGCTGTAGTTGCGGTGAACGGTGTCGCCGGCGACGGTCAGGCGCAGGCCGAGATACTGGCCGGGATGGAAGTCCATCACCCGCCCGCCATCGACCGGCGCCAGCCGGAAGGAGGTGATGACGGCGCTTTCCGGCGTCTTTTCCACGATGCGGAAGCGCCGGGCGCCGCGCCAGCCGCCGGTCAGCGCCGCCTTGCGGGCATATTCCTTTTCCTCCGCTGCGATCAGCAGGTCGGCCAGCTGCCAGTAGGCCGCGCCCCAGGCGTCGGCGACCTCGGCGGTCACCGCATCGCCCAACACCTTGCCGATCGCTTCCATCAGGCAGGTACCGACGATCTTGTACTGGTCGGGGGTGATGTTGAGCGAAACGTGCTTCTGCACGATGGCCTCCACCGCCGGGCCCAGAACCTCCAGCCGGTCGATGTTGGAGGCGTAGGCGATGATGGCGTTGGCCAGCGCTTCCGGTTGGGCGCTGCTGCGCTGGTGGCTCTGGTTGAAGACGGCGCGCACCTCGGGGAAGCGCTCGAACATCAGCGGATAGAAGGTGCCGGTGATCTCGTTTGCATTGGCGGCGACGGCGGGAGCCGTGGCCTTGATGACGGCGATCTGTGCAGGCGTCAGCATGAAGAGGGCAATCCTTTTACGCGTCACGTTGTCGCAACCAGATGGCAAACCCTGTGCCAAAGCGACGCAGCCAGCTATTCCGCACTGCACAGAAGGGAGCGTTGTCAAAGCGACCGCGGACGCTATGATGTCGAATGAACAACGATGTGGTCATTTCGACAACGGTGCTGCCGCTCGCAGAAGCAGGGGCGCTTTTGCGGGCGCTGGACGATCCGGCACAGCTGTGGCCGCTGCTGCTCGACCTGATGGCGCGGCATCTGCCCTGCGATGCCTGTGCGCTGCTGCGTCACGACAGCCGGCTGGGGGAGGAGGGGCTGCTGGTTCCGCTGGCCACGCGCGGACTCAGTCCCGACACGCTCGGCCGGCGATTCGAACTGGGTGAGCATCCCCGCCTGCAGGCGATTGCCGAGGCGGAGGACGGGCCGCTGCGCTTCCCCGCCGGCTGCGAGTTGCCCGACCCCTATGACGGGCTGATCCCCGACCTGCGCGAACGGTTGCATGTGCATGACTGCGTCGGGGCGCCGCTGAGCGTCGACGGGCGGCCCTGGGGCGTGCTGACGCTGGACGCGCTGAACGAGGGGCGTTTCGACGGCTGGGACGGGTCGATTGCCGCCTGGGCGCAATTGACTGCCGACCTCGCGACCGCGGTGGAGCGGCGGGCGGCACAGGACGCAGCCATGGCAGCGGATGGCGGAACGCCCTTGCGCATCCTGGACGATCCGCCGCAGGGGCTCGATTTCGACCCCGTCGGCAGCAGTCCGGCGATGGCGGCTCTGCTGACGGAGGTCGATACCGTGGCGGCCAGCGACCTCGTCGTGCTGGTGCTGGGCGAGACCGGGGTGGGAAAGGAGCTGGTGGCCCGCCGGCTGCACGCCCACTCCCCCCGCGCCGCCGGGCCGCTGGTCCACGTCAATTGCGCCGCCCTGCCGGACGCGCTGGTGGAAAGCGAGCTGTTCGGCCATGTGCGCGGCGCCTTCTCCGGTGCGGTGGCCGACCGGCGCGGCAAGTTCGAACTGGCTGACGGCGGCACCCTGTTCCTGGACGAGGTCGGTGAACTGCCGCTGGCGGTGCAGGCCAAGATGCTGCGGGCGCTGCAGAACGGCGAGATCCAGCGCGTCGGCTCCGACCGCCACATTACCGTCGATGTCCGGGTGATCGCCGCCACCAACCGCGACCTCGCGGCAGAGGTGCGGGAGGGCCGCTTCCGAGCCGACGTCTATCACCGGCTCAGCGTCTATCCGTTGCGGGTGCCGCCGCTGCGCGACCGCGGCACCGATATCCTGCGGCTGGCCGGCCTGTTCCTGGAACGCAACCGGGCGCGTCTGGGCTTGCGCAACCTGCGCCTGTCGGCGGCGGCGGAGCGGCGCATGCTGGCCTACCCCTGGCCCGGCAACGTGCGCGAACTGGAGCACGCCATCGGCCGAGGCGCCATCCGCGCCCGCGTCGCCCGTCCGCCGGACGGCGGTGTGCTGACCCTGACCCCGGTGGATTTGGGCTTGGAGGATTTGGGCTTGGCCGATTCGGGGCAGGAGGAGGGGAGTGCCGTGACGGCGGCGATGCCGGCGCAGCGGTCCCGCCTGCCGGAACCGCCGGACCCGCCCGAACTGCCGTTGCGCGACGCGGTGGAGGATTTCGAACGCCGGATGATCCGCGAGCATCTGGCCCGCCACGACGGCAACTGGGCGCAGACGGCGCGGTCGCTCGGCCTGGACCGCAGCAACCTGTTCCGTCTCGCCCGGCGGTTGGGATTGCGGGAATGAGCGGGGAGGGGCTGTCCTGGCGTGCGGACATCGACGCGCTGGTCTTCCGCCCGGCCGGTCACGGCGGCTGGTGCGCCGTCCACCGGCTGGCCTTCCGCGCCCTGCTCGGCCGGCGGGACCCGACGCCGGAGGACTGCCTCGCCTACGCCGCCGCCCACCGCACCGCGTTCGAGGCCGCGGCGGCCGGCAAGATCACAGGGCGCGGCTACGGCACCGCGGCCAGCCTGCATCTGACCAGCCGCGACATCGCCCGCTTCCTCTAGCAGGCTGCTGAAAAACACCCTTCCCGGCGCGGCATGGTTGTGATTCGCTTTCCTTGCGGTGGTCAGGTGAGGTCACGGGTATGCGCGGACGGCAGTCGCATCAGGGCGGGATGTTCAGCTACGTGTCTCTGGAGGAGCGGGTTCCGGCCAAGCATCCGTTGCGGGCGATCCGGGCAGTGGTCGATGAGGTGCTGGCCGGCATGGATACGGCGTTCGCCGGACTTTACGCCAGCACCGGGCGGCCGTCGATCCCGCCCGAACAGGTGCTCAAGGCGCTGCTGCTGCAAGCCTTTTACTCGATCCGCTCGGAGCGTCAGCTCGCCGAGCAGATTGACTTCAATCTGCTGTTCCGCTGGTTCGTCGGCCTGGGCGTGGACGATCCGGCCTGGCACCCGACAGTGTTCACCAAGAACCGCGACCGCCTGCTCGCCGGCGACGTGGCCGGCACTTTCCTCGGTGCCGTGGTGGCGCACGCCAAGGTCAAAGGCTTGCTGTCGGACGAGCACTTCTCGGTGGACGGGACGTTGATCGAAGCCTGGGCCAGCGTGAAGAGTTTCCGTCCGAAGGACGGGAGCGACGAGCCACCGGGGCCCGGACGCAACGGCGAACGGAACTTCCACGGCGAGCGGCGCAGCAACGACACGCACACCAGTCTGACCGATCCCGAAGCCAAGCTGTTCCGCAAGGGGCGCGGCAAGGAGGCCAAGCTCAGCTTCATGGGGCACGTGCTAATGGAGAACCGCAACGGCCTGGTGGTTGGAGCGACGCTCACGCAGGCCAGCGGCACCGCCGAGCGGAGCGCCGCGCTCGACCTGATCGGCGCCATGGAAGGCCGGCACCGTATCACGGTGGGCGCCGACAAGGGCTACGACACGGCGGATTTCGTCGCCGACCTACGGTCACTGAAGGCGACGCCGCACGTGGCGCAGAACATCTCCGGGCGGCGTTCGCGTATCGACGCGCGCACCACCCGGCATTCCGGCTACGAGGTGAGCCAACGCTGCCGCAAGCGCATCGAGGAGGTATTCGGCTGGATCAAGACGGTGGCCGGTCATCGCAAGAGCCGCTTCCGCGGCACCGCCCGGGTGGGCTGGGCCTTTACCTTCGCCACGGCAGCCTACAACCTGATCCGGCTGCCCAAGCTGCTGGCTACGGCGCCATGACGGCGGCGCGACGCTGCAAGGTGCTCGGCAAGTGGCGCCTCATCGAAGCCGACCAGTGGGACCGTGCATATCTCGATCTGGTCGAGCCGGCCTACATCCGCTTCGACGTCGACGGCCGCGGCGAGATGGTGTTCGGCGCCCTTCAAGCCGGCCTGGAGTGCGAGACTGGCGTCAGCACCATCTTCTTCGATTTCGAGGGCAGCGACGAGATGACCCCTATCCGCGGCACCGGCACGGTCGAATTGGCCGAGGATGGGAGCCTCGAGGTTGAAATCAGCATCCACCACGGCGACGAGATCCAACTCAAGGCTCACCGCTGGTAGTTTTTCAGCAGCCTGCTAGAACCCCATCTGCCGCGGCATCCACAGCGCCAGTTCCGGCCAGATGATCACCGCGACCACCACCAGCAGCATGGTGACCAGCGGCCACATCACCCAGCGCAGGGTGCTTTCCATCGAACAGCCGGTCATGCGGCAGGCCACCATCAGGTTGACGGCCATCGGCGGAGTGAACTGGCCGACGGCGATCATCAGGGTCAGGATGACGCCGAACCAGGTCAGGTCCCACTTGTAGGCGGTGGCGATGGGGATCAGCAGCGGCAGCAGGATGATGAAGATCGAGATGCCGTCCAGGAAGGTGCCGATGATGGTCAGCATCACCACCAGCAGCGCCATCACGCCATATTCGCCAAGGCCCGAGTGGATGATGGCGTCGGCGATGGGGTCGATCACCGACAGGGTGCTCAGCGCCCAGCCGAACACGCTGGCCAGCGCGATCACCGTCAGGATGATGGCGGAGATCTCCGCCGCCTCCACCAGCATGGAATAGAGATCGCGGAAGCGGATGGTGCGGTAGACCACCATGCCGAGCAGCAGGCCGTAGGCCACGGCGATCACCGCCGCCTCGGTCGGGGTGAAGATGCCGAGCCGCAGGCCGCCCAGGATGATGACCTTGGCGAACAGGCCGAGCGATGCGTCCCACAGGCTGCGCCAGAAGGGCGGTCGCGGCTCGTTCGACAGCTTGGCGCCCAGATTGTGTTTCCGCGCCAGCCAGAAGACCGGGATGATCAGGGCAAGGCCGGCCAGCGTACCGGGAATGATGCCGGCGGCGAACATCGAGGTGGTCGGGGCGGCCGGCACCAGGACGCTGTAGATGATGAGGGCGACCGACGGCGGGATCAGGATGTCGGTGGCGGCCGCCGCCGCGATGACGCTGGCGATGTAGGGGCGGGGATAGCCGGCGCGGATCATGCTGGGCGCCATCACGCCGCAGACCGCCGCGGCGATGGCGGGGCCGGAACCGGAGATGCCGCCCATCATCATCGCAACCACCACCGCGATGATCGCCAGTGCACCCTTACCCTGGCCGACGATGGCGGTGGCGAAACGCACCAGCTTCTGCGCCACGCCCGACCGGTCGAAGATGGTGCCGGCCAGCACGAACATCGGGATGGTCAGCAGCGGATATTTGGCGATGCCGGTATAGACGCTGGTCGGAACCGAAATGACGCCGAGATGGGCGAAGGCGATCGCGGCGGTGCCGGCCAGCCCAAGGGCGGCGGCAATCGGCACGCCCGCCAGCATCATGACCAGGAAGGACCCGAAGAGCAGGCTGGTGATCACGGTTCGCCCTCCGGGATATGTCCGGTTTCCAGCGGTTCGGTGCCGCGATGGATGCGGATCATGCGGCCGATGGTGCGGGCCAGCACCACCAGCGACAGGACCGGCAGCCAGATCGTGTAGATCCACTGCGGCAGCCCCAGCGCCGGCGAGGTCACCTCGAACCGGTAATCGTCCCAGGTCGTCCAGGTGCCATAGACCACCAGCAGCCCGTACATCACCGCCACGCAGGCCATGGCGAACTGCTCCGCCCGGCGGCGGTTGGTGGGCGACAGCTTGTCGGTGATGAAGGTGATGCGGATGTGCCGGTCCTTCACCACCGCGGCCGAGGCGCCGAGGAAGGTCAGGATCACCATCAGCGCGATCGAATATTCCTCGGTGAAGGCGAAGGAGACGTCGGTGAGGTAGCGCACCACGACGTTGGCGAAGGTGATCAGCGCCACCACCGCCATGGTGATGGCGACCAGCACCTCTTCGATGCCCAGGGGGACGCGGGGTTTCGGCACCGGCCGGACGACGGTGGGGTCGTGATCGCTCATATTGCCAGGGTCCAGATGGAGGGAGCGGGATTATTCCCTTCACCTGTCAATCAATGCAAGAAACGATCTCTCCGACGGATTAATCCGCCGGCATGCCGGCCATCCGGTCTTCGCAGAGCGCCTCTTCGGATAGCGGAAGCCGCAACGTGAAAACGCTGCCCTCGCCCAGCCTGCTGTCCACTGTCACCGTCCCGCCATGCAGCGCCGCGATGCGGCGGACCATGTTCAGCCCGACGCCGCTGCCCGCCGCCGTTCCGGTGTTGGACGCGCGGAAGAACCGGTCGAACACCCGCTCCCGCTCGCTGTCGGGGATGCCGATTCCCTGGTCGGCCACCGACAGCGCCAGCTGTGATTGCCCGTCCGGCCCGTCCTCGCTGCAGGCGCGCAGCCGGACCGGCGTGCCGGGAGGCGAGTATTTCAGCGCGTTGTTCAACAGGTTGTGGACGCACAGCTCCAGCATCGGGCCGTCGCCGGTCATCCGGGCCGGACAACCGTCCAGATCCAGCTCGATCCGCCGGCCGGGCGCGGCGTCGCCCTGGGCCGAAGCGGCGGCGCGCAGCAGGGCCGGCAGATCCAGCGGATCGCGGCGCAACGCGAAAGCCGGGTCGCTCAGCCGGTCGTCGGCAAGACAGGTCTCCAGGATGTTGACCTGCCGGCGCACGGCCCGACGGATCTTCTCCAGCCGCGGCAGCATGCCGGGGGCCTTCACCTCCGCATCCATCAGCAGAAGCTGGGCCGCGCCGTCGATGATGGCGAGCGGCGTCTTGAACTCGTGGGCCGCCATCGACAGGAAGCCGTTCAGCGCCCGCTTGGCCTCCTGCTCCGCCACCAGCCGCTCCTCCGCCTCCAGCCGGGCGAGGTCGAGGCGCCGCACCATGTCCTCCAGCCGCATTTCGGCCCGGCGGCGATGGGTGACGTCGCGCAGCATCAGCAGGCAGCCGACCTCGCGCGCGGCAACACGCCCGCCGGCATTGCCGGAGGTGAGCGGGACGCGCGTCGCCTCGAAGCTGCGCACTGCGCCGTCGCTCTCCAGCGTCAGCGGCACCGGTAGGGTGATGTCCCGCGGCGACAGTGCTGACAAGCCGGGGAGATCCGCCAGCGGGCGGCCGAGCGGCGTGCCGCCGGGCACCAGCGCCAGGGCCGCCGGGTTCGCCTCCACCACCGTGCCGTCGGCATCCAGCACCAGAACGGGGTCGGGTACGGCGTCCAGCAGGGCGTCGCGGGCGACCGGCAGCAGGACGAACAGGCGCCGCCGGGTGATCAGCCAGTAGAACACCGCGCCCATCAGCAGGAAGCTGAAGGGAGTGGGGTCGAAGTCGAACAGAGTCAGGTTGCCGGTGACGTAGCCGACATTCGCCACCCACGGCACCGCCATCGCCACCAGGAAGCCCAGGTAATGGGTGCGGTAAGCCGGCGTGGCCCGGTGGATGCCGCTGGCGGTGACGACGATGCTCATCACCATGAAGGCATAGAGATAGATGGTGACGACGAAGAACAGCAGGCCGTGGCTGTAGTCCAGCGCGGCGCCCGGCGCGTCGCTGATCGGTTGGACCGACGTGTAGATCAGCTGATGGGCATCGTTGGTCAGCGCCGCCGCCCAGGTCAGCGCGCCCACCACGACCGGCACCAGCCGCCAGCGCGCCGCCAATTCCTCCTGCGTGTAGGACCACAGGAACAGTGCCCAGAAGCTGGGGGTACAGACGATGCCGAACCACGCCATCTCGGCCCAGAACAGCTTGTCTGCCGGCGCCGGGACGATGGTTTCGATGGCTGCGGCCGTCGTCCACCAGGAGGCGGACAGCTGCATCGCCACGAAGTTGAAGCGTCCGGGAAAGGGGGGCAGAGCCCAGCTGCGCCATGCCGTCCACAAGGTCGCCAGCACCGCGGCAAGCAGGAGAAGGGCCGGCAGGGTCAGCATGGCGGAACGGACGGAACGGGCAAGATGGCTCCGGAGGAGTGGCGCGGCCGTTCCGCAATGGAGCGGGAAAGCGCTACGGCACCGCAGCATGGACCGGCCGGCCGCAACTCCGCAAGAGCCTGCGGCACTGTGATCGGCCTTGCCCCGAGGGTCTCTCTACCATTGCGGAATCCGGCATTGCGGAATCCGGGCTCGGTCCCGATAACACCTGGATGCGACGATCATGGGGAGCGATTGGGGTGACGGAACGGGCGGACGGCGGACGGCGGGGCGGAGCGGACAGGGCGGCGGTTCCCCTGGAAGGCGATGCTTTTGCCGGGAATGCCGCGTTGCTGCGCAGCCGCGCCATCCCGTCGCTGTTCGAGGCGCTGGAAACCCAGTCCGAGGGCACGGTGGCGGTCGACCGCGACGCGCGGGTGGTGTGGATCAACGAGAAATACGCCCGCATGCTCGGCATCTCCGATCCCGCCGAGGCCATCGGCCGCGAGGTGGAGGAGATCATCCCCCATTCGCAGATGCGTCAGGTGCTGGCGACCGGCCAGCCGATCCTGCTCGACCTGATGCTGTTCGGCACCCAGCGGCTGGTGGTGACGCGATTTCCCCTGACCGACGACCGCGGCGGGATCATCGGCGCCGTCGGCTTCGTCCTCTATGACAGTCTGCATCGCCTGAAACCCCTGCTGGCCGAGCTGTCGCGGCTGGAGGCCGAACTCGCGGCGACCCGACGCCGGCTCGACGAGGGGCGGCAGCCGCGCTACACGCTGCAAAGCTATGTCGGCGACAGCCCGGTTTGCCTGGAGGTCAAGCGCAAAGCCCGCCTCGCCGCCCGCAGCGATGCACCGATCCTGCTGCTGGGCGAGACCGGCACCGGCAAGGAGCTGATCGCCCAGGCCATCCACGGCCTGTCAGCGCGCAGCGGCCGGTCCTTCGTTGGCGTCAATGTGGCGGCGATCCCGGAAACGCTGCTGGAGGCGGAGTTCTTCGGCGCGGTGCCCGGTGCCTATACCGGGATGGACCGCCGGGGCCGGGAAGGCCGCTTCAAGACCGCCGATGGCGGCACCCTGTTCCTGGACGAGATCGGCGACATGCCGCTGGGGCTGCAGGCCAAGCTGCTGCGGGCATTGCAGGAGCAGGAGATCGAACCGCTGGGCTCCGACCGTCCGGTGAAGGTGGATGTGCGGGTGATTGCGGCGACGAATGTCGATCTGGAGCAGCGGATCCGCGACGGCCGCTTCCGCTCCGACCTCTATTACCGGCTGAACGTGCTGCCGATCCGCCTGCCGGCCCTGGCGGAGATGGGCGGCGGGCTGGAAGCCATCGCAGAGTCTATTCTTCAAGAGATCGCCGCCCGCAGCGGCCTTCCCCTGCGCGGCCTGACCCCGGAAGCGGTCGAGGCGCTGAGCCGCCACCGCTGGCCCGGCAATGTGCGCGAGCTGCGCAACGTGCTGGAACGCACCTGCCTGCTGACCGACAACCGCCGCCTGACCGCCGCCGACCTCGCCGAAGCGCTGCCGGATCTGGCGGATGCAGAACCGGCAGAGGTGACGCGTCCGACGCCGGTCCAGGCGCTGGTTCATGCGACGCCGCAGCCCTCACCGGGCTATGACGAGGCTTTCGACGAGTTCGAGCGCGGGCTGCTCGGCCGTGCGCTCGCGGCCAGCGGCGGCCGGGCGACGGAGGCGGCACGGGCGCTCGGCATTTCCCGCGCCGCCTTCTACAAAAAGCTCGCCCGGCTGGGGATGCGCGCCGGCGGGTGACGCCGGCGCCTCCCCACTCACATCGGCAGCTGCTTCACCGCCGCGACAGCGGTCATCACGCCGCGGATTTCGGCCAGACCACGCAGGCGGCCGATCATCGGGTAGCCGGGGTGGGTCGGCTTGCCCACATCGTCCAGCAGTTCATGCCCGTGGTCGGGGCGGAAGGGCAGGCGCCAGTTGTCGTTGCCGGCGTCCTGGCGGCGCTTCTGCTCCTCCAGCAGGGTGGTGACGACCGACACCATGTCGACGTCGCCGCCGAGATGGTCGGCTTCCTCGAAGGACCCGTCCGGCTCCTTGGCGACGTTGCGCAGGTGGACGAAATGGATGTCCTCGGCGAAGCGCTTGGCCATCGCCGGCACGTTGTTGGTCTGCCCCGCGCCCAGCGAGCCGGTGCAGAAGGTCAGGCCGTTGTTCGGCGACTTCACCGCGTTGATCAGATGGGCGAGGTCGTCCTCGGTGCTGACGATGCGGGGCAGGCCGAACAGCGGGCGGGGCGGGTCGTCGGGGTGGATCGCCATGCGGATGCCGACCTCCTCCGCCGTCGGGATCACCTCGCGCAGGAAGCGGGCCAGCGTCTCACGCAGGCCGTCGGCAGACATGCCGTTGAAGCGCGCGATCATCTTGCGCAGGCCGGGAATGTCGTAGCGGTCATAGGCGCCCGGCAGGCCGGCCATGATGTTCGACAGCAGCTTCGCCCGGTCGCTTTCCGACGAGCGGTCGAACCACTCCTTGGCCTTGGCGAGGACCTCCGGGGAATGGTCCTCCTCGGCGCCCGGACGTTCCAGCATGTAGACGTCGAATGCGGCATGCTCATGGGCGTTGAAGCGCAGCGAGGTGCCGCCGCCCGGCAGCGCCGCCGCCAGCTCCGTCCGCGTCCAGTCCAGAACCGGCATGAAGTTGTAGCAGATGGTGGTCACGCCGCAGGCGGCGAGGTTGCGCATCGACTGGCGGTAGTTGTCGAACAGCTCGGTCAGGTCGCCTTCGCCGATCTTGATCGCCTCGTGCACCGGCAGGCTTTCGGTGACGGTCCAGCTGAGGCCGAGTTCCTTGTCGGACTCGATCATCGCCTTGCGCTTCTGGATTTCCTCGACCGACCAGACGACGCCGTAGGGGATGTGGTGCAGGGCGGTGACCACGCCGGTGGCGCCGGCTTGGCGGATGTGGTTCAGCTTGATGGCGTCTTCGGGGCCGAACCAGCGCCAGGATTGTTCCATGGCTGCGAACTCCTTGGAAAGAGAGGGGCTTTGGATTTGGGTGTCAGCGGAAAAGCAGGCTCGGCAGCCACAGCGACAGGGCCGGGATGTAGGAGACCAGGAACAGGATCACGATGTTGCAGAGCAGGAAGGGCCAGATCGCCTTGGTGATGGCGCCCAGCGAGATCTTCGCGATGTTCGCCGCGACGAACAGGCAGACGCCGACCGGCGGGGTGGTCAGGCCGATCATCAGGTTCAGCACGGCGAAGGTGGCGAAATGGATCGGGTCGATGCCGACCTGCGTCGCCACCGCCAGCAGCGGCGGGAACAGGATGATCAGCGCGGCGATCGTCTCCATGAAGGTGCCGACGATCAGCAGGAGGATGTTGATCAGTAGGATGATCAGATACTTGTTGGTGGTCAGCGCCAGCATCGAAGCGGCGATGGCCTGCGGGATCTGCTCGCTGGTCAGGATCCAGCCGAACACGTTGGCAAGACCCACCAGCAGGATCAGCCCGCCCGACCCGATGGCGCTTTCCAACAGGATTCCCGGCAGCTGGCGCAGCTTGAAGCCCTTGTAGACGAACAGCCCGATGACGAAGGCGTAGAGCGCCGAGACGATGGAGGCCTCGGTCGGGGTGAAATAGCCGCCGACGATGCCGAACAGGATGATCGCCGTCATCAGCAGCGCCCAGAAGGCGCCGCGGCTGGCGCGCAGCAGGGCGCCGAAACCCTGCCACGGCTCCCGGGGATAGTTGCGCACCCGCGCCAGGATCCAGACCGTCAGCATCATGCCGATGCCCAGCAGCAGGCCCGGGACGGCGCCGGCCATGAACATCTTGCCGACCGACAGGCCGGTCAGGGTGCCGACGATGATCATCGGCACGCTGGGTGGGATGATTGGCCCGACGGTGGAGGCGGCGGCGGTCACCGCGGCGGCGAAGGGCGCGTCATAGCCGGACTTGCGCATCGCAGGGATCATCACAGCGCCGATGGAGGCCGTTTCAGCCACCGCTGTGCCGGAGATACCGGCGAACACCATCGACCCCGTCACGTTGGCAAGGCCGAGGCCGCCGCGGATGTGGCCGACCAGCCGGTTGCTGAACAGCACGATCTGGTCGGTGATGCCGCCGCCGTTCATCAGGTTGCCGGCCAGCACGAAGCCGGGGATGCAGAGCAGGACGAAGCTGTCCATGCCCGCATACATGAATTGCGGAACCACCGCGAGGTCGATGTCGCTGCCGACCAGATAGACCGCCGAAGCCCCGCCCAGCGCGATGCCCACCGGCGCGCCCAGGATCAGCAGGACGGCGAAGGTGACGAACAGTGCGGTGACCATCAGACGGTTTCCCCATGGCTGGGCGGCGCGGAATCGCGCCCGAGCCCGGCCAGCCGGGCAATCGAGAAGAAGGCGAGCGACACCGGGATGATCAGCGTCACCACATAGACCCAGATCATCGGCACGTTGATGGAGCGCGCCCGCTCACCAATGCTGCCGACCACGTAATCCCAGGCACCGGGGATGATGGCGATGGCAAAGACCAGGATCGCCAGATCGACCAGCCGGGCGACCGCCGTCTGCAGCGGCTTGGGCAGCAGCAGGATGAACATGTCGACATTCACCAGCTCGCCGCGCAGCAGCGCCAGCCCGCAGGAGAAGGCGACGAGATGGACCAGCGCGAAGCGGGCCACCTCCTCCGTCCAGGGCGGCGAGGGGAAACCGGGAATGCGGCCCAGCACCTGGATGGTCACGACGACGATGAGGACGCCGATGGCCGCCAGGGTTCCCCAGCGGCAAAGGGCGGAGACGGCCGACACCGCGGCGGCAAAGGCGTTGCGCATTGGAAAGGCTCTTGCGGTTTGGGGGGGCGCACTGCTCCCAATCTCCCTCTCCCCCCCGGGGAGAGGGTCGGGGTGAGGGGGATGCACATGGGTGGATTCTCGAGAATCCTCGCCGCGCGACCCCCTCACCCTAACCCTCTCCCCGGGGGGGAGAGGGGATAACTCCCGGGACGGGAGAGGGCTAGGGTCTTCCCCCTCACTTCACCGCGAGGATTTCGTCGTAGATCGGCTTGATCTCCGGCGACAGCGCCGCGACGACGGCCGGGCGGCCCTTCTCGGCGAAGGCGGCCTTGTCGACAGTGATGAATTCCATGCCCTTGGCCTTCAGGTCGGCCGCCAGCTTGGTCTCGTCCTCGATGAACAGCTTGCGTTCGGCGGCCTGGGCGGCCTTGGCGGCTTCCATGATCGCGGTGCGCTGCTCGGCCGGCATCTTGTTCAGCTTCTTCGACCCGCCAACCAGATAGATCCAGCTGATGACGTGCTCCGTCAGGTTCACGTATTTCTGGACCTCGTAGAAGCTCGCCGACTTGATGAGGGCCAGCGGGTTCTCCTGCGCCTCGATGGTATCGTTCTGCAGGCCGGTGAAGACCTCCGAGAAGGCCATCGGCGTCGGCTTGGCGCCCAGCCCCTGCCAGAAGGACACGAACAGCGGCACGTTGGGGACGCGCATCTTCAGGCCGTTCAGCTCGTCCGGCGACTTGATCGGGCGCTTGCTGGTCAGGTTGCGCGGGCCGCGGGCGAAGTAGGTCAGCGGGATCAGCTGGGTCTTCTGCTCGATGGCGTCGGCGATCTTCTTGCCCGGCTCGCCGGTGACGACCTTGTCGAGATGGTCGAGATCGCGGATGGCATAGGGAACCGCCAGCAGCGCCGCGGCCGGCGCCCAGTTCTGCAGCGACTCACCGGTGATGGTGAAATCGATGGTGCCGAGCTGGATGCCCTTGATCAGGTCGGTTTCCTTGCCGAGCTGCTCGTTGGGGAACACCTTGACCTCGACCGCGCCGTTGGTGCGCTTGGCGACTTCCTCGGCGAAGACCAGCGAGGCCTTGTGCCAGACATTGTCCTCGTTGGCGAGGTGGCCGAGCTTCAGCGTCGTCTTGGCCTGGGCGCGAACGATGGCCGGCGCGGCGATGCCGCCCAGCAGCGTCGCACCGGCGGCGATGCCGGCGCCGAGGCCGATGCTTTTCGCCAGCGTGCGGCGGGAGATCGGGGTCTTGCTGTTCATCCTGGTGTTCCTCCGTTATGGGCGGATCAGGTCCGCCATTGTTCGCTGGTGGATGCCGTTTGCCGGGCGGTCAGCCTTCGAAGTCGAGCTGGACCTTGATCGTGCTGGACGGGTCGGTCTCGATCAGGGCGAAGGCGCTCGCCGCGTCGGCGATCGGGAAGACCTGGGTGATCATCGCCGCCGGCTGCAGCTTGCCGCTCTCCAGCCAGTCGATGACCTGCGGCAGCAGGCGGCGGTTCAGGCGTGAACCGACCAGGGTCAGCTCCTTCTTCACGATCTCCTGCTGGCTGACGTTGCAGGGGGCGGGGGAGAAGCCCAGCAGGCCGATGCGCGCCGCCGGGCTGGCGAGGCGGCAGGCCTCCTCCAGCAGGGCCGGGACGCCGGCGCCGTCGATCACAACCGTGGGCCCTAGCCCGTCATTCTCGTCGCGCACCGCGTCGGGCACCGACACGCGCGACGAGTTGAGGACGACGTCGGCGCCGAACTCCTTCGCCCGCTCCAGCCGCTTGTCGTCCAGGTCGGCGACGATGCAGCGGGCGCCGTGCAGCTTGGCGACCTGCACCACCGTCAGCCCCACCGTCCCGGCGCCATAGACCAGCAGAGTGTCGTCGGCGCCGATGCCGGTGCGCGACAGCACGTTCGCGGCGATGGACAGCGGCTCCGCCAGTGCGGCAAGCGAGAAGGGCAGGTCGGAGCGCACCTTGATGGCGTTGGCTGCCGGCACCACGACATGGTTGCGGAACCCGCCGTCGCGATGGACGCCGAACACCTCCAGATTGGCGCAGACATTGGTCCGCCCGGCGCGGCAGGCGTAGCAGCGGCCGCAGGACACCACCGGATCGACCACCACATGGTCGCCGACCGCGACATTGCCCACGCCGTCGCCCACCGCCTCGACCGTGCCGGCGAACTCGTGGCCGATGACGCGGGGATAGACCGCGAAGGGGTTGGAGCCGTGGTAGATGTGCAGGTCCGACCCGCAGATCCCGGCGCGCCGGACGCGGACCAGCACCTCTCCGGCCTTGACCGGCCCGGCATCCGGGGCGTTTTCGGGGCGGAGCGCCAGCACATGCGGCTTTTCGACGGTCAGGGCAACCACGGGAACACTCCCTAAAGAAGATGATGCTGTGAAGCGGGGTCAGGCGGTGGCGGCAACCACGGCGCGGGCACCCTCGGCGAACAGCCGGTTGAGCGCGGCGGTGACCGGGCCGGTGAAGCGCGGGTCGCGCGGCAGATCTTCGCCAAACACTGCGGCCAGACCGAACAGAGCCTCGGCCAGCCGGTCGGGGTCGCCGGCGGTGGATGCGGCGATCTCCGCCAGCTTCGCGGCCAGCGGGTCGCGCACGTCGATGGGCTTGCCGGCCTCGTCGGTGCCGGCGACGTAGCGCATCCAGGCGGCGACGGCCAAGGCCAGCCGGTCGATGGAGAGGCCGGCGGCCAACCGGTCGCGGATCGGGTTCAGCAGCCGCTGCGGCAGCTTCTGCGTGCCGTCCATGGCGATCTGCCAGGTGCGGTGGCGCAGCGCCGGATTGCGGAAGCGGGCGATCAGCGCGTCCTTGTACTGTTTCATATCCGCACCGGGAGGCATGTGCAGCGTCGGCCCGGTCTCGCGGTCCATCAGGTTGCGGACCAGCGTGGCGAAGACGGGATCGGCCATGGTGTCCGACACCGTCTCATAGCCCGCCAGATATCCCAGATAGGCGATGGTCGAGTGGCTGCCGTTCAGCAGCCGCAGCTTCATCGTCTCATAGGGGTGGACGTCGGCGACCAGTTCGACCCCCACCGTCTCCCAGGCCGGGCGACCGGCGGGGAAGCGGTCCTCGACCACCCACTGGGTGAAGGGCTCCGTCACCACCGGCCAAGCGTCCTGCACGCCCAGAGACTGGGACACGCGGGCACGGTCGGCCTCGGTGGTGGCCGGAACGATGCGGTCGACCATGCTGTTGGGGCAGGCGACGGACTCCGCCACCCAGACGCCGAAATCGGCACCGCGCAGCTCGGCGAAGCGGCGCAGGATGCCGGCGACGGTGTCGCCGTTGCTCGGCAGGTTGTCGCAGCTCAGCACGGTGAAGGGCGGCAGCCCGGCGGCGCGGCGGCGGGACAGCGCCTCGGCCAGGAAGCCGATGGCGGTGCGCGGCTTGGCCGGATTGTCCAGGTCGTGGCGGATGTCGGGATGGTCCTCGTTCAGCGCCCCGGTCGCCGGGTCGTGGCAATAGCCCTTCTCCGTCACCGTCAGGGTGACGATGCGCACCGACGGGCGGCACATCCGCTCCAGCACCGCTTCCGGATCCTCATGCGCCACCAGCAGTTCCAGCAGGCAGCCGATCACCCGCAGCCGCTCACCGTCCGCGTCGCGCACGGCGACGGTGTAGAGCCCATCCTGCGGTTCCAGCGCGTCGCGGGTGTCGGGGCTGCGCAGGCTGACCCCGGCGATGCCCCACGCCCCGAACTGCGTCTCCAGCAGCGCGTCGGTATAGGCCGCCTGATGGGCGCGCTGGAAGGCGCCGACGCCGAGATGGACGATGCCGATCTCCAGATCCCTGCGGTCGTAACCAGGCCGCGCCACCGCCGCCGGCAGGGTCGCCAGTGTGGAGGCGTCGAGGCGCCGGGACGGGGCACCGGAAGGAGAAGAGGACGATGCGGGCGTTTGCATGGGAACTGTTTCCTTCCTGGTGAGCTGCGGGCTCACATTCTTGTATGGTAGTATGTCACAGGACTCGGAGAAGGGCAATCCGGATTGTTCCCTGGGCGAACTGATCTCCCCGACCGCGCCGTCGATGGAGACGGGCGAACCATGCCGGACCGCCCCTCACCATCCCCTTAAAGCTGGGCCGATCAGCGCGCTCCGGCAACCCTCGCGCGGCCCGCATTTCGGGAGGCCGCCTTCTGGGGCGGCGGAGGCGCGGCGTCATCCAGGGTGAACAGGTCGGGGAACTTGCCCTCCAACTCGGGCAGGGAGGTCAGGATCTCGCGCAGATGCAGCCCCATCGCCGCCTCCGCCTTGACGGGGTCGCGGGCGACGATGGCCTCGACCACCGCCTGATGCTGCGAGATCAGCCGGCGGATCGGCGTGGCGTAAGGAACGCTGAGATAGCGGACGCGGTCCATCTGGGCCTTCGTCTCCTCGACGATGCGCCACGCATACTCGCACTCCGCCCCGATGGCGATGGTCCGGTGGAAGGCCTCGTCCAGTTCCAGGAAACGCACGGGAACCGGTTCGTCGGCGATGTCCCACTGGGCCTTCAGGTTGTCGCGCAGTTCGGCGATACCGGCCGGCGTGATGGTTTCGCAGGCCTTGCGCACCACGGCAGTCTCCACCGCCTCGCGCACGAAACGGGCGTCGAGTACCTGCTTGACCGAGATCTTGACGACGAAGGTCCCGCGTTGCGGCCGGATGGTCAGCAGTCCCGACTCGCTCAGCTTGATGAAGGCTTCGCGCACCGGCTGGCGGCTGACGCCGAGCTGGTCGGCGATCTCCTGCTCGGACAGGGCTTGACCGGGACGGAACTGCATCGTCACGATGGCTTGGCGCAGCACCCGGTACACGCGCCGCGCGATCGGTTCGCCGGATTCCACGTCGATCTTGTTCAGCATCGGCACGTCATGGTTTATGGCGCCTCGAAACCGGCCCGAAGGACCGGAGCGAATATCTGGTCTATCAGGATACTACCATACCAAGCCGGCGGCAAGAGTATTTCCCGCCGCCCCGACTTGGCAAGGTGCGGATTTGCCAACGAAAGCTCTTTCCCGCCAAACAGTCCCTACCAGAGTTCCACAAATAAACCGTCGGCCTGTGCCGACGGAAATTGTGGGGACCGACTGCAAGACCATGATGCCGGCATCATGGTCTTGAGTGGAGCCGGGCCGTAACCCCGAGCTTACGCTGCGGGACGCTTGCCGCGGCCGACGATCTGGGTCGGGTTGACGAAGCGCAGGGCGACGATCAGCCAGACCAGCGTGGTGGCCATATAGATGACCGCCATGGCGTCGATCGACTGCACCGCCCGCACGCCGGAGGCGAACACCGCGTAGTAAAGCGCCACCACCAGCGTCTGGCTGCCGGGCCCGGAGACCAGGAAGGTCAGCTCGAACATGCCGATGGTCCGCACCAGCACCAGCAGCAGCGCCGCCAGCACGCCCGGCATCAGCATCGGCACCAGCACATGGACAAACATCTGGAAGATGTTGGCCCCGAAGACGCGGGCGGCCGCCTCGGTGCGGGGATCGATCTGCTCGATGAAGGGGATCATCACCAGCACCACGAAGGGCACGGTGGGCACCAGATTGGCCAGGATGACGCCGGTCAGCGTGCCGCCCAATCCCGCCTTGTACAGCACCGTCGCCAGCGGGATGCCGTAGGTGATCGGCGGAACCAGAAGGGGCAGAAGCAGAAGCAGCATCACCGCCCGCTTGGCCGGGAATTCGCGCCGCGCCAGCGCATAGGCGGCCGGGACACCGAGCAGGCCGGACAGCAGGACCACAGCCCCGACCGCCTGGAAGGTGACCCACAGCACGTCGCCCAGCTGGAACTCGTCCCAGGCGGCGAAATACCAGCGGGTGGTGAAGCCCGCCGGGATCAAGGTGCCGAGCCAGCGCGTCGCCACCGAAGAAGTCAGCACCGAGGCGATCAGCCCCATCAGATTGATAAGGAACAGCCCGATCACCGCCCAGACGGCGAAGACCCACAGGCGGGACATGATGGATTTCTGCATTGCCGCCTCTCCTCAGCCTTTGGCGCCCGCGGCGGGGCCGCGGTAGAACAGCGAGCGGCAGCCGAGAACCGCCACGACCACCAGCAATTGGACCGCCCCCATGATCATCGCGATGGCCGAGGCCATGGAGTAGTCGTACTCCTCGAACGCGGCCTGATAGGCGGCGATGGAGATGACGCGCGTGGCGTTGGCCGGATCGCCGACCAGCACCGCCGACGGCAGCACCGAGTAGGCCTGGACGAAGGACAGGCAGAAGGTGATAGCGAGGCCGGGGATCAGCAGCGGCAGGAAGACCTCACGGAAGCGGGCGGCCGGCCCGGCGCCGAGCGTCGCCGCCGCATTCTCCAGCGACGGGTCGATGCCGGTGACGTAGGACAGCGTCAGCAGGAAGGTGAAGGGGAAGCCGGTCAGCACCAGCGAGATGAAGACGCCCCAATAGCCGTTCAGCACCGAAATCGGGGTGGACAGCAGCCCGACCGCCATCAGGACCCGGTTGAACCAGCCCTGCGGCCCGAAATAGAACAGCATGCCTTCGGCGACCAGCACGGTGCCGAGCGTGATCGGCAGCACCAGCAGGGTGGTCAGCAGCCGCTGGCGCCGCATCAGCCGCACCCGGAAGGCGATGGGGATCGCGATCAGCAGGTTCAGCAGCGTCACCGGGAAAGCCAGCCGCAGCGTCTTGAAGATGGTGCCGTAGAGGAACGGATCGCTGAAGAATCTGGCATAGTTGCCGAACAGCGACCCGTCCTTCGGCTCGAAGGACAGCATCAGCCCGTACAGGAACGGGTAGATGAACAGCCCCAGGATCAGCGCCACGCAGGGCAGCACCAGCAGGGTCGCCCCGTCGATGCCGCGGGCGGCCAGCCGCTGGCGCAGGGTCGGGCCTTCGGCGCGGCCTTCCATGACGGCGCTCATCGCGCGTCACCGAACACCAGCACGCGGCCGGCCTCGGCGCCGAGCCGGATGGCGGCGCCCCGCTGCAGCGGATAAGGGGAGGCGAAATGCAGCTCCGTCCCCGACGCGGTAACGCCGACGCCGTGGAAGCCACGGCCACGATACTCCACCGCCTCCACCCGCACCGGAATGCCGCTGTCGGTGCCGGTCGGCTCAAGATCGTCGGGGCGGATCGCCGCGACGGCCGCCTTGCCGGCGGAGGCGGCCCGCATCCGGCCGCGGATCACCGTGCCTTCGATGTCGAGCAGGGCATCCTCGCCCTCCATCCCGACCAGTTCGCCATTGACGCGGTTGCGGAAACCCATGAAGTCGGCGACGTCGAGATGGGCGGGCAGGGCGTAAAGTTCCGCCGGGGTGCCGACCTGCCGGATGGCGCCGTCGCGCAGCACGACGATGCGGTCGGCCAGCGACAGCGCCTCTTCCTGGTCGTGGGTGACGTAGATGGTGGTGGAGCCGAGCGACTGGTGGATTCGGCGGATTTCCTGGCGCATCTCCAGCCGCAGCTTGGCGTCCAGATTGGAGAGCGGCTCGTCCATCAGCACCAGCGGCGGTTCGACCACGATGGCGCGGGCGATGGCGACGCGCTGCTGCTGGCCGCCCGACAGCTGGCCGGGCAGCTTCTCCGCCTGGGATTCCAGGCGCACCGCCGCCAGTGCGGCGTCGACGCGCTTTTCCAGTTCCGGCTTCGGAACGCCGCGCATGCGCAGGCCGAAACCGATGTTCTTGCGCACGGTCATGTGCGGGAACAGGGCGTAATTCTGGAAGACCATGCCGAAGCCGCGCTCTTCCGGCCGCAGCACGTCGACCCGGCGGTCATCCAGCATGATGCGTCCGCCGCTGACGGGCAGCAGCCCGGCGATGCAGTTCAGCGCGGTGGTCTTGCCGCAGCCCGAGGGGCCGAGCAGGGCGATGAACTCGCCTCGCTCGATGGTGAGGTCCAGCCCTTTCAGCGCCGTGAAGGCGTCGAACTCCCGCCTCACTCCCTGAAGGTGCAGTTGCTTGAAGGTGGTGGGTCCGACGTTCATTCCGGGGTCCTGTGGCTGGATGGAGCGCTGTCGCAGTTTGCGCCCTCTCCCGCCCCGGGAGAGGGCTTGCGAATGGGGCGCTGTCGTCAGCTGGAACGCTGTCACTTGCCCTTGCGCGCGCCGATCTCCTCGTCCCAGCGGCGGAAGGCCTGGACCAGCTTGTCGGCGGCGAGCGGCAGTTCGATGGGGTGGTCGGCGATCAGCTTGTCGTAGGACGGGCGGCCGAACTCGGCGATGGCGTCCTGGCTTTCCTTCGGCGCCATGGCGAGCGTCACGCCCTTCACCGCCGGGCCGGGATAGAAATAGCCCTCGTCATAGGTGTAGGCCTGCTGCGCCGGGGTCAGCAGGTGATTCATCAGGTCCAGGATGACGGCCAACTTTTCCGCCGACACGCCCTTGGGGATGCACATGTAATGGGCGTCGGCGACCCAGCGGAAATTCTCCACCGCGAAAACCTCGGCCGACTTCGGCACCACGCCGAGCACCCGCGGGTTGATGTCCCAGCCGGTGGTCGAGACGATGATGTCGAGCGACCCTTCGCCCAGCGCCTTCATGGTCGGGGTGGTGCCGGCCGGATAGGCCTCGATGGTCTCGCCCAGTTCGCGCAGGTAAGCCCAGGTCTTCTCCCAGCCATTGACGGGATCCTTGGGATCCTTGTCGCCCAGGATGTAGGGCAGCCCCATCAGGAAGGTGCGGCCGGGACCGGAATTGGCTGGGCGGGCATAGGCGAAGCGCTTCGGGTTGGCCTTCGCCCAGGACAGCAGCTCCGCCGCCGTCTTCGGCACCTGCTTCACCCGTTCCGGCGCATATTCGAACAGCGGGCCCGACGGGTAGTAGGTGACGACGACCCCCTGGCCTTCGGCGAGACCCTGCATGCGGGCGGCGGGCTCCAGATAGATGTCGGACAGCTTCGGCAGGTCACCGGCGCGATCCGGCAGCAAATTGATCCACAGCTTCTGGTCGATGCCGGCCGACAGCACGTCGGTGCCGGTAAGCACCAGATCGATGTCGACCCGGTTGGCGTCCTGCTGCGCCTTCAGCTTGCCGGGAAGTTCCGGCGCCGGCGCCTTGGAGAAGACGATGCGCGAGGCCCAGTCGGGCTTGGCCTTGCGGTAGTTCTCGATCGCCTTCTGGGTCAGCGCCAGATTGCCGGCGACATCCACCACGTTCAGCGTGACCGGGCTCGCCGGCTTCTGCAAGGCCGCGAAAACCGGACGGCCGGCAGCCAGCAAACCGGCGGTGCCGGCGGAGGCCGCAAGGAAGCCGCGTCTCGAAATCCCGAGGTCGATCATTGGAAGGTCCCTCCCGTTCAAGGCATTTTTTGGGTGTGGCCGGCAAGCTGGAAGCGGCCGGCGCACCAGGGGCCCGGCCGGACTGCGATCGATGTAGCGGAAGATGCGGATAATTCGTAACCCGTCCAAATGCTAGTATGGTAGCCGGGCGCCCGCAAGCCGAAACTTGTATGGTAGTGCCGCGCGCATGCGATTTTGCGCAGGAGGCTGGGAGACCGGGCGGGCCTATGCGCATGCCCTTATGCGACGTCGCATTTCTCAGCGCTGCGAATTATGGAAATCATTTCGCACCAGCACACGGACGGTTGAAACTTCTGACAGAATGGGCATGCTGTCGCCGATGGTCTGACCACTTCGCGTGCAGGGGGATTCTCCTGCCCGGACTTTGATCATCCCCATTCAAGTATCCAGCGTTCGCGCATCGACCCGTATCCGTCAATCCTCGACCAGGAAACCGTCGCCCATGTCCGCCATCCTGCTGCAGGAAAGTTCCGAGACGAAGGACCAGCCGCTCCGCGAAGATATCCGCCTGCTGGGGCGCATCCTGGGCGACACCGTCCGCAGCCAGGAGGGGGAGGCGGTGTTCGACATCGTCGAGCGGATCCGCCAGACCTCCATCCGCTTCCACCGTGAAGAGGACCAGGGCGCCCGCAAGGAGCTGGAGGCGATCCTGAACAGCCTGTCGCCGCCGCAGACGGCGCGGGTGGTGCGGGCCTACAGCTTCTTCTCGCACCTCGCCAACATCGCCGAGGACCAGCACCACATCCGCCGCACCCGCGCCCATGCGCTCGCCGGGTCGGCCCCGCGCGAAGGCACGATGGCCCACGCGCTGGACGAGGCGACGAAGGCCGGCGTCACCACCCAGCAGCTGAAGGAGTTCTTCGACGGCGCGCTGGTCAGCCCGGTGCTGACCGCCCACCCGACCGAGGTGCAGCGCAAGAGCATCCTGACCGTGCAGATGGCGGTCGCCAACCTGCTGGCGGAGCGCGACCACGGGCCGATGACGCCGGAGGAGGAGGAGACCAACCTCGAATCGCTCCAGCGCGCCGTGCTGACGCTGTGGCAGACCGCGATCCTGCGCGCCACCAAGCTGGCGGTAACCGACGAGGTGGCGAACGGCCTGACCTTCTACGACTACACCTTCCTGCGCGAGATGCCGCGCTTCTACGCTCAGCTGGAAGACCATCTGCGCAAGACCGACCCGTCCTGGGCGACGACGGAGCTGCCGTCCTTCCTGCGCATGGGCAGCTGGATCGGCGGCGACCGCGATGGCAACCCCTTCGTCACCGCCCCCGTCCTGCGGCAGGCGATGCGGATGCAGAGCACCCGCGCCCTGCAATTCTATCTGGATGAACTGCACACGCTGGGGTCGGAGCTGTCGCTGAGCACCCGCGTCATCGACGTGTCGGAGCCGCTGCGCCAGTTGGCCGAACGCTCGCCCGATCCCTCGCCGCACCGCAAGCTGGAGCCGTACCGCCGCGCCATTTCCGGCCTCTATGCGCGGGTCGCCGCGACCCTGCGGACGCTGGACGGGCTGGAGGCGCCGCGCCACGCCGTGGGCGACGCACCGCCCTACCTGACCCCGGCGGAGTTCCGCGCCGACCTCGACATCATCGACCGCTCGCTGACCGTCAACGGTTCGGCCGCACTCGCCAAGGGCCGGCTGCGCCACCTGCGACGCGCGGTGGACCTGTTCGGTTTCCATCTGGCCAGCATCGACCTGCGCCAGAACTCCGACGTGCATGAGCGGTCCGTGGCGGAACTGCTGTCCTTCGCCGACGTCGGCGTGGATTACAAGACGCTGTCGGAGGACGAACGGATCGAACTGCTGGTGCGGGAGCTCGAAACCAACCGTCCGCTCGCCTCGCGCTACGCCGATTATTCGGAGGAGACCGGGTCCGAACTGGACATCCTGCGCACCGCCGCCGAATCCCGCGCCCGCTTCGGCGCCGATGCGGTGGTGAACTGCGTCATCTCCAAGACCGACGGCGTGTCGGACATCCTTGAGGTCGCCGTCCTGCTGAAGGAAGCCGGGCTGCTGCGGCCGAAGGAAAAGGCGCTGGACCTGAACATCGCGCCGCTGTTCGAGACCATCGGCGATCTGCGCAACTGCGCCGTCACCATGGACCGGCTGCTGTCGATCCCGACCTACCGGCGCTTCCTGGAGAGCCGCGGCAACCTGCAGGAGGTGATGCTCGGCTATTCGGACAGCAACAAGGACGGCGGTTTCCTCACTTCAGGCTGGGAGCTGTACAAGGCCGAGATCGCACTGGTCGAGGTGTTCGCCAAGCATGGCGTGCGGCTGCGGCTGTTCCACGGCCGCGGCGGTTCGGTCGGCCGCGGCGGCGGCCCCAGCTATCAGGCGATCCTCGCCCAACCGGCCGGTGCCGTGCAGGGCGCCATCCGCATCACCGAACAGGGCGAGGTCATCGCCGGCAAATATTCCAACCCGGAAGTCGGCCGCCGCAACCTGGAAACGCTTGCCGCGGCGACATTGGAAGCCACGCTGCTGCACCCGGAATCGGCCGCCCCCTGTTCTGATCAGTTCCTCCAGACCATGGAAGAGCTGTCGGAGCACGCCTTCAAGGCCTATCGCGGGCTGGTTTACGACACCGAGGGCTTCGAGAAGTATTTCTGGGAATCGACGGTGATCGGCGAGATCGCCAACCTGAACATCGGCAGCCGTCCGGCGTCGCGCAAGAAGTCGACCAGCATCGAGGATCTGCGCGCCATCCCCTGGGTGTTCAGCTGGGCGCAATGCCGCCTGATGCTGCCGGGCTGGTACGGCTTCGGATCGGCAGTGAAGGCGTATCTGGCCCAGCATCCCGACGGGATGGAACGGCTGCGCGCCATGCACCGCGACTGGGGCTTCTTCAGCACGCTGCTGTCCAACATGGACATGGTGCTGTCCAAGTCGAACATCGCCATTGCGTCGCGCTATGCCGGGCTGGTGTCGGACCCGGCGCTGCGCGACGCCATCTTCTCCCGCATCCGGGCGGAGTGGCAGGACAGCATCGACGCGCTGCTGGCGATCACCGGCCAGACGGCCCTGCTTGAGAACAACCCGCTGCTGGCGCGGTCGATCCGCAACCGCTTCCCCTATCTGGACCCGCTGAACCATGTCCAGGTCGAGTTGCTGAAGCGCCACCGCACCAGCGACAGTGGCGAGCAGATCGCCCGCGGCATCCATCTGACCATCAACGGTATCGCCGCCGGTCTGCGCAACAGCGGCTGACCGCTTTACTGCACCGCACCACCGCGCGGCTTTCCGCCGTAGCGTTGCCCACGAACGCGCCTTTCCTCCACCGCGAGGAAGGGCGCATTTTGTTTGCAGACGAAGGGCTTGGTCCGACTTGCCCTTTTCTTGTGCGGTGCACGATCAACTCTTCGGCAGCGCAAAACAAGCGGCGGTTCTTGGGGGCTGGCCAAAATAAGTCACGAGATATCAGCCGAAAATCCAAGTTGATCGCCTCTGAATATTTTGATACCCCATGCCTCCCCGAGAGGAGAAATGGTATGACCACTCAATCCCAGCAGCAGCAGATGGCCCAGCAGCAACAGGCGCGGGCCGGCATCAACACCCAGGGCGGCACCCCCAGCACCCAGGGCGGCGCCACCGATACACACGAGGAATTCTGCGGCGGCGCCTGTGGCGCCGGTGCCGGCGCCGCGGTGATCTGGCGGCCGATCATGGTGGAGCCGCGTCGCCGCTGAGCGACCGTCTTGGCATAAAGAAAGCCCCTCTCCGGTAAAGGAGAGGGGCTTTCTTTTTGTGGCCTATCGCTTCTGAGGACCGGTCAGCCCGCCCGCATGCGGTTGACCAGGCCGTCGACCTGGGACCCCAGCGACCGCACCTCGTCGGCGACGGTGGAGGAGGCGGTCAGCACGCGGGTGGCGGATTCGCCGGATTCCGCGGCGGCGCGGGCGACGGAATCGATGTTGCGGCGGACATGCTGGGTGCCGTCGGCGGCCTCGCCCACATTGCGGGCGATCTCGCGGGTGGCGGCACTCTGCTGCTCGACCGCCGCGGCGACGGTGGCGGCGATCTCGTTGATCTCGCGGATGGTGCCGGCGATGGAGCGGATGGCATCCACCGCCTCCTGAGTCACCGACTGCATCGCCTGGATCTGGCTGGAGATCTCCTCCGTCGCCTTGCCGGTCTGGTTGGCGAGGCTCTTGACCTCCGACGCCACGACGGCGAAGCCCTTGCCGGCCTCCCCGGCGCGGGCGGCCTCGATCGTCGCGTTCAACGCCAGCAGGTTGGTCTGGCTGGCGATGTCGTTGATGAGTTGCACCACTTCGCCGATCTTGTTGGCGGATTGCGACAGCCCCTCCACCGTGCGGTCGGTGCGTTCGGCCTCGGTCGCCGCCTTGCGGGCGATCTGGCTGGAGGCGTGGACCTGGCTGCCGATCTCCTGGATCGAAGCCGACAACTCCTCCGTCGCCGCAGCCACCGCCTTGACGCTGCCTTCGGCCTGCTGCGAGGTGCTGGCGGCGGTGGCCGCCTCGCCGGTGGTGGCCTCGGCGTTGCGGCTCATGCGCTGGGCCATGTCCTGCATCTCGCCGGCGGCGCGGGCGACGCGGTCGAGCACGCCGCGCACGCTGCTCTCGAAATTCTCCGCCATCTCGACCATGGCGCGGCGGCGTTCGCCGGCAGCACGGCTGCGCTCCGCCTCGGCACGGGCGTTGGCGGCGCTCGCCTCGTTGGCGGTGTCGCGGAAGACCATCAGGGCCCGGGTCATGTCGCCGATCTCGTCGGAACCGGCAGCGGGGATAGGCGCGTTCAGGTTTCCGGCGGCGATCGCCCGCATGGCATCGGACAGCTGGCTGATGCGCGCGACGATGTTGCGGCCGACGACGAACCACGCGAGAGCGGCGGCACCGATCAGGCTGGCGACCGCGAACAGGATCAGCATCTTGCGGCCGGCCGACAGCGCATCGGTCGCCCCGGCGGCTGCGGTGTCCGCCTCCTGCTTCATCGCGGAGATCTGGTCGTCGATCATGCCGGCGAACTGCCGGGCGATCTGGCGATTCTCCGCCAGGACCTTCACGTTCTCTTCGGCGGCGGCGAGTTCGGAGCGGCGCAGCTTGAACAGGCTGGTGTCGCCCTTGCCGAATCCGGCCAGGACCTCGGCGCTCTTGACCAGCTTCGGCAGCCCGTCGTCGCCGGTGACCTGCAGCGCCTTCAGCCGCTCCTCCATCGCCTTGGCGGCGGTGGTGAAACGGGTTTCCAGCATCGTCAGCCGTTCGGCGCTGGGTGCCTGCGTCGCCTCGTTCAGCGCGCCGACGGTGGCGGCGGCGTAGGTCGACAACTCCAGATAGCTGCGGAAACGGGCCAGCCCGTCGCCCAGCAGATCCTGCATGGAATCGCGGGTCTGCGAGCGGACATTGACGCTCGACAGCTTGATTTCCGCCTTCAGCCGCATCAACGGCGATTCCATCTGCTCCAGCAGGGACGCCTGCCGGCGTGCGGCGTCGGCCAGGACATCGGCCGTCTTCTGGCGCAGGGCTTCCCGTTCGGCGCTGCCGATCGGCAGTTCCAGGGCCTTGCGGCGCATGTCGAAGATGCCGGTGGCGCCGTCGCCCAGCTGGAAGAAGGCGTCGAGACCGTCGGAGGCCTCCTTGCTCAGGCGGCTGCCGATCTGCGCGGTGGCGCTGACGATACGGGCGGCCGCTTCCAGATAGCTCTGCTGGTGCTGGGTGACGGCGAAGGCGGTCTCCGCACTCCCGGCGCGGGTCAGGGACTCCGACGCCACGCCCAGGTCGCCGCGCACTTCAAACATGGTGATCAGGGAGCGGACGGCGTCGCCCAGCGCGTTCATGTCGCGCTCGGTGCTGTTGTCCAGCGTCTCGCCCTTGCTGCGGAGGGTGGCGCCAGCCCGCTCGGTCAGCGGAGCGAGGTTGGACAGGAAAGCGTCGTAGGATTTCGCCAGATCGACGGCCATCGCCTCGCGCGTGCCGCGGACGGACAGGCGCTGGTTGGCCGCGGCGTTGCCATGCTCCAGCGTGGCGATCAGCCCTTCGGTCTTGCTGCGCAGCTCGCCGATCCGCGGGTCGCCGGACCGGTGGGAGGCCAGTTCCTCCACCAGGGCGCCCAGCGCCTTGCCGTTGCCCATGATCTCGCCATAGACGCGCTCGCGCTCGCTCTGGCTTTCCGCCGCGGCCAGCACCGGGGCGGCGGCGGCGATGCCGCTGCTTTCGCCCGACAGGCGCTTGGCCAGTTCCATCTCCGGCAGGCCGGTGCCAACGATCTGCGTCAGCGGCCGTTCCACCGCCGAGAAGGACGTCAGCCCGACGATGCTGGCGGCGACCGTCATGCCGGCCATACCGGCGAATGCGAGCAGAAGCTTGCCGCGTACCCCCATCCGTCTGCTGCGTGGGGTGCCGTCCTGGCGGTTCGTCCTCGTGGTGTCGTCGCGCGCGTCCATCGTCATATGCGTCCTGCTCCCCGGAAAATGCGTCAGATCGGGCTTTTTGCCCGTTTTGTTCGTTCCTGCCGGCCGCAGACCGCTCCCCCACTCCCGGAGATTGGCACCGATCCGCACTGCTTGGCAGACCAACCATACCGCAGTGTGGTTGACAGATCCTTACGGAGGAACTCTCATTTTCCGCCATTCCGGGTTCTAGCCATTTTGGGTTACGACCACCCGACGGCTGATGCGGCGTGCGTCATTATGACCATCCGCCACCCCCGAACGTTATAGGGCCTCTCCCCGACTCCGGCCGCGTGATAGTCTGCCCCGGAAATCATCGGCGAGGGGGAGTGGCATGCGGGTCTGGCAGGCGGCGTTCGCACCTCCGGCGGCGGAGCTGGCTCCGCAACCGGCCGATCTCGTCCTGGTGTTCGGTTCCTTCGACATCTTCGACGGCCCGGACCTCGCCGCCCGGTTGGCCTCCGCATTCCCCGGCGCGGTGATCGCCGGATGCAGCACGGCGGGCGAGATCGCCGGCGACGCCGTGCTCGACGGGTCCTGCACCGTCACCGCCATCCGCTTCGACCGTGGCGGCGATGCGGTCGCGGTCGAGGCCGACATCGCCTCCGCCGCCGACAGCCAGCAGGCGGGGGAAGTGCTGGGAAAGGCGCTTGCCGCCCGGCCCGGATTGTCAGGGGTTCTGCTGTTCGCCCGCGGCGTCGGCGTGAACGGCAGCGCGTTGATCGACGGGCTGTCCTCGCGCCTGCCGGCGGGTCTTCCGGTGTCGGGCGGGCTGGCCGGCGACGGCGGCGCCTTCGTCCGCACGCTGGTGCTGGGGCCGTCCGGCGTGTCCGACAGCCGGGCGGTGGCGGTCGGATTTTACGGCAGAAGCCTGCATCTCGGCCTCGGCTCCGTCGGCGGATGGGAACCGTTCGGGCCGGCTCGCAAGGTGACGAAGGCCGTCGGCAACCTGCTGCTCCAGTTGGACGGCGAGCCGGCGCTGAACGTCTACAAGCGCTATCTCGGCGACTATGCCCGCGACCTGCCGGCGTCGGGCTTGCTGTTTCCGTTCGAACTGCTGAACGGCAACCATGATTCGGTCGGGCTGATCCGCACCATCCTCGGCATCGACGAGGCGGCCGGCGGCCTGATCCTGGCCGGCACGGTGGAGGAGGGCTTCTTCCTGCGGCTGATGCACGCCAGCACCGACGGGCTGGTCGACGGAGCGGAGCAGGCCGGCGCCATTGCTGCGGCCGGCAGCGAGGGAGGGGGCGGAGCGCAGGGCGACCGGCTCGCCCTTCTGGTCAGCTGCGTCGGGCGCAAGCTGGTGATGGGCGACCGGGTGGAGGAGGAGGTGCAGGCGGTGGCGGACCGTATGGGGCCCGGCGCCGTACTGGCCGGCTTCTATTCTTATGGGGAGATCGGGCCGATGCGCGATCTGGTCGATTGCCGGCTGCACAACCAGACGATGACGGTCGCCCTGCTGACGGAACGCTGACCGCATGCACCGCCTGCTGCAAAGCCAGTTCAAGCGGGTGCTGGGCCTGCCGACCGCCGAGGCGGCGGACTCCGTCCTGACCGAGCTGAAGGCGCTCGCCGGCACCCCCGGCCTGTCGGCCGACGCGGCGCGGATGCTGGACTCGCTGCCGGCGCTGTTCGCCCGCATCGGCCAGAGCTATGAGCAGGCCGACCGCGACCTGACGCTCAGGGCGCGCAGCCTGCAGCTGAGTTCGGAGGAGTTGGCAGACACCAACGAGCGGCTGCGGCGCGAGGCGGCGGCCCAGGCCCATGCCATCCGCCGGCTGCGCGGCATCGCCAACAGCCTGCTGCGGGCAGACGGCCGCCCCGAACTGCCGGATTCCGCCGACAGCAGCCCAACCGACAGCCTGGAACGGCTGAGCCAGCTTATGGCGGCGCTGGTGGAGGAGCGGTCGGCGGCGCTTCGGGCGCTGGAGCAGCAGAAATTCGCGCTCGACCAGCATGCGATCGTCAGCATCACCGACCACCGCGGCATCATCACCTACGCCAACGACAAGTTCTGCCAGATCAGCGGCTTCAGCCGCGAGGAGTTGCTGGGCCGGTCGCACCGCATCGTCAGTTCCGGCCGCCACCCCTCCGGCTTCTTCGCGGAGATGTGGCACACCGTCATGGACGGGCAGGTCTGGCACGGCGAGATCTGCAACCGCACCAAAGCGGGCGAGGAGTATTGGGTCGCGGCGACCATCGTCCCGCTGCTGACCGCCGACGGCCAGCCGCACCAGTACATCGCCATCCGCACCGACATCACCGAGCGCAAGCGGATGGAGGCGGAGCTTGAGGACAGCCGGCGCTTCCTGCAGAGCATCACCGACAGCATGGGCGAGGGCGTCTTCTCGCTGGACCGCAACGGCTTCTGCACCTTCCTGAATCCGGAAGCCGAACGTCTGCTCGGCTGGTCGTTGGCGGATCTGCGCGGCATCACCCTGCATGACGCCGTCCACTACATGGATGGACAGGGGCAGCAGGTCTCCGGCGCGGACTGCGCGGTGCTGAACACCGTCCGGCGTGGCGAGATCCATCGTTCGGAAACCGACCATTTCGTCCGGCGCGACGGCACCATCTTCCCCATCGCCATCACCGCGGTGCCGCTGCGCGAGGATGGCCGCATCGTCGGTTCCGTCACCGTCTTCCAGGACATCACCGAACGCCAGCGCATACTGACGGCCCTGCAGGAAAGCGAGGAGCGGCTGACGGTGGCGCTCGACGCCTCCAACACCGGGCTGTGGGACTGGAACCCGGTGACGGGTCACGCCTATTTCTCCGACCGCTGGCTCGGCATGCTGGGCTATGCCCCCGGCGAGCTTCCCGGCAACGGCTCCACCTGGCTCGGGCTGCTGCACGAGGGCGACCGGGAGCGCGTGCTGGCGACGCTGGAGGAGCATGTGGCCGGCCGCGCCGCGGTCTACGAGGTCGAGTTCCGCATGCGCCACAAGTCCGGCGCCTGGGTCTGGATCCTGTCGGCCGGCAAGGTGACGGAGCGCGATGCGGACGGCCTGCCCACCCGCATCACCGGCATCCACAAGGACGTGACCGACCGCAAGCGGACCGAGGACGAGCTGGCCCGCGCCAAGGAGGAGGCCGACCGCGCCAACCGGCAGAAGAGCGACTTCCTGGCCAACATGAGCCACGAGATCCGCACGCCGATGAACGCGGTGATCGGGCTCAGCCATCTGATGATGAAGACGGAGCTGACGCCGCGTCAGCGCGACTATCTGGACAAGATCCACGCCTCCTCGCGCAGCCTGCTCGGCATCATCAACGACATCCTCGACTTCTCGAAGGTCGAGGCCGGAAAGCTGACGATCGAGGCGATCCCCTTCCACATCGGCGACGTGCTGCAGGAGGTGGCGACGGTCGTCCTGCCCAAGGTGCGGGAAAAGGGGCTGGAGCTGATCGTCGACCTGCATGGCGGCGTGCCGGGAGCGCTGGTCGGCGACCCGCTGAGGCTGGGGCAGGTGATTCTCAACCTCGTCTCCAACGCCGTGAAGTTCACGGAGCGGGGCGAGGTGGTGGTGACGGTGGACGGGCGCATCGGCACCGGCGACGATTACCGGCTGGAGGTGGAGGTCTGCGACACCGGCATCGGCATGTCGCCGGAACAGGCGGCTGCGCTGTTCCGCCCTTTTACCCAGGCCGACAGCTCCACCACGCGGCGCTTCGGCGGCACCGGGCTGGGGCTGGCGATCTGCCGGCAACTGGTGGAGCTGATGGGCGGCGGCGTGTCGGTGGAAAGCCGGCCGGGGGAAGGCAGCATCTTCCGCTTCGCCATCCGCTGCCGGGTCGCGGCCGGCGACACCGCCGACGACCGGCTGCCGCGCGACCTGATGGAACGCCGGGTTCTGGTGGTGGACGACAGCGACGCCGTGCGCTCCATCCTGACCGACATGCTGGAACGCTTCGGTCTGACCGTGGAATCGGTCGGCGACGGCTGGTCGGCGCTGCGCCGGCTGGAGGAGGGGCAGGCCGGGGCGAAGCCGGCGGTGGAGCTGGTGGTGCTGGACTGGCGCATGCCGGACCTCGACGGGGTGGAGACGCTGCGCCGTCTGCGCACGCTGCCCGGTGCCCAGCCGCCGGTGGTGATGACCACCGCCTATGGCGCCGATGGGGTGCAAGGGGCGCTGGACGGTGCGCTGGGCGCGGTCACCGCCGTGCTGGAAAAGCCGGTGACGCCCTCCGCCATGTTCGATTCGGTGATGATGGCGCTGGGCGGGGCGGCCCGGCCCGCCGATACCGCACGCCGGGCGAACGACCCCACCCAGTCGACGGAGCTTTCGGCACTGGTCGGGCGCAGCGTTCTGCTGGTGGAGGACAATCCGGTCAACCAGCAGGTCGCCTGCGGCCTGTTGGAACTGGTCGGCATCGAGGCGACCGTGGTCGGCAGCGGCGAGGAGGCCCTGCAGTGCCTGCGCGAGGTGAAGTTCGACCTCGTGCTGATGGACGTGCAGATGCCGGGGCTCGACGGCTATGAGACGACGCGGCTGATCCGCCGCGACCTGGAGCTGTCGAGCCTGCCGATCATCGCCATGACCGCCCACGCCATGGCCGGCGACCGCGAACGCTGCCTCGATTCCGGCATGAACGACCATGTCTCCAAGCCGATCGATCCGGACACGCTGTATGCGGCGCTCGCCCGCTGGCTGAAGCCGGTGCGCGGGATCGGGGGTGCCGCAGCCGGAACGGTCGCGATGCCGGCCGCAGCCGTGTCGGCCGCCCCGGCGCTGCCCGACAGCCTGCCGGCGCTCGACCTTGCCGTCGCCCGGCGCAACGTGAACGGCAACCTCGCCCTGCTGCGCCGAATCCTGACCGATTTCGCCGCCATCCACGAGGGGGAGGCCGTGCGCCTGGCCGCCGCGGTGCGGGAGGAGCGCTGGAAGGACGTGCTGCGACTGTCCCACACGCTGAAGGGCACCGCGGCCACGGTCGGCGCCATGGACCTGTCCGCCCTGGCCGGGCGGATCGAGGCCGGCGCGATGACGGTGCCGCCGGTCCTGGAGGACGGCGTGCTCGACCGGCTGGCCGACGCCCTCGCGCTGGTGGTGGAGGGGATCGGCACCCTCGGCCGGCCGGCGGCGGACAGCGTCCCGGCAGCGGAGTCGCCGATGGCACCGCCATCCTCGGCGGCCGGGCTTCCGCGCGACCTGCTGCGGGCCGCCCTGCCGCTGGCCGACCGGCTGGGCGGTCTGCTGATCGCCGGCGACCCGGAGGCGGGCGATCTGGCCGATGCGCTCGCCCGCCTGCTGACCGGCAGCCCTGTGGCGCAAATGGCGGAGCGGGTGAACCGCCATGCCGGCGCCTTCGATTTCGACGACGCGGCCACCGCCCTGACCGAACTGCGCGACCGCCTGCGTGACTGGAGAGAGACCGCGACATGAGCCTGCCGAACCCGGTTGCCCTGCCGAACGGCGACAAGCCGCGCATCCTGGTCGTCGACGACGAGCCGATCAACCTGAAGGTGATGGCCGACCTGCTGCGCGACAGCTATGGCCTGATCGTGGCGAAGGACGGGCCGCAGGCGCTCGCCCGTCTGGCCGGCGACCCTTTGCCCGACCTGATCCTGCTGGACGTGATGATGCCGGGCATGGATGGGGTGGAGGTCTGCCGGAAACTGAAGGAGGATGCCCGCACCCGCGAGGTCCCGGTGATCTTCATCACCGCCATGGGGCAGGTCCATGACGAGACCCGCGGGTTCGAGGTCGGGGCCGTCGACTACATCACCAAGCCGATCTCGCCGCCGGTGGTGCTGGCGCGGGTTCGCACCCACATCGCCCTGCGCGAGGCGCGGCGCGCGCTCGCCGACCAGAACCGCCAGCTGGAGGACCGGGTGGCGGAGCGCACGCGCGACTTGCTGCGCGCCCAGGACGCCACCATCCGCGCCATGGCCTCGCTGGCGGAAACCCGCGACAACGAGACCGGCAACCACATCCGCCGGACCCAGAACTATGTGCTGGCGCTCGCCCTCCATCTCAGCCGCGATCCGCGCTATGCCGGCCGGCTGGACGAGGAAACCATCGAGCTGCTCTACAAATCGGCGCCGCTGCACGATGTCGGCAAGGTCGGCATCCCGGATTCGATCCTGCTGAAGCCGGGCAAGCTCAGCGATGACGAATTCCATGTGATGAAGACCCACGCCGCGCTGGGCCACGACGCCATCTTCGCCGCCGAAGGGCAGGCCGAGATCGCGTTGGCCGGCGAAAGCTCCTTCCTGCGCATCGCGCGGGAGATCGCGCACGGCCACCACGAGCGCTGGGACGGCACCGGCTATCCCCAGGGACTGGCGGGGGAGGCGATCCCGCTGTCGGCCCGGCTGATGGCGGTCGCCGACGTATACGACGCGCTGATCAGCCGCCGCTGCTACAAGCCGCCCTTCCCGCACGAGAAGGCGGCGGCGATCATCCGCGAAGGCAGCGGCAGCCATTTCGACCCCGCCGTGGTCGCTGCCTTCACCGCGCTGGAGGACGAGTTCATGGACATCGCCAGCCGCTACAGCGACGAGGTGTGACGGCGCGGTCCCCCGCTAAATCCAGGAATCGTCCCCACCACCGCTGCCACCGTCGTCGAAGGACGAATCGTCGTATGATGCATCGTCGGCCGGCGGCGGATCGGGGTCGTAGGACGCGTCCTGCGCCGCATCCGGCGCCGTGTCGCCCTGCGGTCCCTGGTCGTCGCCGTAATAGTTGTTGTTGATCACGGTCTCGTTGATCGTCTCGCCGCCCAGGGGCTGGGCCATCGCCGTGCCGAAGGGGCCGGGCGAATGGTGCAGCAGGGAGGAGATGGCGCTTGCCGCCAGCATGCCGCCGGCCACCCCCGCCGCGGTCTGCGCCGCACCGGCGAAAAACCCGCCGCCGCGCGGAGCCATGCCCGGCTGCGGGAAGGGGGGAGGGCTATATGGCTGCTGCGGATAGGCGGCACCCGGCGCGGCACTCCAGGGGCTGCGGCCGGCAACCGGCTGTCCCTGGGGCGGCTGTCCTTGAGGCGGCTGCGGATAGGACGGGGCAGCGGGAGGTTCGGCCCCACGTCCCCAGGGGCTGCGGCCGATGCCGAGCGCGTTCGACAGGAAGCTGCCGCCGGATTGCGCCGGCTGGGCCGGGCGGTCGCGCAGTTGCCGCTCCAGCTCCTCGATCCGGGTCTGGGCTGCGGTCAGCGCCTGCTGCTGCACCAGCACCGTCTGCGCCAAGTAATAGGACGACAGCGGCTGGTCCTGGACCGACCGGCGGATGAAGTCCTCCGCTTCGGCATCGCGCGGCTGGGATTGCTGCTGCGTTTCCACCTCGCGCAGGCGGCGGAACAGGTCGGACAGAAGCGTGCGTTCCTCGGGGGTCATCGGCGTCTCCTAACATGGCGCCCGTCGCAAGGGGTGCCACCCCTTGATGTGGAGTCACCATCCCCCACCGGACAAGTCCCCAGTTGGGCGGCCCCGCTCGCGAAGACCATTCTGCCGCCCGACGCGGCCTTGGTCGTTTCGTTTCAGAATATCTGCAACATCACGCAATCGCGCCAGCAACTTGCCGAACATTCCGAACGCGGTTCTTCAGACGCCGGACTGTTGGCCTGACCATTGTGGGAATAGAGGCGGCTATATCGGCTATGGCGTCACCAGCTTAACATATGACATTGACGGGGGTGCCTTTTTCCAGGCCGATAGGCCACATTTGTGATGCGACCGCCCGGCGGCGCCGGTTGTGAAGCCGAGACCAAGAATGAACAGGCGCCGAGCGATGGTGGAACTGACCGACCTGGAGCGCGATGCGCTGACCGAGTTGGTGAACATGGGGGTCGGTCGCGCCGCCACCCATCTCAGCCGCATGGTCAACGATCAGGTCCTGCTGTCCGTGCCGACCGTGGACATCGTCAGCCGGCAGGAGGCGTCGGATTTCCTGACCGCGCGCGAACGCCACGGGCTCGTGGCGGTGGAGCAGCAGTTCCAGGGCTCCTTCGACGGCCGCGCCATGCTGATCTTTCCGGAGGCCAACAGCCTGGAACTGGCCCGCGCGGTCCTGGGCGGCGAGCTGACCCTGGCGGAGATCGTTGATCTGGAACAGGACGCCCTGGCCGAAATCGGCAACATCATCCTGAACGGCTGCCTGGTGGTGGTCGCCAACGCGCTGAGGGACCGGCTGACCATCTCGCTGCCGGCGGTTCTGCGCGGCGACGGCGCCAACATCCTGACCGACAAGGCCGGAGGCGCGGACGAGCTTGTGCTGTTCCTCTACATCGATTTCACCATCCGCAGCCGCAGCATCCGCGGTTACATCGCCCTGCTGATGGGGGTATCGTCCCTGCAGTCGCTGAAGCAGCTGATCCACGCCTTCATCGAAGGCATCGCCGCCGAAGAACCCTCATCCGCCGGAACGTCGCATGGCTCCCAGATTGCCTGAACAACCCACCTGGGCGCTCGATGTCCTTGGCGCGCTGGATGCGGGCATCCTGCTTCTGGACCGCCATTGCCGCGTCCTCTACTGGAACGGCTGGATGGAGCAGGCCTCCACCCTGACGGCCCGGGAGATCCTGGGGCACGACCTGTTCGATGCCCTGCCGAACCTGCGTGAATCGCGCCTGCACATCGCCGTGCGCGACACGCTGGCCACCGGCGCGCCCGGCGTTCTGTCGCACACGCTGAACCCGATGCTGTTCCCGCTGCGCCTGCCCGACGGGCGGCGGATGGTCCACAATGTTGTGATCCGCCCGCTGCCGTCCAACGCGTCGTCGCCCCATTCGCAGTCGGCCGGCAGCGAGGCGCGCTGCCTGATCCAGGTGACCGACGTCACCGCCTCGGTGAACCGCGAACGGGTGCTGCGCGAACAGCGCGACGCCCGTTACCGCGCCATCGTCGACACCGCCCCCGACGCCATCATCACCACCGACACCCGCGGCATGGTGCAGTGGATGAACGGCACCGCCACCCGCCAGTTCGACTACCGCCCGGACGAGCTGATCGGCCAGAGCGTCACCGTGCTGCTGGGCGACGACGCGCCCGACTGGATCGCCATGGCGGAGCGCAGCGGACCGGGCGCCGCCGGCATGGACGCCGCCACCCAGCCGGTGGAACTGTCCGGCCGACGCCGCGACGGCGGCCACATCGATCTCGAACTGTCGATGGCGCGCTGGGAATCGGAAGGGCGCAGCTTCATCACCGGCATCCTGCGCGACATCACCGAACGCCGCCGCACCCGCGAGGAACTGCGGACCAGCGCGCTCGCCATGCGCCAGCTGGCCGAACAGACCAAGGCGACGCTGGACGCGCTGCCGGCCTTCATCGCCGTGCTCGACCGCTCCGGCCATATCGTCTCGGTCAACCGCGCCTGGGCGGAAGCCGGGCCGGAGACCAGCTTCCTCGGCCAGGGCTGCATCGTCGGCGACAATTACCTCGATCATTGCGGCCGGGGGGAAACCGCCGACCCACGCGCCGACAGCGTGATGGAGGGCTTGCGCACGCTGCTGAACGAGGGCGGCCCGCCGGTGTCGGCCGAATATGTCACCAACACCCAGCACTGGTTCCGCTGCCTTGCCGCGCCGATGCCGGCCGGTCCCTTCGGCGGCACGGTGCTGATGCACATCGACGTGACGGAGATCAAGTCGATGGAGGCGGCGCTGCGCAAGTTGGTCGGCCAGAAATCGACCCTGCTGCGCGAGGTCAACCACCGCGTCAAGAACAGCCTGCAGCTGGTGTCCAGCCTGCTGACGCTGCAGACGCTCAGCCTGCCCGACGAAGGGGTGCGGGTGCATTTCCAGGATGCCCGCAGCCGCATCGAGGCGATCGCCCGCGTCCACAACCGCCTTTATCAGGCCGACCAGTTCCAAACCATCGAGTTCGGCACCTACCTGAACGAACTGTGCGAGGATCTGGCGCGTGCGTCGGGCGGCGACAGCATGTGCGACATCGTCGTGCGGTCCGACGTGATCGACCTGCCGATCGACCATGCCGCACCGCTCGGCCTGATCGCGAACGAGCTGATCACCAACGCGGTCAAGCATCGCGGCAACGGTCCGGCGCGGGTGACGGTGACCTTCATGCGCGAGGCCGACGAGCTTGCCCTGACCGTTTCCGACCGCGGCCCCGGGCTGCCGTCCAACTTCGACATCCGCAAGAGCCGCAGCCTGGGCATGCGCCTGGTCTCCAGCCTCGCCGGCCAGATCCGGGCCAGCGTCGACATCGACACCACGCCGCAGGGCACCACGTTCCGCATCGAACTGCCGGTGCCGGACGAGGTGCCGCTTCTCGAGGCGACCTCCACCGAGGAGATCGGGGGATGAAGATCCTGCTGGTGGAGGACGAGGTGCTGATCGCGCTGGAACAGCAGCTCTATCTGGAGAATGTCGGCCACAGCATCATCGGCCCGGCGATCACCGCGACGGAGGCGATGGAGATCGCCGCGGCCGACAGGCCCGATCTGGCGCTGGTCGACGTGCATCTGGGCATGGGCACCAACGGCATCGACGCCGCGCGCGGGCTGACGAAGCTGGGCGTGCCCTGCCTGTTCATCACGTCGTTCCGCGACGAACTGAAGAAGGACGGTCCGCTCACCGGCATCGGCTGTCTGCCCAAACCCTTCACCGAAAGCGGCCTGATCGCCGCCGTCGACGTCGCCCGCGCGATCCTGGCGGGGGAGACGCCGCGCAACGTGCCGCAGACGATGGAACTGTTCGTGTGAGGGGAGGGGGCAATACCCCCTCACCCCGCATCCGGAAAATCAGCGCCCAGCGTCGTCTTCTCCCAGGCGTCGATCTCGTCCAGCACCGAGTGCAGCTTGCCGCGCACGCCCTCCAGCGCCGGGCGGCCGAGCACGAGGCGGAGCGGCGGATTCTCGGCCATCACCGCGGTGATGATCGCCTCCGCCGCCCGCACCGGATCACCCGGCTGCTTGCCGCTATAGCCGGAGATCTGCTTGCGCCGTGCGCCGGAGGTCTGTTCGTAATCGTCGATCCAGGTCGCCGACTGCTTCAACGAACGCCCGGCCCAGTCGGTGCGGAACGGCCCCGGCTCGACGATCAGCACCCGGATGCCCAGCGGCGCCACCTCCTTCGACAGCGACTCCGACAGCCCCTCCACCGCGAACTTGGTGGCGGCGTAATAGCCGGAGCCCGGAAAGCCGACCATGCCGCCCTGGGACGAGATGTTGACGATATGGCCGGCGCGGCGCGCCCGCATCCCCGGCAGCACCGCCCGCGTCACCGCGGCCAGCCCGAAGACGTTGGTCTCGAACATCGCGCGGATCTCGGCATCCTCGCCTTCCTCGATGGCGGAGAGATAGCCGTAGCCGGCATTGTTCACGACGACGTCGAGCCGGCCGAACGCCTCCTCCGCCTCGCGGACGGCACGGGCGACCTGGGCCTGGTCGGTGACGTCCAGCGCGATGGCGCGCCCGCGGTCGCCATGGCCGGCCAGCAGGTCGTCCAGCTTCCTAGGGTCGCGCGCGGTCGCGGCGACGCGCCAGCCCTTCTCCAGAACCAGCCGCGCCAGTTCGCGGCCGAAGCCGGTCGAACAGCCGGTGATGAACCAGACGGGCGTGTCGGTGGTGGTCTGTGCCATGACGACTCCTGCGGTCTCTCGTGATGCGCCGCTGCCGGCGAACTGAGTTGGTCGCCAGGGACATACGCCTCCGCACCGGCGCGGCCACCCCACCTTTCGACAAAGGGGGCCGCCCTCAGCCCCCGATCCGGCGGATCGGCTCCGGCGCCGACTGCTGTTCGAACAGGCGGCGGTAGAGCCCGCCAGGCCGATGGAGCAGGGCGGCGTGGCCGCCTTCCTCCACCACACGGCCCTGGTTGAAGACCAGGATGCGGTCCAGCGTGCGGACGGTGGACAGGCGGTGGGCGATGATGATGGCGGTGCGGCCCTGCATCAGCCGTTCGATCGCCTCCTGGATCAGCGCCTCCGATTCCGAATCCAGGCTGGAGGTCGCCTCGTCCAGGATCAGGATCGGCGCGTCGGCCAGGAAGGCGCGGGCCAGCGCCACCCGCTGACGCTCGCCGCCCGACAGCTTCACGCCACGCTCGCCGACCAGCGTCGCATAGCCCTTCGGCAGGCGGGCAATGAAGTCGTGGGCGTTGGCGAGCTTGGCCGCCCGCTCGATCTCCGCCATCGACGCGCCGGGCCGGCCATAGGCGATGTTCTCCGCCAGCGTGCGGTGGAACAGGATCGGCTCCTGCGGGACGATGGCGATCTGCGAGCGCAGCGACTGCTGGGTCGTCGCCGCGACCTCCTGCCCGTCGATCAGCACGCGGCCGTCGGTCACGTCGTACAGGCGCTGGATCAGCTTGACGAAGGTGGTCTTGCCCGACCCCGACGGCCCAACCAGTCCGACCCGCTCCCCCGCCCTGATGGTCACCGACAGGTCGCGGTAGAGCGGGGTGGTGTGGCCGCCATATTGGAAAGTGACGCGATCGAAGCGCACCTCGCCCGCCCCGATGCGGATCGGCGTCGCGTCCGGCCGGTCCTCCACCCCCAGCGGTTCGGCGTGGATCGCCACCAACTCCTCCATCTCGTTGACGGAGCGCTGGAGGTGGTTGATGTGCATGCCGATGTCGCGCAGATAGCCGTGCACGACGAAATAGGTGGTCAACACATAGGCGACGTCACCCGGCGTCGCCTGCCCACGCCACCAAAGCCAGAGCGCAGTTGCCACCACGCTGCTGCGGATCAGCAGCAGCACCACCAGCTGCACGGTGCTGTGGCGGGTGTGGCGGGTCCAGGTGCGGTGGGTGCGGCGGCTCCACTTGCCGACGACGCCGGCCAGCCGGTCGTCCTCGCGCGGCTCGGCGCCGAAGGCCTTGACCACCGCGTTGCAGCCGATGGCGTCGGCCAGCGTCCCGCCCAGTTTCGTATCCCAGGCGTTCGACAGCCGGGCGGCCGGCGCGACGTAGAGGGTGGAGAACATCACCGTCATCGCGATGTAGACGGCGGTGCCGAGCGCGATAACCAGCCCCATCGCCGGCCAATGCAGCCCCAGCGTCACCATCGTGCCGATCAGCACGACCAGCGACGGCCACAGCGCCAGCAGCAGAGTGTCGTCCAGCGTGTCGAGCGCCCACATGCCGCGGGTGATCTTGCGCACCACCGACCCGGCAAAGCTGTTGGCGTGCCAATCGGTGGAGAAGCGCTGGATGCGGTGGAAGCTGTCCTGCCCGACATCGGCCATGATGCGCAGGGTGAAGGGGATGACGCCGCTCCAGGCGATATGGCGCATCACCACCATGCCGACGCCCAGTGCGACCATGGCGCCGAAGGCGGTCAGCGCCGCCTGCAGCGCCGCGTCGCGGTCGCCCGGCAGCAGGGTCAGCGCATCGACCAGCCGGCCGGCGAACAGCGGCATGAAGACGTCGGCCAGCGTCGACAGGGCGATGGCGCCGGCGATGCCGACGGCCAGCGGGGTCTGGCGGCGCCAATGACGGAAGGTGAAGGCCAGAACGCTGCGGATGGCGTTCGGGCGCGGGGTGCGTCTGGACAGAGCCATGGGTTCCAACCGGGGCAGGGCCGGCCATACAGGCGGCGGCGCCGTTGGGGGGAATGGGGAATGGTCGCGGTGCGCGGCTTGAGGCAGCCGGCGCGAAACTTAATGCGGCAATGATCGCCCTCTCTCCCGGGGAGAGGGAGGGGACCCACGAAGTGGGGAGGGTGAGGGGGGATGCACCGCGTATCTTCGCGAGAATCCTCGCCGTGCATCCCCCTCACCCTGACCCTCTCCCCAGGGGGGAGAGGGGAATGGGGCGTGTACCCTTTACCGTCACCGGCCCTTCAAATTCGTCTGGCGCGGCTTCATGCCGGAAGGCTTGCCTCCAGCCCCAGCCGGCTTCGCCCCCGTCGGCTTGCCAACCGGCGGCACCACGCGGCGGCCCTGGCCGGCCTGCTGGGTCAGGAAGGACTTGCACTTCGGCCCCTTCTCCCGCGGCTTGGCGGTGGCACCCACCGGCTGCCAGGCCGGGATCAACTGCTCCTCGCCCGGGCCGATCAGGTCCTCGCGGCCCAGGCGCTTCAGCGCATCGCGCAGGATCGGCCAGTTCTCCGGATCGTGGTAGCGCAGGAAGGCCTTGTGCAGGCGGCGCTGCTTCAGCCCCTTGGCCGACGACACCAGCTCCGACCCGACGCGGCGAACCGGGCGCAGGGGGTTGCGCTCGCTGTGGTACATGGCGGTCGCCAGCGACATCGGCGAGGGCAGGAAGGTCTGCACCTGATCCGCCTTGAAGCCGTTCCGCTTCAGCCACAAAGCGAGGTTCATCATGTCCTCGTCCGTGGTGCCGGGGTGGGCGGCGATGAAGTAGGGGATCAGGTAGAGCTTCTTTCCCGCCTCCTTCGCCGCCTTGTCGAACATCCGCTTGAACTCGTCATAGGCGCCCATGCCGGGCTTCATCATCTTCGCCAGCGGACCCGGCTCGGTATGTTCCGGCGCAATCTTCAGGTAACCGCCGACATGGTGGGTCACCAACTCCTTGACATACTCCGGATTGCGCACGGCAAGGTCGTAGCGCAGTCCCGACGCGATGTGGATCTTCTTCACCCCCGGCACTGCACGGGCCTTGCGGTAGAGCTGCACCAGCGAGGAATGGTCGGTGTTCAGATTCTTGCAGATGTCCGGGAAGACGCAGGACGGGCGCCGGCAGACGGACTCCGTCTCCTTGTCCTTGCAGGCGAGGCGATACATGTTCGCGGTAGGCCCGCCCATGTCGGAGATGACGCCGGTGAAGCCCTTGGTCTTGTCGCGGATATGCTCGATCTCGCGCAGGATGGAGCCTTCCGACCGGCTCTGGATGACGCGCCCCTCATGCTCGGTGATCGAGCAGAAGGAACAGCCGCCGAAGCAGCCCCGCATGATGTTGACCGAGAAGCGGATCATCTCCCACGCCGGGATGCGCGCATCGCCATAGGACGGATGCGGCGCCCGCGCATAGGGCAGGTCGTAGACGCCGTCCATTTCGTTGGTTTCCAGCGGGATCGGCGGCGGGTTCAGCCAGACGTCGCGGTCGCCGTGGCGCTGGACCAGCGCGCGGGCGTTGCCGGGATTGCTCTCCTGGTGCAGGACGCGGCTGGCATGGGCATAGAGCACCTTGTCGGCCGTCACCTGCTCGAAGCTGGGCAGCCTCACCGCCATGCGGTCGGCCCCGGCGGCGCGCGGCGATACCGGCGCGGACAGATCGTCGATGGAGCTGCTGTCGACCACCGTCCAGCCTTCCGGCAGGGACGAGCGCATGATCGCGGTGCCGCGGATGTCGGTCATCGCCTTGGGCGATTCCCCCTTCAGCGACCGCTGGGCGATCTCGATGATGGCGCGTTCGGCATTGCCGAAGACCAGCATGTCCGCCTTGGAATCGACCAGGACGGAGCGGCGGATCTTTTCGCTCCAATGATCGTACTGGGCGATGCGGCGCAACGACGCCTCGATACCGCCCAGGACGATGGGAACGTCCTTGTAGGCTTCGCGGCAGCGCTGGGAATAGACGATGACGGCGCGGTCCGGCCGCTTGCCGCCTTCGTCGTTCGGCGTGTAGCTGTCGTTGTGGCGCAGGCGGCGGTCGGCCGTGTAGTGATTGACCATCGAATCCATGTTGCCGCCGGTCACCCCCCAGAACAGCCGCGGCTTGCCGAGGATCTTGAACGGCTCCGCACTGCTCCAGTCCGGCTGGGCGATGATGCCGACGCGCAGGCCCTGCGATTCCAGCAGCCGGCCGATGATGGCCATGCCGAAGCTGGGATGGTCGATATAGGCGTCGCCGGTGACGACGATCACGTCGCACTGGTCCCAGCCCAGCCGGTCCATTTCCGCACGCGACATCGGCAGGAAGGGCGCCGCCTTGGGGCGCACGCTCCGGTCCGGGCGGTGGGCGAACAGGTTGGGGGCCGCGAGCATCGCGTTCTCCGGGTCTCTATCAACAATGCGGATGGATAAGCCGACAGTCTTACCCTGTCGGCCGGCAAATTCCCACCGCTGATAACGCAGCGGAGCAATGGGACATTGTGCGGGGTGGCGCGACAGCTATGTGGGACGCCCCACAGCCGGTGCAAGGGCCGGCCATGGGGGTTGGGCACGGGGAAGGGCAGGGTGCCGTTCAGGCGGCGACACCGTCCGGCCCCGCGGCCCGTCCATTGCGGCGCGCCACCACCCAGCCGATCAGCGCACCGGCCAGCAGCACCAGCGCCGCGATCAGGAAGGCTGCCCCCGGAAGCGGGAACAGCGCATCGCTGCCCACCGACGCGGAATAGACCGCCCCGAAGAAGACCGGCGACAGGATGCCGGCGACGCTGGCCACGCTCATGTTGGCACCCTGCAATTGACCCTGTTCGGACGGGCTGACCCGCTGCGTCATCAGCGACTGGATGGTCGGCATCGCCAGCCCCCACAGCGCGTTCGGCAGGATGGCGAGCGCGAACCAGCCGCCATCCGGCGCCAGCCCCATGCAGGCGAGCCCGACGGCCCCGCCGAACAGGCCGACGACCATCGTGCCGCGGTCGCCCAGCCATTTCACCATGCGCGAGACCACCAGCCCCTGCATGACCATGTCGAGCGCGCCGACCACCGCCAGCAGAAGCCCGACATCCCAGGCGCTCCAGCCATAGCGGTGCGCGGCATAGAGCACGAAGACGGCGGGGAAGACCTGATGGGAGACATGAAGCATGAAATTGACCATCGACAGACCCGACAGCTCCGGATGGGACCGCAGCAGCCGCAGCGCCCCGAACGGGTTGGCCCGGCGCCAGGAAAAGGCCATGCGGCGATCATGCGGCAGCGATTCCGGCAGCACCACCAGACCATAGAGGAAGGCCAGCCCGCTGAGCAGGCCCGCCCCCCAGAAGGGTGCCCGCGGCGAGATTTCGCCCAGCAGACCGCCCAGAAGCGGACCGGCGATGAAGCCGGCGCTGAACGCGGCGCCGATCAGGCCATAGGCGCGCGCCCGCTGCTCCGGCGGCGTCACGTCGGCCATATAGGCGAAGACGGTGGTGAAGCTGGATGAGGTGACGCCGGCAACCGCCCGCCCAACCACCAGCCACCACAGGTTCGGCGCCACCGCCATCAGCACATAATCCGCCGCCAGCCCCAGCGCCGACAGCAGAATCACCGGCCGCCGCCCGAAGCGGTCGGACAGCGACCCGATCACCGGGGAGCAGAAGAATTGCATCAGCGCCCACAGCGCGATCAGCGCACCATTGATGGTGCCGGCCTGGGCGTCGGCCCCGACGAACTGCTCGATCAGCGCCGGCAGCACCGGAATGACGATGCCCATTGCCACGATGTCGAGCGCCGCGGTGACGAGAATGAAGGCCGTCGCGGCCTTGCGCGGACGAAGAACGGGAGACATGGAAAAGACCTTCAGGAACAACGAGGTTTAAGGCGCCCGAACAGGGCGCGGACGTGCCCCGGCCAGAGAGGGCAGGCCGGGCGGCATCGCGCAATGAAGCATCATCATAGGATACGTGCAGCCTGTTGTGAAGCGAAATATTTCCGATAGCGGATATGTTTTGCCGACGCACGCGGTGAGGTCGGCTTGCCGATCACCGCCATTGGAGAAATCACGTATGCGCTGATCGCTTTGTCACCCCTCCAGGGTGCGCTCGATCCGGCGGTCAGGCACCAGCCACAGCAGGATCACCAGGACGTACAGCAGGATCGACAGCCATTGCAGGATGAAGGCCGCCGGAATGGCCAACACATAGATGGCCAGGCTGATCTTGCCCTTCAGATCGGACCCGACGGCACGGGCCACGGCCGACTCCCGGCCGCCGCAGGCGATGATCGCATGTTCGGTCAGGCTGTAGCCGACCGCCGCCATGCCGAGGACGACGCCATAGGCCGCCGTCGCCACCGGCGAGAACGAACTGTCATCGAGCCAGCGGATGACGAAGGGAACCAGAGACAGCCAGAACAGCAGAAAAAGATTCGCCCATAGAACCCGCCCGTCGATCCGCGTGGTCGCCTGCAACAGGTGATGATGGTTGTTCCAGTACAGTCCGACATTGATGAAGGACAGCACATAGGCCAGCAGAATGGGAACATGCTCCGCCAGTGCGGCGAGACTGCCGTCAACCGGCACCTTCAACTCAAGCACCATGATGGTGATGACGATCGCCAGCACCCCATCGGTGAACGCCTCCATCCGGCCGGCCTTCATGATCGATCTCCGGAGCGTCAGGCCGCTGCCGGCGCGGCGGCCACGGGGTGAAGCGCGCAGACAGCGGTGCCGGCCAGCACCAGAGCTCCCACGACGACCAGGGGAAGCACCAGTCCGCTCTGCATCACCATGACGGAGCCGATGGCGGCCCCAAGAAAGATCGCCGCCACGCTGGCCAGCCGCCGGCCGAGGTTGAGGTTCGCCCCGCCGGCGAGGCTGGAATCGGCGGCCACCCCCGTCAGGGTCAGGGTCAGAACCGTCGTGGTCAGGTCGGGAACCTTCAATTGCCGGACGGTCCCGTTGCGGAAGCCCATAGCGAACCCGGTCAGGGCGATGATCGCATAGATGCCGAACGCCCTGGATTGCACCGCGGCATTCAGGTCGGCATCGAAGCCGGCAGCGACGACCGCCGCGATCCAGAACAGCGACGTCTCGAACAGAGCCGCGACCAGCAGCCAGTGCCGCATCGGCCGCCCGGCCAGCGTTCTGCCGAGCCGGCCGGCGATCAGGGCGCCGGTAAGGAAGGAGACCAGCGCCGTCACCGCCGGCATGACCAGAAAGCCCGGCGTCCCCACAGCGGCGAAACCGAGAAAGACGATGTTGCCGGTCATGTTGGCGGTAAAGACCTTGCCCAGCCCAAGAACGCTGATGGCGTCGACCAGCCCCGTCGTCACCGACAGGAGAAGCAGAAGCCATGGCAGGGGAGAAGTGCCACTCGCAGCCGGTGCGGACATTGCCGTCGCCTTCCCAATGTTTTCATGTGGGTGGAGCGACAAAGTCGGGCATCAGCCCGGCGCCGGTCTTGTCGGTTCGCGGCCGGTTTGGAAAATTCTGCACATCCTGCCGATGCGGGAGGGTTATCGGCAGCGACACCGACACCTTGGTGACGCAAATCTGATGAAGAACTGACAGTTCTATGTTGCGCTGGACTGACAGTTTGACCTTGCGCCGCGGAATCAAGCTGAAGTGCGACAACACGTTTTTGTTGATCGGGCGGCCTGCTTTTTATCGATCGCGTCAGGAGAGGAGAGCTCGTACCGGTAGTCCATAGGCTTGATCCGCGCGCCTCCATCGCGATGGCGGATCAAGCCTGTGGACCCACCGGTGCGAGCGGCGGGGCAGGGGAGGCCTGCTGGTTTCACGGCCTCTCATGGCGCTCAGGCGTAGCTGGTATTCACCGCCCGATCTTCGAAGCCGCCAGATTGACCGCAAAGACTTCGGCTGGCGTCCTGTAGTCAAGGCAGCGGCGTGGCGTATTGTTGAGCCGCTTCGCGAGGGCGGCAAGTGCTGAGCCATTGCGCTCCGCTACAGGGATGCCCAGAGGCAAATATCGCCGCAAACGTCCGTTGGCATTTTCAACGCCACCTTTCTGCCAGGGACTGTGCGGATTGCAAAAGTAACTGTCCAACGATAGGCTTTTGTAGGACAGAAACTCCGTTCCCCGGTCAAAAGTAATGGTCCGGCATGCATGATGTGGAAATTTGCCAAGCACTGTTGCGATCCGGCTGATCACCTCGGCTGAGCGACGATCCTCATTGGCTATGAGGATGTGGTATCGGCTCTGACGCTCCTGAAGAGACGTGATGTTGGATTTTCCGAACTGAGGGCTGAAGATCACCAAGTCACATTCCCAGTGCCCGAAACTCTGCCGGGTCTCCACCTCGGCCGGACGATTGGCGATCGAGCGCTCGGCGGGAATCGGACTGCTGCGTGGTTTGCGACCCATACGCTTGCGGCGCCGACGCCGGGCGACGGCCAAAAGCGCATAGAGATTGAGGGTTTTCCCTTCCGGTCCATAGATGAAGCGGTAGATCGTCTCGTGCGACACTGTTGCGCCATCAGAAGCATCCAGTTTGAGGCGGCCAGCAATCTGTTGCGGCGACCAGCCCTCGCGCAGCTTGGCGATCACGTGGTCGCGCAGAACCGGCTTGAGCGTCAGTTTCAATCGACGCCGAGAGCGTCGATCACGGGCATACTTCTGGGCGCTGGTGCAGAAGTAGCCCTTGTACTCCTGGCCCCAGCGATCCCGGAACGGGTCGTGATAGAAGTTGCGCCGGATTTCCCGGTGGATGGTCGACCGGTGACGGCCCAAAGCCTCGGCGATCACCGTCACCGGCATCTTGGCGTCGCGCATGTCCTGGATGCGGCGGCGCTCTGCGAAATCGATCTGCGAATAATGTTCACCCATCAGCGCTCACGACCCGTAAAGCCCTGTGATTACAAGAAAGTTGCACTTCAGAATAGAACCTACCCCGCTTGCACACAAAAGACACATAAGTATGATTATGGAAATTATCAATTGCAGCCTCTCTGGTGCGGTCGCTTGAGACTGCCCGTCGATGCCCGGTAAGCCCGAACTGGAAGTTCTCCACCGAACCCGCCACACTGAGGCATGCAGCTCAAGCATCTTCGAACCTTCGCAACGGTGGCGTCGACGCTCAATGTCACACGGGCTGGCGAGCGGCTCCACCTTGCCCAGTCAAGTGTGACCGAGCAGATCCAGGCACTCGAAACAGATCTCGGCGTCGTCCTCTTCGACCGGTCGAAACGCCGCCTGCACTTGACGGAGGCTGGACGGCGCCTGCTGGACCATGCCGCCGATCTCCTCTCCCTCGCAGACGAGGCGCGGTCGGCGGTTGCCGACGTCGCCGGCCAGCCGACGGGTAGCCTGACTGTTGGCGGACTGGAGACGCTGTGCAGCAGCTTTCTCCCACCGCTGCTGATGACCTTCTGCACCGCGCACCCGGCGGTCGCGGTGAGGATGACGACTGCCGGGAGTGGTGAACTGCGCAGCGGCATCCGCAGCGGGGACATCGACGTGGCCTTCGTTTTCGGTGAAGGGCCACCAGAAGACGGCGTGGAGCGCGAAATTGTCGCTTGGGATCGCCTGACCGTCATTGTGCCGGCGGGGCACCAGCTTGCCGGGCGCGACGCCGTGGCTCCGGACGATCTCAGAGACGAGCCCTTTCTGGTGACCGCGACCGGCTGTGTGTACCGCCGGATGTTCGACACCGCCTTTCCGGCCGCCGGTGCCGGCCGGCCGCGCACCGCCGGGGAGTTCGACAGCATCGGCGCCATCCGCGCGCTCGTCGCGGCGGGGCTCGGCTGCGCACTCGTTCCGGCGCTGGCGGTCGCACCGGCCGCCGGGCTCGCGGTCCTACCCTGGGTTGGGGATGCCGACAGTGTCCCGGTATCCATGCTGTGGCGCCGGCGGCGCGTGCAGCCGCCGGGCCTGCGCCTGTTCCTGACCTCCGCGCGGAAAGGCTTCTGCGCTGTCAGATCAGACGATGACCACCATCCACATGCAGAACGGTTCCGGTGACGAAGCCGTTGCGCATCAGAAAGCGGATGGCGGAGGCGATGTCGTCGGGCTGCCCGATCCGACCGACCGGCAGCCGCTTGGCCATAGCCTCCAGCGTCGCCGCCTTGGCTTCGCCTGCGACATGCGTCCAGATCGGTGAATCGACCCAGCCCGGCGAGACCGCATTGACGCGGATCGGACCCAGTTCCACCGCAAGCGCGTAGGCGAGAGATTCAAGGGCTCCGTTGATCGCAGCGACCACCGATCCCCGCGCGACTGGTCGATAGGCCGCGATCCCGGATGTGAAGGTGATGGAACCCTGTGGCGCCAGCACGGGCGCGCCATGCTTGGCGAGCAGCAGCGGGCCGATGAACTTCGAACCGACGACCCGCTGCGCTGCGGCGACGTCCTGCGATGGCAGAAGCTGATAGGCGCCCTCGATATCCGCCGCCGTGGTGACGATATGGTCCAGCGGCCCTATCCGCTCGAACAGGCGTGCGACCTGCTCCTCCTGCGTGATGTCCGCGACCTCGGTCTGCAGCCGGCCTGTTATGGGCGAAAGGTTCGTCCGCGCCTCTTCCAGGCGGGCCTCGGACCGGCCGGCGATGGTCACCCTGGCCCCCTCGGACAGCAGAATGCGCGCCAGCGCCAACCCCATTCCCGAACTGCCCCCGACGATCAGGACATGCTCGTTCGTCGTCTCAATCCCTGTATTCATGATGTCGCTGCCCCATTCCTCGAAATGATGGGCGAGGAATTCGCCTCGGCGGCAGTGTCGTTTTTCATCGGGGAGACGGGAAACGGGAAGAAACGATTCCAATCATCGGCACTTCCGATGACGGAACCCGTCGGCCTTCTGGCCAAACCGTCACTAAAGATCTGGCCGAAGCTGTCCGGCAAAAACGCAACGGCTCCCGCCACCTCAAAGTGACGGGAGCCGTTGCGTTACCCCAAGCCCGACGTCTGGCTCAGCCGAAGCGGCCGGTGATGTATTCGGACGTCTTTTCCTTGGTCGGGTTGGTGAAGATCTCCTCCGTGTTCCCGAACTCGATCAGCTCGCCCAGATACATGAAGGCGGTGAAGTTGGAGATGCGGGCCGCCTGCTGCATGTTGTGGGTGACGATGGCGATGCAGTAGTCGGAGCGCAGCTCGTCGATCAGCTCCTCGCACTTGGCGGTGGAGATGGGGTCGAGCGCCGAGGTCGGCTCGTCCAGCAGCAGGACCGACGGCTTCACCGCGATGGCGCGGGCGATGCACAGGCGCTGCTGCTGGCCGCCGGACAGGCTCATGCCGTTCTGGCGCAGCTTGTCCTTCACCTCGTCCCACAGCGCGGCGCGGCGCAGCGAGAACTCCACCCGCTCGTCCATGTCGGCGCGGGACAGCTTCTCGTACAGCTTCACGCCGAAGGCGATGTTGTCGTAGATCGACATCGGAAACGGCGTCGGCTTCTGGAACACCATGCCGACGCGGGCGCGCAGCAGGTTCAGGTCCTGCTTGGGCGACAGGATGTTGTGGCCGTCCAGCAGCACCTCGCCGGTGGCGACCTGCTTGGGATAGAGGTCGTACATCCGGTTCAGGATGCGCAGCAGGGTCGACTTGCCGCAGCCCGACGGGCCGATGAAGGCGGTGACCTGACGGTCGTACAGCGGCAGCGAGATGCTCTTCAGCGCCCGGTAACCGTCATAGAAGAAGTCCAGGTTGCGGACGCTGATCTTCTCGGGCAGGCCGGCACCGGCGATTGCACGATCGGCGGCAGTTCCGCCCATCATGCCGGGGGGCATCTGGCGGCTGCCGTGGGCGGGGCTGTTGGCGTCCATGTGGGTCATCGTCATGGTTACTTTCTCGTCGTGCCGAGACCGGCCAGCAGCCGGGCGCCGATGTTGAGGAGCAGGATGGCGACCGTGATCAGCAGCGCGCCACCCCAGGCCAGCTGGCGCCAGTCCTCATAGGGCGACATCGCGTACTGGAAGATGACCACCGGCAGGTTGGCCATCGGCGCGTTCATGTCCGCGCTCCAGAACTGGTTGTTCAGGGCGGTGAACAGCAGCGGCGCGGTCTCGCCGCTGATGCGGGCGACAGCCAGCAGCACGCCGGTGATCATGCCGTTGCGGGCGGCGCGGTAGGCCACCATGGTGATGACCTTCCACTGCGGCGCGCCCAGGGCGGCGGCCGCTTCACGCAGGCTGTTCGGCACCAGCTTCAGCATGTCCTCGGTCGTGCGGACGACCACAGGGATGACCAGAACCGCCAGAGCCATGGCGCCGGCCCAGGCCGAGAAATGGCCCATGCGGACGACCAGAACCTCGTAGACGAACAGGCCGACCATGATCGACGGCGCGCTCAGCAGCACGTCATTGATGAAGCGCACCACCTCGGCCAGCTTGGTGCCACGGCCGAACTCCGCCAGATAGGTGCCGGCCATGACGCCGACCGGCGTGCCGACCAGCGTGGCGACCGTGGTCATGATGACGCTGCCGAAGATGGCGTTCAGCAGACCGCCCTCCCCGCCCGGCGGCGGCGTGTTCTCGGTGAACAGGCTGAGATTGATCGCCGACAGCCCGTTGTAGAGCAACGTCCACAGGATGGCGACCAGCCAGAACAGGCCGAAGCCGGCGGCGCCCAGCGCCAGGGTCAGCGCCAGCTTGTTGGCAATGCGCCGGCGGTGATACAGCCCCCCGATTGGAGTCGCCAGCGTCGCGGAATTGGACATCGTCATGGGCCTCAGACTCCGGCCTTGCGCTGCAGGCGCAGCAGCATCAGCTTGGCGATCGACAGCACGGTGAAGGTGATCAGGAACAGGATCAGGCCCAGCGCCACCAGCGAGGAGGTGTAGACGTCGCCGACCGCCTCGGTGAATTCGTTGGCGATGGAGGCCGAGATCGTCGTGCCCGGCGCCATGATCGAGGAGCTGATGCGGTGCGCGTTGCCGATGACGAAGGTGACCGCCATCGTCTCGCCGAGTGCGCGGCCGAGGCCGAGCATGACGCCGCCGACCACGCCGGTGCGGGTGTAGGGCAGCACCACGTTCCACACCACCTCCCAGGTGGTGGCGCCCAGCCCGTAGGCGGATTCGCGCACCATCGGCGGGACCGTCTCGAAGACGTCGCGGGTGATGGAGGTGATGAAGGGCAGCACCATGATGCCCAGGATCAGGCCGGCGGTCAGGATGCCGATGCCGTAGGGCGGGCCCATGAACAGGTTGCCGATGCCGGGGATCTGGCCCAGCGTGTTGATCAGGAAGGGCTGGATGGTCGACTGCATGAAGGGGGCGAAGACGAACAGGCCCCAGATGCCGTAGATGATGCTGGGAATGCCGGCGAGCAGCTCGATGGCGACGCCGAGCGGGCGCTTCAGCCAGGCCGGGCACATCTCGGTGATGAACAGCGCGATGCCGAAGCTGACGGGAATGCCGAGGGCCATGGCGATGATGGAGGTGACCAGCGTGCCGTAAATCGGGGCGAGCGCGCCGAATTGCTCTGACACCGGGTTCCAGACTTCGGTCGCGACGAAACCGAAGCCGAACGTGCGCAGTGCCGGAAGCGCGCCGTCGATCAGGGAAACCGTGACGCCGCCCAGGATCAGCAGGACGAGCAGCGCGAATGCGAGGGTGGCGTTGCGGAAGGCCGCATCCTGCAGGCGCTGGCGGCGGGCCCGTCGGGCGGTGGAGGCGTGTGCGTCGGTCAAGGTCAGCGCGATCTCGGTCATGGCCGCTCCGTGAGGCGTGCGGTGGGAACGGCGCAATTTCCGTTCCCACCGGCGATCATGCCCTCGGGCGAGCCGGCCGGCGGCCCACCCGAGGTCGGTTGGCCGTGGTTACTTGGCCGACGCGGTCCAGACCGGCTTGCCGTCGGCCTGGATGGTCTGCGACCAGGTCTTCTGGACCAGCGACACCACCGAGTCCGGCATCGGGACATAGTCAAGCTCGGCAGCCATCTTGCCACCGTTCTTATAGGCCCAGTCGAAGAACTTCAGCGCTTCGCCGGAAGCCGAGGCGTCCTGCGGGTTCTTGTACATCAGGATGAAGCTGGCGCCGGTGATCGGCCAGCTCTCCGCACCCGGCTCGTCGGTCAGCAGGACGTAGTAGCCCTTGGCATTGGCCCAGTCGGCGTTGGCGGCGGCAGCCTGGAAGGCCTCGATCTTCGGAGCGACGGTCTTGCCGTCCTTGTTCTGCAGGTCGAGGTGGGTGATGTTGTTCTGCTTGGCGTAGGCGTATTCGACGTAGCCGATCGAGCCGTCCGTCTGCTTGACCATGTTGGCCACGCCTTCGTTGCCCTTGGCGCCGATGCCGGCCGGCCACTGGACGGAGGTGTTGGCGCCGATCTGGGTCTTGAACTTCGGGCTGGTCTTCGACAGGTAGTCGGTGAACAGGAAGTTGGTGCCCGACCCGTCAGAGCGGTAGACCGGGGCGATGGCGGTGTTCGGCAGGTTGACGTTGGGGTTCAGCGCCTTGATCTGCGCGTCGTTCCACTTGGTGATCTCGCCCATGTAGATGTTGGCGAGAACGGTGCCCGACAGCTTGACTTCGCCGGACTTGATGCCCTTCAGGTTCACGACCGGAACCACGCCGCCCATGATCATCGGGAACTGGATCAGACCGGCCTGCTCCAGCTCTTCCGGCTTCAGCGGCATGTCCGAGGCGCCGAAGGTGACCGTCTTGGCCTTGATCTGCTTGATGCCGCCGCCCGAACCGATCGACTGGTAGTTCAGGCCCGTGCCCGTCTCCTTCTTGTAGGCGTCGGCCCACTTGGCATAGATCGGGTACGGGAAGGTGGCACCGGCGCCGGAGATGTCGGCGGCCGAGGCGACCGACAGCGGGGCGACCGACACGGACAGAGCGGCCAGGGCACCGAAGGCGGCGCAACGAACGAACGCCGAAGTCATGGTTTTCACGGCAAAACTCCCGATAGGTTTGGACGGTGTCGTTGGGTTGGAGAAATGCCCGGCCTCGGCCGGACGTCGTAACCCGCCTTCTTCGTCGCGGTGACCATAGCCGCCGCCAGTGACGGGTTTGTTTTGTTTACGTGTCAGTTTTATGAAACCGACCCGTTCTTGCCCCGGACCGCGCGCTCATCGCGCGGCCCGGATTTCCTGAAGGAACAGATGCACGGCGGAGCCGAGGCTGGTCGCCTCGTGCGACAGGCTTTCCGCCACCTGCAGCACGTCGCCGGCTTGCGCGCGCACCTTGGCCGCGGCCTCCGACAGGCCGGCGACATGGTCCGACGCCGCCTGGGTGCCGACCGCCACGCGGTGGGAGCTGTCGACGATGCTCGATGTGATGGTCGCCTGTTCCTCCACCGCCGCGGCGATGGCCGAGGCGTTGGATTCGATGCGCTGGACGCTACCGGCCATGGTCGCCACCACCTCCGCCGTTTCGCGGCTGGCCGCCTGGGTCGCGGCGATCTGGCGGGCGATCTCGGCGGTGGCCTGGGCGGTCTGGCCGGCAAGGGCCTTCACCTCCCCCGCGACCACCGCGAAACCGCGGCCCATCTCCCCTGCCCGCGCCGCCTCGATGGTGGCGTTCAGCGCCAGCAGGTTGGTCTGGCCGGCGATCTCGTCGATCAGGCCGACGACGGTGCCGATCTCCCCCGCCGTGCTCGACAGGTCGGCGACGGTGGCCTTGACCTGTTCCGCTCCGGCGGCGGTGTCGCCGATGATGCGGGCCGATTCGCCGGTTCGCTTGCTGATCTCGGCGATCGACTGCGAGATTTCCGACGCGGCGGTCGCCACCTGCTGGATCCCCGCCGCCATCTCGCCGGACAGCTGCATGGCGGCCTCCGCCCGGTCGTTGGCGTTGGCGGCGATGTCGGTCAGCGAACGGGCGCGGGCGGCCATCACGCGGGCGGCCTCGGCCAGGGTCTCGACGCTGCTCAGCACGTTGCGCTCGAACTGGTCGGCGATCTCCAGCATGCTCGTGCGGCGGGCCGACGCGGCGTTGCGGCGCTCGACCTCCACCTTTTCATGTGCCTCTTCCATGGCGCGGGCATTGGCGATGAAGACGAACAGGGCGCGGGCCATGTCGGTGATCTCATCGTTGCCGTCGGCCTTCTGCTCCACCGTCAGATCGCCGTCGGCGACCCGGCGCATGGCGTCGGCGAGCGCCTCCATCCGGCCGACAACACGGCGCCCGACATAGAGCGAGACGATCAGCCCGGCCAGCAGCACGCCGGCGGTCGCCAGCAGGATCTGGATTTCGTTGGTGCGTTCCAGCGCGTCATGGGCGGCGGCGGCCCCGTCGGCGGTCGCCTGCTCGGCCGATTGGACCAGCCCATCGACCATGGCGGTTAGGGCGGCGCCGGTGCTGCGGTTGCTGTCGATCAGCGTGGCGTTCTCGGCATAGGCCGCCAGTTCGCCGCTGCGCAGCGCCAGGATACCGTCGTCGCCGAAGCCAAGCGCCAGCAGCCGCTCCGCCAGCCGGCGGACCTCCGCGCCCAGATCGTCGTTCGAGTCCTTCAATGTGCCGCGGATCGTCGCCGCCAGCGGATCGAGCGTGCGGCGTGCGGTGGCCAGGCGGGCCGGCGTTTCCGCATTGCCGGCCTCGGCGAGTTTGCCGGCCAGCAGATTGGCGTCGGCCATCAGGCCGCTCAGCACGGTGTAACGGTGCTGGGCCGCCGGCACGACGTTGGTCGACAGGTCCTGCATCCGCTCGGCAATGGCGTTGCCGGCCTCGGCGATGCGGCCGCGCGAATTCAGCATCAGCGGCAGCATGCGAGCGTTGGCGTCGCGGTCCAGCCGGACGATGTCGTCGACGCCGGCCGCCAGCGATTCGGCCAGCTTCTGCGCCTCCGCCTCCGGAATGCCGGGGGTGAGTTGGCGGACGCGGCGCGTATAGACGCTCTTGTCGCCGTCGCCATACGCCGCCAGCTCGTTGATCGCTGCCACCACCGGGGCCGCCGCCTCGCTCTTCGCCAGCGGACGCAGCGCACCCTGCAGGTCGGACAGCGCGGAGTCGAAGTCGGTGGACAGCGACATCACCTTCGACCGGTCGGTCTCGAAGGCACCGATCAGCAGCGATTTCGCCAGGGCGGCTTCCGCCCCGCGCAGCTGGAACAGCGGGATCACCGTCTGCCCCAACTCGGCGCCGATCACCGCGGAGGATTGCGAGGTCGCCTCCACCATCGCGGCGATCGCCTGGGCCAGCTGTTCGCGCGAGGCCTGCATGTCCGGCTTCAGCGCAGCGAGCAGCTTGGCATGAATGTCGCTCAGCTCCGCCAGCCGGCCGCTGCGCTGTTCCTGCAGGGTGAGCCGCCGGCCGGTGGCCGTCCCCAGCGCGTCGATGGTGCCGAGCAGCGACCGGGCGGTGCCGGTCAGTTTGGCAATGCGGTCCGCATCACCATGCCCGTCCACCAGCCGGGCGAGCTGCCCGTCCAACGCCCCGCGCTGCTCCGCCACGGCACTGCGCAGCCGGGCCAGATCCTCCTTGGAGGTCGCGGCGTCGATCAGCGGCCCCAGCGCCAGCACCCGCGCCGTCGTGGTGGCGAGGCCATGGGCGGCGCTGAGCACCGGCACCTGCGTACCCGTGATGTCGGCGACATGGCCGCGGACGGCGCCATAGGACATCCAGCCCACCACCGCCGCGATGCAGGGAAGCGCCGCCACGGTGCCGAAGGCGATCAGCATCTTCGACTTGATGCCGGACCGCCGGCGCTGGTCGACTGGCTTTGCCATATGGGCCACCCGTGGCTTGGAGGTTGTCCGTGCCGCGCCCGCGGTTCTCCGCGGGCCGGCGGCGCCATGGGTAGCCCTTCTGGTTGGATGAATCGGTGACGGTTGGATGAAGTTTTCGCGACGCACAATCGAAAGATTGCCGGACGGGTGAAATCTTCCGTCGTCCAGACGGGCATGGTGAATCGAACGTAAACGGCGGCGAATAGAAAAGCGGCGCCCGACCCTGCCGGACGCCGCTCTACTGCACGTATCCCGCGTAAGAGCTTAGGCCTGCGGCCGGCGTTACACCGGCGGCGCCGTCCGCCGCAAGCTCTCACGGTCGGAGGCATTGGCATACCACGCGGTCAGTGCCGGCCGCCCCTCGCGCCAATCCTCATGCCCGAAGCGGAAATCGAGGTAGCCGAGCGCCACCAGCACCGCCAGTGTGCCGATGGTAATCTCGCCATCTAGCGACGCGGCCTCGGCCTCCAGGAGATCGAGCGAACGGGCAACCGCCTTGCGCTGGCGTTCCATCCAGTTGGCGGATTTCTCGCCGTCCGGACGCATGGATTCCAGCCGACGCAGGATGGCGGCGTCGCAGATGCCGTCGGCGATGGCCTGCAGCCGCAGCGCCGCCCAGCGGGCCGGGCCGGCGTTGGGAAGCAGCGGCGCCCGGTCGCCCAGCGAATCGAGATACTCGACGATCACCGGGCTGTCGAACAGGGTGGTGCCATCTTCCAGCGTCAATGCTGGCACCTTGCCCAGCGGGTTTTCCTGGGGCAGGTCGGTGTCGGCCGACCAGGGATCGGTCGTCACCCGCTCCACCCGGTCCTCCAGCCCGCGTTCGATCAGCACCGTCATCACCTTGCGCACATAAGGCGAGGTGGCGCTCCAGCGCAGCTTCAACATGGACGCTCCTTCGGCTTCGGTTTGGCCGCTTCTGAGTGGCCGCTTCGGTTTGGCTGACGACAGGCTAGCGGCAGGCCGGATCGCCGGTCCACCGCCGGGCCGGCAACCCTCATCCCCGGAAATGGTCCTTGCGCCGGCGCAATTCGGCGAACACCTCCACCGACGGGGCGCCGGACATGCCGATGGCGGACTGGACGCCGGGATCGTCGGCGCGCAGGAAGGGGTTGGTGCGGCGTTCCATCCCGATGGTGGTGGGAATCGTCGGCTGGTTCCGCTCGCGCAGGGCCGCGACCTCCTCCATCCGCTGGTGCAGGGCGGCGTTCTCCGGATCGACGGTCAGGGCGAAGCGGCCGTTCGACTGGGTGTATTCGTGACCGCAATAGACACGAGTCGAATCGGTCAGCGCCCGCAGGCTCTGCAGCGAGTCCCACATCTGGGCCGGGGTGCCTTCGAACAGCCGGCCGCAGCCGAGCGAGAACAGCGTGTCGCCGCTGAACAGCGTTTCCGCCGCCTCGAACCAGAAGGCGATGTGGCCGCTGGTGTGGCCGGGAACCGCGAAGACGCGGGCGGTCTGTTCGCCGAACACCGTGCGGTCGCCGTCGCTCAGCATCACGTCGAGGCCGGGAATGCGGTGGGCGTCGGCGCGGGCGCCGACCACGCTGGCGCGATAGCGGGCCTTCAGCGCCTCGGCGCCGCCGATATGGTCGTCGTGGTGATGGGTCAGGAAAATGTGGGTGAGGGACCAGCCGCGCCGCTCCAATTCGGCCTGCACCGGGGCGGCGTCGCCGGGATCGACCACGCCGACCTTGCCGGATGCCGCGTCGCGCAGCACATAGATATAGTTGTCGGCGAAAGCCGGAACGAGAATGACCTCCACGGCAGCGGACTCCCTGCTGTTGCGATACGAAACCCGTGTTACGCTTGGGATACCATGTACACAGATATCGTCGATCTGAGGGAGTTCTACGAGTCCGGATTGGGGCGCACCGCCCAGCGGATGATCCGCCGGCGCATCCGCACCATCTGGCCGGATGTCCGCAACCAGATCGTGCTCGGCGTCGGCTACACCACGCCCTACCTGCGTCCCTTCATGGGCGAGGCCGACCGGGTGGTGGCGGTGATGCCGGCCAGCCAGGGCGTCAGCTTCTGGCCGACGGAAGGGCCGGGCATGGTGGCGCTGGGCGACGAGGCCGACCTGCCCTTCGGCGACAACACCATCGACCGCGTGCTGTTGGTCCATGGGCTGGAAGGCACCGAGCAGCTGCGGCCGATGATGCGCGAGATTTGGCGGGTGCTGGCCGGCGGCGGCCGGGTGCTGGCGGTGGTGCCGAACCGCCGCGGCCTATGGGCGCGCGCCGACTGGACGCCCTTCGGCCACGGATTCCCCTATTCCGCCTCGCAGCTGAAGCAGGTGCTGCGCGACACCATGTTCGTGCCGGAACGCACCCGCCACGCCCTGTTCATGCCGCCCTTGCGCTCGCATTTCCTGCAGAAGACCGCGCCGGCCTGGGAAGAGGTCGGCGGGCGCTGGTTCAAGGCCTTCGCCGGGGTGACGATGATCGAGGCGTCGAAGCAGATCTTCGCCGGCGTGTCGCGCCGCGCGGCGCAACAACCGGTGAAGCGCCGGCTGATCGTGCCGCTGCCCGGTGGTGCGGCGCCTGCCGCCCGCAGCGGCAGCGCCCGCACCACCATCGCCGGAGCCACCATACCCGGCGGCGACTCCGTCGACTGCCAGCAGCCTTATCCGCGGACCTGATTAATTGCGCACCTGACGCAGCACATCGGCGATCCGGCCGCTGATGCCGCTGCCCAGGCCGCCGGCCCGCTCGGCGATGGTGCGGCTCAGCGTCGTCAATTCCTCCAGCGTGCGCGTCACCCCGCACAGCGTCTGTTCGGCATCGCCGATCCGCTGTTCCGCCGCCATGGCGTCCTGGCGCGACTGGTCGAGCGAGCGTGCGACATCCGAGGTCAGGGCCGCCTGCTCGTCGATGGCCGCGGCGACGGTGCCGTTGATCGTCTGGATCGAGCCGATGGTGGAGTGGATGCGGCCCAGCGCCTCGTCCACCGCGGCGGTCTCCTTCTGCAGGTTGGCGACCTGATCGGCGATCTGCTTCGTGGCGTCGGCGGTCTGGCGCGACAGTGCCTTCACCTCGTTGGCGACGACGGCAAATCCGCGCCCGGCCTCCCCCGCCCGCGCCGCCTCGATGGTCGCGTTCAGCGCCAGCAGGTTGGTCTGGCTGGCGATGGCGTTGATCAGCTTCACCACGCTGGCGATCTGCTCGGCGGCGGAGCGCAGCGAGTTCATCACCGTGGTGGCGCGGTCGCTGTCCGACGCCGCGGCCAGGCTGATTTCCCGCGCCTTGCTGGTATCGCCGGAGATCTGGTCGGAGGTGGAGGCCAGCCGGTCCAGCATGCCGGCGATGGCGCTGACCGATCCGTCGACGGCGCGGGCCGCACCGGCTGCATCGGCGGCCTGCCGCAGCCCCTCCGTCCCGGCCGAACGGACGGCGGCGACCGCCGATTCCAGCTTGCGGCCTGCCTCGGCCAGTTCGGCGGCGAACCCGCCGACCTCACGCTCCACCCGCTCGGACAGGTCGCGCGTCAGGGCGAGGCGGCGCGTCTCCGCCGTTTCGGCCCGCAAGGTCGCCACCACCCAATGACGGGCGAGGCGGGCGAAGCGGCGCGCCTGCTCCGTCGGGCCGGCGACGGCGAGCGCACCGACCCGGTCGCCGTCCAGATCGATGGCGATGGCATAGCCTTCCCGCATGGCGCCGCCGGACTTGGCCGCCTCGTCCCGGCTGACGGCGCGCTCGTCCAGGCGGCGGGCCATGATGTCGGCGCCGGCCGGATGGGTGGTGCCGATCCGCTCCCGCGCGGTGGAGGCGACGACGCTGCCGCCCTGACCGACGAAGGACACGACGGCATCCAGTTCCCGCCCGATGGACTCGCAGAGTTCCTGTGCGATGGTGGCGCTGATGTCCAAGACGTTTCTCCCCTTCTTCCCGTTTATGGTTTTCCGTCATCATTCCATGACGACGCCCTGGAATTCAGATCCACCTCATAGAGAGATTTCTCCGATTCGCAGGTAACCTTCCGACACTACACGCAACATTTACAAACGAAGAGTTGAAAGAATGACGCAGCCGACCATTCTGGTGCTCCCCGGCCTCGGCAATTCCGGTCCCGATCACTGGCAGACATGGCTGGAAGGCCGGCTGCCGGCCCTGACCCGTGTCGATCTCGGCGATTGGGACGCTCCGGAGCCCGACCAGTGGGTCGAACGGCTCGACCATGCGGTCCGCTCCGCCCCCGGTCCGGTGGTGCTGGTCGCGCACAGCCTGTCCTGCATCCTGGTGGCACGCTGGGCGGCGGACGGCGATGCCGCGGCCAAAGTCGCCGCCGCCCTGCTCGTCGCCCCGCCCGACGTCGAGTCGCCCGGAACGGTGCCGGCCGAGGCCTGCCGCTTCGCGCCGGTGCCGGCCGATCCCCTGCCCTTCCCGGCGGTGGTGGTCGGCAGCCGCAGCGATCCCTATTGCAGCGCCGCCCGCGCCTGCGGCTTCGCCGCGCTGTGGGGCGCCGACTTCATCGATGCCGGCGAGGCCGGCCATATCAACAGCGCAAGCGGTCACGGCCCCTGGCCGATGGGTGAGACGCTGCTGAAGGACTTGCTCGCCCAGATCTGAATAAAGCCTCTGAACGCCCCCTTGCCGCTGCGGGCGAAAGGGTGCGACACAGGGGGCGTCGTCGCGCGCCCGCCAGCGGATTCGGAGCTTATGACCGGCACTTCCATCGTCGAGGCCGCCCCGGCCAAGCTGAACCTCTACCTGCATGTCACCGGCCGGCGCGCCGACGGCTATCACGAGCTGGACAGCCTCGTCGCCTTCACCGAGTTCGGCGACAGCATCGCCCTGACGCCGGCCGCCGCGCGCGTGGCGTTGCGCGGAGCCGACCTGCCGCCGGCCGTCCCGCGTCTGGCCATCGCCGGTCCCTTCGGCCCGGCCCTGATGGGCGAGAACCCGGCCGACAATCTGGTGATTCGCGCCGCCTACGCGCTGGCCGCCCGGTTGGGCCGCGAGGCCGACGTGATGATCGCGCTGACCAAGGCGCTGCCGGTCGCCTCGGGGATCGGTGGCGGATCGGCCGATGCCGCCGCCTGCCTGCGGGCGCTCGCCCGGCTGTGGGGAGTGCCGCCCGACGACCCGGCGCTGTTCGCGGTCGCCGCCGGACTGGGTGCCGACGTGCCGGTCTGCGTCGCCGGGCGCAGCTGCTATTTTGGCGGCATCGGCGACGTTCTGGACGAGGCGCCGGAGCTGCCGGAAACCCATGTGGTGCTGGTCAACCCGAACGTGCCGGTGCCGACCCCGGCGGTGTTCAAGGCGATGGCCGCCGCCCGCGCCAGAAGCGGCGCCGGCTTCTCCGCCCCCGCCCGCTTCACCCGCAAGCCGGCCGACGCGGCCGACCTCGCGGCACTGCTGTTGGAGCGCACCAACGACCTGACCGCCCCGGCCCTGACGGTGGCGCCGGTGATCGCCGATGTTCTGGCGGCGCTGGAGCGCAGCGCCGGCTGTCTGCTGCCCCGCCTGTCCGGCAGCGGCGCCACCTGCTTCGGTCTCTACGCCACGGCGGCGGCGGCGGAATCCGCTGCGAAAACCATCGGGGCGACGGCGCCCGGCTGGTGGGTGAAGCCGACCCGCCTGCTCCCCACCCCGCCCGGCGCCCCCGCCCTGCCGCGCGGCATCGTCGCCGATCCCGTTGCAGCCCAACCCGCCAGCGTCCCGCCGCCCGCCGCGCCGTTCCCCGACACCGGCGGCTGGGGCGTCGGCTGAGACCGGCTCACGCCCGCATGTAGCTCCAGCCGTCCGCCTGCGCCTCGGCGATGTCGAGGACGCCGGCGGCGACCACCGTCAGCCCCTCGGCGGTCCGGCCGGTCTTCGCCAGCGTGTTGCCGCAAACGCGCAGGTGCCGGTCGGTCTCCGCATCCGGGCTGTCGAGCGCCGCGGCGACGGCGCCCGCATTGATGACGATGCGCACCTCCGCGTCGGGCCGCGCCTTCAGCAGGTTGCGGGCATTGTTCCGCGCCCGCTCCAAGGCGGCCGGCGTCGGGGCATGGATGACCAGCCGCAGGTTAGAGGTCATGGCGGTCATTTTCCTTTCGCCGCGTCATGGAAGGAGAAGTCGAACAGCGTATCGACATCGACCGGTTCGGTGATCTGGTTCAGCGACTGCTGGAAAGCCTGCATCTTCTTGGTGGAGTCCAGGATCACCCGCGGGTCGTCGACGAAAGTCGTCGCATCGGAGGTCAGCGCCGCCCGCATCACGTCGCGCTCGACCAGCCCCTTGCCGATGATGTCCGTCACCAGTTCCGCCGTGCGGTCCGGGTTGGACTTGGCGAAGGCGGTCGCGCGGATGTGCAGCTTGACCAGTTCGGCCACCGCGTCGCGGTTCTTGGCGATGGCGTCTTCGGTCACCGCCAGCACGGCGCCCGGCTGCTTGGGGAACATGGTGCCGGCCTTGGCGATGATGGCGGCATCCTGCAGGCGCGACTTCACCAGCGTCAGGATCGGTTCCAGGATCGAGGCGCCGTCGATGGCCCCGGTCAGCAGCGCCTGCTGCAAGGGCTGCTCGCCCATGCCGACGATCTCGACATCGTCGGGAGCGATGTGGGCGACCTCCGCCATCCAATAGCGCAGAACGGTGTCCGGCACCGATCCGGCCGGCAGCGAGCCGATCTTCGGCCGCCGGCCATTGGCGGCACGGAAGGCCTTGACCCCCTCGGCCGGGTTGGCGGCGCCGGCCATCGCCTTGGCCAGCGGACCGCGGCCGATCAGCGCCACCTGATCGATGACGTTGGCGGCGACGACCTTCAGCTTCACCCCCTTCGACCGGGCGATCAGCGCCGGACCGATGCCGACATAGGCGACGTCCAGGGTGCCGGAGGCGAGCGCCTGGATCATCGCCGGCCCCGACTGGAAGCTGGTGGTCTGCAGGGTCAACCCGGCATCCTTGGTCCATCCCTCGCCCGTGATCACGTAAAGCTGGGTCATCGGGATGATCGGGATGTAGCCGACGCGCAGGGTCGTCGCCGCAAAGGCCGGCAACGGCAGCGACGCGGTGGCGGCGGCAATGCCCAGCGCTGCGGCACCCACCAGCAGACCGCGGCGGGCGATGGGGTGGGCGGCGTTGAAAATCGGCTTCGGCGGCGGGGTCTGCGGCATGTCGGGTCTCCTTTTGCCGCGCAAGCCTAGTGCGCCCAGCCGTGAATTTCAATTCACGTCAGGTCCGTCTGGGCACACTCAATAATTCACAAATTATTTTTGTTTTTAGGTGGCGGCAGGCAACCGGCGGCGGAACGGGCGGATCAGCCACAGGTTCAGCGCCAGACCGACCAGTGCTCCCCCGCCGATCACCGCCGCCATCGGCATGGCCGTGCCGTCGGCCATCAGCCCGACCGCCCAGCCCGAAACCGCGCCGCTGCTGAATTGCAGCATGCCGGCGAGCGCCGATGCCGTGCCCGCCATCTGCGGGAAGGATTGCAGCGCGCCCGCCATGGAATTGGCGAAGCAGAATCCGGTCAACGACATGAACAGGAACAGGCAGCCGACCAGCCCCCACAACCCGCCCCAGCCGCCCATCACGCAGGCGACCAGCAAAATTCCGCTGGCGGCCGACAGCCAGACGCCGATCCGCAGCATCATGTCAGAGCCGAAGCGCATCACCGCGCGGCTGTTCAGCGTGTTGACGATGATCATGCCGACGATGTTCAGCCCGAACAGGAAACCGTAATTCTCCGGCCGGACGCCGAACAGCTCGATATAGACAAAGGGCGAGCCGGAGATGAAGGCGAACATCCCGGCATAGATGAAGGACGAGCCGATCGCATAGCCCAGATACCGGCGGTCGGTCAGCAGCTTGCGGTAGGATTCGGCCAGCACCATCGGGCGCAGGCTGGTGCGCCGCGACTCCGGATGGGTTTCCGGCAGGCTGGCGAGGGCCAGCATCGCGACGGCGCCGAAGGCCGCTTGCGCCCAAAAGATCCAGCGCCAGTTGGCCCACACCAGGATCTGGCCGCCGATCAGCGGCGCGATGATCGGGGCGGCACCCATCACCAGCATCATCATCGACAGGACGCTGGCCGCGCGGTCGCGCTCGAACACGTCGCGAATCATGGCCCGGACCAGCACCGGCCCGGCACAGGCCCCCACCGCCTGCACGAAGCGCCAAGCCGCCAGATGGCCGACATCGACGGTCAGCGAACAGCCGACGCAGCCGACGGCATAGAGAAGGATGCCGGTCGCCACCGGGATCCGCCGGCCGAACCGGTCGCTCAGCGCCCCCCACAGCAACTGCCCGACGCCGAAGCCCAGGAAGAAGGCCGACAGGGTCCATTGCACCTGATCCTGCCCCGCATGCAGCTCGCGGCCGATCGCCGGCATACCGGGCAGATACATGTCGGTGCCCATTGGTCCGAACGACATCAGCACGCCCAGCGCCGCGATGAAGAACGGGCTTTCGGCAGGCGAACGGGAACGAACGGCGGCAAGGCGCGCGAACATCAGCAAATCCAAATGTAACAAGGGGGAGGGGAAATCGACCGGACGGAGTCCGCAGCTTTTAAGCTGCGCCGTCCCCTGCCGGACGCAAAGTCCCGTCTCGGCATGGCTGCCTTGAGTAACCTGCGATGGAATGCCGCCGCGACAATCCGCGCCCTGGACGAGCCTTGGCCGCCCCCCCTTGGCCGCCCCTTGGCCGAGCGTCGACCGGCTGTCGCCCGCTTCGCTGCACGCCCTCGTGCCAGGATGGATCGCGGCGCAACAAAATTCTGGTTCAGACCACAAATCCATGCCTAAAATTGAATCCGGATGTAGGGCTTCCACCCAGCCAGAGGCCGCGCCATGCCGCACCCGACCCGCCGGTCAATCCTTTTCTTCGGTGCCGCCGGAACTGCCCTGGCGCTGCTTCCGCAACGCGTCCATGCGGCGGCGATCCAGCCCGGGCTGGTCTATGCAGCGGGGCAGAAGTTCGACAAGAGCTTCAACGAGGGGGCCTTCGCCGGGGCGGAACGCTTCAAATCGGCCACCGGCATTCCCGTCCTCGAATATCTGCCCTCCACCCCCGCCCAGTTCGACCAAGCCGCGGCATCGCTGCTGCGGCGCGGGGTGACCGATCTGATCGCCATCGGCTTCTATTATGCGACGCCGCTGGCCCGGTTGGCTCCGGCACACCCGGCAGTGCGCTTCACGCTGATCGATGCGGTGGCGGAGGGGCCGAACATCCGCAGCGTCACCTTCAAGGAGCAGGAGGGATCCTTCCTGGTCGGCGTGCTGGCGGCGCTGGCGTCGAAAAGCGGGACCGTCGGCTTCATCGGCGCGCTCGACATTCCTTTGATCCGCAAATTCATCGCCGGCTTTGAACAGGGCGCCCGCCATGCGCGCGGCGACGTCAGGGTGCTGGTGAATTTCGTCGGCACCACGCCGGCCGCCTTCAACGATCCCGCGAGCGGGGCGGAGGTGGCGCGCAGCCAGTTCCAGCGCGGGGCCGACGTGGTGTTCGCCGGGGCTGGAGTTTCGAACTTCGGCATCTTCGCCGCGGCGAACGAAGCCAAGCGGCTGGCCATCGGCGTCGACAGCAACCAGAACTACCTCTACCCCGGCACCATCCTGACCTCGATGCTGAAGCGGGTCGATCTGGCGGTGGCATCGAGCCTCGAAGCGGCACGCCAGGGCACTTGGAGCGCCGGCACGGTGGCGCTGGGGCTCGCCGAGGGGGCGGTCGATTACGCGGTGGACGAAAACAACCGCGACCTCGTGACCCCGGAGATGGTCAATGCGGTGGAAGCCGCCCGCCGTGGCATCGTCGCCGGGCGCATCCCCGTCGCCGACGGAAGCTGAGCCGCTTTACGCCGGTGCCCCTATGCCGGCGCCTCGAAGGGCTGCCAGCCGCGGGCGGCGGACAGGTCGGCGCCCTTCAGCGTGGCGAAGCTGGTCTTGATCGCCGTCAGGTCGGTGCCGCGCAGCACCACGCCGGCAAGGCTGGCATCGCGCAGGTCGGCGCCATTTAGCCGGGCCTTGGCGAAGCTGGTCGGCCACAGCCGGCTGCCGTCGCCGCTGAGATCGACCTTGCGGAACTTGGCCCGCCACAGCTTGGCCCCGGCCAGATTGGCGCCCTCCAGGTTGCAGCCGGACAGGTCGGCACTGGTGAAGTCGGCGTCGCGCAGATCGCTGTAGGACAGGTCCGCCATCATCAGCTTGGCGCCGGAGAAATCCGCCCCGCGCAGACCGCAGAAGCGCATCACCGCCCCGCACAGCAGCTGGTTGGCGAAATTGTAGCCGCGCAGGTCGATCCGCTGCAGCTGGATGCGGTCACCCCCCTTGCCCAGCTTGTCGACCCAGATCTGGTGCTCGGCGATCAGTTCGCTCATCCGGGCCGCGGTGGTGGTCAGGCCGGTGCCGTCCACATCGACGCCGTGCCGCTCCAGCGCCGTGCGCAGTTCGTCGTTCAGCCGGGCGCCGCACATCAGCACGCCGTCCAGCGTCGTCTTGCGCATGGTGGCGCCGGTCAGGTCCGCCCCGATCAGGATGGCGCCGCTGAGATCGCTGCCGCTGAAATCGACGCCGGACAGGTCGCTGCCGCTGAAATCGCACTGCGCCATCCGGCAATCGGTCAGGATCGCCTTGGACAGGCTGCAGCCGACGAAGGTGGTGGTGCCGTCGCTGTTGCCGGCCGCCCGGAATTCGCCCGCATCCAGCACCATGCCGCGGCGCAGGTCCGCACCCTGCAGATTGGCGTTCTGCAGCTTGGCACCATCCACCCTGGCCCCACGCAGGTCGGCGCCCTGCAGCTGCGCGCCGGTCAGGTCGGCCTTCGACAGGTCGGCACCGTAGAGATCCGCCTTGGACAGCAGCGTGCCGACCAGACGCGCCCGCGCAAGGCTGGCCCCGGTCAGCTTGGCGCCCGACAGGTTGACGCGGTTCAAGCCCAGTCCGCCCAGTTCATAGAAGCTGAGATTGGCGCGACGCCCCTTCCCTGCCGGATCGCGCAGCAGCCATTGCTGGTGCCGCACCAGCGCATCGCGAACCGCCCGGAGGTAGCGTTCATCCATCATGCGGTGCGTCGATGCCCCGGCATTGCCGTCCCGGACACGCTGTCCCGGACTGTTGGCGTCCAGGATGTTACCGAAACCGATTCAATTCCGAAAGGTACCAGCGGTCGAACCTTCGCCAGATCGGCAAGAATCTTTTGTCGCAGACGCACTTCCGGACCGATATAGGCCGCCCCGCTGGTCACGACCGCGTGATGGCCGCCTTGCCCGACTTGGGTAGGCGGGATTGCGGACCAATATAGGTGGCTCAGGACACCGACCATCAACATTGGAGACCGGCGGCATGCCCGAATCGGACAAGAGCGAACAGGACTGGAAGCGGGATCTGTTGCCCAACCAATACAAGGTGCTGCGCGAACACGCGACCGAATATCCCGGAACCAGCCCGCTGAACGACGAGAAGCGCCACGGCGTCTATCGCTGCGCCGGCTGCGGCCAGCCGCTCTACGCCAGCGACACGAAGTACGAGAGCGGGTCGGGCTGGCCCAGCTTCTGGGAGCCGCTGCCCGGCGCCGTCGAGACCTCCACCGACCACAAGCTGGCCTACCCGCGCACCGAGGTTCATTGCGCCGCCTGCAAGGGCCATCTGGGCCATGTCTTCGACGACGGACCGCAGCCGACCGGCAAGCGCTACTGCATGAACGGCGTCGCCATGAGCTTCGAGCCGGCGGAAAAAACCGACTGACCGGCAGGACTATGACCGGGTGCCGGGGTTACTCCGCCTGTTCGGCATCCGGTCATAAACCCTCCCAAAAAAGGCGGGTTTACCCTTATTTCGGCTAAAAATGACAACCTTGGCTTGGAGCGCGATGGTATGATCCGCCCCGTGCGACGGGTTGTCGCGAGGGCATCGCGGCCCTTCGCCCGCCGTGGCACGATGCGTCGGTACACCGGCGCAGGCATTCGGTGCGGCTGGCGGAGGGCGAATGGTCATTTCGGCCGAATTCCTGGGGATGCTGCTTCTGATCGCCAGCGCCGCCGCGCTCGGACTGTCCATCGTCGTCGATGTCGGCCGCGTCAGCGCGGAGAAAACCCGCGAGGCGATGAACCAGCGCCAATACGACAAGAAGCGCGCCGCGCTCGCCGAATGGCGCCAGAAGACGGAGCGCAAGCGCGTCGACCTGACCACGCTGCAGGCCCGCCTGACCGAATTCAACGGCCGGCGCCAAAAGGCGCTGACCGAATTGCGGGCGCTGGAATTTTCAAAGATCGAGCTTGTCCACGAACTGGGCGACCAGGACAGCGACGGCGACGTCTATTGGGCGCAACTGGCCGCCGGGCCCAATTTCAACGAGCTGGACCGCAAGGACATCGTCTTCTCCCGCCAGATTTGGGAATACCGCAACGTCGCCCACATCACCGCCCCGTCCGCCGAACAGGCCCACGGGACGGTCCGGACCAGCTTTTCCCAACGCAATGGCGTGATCTGCTCGCCGGTGGTTCCACTGGCGCTCGCCCCCGACCCCGAGGCGGAGGCGTCCGCGGCATGAGCGGGGGCGGCATGAGGGGCGGCAGCATGAAGAGGACGGCCGCATGACCGGCATGATGCTGTATTTCGCGCTGGGCCTGATGGTGCTGACCGTCCTGTCCAACCGCTACTGGCGCCGCCAGCTGGTGGTGACGCGGATCGCCATGTCCAAGCTGAAGGAGAAGGTGGACGACGTGACCAAGGAGGTCGCCGACGTTGCTTCCGACTATGCCCAGCTGGCGCATCACCATGCGGAGATGGAAAAGCGCGTGCAGAAGGCGGAGATTGACATGCAGGCCGCCATCCTGGAGCTTGACAAGAAGAAATCGTCGGCGATGCAGCGCTATTTCGTCTTCGACCGCAACGAGCCGCGCCCCGGCCGCTTCTGGGAGGTCGCGGTCCGCTGCCACCCCACCGGCGTCAGCCTGTCCGACCAGCGCGGCTATCGCGGCTGGTCCGGGGTCCGCCGCTACCTGCTGGTCGCCGATGGCGACCGCGAGGCGCGCGAACGGGTCGCCGCCCGCTATCCCCGCAAGGCCGGCTTCGAGATCGTCGAGGTCGCCGGTTGCCGGCTTAACGGCCTGACCGTCAACCGCATCTCCGAACTCAGCACCTTCCGCAAACCCGGAAAGCCGGAGGAGGACGGCGCGCCCGCCCGCCCGCAGCGCCGGGCCACATCCGCGCAATCCTGACCGCAGCCTAATCCACCGCAGCCTGGAACATGTAGCCCATGCCGTGTACGGTGACGATGCGGCTGGGGTCGGCCGGATCGGGCTCCACCACCCGGCGCAGGCGGCGGACCAGCCGGTCGATGGAGCGGTCGTAGGGCACCGAATCGCCGCGCAGGGTGAGGTCGAGCAGATCGTCCCGGCTCAGCACCCGCCCCGGATTCTCGACGAAGGCGGCGAGCAGTTCGAATTCGGCGGAGGTCAGGCGCGCATCCTCGCCGTGGGGATCGCGCAGGCGGCGCTTGTCGAGATGCAGTTCCCACCCGTCGAACCGCTTCACCCGCCCGCCCGCCGGCCGGGTCGGCTTGGCAATGCGGCGCAGCAGGCTGCGGGTGCGGGCCAGGATTTCGCGCGGCTCGAACGGCTTGGTGATGTAGTCGTCGGCGCCCAGTTCCAGCCCGATCAGCCGATCCATCCGGTCGGACCGCCCGGTGATCAGGATGATGCCGATGTTGGAGGTCGCCCGCAGTTCCCGCGTCACCGCCAGACCGTCCTTGCCCGGCAGCCGGATGTCCAGCAGCAGCAGGTCGATCCTTCCGCGCGCCAGCAGCGCCGACAGCTGGTCGCCGTCCCGCGCCAGCATCACCCGATAGCCCTCCCCTTCCAGGTAGGCCTTCAGGGTCTCGCGGGTGATGGGATCGTCGTCGACCACCGCGATGGTGTGCATTGTCCCCCGTGCCGGACTGCGATGGGTGGCGGATTGTCTGCCACGCCCGATACCGAAGCTATCGGTTCCTCAAACGTGATACAAGATGCGGCGTAACGGACTTGCGCAAGGCGTTTCCGGATTGTTCCGCTGCTTCCTGCCCTGCCGACGGGGACAATCGCGTAGACCTTGCCAGCGGGTCGGGACAATGCCACATTTGTATTCATGACAAATTGGACCCCGAACCTGGAGGGCCGTCCCGGCCCGCTCTATCGCGTCATCGCCGACGCGCTGGCCGACGATATCGCCGACGGTGTTCTGCCGGTCGGCACCCGGCTGCCGACCCACCGGGACCTCGCCTTCCGCCTGGGCGTGACGGTCGGCACGGTGACGCGCGCCTATACCGAGGCGGAAAAACGCGGGCTGATCGGCGGCGAGGTCGGGCGCGGCACCTTCGTCCAGGGTCAGCGGGCGCCCGCCACCCCCCTGCCGCTCGGCTGGCCGCCGGCCGGCGAGACCTCGGCCGGTCCGGCCATCGTCAACATGACAACGGTCCATCCCGAACATGCGGTCGCCGTGCAGACATTCGGTCAGACGCTGACGGCCATCGCCGCCTCCGGTCATGCCGCGGCGCTGATCGGCTACGGCCCCCATGCCGGCCTGCCCGACCACCGCGCCGCCGCCGCGTCCTGGCTGGAACGCCAGCACCGCGTCAAAGCCACCCCGGACTTAGTGCTGCTGACCACCGGTGCGCAGAACGCGCTGGCGGTGGCGCTGGCCGCCGTCGCCCGCCCCGGCGACGTCATCCTGGCGGAACGGCTGACCAACATCGGCACCAAGGCGCTGGCCGCCACCCAGGGCTATCATCTGGAAGGCGTCGCCATCGACGAACACGGGCTGGTGCCCGACTCCTTCGACAGCGCCTGCCGCCGACTGGGACCGAAGGCGGTCTATCTGGTGCCTACCCTGCAAAATCCGACTGCGGTCGTCATGCCCACCGCCCGCCGCCGCGAGATCGTCGAGATCGCCCGCCGCTATGGCGTGATCCTGATCGAGGACGACGTGTTCGGCTTCATGGTGCCGGATGCCGTGCCGATGCAGACCATGGCGCCGGACATCACCCTCTATGTGTCCGGCGTGTCGAAAAGCCTGGCCGCCGGGCTGCGGCTGGGCTTCGTCGTCGCTCCTCCGGAACTGCGCTCCCGCGTCGAGACCGCCATCCGCGCCCTGCAATATTCCGCCCCCGCCCTGCCGGCGGAGGTCGCGACGCGCTGGATTCAGGACGGCACCGCCGACCGCATCGTCGCCACCCAGCGGGAGGAGGATTTGGCCCGCCAGCGGCTCGCCCGCTCCATCCTGCCGGCCGAGACGGTCTACGGCCATCCGGCGGCCCAGCATCTGTGGCTGGTCCTGCCCGAACCCTGGCGGCGCGAGGATTTCATCGGCGAGGCCCGCCGCCGCGGGGTGATCGTCACCGGCGCCGACGCCTTCGCGGTCGGCCGCGCCAGTGCCCCCCACGCGGTGCGCGTCGGCCTGTGCATGCCGCGCAGCCGTGACGAGGCCGCCCGCGGCCTGCGCGCACTGGCCGATGCGATCGACGCGCCGGCGGCGGCGATGCTGTCCATCGTATGAGGGTGCGGGGCGGCCGACCCTGCCGCCCTGCTGGGAAAATCCTGCCGCCCGATGGGACCTGAATTGCCGCCCATCATAACGATTGCAGCGAGACTTCCTTCGTTATCAATAGCTTGGCCCTGGCCCGCATCCTGCAAACCCCTCGCCCATCATTCCTTTCCGGGAATGCGGGAAGAGGGGAGCGCACCATGGTCAGCCTGTCCAGTTACGCCGATATCGGCGGCATGGCCCAGAGCCTGCAGCAGTCGATCGACGCTGCGGTCAAGCGCGTGCAACAGCAGGCGGCGGGCAATGGCGGCGCGGCCGGCAAGGTCCAGGAATACGAGCAGACCGTCAACAAATCGGCGATGAACGCCGCCCCCTTCGCGACCAACATCGGAACGCTGGTCAAGGACAGCAGCCGCCTGAACGTCTTCAGCTCGCTGGCTTCCAACGATCCCGCCGATTTCTACAAGTTCAACGTCACCACCTCCGGCGCCGCGACGCTCGGCACGGTGGGCGATGCCGGGGTCCGGCTGCAGTTGATGGACCGCGGCGGCAAGATCATCGCCGACAGCAACAAGGATGCCGGTGCCGGCTATGACGCCTTCCAGAAGCTGAAGTCGGGACAGCTCACCCTCGACAAGGGCGATTACACGTTGCGCATCGCCCGCGACAAGGATGTGCCGGTCAAGGACGCCAAGAGCTACGGCGTCCAACTGCGCATGGGCAACTACAGCAAGGATTACGACACCATCGCCAAGCAGCCGGCCAAGGGCGACAATCCCTTCGGCGGCAACACCAAGCTGCAGAGTCTGGCCTCGATCCTCGGCGCCGGCAGCGCCTCGCCCAATCCCGCTTCGATGCTGCTCGGCGGGTCCGGCGGCAACGCCTACGCCGGCCGCGGATCGCTGCTGAACGCCATCCTGTAGCGGGTCAGATCAGCCGGTCGCGTCCCGATTCCTTGACCAACAGCACCGCCTGGGTGCGGCTGCCGACGCCCAGCGCCTTCAGGACGCCGGTGACGTGGGTCTTCACAGTGGACAGGTTCAACCCCAACCGTTCGCCGATTTCCTGGTTGGACAGGCCCTGGGCCAGCAGATCCAGCACCTCCAGCTGTCGGCGGGTCAGCCCGTCGAAGATGGTTGGTGCCGCGCCGCGGGCGGTCGCTGCTGCGGCCGGAGCCGGAGCCCCCGGCATGCCCAGCACCGGCGGCACATAGGACCCGCCGGCCATCACCAGCCGCAGGATGTTCACCACCAGCACGTCGTCGGTCGATTTCGGGATGAAGGCACGGACACCGCGCGACAGCACGGCGCGCATTTCGTCCGGCGACTCGATCATCGAGAAGATGGCGACCGGAACCGGCGCCACGCGCTTGACCAGCGCCTCGACATCGTCCAACCCGCCCAGTCCGGGCATGCGCAAATCCATCACGATCAGGTCGAACGGGGTCTCCCCGTCATGCATCGACGTGTCGAGGATGGCGTTCAACTGGCTGAAGTTGGTGGCGGCCACCACGGTGGCATGCTCGTCCAGTTCACCCACCAGATGGGTCAAGCCGCTGCGGACGATGGAATGATCGTCGGCGATCAGAACCTGCATGTAACGTCTCGGACCGAAGATGCCTGGGGTACCGCACCGTCATACGCTGACGCAACGGTCCGCGCTACCTCCTTCGCACGTCGGACAGCCGCAATCCCGGAAGGGTCACGGAGGTTCGCCGGGGGAGAGGCGCGCGCCCCTCCCCCCATTCCCCGGTCAGGAGATCTTGATCATGATCTGCGCGCGGCGGTTCGACGGCTCGCGCACGTTCGGGCCAGTCGGGACCATCAGCTGGTTCTCGCCGACACCCTCGATGGTGATGATGTTGGCCGGCGTGCCATGCCGGATCAGCGACTGACGCACCGCTTCGGCCCGGCGCAACGAGAGCTTCTGATTGTAGGACGGCGCGCCGGAGGTGTCGGTGTGACCGATCACCTGGATGCGAACGGCGCGGGCGCGGCTGGCTCCCTCCGCCGCATCGGCGATGATCTTGTCGGAGTTCGGCGTGATCACCGACTTGTCCCAATCGAAGAACACCTGATACTCGCTCTGCGGCTGGGCCGCCATCGGCGGAGCGGCCGGGGCCGGGGCGGCGACCGGCGTGGCCCGCTCCGGCCCGCCGAAGGTATAGCGCAGTCCGGCCAGGATGGTGTGGTTGCGGTACTCGCCCTTGGAGGTCACCGGACCCAGCTCGAACTCCGGATCGACGGTGGCGAAATACCGGTAGTCCAGCGTCAGCGCCACATTGTCGTTGATCGCATAGGACGCGCCGACGATGCCCTGATAGGCGAAGACCCAGTCACGGTCGCTGGCGCCGTTCAGCGACTGCTTCACGCCGGCGATACCGGCACCGGCGCCGATATAGGGGGTGATCGGCAGGCCGATGTCGATGTCGTACAGCAGGTTGCCCATGAAGGCGACCGAGCTCATCTTGCCGCCCAGGCCGTTCAGGCCGGGGGTGGCGCTGCTGGTGCTGTCGACGCTGTTGCGCCACCGCCAGGCGGCCTCCAGTTCGGCGCGCAGGCCCATCGCGGTGGCGTAGCCGACCGACAGGTCGCCGATGCCGCCGATCTTGAATTCCTCCTTCAGACCCAGGCCCGGGGCCGGATAGCTGCTGAGGTCGGCATCCTCGGTCCAGTTCACGCCGGCCCCCGCGCCGACATAAAAGCCTTCCGTACCGGCAAAGGCGGCGGTCGGGATGGCCAGTGAAGGAACGGCGACGGCCAGTGCCGTGCCCAGCAAAATCCCACGCATCGTCATGTTCTTGTTCCCATCGTTGACGGCGTTGGCGGATCGGGACGTCCCGGCCTGCGGCGAAGTGCGTGACAGAACGGGCTCCAGCCCCGACAATGGAATTGGCCGGCCCGGCTTCCAATCCCGGCTCCGCAAGGCCATTTTTCCTGTTGCAGATTTGCCTCACCGGAACTAGGGGCATTTTCTCTCGTGATAACAACAGCTTGGACAGACAGCGCAATGGCTTCTACCCCGGACGGATCGGTCGATTACCCCCTCTGCACCACCCCCGATCCCGGCGGATGGCAGGAGGTGGTGCCCGGCGTGCTGTGGATCCGGCTGTCCCTTCCCTTCCAGCTCGACCACATCAATGTCTGGGCGCTCGACGGCGGGGCGGCCGGCTGGACGCTGGTCGACTGCGGTCTGGGCGATCCGCGCAGCCGCGCGGTGTGGGAGGGTTTGCTGCGCGATGCGCTGGGCGGGCGTCCGGTGGAGCGGGTGGTGGCGACCCATTTCCATCCCGACCACATCGGCGCCGCTGCCTGGCTGGTGGAGCGGACCGGCGCCGGCTTCGCCACCTCGCTGACCGAGTGGCTGTTCGCCCGCACCCTGTCCGCCGGCAACGATGCCGCCGCCGATGTGGTGGTCGAGGATTTCTACCGCCGCTGCGGGCTCGATGAGGAGGCGCTGGCATCCCTGCTCGCCCGCAAGGGGGCCTACAGCCGTGGGGTGCCGGCGGTACCGGCGACGCTGACGCGCCTGCGGGCCGGCGACCGGCTCCGGGTGGGCGACCGTGATTGGACGGTGATCGGCGGCAGCGGCCACACGGCGGAGCCGGTCAGCCTGCACCGCCCGGCCGATGCGGCCGGTCCGGACCTGTTGATTTCCGGCGACCAGATCCTGCCGCGGATCAGCCCTAACATCAGCGTCTGGCCGTCGGAGCCGGACGCCGATCCGCTCGCCGACTATCTCGCCAGCCTGGAGGGGTGGAATGCCCTGCCGGCGGACACCCTGGTCCTGCCCTCGCACGGGCGCCCTTTCCACGGCCTGCACCGGCGCGCCGGGGATCTGGCCCGGCACCATGCGGAGCGTCTGGCCGAAATCGAGTCGCTGTGCGTGGATCCGCAGACCGCTGCCACGGTGACGCGGGCGCTGTTCCCGCGTCCGCTCGACCCGCAGCAGATGCTCTTCGCCGTGGGCGAGGCGGTGGCGCACCTCAACCACCTGATCGGCAAGGGGCGGCTGGAGCGGCTGGCCGGACGGCATGACGGAATGCCGGCCGCCGACCTTTACCGCCGGCCGGACGTCACGGGTCCGGCCTGACGGCGATCACTCGGTAACGATCTCGAACTCGTGGGGATCGAGCAGGGTCGCCACCGACAGGGTCTTCAGCGTCTTCGGGTCGTCGGTGCGTTTCATCTGGGCATGCTGGGTGCCCATGCCGTCCTTGCGGATGGCGATCACTTCCCAATAGCCGCCGCTGGGGGACAGCTTGCGATAAATCTGTCCCTCAACCACCTCGCGCTTCCTGCGCATTTTCGTTCTCCAAAACCCGTCCCATACCGGCGGCCGTCACGGTCGCCGCGAAGGGCGCCATTGAAGCACAAAACCCCCCTGCCGTGGCGAGTGTCCGTTCGGTGACCCTTTGCCGATGCTGCATATGCACTGTCGCAGCGCCACACGACGGGGGCACCCCCGATGACCCTTTGCCGCAGTGCGGTTTCCTGGTGGAACAAAATCTGCGGCTGTGGGTTCATAGGCATCATGAACACCGATCTCGACGTGCTTGTCTTCGCGACCCGCCTGGTTGATGAACTGGGCGAGACCGCGATTCGAATGAGCCGCGTTCGTCTTGTCGAACTCACGGCCGCCAATCACACCCGTGCCGCCGCCTTCTGGCGGGAGGTGATGCGCACCTCCGAACGGTTGCTCAGCGAGCAGTCGGGCCGGCGTGTGGCGACCGGGCTCTCCTCCCCGGCCATTGCCGCAGCGCAACCGGCCGTGGCCCAGCATCACGTCGCGCATGTTCCCCGACCTATTCCCTGACCCGTTTTCGGCCAAGGCCGCGGTGCCGCCGCGGCCTTGTCGGGCGGGCAGAAGAACCTCCCATCGATCGTCATAGGAAAAGGGCCGGCACGGAGTGCCGACCCTTTTCCACGGAACGCTGATGCGTTTCGCTTACTTCACTTCGGCGTACTGGCCGTTGTGCCACTTGTACCAGACATAGGCCGGGCTGGTGACGTCGCCCTTGGCATCGAAGGCGATCTTGCCGATGACGGTGTCGTAGTTGCCCTTGCGCATGACTTCGGCAACCTTGGCCGCGTCGGTCGACTTCGCCTGCTTCACCGCGTCCGCCCAGATCTGGAGAGCGGCATAGGTGTACAGGGTGTAGCCTTCCGGCTCGTAACCGGCCTTGCGGAACGTCTCCACGACGGCCTTGGCGGTCGGCTTCTCGCGCGGATCCGGACCGAAGGTCATCATGGTGTTTTCGCCGGCGTCGCCGGTGATGGCCCAATACTCGTTGGTCACCAGGGCGTCACCCGACACGATGGTGGCCTTCAGGCCCTGGTCCTTCATCTGGCGGGCGATCAGGCCGGCCTCGGTGTGATAGCCACCGATGTAGACGGCGTCGATGTTCGCCTGCTTCAGCTTCGACACCAGAGCGGAATAGTCCTTCTCACCGGCCGTGTAGGCTTCGTAGATGGCTTCCTTCTGGCCGCCGGCGTTCAGCGCCTTCTGCGTCTCGTCGGCCAGACCCTTACCATAGGCCGACTTGTCGTGCAGGATGGCGACGTTCTTGCCCTTGAACTTCTCCAGCAGATACTTGCCGGCGATGATGCCCTGCTGGTCGTCACGGCCGCAGACGCGGAAGACGTTCTTCAGGCCCTGCTCGGTCAGCTTCGGGTTGGTCGAAGCCGGGGAGATCTGCAGCATGCCCTCCTCGGCGTAGACCTGGCTGGCCGGGATCGACGAACCCGAGCAGAAGTGGCCGGCCACGAACTTCACACCGGCCTTGGCCAGCTGGTTGGCGACGGCGACGGCCTGCTTCGGATCGCAGGCGTCGTCACCGACTTCCAGCTTCAGCTTCTGGCCCAGGACACCGCCGGCGGCATTGATGTCCGCGACGGCCTGCTCCATGCCCTTCTTCATCTGCTCGCCGAAGGTGGCGTACTGGCCGGTGATCGGGCCGGCGGTGGCCACCGCGATGTCGGCCTTGGCGGCCGTGGCGGAAAGCGCGGTCGCCGCGATCGCGGCGAGAAGGGACAGCTTGAATTTCATGGGTGTGCTTGCTCCCTGTTCTGTGTGGTCCCTGTTGCAACATACCCCCGGCCCTTACGGGCCTTGCCGCCGGGTCCCCTCCGGCGGGTTCCAGAATACCATACCCCAAGTGGTGCACAGTGCGACAGTTTCGCAGGCACCAATCAGCCGTACGGTCTATTTCTCTTGTCTTATTCGCCGGCCCCCACGCCCGTCCGGTTGCGCCAGCCGAACGGGCCGGCGCGCTCATAGAGCCACGGGTACTGGTTGACCATGCGCCTTGCGATGGCGATGCGGTGCGCCGTCAGCGTGATGAGGCCGAGCACGACCGTGTGCACGATGAAGCCCCACGGCGCCAGCAGCTCCTCGCCGAACAGGCCCCAGGCCAGGAAGCGGTCGCCCACCCCCAGCAATGCCGAGTAGGCCAGAACGCTCGACACCGGCTTCCAGCCCTCCGCCAGCGTCTGGCCGGTCAGCACGCCGCAGCCGCCGAACACCAGGAGCGTCAGGAACACGAAGACCGGAACGGAAGAGCCAAGGATCGTTTCCATCTCAGTGACCCCCTTCCAGATAAGCCGAGCGAACCTCCGGGTCGGCCAGAAGCTGCGCTCCGGTTCCCGTCATCGTGATCTTCCCCGTCACCATCACATAGGCCCGGTGCGCCAGCTTCAGCGCATGGAAGGCGTTCTGCTCCACCATGAACACCGTCATCTTCTGTTCCCGGTTGATCTCCTGGATCACCTGGAAGATCTGCTTCACGATCAGCGGCGCCAGACCAAGGCTCGGCTCGTCCAGCAGCAGCAGACGCGGCTGGCTCATCAGCGCACGGCCGATCGCCAGCATCTGCTGCTCGCCGCCCGACATCGTGCCGGCGCGCTGGTTGATGCGCTCCTTCAGGCGCGGGAACAGGGTCAGCACCCGCTCCAGCTCGCGGTCGAAGCTGCCGGGCTGGGCGACGATCGAGCCCATCTGCAGGTTCTCCAGCACCGTCATGCGCGGGAAGATGCGCCGGCCTTCCGGGGACTGCGCGATGCCGCGCCGTACGATCTCGTGGGTGGGCAGGTCGGTGATGTCCTCGCCCTCGAAGAACACCCGGCCCTGGCGGGCGCGCGGGCTGCCGCAGATCGTCATCAGCAGCGTCGACTTGCCCGCCCCGTTGGCGCCGATCAGCGAGACGATCTCGCCGGCACCGATCTCGATGTCGATGCCCTTCAGCGCCTCGATGGCGCCGTAGAAGGTGTGGACGCCCGATACCTTCAGCATGGCTCAGGCCCCCTTCTGGGCAAGATTGAGGTCCGAGGCGACCTCCGGCGGCAGGGCTTCGTCCTCGTCCTCGCCCAGATAGGCGCGGATCACCGCCGGGTCGTTCTTCACATGCTCCGGATCGCCGTCGGAAATCTTCCGGCCATAGTCCAGCACCACCACATGGTCGGAAATGCGCATCACCACGCTCATGTCATGCTCGATCAGCAGAACGCCGGTCCGGTGGCCCTGCGGGGTCTGCACATCACGGATGAAGGTCAGGATCTCGGCCAGCTCGCCCGACTCGCGCGGGTTCAGGCCGGCCGCCGGTTCGTCCAGGCACAGCAGCACCGGCTCGGTGCACATGGCCCGCGCGATCTCCAGCCGGCGCTGGGCGCCATAGGGCAGGTTGCCGGCCTCCCAGTCGGCGAACTCGGTCAGGCGAACCCGGTCCAGCCAGTATTTCGCCAGCTCCACCGCCTCGTGCTCGGCCTTGCGGAAGCCGGGCAGGCCGAGAAGGCCGCCGATGGCGAAGCCCGACGCCCGCATCAGCTTGTTGTGCTGGGCGACGATCAGGTTCTCCAGAACGCTCATGCCGCTGAACAGCCGGATGTTCTGGAAGGTGCGCGCCACCCCGGCCAGCTGGGCGATGCGGTAGCCCGGCATCCGCTCCAGCAGGAACTCCTTGCCCTGCGGGTGGCGCAGCGTCAGCCGGCCGACGGTGGGCGTGTAGAAGCCGGTGACGCAGTTGAACAGCGTCGTCTTGCCGGCGCCGTTCGGGCCGATCAGCGCGGTGATCTCGCCCGCCCGCGCCTCGAAGGACACGTCGTTGTTCGCCACCAGACCGCCGAAACGCATGGTCAGGTGTTCGACGCTGAGAAGCGGCTTGTCGGTCATCGTGGTGTGGGGCATCACGGCGCTCATTTCGCGGCTCCCGCGGCGGGGTTCTTGCCGCCATGCAGGAGGATGGTCGGGTCGCGGTGGGCCAGCAGGCCGCGCGGACGCCACAGCATGATCACCACCATGCCGGCGCCGAAGGCCAGCATGCGGTAGTCGGCCAGTTCGCGGAACGCCTCGGGCAGGCCGATCACCAGCAGCGTGGCCACCACCACGCCGATCTGGCTGCCCATGCCGCCCAGCACCACGATGGCCAGGATGATCGCCGACTCGATGAAGGTGAAGCTCTCCGGGCTGATGAAGCCCTGGCGCGTGGCGAAGAAGGAGCCGGCGAAGCCGCCGAACATCGCGGCGATGGCAAAGGCCGCCAGCTTCATGTTGGTGCGGTTGATGCCCAAGGACGCGCAGGCGATGTCGTCCTCGCGCAGAGCCTCCCAGGCCCGGCCGAGCGGCAGCTTGCGAACGCGCAGCGTGAACAGGTTCACCACCAGCGCGAGCGCCAGGATGAGGTAGTAGAGGAAGACGATGCGGTGCAGCGGCGAGTATTCCAGCCCGAACAGCTCGTGGAAGGCGGCCATGCCCTCGGCCGGGCTGCGGCTGAAGTCGGCGATGCCGAAGAAGCTCGGCCGCGGAATGCCGGAGATGCCGTTGGGGCCGCCGGTGAACTGGTACCAGTTGACCAGGATGATGCGGATGATCTCGCCGAAGCCCAGGGTGACGATGGCGAAATAGTCGCCGCGCAGACGCAGCACCGGGAAGCCCAGCAGCACGCCCGAGCAGGCGGCCAGCAGTCCTGCCAGCGGCAGGCAGACCCAGAAGCTGAGGCCGAAGTAATGGGCGAGCAGCGCGTAGGAATAGGCGCCGACGGCGTAGAAGGCGACATAGCCGAGGTCGAGCAGGCCGGCCAGCCCGACGACGATGTTCAGGCCCCAGCCCAGCATGATGTAGGTCAGCAGCAGGATGCCGATGTCCAGCAGCATGCGGTCGGCCAGCGGCGTCATCGGCAGGATGGCGGCGAAGACCACGGCGACCGGGCCGATGTAGCGGCTGGCGTGCTGCACCTTGGCGGCGATGCGGTCCATCCGCTTGTCGCGGTCGGCCTGGCTCAGCTTGGAGCGGCCGGTGGCCACCGTCATGGCGGCGCGCAGAGCGATGACGCCGCCGCCCAGCACCAGGACCAGCCGCAGCACCTGGGTCGGCATCGGCAGCACCAGCCCGACGCCGGCGCAGATCAGCGCCAGGATCAGCACCGGCATCGCCATGCCCTGGCGGATCAGCCCGAGGCCGAGGCGGCCGAAGAAGACCAGGAGGAGGGAGGCGATCACCTCCTCCGGCCGGGCTTCGATGCCGAGGCCGGTGGGGCGGTCGACGGTGCGCAGACCGACCAGCGGCACGGTCAGCAGCAGGGCGACGAAGGCGGCGAGGCCGGCGTCCTTGATCGTGCCCGGCCAGTCGACGGCGGGGCGCTTGCCGTTGATGTGGTAATGGGGGTGCGACGGCGCGTGGGAAGGGGTGGTCATGGCGCTTACACCTTCTCGATCTCGGGCCGGCCGAGCAGGCCGGTGGGCCGGAAGATCAGGACGAGGACGAGGATGGAGAAGGTTGCGACGTCCTTCCATTCGGAGCCGACATAGCCCGACCAGAAGGCCTCGATCAGGCCGATGACCACGCCGCCGAGCATGGCGCCGGGCAGCGAGCCGACGCCGCCGAGCACGGCTGCGGTGAAGCTTTTCACCCCGGCGAGGAAGCCGATGTAGAAGTCGATGACGCCATAGATCAGCAGCACCATCATGCCGGCGACGGCGGCGAGCGCCGCGCCCATGACGAAGGTCAGCGAGATGACGCGGTCGACGTTGACGCCGAGCAGGCCGGCCATCTTCTTGTCCTGCTCGCAGGCGCGCTGGGCGCGTCCCAGCGAGGTGCGGTTGATCAGGATGGTGAAGCCGACCATCAGGACCAGGGTGATGATGATGGTGGCCAGCCGCACGTAGCTGACGGAGACGGCGCCGTCCATCAGGGTGAGGTTGCCGGGCAGGATGGGCTGCAGCGGCTTGGAACGGGCGCCCTGGAGGATCTGGATGTAGTTCTGCAGGAAGATCGACATGCCGATGGCGGAGATCAGCGGCGCCAGCCGGGGCGAAGAGCGCAGGGGCCGGTAGGCGATGCGCTCGACCGTCCAGCCATAGACGCTGGTGAACAGCATGGAGGCGACCAGCATGATCAGCAGCGCCAGCGGCACCCAGGTGACACCGAGCGCGCCGATGGCCAGGAAGGTGATCAGCGCGACGAAGGCACCGATCATGTAAATCTCGCCATGGGCGAAGTTGATCATGCCGATGATGCCGTACACCATCGTGTAGCCAATCGCGATCAGGCCGTAAATCGCCCCAAGCGACAAGCCGTTGATCAATTGCTGGAGAAAATAGTCCATGTCCTCATCCCACCTTCAGCGCGGCGCAAAGGCAGGGTGCGGCGGCACGGGCACACTCGGCACACCGGTCTCGCAACAGCAGCCCCCTGTCTGGTGCAGCCCGTCCAGTCACCAAACGGAATGCCGGTTCATCGGGAGTTCCGTCTACTGGTCTGACGGACCATGATTTTTCCTGTTCGGAGGATGCTCCTGCAATCCGGCCGGGCCGTCGGGCAGGCGCCCCTCCTGACCTTTTCGGTAGTACCAGCCTGACGGATTTTTGCAAGACAGATTTGTGCTGTCCGCATGCGTGATCCGCCGGGACAACCTTAGCCTGAAATGAGAAACGCCCTGCCGGCGGTTGCCGGCAGGGCGTTTCTCGCAACGAACCAGAGACCGTTGATGCGTCAGCGCACGGCGACCGACTGCTTGGCCGGGGCGGCGGCGACCTTCTGCTTCGGCTTGGCCGCAGCAGCGGCCTTGGCCGGCTTCGCCTTGGCCTTGGCGGTGACGACCTTCGCCGGGGCGGCCACCGGTGCCTGGGCGACGGCATAGTTGGTGTCCGGACCGCTGACCGTCTTCACGTCGCAGAGCGGACGGCTGGCCAGATGCATCAGGCCGGCGCCCTTCTCGTCGGTCGTCAGGGTGCGCAGGTCGTCGGGCGTCAGGTCCTTGGCGGCGGCCGAACGATCGACGAAATTGGCGCAGTATTGCGGAATGCCGATGGTGGCGGCGCGGCGGCTGATCTCGTTCGCCAGCTCCGTCCGGAACATGTCGAACTGGCGCGTGGCATTGCCGCCGCCCGACCGCTTGTAGAAGGAGATCAGCGACGCTTCCGAGTTGGACAGCATGGCGCGGTTCTTAACCGAGAAGTCCTGGTAAAGGTCGAAGGGCTTCTTGTCCGGCGTGACCGTGCGGCAGGTCAGGCCGACGATCATCATCTCCGTGTGCAGGCGCATCATCTGCTCGGCCGCATATTCGGAGCGGTTGTAGCAGGCGGGCGTGGCCGGGCCGCTCGACTTGGCCGGGCGCGCCTTCGCGGCAGCTGCCTTCGCCGGCGGCTTCGCAGCCTCCTTGGCGGCGGCACTCGTGGGCGCGGGCAGGGCGAGCAGCGCGCCGAGGACGGCGGCGCCGGTCAGGGCTTTCAGGGACAGGCGGAGGGCGGCGCGCTGGCGACTCATCAGGGGCTCCGGTGGCGCGGTACGATAGGACGGGTTCGGGCGGAGATGGGCGGCGCCCGACAGTCGGCGACCTTCTACCCGAACGCCCGGGCTGGTCAATGGGATTTGCCCGCCGCTCGCGTTTTGTCCCATCACCGCGGCGGAGAGGCAACGCGGATCCGGGCGGCTCCCGGCGACAGGGTCATGCCCCTCCGGACAGGGGTGGCGCCCGCCGCTGGACGCGGCGGGTCCGGCGACGTTATGGATGGACGTAGGACAGTCGGACAGGTGACAGGGCATGGCAGCCACCGGATCGCAATCGGTCGGAACGGGGTTCGGAACAGAGTATGCGGGCGGGCACCGCATCGGCATCGACCTGGGCGGGACCAAGACCGAGGGCATCCTGCTCGACCGACAGGGAAACCAGTTGGCGCGCCATAGAGTTCCCACGCCGAAAGGAGATTACGACGGCACGGTCGCGACCATCCACGATCTGGTCGCCCGCCTGGAAGGGGAGATCCCCGGCGGGCACAAGGCGACGGTCGGGCTTGGCATCCCGGGCGCCATTTCTCCGGCGACCGGGCTGGTCAAGAACGCCAACTCCACCTGGCTGATCGGCCGCGATTTCACCGGCGACCTGACCCAGGCGCTCGGCCGGCCGGTGCGGATCGAGAATGACGCCAATTGTCTGGCGGTTTCGGAGGCGACCGACGGCGCCGGGGCCGGCTGCGGCGTGGTGTTCGCGGCGATCCTCGGCACCGGCTGCGGCGCTGGCATCGTCGTGCATGGCCGGGTGCTGGGCGGACGCAACGCCATCGCCGGGGAATGGGGGCACAACCCGCTGCCCTGGCCGACCGACGCCGAGCGGCCGGGACCGTCCTGCTATTGCGGCAGGCACGGCTGCCTGGAGACCTTCGTGTCCGGACCCGCTGTGGCGGCGGATCATTTCGCGGCGACCGGCGAAAGGTTCGACGCCGCGACGATTCTCGCCCGCGCAGCCGATCGGTCCGCCGCCAACGACGGATGCAGGGCGACGGCGGACCGGCTGGTCGGCCGGCTCGCCCGTGGGCTGGCGGCGGTCGCCAACCTGCTGGACCCCGACGTCATCGTGCTGGGCGGCGGCCTGTCGAACGCCGAGCTGCTGTACGAGCGGCTGCCGGCGGCGATGCAGCCCTGGGCCTTCAGCGACCGTCTCGACACGCCGGTGCGCCGCGCCCGCCATGGCGATTCCAGTGGCGTGCGCGGCGCCGCATGGCTATGGCGTCCCGGAGAATTGCCGGACGGGACCTGACCGAAGGGGCTTAGTCGGTCCGCGCGGTGCGCGGGGCCGGCGGAACATCGGCGCTGCGCGGCGGAGCAGCGCCGCGCCGGGCGGCGGCGGGGTCCACCGGCGGCGGCGTCAGCGAGTGGGAAGCGGAATAATGCTGGGTCGTCCGCTTCACATCGGTGCCGTAGCGCGTCATGCCGGCACGGTCCTTGCCCGCCTTGATCGCCCCCCAATGGGACGGGGCCGGGCCGGGGATCGGCTGCGCCTGATCCATGTTGCGCAGGAGCGGGCCGGTCGGGACCATCTGGTCATACACCCAGGGCGCATACTCCTGCTTCTGGGCATGGGCCGGCAGCGACAGCGTCACCATCGCCAGCGTGGCGGCCACGGCGGAGAGGGCGAATTTGACGGCGGTTTCGGCAGAGGAGGCAACGCGGGTCATCGAACAGGCGCCTTTCGTCCGGAAAAACGGATCGGAAGGGTCAGTCGAGCGGAAAGCACCCGCGCCGTCCAATGCGGAGGCGCGTTACCCACCCCGGTTGCGGCATCCCCAAGCGGAGCAAACCCCCGTCCTTCCGATACGGATCGGAAGGCGGGTTATTGTGCCGGCAGCCGGTAGAGCGTCAGATGCAGTCGCTTGCCGGTGTTGTAGTTGAAGCCCGACAGCTCCGCCAGCGGCAGCGGCGTCGCCGTGCCGAGGCTGTCGAGGAAGGCCCGCGCCTCCCGGTCCTCCACCAGGGCCAGCCCGCAGGCGCGGTCCACCGTCAGATGCGCCGCCGCCCCCGCCCCATGGACCAGCTTGGTCGGCGTGCCGAGCAGGAAGACCAGGCTCGGCTCCGAATAGCCGGCGGAAGCCACCACACTGTCCGGACAGGGCCGGACCTGCGCCACCGCGCGGGCGGCCTGCCTGCTGACCCACACGCCGTCGATGTTCGGCAGCACGGCGGCATAGGTCCCGGCATAGAGCAATGCCGCGGCGCCGACCCCGGCAGCCAGCCCGGTCCGCCGTTCGCCCCGCAGAAGCGAGCGCAGGGCAAGGGCGAAGAGGCCGCCCACCGCCGGCACCAGCGCCACCCCGACCGGATCGATCCGGTGGTCGACCAGCCAGGGGATCACGGCGACGGCCAGGGTCAGGGCGCCGAAGCCGATCACGCCCAGCGCCACCGCGGCGGCAACCAGCCAGCGGCGCCGCCGTTCCCGGCTGCGGTCGAAATTGTCGATCAGGGCCGCGGCGGCAACGGCGGCAATGGCCGGGAAGACCGGCAGGGTGTAGTGCAGGAGCTTGGTCGGCACCGCTTCGAACACCAGCCAGCTCGGGACGATCCAGGCGATGCAGAAGCGCACGGCGTCCAGCCGGCGCCGCGCCCACACCCAGGGAACCGCCAGCAGCGCCAGCAGCGACCAGGGGGCGAAGGTCACCCAGAAGGTGCCGAGATAATAGCCGGGCGGCAGCCCCTTGCCCTCCTGCCCGCCCGACACCTTGCCCAGCATGTCGTGGCCGACGGACTCGGCGAAGAAGGCGCCCTTGCTCTTGATGGCGATGGCGATCAGCCAGGGAGCGGCGATGGCGACGACGATGCCGAGCCCGGCCAGCGGCTTCAGCCGCTTCAGCCACCCGGCCTCGCGGTCCCACAGCGCCAGAACCAGCGCGGTGGTGCCGGACACCAGCAGGACCATTGGCCCCTTGACCAGCACGCCGACGCCGGCGGCGATCCAGAAGACCAGCGGAACCGTCCAGGCAGCCCGTCCGGCGGGGACCGGATCGCGGCGGCCGAGATAGAGATGGGCGAGCGCCGCCTGCCCGATCACCACGGTGGCGAGCAGGACGGCGTCGGTCTTGCCCATCCGCGCTTCGACCCCCAGCACGACGCAGGACGCCATCATCAGCCCGGCGATGAAGCCGGCCGGGCCGCCGAACAGGCGCGCGGCCGTCCAGGCGCTGGCCAGAACCGCCAGGATCGCGCCCAGGAAAGACGGAATACGGTAGGTCCAGATGACCTTGTCGGCCCCGACCGGGAGTCCGCGCAACGCATCGGCCGCTGCGGTAGCGGCGCTCTGCAGCCAATAGATTCCGACCGGCTTCTTGTAGCGGGTCTCGTCCTGGAAGCGGATGTCGACGAAGTTGCCGCTGTCCAGCATCTGGGAGGAGGCCTGGGCGAAGCGGGCCTCGTCGCGGTCGAAGGGCGGCAGCACGGTGAAGCCGGGCAGGAACAGCGCCGCGGCGATCAGCGCCAGCAGCGCATAGGCCCAGATCGGAAGGCGGCTTCTCGGCAGCGGCGTCGCAGTCACGATTTGCTCGGCACCGCGCCATCGGCGGCCTGCAACTTCTTGTGGCTCCAGACGAAATAGACGTTGCGGGCGTAGATCACCAGACCCATGCCCTGCCCCAGCATGAAGACCGGGTCGAAGCGGTAGAAGGCGTAGGCGAACAGTAGAACGCCGCCACCCAGCGAGAAGTACCAGAACAGTTCCGGCACCACGCTGCGGCGCGCCTTTTCGCTGGCGATCCACTGCACGAGGAAGCGCATGGTGAACATGATCTGCGCGAATACGCCGACCCCGACCCAGATCAGGTCGGTGGTGCTTTGCCCCTGGAACCACGCTGCGGCGCGCTCGATCATCGTAAAATCCTGTCCCGAAAGGGTCGCTAGACGTCAATCAGAGGCGTTCGGAGACCGGGGACAGCTTCGTCCGCCGCTTCAGCCAGTAAACGCCCAGCAGATCGACCACGCCGATCAGCCCGCGCCGCCAGTTGTTGTATTTCGACACGCCGCGTTCGCGCGGGCGATGGTTCACCGGCACATAAGCCACCGGATGGCCGTGGGCGCGGAACAGCGCCGGCAGGAACCGGTGCATCGCCCCGAAGAAGGGCAGGTCGAGAAAGGCGTCGCGCCGGAACAGCTTCAGCCCGCAGCCGCTGTCGGTGCAGCCGTCCTGCAGGAAGGACTGGCGGACCGCATTGGCGATCTTGGAGGCCCAGCGCTTGGACAGGGTGTCCTGCCGCTTTTTGCGCAGGCCGCCGACCAGAACCGGCGCCCCTGTCTCCCCGGTCGAGACCAGGGCGAACAGCGCCGGGATGTCGGCCGGATCGTTCTGGCCATCCCCGTCCAGCGTCACGACGAACTCGCCACGCGCCGCCTTGACGCCGCTGCGCACCGCCGCGCTCTGGCCGGAGCGGCGGACATGGCGCAGCACGCGCAGCCGGCCGGCGTCCACCGCCGCGGCAAGGCGCGCCTGGGTGTCGTCGTCCGACTGGTCGTCGACGAAGATGATCTCGAAACCGCCGACCGGAATCAGCGCCCGCTCGATCTCTTCGAGCAGCGGCAGCACATTCTCGGCCTCGTTGAAAACGGGGACAACGACCGACAGCCGCACCGGCTGGCCGTTCTCCGGATAAATGCTCACGGTTTGCCATCCCATTCGCCGAACGGGCGGCAAATTACTCTCGCGGCGCGGCGAACGGTAGCGGAAAAGGATGAGACGGAAGCGGGGCAGATCCCCGCTTCCGTCCGATACGGTTCCGCAACGGCCGGATTACCCCTTCCGCCCATTGGTGGAGGGGGACAGCGGAAGCGGGACATAGCGCAGGTCGCCGCCGCGGCTGACCAGCATCAGCAGGGTCTTGCGCCCGTCTTCCTTCGCCTTGGCGATGCGGGATTCAAGGTCGGCGGGGGTCGCCACCGGCTCCTGCCCCGCTTCGACGATGACGTCGCCGAGGTCGAGCCCGCGCTGGGACGCGGCGCTGTCGCGGTCGACCTCCGTCACCACCAGCCCGTCGACATCGTCGGCGATGGAGAAGGTCTGGCGCAGGCCGGGGGTCAGCGGGGCGAGCTTGAGGCCAAGCGCCGACTTGCTTTCCTCAGGCTGCGCGGAGCGGGGGGCGCCGCTGGATCCGGACAGGGCCACCTGCTGCGGCTCGTCGCGCAACTCGCCGATCGTGACCTGGACCGATTCCTCCTTGCCGCCGCGCAGCAGGGTCATCGGAACCGTGCTGCCGATCCCGGTGGAGGCGACGAGGCGGGGCAGCTGGCGCATCTGTTCCAGCGGATCGCCGTTGAAGGCGGTGATGACGTCGCCCTGGCGCAGGCCGGCCGACGCGGCCGGGCTGTCGGGGGACACGCTGGTGACCAGCGCGCCGCCGGTGCCGTCCACGCCCAGGCTTTCGGCGATGTCCGGCGTCACGCGCTGGACCTGGACGCCCAGCCAGCCGCGCCGCACCTTCCCGCCGTCCTTCAACTGGTCGATGATCGGCTTGGCCAGCGAGGACGGAATGGCGAAGCCGATGCCGACCGACCCGCCGGTCGGCGAATAGATGGCGGTGTTGATGCCGATCACCGCCCCGTTGGCGTCATAGAGCGGGCCACCGGAATTGCCGCGGTTGATGGCGGCATCGGTCTGCAGATATTCGTCGTAGGGACCCTGCTGGATGTCGCGGGCGCGGGCCGACAGGATGCCGGCGGTCACCGATCCGCCGAGACCGAAGGGATTGCCGATGGCGACCACCCAGTCGCCGACCTCCACGGATTCGCTGTCGCCCCAATGGGCGGCGGTCAGCGGCTTGTTGCTTTCAACCTTCAGAAGCGCAAGATCGGTCGGGGCGTCGGACCCCACCAGCTTGGCCGGCAGCTTGGTCCCGTCATGCAGGGTGACGGCGATCTCCGCCGCGTCGGCCACCACATGGTTGTTGGTGACGACCAAGCCCGACGGATCGATGATGAAGCCGGAGCCCAGAGCCATGCTCGGCAGGCCGGGCGGGCTGCCGTTCGGCGCGCCATCGGGCGGAGCGTCTCCCTGCCCTCCCCTCTGGCGATTGCGGAATTCGCGGAAGAACTCCTCCAGCGGCGATCCCGGCGGCAGGTCCAGCCCCTCCGGCAGCCGGCCGCCGCCGGCCGAGGCCTGGGGTGCCTGGGTGCTGGAGATGTTGACGACCGTGTCGATCTGCGTCCGGGCGAGATCGCGGAAGGACGGCGGCGAATAGGTCCTGCTCGCCCCCGGCTGCGGGGCGGCGGAGGCATCCTGTGCAGCCGCAGGCAGCACCGGCAAAAGGACCGCGCCGGACAGCAGCGCGCACAGCGCCGCGGCCGGAAGGCGTCGGAAGATCGGATACGAGCGCGGCACGGACGCATGCGGCATGGACGGTCTCCGCAAAAAACGGTTGGGGCTGTTCTGCAACTGAAAACACGCCAGCCCCCGTCCGGGGTCCATCGCACTTTTCAAAAGTCGGCAATCGAAAGATGCCGGTGGCCGGTGACCGCGACCAGGGGTTTACGGTCGCTTGCCTATTTTAAAACACCCGATCTCCACCAAGCGTCGTACGCTGTTGTGACACCGGATACAAAATCACGATTCCGTGCAAAGTTATGCTGGCATTTTTGAGAAGAGTTTCCGATAGTCGTCCATACCGAAAACATCGCCCGCCAGCGTGAAGCCTCGATGCTGCTGACGCACGCGCCCGCGTGGTCCCGCGTCGGAAGCGTGCGGTCCGGGTAGACATGCTGACGAATGACTGAAAATTCACTTTGGCAACCGAGCGATATAATGAACGCAGAAACCGGGAGCGAACCGGAGTCTCCCAAGAAGCGTGGGCGCATTCCGCAGTCGGCGTGGCCCCAAATTCTTGAACGTTACCGCAGCGGCGTGACCCTTTCGGCCATCGCGCGTGAATTCGAATGCACGCCGAGCGCCATCTCCTACATCATCAAGAAGGCGGAGGCCGCGAGCGGCCAGGGCGATGCCGCTCACGGTGATGCCAGCGCCGAAGGGATGGGCGCCGAAGGGATGCAGGGCGAGGCGCAGGCCGCCGCCGACACCTCTTCCGCAGCGCCGGAAACGGTTGGCGAGGCGGCCGCTCCGGTGGCTCCGGCGGTCCCGGAAACGCCGGCACCCGCCGCTCCCGCCGCCGCGGAGCCCGAAACCCCGGCCGAACCGCGCCGCGCCGCCGGCCGCACCGGCCGCGCCACGCTGACCCGTGCCCCGCGGACCGAACCGGCCACCGAGCAGGCTTCGGCCGAGACGCCGGCTGCCGCTCCCGCGCCGGCTCCGACGGAAACGCTGCGCCTGAACCGGCCGGAGCCCGCCGCGGCTCCCGCGCCGGCTCCGGTTGCCGCCCCTGCTCCCGTCCAGGCTCCCGCCGCACCGGAGGCCCCGCGTGCCCCCGGCCAGCCGACGCCGCCGGTGGATGCGGTGGAAGGCCGTCTGCGCGACACCGCCAAGGCTTGCATTTCCGCTTATCGCGGCTGGCGTCAGCAGCCGAGCGAGGCGACGATCCAGGCGCTGTCCGAAACCGTGCACGAACTGCGCAAGGCCCTGGCCCGCGTGGAGATCGACATGTCGGCCAGCCGTCGCGAGGAACAGGCGATCCGTCCGATCCCGATCCCCGCGCACCGGGCGTCGCGCCGCCCGAACTGAGTGGTCTTTGAAAAGCGGGTTTGAAAGAGCCCCCTTTTGAAAATCCGTCGTCTGAAAAAACCTCCGTTCCCACCCGGGGCGGAGGTTTTTTCATGGCCGCTTTTCATGGCCGCGTCTCCGCTTGCACCATCCACGCAAAAGGGGCTTGACGGCCCCCCGATCGAAAGGCTAATCCTCTGCGCCCCGATGGAAGGGTGGCCGAGTGGTTAAAGGCAGCAGACTGTAAATCTGCCCGCGTTAGCGTACGCTGGTTCGAATCCAGCCCCTTCCACCATCGCATTCAAATAGAGAGCGTCCGGCGAACGGAACGGCCCTCGCGAATGCTGGATTTCCCTTCTTCGTCTTTTTAAATATCTGCCGCCTACAACGGCAGCGGTTCGGCCGGAGTCACGCGCGGGAAGCGCAGCGTGAAGGCGGTCCCCGCCCCCGGTGCGCTGTCCAGCCGCAGCCGGCCGCGCAGGGTCCGCATGACCAGCGTATAGACGATGTTCAGCCCCAGCCCGCTACCGCCGCGGTCGCGGCTGGTCGTGAAAAAGGGCTCGAACACCTTGCCATGCAGTTCCGCCGGAATGCCGCGTCCGTCGTCGGCATAGACCAGCTCCACCTCTCCATCCATCGCCGTGACGGTCACCGTCAGCTGGCCGCGCACCCCCGGGTCGTAGCCATGCAGAAGCGAGTTGATGACGAAGTTGGTCAGGATTTGGCTGAACGCCCCCGGAAAACTGTCGATCGTCAGATCGTCCGGGCAATGGACGGCAACCGTATGGCCGCTGCGGCGGATGCGCATGCCCAGGCTGCGCAGAACCTCGTGGATGTAGGTGTTCAGTTCGAAGACGCGGCGCTCCTCGCTCGCCTGATCGACGGCGATCTGCTTGAAGCTCTGGATCAGTCGGGTGGCGCGCTCGATGTTCAGCAGCATCAACTGCGTCGCCTCGTCGGCGATGTCGATGAACTCGGCGAAATCGCCCCGCCGCAGCGCACCGGCCTCGAACAGGTGGCGCAGCGCGCGGGTCTTCTCCGCCAGCAGCGAGGCGCCGGTCAGGGCGATGCCGACCGGCGTGTTGATCTCGTGCGTCACCCCGGCCACCAGCGAGCCCAGCGCCGCCATCTTCTCCGCCTGGATCAGCTGGACCTGCGCCTCCTTCAGGTCCTGCAGGGCGCGTTCGGCCTCCTCCTTGGCGGCGCGCACGGCCTCGGCCGCGCGCACGCTCTCGGTGACGTCGGTGTGGGAGCCGACGATGCGGAAGGGCTTGCCGTCGCCGCCCGCCACGGCAAGCGTGCGCGTCTCCAGGAAGACCGTGGCGCCCGAGCGGTGGTGAAAGCGCTGCAGCAGCCGGCCCTCCGACCGCCGGCCGGCCGCCAGATCCCGTTCCATCTCCAGTGCGGCGCCGAGATCCTCGACGTGGATCAGTTCCTCCCAGCGGCGGCGGCTGTTGTCCATCTCCGCCTCGGAATAGCCCAGCAGGCCCCACCATTGCGGGGAGAACCACACCTCGCCGGTGCGGAGATCCCATTTCGAGATGCCCTCGCGCGCCGCTTGGATCGCCAGCTCCAGCAATTCCCGGCTGGAGGCGACCTCGCGCTCGGCCTGCTTGCGCTGGGTGATGTCGGTGTAGGTGGTGACGAACCCGCCGTCGGGCAGCGGCAGGGTCACCGTTTCGATGACGACGCCGTCAGGCCGCACGCGCTCGTTGTAAAAGGGCCAGGAGGCCTTGCGGATATAGTCCAGCCGCTGCGCCACCAGATCGTCGACGTCGCCGCGGCCATAGCCGCCCTGCTCCGCGATGTGGCGGACAACCGCCTCATAGGGCTGGGCATAGCGCGGAAATCCGGGATCGATGTAGAGCAGTTCCAGCACGCGCCGGTTCCAGGCGACCAGCCGCAGGTCATGGTCGAAGGCCATCACCCCTTGGCTGAGGCAGTCCAGCACCGAACTGGTCTTCGCCCAGGGCTCTTGCTCGGCCGGCGTCGCAACCGCATCGACCGCCGTCAGCAGCCATTCGTCCGCCCCGCCGCTGCCCAGCGCAAGCGTCACGGCGCCGCCGTCGGGGAGCCCCCGCGTCAATGGACAACCGCGGCGCAGGTCGGCAACGGCGGCACAACCCAGCAGGCCGCCTAACAGCCCCTCCAGCGTCGCATCGGCCGGCACGGCGAATCGGGCCGCGAAGGCGGCATTGGCCCATACCAGGCGTTCGTCGGCGTCAAAGCGGGCGAACCCGGTCTCCCCCATGCCCGTGCCTACTCCCTCCGCTGAAAGGCGGGTTGAATTCACGATCGGCGTCCAACCGACGGGAGAAAACCGGCGGCAGGACACGCGGCGTGACCCGCGATCGCATTCTTGTCTCTTGACGGTTGACGGGCAAGCGTCATTCCGCACCTGCCGGCGCCGGACCCGGCCGGGAGACCGGTTGTTTTTACGAAACAGTGAAGCCTAATCCTGCGCCTGTCCAGGGGCCGTGGCGGCCAAGCCGTTGTCTGGGATAAGGATTTGCACGATGGCGGATGCGGCGGCCTGTGGAAGCACGTTCCTGGCGGAGCCGGTCGCCGCGACGATTTTTCCTGCCCGGTCCGCGCTTCGGCCGGCCGGACCGCATGCATCGGCCAACCATCACGACGATATCCTGACACTGGTGGCCGACATCCTGCGCGTCGCGCCTGCGCCTGTCCTTCCTGTCGGTAACCGTCGGCAGGCCCTAACGGTGCGTTTAACTGATTGCTTTGTTGAGCCACAGTATAGTCTCAGTATTGTACGTGATACCTTTATCGTCGAACAATAATCAGCTTGTCGATTGGCCATCTGGCACAGTATTAACGGACCCCGAAACGCGGATCCCTCGAACCGGTGAAAAGCCTTAGATCTGGAATGGCTTTTCGGAATATCGACGTTGTTTGACAGAGGTCAAACACGCCGCACTGGTGGTCGAATATGCTCCGCGCCAACGTGGAACCGGAAATCAGGCGCATCGACATGCCAGACGGAAGCATCGTTCAGCAGGGCTCAGCCCAACCCGCCAAGGTCCCGCTGTACGAAAGCCATAAGACGATTCATCCGAAGGCGGTTAAGGGCCTCTATCGCCGCCTGAAGACCGTCACCTTCTCCGTTCTTCTGGCGCTGTTCTTCATCGCTCCCTGGATCCGGTGGGAACGCGGTCCCGACGCGCCCGCCCAGGCGGTGCTGTTCGACCTGACCACGCCCCGATTCTTCCTGTTCTGGATCGAGATCTGGCCGCAGGAAATCTACTACCTCACCGGCATCCTGATCGTCGCGGCGCTGGGCCTGTTCCTGGCGACGGCGCTGGCCGGCCGCGTGTGGTGCGGCTTCGCCTGTCCGCACACGGTGTGGACCGACCTGTTCGTCTGGATCGAGCGCATCTTCGAAGGCGACCGGGCGGAACGCATCCGCATGGAAAAGCAGCCCTGGACAACGCGCAAGGCCCTGCGCAAGGCCGGCAAGCATGCGGGCTGGCTGACGCTCAGCCTCGTCACCGGGTTCGGCTTCCTCGCCTATTTCACCGACGCCCCGGCCCTGCTGCATGATCTGCTGACCTTCCAGGCCAGCTACGAGGCGGTGTCCTTCTTCGCCATCTTCGTCGGCATGACCTATGTGATGGCCGGCTGGGCGCGCGAGCAGATGTGCATGTACATGTGCCCGTGGCCGCGCATCCAGACTGCGATGCTGGATGAACATTCGCTGATCGTCACCTATCAGGCCGACCGCGGCGACAACCGCGCCCCCAAGCGCAAGTCACAGAATTGGGACGAGCGGCGCGCCCAGGGCTTCGGCGACTGCATCGACTGCGGCCAGTGCGTGCAGGTCTGCCCGATGGGCATCGACGTCCGCACCGGCGAGCAGGCGGACTGCATCAATTGCGGCCTGTGCGTCGACGCCTGCGACAGCATCATGATCCAGCAGGGGCTGCCCACCCGCCTGATCGCCTTCGACAGCCTGGCCGCCCAGGACACCCGGGCCTCCGGCAAGACCTATCAGTGGCGTCTGATCCGCCCGCGTATCATCGTCTATGCCCTGCTGATGCTGGTCATCGGCGGCGCCATGGCCTGGAGCTTCGCGCTGCGCCCCAGCCTGAACATCACGGTGCTGCGCGACCGCGCGCCGCTGTTCGTGACGCTGTCGGACGGCTCGATCCGCAACGCCTACACCTTCAAGGTCGCCAACAAGACCCGGCAGGACCGCTCCTACACCCTCAGCGTCGCCGGCCTGCCCAATGCCGAGATCAAGGTGATCGGCGAGGCGGAGGATGAGGCCGCCGCCCACACCGCCACCATCTCCGCCTCGCCGGACAGCGTCGCCACCTACCGCGTCTATGTTACGGCCCCGCGCACGGCGGTCTCCGCCACGTCGCTGCCGCTGACCTTCCAGCTGTCCGACACCGGAACGAACGAGAAGAACAGCCACGACAGCGTCTTCATGGGGCCGGCGAACTAGCCTCTGAATCCTCCTTGGCACGAGCGCGAAAGGCGGGGGCCGGCGGATCGGCCTACCGCCTTTCGTGTTTCTGCGCAAAGGGAGGGCACCCGCATGGGCAGTTTGCGCGGGCTTGCATGCCACTCACCTGACTCAAGCGAACGAAGGCTGGACCGCGGCGACGCCGGGTCCGCCTGCAGCGAGGTGAGACACCCATGCTTTTCGACTTCGAGCCATCGGGCATCAACGACACCTACCTGCGCCTGACGCGGAGCGGGCTGTCCTGCATCGTCGCTCCGGCCGGCGCGTGGAACGGGCTTCTGCGGGTCAACTACATCGTCGCCGGCGCACCCGGCGGCGGCGAACCGCACATGATCTTCCGCAGCCTGGATGTCGGCTGGGACGATGGCCGCTTCTGCTGGAAGGGGCGGGCGGCGCCGGTGATGACCAGCTCCGGCATGGTCGACATCCTGCTGGAACGCGGGCTGGTGACCGAGGCGGAGGCGGAGCGGCTGCTGTTCGGCATCAACACGCCGGCGGCCGGCGCCACGTCGGACGAGACGCTGATGATCCGCGCGTTGCTCAGCGGCTGCAGCTTCACCCCCGTCTACGACCAGCAGCCGCTCAGCACCGAGCCGCCGGTGGTCGCCGGATTCGCAATGCGCACCCTGGCCGATCCCGGCGCCTACATGCTGGAGGCCCGCAACGGCCTGCCGGTTCTGGACGGCGAAGCCCGCGACGCCCTGCGCCGGCTGGTCGGTCTGGTGATGTGACGCCCTCCTTCTTTGGTCGAAGACAGGGGCGAAATCGACCGAATCCCCCCCCTATGGCGTAGGGACTAGACCTTCGGGCGATAGAAACTGTCACGTTGCCGGGACATTCTTATTGCAACTGCTCACAGGAGCCATGCTGCCGCCGACCCCGATCCCTTGCGAAAGAGCCCGACCGCCATGAACGCCACTCTGTCCCATCGCTGCACCGCCCTGATCGACCGCGCCCGCGCCGCCTGGCTGAGCCAGCCGCTGGCCCGCAAGCTGGCATCCCGAAATACTGCCGGGCGACGCCGGATGTCGATGGAACTGCTGGACATGGAACTCTTCCGCATCGACATCGGCGGCTGAAGGGGGCGGCTGAAAGGGTCTGCCCTATTTCGCCAGCAGGTGTTCGTACCGCGAGTCGGTCAGCGTCTTCATGAAGGCGACCAGCGCCTTGACGCGGCGGGTGTCCAGCGCCGGCGCCGATTCCAGTTCCTTCGTCGACAGATTCGCCGCCACCTCCGGCAGTCCCCAGGGCTTGCCGGTCTCCGGATTGATCGCGGCCTTTTCCGTCCGGTTGTTGTAGTGGTCGTAGAAGCGCACGACCGTCTCCAGATCCTTGAAGACGCCATTGTGCATGTAGGGTCCGGTCACCGCGACGTTGCGCAGGGTCGGCGTCTTGAACTTCCCCTCATAGGCGGGCTTGGCCGCCGCCGGATTGTCGTGCAGTCCGCGGTCGGCGAAGCCCGGGTTGCCGGACGCCTCGCGCAGGGCCGGGTTGGCCGGGACGCCGATGTTGTGATGTTCGTAATTGGTGAACATCTCCCCCTCCGCGGCCGGCATCGCCTTCAGCTTGTGGCACTGGTTGCAGTTGGTGAACTGGGTGGAGAAGAACAGGGTCATGCCCAAATCCTCCTCAGGCGTCATCTTGTAGTCGCCGCGCAGATAGCGGTCGTATTTCGAATCGAAGGGCGCGAAGCGGTCGGTCTTTTCAAACGCGGCGAGGCTGTCGGTCATCGCGTCATAGGCGCGCCCGGCGTCGTCCAGCACCCCGGCGCCGTAGAGCGCCACGAAGGCGCGGGCGTAGTCGGGATTCTCCGCCAGCCTGTCTCGCGCCTGCTCTTTGGAGGTCAGCCCCATCTCCGCCGGGTTCAGCGGCGGCCCGCCGGCCTGATCCTTCAGCGTCGCGGCGCGGCCGTCCCAGAACTGGCCGCCGAGCGCCTTGCCGTCCGCCTTGATGTGGAAGGCCGGCGTGAAGGCCGCGTAGGCCGCCGTCGGCGCGTTGCGGTCGCCCACCGACTTGCCGTTGTCGCCGACCGAGGCCGCCCCGCCCGCCCCGCCGGTCCGCGGATCGGCGAAACCGAAATCCGGGTTGTGGCAGTCGGCGCAGGATTGCGTGCGGTTGGCCGACAGCGCGGTGTCGGAAAACAGCGCCTCCCCCAGCTTCTCCTTGCTCGACAGATCCGCGGCAAGAGCGGACCCGCCCCCGGCCAGCCCGGCCGACAGGAACGCCAGCGCAAGCGCGCGGCGGGACAGGGAAGAAAGGCGGACGGGCATGACGACGCTCCTGGCAACGGCCACAGACTGCGACCAACACTGAGCGTCAAAGGTTAATCGAGAGTGAGAATCGTTATCAATTTGTCCGCGCATAAGGAGGGTGGGGCGAAAGGTCGCTGGCCCGCAAAGGGCGATGGCCGGTCAGGCCGGCTTGCTCGCCTCCCCCTCCGTCAGCAGCCGGCGGATGGCGTTGACCAGCGGCTTCATGTGGAAGGTCGAGTCCGGGGAAACCGCGACGGTGCCGCCGGCCGCCTCCACCGCTTCCGCCACCACCGGGCCGACGGCGGCGATGCGTGTCCTGGCAAAGCCCTGGCGGAAGGCGTCACCGAGGCCGCAGGCCTCCGCCACCTCGTGCAGGCGCCGCACCTGGGGCGAGGCGGTGAAGGCGACGAAGTCGATGCGCCCATCCGCCATGTCGCGGATCGCCGTCTGGACGGCGCCGGTCTCCGAATCGTTGGCGTAGCGGTAGGGGGTCACCGCCACCGGAATACCGCCGCCGGCCCGCACCGCCTCCAGCAGAGGTTCGTTCGGGTTGTCGGGATAGAGCTGAACGCCGACACGCCGGCCAGTGAGGTTCTCCTCCCCCAGCATGGCGATGACGCCGTCGGTGGTCGGGGCCGGAGCGGATTTGTAGGGGGCGCAGCCGATCTCGCGCAGAGCCTTCACCGGCTTCGGCCCCCGGACGAAGACGCGCGCGCGGCCGATGGCGGCGACCACGTCGGCCTCACGCTCCATGGCGCGGGCGACGGTCATCAGCCGCCGCAGCCCCTCGCCGGTCAGCAAGACGATGTCGTCGAACCCTTCGGTCAGCAGCCGCTCCAGCCACTCCTTTGCCGGCGCCGGATCGTCGAGGTCGAGGATCTTGACCAGTGGGCAGCGGATCGTCTCGGCGCCATGCTGTTCCATCATGCCCGCGAACAGGTCGAGATCCCGGCTTTCCGGCACCAGAATCCGCTTTCCCGCCAGGTCGCCGCCCTGCTCGGCCATATCCCCGCTCCCATGATCGCGTGTGTCGTGACGGCAAGACTAGCAGCAGGCGACCGGAGCGGTCACGCGCGACGAACGGCCTTCTACCCCCGCCGGCAATGCAGCAGGCTGAACAACCCGAAGGGCGGCAGGGTGCGGATGCTTTCCACCGCGAGCCGCGAGCCGGCCATCATCGCGTCCAGCGTGAAATCGGGCCGCCAGCCGAGCTTCTTCGACAACGGCGACAGCCAGCCCTCCACCGCGCGGCGGACGCCGGGGCGGGGGGCGGCGAAATGGTTGACGATGACGATGTCGCCGCCGGGTTTGCAGACGCGCTCCAGCTCCGCCATCGTGCCCTGGGGGTCGGGAACGACGGTCATCACATACATGGCGACCACCACGTCGAAACTGCCGTCGGCGAAGGCCAGCTTGCCGGCATCCATTTCCAGCAGCCCTTCGACATGGTCGAGCTTTTCGCGCTCCACCCGCTCCTGCGCCACCTTCAGCATGTCGGTGGACAGGTCGATGCCGACGACGCTGTTGTCCTTGCGGTAATCGGACAGCGACAGGCCGGTGCCGACGCCAACTTCCAGGATGCGCAGGCCGCCGCGGCGGTTCAGCCACTCCACCGCCGCATGCCGGCCGGAGGCCAGCAGCACGCCGAACACCCGGTCATAGAATCCGGCATAGCGGCGATAAGCGGCGCGAATGGATTCGGCGTCCATGATCCTGTCTCCCCCGTTTCGATCCCGTTGCCTGCATGTGCCGCAAGGTCCAGCCCAAGCCGGCAGCGGCGCACCATACCCGCCTTTTGCATGCCATGAAAGTGACGCAAACAACAGAATCCCGCCAATGTCACCGCTGGCGGACCCGTTCATTTGTCATATCCGCTTGGTTGATTTGTGTTCGCACGACTCCTCGATATTTTTGATTGGACGTTCATTCAAGAACCCTGACCGTTTTACCAACCCGTCCGGCCGCCGGAAAAGGCGCTGGACAGCATCGCCCCGGCGGTTCCATAGACAGGCCATGGCCGACCCCGTTTCCCCCCGTTCGCTGCGCCACCGCCGGCTGGCGATCCTCGTCGCGGCGCTGGCCGCGGTGACGGCGCTGGCCTGCTGGGGCGCCTATCGCTGGGCGGAGGCGGAGGCGCGGGCGGCCCTGACCCTGAACGGCGACCAGCGGCTGGGTCTCTATGCCAGCAGCATCCGCAACGCGGTCGGCCGCTACGACTACCTCCCCTTTCTGGTCGCCCGCGACCATGAGGTGCTGGACCTGCTCGATGCCCCGTCGGAGACGCGGCGCGACGCGGTGAACCGCCGGCTGGAGACGGCGAACGAGGCGGCGGGATCGGCGGCGCTCTATGTCGTGGACCGTTCGGGCCTCGCGCTGGCGGCAAGCAACTGGGCCGATCCGGCGCAGAGCTTCGTCGGCCAGACCTATGACTTCCGTCCCTATTTCCGGCAGGCGGTGGAGTCCGGCAGCGGCCGTTACTTCGGCATCGGCGTCACCACCGGCCTGCCCGGCTATTTCCTGTCGCACGCCGTGCATAGGGGGGAGGCGCTGATCGGCGTCGCCGTGGTCAAGATCGACCTGGAGCCGCTGCAACGCGATTGGGCCGCCGGTGGCGAGCGGGTGCTGGTGACCGACGAGAATGGCATCGTCTTCCTGTCCAGCCACGCCGACTGGAAATACCGCGCCCTGCGCCCACTGCCCGACGTGGTAAAGGCCCGTCTGGCGCAGACCCGCCAATATGACCGCAGCGACCCGGCCCCGCTCGGCCTGCGCGACGGCCCGCTGGCGGAAAACGGCGCGCGCCAAGTCAGCCTGCCCGATCTCAGTCTGCCCGATCCCCTCTCCCACGGCGCCCGCCACGCCTACCTGATGCAGGAACTCCCCCTGCCGGAATTCGGCTGGACCATCCGTTTCCTGTCCGATCTGGAGCCGGTGAAGGCCGAGGCGGCGGGCGCCGCCGTGCTGACAGCGATGGGAATCCTGCTGCTGGCCGCCGCCCTGGCGCTGGGCTGGCAGCGGCGCCAGACCCTGCGGCTTCAGCATGAGGCGCGCGTGACGCTGGAACGCCGTGTGGAGGAGCGCACGGCCGAACTGCTGACCGCCAACCGCGTCCTGCGCGAGGCGCAGGAGGAGCTGGTGCAGGCCGGCAAGCTGGCGGCTTTGGGCCAGATGTCGGCGGCGCTGGCGCACGAGATCAACCAGCCGCTGGCCGCCATCCGCACCTTCGTCGCCTCCACCCGCCTGCTGGCCGAGCGGGGCGAGACGGCGATGGTCCGCGACAACCTCGCCATGATCGGCGATCTGGCGGAGCGGATGGCGGTGCTCTCCGGCCATCTCAAGGACTTCGCCCGCAAGGGTCCGGCGCGGGTGGAGGCGGTGCCGGTCGCCCGCGCCATGGACCGCGCGCTGGCCCTGCTCACCTCCCGCCTGCGCGAGGAGGAGGTGCAGGTGGAGCAGAGCATCCCACCCGACGCCCGCGTGCGCGGCGACGCGGTGCGGCTGGAACAGGTCTTCGTCAACCTTCTGCGCAACGCCGCCGACGCCATGGCCGAGTGCGAGGAGCGGCGCCTGACCTTGACCGCCGACCGGAATAGCGAGGGTTGGGAAATCCGCATCCGCGACACCGGCACCGGCATCGCCGAGGCGCACCAGTTCCAACTGTTCGATCCCTTCTTCACCACCAAGGAGGTCGGCCAGGGGCTTGGCTTGGGGCTGTCGCTGTCCTATGGCATCGTGCGCGACTTCGGCGGCACGCTGCGGGCGGAGAACAATCCCGACGGCGGCGCCTGTTTCGTCGTCCAGTTGCCGGAAGCCCAATCGCCGACCGCCCAATGAGGACCAGATGAAGACCGATCCGCTCGCCACCCCCGTCCTGTTCATCGACGACGAGCTGGCGATGCGCGTGTCGGTGACGCAATGGCTGCAGCTGGCCGGCTTCGCGGCGCAGGGCTTCGAGACGCCGCAGCCGGCGCTCGACCTGCTGGCGGCGGACTTTCCCGGCGTGCTGGTCACCGACGTGCGGATGCCGAGGATGGACGGCATGGCGGTGCTGGAGCGGGCGCTGGAGCGTGACGCCGACCTGCCGGTGATCCTGGTGACCGGCCATGGCGACGTGGCGCTGGCAGTGGAGGCGATGCGGCGCGGCGCATACGACTTCATCGAAAAGCCCTTCGAACCCGACCATCTGGTCGCCGTCATCCGCCGTGCGGCGGAGAAGCGGCGGCTGGTGCTGGAAAACCGCGGCCTGCGCCGCCGGGCCGGCGGTGGCGGGATCGAATCGAAGCTGATCGGCACCTCCCCAGCCATTGCCGAACTGCGGCGCGACCTGATCGACCTCGCCGCCACCAGCGCCAGCGTGCTGATCCATGGCGAGACCGGCACCGGCAAGGAGCTGGTCGCCCGCTGCCTGCATGATTTCGGTCCCAGGGGGGCGAAGGGCGCCTTCGTCGCCGTCAATTGCGGCGCCATCCCCGACAGCATGGCGGAAAGCGAGCTGTTCGGGCATGAACCCGGCGCCTTCACCGGCGCCACCCAGCGCCGCGCCGGCAAGCTGGAGCATTCCAGCGGCGGCACCCTGTTCCTGGACGAGATCGAGAGCATGCCGCTGGCCATCCAGGTTAAGCTGCTGCGCGCCCTGCAGGAGCGCACCATCGAACGGCTGGGCTCCAACAAGCAGGTTCCGGTCGATCTGCGGCTGGTGGCGGCGACCAAGATCGATCTGCTCGATCTCAGCGAGGAGGGGCGGTTCCGTGCCGACCTCTATTACCGCCTGAACGTGGCGGAGCTGCACATCCCGCCGCTGCGGGCGCGGGCGGAGGACATTCCGCTGCTATTCGACTATTTCACCGCGGAGTTCGCCGCCCGCCATGGCCGCGAGCCGCGCCCGCTGGAGCCGGCCGACATCGACGCGCTGCTGGCCCATGACTGGCCCGGCAATGTGCGGGAGCTGCGCAATCTGGCCGAGCGCCATGTCCTGTCGGTCGGGCGCAGCGGCGTCGCCGGCCTGCTGCGCCGCCGTCCCGTCGGCGGTGAGGCGGCGGTTGCTCCGCGCGCACTGGCCGATCAGGTCGATGCCTTCGAGAAGCGGGTGATCGAACAGGCGCTGGACCGCTGCAAGGGTGACATCAAGTCGGTGATGGACCTTCTGGACATCCCCCGCCGCACCCTGAACGAAAAGATGGCCCGCCATGGGCTGGACCGCGCGCGCTTCCTGCCCAAGGGATAACGGCCGGCCGTTACCAATGCCGCTGGTGGCGGCCGGTGCGCAGGCGGGCCATTTCGACGGTTGCTTCCGCCGGCTCCGCCGGCTTGCGCAGATCCTTCACCACCGCCAGCAGGGCGCCGTCGCGTTCGACCTCCGCCACCGTCGGACCGGTCATTAGCGTGTCGCAATCCTCCTGCGTCGGCGCGATGAAGAAGTCCGCCTTGTGCCAGTCAGTAACCCAATGCAGGTTGGCCGGTGCCAGCTTTTCGAAGGCCAGCGGCTCGGCGCAGACGGCGACGCTGTAGGTCTTGTGATGGTGGGTGCGCGCCTCTTCCGCCGCGATCACCTCGGACAGGTCCTCCACCGCTTCCGGCAGGCTGTTGACCCAGTAATCGACATCGTACTTGCGCACCGCGCCGGCGACGCCGCCGACCAGCTCGTTGAAATAGACATATTCGTCCGGATGCAGCGACTCCAGGACCGTCGCCTCGCGGCCCAGCACCAGCGCCAGCGCGACCCCTGCCAACGCCGCCGCCGACAGCCCGCGCCCCGTCCGCTGCGACACGCCGAACCTCCAGGCCCCGGCCCAACCGAGCAGCCGGTCGAGCCCGATGCCGCCCAGCACCGCCAGCGGCGGCAGCACGAACAGGAAATGGCGGATCGCGGTGTAGCCGGGGGCATGGGTGATGGTGAACCAGGCGACCGGGAACAGCGCCGCCAGCGCCACCAGCCCGCAGCCGACCGCGCGGACCCGACCGTCGTCATCCGCCAGCCGGTCGCGATACATCATCATCGGCAGCACCAGCAGCCCCAGCGCCACCCCTCCCAGCATCACCAGCGGCAGCTTGACCCCGAGATACCAGACCAGATAGCTGCGCGGCACCTCGTACATCCAATATTCGGTGCCGCCCAGCATGGTGCGGATCGGGTAATGGAAATGCGAGAAATCGGCCAGCGCCCGCAACGGGTTCAGCGGCTCCAGCACCGCCCAGGGCCAGAAGACCGCCATCAGCCCATAGGCGACCGGCAGCGCCGGCAGCAGCCGCAAGGCCCCCCGTCCGGCGTCGCGCAGCCGTCCGGCGGAAACTCCGCCCGCCAGCACCCACCCCGCCAGCGCCGCCACAGCATAGCTGGCCACCAGCAGCGCCCCGACCCGGATGCCCAGCGCCAGCCCGACGACAACGCCTAATCCCAGCACCGTTCCCCAACGCGGCCGCGGCATCTGCCCGACCAGCCGGATCAGCATCGCCACCGCCGCCATCATCAGCACGGCGAAGGGCACGTCCTTTGTGTGGTTGAACAGCCCGCCATACCAGGGTCCGCACAGCGCCAGCAGCGCCCCGGCCAGGAACCCGGCCCGCGGCCCGGCGACCCGGCGCCCCACGCCCCAGACCACCGCGATCCCCGCCACCCCGATCAGGGCGCACAGCAGGTGCCGCGTCTCATAGGGGTCGAAGGGCAGCAGCGGGGCCAGCGCCACCGCAGCCATGTCGAACAGGCCGCCATAGAGATAGAGGTTCTTGTAGGTGAAGGCCGAAGCGTCGGTGAAGCCGCTGCGGTACCAGTCGATCAGCTTAGCGCCATAGACATGCTGCACCTCCTCATCATTGGAGATGCCGTATTGCCGGAAGGTGACGGCGACCAGCACGATCAGAGCCAGCAATCCCAGCGCCGCGGCAAGATCCCACGGCTCGCCGATCAGCCGGCGCAAAACGCTGCTCTTCCCCCTCACGCCCGGCTCCCCCGCTTCGCGTCCGCAAGCCCCCCAAGGCCGATCTGCAGAAAGCACCGGCCGCCGCGGCTTGTCATGTGAAATCTCTGACATGACCGTGGATGCGCGGACGCTCCTCACGACGCGACATAAAGTCCGCTTTAGCTCATTGACGTTGACTTCCCCCTGGCAGCCGTGGCGAAATCCTTGGTGCAGGGGATTGTCCATGGCCGAACGGGATCGGGTGTATGGCGTGACGGAGCTGGCGGCGGAGTTCGACCTCACGCCGCAGGCGTTGCGCTTTTACGAGGAAAAGGGACTGCTGGCGCCGCAACGGGCCGGGGGACGGCGGGTGTTCACCTACCGCGACCGCGCCCGGCTGATGCTGATTCTGAAATTCCGGCGGGTCGGCTTCTCGCTGGAACAGATCGCCGAATACCTTGCCCATTACCGCTCCGGCCGGCCCAGCGCCGGGCAGTACCGCGACGGCCTGCGCAAGATCCGCGCCCGCCTGATCGAGCTTGAGCGCATGCAGTCGGAAATCGCCGAGGTGATCGGCGAGTTAAAGGCGATGGAGGACGATGCCGAACGGCGGCTCGCCGCCTGCTGCCTGACGCCTACTTGCCCGACGAAGACCCAAGACAGACCGTGCCCACACAGAAGAGAAATGAACCGGGAGTGAAACGATGCTGCGCGGAATGATGATGAATGGCCCGCTGCTGGTGACGTCGATCCTGCGTCACGCGGCGCTCTACCATGCCGACACCGAGATCGTGTCGCGCACCACGGAGGGGCCGATCCACCGCTATACCTATGCCGACGCCTGGGTCCGCGCCCAGAAGCTGGCCAATGCGCTGGCGGCGCTGGGGATGCAGCCGGGCGACCGCATCGGCACGCTGGCCTGGAACGGTTACCGTCATCTGGAATGCTATTACGGCATCGGCGGCTCGGGCATGGTCTGCCACACCATCAACCCGCGCCTGTTCCCGGAACAGATCGCCTACATCGTCAACCACGCCGAAGACCGGCTGCTGTTCACCGACCTGACCTTCGTGCCGCTGCTGGAGGGCATCGCCCACGAACTGACCGGGCTGAAGGGCATCGTCGTGATGACCGACCGGGCCAACATGCCGGCCTCCAGCCTGCCCAACCTGCTGTGCTACGAGGATCTGCTGGCCGAACAGCCGGACAGCTTCGAGTGGCCGGAGTTGGACGAGAACACCGCCTGCGGCATGTGCTACACCTCCGGCACCACCGGCAATCCGAAGGGCGTGCTGTACAGCCACCGCTCCTCCTACCTGCATGCCATGGCCGCCTGCATGCCGGACGTGTTCGGCCTGTCGGCGTCGGACGTGGTGCTGCCGGTGGTGCCGATGTTCCACGTCAATGCCTGGGGCGTCCCCTATGCCGCGCCGATGGTCGGCGCCAAGCTGGTCTTCCCCGGCGGCAAGCTGGACGGCGCCAGCCTGTACGAGCTGTTCGAAAGCGAAAAGGTCACCAACACCGCCGGCGTGCCGACCGTCTGGCTGGCCCTGCTGAACTGGCTGGACGCCAACAAGAAGAAACTCACGACCATGCGCCGCATCGCCATCGGCGGCTCCGCCTGTCCGCCGGTGATGATCCAGCGCTTTCAGGAGATGGGCGTGGAGGTTCTGCATGCCTGGGGCATGACGGAGACCAGCCCGCTCGGCCTCGCCAACATGCCGAAGGGCAAGCATCGCGGGATGGATGCCGACGCGGCGCTGGCGCTCGCCTCCAAGCAAGGGCGGCCGATCTGCGGCGTGCAGTTCCGCGTGGTCGACGGCTCCGGCAACGACGTGGCCCGCGACGGCACCAGCTTCGGCCGGCTGCTGGTGCGCGGACCCACCGTCTGCTCCGGCTATTTCGGCGTGACCGAAAGCCCCGCCCATCAGACGGTGCCGGGCTGGTTCGAGACCGGCGACGTGGTGACGATGGATGCCGACGGCTATGTCCAGATCGTCGATCGCACCAAGGACGTCATCAAGTCCGGCGGTGAATGGATCAGCTCCATCGACCTGGAGAACATCGCCGTCGGCCATCCCGGCGTCCAGGAAGCCGCCGCCGTCGCGGTTCCCGACGAGAAGTGGGGCGAGCGCCCGGTGCTGGTCGTCGTCCGCAAGCCGGACTCCACCCTCACCCGCGAGGAATTGCTGGCGGTCTTCGACGGCAAGGTCGCGAAGTGGTGCATCCCCGACGACGTCCGCTTCGTCGACAGCCTGCCCCACACCGCAACCGGCAAGCTGCTGAAGAGCGAGATCCGCCACATACTGACCAGCCCGGACAGGGTGTGACCGAACAAGGCCGGGGGCGGTCTTCTTCCGTCCCCGCCGCGTTCATTCGGCAGCGATCAATTCGGCAAGCCGCCGCCGCTGGATGTCGGCGCCGATTTCCGATGCGATGCGCGCAAGCTCGACCGACCTTGGATCGGGGTGGAGGTCGGTGTTGCGGTTGAACCAGACCAGCACCTCGGCTAGACGCCACAGGCTGGGATTGCCGGTATAGACCGGATCGGGGAAAGCGGCCGCCACCGTCCTGATCTCGCCCGCGGCATATTTCCGGATGTTCTGGCGCGAACAGCCGACGATCTCCGCCAGATCGGCGAGGTTGACCAGATCGGGCGCGATCTCGGTCAACTGCGCACCGGGAATCGCCGTCAGCACGTCGGCGACGGCGGAACGGACCGCCATGTCGGCGGTGGCCGCCTCTCGCGAAAAATCCAGCGCGATGGACCCACGTCGCCCCACGCCGATGGTAGCGTCATCGCAGCCGGCTTCGAACAGGGCGTCCAACCACGCCGTTGGCTCTTCCCGGCCGGGCGGCAGGCGGAATTTCAGGACGAACTCCCACATCTCGCACCCACTCCCTAGGGCTTGCCTGCTTTCGGGCGCCCCGCATAGACACAGCCATCGACCGCCCGGCGAATCTTGCGCGCCTCGTTCTCCGGCACCCGCGGTGTACTCCAGATCGAGATCTGGCAGAACTCCCCGCACCGGCAGTCGGACTCGTTTTCCGGGCAGCGAAGCAGGCCCCAGCAGTGTCCATGGCCCTTCTGTCACGTCCAGCCCCGGTGCTCCGCATAGACGACGGCCTCCTCGATCTCCTTCTTCGGATGCCTGTTTCGCGGCACGCCCGTCTCCAGCACATGATTATGGGGCAGGCCGCATAGTTGTCAACAGACAACCCGGTTGTTTATATACCGCCCCTATTCTCTCATTTCATGGCAGCGACCATCATGCAAGTGGATGGCAGCGCGGTAATGCCGAAAAAATGAAAACGGGCCGGACGGCATGAACCGTCCGGCCCAGTGTCCTCGCGGGAGTGGCGAGGACGACGCACCCGAGGGAGGAGCGCGCAACCAAGGTCAATCTACCGGCCGACGAAGAAGGAGACTTGTTCGTCTGCGCCACAAACTCTGCAAATTCACGCCATCAAGGCTGCTTCAGCGCTCCGACCGCACCCGCGCCACGGCATCGCGCCAGCCGCCGTAAAGGCGGTCGCGCCTGTCCTGCTCCATGCGCGGTTCGAACCGGCGCTCGCTGCGCCAAGCGTCGGACACAGAATCCAGCCCGTCGAACACGCCGACCCGTAGCGCCGCGAGGCAGGCGGCGCCCAGCGCCGTGGTCTCGATCACCTTCGGGCGTTCGACCGGCATGTTCAACAGGTCGGCCAGGAACTGGCAGAGCCAGTCGTTGGCAGCCATGCCACCGTCGATGCGCAGCGCGTTGATGGTGCCGCCCCAATCGCCGGCCATCGCCTCCATCAGGTCGCGGGTCTGGTAGGCGACCGCCTCCAGCGCCGCGCGGGCGATGTGGGCCGGGCCGACGTCCAGCGTCATCCCGAAGATCGCGGCGCGGGCATCCGAATCCCAATGCGGCGCTCCCAAGCCCACGAAGGCCGGGACGAAATAGACGCCGTGGCTGTCGGGAACGCGCGTCGCCATGTCGTCGGTCTGGCTGGCATGGGTGATGATGCCGATGCCGTCGCGCAGCCACTTGATCGCCGCGCCCGCCACGAAGATCGAGCCTTCCTGAGCGTAAGCCGTCTTGCCGTTCAGCCGGTAGGCGACGGTGGTCAGCAGCCGGTTCTTCGACACCACCGGCGTCTCCCCGGTGTTGATCAGCGCGAAGCAGCCGGTGCCGTAGGTCGATTTCGCCATGCCCGGCGTCAGGCACGCCTGCCCGAAGGCCGCCGCCTGCTGGTCGCCCGCCACTCCGGCGATCGGGACCGGCTGGCCGAGCAGTTCCGGCTCGGTGGCGCCGAAATCACCGGAGCTGTCCAGCACGCGCGGCAGCATGGCGCGCGGCACGCGGAACAGCGCCAGCAACTCGTCGTCCCAATCCTGGGCATGGATGTCGAACAGCATGGTGCGCGAGGCGTTGGTCGCATCGGTCGCATGCACCCGGCGCCCGGTCAGGTGATAGATCAGGAAACTGTCGATGGTGCCGAAACACAGCTCGCCACGTTCGGCCCGCGCGCGGGCGCCCGGCACATGGTCGAGAATCCAGGCGATCTTGGTGGCGGAGAAATAGGCGTCGATCAGCAGGCCGGTCTTGGCGCGTACCAACTCGGCATTCCCTGCGGCGACCAGATCGTGGCAGAGCGACGCGGTGCGGCGGTCCTGCCAGACGATGGCGCGGTGGATCGGCTCGCCGGTGGCGCGGTCCCACACCACGGCGGTCTCACGCTGGTTGGTGATGCCGATGGCGGCGATGGACGCAACATCGACCCCGGCCTTCTCCACCGCCTCGCGCGCCACGGTGCGGATGTCGCGCAGGATGTCGGCGGGATCATGCTCGACCCAGCCGTCGCCGGGGTAGTGCTGAGGAAACTCGCGCCGCGCCTCGGCCAGCGGAGTCCCCCTGCCATCGAACAGGATCGCCCGCGACGAGGTGGTGCCCTGGTCGATGGCGAGGATATGGCTGGCCTTGGTCATGGAAGCGTTCCCTCGTGATTTCTTGCGCTTCCTCCCTCTCCCCCCCGGGGAGAGGGTCGGGGTGAGGGGGATGCATGACGTGATTTTTCAAGGAATGCGGAGCGGCTTCAACTATCGAAAGACACGCCGCGCACCCCCCTCACCCTAACCCTCTCCCCGGGGGGAGAGGGGATATTCAGGGAAATAAAAATCGGGGCGACGGCATGCCGCCGCCCCAGGGTCACCTCCGGCGCAACCAGGACGCCCGCCGGAAGGGTAAACCCGTCACCGCATCCCGGATCAGCGGGCGCGGCCTTCCTTCCAGGCCTTCAGCAGGTCGTCATAGGCAACGGTCTCGCCCTTCGGCTTCTCGTTGGCCAGCTTCGGCTTCGGCGCGCCCGGCTTGTCGAACCAGACCTTGGCGTCCTCTGGCTTGTTCAGCTGCGGGGCGCACTCGCCACCGATCTTGGCGCGCTCCATGCGGGCCATGACCTGTTCCATCTGGTCGGCCAGATTGTCCATCGCCTGCTGCGGGGTGCGCTCACCCGTGACCGCCTCGGCGATGTTCTGCCACCACAGCGGAGCCAGCTTCGGATAGTCCGGCACGTTGGTGCCGGTCGGCGTCCAGGCGACGCGGGCCGGGCTGCGGTAGAACTCGACCAGACCGCCCAGCTGCGGCGCAACCTTGGTCATCGCCTCGGACTGGATGTCGCTTTCGCGGATCGGCGTCAGGCCGACCAGCGTCTTCTTCAGCGACGCGGTCTTCGACACGGTGAACTGGGCATAGAGCCAGGCGGCCTTGCGGCGTTCCAGCGGGGTGGACTTCAGCAGCGTCCAGGAACCGACGTCCTGGTAGCCGAGCTTCATGCCCTCTTCCCAGTACGGGCCGTGCGGCGAGGGGGCCATGCGCCACTTGGGCGAGCCGTCCTCGTTGACGACCGGCAGGCCCTTCTTGGTCATGTCGGCGGTGAAGGCGGTGTACCAGAAGATCTGCTGCGCGACCGCACCCTGGGCCGGCACCGGGCCGGCTTCGGAGAAGGTCATGCCCGAGGCTTCCGGCGGCGCGTACTTCTTCAGCCAGTCGATGTACTTGGTCAGCGAATAGACGGCGGCCGGACCGTTGGTGTCGCCGCCGCGCTTGACCGAGGCGCCGGCCGGGCGGCAGCCCTCGACGCGGATGCCCCACTCGTCCACCGGCTTGCCGTTCGGCAGGCCCTTGTCGCCGGCGCCGGCCATCGACAGCCACGCATCGGTGAAGCGCCAGCCGAGCGACGGGTCCTTCTTGCCGTAATCCATGTGGCCATAGACGCGGGTGCCGTCGATCTCCTTCACGTCGTTGGTGAAGAAGTCGGCGATGTCCTCATAGGCGGACCAGTTCTGCGGCACGCCGAGATCATAGCCGTACTTGGCCTTGAACTTCTCCTTCAGGTCCGGACGGGCGAACCAGTCGGCGCGGAACCAGTAGAGGTTGGCGAACTGCTGGTCGGGCAGCTGGTAGAGCTTGCCGTCCGGGCCGGTGGTGAAGCTGGTGCCGATGAAGTCCTTGACGTCCAGCGTCGGCAGGGTGACGTCCTTGCCCTCGCCCGCCATGAAGTCAGAGAGCGCGACCGCCTGGCCATAGCGGACGTGGGTGCCGATCAGGTCGCTGTCGTTGACATAGGCGTCATAGACGTTGCGGCCCGACTGCATCTGCGTCTGCAGCTTCTCGATGACGTCGCCTTCCTGGATCAGGTCGTGCTTCAGCTTGATGCCAGTCAGCTCGCTGAACAGCTTGGCGAGAGTCTTCGATTCGAACTCGTGCGTCGTCAGCGTCTCGGAGACGACGTTGATCTCCATGCCCTTGTACGGCTCGGCCGCCTTCACGAACCATTCCAGCTCCTTCATCTGCTCGTCCTTGGAGAGCGTGGAGGGCTGGAGTTCCTCGATGATGCGCTTGGCGACGGCTTCCTGGTCCGGCGTCATGGCGGCGGACGGGGCCGCCGAGGCCATCGCCAGCAGAACGCCGATGCCGCCGGCCATCACGGCCCCGGTCAGGCGGCGCCGCAGAGTCTGGTGCTGAAGCATGCTTCCTCCCACTTGTCGACTTGGTGTCTGGTTGACGTTTGATTGTTGAGCTACCGGCGGAAACCACCGTTCTTCCCGTCATCCCCGCAGCCCCGCGGAGGAACGGATCCCGTGAAAACCCTGTCTCTTCGCCCTCAGCCGAAACGGATCACGAAAGCGACCCACAGCAGCGAGACCGCGGAGGCGCCCCACAGCGACACGTCGGTCGCGGCGAGCCAGCCCAGATGGATGAAGGCGCTGCCGAGCAGGCCGATGAACAGGCGGTCGCCGCGGGTGGTGCGCATCGGCAGGAAACCCTTGGCCTCCACCGTCGGCGACAGCACCTCCCACACCGTCATGCCGGCCAGCATCAGGGCGATGCAGACGAAGAAGATCGCGGTCGGCGCGGTCCACGCCATCCAACCCATATCCATGACGCGGCCTCCCTTAGACCCGGCCCAGGGCAAAGCCCTTGGCGATGTAGTTGCGGACGAACCAGATCACGAGCGCGCCCGGCAGGATGGTCAGCACGCCGGCAGCGGCCAGCAGGCCCCAATCCATGCCCGACGCGCTGACGGTGCGGGTCATGGTGGCGGCGATCGGCTTGGCGTCGACCGAGGTCAGCGTGCGGGCCAGCAGCAGCTCGACCCAGCTGAACATGAAGCAGAAGAAGGCGGTGACGCCGACGCCGGCCCGGATCATCGGCAGGAACACCGTGCCGAAGAAGCGCGGGAAGCTGTAGCCGTCGATGTAGGCCATCTCGTCGATCTCGCGCGGCACGCCCGACATGAAGCCTTCCAGGATCCAGACCGCCAGCGGCACGTTGAACAGGCAGTGGGCGAGCGCCACGGCCAGATGCGTGTCGAACAGGCCGACCGTCTGGTACAGCTGGAAGAAGGGCAGCAGGAAGACGGCCGGCGGCGCCATCCGGTTGGTCAGCAGCCAGAAGAACACATGCTTGTCGCCGATGAAGCGGTAGCGCGAGAAGGCGTAGGCCGCCGGCAGCGCCACCGTCAGCGAGATGACCGTGTTCAGCGTGACGTAGTAGATCGAGTTGATGTAGCCGCTGTACCAGCTGGGATCGGTGAAGATGGTGACGTAGTTCTGCAGCGTCGGATTGCGCGGGAACAGCGTCAGGCCGGACAGGATCTCCTCGTTCGTCTTGAAGGACATGTTGACCATCCAATAGATGGGCAACATCAGGAAGACGATGTAGCAGACGAGAACGATTGTCCTGTTCGACACCCTGGCGGAGGACCGGCGGACATTGGCCGGAGCGGCCAGCGAGCCGGGAGCGAGAACCGCAGCCTTGCTCATTTCTTCTCTCCCGATCCGGAGTTGGTGATGACGGTGTAGAAGATGAAGCTGAACAGCAGCACGATCAGGAAGTAGACGATGGAGAAGGCCGCGGCCTTGCCGATGTCGAACTGCCCCACCGCCATCTGCGTCAGATACTGGCTGAGGAAGGTGGTGGAGTTGCCGGGGCCGCCGCCGGTCAGCACGAACGGCTCGGTGTAGATCATGAAGCTGTCCATGAAGCGCAGCAGCACCGCGATGATCAGGACGCCGCGCATCTTCGGCAGCTGGATGTAGCGGAACACCGCCCATTTGGACGCGCCGTCGATCTTGGCCGCCTGATAGAAGGCCGGCGGGATCGACTGCAGCCCGGCATAGCACAGCAGCGCCACCAGACTGGTCCAGTGCCAGACATCCATGACCAGCACGGTCATCCAGGCATGGGCCGAATTGTTGGTGTAGTTGTAATCGATGCCGAGGGCGCGGAAGGTGGCGCCCAGCAGGCCGATGTCGCCGCGGCCGAAGATCTGCCAGATGGTGCCGACCACGTTGAACGGGATCAGCAGCGGCAGGGCCAGCAGCACCAGCGTCAGCGACGTCTTAGCGCTGCGACCGCCGGGCATGCCGAGAGCGATCAGGATGCCAAGCGGGATCTCGATCGCCAGCACCGCCAGCGAATAGATGATCTGGCGGACCAGCGCGTCATGCAGCCGGTCGTCGGTCAGCACCGCCTCGAACCATTCGGTGCCGACGAAGAAGGTCTGGCCGGGGCCGAAGATCTCCTGCACCGAATAATTGACCACCGTCATCAGCGGAATCACCGCGCTGAAGGCGACGATCAGAAAGACCGGGATGATGAGGAACCAAGCCCGGTTGTCCTGGACCTTATCCATGGCTTGTGCCTCCGACCAGATGGCTGTCGCGGTAGAGCTTGGTCCACCGGGTGGGGAAACGGATGGCGGCGTCCAGCGCCGGGATCTCCTGCTCCTCGCTCAGGCGCGCCTTCAGCGTGTGATTGCCCATGCGGACCGTCGCCAGCTTGGAGGTGCCGAGATCGTCGACACCGGTGACCTGCACCGGGATCGATCCGGCGCTGCCGCTGCGGGTCAGCTCCAGGAATTCCGGCCGGATGCCCAGCTCGAACTTGCCCCCCACCGCAGGCACGGCACGGTCGGGCAGCGGAATGGCGATGCCGTCGACCAGCGCATGGTCGTTGCCCAGCGTGCAGGGCATCAGGTTGATGCCGGGGCTGCCGATGAAATAGCCGACGAAGGTGTGCTCCGGATTCTCGAACAACTCCTGCGGGGTGCCGAGCTGGACCATCGCGCCCTCGTACATCACCGCGACCTTGTCGGCGAAGGTCAGCGCCTCCACCTGGTCGTGGGTCACGTAGATCATGGTCAGGCGGTATTCCTCATGGATCTGGCGCAGCTTGCGGCGCAGGATCCACTTGGTGTGCGGGTCGATGACGGTCAGCGGCTCGTCGAACAGGATGGCCGCCACGTCCGAGCGCACGAGGCCCCGGCCCATCGAGATCTTCTGCTTGGCGTCCGGCGTCAGCCGCTGGGCGCGCTTCTTCAGATCGTCGGTCAGGTCCAGCGCCTCGGCCACCTGCCGCACCCGGCGGTCGACGTCGGCGGCCGGAACCTTGCGGTTGCGCAGCGGGAAGGCGAGATTCTCGTACACCGTCATGGTGTCGTAGATCACCGGGAACTGGAACACCTGGGCGATGTTGCGCTCCTCGGGCGTGCAGCGGGTCACGTCCAGCCCGTCGAACAGCACCCGTCCCTCGCTGGGCACCAGCAGGCCGGAGATGATGTTCAGCAGCGTGGACTTGCCGCAGCCCGACGGGCCCAGCAGCGCATAGGCCTTGCCGTCCTCCCACTCCTGCGACAGGCGGCGGAGCGCGTAATCCTCCGGCTTGGTCGGGTGCGGGTGATAGGAGTGGCCGAGATTGTCGAATTGGATGGTCGCCATCGCTCCCGCCCCCTTTAAGCGATGTTGCGCAGCGCGCCGCGCCGCCAGTTGGGTGCCGCCACCAGCTGCCCGGCGGTGGAGAAGACGAAGATGCGGTCGGGATCGGCATAGACCTGGATGTCGCTGCCGATGGGATGGCTGTGCACCCCCTCCTCCCGCGCGATCAGCGTGGTGTCGCCGTGGCGCAGATGGACGAAGGTCTCCGACCCGCTGATCTCCGACAGGGCAACCCGGCCCTTGATCGGCACCAGCCGCTCGCTCCGCCGCAGCACCGTCAGGTGGTTGGCGCGGATGCCGACCTTGCAAGGGCCGGCCGGCAGGTTGCGGTCATGGGCGGACAGCGGCAGGCTGGTGCCGTCGGACAGGGCGACGCGGTCGTTGGTCAGGATCGCGTCCATCACGTTCATCGGCGGATCGCTGAACACCTGCGCGCATTCCAGCGAGGCGGGCGTGTGGAACACGTCGCCGGTCGCCCCGGTCTGCAGCATCCGCCCCTCATGCAGCACCGTGACGTTGCCGCCCAGGATCAGCGCCTCCTGCGGTTCGGTGGTGGCGTAGACCACCGTGGTCTTGCCATCCGCAAAGATGTCGCGCAATTCGGCGCGCAGCTCCTCGCGCAGCTTGTAGTCGAGGTTGACCAGCGGCTCGTCGAGCAGAAGCAGGCCGGCGCCCTTCACCAAAGCCCGCGCGATGGCGCAGCGCTGCTGCTGCCCGCCCGACAGTTCGGCCGGCAGACGCTCCAGATAGGGCTCGATCCGCAGCATGGCGGCGGTCCGCCGCACCTTGGCGTCGATCTCCGCCTTGTCCTTGCCCTGGCGGCGCAGCGGCGAGGCGATGTTCTCGTAGACCGTCATCGCCGGGTAGTTGATGAACTGCTGGTAGACCATCGCCACGTCGCGATGGCGCACCGACGTGCCGGTGACGTCCTTGCCGTTTTCCAGCACGCGCCCGGCGGTCGGCTTGTCCAGCCCGGCCATCAGCCGCATCAGCGTCGTCTTGCCGGCCAGCGTCCGCCCCAGCAGGACGTTGAAGCTGCCGGCTTGCAGCTCCAGCGACAGCGGGTGGAGATGCTGCTCGGCGCCGACGCGCTTGGCCACGCCTTCCAGTGTGAGTGTCACCGCATTCCTCCCATCGACCGCAGGCCGGCGGTGTCACCGCCCGTGTCCCTGTTGGCCGTAGCTTCTCGGCGCCGGTCGAACCAGCCGCCGATGGCGTCCCGGATCGCAGCGTCCAGGTGCAGCCCAAGTTTGGAACGCCGCCACAGGAAGTCGTCGCCGGTCATGGCGAACTCCTCCCGCGCGGCATAGTCGAGTTCGGCCTCGTAAACGCCGCCCCCGAAATCGATGCCCAGATCGTCCAGCCCTTTGGCGTCGCCCAGCAGCCGCTCCACCCGTGTGCCGTAGGCCCGCGCCAGCCGGAGGGCCAGCGCATCGGGCAGCCAGGGCCGGCTGCGCTTCAGACCGGCCAGGAAGCCGGCGAAATCGGCGTTGGCGATGTCGCCGCCGGGAAGCGCCACGTCGGCAGTCCAGGCGGCCGTCCAGGTGGCACCGCCCTTGCCGAGCGCCTTGCCCAGCTTCTCCGTCGCCTCTTCCGCCAGCCGGCGGAAGGTGGTGATCTTGCCGCCGAAGATCGACAGCATCGGCGCCTCGCCGGCCGGCTCGTCCATCTCCAGCACATAGTCGCGGGTGACGGCCGAGGCGTTGCCGCTGGCGTCGTCGAACAGCGGCCGGACGCCGCTGTAGGTCCACACCACGTCGCTCTCGCGCACCGGCTTGGCGAAATAGCGCGACACCGCCCGGCACATGTAGGCGATTTCGTCCTGGCTGATCGCCACCGCGCCGGGATCGCCCGAATAATCGAGGTCGGTGGTGCCGATCAGGGTGAAATCGCGCTCGTAGGGGATGGCGAAGACGATGCGGCGGTCGTCGTTCTGGAAGATGTAGGCGTGTTCGCCTTCGAACATCTTCGGAACGACGATGTGGCTGCCCTTGACCAGACGCACCGACTTGTCGACGGTGACGCCGGTGCGCTTGGCGATCATCTCGCGCACCCAGGGGCCGGCGGCATTGACCAGCGCACGGGCGCGGACGGTGCGGGTGGCGCCCGTGGTCACGTCGACCAGCGTCGCTTCCCACAGCCCGTCGCGCCGCTCGGCCTTCTCGCAGCGGGTGCGGGTCAGGATTTCGGCCCCGCGCGCCTGCGCGTCCATCGCGTTCAGCACGACCAGCCGGCTGTCCTCCACCCAGCAGTCCGAATACTCGAACGCCTTGGTGAAGCCGCCCGACAGCGGCTTTCCCGCCGGGGCGCTGGTCAGATCGACGCCGTGCGAGCCCGGCAGCAGCTTGCGTTTTCCCAGATGATCGTAAAGGAACAGGCCGATGCGCACCATCCAGGCCGGACGCATGCTGCTGTCGTGGGGCAGAACGAAACGCAGCGGCCAGATGATGTGCGGAGCCGCGCGCAACAGAACCTCGCGCTCCTGCAGGGCTTCGCGCACCAGACGGAATTCGTAATATTCGAGATAGCGCAGGCCGCCATGGATCAGCTTGGTGCTGGCCGACGAGGTGGCGCCCGCAAGGTCGCCCTGTTCGCACAGCACCACCGACATCCCGCGCCCGACCGCATCGCGGGCGATGCCCGCCCCGTTCACGCCGCCGCCGACGATTAGAAGGTCAGCCACCACGGAACCGGCAGCCCCGGGTCCGCTTGCACCGAGCCGGCCGTCCGTTCCTGCAGGGCTCGCGTTTGCCATTGGGTTCCTCTCCGTACCGCGCCGGTTCCTTGCGAACCCGGCCGCTTTCGTTTCGGAACATAGAATGTTCGTTCGCGTTTGAAAAGGAAAATGTTTGTTCAGCGGACCATGTTTTTGAGGCTACGCCGGATCGCGCCTCTTTCCTATCGGAAATATGGCCGATCCGGCGTGCCTTGTGCGAAAGCGCTCACGCCGCGCGGATGCCGCCCAGCAGGCGGTCGATGTCGTCACTCAGGTTTTCGGAGCGTTGCGAAAGCGCGCGGGTGGCGTCCACCACCTGGGCGGCGGCACTGCCGGTGCGGTTCACCGCGTCGTCCACCGACACCACCGTATCGGCGATGCTCTGCACCGCGTCGGAGGCATGGTTGATGCTGCGCGCGATCTCGTCGGTGGCGGCGGACTGCTCCTCCACCGCAGCGGCGACCATGGCGGTGATCTCGTCGATGCGGCTGATGGTGCGGCCGATGTCGTCGATGGCCGACACGGCCCCCTGCGCCGTGCTGCGCACCGCCTGGACCTGCTGGGCGATCTCCTCCGTCGCCTTGGCGGTCTGGCCGGCGAGGCTGCGCACCTCCTCCGCCACCACGGCGAAGCCGCGGCCCGCCTCCCCCGCCCGTGCCGCCTCGATGGTGGCGTTCAGCGCCAGCAGGTTGGTCTGGCCGGCGATGGCGTTGATCATGCCGACCACGTCGCCGATCTTCTGTGCCGCGGTGGCCAGCGCCCCCATCAACTCGTTGGTGCTCCGCGCCTCCTCCACCGCGCTGCGGGCGATCTGGCTGGAATCGCCGACCCGCCGGGTGATCTCGCCGATCGAAGCCGAAAGCTGGCTGGCGGTGGCCGCCACCGTCTGCACGTTCGTCGCGGTGTCGGCGACGGCGGAGCGCACGTCGGTCATGCGGCGGCAGGTCTGCTCGGCGGTCGCCGACATCCCCTCCGACGCCTCGCGCATGTCGGCCGACGCGGCGGCGATGTGGCGCGAGGCCTCCTTCACGCTGGCCTCGATGCTGGCGGTGATGGACTGGATGGTGCGCGACCGCTCGGCATCCGCGGCCTGCTTCATCGCGTCCTGTTCCTCCTGCAGGCGGGCGATCTCCGCGCTCTTGTCGCGGAAGACGCCGACGATCCCGGCCATTTCGGCGATCTCGTCGCGCCCACGGACCCTGGCATCGGCCGTCAGGTCTCCGGCGGCAACCGCACGCATGGCGTCGATCACCCGCAACAGCCGGCGGGTCAGCCGGTTGCGGACATAGAACCAGGCGATCAGCAGGCTCGACAGCACCACGACGGCCGCGGCTCCGCCCTGGACGGCGACGGCCCCGGCAATCGCGCTTTCGGTCCGCGTCACGTCGGCCCCGGTGCGCTCCTGCTGGTGGGCAACCACCGTGTCGATGGTAGCGTTCAGTTCGGTGGTCAGCCGCACCGTCTCGGCAAGCGCGCTTTCGATGTCGGCGATGATGCGCGCCTGATCGTCGCGCAGGCGAAAGACGCTGCCGAAGGCGGCCAGCCCGTCACGCGCCTTGACCAGCGACGGCCGGTCGGCGCTGTCCTTCGGGTAAGCCTCGATGGCGTTGTCGACGCGCAGCAGCGCCCAATTGTACTTCGACCGGATGTTGTTCAGCGTCGCCCCGTAAGGCACGCTGGACGCGGCGGCGATCATGCCGAAGGCGAGGTTGCCATTGGCCTGTACGTTCATCAGCTGCGTGATGACCGGCAGTTCCTCCTGCGCCAGACGGCGGCCCAGCCCGGTGGCGGCATCGACAGTCTGCGCCGCCGCCAGATCGCCCACCACATTGTTGACCGACAGGGTCGACACCTCCAGCAGCGGCGCCACCAGATCGGTGAAGTCCTCGTGCGCCATCACCGCGTCGGCCATCAGCGTGTTGAGCTTCTCCTCCAGGTCCAGCCTCTCGGCAGTGCGTTTGCCCAGCGTGTCCAGCGCCGCCCCCATGCGCTCCGCCAGCTTGGCGACCGCGTCGGCATCCGCCGCCATTCCTCCGGCGCCCGCTCCCGACTGGTTGCGCATCGCCGCGATGCGGTCGCGCAGACCCACCAGCCGCTTGGTCAGGCCGTCCATCCGCTCCGTCAACTCGGCCGTGTCGCGCGATGCCGCCACCGCCGGCGCATCGGCGGCGATCGCCGTGCTGTCCTTCGCCAGATTGAGGGAGCCGACGATGGCCGGCACGCTGCTGCGGCCGATCTGGCCCATCGACCGCCCGGTCTCGGTCAGCGACCACCAGGCCATTACGCTGGCGAAGGCGGCGAGCATCGCCACCCCGCCGAAGGCCAGGAACAGCCGCCCCTGAATGCCGAGCCGAATGCCCCGCCGCTCCCCTTCCGGCGTCAGTCGCGTCATATTCCTCTCCTATACGTTAATTATTCGTCAGCAGGCCAGACAGTTTGGAGTCACGACAAGTTTGAAGGATGGCGACGATGGCCGTCAGTCGCGGCAAACCCTGATCGGGCGCATATTGGAACCGCGTGCGTCCTCTCTTAGCATGCGCGTTCATTTTCGTAAAGAAACATGCTTGTGTTGCGAACAATATCCAGCGTACATATTTGCCGTACGGGGCCGTAGGTTCACCGTGTGACCGAAACGCCCGGCCTGCCTGGACCGAAGGCGCCGCAACTCACCGCTTTTCGCTTTGACCCATTCCGCGCATCTGATTCACTGACGCCCCACCCCTAGCCGACCGGAGACAGCCCCCCGATGGATGCGCGCCTGGACGCCGAACGCCGCCAGCAGGAAATCGTGGCCCTGGTCCATGCCAAGGGCATGGTGCAGATCCAATGGCTGGCCGAACATTTCGACGTCACGCCGCAGACCATCCGCCGCGATATCGAACATCTGGCCGGGCAATCCGCCGTGCGGCGCTTCCGCGGCGGCGTCACCGTGCCGTCCAGCGTGGAGAACATCGCCTATTCCACCCGCCAGACCCTGATGGCGGAGGAAAAGCGGCGCATTGCCGAGATGGTCGCCCGCCATGTGCCGGAGGACGCCTCGCTGTTCCTCAACATCGGCACGACGACCGAGGCGGTGGCCCAGGCCCTGCTCGGCCACAAGCGGCTGCGGGTGCTGACCAACAACCTGAACGTCGCCACCATCCTGCACAAGAACACCAACTTCGCGCTCTCCATCGCCGGCGGCCTCGTGCGCGAGCGCGACGGCGGCATCATCGGCGAAGCCACGGTGGAGTTCATCCGCCGCTACAAGGTCGACATCGGCATCATCGGCATCAGCGGCATCGACGCCGAAGGCGACCTGCTGGATTACGACGAGCAGGAGGTCCGCGTCGCCCGCGCCATCATCGAAAGCTCGCGCCGGGTCTTCCTGGTCACCGACCACACCAAGTTCGGCCGCAACGCCATGATCCGCATGGCCGACGTCAGCGTGCTCGACGCCCTCTTCACCGACCGCCTGCCGCCGCCGGAGTTGATGGAGGTGCTGGGCAACGCCGACTGCCAGGTCCACGTCGCCGACGGAAGCGAGCCGGCGAATGGCGACGGCGAGGATACGGAGGAGTAAGGGGATACCCCCCGTTTCTGCGAAACTGATTCAAACGCGGCACCCCCACCCGCGGCCCCGATGTCGCTTGCCGAAGCGGGGCATCGCCTCCACTCTGTGATGTTGGGCCTTATGAAAGCGGTTGGCCCGGCAAACAGATATCAGCAGGTGTGTGGTGATCATCGAAAGCGACCTCAAGCTCGACTTCAAGGATGTGCTGATCCGGCCGAAACGCAGCACGCTGCAGAGCCGCAACGACGTGGACGTCAACCGGACCTTCACCTTCCTGCACACCCAGCGCGACTGGACCGGCTTCCCGCTGATCGCCGCCAACATGGATGTCACCGGCAGCATGGGCATGGCCCGCGCGCTGTCGCGCTTCGGCGCCATGACCGCACTGCACAAGCATTACAAGGCGGAAGAGCTGGTCGCCTTCTTCCAGGCTGAGGCGGAATCCGCCGTCCAGTCGAACGTCTTCTATTCGATGGGCATCGCCGACGCCGACCATGACAAGTTCCAGGCGGTGAAGGCCAAGGCGCCGGTGGGCAAGATCTGCCTGGACGTCGCCAACGGCTATACCGAGCGCTTCGTCGAGGTGATCGCCCGCCTGCGCGAGGAGAACCCGGAAACCGTCATCATGGCCGGCAACGTCGTCACCGGCGACATGACGGAGGCTCTGCTGCTGGCCGGCGCCGACATCGTCAAGGTCGGCATCGGTCCGGGGTCGGTCTGCACCACCCGCAAGATGACCGGTGTTGGCTATCCCCAGCTGTCGGCCATCATCGAATGCGCCGACGCCGCCCACGGGCTGAAGGGTCAGGTCTGCGGCGACGGCGGCTGCACCGTTCCGGGCGACATCTCCAAGGCCTATGGCGCCGGCGCCGACTTCGTCATGCTCGGCGGCATGCTGGCCGGCCATGACGAGTGCGAGGGCGAGATCCGCTACGAGGACCGTGACGGTGACCGCGTGCCGGTGGCCATGACCTTCTACGGCATGTCGTCGGACACCGCGATGCACAAATACTCCGGCGGGGTGGCCTCCTACCGTGCCTCGGAAGGCAAGACGGTAGAGATCCCCTATCGCGGCCCGGTGGAGAACACGATGCAGGAGATCATGGGCGGCGTGCGCAGCATGATGACCTACATCGGCGCCACAAAGCTGAAGGAGGTGCCGAAACGCACCACCTTCGTCCGCGTCGGCGCCCAGCTGAACACCGTGTTCGGGGGCTGATCCACTCCGGCGCCGCATGGCAGATCCCTGCCGCCCCACCCCGTCCGATTCTTGTCTCTTGGACCCGTTCCGTTCTACTGCTTGGGTAAGCGGCGAATCGGAGCTTTGCGGGAACGAGAGAGCTTATGGACGGGGTGCCCGGCAGCGGAGCGGACGTCATCCGCGCCCAATTGCCGACCCTGCCGGACACGCCCGGCGTCTATCGGATGCTGGCGGCCGACGGGTCGGTCCTTTATGTCGGCAAGGCGAAGAACCTGAAGCGCCGGGTGGCGAGCTACACCCGGACCGACGGGCTGCCCAACCGGACCCGGCGGATGGTGTCGCTGACCCGCTCCATGGAGTTCGTCACCACCCACACCGAGGCCGAGGCGCTTCTGCTGGAAGCGAACCTTATCCGCAGCCTGCTGCCGCCATTCAACATCCTGGTGAAGGACGACCGCTCCTTCTCCTATATTGTCATCGGCAAGGGTCACGACTTCCCCCGCCTGATGCAGCATCGCGGCAGTGCTGAGCGGCGCGGCACCTCCGGCAAGGGCAACCGCAGGGATTCCGACCTGTTCGGCCCCTACGCCTCGCCGCATCTGGTCGGCATGACCATCGCCGCCCTGCAACGCGCCTTCCTGCTGCGCAGTTGCGACGACGGCGTGTTCGCCTCGCGCACCCGTCCCTGCCTGCAACACCAGATCAAGCGCTGCTCGGCCCCCTGCGTCGGCCGCGTCAGCGAGGAGGAATATGCCGATCAGGTCCAGGGTGTGCGCGACGTGCTGTCCGGCCGCAGCGCGGAGGTGCAGGCGGAATTCGCCCGCCACATGCTCGACAGCTCCGACCGGCTGGAGTACGAGGACGCCGCCCGCTGGCGTGACCGCATCCGCGCGCTGACCGCCCTTCAGAGCCGCCAGGACATCAATCTGGAAGACACGCTGGGCGACGCCGACGTGCTGGCCCTGCACCGCGAGGGCGGTGCGGCCTGTGTCCAGGCCTTCTTCTTCCGCGGCGGCCGCAACCAGGGCACCCGCGCCTTCTTCCCCCGCATCGACGCGGAGGAGGAACCGGGTGACATCCTCGCCGCCTTCGCCGCCCAGCTCTATGCCGACACCCCGCCGCCGGCCCTGCTGCTGCTGAGCGACCCGGTCGAGTCACCGGACCTGCTGGAGGAAGCGCTGAGCCTGTCCGCCGGTCACCGCGTCGCCATCGAATGCCCCAAGCGCGGCCCGAAGCGCCGCGCCGTCGAACACGCGCAGACCAACGCCCGCGACGCTCTCGGCCGCCGTCTTGCCGAGCGCTCGACCCAGGCGACGCTGCTGGAGGGGGTGGCGCGCGTCTTCGGCCTGCCGGCCGCGCCACGTCGCATCGAGATCTACGACACCTCGCACATCCAGGGGTCCTTCCCGGTCGGCGCCATGGTGGTGGCCGGGCCGGAGGGGTTCCAGCGCAACGCCTACCGCCGCTTCTACATCCGCGATCCGGAGGCCGCCGGCGACGATTACGCCATGCTGCGCGAGACCTTCACCCGCCGCTTCCACCGCAGCAGCGAGGCCGGCCGCGATTCCGGACAATGGCCCGACCTCGTCCTGATCGACGGTGGTCTGGGGCAGTTGAACGCGGTGAAGGACGAACTGGCGATGCTGCAGATCACCGACATACCGCTGGTCGCCATCGCCAAGGGTCCCGACCGCAACGCCGGGCGCGAGCGCTTCTTCCGCCCCGGCCAGCCGCCGCTGACGCTGGAGCCCAACGATCCCGTGCTGCATTTCCTGCAAAGGCTGCGCGACGAGGCCCACCGCACCGCCATCGACAGCCACCGCGCCCGCCGCATGAAGGCGATGTCGCACACCCGCATCGACGGCATTCCCGGCATCGGCCCCGCCCGCAAGAAGGCGCTGCTCCACCATTTCGGCAGCGCCACCGCCGTCGCCTCCGCCGGCCTGAAGGACCTGGAGGCCGCCCCCGGCATCAGCGAAACCATTGCACGGAAGCTCTACGAACACTTCCACGGATAGAGGGTTACGGCACCGTCTTCCCCGTGAACGGGTTCCAGCCCACCGCCGCCAGAGCCGCCCAGGCGGTGGCGCCCAGATGGGGACGGCGGTAATAGAGGAAGTCGTCGGTCTTGCTGTCCGGCCCGATGGCAAGCCCGGTGGACAGCACCTGCGGCCGGGTGGCGTAGAGATAGCCGCCGGGGCTGATCTCCTTCAGCAGTTCGCCGAACAGCCGGTCGGCATCGCCGCGGCGACCGACGGCGCGGTAGGCCAGCGCCGCCTGCGCCGTGCCCTCCACCCACATGCCGTCGCGGTCGTCGTTGAAGTCGAAACCGCCATCGGCGCCATGGGCGCGCTCCGCATAGGACAGGGCGGCCCGCCAGGCCTCCGGCGCCTTCGGCAGCAGCAGCGGCCACAGCTGCGCATCGAGACCGGAGGTGGAGGTGCTGACCGTCACCCCGTCCGGCGCGGTGCCGATGGGGAAATGGTCGCCGCCCGCGGTCCACATCTTGTCGAGGAAATCGCGCGCCTCCTTCTCCGGCCCAGCGAAATCGCCGCCAAGCCAGCCGAACAGCGCGACCAGATCGGTGTTGTGCTCGGTCGATTTCCAGGTCAGCGGCTGCGGTGCGTCGTCGAAGCCCTGCAAACCGCCGTTGAAGCCGCCGGGGCCGCGCGGGTCGCGGGTATGCTCGACCACCCATCGCGCCAGTTCCGCCGCTCCGTCGCGAAAGCGCGTCTCGCCGGTCGCATCGGCCAGCGTCAGCAGGGCCAGCCCGGCCCAGGCGACGTTGCCGGTGGCGGTGCCGACCTGATAGGGGTCCTCGCCCCAATGGTTGCCGATGGCATCCCACCAGCCGTTGGGCGGGATCGGCCGCTGCTTCTGCGCGCCCGCCCGATAGGTGTTGCGCAGGCGCCCCTTCCAGCCGGCGCGGTCGAGCGACACGGCATCAAGCAGCGCCTCGCCGATGCGCAGCGCCTTGTCGCGCTGGCCGCAGGCGGTCAGCGCCATGATCGCCAGCGCGTTGTCGTAGGTGAAGGCGGCATTGGACAGCGCCGGCTCCGAAGTCGGGCCGGGCGCATAGGAATTATCGTAGCTGCGCAGGAACAGCGGCCCGCGCCCGGACACCTCGTCGACGCGCGCGGCCAGCGTGCCGCAGGTCTTCTGCGCCAGTTCCTTCGCCGGAGGGGCGGGTGCGGCGGAAGCGGGGGCGGTCATGAGGACGGAAACCCCAAATGCGACTGCCGTCAGCGCGGCACGGCCGAACCGCAAGCCTCGCCGGGAGAGCATTCGCTTGACGCTGACACGCTTGGACATCGACACCGCCGGCCAGTTCCAGAAAGCCCCAGATATGGCCCCTTCGCCGGCCGACGGCAACCAAACGGGATGGCGTAGCCCTCCTTACAGCGGCGCCAGCCCGGCCATGATGTGCTTCTTGCGGTCGTCATAGGCGCCGCCCAACTCGGCCGCGCGGTCGTCGTCGAGGACGTCCCTGGCCTCCTCGAACAGCTCCTCTTCCTCTTCGTCCAGGTGGTGGCGGACCAGTTCGCCCAGCACCTGCAGCTTTTCCTTCCAGCCGCTGTCGGTGGTTTTCATCGCGTTCAGCTCGTCGAGCAGGCCGTTGATGAGGTGATGCTCGTTCAGCCCCTCGACGGTTTCCGACTTCGCTTCCTTGGCCTTCTTCAGCGAGGCGTAGAAGACGCCTTCCTCCACCTTCGAATGGGCCCACAACTCGCGCTGCAGCTCCTCGAACACGGCGCGGCCGCTGCCGTTGGCCTTCTCGGTCTTTTCGAGAAGGCTGCGGATGGTGTCGTGATCGGTCTTGATGCGGGCGAAGATATCAGCCTGGGTGCCGGTGGTCTTGCTGGCCATCGTCGGGGTCCTTGGCAATTGTCGAGAGGCGACTGCCGGAGGGCAATCGCGAAAAAGCTTGCCAGTAGAACCCCGCCGCAGCCGGACTGTTCCCAGCCTTCTCACCCTCAGCCTTGCGGATGCGTTTCCACGAATTCCCGCAGGGTATGCATCAGTTCCACCGCATGGTCGACATGGCCGTGGGCACAGGCGTCCGCGATGTCGTCGGCGATGATGTGGGCGATGCGGTCGGGTCCGCCGGGGCAGTGGGCAAGGCAATAGCCCATCTCCACCGCCACCATTTCCGGCAGATGTTCGTGTTCGGCGATCGCGTCGATCTCGGCTTCGGTGAGATCGCTCAGAGCGATGCAGTCCTTGATCGTCAACATGGCGCGTTCCTCCCGGGAACGGCCGGGCTGCAAATGCCGGCGCCGCACGGGATCCCCGCCGGAACAGGCGGCAGGGAAACCCGCGCGGCCGAAGACCGCAAAGATCAGTGGGCCATCAGAACCGGCAGCCCGGCGTGGTTCAGCACGTAGCGCGTGACACCGCCCAGGATCATTTCCCGCATCCGGCTGTGGCCATAGCCGCCCATAACCAGCAGGTCGGCGCCCAGCTCCACGGCTTTCTTGGTGACCGTCTCCCCAACGGGTTCCGATCCCGGATGCAATATAGTTAACTCCGGGTTAACTCCCTGCCAAGCGAGATATTGGGCAATGCGGCGTCCTGTCGCGCCTTCCGTCACCGAAGTTTCGGCGGTCAGCACATGGGCGCGGTCGGCGCTGCGCAGGAAGGGCAGGGCAGCGGCGACGGCGCGGGTGGCTTCCGTCTTGCCGTTCCAGGCGACGGCGACGGTGTGGCCGATCTCCGCCGGCAGGTTTTTCGGCACCAGCAGCACCGGCCGGGCGGAGCCCAGCAGCGCCGTTTCCATGGTGGTGTAGCCCTGCGTGTCCGCCTCGATCGAGGTGTGGGCGCAGACGATCAGGTCGGCGAGACGGCCTTCGGCCGGCACCACGTCCTCGATCCGGCCGACGACCTCGCGCCAGGAGGCGGACGGCGCCTCGACCCCGCCGGGGACCTCGCGCATCTCAAAGCCGGCCTCGGCGACGGCGGCGTCGAAGGAACGGCGGGCGGCGGCGCGATGGTTGTTCGATTCCGTCTCGGCCGCGCGCATGATCTCGTCCACCATGGCGCCGGACATGCCCTCGCCCAGCATCGGAACGGCATCGCGCGGGTCGAGGCTGACGAACAGGCCGACAAGATGGGCGTCGAAATCGCGCGCCACCGAGATCGCGCCCTTCAGGGCCACCGGATCGTTCTCACTGCCGCAGAGCGGCACTAGGATGGTCTTGTAGGTCATGGACTCCTCCCGGACCGGTTCGAGCGGCCCTTCCCGGACGGCGGCGGTCCGTCCGCCGGTGTGGCGGGCGATTCTCACCGGGCCGTCATTCGCCCCATCGTCGCTGCGGTCCGCGGTCCGCGGTCCGGGGCAAGGGCCGCAAACCTTGAAGATTCAGTCCATAAGATGCTGTCACTCCTGGAATTAGGCCAAGCTTGCAAGGGCGTCGTCCAGCACATCCGCTGCAACCCTGCCAGAATCCAGGCGCGTCCAATCGATTGTACCCAAATCATAGGATTCCTGCCGTTCCACCACGTCGGCGGTGGCGTCGGACGCATCGTTGCGACGATTGGTCACACGCTCCACCCGTTCCGACAACGGCGCCTCCATCCAGATCCCGTCGAACCGCACCCCGGCCTCCGCCGCGACCGCTTCGATCCGGCGGCGCTCGTCCGGCCGGGCGCTGACCGCATCGACCACCACGGCATGCCCGGCGGCCAGCACCGCCGCCGCCCTCCGGTACAACTCATCATAGACCCGTTCCGTCACCGCCGGGGTATAGCCGTCGGCCGGCAGCCGGTCGGTGTCCGCGACTCCGCACAGCCGCTTGCGCAGCACGTCGCTGCGCAGCACCACCGCACCGGGCGACGGACCCAGATCGGGCGCGATCCCCTTGGCCAGCTTGGTCTTGCCGGTGCCGGACAGCCCGCCGACCGCCACCAGCCGCGCCGGCGTCGGGTCCAACGCGGCGAGCGCTTGGTCCAGATAGCGCCGCGCCTCTCCGGCCAGCCCCTCCGCCTTTCCGCCAAGCCGCAGCGCCGCAGCCGACACCTTGGCCCGCACCGCCGCGCGCAGCGACAGGAACAGCGGCAGGGCCGCCAGCCCGCCGTAATCCTCCGTCTCCTCCAGATAGCGGTTCAGCACCGCGTTGCCCAGCGGCCGCAGCCCGCGGTGATCCAGATCCATCAACAGGAAGGCGAGGTCATAGAAGACATCGGCCACCGCCAGCGCCTCGTCGAACTCGATGGCGTCGAACAGGGTCGGCTCGCTGTCCAGCAGGACGATGTTGCGCAGATGCAGATCGCCATGACCGTGGCGGACGAATCCATTCCGCCGCCGCGTCTCCAGCAGCGGCGCCAGCCGGTCGAGCGCCTCCCCGGTGCGCTCCGCCAGCCGCGCCACAGCGTCGGCAGGAAACAGATTCGGCGCGGCGCGCAGGTCCTCCAGATTGCCGTCCGCCACTGCGCGTAGCGCTTCCGCCCCGCCGCCATCCGGCCGGGGAGCGGCATCGCGGTGGAAGGCGGCGATCCGCTCGGCCAGCCGGCGCATCAGAACAGGGGTCAGGCCGCCCCGCTCGGCCATGCGGTCGAACAGCGCCTCGTCGGGGAAGCGCGCCATCGACACCAGCCAGTCGGTGGCGTCCCCTGCCGCTTCCCCACCCTCTTCGTCCAGCCGCAAGCGGCCATCGGCCTCGCGGCGGATTGCGACCACGCCCCGATAAAGCGTCGGTGCGGTGCGACGGTTGATCGCCAATTCCGCGACGCAGGCCGCATGGCGCTTCGCAACCGTCGAATAGTCCAGATAGGGATAGCGCACCGCGCGCTTCAGCTTCAGCGCCCGGTCACCGGCCAGGAACACCAGGGCGGCATGGGTGTCGATCCGCTCCACCGGCTGCCCGCCATGGGTGCGCGGATCGCCGAGGAAGGCGATCGCCTCCTCCTGCGGCGCAGGGCCGGACACTGGCTCGGCGGGATGCACGCTCATGAGCATATGGTAACAGACAACCGTCCCGCACCGCTCATGCTTTCATGGTTGAAACGCGGATGGCGATCACGACATCCTAGGGGTAGTGCCGATACTCCATGGGTCAGTCGCCACGCCCCATCGTTATAGTGGCCGGACCGCGTGGTGCGATCCGACGCGTCACCGGGAGGGGGTGCCCGTGAACCGCCTGTTCAGCCGCCAGGGGAATTACCGGCCGGCCGTCTTGGCCGCCTGCCTGCTCGCGCTTGCCGTCACTCTTCCTGGCGCCGGATCGGCGCGGGCGGAGTCGATCGACGCGGACGGCCGGTTCGGCAACTGGGCGGTCGGCGGCCTCGCCTACAGCCTGCAGCCGCCGGCGGAAAGCAACCTCACCATCCTGAACAGCAAGATGCGGATCGGGTCTTCGCTGGTCCCGCAGGTCGAACCCTATGTCAGCATCCAGCCCTGGATCGGGCCGGGCAGCGGCAGCAGCCTGACCCCGCGCGGCGCCGTGACCAGCGTCGGCACGGGACTGACCGGTGGCCTGAGCGGCGGCGTGCTGGTCGACGTGCCGCTCGGCTCCTTCGTCTTCACCCCCAGTTTCGGCGCCGGCACCCTGCCCACCGCCCGGCGCGAGGGCGCCCCCACCACCGAGTTCCGCTCTCAGCTGGAATTGGGATACGAGTTCGACAACAAGTCGCGCTTCAGCCTGGGCTACAGCCGCATCGTCAACGACGCCGCGGCGGGCGATCCGGCGGCCGGCACCAACAACGTCTTCGGCTTTTACTATCGCTTGCCTTTCGGCGGCCCCTGACTGATCGCCGAGCTCAGGACATCGTGTCGCGGCGTCTGGCGCCGGCAAAAGGCGCGCAAGGGTAGCGTCTTAACCACATCTTAAACATGGTTGGTTCAAGTGGACGCGGACCGAACGCTCCCCGGGGAACCCACCATGGCCACCAAGCGCAAGACCGCCTCCTCCGCCGCTCCCGCAACCGCTCCCGCCGCAACCGCCGCCGCGCCGGTGTTCGAGGCTCCGGTGGAAAGCTGGGCCGACACCATCCTGCGCACCAACTTCGCGTCGGTGGAACAGGACAGCATCGTCCTGCTGCAGGCAGCCAGCACCCTGCTGGAATCGGACGTGCCGGAAAAGGTCAACCTCGCGCTGGACCAGAACCTGAAGCTGTGGATCGCCATCAAGACGGTCCTGCTGAACGATGATTGCCCGGTCGAGCCGGAGGTGAAGGCCAACCTGCGCAATCTGGCGCAGTATGTCGTCTCCACCACCATGCTGGCGACCCAGGGCGCCATTGAGACGCGCAAGCTGGTCTCGCTGGCCCGCCTGAACATGAACATCGCCGAAGGCCTGCTCAGCGGCCAGCGCAACCGCATGATCCAGGAACGCGCCTATCAGATCTGGCAAGAGGAAGGCTGCCCCGAAGGCCGCGAGCAGGAGCACTGGCTGCGCGCCGAGGCCGAAATCTCCGGCCTGTTCAAGGTCTGAGCGAAGGTCCGACGTTCCGGGCCGAGTGCCAGCGCGGGTTTACGCAACACCGCCATACCGCTCCGACATGACCGCCCGCGTCGCGACATCGTGACGCGGGCGGCAACGCTTGGTAGGCTCGGCGCACCGTGACAGTCCCGCCGCAAACCATCCACAAGCCGCACAAGCGCGTCGACAACACCCCCCTCGGCATCGCCTCGATGCTGATTTCCGTGCTGTTCTTCTCGCTGATGAACGTCCTGGCGAAGCTCCTGATGGACCGCTTCCCGGTGACCGAGGTCATGTTCTTCCGCAGCCTGTTCGCGCTGATCCCGGTCTGTCTGGCGATCCATTTCGGCATGGGCTTCGTGACGACGCTGCGCACCCGCTATCCCTGGGGCCATCTGGGGCGGTCGCTGATCGGGCTCAGTTCCATGGCCGCCATGTTCTGGTCCTTCCACCTGCTGCCGCTGGGCGACGCCATCTCGCTGAATTTCGCCGCCCCGCTGTTCCTCACCGCGCTGTCGGTGCCGCTGTTGAGCGAGAAGGTCGGCATCCACCGCTGGAGCGCAGTTCTGGTCGGTTTCGTCGGCGTGCTCATCATCGTCCGGCCCAGCGGCGACGTGCTGAATCTGGGCGCGCTCATCGCGCTGTTCGGCGCGCTGACCAACGCGCTGGCGATGATCGCCATCCGCCAGCTGAGCCGGACGGAAGTTCCGAACACCATCGTCTTCTACTTCACCCTGCTGACTACCGTTCTGCTCGGCCTGACCCTGCCCTTCTCCTGGATTACGCCGGCCCCGATGGACTGGCTGCTGCTGCTGGCGACCGGCCTGTGCGGCGGCGGCGGCCAGCTGATGCTGACCCGAGCCTATTCGCTGGCCCCGGCCGCCCTGGTGGCGCCGCTGAATTACACCTCGCTGCTGCTGGCGGTCGGCTTCGGCTGGCTCCTGTGGGGGGAGGTGCCGACCACGGCCATGGCGGTCGGCGCCGCTGTGGTGATGGCGAGCGGCCTCTACATCCTGCACCGCGAAACCCGGCGCGGCACGGCCGTGACCAAGCCGCTCCCGGCCGGCGAAGGCGACTGACGGCACCCCGCGCGCCCCGAAATTTCGGCGGACCGCCGCGCGTCATAGTTTCGCCATGGCGCAATGATGGGCTGTAGCATTGCGCCGGTGAACGAGTCGGTGGGCAAAAGCCGCAGGCGGCACCTATATGATTGGCTCGCGCAGCATGACCGGCCGGCGCCGCCAAGCGAACCGCCGGACCGGCTGCATTTCGGCGCGGAGGGGGCGGCATGAAGCAGAACGAACGACGCGGCGACTCCGGGCCCGCCCAGAATCAGGCTGCCCAGAACCGGCCCGCCGATGATCGTGGCGACAGCGACGGCGTGACCGAACCGCGCCTCCGCCTGGCCCAGGCGCGCGCGGCGCTGCTGTGGGAACGGCTGGGGCCGGCGCTGTGGGCTCCGCTGTCGGTGCTGGGCGCCTTTCTGGCGCTGGCGTTGCTGAATCTGCTGGTCCTGCTGCCGGGCTGGCTGCATGGGCTGGCCCTTCTGGTGCTTGCCGCCGCCTTCCTGCTGTCGCTCGTCATCGGGGTCCGGCGCTTCCGCAGCCCGGCCGAGGATGAGGCCCGCCGCCGGCTGGAACGGGACAGCGGCCTCGCCCATCGTCCGCTGCACACCCTGCGCGACCGGCCCGCCGGCAACGACCCGACCGCCCAGGCACTGTGGCGCCTGCATCAGGAGCGCACGCGCGCCGCCATGCGCGGCCTGCGCGTCGCCTGGCCGGGCACTGAGGTGCCGTCGCACGACCGCTATGCCCTGCGCGCCCTGGTGATCCTGACGCTGGTGGTCGCCGGCGCCGCGGCCTGGGGTGACTGGCGCCCGCGCATCGCCGCCGCGCTGACCCCCCATTTCGCCGGCGGCACCGCCACGGCGGCGGCAACGCTCGACCTCTGGATCAACCCGCCCGACTATACCGGCCTGCCGCCGGTCTTCCTGAAATCCGGCTCCACCGCAAAGCCGGCAAGCCAGCAGACCGCCGGTTCCCCCACCACCAACCACTCCGGCGACCACCCCGCCGACCAGCCGGTGAAGGTGCCGCAGGGCAGCCTCGTGCTCGCCCGCGTCACCGGCGGCGGCGGCACCCCCAGCCTGGAGGCCGGCGACCAGACCGGCCCGTTCGAGGCGGTGGATTCGGCCAATTTCCAGGTGCAGAAGCCGGTGACCGGCGGCACCCGCATCGCCGTCACCCAGGGCGGGCGCACGCTGGGCTCCTGGCCGATCGAGGTGGTGCCCGACCGCGTGCCCATCATCGCCCATGCCAATCCGCCCGCCGCCGGAGAACGCGGCGCGCTGAAGCTGGACTATGCCGCCCGCGACGACTACGGCCTGACCGAGGTGAAGGCGCAGATCCGCCGCGCGCCCGATGTTCCGCCGCAGCCCGGCACCACGAACAATGGCGCCGCGAAGACCGAGGCGCCGAAGGCCGAAGCTGACCCGGTGCTGGAATTCCCGCTGTCGCTGCCCGGCGTCCGGCCGAAGGAGGCGCACGCCACCGCCTTCCAGGACCTGACCGCCCATCCCTGGGCCGGCATGCCGGTGACGGTGCGGCTGACCGCGACCGACGGCGCCGGCCAGACCGGCCGGTCGGAGGATGCGGCGATCATCCTGCCGGAACGGACCTTCAATCATCCGGTCGCCCGCGCCATCATCAACCAGCGCAAGGTCCTGACCCGCAATCCGCAGGAGTCGCGGGTCCAGGTCGCCCGCGCGCTGGCGGAGATTTCCTCTCGCCCCGGCACCTATGGCGACGACATCGTCGCTTTCCTGTCGCTGCGCACCGCCATGGCCCGGCTGATGCTGGACCAGAGCGCCGACTCCGTCCCGGCCCTGCAGCAGCTTTTGTGGGAAACCGCGCTCCGCATTGAGGATGGCGGCCTGTCGCTGGCGGAGAAGGACCTGCGCGACGCCGAGAAGCGCCTGTCCGAGGCGCTCGACAAGAACGCCTCCGACGAGGAGCTGAACCGCCTGATGGACGAGCTGCAGGCGGCGCTCGACAAGTTCATGGACGCCATGGAACAGCGGATGATGGAGGCGCTGCAGCGCGGCGAGAAGATCCCGATGGTCCCGCCGGAAATGGCCGACCAGATGACCGACCGCAACGACCTGCAGCAGATGCTCGACAAGATGCGGGAGATGGCGCAGACGGGGTCGCGCGACGCCGCCCGCCAGATGCTGTCGCAGCTTCAGCAGATGCTGGAGAACATGCGCTCCGGCGCCATGGCCCAGATGAACCAGCAACAGGCCCAGCAGCAGAACCAAACCTGGGAGATGATGCAGCAGTTGCAGAAGCTGGCGCAGCAGCAGCAGCAGCTCCTCGACCAGAGCTTCCGCCAGTCGCAGGAGTCGATGGACCAGCAGGGGCAGCAGGGCGAACAGCCCCGCGGCCGCCAGCCCAACCAGCGCCGCAACCAGAACGGCCAGCAGCAGAATGGTCAGCAGAATCCGGGCAGCCCGACCCTGCAGAAGCAGGCCGAGCAGCAGGAGGCTCTCCGTCGCCAGCTGGGCGAGCTGATGCGCCGCATGGGCGAACAGCAGGGCGGCGAGATCCCGCAGCCTCTGGGCCGAGCCGAGCGCGCCATGCGCGACGCCGCGCAGGCGCTGCAGCAGGGCGCCCCCGGCGCCGCGGTGCCGTCGCAGACGGAGGCGATGGAACAGCTGCAGCAGGGCATGCAGGGCATGGCCGAACAGATGGCCCAGCAGATGATGGGCCAGGGGGGGCAGGCGATGATGGGCCAGCAGGGCCAGATGCCCCGCCAGGGCCGGGGACGCGACCCGCTGGGCCGCCGCCCGTCCGGCTACGGCATGCAGGATTCCAACGACGTGAAGATCCCCGAACAGTCGGAACTCCAGCGCGCCCGTGAAATCCTGGACGAACTCCGCCGCCGGTCCGGCCAGTACGGCCGCCCGCAGGAGGAACGCAACTACATCGACCGGCTGCTGAAACAGTTCTGATACCTGTCGGGGAATTCCGGCAATTCGGGTCGGAATTCCCGCCCGCCGAACCGCTTCGACTTGCAACGCTCCGCTCCTGCCGTCATTTCCTCACAAATTCCGGCCAAACCGGAGCGGAGCGGTCGGTAAGTGGGGGGAGCGGGCGTATGAAGGTCATCATCTGCGGGGCGGGACAGGTCGGAGCCAGCATCGCGCGGCATCTCGCGCTGGAAGACAACGACATCACGGTCATCGACACCTCGACCGAGCTTGCCCAGCGGATGGACGAGAGCCACGACGTGCGCGGCATGGTCGGCTACGCCTCGCACCCCGACGTGCTGGCCCAGGCGGGGGCGCGCGACGCCGACATGCTGATCGCCGTCACCCACTCCGACGAAGTCAACATGGTGGCCTGTCAGGTCGCCCATTCGGTGTTCGACATCCCGCTGCGCATCGCCCGCATCCGCAAGCAGGCCTATCTCCAGCCGGAATGGTCCAAGCTGTTCGCCCCGGAGCATCTGCCGATCAGCGTCGTCATCTCGCCGGAGGTGGAGATCGCCCACAGCATCGCGCGCCGCCTGCGCTCCCCCGGCGCGTTCGAGATGGTGCCGCTCGCCGACGCCAAGGTGCATCTGATCGGCGTCCACTGCACCAACAGCTCGCCGCTGCTGAACACGCCTCTGCGCCGCCTGACCGAGATGTTTCCCGACCTGCGCGCCGCCGTGCTGGCGGTCTTCCGCGACGGCACCGGCTTCGTGCCGAAGGGCAACGACCAGCTGCGGCTGGGCGACGACGTGCATCTGGTCTGCCGCACCGCCGACATCGTCCGCGTCGTCGCCCTGTTCGGCCACAGCGAGGCGCCGGCCCGCCGGCTGGTCATCGCCGGCGGCGGCAATGTCGGCTTCAATCTGGCGCAGATCGTCGAACGCCACATGCGCGGCATCTCGATCAAGATGATCGAGGGCAACGCCGACCGGGCGGAGCTGATCTCGCGCTCGCTGCGCTCCAGCACGGTGGTGCTGAACGGCGACGCGCTCGACCATGAGATCCTGGAGGAGGCGCAGGTCGGCCGGGCCGAGACCATCGTCGCCGTCACCAACGACGACGAGACCAACGTCTTCACCTCGCTGCTGGCCAAGCGGGCCGGCTGCGGCAGGGCGATCACGCTGCTGAACAAGACCTCCTACGCGCCGATCGTCGCCGGGCTGGGGATGGATGTCGTCGTCAACCCGGCGGCGGTCACCGTGTCGTCGATCCTGCGCCATGTCCGTCGCGGCCGGGTGGCGGCGGTGCAGACCATCGGTGACAATTTCGGCGAGGTGGTGGAGGCGGAGGCGCTGGAGACCTCGCGCGCCGTCAGCGGTCCCATCGGCACCATCGACCTGCCGGCCGGCATGATGATCGGCGCGCTGGTCCGCGGCGGCGAGGTCATCATCCCCACCAGCCAGACGGTGATCGAACCGCACGACCGCGTCATCGTGATGGCGACCGCCGATCTGGTGCGCAAGGTCGAAAAGCTGTTCGCCGTCGGGCTGGAATTCTTCTGATCGGCCGCCTTTCCCTCCGCCGCCCGCCCCTTCTGCCGCCCGTTCAGAGACATCATGCCGAATTTCAGGCCGATCCTGTTCATCATCGCCATCGTGCTGCTGGCGCTCGCCGCGACGATGCTCATCCCGGCCGCGGTCGACTATGCCTATGGGAATCCGGATGCGCGGGTCTTCCTCTATTCCGCCGCCTTCACCGGTGCCTGCGGGGCGGCGCTGGCGTGGTCCGCACGCTGCCATCTGCACGGCGGGCTGTCGCTGCGGCAGGCCTTCCTGCTGACGCCGCTGACCTGGACGACCACCGCGGCCTTCGCTGCCTTACCGTTTCAGTTCGGCCATTTCCCCGACCTGTCGCTGAACTACGCCAACGCCTTCTTCGAGACGATGTCCGGGCTGACCACCACGGGATCGACCGTGCTGGTCGGGCTGGACCTGACGACGGAGGGGATCCTGCTGTGGCGGGCGCTGCTGCAATGGCTGGGCGGCATCGGCATCATCGGCGTCGCCATCGCGGTGCTGCCGGCGCTGAGGGTCGGCGGCATGCAGCTGTTCCGCACCGAATCCTCCGACCGCTCGCAGAAGGTTCTGCCGCGCGCCCAGCAGATCGCCAAGGCCATCACCGCCGTCTATACCGGGCTGACGGTGATCTGCGGTGTCAGCTACTGGCTGGCCGGCATGACGCCGTTCGAGGCGGTGGTGCATGCGCTGACCAGCCTGTCGAGCGGCGGCTTCTCCACCTCGGACGCCTCGGCTGGGCACTTCCGAAATCCAGTGCTGCACTGGCTGATGACGCTGTTCATGCTGGCGGGCAGCCTGCCCTTCGTCCTCTATGTCCGCACCCTGACCGGCCAGCGCGACGCGCTGTGGCGGGACAGCCAGGTGCGCACCTACCTGACCTTTCTGGCGGCGGTGATCCTGCCGCTCAGCCTCTGGCTGACGCTCAAGCACGACTACGGCTTCGCCGATGCGCTGCGGCTGGTCGCCTTCAACGTGGTGTCGGTCGTCACCACCACCGGCTACGCCTACACCGATTACAGCCAATGGGGAAATCTGGCGGTCGGCGTCTTCTTCGGCCTGACCTTCATCGGCGGCTGCACCGGATCGACCGCCGGCGGCATCAAGATTTTCCGGTTCGAGGTGATGGCGACGGTGCTGCGCACCCATTTCCTCCACCTGATCTATCCCCGCGGCGTCTTCCCGCGCCAGTACGGCAACCGGCAGCTGGACGACGACGTGCTGGGATCGGTGATCGTCTTCTTCGCGCTGTTCTTCACCGCCTACAGCGTCACCACCATCGCGCTGATGGCGCTGGGGCTGGACTTCATCACCAGCGCCAGCGCCGCGGTGACCGCGCTGGCCAATGTCGGCCCCGGCCTGGGCGACGTGATCGGCCCGGCCGGCACCTTCGCCTCCCTGCCGGATTCCGCCAAATGGCTGCTGTCGCTGGCGATGCTGCTGGGCCGGCTGGAGCTGTTCACCGTGCTGGTGCTGTTCATGCCCCAATTCTGGCGGGGCTGAATCTGGCGGGGCTGAAACGGCGACGGGACCGGCTTTCGCACGGTCCCGTCCCGAAACACCTCAACCGGTGTTCCACGTCACCTGTCGGGCCGGCATTATTCGTCAGGATTGTGGTTGGCGGCGTGGTCCTGCATCTGTTCGGTCTGCACGGCCTTGCTGTCCAGGCCGCGGGCGTCGGAATGACGGGACTTGTCGCGGTTCGACAGCACTTCGTTGTCGCCGATGGAGCCGGCAGGCAGGTCGGTGGTGGCGCCGGTGCCGGTGCCCTTGCCCTGTCCACTCGGGCTCATGTGCTTCTTGCTGGCGTTCGCCATCGCGTTATCTCCGTCGGTTGGCCGTGTCGTTTGGCTGTACGGGGCCGCCGGGAAGAGATCCCCGGCGGCCGACGGCTGGAAGCGGAATCAGGAGTGACCGTCGGACCCGCGCTGGCTCACTGCGGGTTGCGCGGCTTGGTGCTGTCCAGGCTGTTGGCCGTGCCATGGGCCGCGTCGCCGCCGGACATCCCGCTGTGGTTGGCATTGCTGCCGGTGCTGCCGGTGTTGTGGTCGCCGTTGCGCTTGCCGAGCGAGACGGTGTTGTCGTCGTACTTGAACTCCGCCATCTGTTTGACCTGATCCTCGGTCACCTGACGGGCGACGACGCGGTCGCCGTCGGTCCGCAGCAGGTTGTAGTCCAGCGCCACATGCTTGGCGCCGATGCCCAGCACGCCGCCGCGGTTCAGGATCACCTGGGTGGCCTTGCCGCTCTGGGCGTCGAGGATGATGTCGGCGACGTCGCCCAGCTTCTTGCCGTTCTCGCCGTAGACGTCCTTGCCCATCATCTTCTCGATGCTGGCGCCCTGCTGGGTGGCGGCGCCGGCCCCGGCACCGGCAGAGGCGACGGCCGGGCGCTGGTCGCGGGCCATGCGCAGATGCTGTTCCAGCGTCGGCAGGGTCTGCTCGGCGAAGCGCTTCAGGTCGGCGTCCTTGCCGTTCTGCGCCTGGTCGCGGAACAGCGAGACGGCGGTCTGGTGGGCGTCGACCTGACCCTGCATATAGGCGGAATCGAACTGCTCACCCTTTACGCCGCGCAGCTTGTCCAGCTTCTGCTGGTGTTCGGAATCGAGCTTGGTCGGCAGCGTCATCGACTTCTTCTGCGCCATCTCCTTCATGGCGTCGGAGGTCTTGGTGTGGTCGGACACCATGTGGCTGCCGAACTGCTTGACGTCCTTGTCCTTCGCCTGGTCCTGCGCCAGCTTGCCCGCCTGGATTTCGAACATGTCGCTCATCGCCGCCTTGGTGGCGAAATTCATGTCCTGCTGCGCCAACTGGCCCTTCTCGGTCACCTTGGCGGTCGGCGTCGGCGTCTGGGCCAGGGACAGGGACAGGGTGGGGGCCGCGAACAGAACCAGGGCGGCGGTCGCGAGAAGATGATGGCGTTTCATGGAGGCGGCTCCTGCAATTTCATGGTTTTCCGGTCGCCGACAGTCCGACCTCGCGGCCGGGCCGAAGCGCCCTTCTTCGCCACCTCAACCGTCGAGCGCTGCGGTCGTTCCCTTCCACCCGGCAGACTGGCCGGCAGACTGGCCGGCCGCCCACCCACCCATCCGCCCCCCATCCGGACCACCCCATCTGGTTCGTCCGGGGTGCCGCGCTTGTGCGCCGGATCGGTCAGTGGGGACGCGCCGGGGGTATAGCCAAAAGAGCACTCGGCCTAGGCCGCGCGTCCGGGGCAAGAAGGGTGGGCTTATGACCCCGGTACGGAGGCCCGCTTGCTTCGTGACGCCCGCCATGTCCTCAACGGCACGCACATCGACTGCGATCTGTGCGTGATCGGTGGCGGTGCCGCCGGCCTGACCATCGCGCGCGAACTGGCGGGCGGCAGCTTAAGCGTCGTCCTGCTGGAAGGCGGCGGGCTGGAGGTCGACGGCATCTCCCAGGCGCTGTACGCCGGCCGCAACGTCGGCCTTCCCTATGAACGGTTGACCACCGCGCGCAGCCGCTATCTGGGCGGCAGCACCAATTGCTGGGGCGGCTTTTCCCGCCCGCTGGAACCGGGCGATTTCGCCGAGCGTCCCTGGATGCCCGGCAGCGGCTGGCCGATCCCGCGCGACACGCTGATGCCCTATTACGAGCGCTCCCACGACGTGCTCGGCCTCGGTCCCTTCCAGTACGACAACGATTTCTGGATGGAGCGGGTCGGCGGGCCGAAAACGGCGCTGATCCCGCTGGAAAACGACGGCAATGGCGGCGGCGATTTCGAGAACCGCGTCGCCCAGCTCAGCCCGCCGATCCGCATGGGCGAGGCCTATCGCGCCGAAATCGGGCGGGCGGCCAACATCACCGCCTTCCTCAACGCCAACGTCACCGGGCTGGACACCAACCCGACCGCCACCGCGGTGGAACGGGTGCAGGTCCGGACCCTGGCCGGCCCCAGCTTCACCGTCGGCGCCCGGCTGTTCGTGCTGGGCTGCGGCGGGATCGAGAATGCCCGCATCCTGCTGCTGTCCAACAAGGTGCAGGCGGCCGGCCTGGGCAACGGCAACGATCTGGTCGGCCGCTATTTCGCCGACCACCCGCGCTTCAAGACCTCGCCGATCCGCCTGACCCGGCAGGGGCAGCACCGCACGCTCTACGACGTCAGCCTGTGCCTCGCCCGGCGGCGGCTGCGCCGGCCCCATCCGTCGATCGCGCTGGCGCTGTCGCCGACGGCGGAGCTTCAGGAACGGCACGGGCTGCCCAACTCGCGCACATATCTGGTCGCCTCCTACCATTCCGGGGCGCTGGACGCCTTCAAGGCGATGCGCGACCTGCGGCTCCTGCCGTCACGCCACAGCTGCCGCCGCTTCGGCGTGTCGGAGGACGAGGCGGCGAGCCTGCTGCGCAATGCCGGCCCGCGCATCCTGCGCAGCCTGCCGCAGCTGACCCATGCGCTGTTCGACAGCACCATCGACCCCGGCTGGCTGTCTCGCCGCTTCACCCTGGAGACGGTGCTGGAGCCGGTGCCCAACCCCGACAGCCGGGTGACGCTGGACCACGCCACCGACCCGTTCGGCTGCAACCTGCCGCGGGTCGACTGGCGCCTGACCGATCAGGACCGCTGGGGCGCCACCGAGACCCAGCGCCTGCTGCGCGAGGACCTGCTGCACCGCGGCCTGATCACCGTGGAGAACGGGGGCGAGGCGTCGGCCGAGGCGACGATGGCCGATGTCGGCTGGTGCTGGCACCATATGGGCACCACCCGCATGCATGAATCGCCGCGTCACGGCGTGGTCGATCCGGACGGCCGCGTCCATGGCGTCGGCAATCTCTATGTCGCCGGCAGTTCCGTCTTCCCGACCATGGGGGCGGACCATCCGACCATGACCATCGTCGCGCTCGCCCTGCGGATGACCGACCGCATCCTCGCCCTGCTGCAGGACGAACGCAGCAGTCCGCCCGCTCCCGCGGTCGCCGCCTCGCTTTGAGCGGGGCGGCGGCATCCTATATTCCTCTCCTTCGCGGAGAGGATTTCACCATGGATCTGTTCGACGATGTCCCGGCCCCACCTCCGGAGGGGTTGCCGCCTCCCGCCGGTCCGCTGCCGGACATCGTGGCGCCGGGGCTGGACTGTCTGTTCGTCGGCTTCAATCCCGGTTTGCGGTCGGGGGCGCTCGGCCATCATTATGCCGGGCGCGGCAACCAGTTCTGGCGCCTGCTGGCCGAGGCCGGCCTGACCCCGCGCCTCTACCGGCCGGAGGAGGACGTGACGCTGCCGGCCATCGGCCTCGGCTCCACCAACCTTGTCGCCCGCGCCACCGCCAGCGCCGCCGAGCTGTCGCGGGCGGAATTGCGCGGCGGGGTGCCACGGCTGGCGCGGATCGTCGCCTTCGTCCGGCCGCGGGTGCTGGCCTATACCGGCAAGGGCGTCTATCTGGCGGCGACCGGGCTGCCCGACGCCCCCTGGGGCGTGCAGGACCGCGGCCTGTTCGACGGCATCGCCGACGTGGTGGTGCCTTCACCGAGCGGCCTCGCCCGCCTGCCCTTCGAGGAAAAGCTGCGCTGGTTCCGCGAAGTCCGGGCCGAGATCGGGCGGCGGCCCGGCTCGTTTGCAATTCCTGGCTAGGCGGTAGAGATAACGATCCGGACGGGGAATGCCGGCCGGCGGTGGGGGAACGCGGGTGGCAATCCCCCTGCCCTGGCGGTTCGCCGGGAAAGGCAGGGGGCATCGGCACCGCCTTGAGCGATGCTGTGCCCCGCATGACCGCCATAGAACGCCACAGCACCCGTCACGACCCACTGCCCCCGCCGGAGATCGACATGGTCGCCCGGCAGCTGCGCCGCCGCCATTGGGCAGTGCTGGCGCTGGCCGCCCTGCTGCTGGCCGGGGTGCTGCGCGCCGCCTTCTACCTCACGGCGCTGACGCCCGCCCTGACAGCGACCGCCGCCGATCCATGGGGACCGCAACTACCCCGACCGTCCCTTCCGGTCATCCAGTCCCAGCGGCTCGCCCGGCTTCTGCGCATCGAGCCGCCACGCAAAAAAGAACCGGCGGAGACGTCCATCCCCGCCGGTCCGATGCGGGTCGATCCCGCGGTAAGGCTGCTGGTGGATCAGGGCTGGCCCGGCCGCCGGCCGGCGGCGCTTCCCGCCGCCGCCCGGACTGCCAGCATAGGGGCGGCCAGCATCGGAACAGCCAGCATCGCCCCGTCCCCGCAACTGACCTCGGCCCAACCGGTCCCCGCCCAACTGACGGCGGGGACCAAGTCGGCCTCACCCTAGCCGCCCCTACTCAGCTGACGATGCCGCCACGGCTGAAGGGCAGCGTCTGCAGCGGCTGCCCGGTCACCGAGAAGACGGCGTTCGCCACCGCCGGCGCCACGGTCGGGACGCCGGGCTCGCCGGCGCCGGTCGGCCGTTCGTGCGACGGGACGATGTGGACCTCCACCACCGGCATGTCCGACATCCGCATCGGCAGATAGCTGTCGAAATTGGCCTGATCCACCTTGCCGTCGGTCATGGTGATCTCGTCGCGCAGCGCATGGCCGATGCCCCAGCCGGCGCCGCCCTCCATCTGCGCCTTGACGATGTCGGGGTTGACCACCTCGCCGCAATCGACGGCGACGACGACGCGATCCACCTTGATCTGCCCCTTGGCGTCGACCGACACGTCGGCGACATGGGCGACATAGGTGTTGAAGCTTTCATGCACGGCGACGCCGCGGCCCTTGCCCTGCGGCAGCGGCTGACCCCAGCCGGCCTTCTCCGCCGCCAGCTTCAGCACGCCGGCCAGACGTGGATGGTCCTTCAGCATCTCCATGCGGAAGGCCACCGGGTCCTTGCCCGCCGCCTTGGCGAGGCGGTCGATCATCACCTCCTTGGCATAGGCGGTGTGGGTGTGCCCGACCGAGCGCCACCACAGCGTCGTCACCGGCGAGGCAACGGTGTGCGCGTCAACCGCAAGGTTCGCCACCGGATAGGCCATGTCCGAGGCGCCCTCGACCATCGTCGCGTCGACACCGTTCTTGATCATCACCGCTTCGAACGGCGTGCCGGCCATGAAGCTCTGGCCGACGATCCGCTGTTTCCAGCCGACCAGATCGCCCTTGGCATCGACCGCCGCCGTGATCCGGTGCAGGACCAGCGGACGGTAGCGGCCGCCCTTGATGTCGTCCTCGCGCGTCCAGACCAGATGCACCGGGGCCTTGGGATAGGCCTTGGCGATGGTCACCGCCTCGGCGATGTAGTCGGCGCTGGGGGTGGCGCGCCGGCCGAAGCTGCCGCCGGCCCACTGGGTCTCGATCTTCACCTGCTCCGGCTTGCAGCCCAGGATGTGGGCGGCGGTCATCTGCTCGACCGTCTGGAACTGCGACCCGGCCCAGATGGTGCAGCCACCTTCCGGATTCAGCGCCACCACGGCGTTCAGCGGCTCCATCGGCGCGTGGGCGAGGTAGGGGAAGACGAACTCGCCCTCCACCACATGGCCGCCCTTGGTCTTGGCGTCGGCGATGGCCTTCTCCGCATCGCCCTTGGCGGCGGCGACGTCACCCGGCTTCTCCGCCGCCTTGCGGTAGTCGGCCAGCATGGCGTCGGTGCCGCGGGTCTCGGCCTTGGCGTCGTCCCAGGTCACCGTCAGCGCCTCGCGGCCCTTGATGGCGGCCCAGGTGTTCTTCGCGATCACCGCGACGCCGACCGGCAGGGTCAGCACCTCGATGACGCCCGGCACCTTGCGGGCGGCGGCGTCATCGACGCTCTTCACCGTGCCGCCGAAGCGCGGGCTGCGGGCCAGCACCGCCGTCACCTGACCCGGACGGCGGATGTCCATGGCGAAGATGGCGGTGCCGTTGGTCTTGCTGACATGGTCCAGACGGTGCAGGTCCGGGTTGCCGATCAGCACATAGTCCTTCTGGTCCTTCAGCTTGACCTGCTGCGGCACCGGCAGCTTCGCCGCCTCTTCCGCCAGTTCGCCGAAGGTCAGGCTGCGGTTGCTGGCGGCATGGCGGACCACGCCCTTCGACACCGTCACCTCGCCGGCCGGCACGTTCCAGCGGGCGGCGGCGGCGGCGACCAGCATGGCGCGGGCGGCGGCGCCGGCCATGCGCAGCTCGTCCCAGCTGTTGGCGACGGCGGTGGAGCCGCCGGTGCCCTGGACGCCGAACATATGGTTGGCATACAGCTTCTGGTTGGCCGGAGCGAAGGCGCCGCGCACCTGGGACCAGTCGGCGTCAAGCTCCTCCGCCGCGATGGTGGCGAGGCCGGTGACGATGCCCTGGCCCTTGTCCAGATGCTTGGCCAGCACGGTGACCGTGTTGTCCGGCGCCACGATGATGAAGGCATGCGGACGCGGGTCGGCCGGGCCGACGATCTTCGGCGCCGCTTCGGCGGCCAGCGCCGGCATGGGCAGATGCGCGCCGATGACCAGCGCGCCGGCCCCGACGCCGATCGCCTTCAGGAAGCCGCGGCGCGACGGCGCCGGCAACGGACCGGGAGCGAAACCGGACTCCGGAAACCCGTGTTCGGCAGCGTGGCGGATCAGATGATGCAGCATGGATCAGGCCCTCATCGTCTGGGCGGCATCCTTGATCGCCGCGCGGATTCGGACATAGGTGGCGCAGCGGCAGACATTGCCGTCCATCGCCGAATCGATGTCCTGGTCGGAGGGGTTCTGGTTGTCGGTCAGCAGCGCGATGGCGCTCATGATCTGGCCCGACTGGCAGTAGCCGCACTGGACGACGTCCAGCTTCTGCCACGCCGCCTGGACGGCCTGGGCGGCCTTGCCCTTCACGCCCTCGATGGTGGTGATCTTGCTGTCCGGCGTCAGCATGCTGACGGGGGTCTGGCAGGCGCGGGTCGGCGTGCCGTCGACATGGACGGTGCAGGCGCCGCACTGGGCGATGCCGCAGCCGAACTTGGTGCCGGTCATGTTCAGCTCGTCCCGCAGAACCCACAGGAGCGGCATGTCCTCCGGAACGTCGACCTGACGCTCCTCGCCGTTGACGTTGATGCGAACCATGGCTCTTGCCTCTTTCTCCCTGAACGGAACCGCCGGCTTTTTGGAGGCGACGACAGGTCCGCTGCCCGGCTATGGGCGTTGGCTAGGAATTGAAAGTTTTTTTGATTGTCGGCTGCTGGGTCAGCTCTGCCTCGACAGAATACACCGTCTAGTGCACAATGAAGTAGGTGGCTTTGGTTCATATCGTCATGAAAGCTATTCATAACCCCGCGCTCGATCTCAACCTCATCAAGGTGTTCGACGCGCTCTTGGAGACCCGCAACGTCTCCCGCGCCGCCGACGCGCTGGGCGTCAGTCAGTCGGCGGTCAGCCACGCGCTGGCCCGGCTGCGCACGCTGGTCGGCGACCCGCTGTTCGTGCGCACCGGCAACCGGATGGAGCCGACGCCGCGCGCCCAGCGTCTGGCCGAACCGCTGCGCGACCTGCTGGTGGGGGCCGCCCGCGCCCTGTCGGCGGAGGAGGATTTCGATCCCCAGCGGGAGGAGCGGAACTTCACCATCTCCACCTCCGATTCGATGCAGGCGGTGCTGCTGACCGGCATCCTGCGCGATGCGGTGGAGGGCAACCAGCGCGTCACGGTCTCGCTGCTCAGCCTCGATCCCGACGCCATGATGACCGCGCTGGACGACGGCACGCTGGACCTCGCCATCGGCTATCTGCCGGAGCTGCGGCGCTGGCACGACCGGCAGGTGCTGTACCGGGAAACCCATGTCTGCCTGTTCAATCCGGCGCTTGTGCCGGTCACCCCACCGATCGGGCTGGAGGACTACACCCGCTATCCGCACCTGATGCCGTCGCTGCGCGGCGGGCTGACCAGCTTCATCGACGACGAACTGGCGGCGCTGGGCACAAGGCGGCGCGTCGCCGCCTCCACCACCCAGTTCCTGGCGATCCCGATGATCCTGACCCAGGCGCCGATGCTGACCTCGCTGCCCGCCCGGCTGGCCCAATTGTGCGCCGATGCGCTGGGACTCGCCACCAGCCCGCTGCCCTTCGACGTCGGCGATTACGAGGTGTCGATGATCTGGCACCGCCGCAACACCGGCTCCCCCTCCCACGGCTGGCTGCGGCAACGGATGGCCGAGGAAGCGGCGAAGCTCTGACAAGAAAAGGGCGCCCACATCGGGGCGCCCCTCCTTTGCCGTCCTGCCCGCCGTTCCTCAATCCGCCGTAATCGACCGGATCTCGTCCTGGCTGAAGCGCTGCTGCTCCTCCATCACCATCTGGGACAGCTCGCGCTTCAGGCGGTTGAACTCCGGGGCGGAGCCGTCACGGGGACGCGGCATGTCGACGACGACGTCGCGCTTGATGGTGCCCGGCCGGTAGGTCATCACGATGATGCGGTCGGCCAGATAGATGCTCTCCTCGATGGAGTGGGTGACGAATAGGATGGTCTTGCCGACCTCCTCCCAGATGCGCAGCAACTCGTCCTGAAGGGTGCGGCGGGTCAGCGCGTCGAGCGCGCCGAACGGCTCGTCCATCAGCAGGATCGGGCTGTCGAGCGCCAGCACGCGGGCGATGGCGACGCGCTGGCGCATGCCGCCCGACAGATCCTTGGGGAAGCGGTTGCGGAAGTCCTGCAGGTGCAGCTTCTGCAGCAGCCACTCCACCCGCTCCGCGATCTCGGCCTTGGACATCCCCTTGATCTCCAGGCCGAAGGCAACGTTCTGCGCCACCGTCATCCAGGGGAACAGGGCATATTCCTGGAACACCATGCCGCGGTCGGGACCGGGTTCGGTGATGGTGCGGCCATCGACGGTGACCGTCCCATTCGTCGGCGGCTGGAACCCGGCCACCGCGTTCAGCAGCGTGGACTTGCCGCAGCCCGACGGTCCCAGCAGGCAGACGAACTCGCCCTTGCGGATGTCGAGGTCGATGTTCTGCAGGGCGACGATCTTCTGCGGACCGACGGAGAAGGTCTTCTCCACCCCGCGCACCTGGATCTGCACGGGCGCGGCGTCGGGAACGGGCGTGGTGTCGGCAACGGTCTTCAGCATGGACATCATCTCCAGTCCCTCCCCATCAATTCTCAAGCCCGCGGTGCCAGCGCAGCAGGTGGTTGTTCAGGCGGTTCATGCCGATGTCGATGGCAAGGCCGAGCAGGCCGATGGTGAACATCCCGGCGATGATCTTGTCCGACCACATGAACTCGCGCGCCTCCAGGATGCGGAAGCCGAGGCCGGAGTTTACGGCGATCATCTCCGACACGATGACGACGATGAAGGCGGTGCCGATGCCGATCCGGGCGCCGGCCAGGATATAGGGGGTGGCCGCCGGCAGGATGACGCGGACGAACATGGTCAGCCGGCCGGCGCCCAGGTTGCGGGCGGCGCGCAGATAGATGCCGTCGACATGGCGCACCCCGGCGATGGTGTTCATCAGCACCGGGAAGAAGGCGCCGATGGCGATCAGAAAGATTGCCGGCGGGTTGCCCAGCCCGAACCACAGGATCGACAGCGGGATGTAGGCGATGGGCGGGATCGGCCGCAGCACCTGCATCAGCGGATCGAACAGCGCGTAGATGCGCGGGTTGCCGCCCATGGCGAGACCCAGCGGAAGGGCCAGCCCGGCGCCGACGGCGAAGCCCAGCACCACGCGGTACAGGCTGGACCAGGCGTCGAACAGCATCTCGCCCGACAGCGCCCACAGGATCCAGCTGGATTGCGCCGGATCATAGGGCTCGGTCGGCAGCAGATAGGCCCACCAGCGCTCCACCACCGCGACGGGCGACGGCAGAACCACTTGGTTGATCAGGCCGGAACTGGACAGGGCCTGCCACAGCGCGATGGCGAGGACCGGAACCAGGGCGCCGCGCGCGACGGCGGCGGGCGAGAAACGGGGCTTGGCTTGGGACATCGGGCGTCCTCCTTCCGCTGGGTGTGGCTCAGTTCGCCTTCACGGTGCCGGCATCAGCCGCCTTGGCGCCGGCCTTCGCCTTCTCCAGCAGGTCCAGCTTCACCCAATCCTCGGCCTTCGGCGGGGTGTCCATGCGGCCGACGCCGAACTTCTGCATCATGTCGGTCGTGACCTGCACGTGATGGACCGAGATGTCATAGCTGTAGGGCGAGTTGCCGATGGCGTCCTTGAAGTCCTGGCTGCTCAGCTGGCCCTTGAACATCTTCTCGCGGACATAGGTCTCGGCCAGATCGGGATTGGCGATGAAGGTCGCCGTCGCCTCGACGAAGCAGCGGACCAGCCGCTGGGCGACGTCCGGCTTCTTCTTGTAGAAGTCCTCGGTGACCACCAGCGAGCGCACCGGCTCGCCCAGCTCGGTGTCGTAGGGCTTCACCACCTCGACGCCGAAGCCCTTGTTGATGGCTTGGCTCGACTGCGGTTCGGACTGCGACATGGCATCGATGCTGCCGGCCAGCAGGGCCTGATTCATGTCGGCATAAGCCATATAAACGATCTGCACGTCCTTGCCCGGACGGTCGGACCAGCTCAGCCCATGCTTCGACAGCTCGGCCAGCAGGATCAGTTCCTGGGCGCCGCCGCGCGGGGTGGCGACCTTCTTGCCCTTCAGGTCTGCGATGCTCTTGATGCCGGCGTCCGGCTTGGCGACGATGCGGGCGCCACCCTTGGCGAAGCCGGCCACCGCATAGATCGGCACGCCGGACGCGCGGCCGGCGATGGCGGCGTCGACGGCGCTGGCGGCGACGTCGATCTCGCCCGCCACGATGGCCGGCAGGATGTCGATGCCCTTGGCGAAGACCCGCTCTTCGATCTTCAGGTCGTACTTGCCGGCGATCTCCTTCATGTAGGAAACCGCGCCGTAATGGGCGAATTTCAGGTTGCCGAGTCGGACCAGATCGGCGGCCGAGGCGGCCTGGGTGGCGAGCGCGGCGGCGGCGAAGGCGGTGGCGGCAAGCAGGGTCTTCCTGAGCATCTGGTCTCTCCCATGGGGCTTGATCCGCGACCCGTCGCCGCGGTTGACCAAGGAGAGAGCAAGCGGCGTGCCATAATCAGTTCGCCGCGCAAACAGTTGAAAAGCCTGGACCCAGCCTTTCCGACCACAGATTTTTTCGGCGGAAATCCGCCGTCCCGGCTCTAGCAGTCGGCGGATTTCCGCCGATGGCAGGGCTGCGGCAGGTCGCCGCGCCGGGTGGAAGCCCGCCTTGCCGCATACGACAAGTCATCGCAGCGCAACGAAAAAACGTGTAGAAGATGCTGCATCTGCGAACCAACGCACGCGCTCAACGATAGGGACAAGAAACATGGCCGAGAGCATGGGAATCGAGACCATCGGCGTCATCGGCGCCGGACAGATGGGTAACGGCATCGCCCAGGTCTGCGCCGTCGCCGGCCTGACGGTGGTGATGACCGACATCTCCGAGGCAGCGGTGCAGCGCGGCCTGTCGACCGTCGCCGGCAGCCTGGACCGTCTGGTCAAGAAGGAGAAGATGACCGCCGCCGACCGCGAAGCGGCCCTGGCGCGCATCACCGCCACCACCGACAAGTCGAAGCTGGCTGCTTGCGATCTGGTGATCGAGGCCGCGACCGAGAACGAGGACCTGAAGGTCAAGATCCTGAAGGAACTCTGCGCGACCCTGAAGCCGGAGGCGCTGGTCGCCACCAACACCTCGTCGATCTCCATCACCAAGCTGGCGACGGCCACCGACCGTCCGGACCGCTTCATCGGCCTGCACTTCTTCAACCCGGTGCCGCTGATGGCGCTGTTGGAGATCATCCGCGGCATCCAGACCAGCGACGACACCCACGCCAAGGCGATGGCCTTCGCCAAGCGCGTCGGCAAGTCGCCGATCACCGCCAAGAACAGCCCCGGCTTCGCCGTCAACCGCATCCTCTGCCCGATGATCAACGAAGCGATCTTCGCGCTGCAGGAAGGCATCGCCACGGCCGAGGACATCGACGCCGGCATGAAGGCCGGCTGCAACCACCCGATCGGCCCGTTGGCGCTCGCCGACCTGATCGGTTTGGACACCATGCTGTCGGTGATGGAGGTCTTCTATGAAGGCTTCAACGATCCGAAGTACCGCCCGGCCCCGCTGCTGAAGGAGATGGTCGACGCCGGCTTCCTCGGCCGCAAGTCCGGCCGCGGCTTCTACGACTACAGCAAGTAAGTGTCGGTGGGAGGGGGCGTTACGCCCCCTCCCTGATCTCCCACGCTCCCTGTTGCGAACACCCTGCCAATAGACTGTTTCAGCTCGGTTTCTACGAAATTCCAGAAAACGCTCCCATTCTGTAGAAGACCGCATAAGGCATTGAAAGTCGCCAGTTTCTACGGAAATATGAAGAAACGTACTTATTCGTAGAAACGAGGAGACCAGATGCCCGAGCTGCTCCTGATGACCGCGAACCAGCGCCGCATGCTCGTTGACATGCGACAGCTGTGGGACGCTTGGCGGGCCGCTTGGCGACGCCGCGCCGGGTACGCGGGCAGCCTGTCGTGGAAGGAGGAAAAGGGAGCGGATTATCTGGTGAAGGTGTTCGACGATCCCGGCACCGGGGTCCGTAAGATGCGGAGCCTCGGGCCGCGGTCGCCCGAGACCGAACGCATCTACGAGGAGTTCCGGACGGGGAAGGAGGAGGCCAAGGAGCGGCTGGACTCCTTGTCGCGAAGGCTGTCCGAGCAGGCCCGGTTGAACCGGGCGGTCGATCTCGGCCGTGTCCCGACCATCGCCTCGAAGATCCTCCGGCGGCTCGATCGCGAAGGGCTGCTCGGGCACAACGTCTACGTCGCCGGGACGAACGCGATCTACGCCTACGAGGCGGCGGCCGGGGTTTTCGTGCGGACGGACCTGCTGGCGACCGACGACCTCGACATCCTGATGGAGGCGCGGGCGAGGCTGCGGCTGACAGTGACCGGCGAGGAGCCCGCCAGCGTCATCGATGTCCTGCGCTCGGTTGACCGCAGCTTCAAAAAAGCGGACGAGGCGTCATTCCGGGCCGTCAACCGCGATGGCTACTACGTCGATCTCATCAAGGCCGCGGCGAACCCGCCTTGGCGGGACGAGCGGGAAGGGTTCGGCGAGGGCGACCTGCTGGCCTCGTCGATCGTGAACATGAAGTGGGTTGCCAACGCGCCGAAGTTCGAGGCGGTCGCCGTCGGCGAGGATGGCCAGCCTGTGCCGATGGCCTGCCCCGACCCCCGAGCCTTCGCCCTCTACAAGCTCTGGCTGGGGACGAAGGACGACGGGCGCGATCCGGTGAAGCGTGCCCGCGACGTGGAGCAGGCCCACACCGTGGCCGCCATCGTGACGCAGCATCTGCCGCAGCTCCCATTCGAGCCGGAGCACCTGAAGTGCTTCCCGAAGCCTGTCGTCGATTTCGCGTCCGAGGGCGACGATCCGTTCTTCAAGCCGTTCTGAAGCACACCGCAACGCACGAATCGCCGCTTAGGTGGGGGCAAGCCCGCGCTCCATCGCCGCGACCAGCTCGCGTTCCAGCGTCTCGGCCCGGTGCGCCGCGGTGTGCGCGGCCAGGATCCGCCGGCGCGCCTGCTCGCCGATCTCGCCCTCCGCCGCCGGGCGGCGCAGAACCTCCAGCACCCCGTCGGCGCTTTCCGCCAGGATGATCTCGCGGCCCGGCTCCAGCAGCGTATCGATCCCGTCCCAGATGTCGGAGATGATCGGCGTGGCGCAGGCCGCCGCTTCGAACAGGCGGACGCTGGGACTGTAGCCGGCGCGGATCATGTCCTCGCGCGTCACGTTCAGCGTGAAACGGCTCGCCGCGTAGAAGGCCGGATGGTCGGCCGGCGGCACATGGTGCAGCCGCTCCACATTCGCCGGCCAGACGATGTCGTCGGGATATTGCGGCCCGGCGACGACGAAGCGCAGGTCCGGCGCCCGGCGTGCCGGCTCCAGCAGCAGGCGGTCCAGTGTCGGCTGGCGGTCGATGCTGTAGGTGCCGAGATAGCTGAGGTCCCAACGCTTGGGCACCGGCATCGGCGCGTAGGCCTCCGCATCCACCGAACAGTAGAGCGCCCTTGCGGCCGGCGAGCCGTATTGCCCCATCAGCCGGTCGAGCGTCGGCCCGCCGGTGAAGGAGAAATACACATCAAAGCCGGGGATGACCTCCGGCGCGAGATACTCGTAATCGCCGCGCTCCAGCTTTGCCAGCGTCACCGGCGTGTCGATGTCGTAGAAGGCGACGACACCCCGCGCCGTCTCCTGCGCCCAGCGCCCGACCGCCACCCCCTCCGGCACGTAAGATCCCACCAGCACCGCATCCGCCCCGGCGACGGCGGCGGTGAAGCGCTTCAGATCCTCGAGGTCCTTGTAGAAGGCCAGCTCGCACCAGCCCGGATTCGGCAAGTCGCGGTTGTCGGCGTACCAGGGCACGTCGCGTTCCAGGAACAGGATCTGGTGCCCACGCGCCGCGAAGGATTTCAGCAGCGCGCGGAAGGTGGTGGCGTGCCCGTTGCCCCAGGAGGAGGACAGGCTGAGCCCCAGGACGACCAGCTTCATGCCGCGCTCCGTTCCCGGCGGGCAGCCAGCGCGCCGCGCAACAGTTGGTCCACCTCGACCGCCCGGCGGGCATAGGTGTGGCCCGCCAGGATGCGGCGCCGCGCCGCCGCGCCGATGGCGCGGGAGCGTTCCGGCGTCAGCGCCCGCAGATGCTCGGTCACGTCCTGCCCGTCGCGGGCGACCAGCACCTCCTCGTCAGGGGCCAGGAACAGCTCCACCCCCTCCCAGGCGTCGGTGATCAGGCAGGCGCCGGCGCCGGCCGCCTCGAACACGCGGGTGGCGGGGGAGAAGCCGACCTCCGCCATGCTGTCGCGGGCGATGTTCAGCACCGCCTTGGCCGAGGTGTTGAAGGCATTGTGATCGGCGGTGCCGACATGGCCGATGTGGGTGACGTTGGCCGGCAGGCCCTTGGACTCCCAGCCGCTGCCGCCGATGATGTAGCGGCCGTCCGGATTGCGCGCCGCCGGCTCTAGGAAGAATCGCTCCACCCGCGCCTCACGGTCGGGCAGCCGGTTGCCGAGGAAGTTCAGGTCGGCGCGGAAGCGGTCCTGCGGCGGCACCGGATGGTGCGTGGACGGGTCCAGCGCGTTGTAGATCGGCCGGCAGACCGGCGCCCCCATCGCCTCGTACGCCGACACCACCGGCGGCCCACCGCCATAGGTCAGCACGAAGTCTAGCTCCGGCAGGCGGCGGCGCAGCACATGGTCGGGCGCCTGCCGCAGCTCCGCCAGCGTCGCCGGGGCGTCCACGTCCCAATAGATGCGCAGGGCCTGCGGGTCGGCGGCGTTCATCACGCCGTCCAGCAGTTCATTGTCGAAGACGCCGACGCCGTTGGCCTTGACCACCACATCGGCCTTCGCGGCTTCCGCGATCACCGTGCGGCAGGCTTCGGGCGTGGCGTCATAGACGACGACCTTGGCATAGTCCGGCGGCTCGATATCGCGGTGCTTCTGGCGATCGAAGGCGTCCGGCTCGTAGAAGGTGATGTCCCAGCCATGCCTGGCCAGTTCGCTCAACATGCCGCGGTAATAGGTGGCGGCGCCGTTCCAGTAGGAGGACAGCAGGCTGGACCCGTAAAAGGCCATCTTCATCGGGCGGACTCCTCAAGGACCGGTTCTTTTTGATTGCCGCGCAGGCTGCCGACGATGGACAGCAGCTCATCGACACGGTGGGCGCAGGTGTGGCGGGCGCGGATCGTCTCCAGCCCGTTGCGGACCAACTCGGCGCGTAGCCCCTCGTCCTGGTCGACGGCGCGCAGATGGGCGGCCATCTCCTCGCCGTCGCGGGCGAACAGGAAGTCGCGGCCGGGGCGGAACAGCCCCTCGGCATCGCTCCACGGCGCGCTGACCAGCGGGATGCCGCAGGCCAGCGCCTCGAACACGCGGATGGTCGGGATGCCCGGCAGCATGTCGACATAGAAGCGGCGCGGCACATGGACGGTGACGCGGTGGCGGGCGAAGATCTCCGGCGCCCGCGCGTTCGGCAGCCAGCCCTTGTAGGCGATGCCGTAGCGCTTCAGCGTTGCCAGGGCCGGCTTTGGATAGCGCACGCCGTAGATCTCCAGCGGCAGCCCGGCGGCCCTGGCAGGCGCGAAGAGAAAGCGTTCAAGCTCCTCCGTCCGCTCGCCGTCGCCCCAATTGCCGATCCACACCGCGCCGCTGCGCGGCCCTTCTTCGGCCGGCGGGTGGAACAGCCGGATGTCGGCGGCCTCGTGCCAGACGAAGACCCGGCCTTCCCAGCCCCAGCGGCGGTAGACGGCCGCCAGCGTCTCGCCGAAGGCCAGCACGCCGTCATAGCCGGACAGGTCGAAGGCGTTGATCGCCTTGGGATCGCTGACCGCACGGTGGTGGGTGTCGTGGAACAGCAGGGTGAAGCGGCCGCCGCGCCTGCGCGCCTCCCCGACCGCCGCGACCAGCGCCGGGTCGTTCCATTCATGGACGATGACCAGATCGGCACCATCGCAGGCCGCCTCCACGTCGAAGCCCTTCGGCATCGTCCGCGACGACAGCTCCGGATACAACGTGCGATAGGCCTCCAGCCCGGCTTCGCCATGGTCGGCCAGCAGGTTCTGCAGGCTCCAGGCCCCTTCCGGTTCCAGTACCTGCACGTCATGGCCGCGGGCGATCAGGTCGCGCAGCACCCCGCGCAGGAAATGGGCGTTGCCATGGTTCCAGCAGGAGGCCAGGGAATGGGTGAAATAGACGATCCTCACGCGATCACCTCCGAACGCACGGGATGCGTCACCGACCGGTAAACGTCGAGCATCCCGGCGGTGAGCCGGTCCATGTCATAGCGGGCGGCCCGTCGGCGGGCGGCGGTGCCGAGCCGCCGGGCCTCCAGCGGGTCGTCCAGCAGCCGGCGCAGGGTCGTGGCCAGCGCACCGGCATCGCCCGGATCGGCGAAGATAGCGGCGCCGTCCCATAACTCTCGGAAGCTGGCGATGTCCGACAGCACCAGCGCGCAGCCGGCTTGCGCCGCCTCCAGCACCGTCAGCCCGAACGGCTCGTAGAGCGGCAGGGAGGCGAAAACCGGCGCCCGCGCCATCCACCCGGCGACCGACGCCCCGTCCAGCCGCCCCAGTGCCCGCGCATGGCTCAGCCCCACCCGATGCCCGGTCGGGCTTTCCAGCGGCCCGGCGGCGAAGACCGGCACGTCCAGCAGCTTTGCCGCCGCGTCCAGCAATTCGACGTTCTTGCCTGAATCCCACAGCCGCCCGGCGGTGAAGACGAAGCGTTCCCGCCCCATCGCGGCCCGTCGCGGCCCGGTCTTGCGGGCATAGCGCCCGTTGCGCACCACCACCGGTGCCGTCACGCCATACAAGGCGGCGGTCGCTTCGGCAAAGGCGGCACTGGGCGCCACCAGCACGTCGCAGGCCTGATAGCCGCGACGCAGAAGCTCGGTCCGCCAGCGGAAATCCTCCGGCATCTCGCCGCCGCGCACCGCCACCCACCAGCTCGCCATGCAGGAATGGCAGACGCCGACGACCGGCATGGTGAAGCCGGCATCGGCGGCCAGCGCCGGACTGTTCAGATGCACCACATCGTGGCCGAGCCGTGCCGCCAGATCGCCCAGCGCCTCCGCCGTGCGGCGCACCGCCGCCTCGTCGGGCGCGGTCCAGTCCAGGGCCAAGCCGGTGTCGATCAGCTCCAGCCCGTCCACCGCGGCGGCGGCAGTGACCTGATCGGGGTGGGGCGACGGTCCCAGCACCGCCAGCGTCACCCGCGTCCCCTGCCCCGCCAGTTCGCGGGCCAGATCCAGCGCATAGGTCCACACCCCGCCGACGCTGTCGGCCGTCATCAGCACATAAGGCGGTTCTGGGGGTGGTTCCGCGAGCGGTTGTTTTCTTTGGGCACTCGTCAGCGGCAGGAGCATGCCGCCTCCAGTTCCGTCAGCGGCAAGGGCTCGTCCTCCTGGATGTCGCTCAGGCGTTCGAACTGGCCAAGGTAATGCTCGTGTGCCCGCTCCCACGCCCGGTCGTCCGGCTCGCCCCACAGGCGGCGGTAATCGGGCGAGGCCGGATAGGGGTAGAGCGGCACCGGATCGTTGGCCCACACCCCGGCGGCCAGCAGTTTCTCGCGCCAAGCCTTGACCATGTCGGCATCGTCGCCGGCCATGGCGATCAGGTTGGCCTGGACGAAGGGCACGCTGCGCCGGGCATGGATCAGCCGGTCGGCCAGATCGTCGGTGCTCATCCGGCATTTCTTGTCGAGCGAGGCGCGACCCTCCTCGGTCAGGCTTTCCACCCCGGCCTCTATCGACACGCAGCCGGCCGCGCCCAGGAGGTCGAGCATGTCCGGTTTCCACAGATCGATGCGCGTCTGTACGCCGAACTGGATCGGCCGCTCCACCAGCGCTTCCAACAGGTCGCGCCGGGGCAGGAAGATCTCGTCGATGAAATAGACATAGCGGACACCGGCCGCGATCAGCCCGTCGATCTCCTCCAGGATGATGGCGGTGTCGCGCCGCCGGTACTGGTCGCGGAAATCGATCTTGGCGCAGAAGCTGCAGTTGTAGGGGCAACCGCGCGACGCCTCCACCTCCGCCCCCGGCCCGACCGGCTCGGTGCCATAGCGGTGGTGGTGGTGCGGATGGCGCTGCAGCCACTCCACCGGCCAGGACAGAGCCGGCAGGTCGGTGAAGCGCGCCGCATGCGGCCCGCCGGTCACCACCAGATCGCCGTCCCGCTGGAAGGCCAGCGCCGGCACCTCGTCCAGCACCAAACCGTCCGCCAGCTTTGCGACGATCTCCTCGCACTCCCCGCGCACCACCAGATCGACGCCGAGCTTGCTCAGGGTGGGCGCCGGGGTGGTGGAGCCATGCGGCCCGACCGCGACGGTGCGCCCGCCGCGACCGCCCAGCGCCGTCAGGAACTCGCGCGGCACCCGCAGCTCCGGCTGGGCGCAGCGCCAGAACAGGTAGGTCGGCGCGGTGGTCAGCACGGTCATGTCGGCGGCGAAGGCGGCGACCCGCTCCGCCATCTCCGCGTTCGACAGCCCGTCCAGCGCACCGTCCAGCAACAGCACCTCGTGCCCGGCCTGCTCAAGCAGCGCTTTGCTGTATCCCAGCTCCAGCGGCAGATGCGCTTCGCGGCATCCGAAATAGATGCTGTGGTCGAAGCTCCAGGCCGGGTTGACCAGCGCAACCCTCATCAGGCGGCCTCCACCGACGGTGCGGCTTCGGGCACGCCGCTCTTCTCCGCCCGCAGCCATTCGGCCAGCAGCGCCACGCCGCGCTTCCAGTCGGTCGGCTCGGCCAGCCCCAGCGCGTGGCGCGCCGCGCGGGTGTCCGACACGTAGTAGCGCTGGTCGCCGGCCCGCCAGTCGCCGTAGCTGACCTCCACCTTGCGGCCCATCAGATATTCGATGTGGGCGATCAACTGGCGCAGGCTGATGGCGTTGGCCGCCCCGCCGCCCAGGTTGAAGGCGCGGCCCTTCACCTGCTCGATCCGTTCCCAGGCGGAGACATAGGCCTGCACTGTGTCGGCGGCGAACAGCACGTCGCGCACCTGCCGGCCGTCGCCATAGATGGTGATCGGCTCGCCGTTCAGCGCTCGGATCAGGAAATGGGCGACCCAGCCCTGATCCTCCGTCCCCATCTGGCGCGGGCCATAGATGCAGCTCATCCGAAGCACGGCGGTCGGCAGGTCGAAGCTGCGGGCGTAATCCAGCACATACTGGTCCGCCGCCCCCTTCGAACAGCCATAGGGGGTGTGGAAGTCGAGCGGACGCGCCTCCGACACGCCATGCGCGCGGATCGTCGGATCGGCGGGCGCGTAGGCGTCGTCCACCAGTTCCAGGGGCACGTCGGCGAGGTCGCCATAGACCTTGTTGGTGCTGGCGAAGATCACCGGCGTCCGCCGACCCTGCTTTTGGCCATGCCGGCGCACCGCCTCCAGCAGGGACAGGGTGCCGCGGATGTTCACCTCGAAATCGTCGACCGGGTCGACCATGCTGGTCGTCACCGCGACCTGGGCGGCCAGATGGAACACCGCCTTGGCGTCCTTGGCGGCATCGGCCAGCGCCTGTTCGTCGCGCAGGTCGGCGGTGACGGCGGTGATGCGCGACGGGTGGCGGGCCTGCAGCCAGCGCAGGTTCCGCTCCACCCCCGGACGGCGCAGCGCGTCATAGATCAGCACGTCATGTCCGTCCGACGCCAGCCGGTCGGCAAGGTTCGATCCGATGAATCCGGCGCCGCCGGTGATCAGAACCGGGTTCTTGCTGCCGCTCATGCCACCAGACCCCGCTCTTCCAGTTCGCGGCGGGCGTCGGCGACGCGGTCCTGTGCCTCCTGCCGGGCGACCCATTCCGCCAGTTCGGCCAGCCCTTCGGAGAAATCCTCCTTCCGGTCATAGCCCAGCACGGTGCGGGCCTTGGTCAGGTCGGGGATGTTGTGGCGGATGTCGCCGGCCCGCGCCTTGCCGGTGATGTCCGGCGTCAGGTCCGGCCGGCCCATCGAGGCGGCCTGCATCAGCGCCACCTCTTCCACCGTGCGCTCCTCGCCGGAGCCGATGTTGAACACCTCGCCGTTGGCGGCCGGATTGTCGAGCGCCAGCAGGAAGGCGCGGGCGACGTCGCGGACATGCACGAAATCGCGGCGCTGCTGCCCGTCCTCAAAGATCATCGGACGCTGGCCGTTGGCGATGCGCGAGGCGAAGATCGCCAGCACGCCGGTGTAGGGGTTCGACAGCGCCTGTCCCGGCCCATAGGCGTTCCACAGGCGAAGGGCCGAGCCTTCCATCCCATACTGCGCGGTCAGCGTCAGGGTCAGCCGTTCCTGCACATATTTGCCGATGGCATAGACCGACTTCAGCGCCGGGCGCTTGCTCTCCGGGGTGCGCACCGGCATCAGCGGCCGCCCCTGCTGGTCCAGCGGATCCCAGGTCCCGTCGGGGTTGCGGGCGCCGCGGACGACGTCCTCCATCAGCGTGCCGTCGGCGGTGCGGTACAGCCCCTCGCCATAGATGCTCATCGACGACGCGACGACGACGCGGCGCACCGGCTTGTTGATCAGGCGCTGGAACAGCACGGCGGTGCCGTAGTCGTTCACCGAAGTGTAGCGGTCGACCGCATACATGCTCTGGCCGACGCCGACTTCGGCCGCGAGGTGGATCACCGAATCGACGCCTTCCAGCGCGCTGGCGACCATCGCCTCGTCGCGCACGTCGCCGACCAGCAACTCCACGTCGGCATCCAGTTCGTCGGGGCGCTGCCGCGTCGGGTGCACCTGTTCGATCAGGCTGTCCAGAACCCGGACACGGTCGCCGCGGGCAAGCAGGGCCTTGGCGACGTGGCGGCCGATGAAGCCGGCTCCGCCAGTGACGAGAACGGTCTCTCCCACAAGTCCCTCCGAGGAATTTGATACGATTCTTGACGTTGACGTGCGGAAACAAGGGGCAGGGCCTGCGGACATCGACACCGCGAGCCCCCCGCTCGTCCCCGCAAGTTGCCCAGGGCACCCTGTGCGGTTTTATTTCAGGACCGGCTCGCAACTCAGTGTCGGAGTCACGTCGGCCGTACTGTCGACGTTAACACCGGCGTGAAAAATTGCGCACCTCGTCCAAAAGGCTTGCTACCAACGACCGATCTTCCGATGACTCCTTTTAAAGTCTACAAATATCCGCGCTCCGTGAAATGACGTGCATTTAAGGACGGGAGATCTCAGTGACTGGGAAAAAGCTCCGGGTAGCAATAGCTGGTGTCGGGAATTGCGCATCATCTTTTGTACAAGGGATATGCTATTATGCTGACGCCAAAGCCAACGAGCCGCCACCTGGGCTTATGACTGTCGACCTCGGCGGTTATCACGTTGGAGACATCGAGATTTCTGCGGCCTTCGATGTTGCAGCCTCGAAAGTGGGGTTCGATGTCGGAGAGGCTATTTTCGCACCACCTAATAATACTTTCCGTTTTGCCAAGCCTCCGCGCTTCGGCGTGCAGGTGAACCGCGGCCCGACGCTTGACGGCATCGGAAAATACCTCGCCGGCGACATCACCGAATCGGAGCAACGGCCGGTGAATGTGGCGGAAACCCTGCGCCGCACCGGCACCGACATCCTGGTCTCCTACCTGCCGGTCGGGTCGCAGCAGGCCACGGAATTCTACGCCGAACAGGCGCTGGAAGCCGGCTGCGCCTTCGTCAACTGCATCCCGGTCTTCATCGCCTCTAACCCCGTCTGGGCGCGGCGCTTCGCCGAACGCGGGCTGCCGATCATCGGCGACGACATCAAGAGCCAGGTCGGCGCCACCATCGTCCACCGCATGCTGGCCAACCTGTTCCGCGAGCGCGGCGTGCGGCTGGACCGCACCTATCAGCTGAATTTCGGCGGCAACACCGACTTCAAGAACATGCTGGAGCGTGAGCGTCTGGAATCGAAGAAGATCTCCAAGACCCAGGCCGTCACCAGCCAGCTCGACGTGCCGCTCGATCCCGACGACGTGCATGTTGGCCCCAGCGACCATGTGCCGTGGCTGACCGACCGCAAATGGGCGCATATCCGGCTGGAAGGTACCACCTTCGGCGGCGTTCCGCTGAATGTGGAGCTGAAGCTGGAGGTCTGGGACAGCCCGAACTCCGCCGGCATCGTCATCGACGCGGTGCGCTGCGCCAAGCTGGCGCTGGATCGCGGCATCGCCGGCCCGCTGGTCGGCCCGTCCAGCTACTTCATGAAGTCGCCGCCGGAACAGTTCACCGACCACGAGGCACGGGAACGCACGCTGCGCTTCATCGCCGGCGAACGTGTGGAGCCCAAGCCGACCCGCCTGATGTGAGCGGCGGCATGGAAACCATCTTCATCCTGATCCGCCACGGCTCGCACGACCGACTGGGCTCGGTCCTGTGCGGCCGCATGGCGGGCGTGACGCTGAGTGCCCAAGGCCGGGCGGAAGCCGACTTGCTGGCCGATCGCCTGTCGGGCCAGCGCCTGACCGCCGTGCTGTCCAGCCCGTTGGAACGCGCCGTCGAGACCGCCACCCCCATCGCCGAACGGCAGTCCCTCCCCCTGACCATCGAACCGGCGCTGAACGAACTCGACCTCGGCGCCTGGAGCGGCAAGCGGTTCGAGGAGCTGCGCGGCGATCCCGCCTGGGATCTGTGGAACCGGGCGCGCAGCCATGGCCGCCCCACTCCCGGCGACACGCCCGGCGAATCGATGGCGGAGGCGCAGACCCGGATCGCGTCCCTGCTCGACCGGCTGCGCCGCGCCAACCCCGGCGGCACGCTGGCGCTGGTCAGCCACGGCGACATCATCAAGGCGGCGCTGGCCCACGCCCTGGGCCTGCCGCTCGATTTCCATGGGCGATTCGAAATCAGCCCGGCTTCCCGCAGCGTCCTGATCGCCGGCGATTGGGGGCTGAAGGTCCACAGCATCAACGAGGGTGCGGCATGACGAGCCTGACGGCCGACCAGATCCGTGAACGGGTGGCCGAACTCGGCGACTGGTTCCACAACATCGACCTCAACGGCGTGCGCACGGCGCCCAACCATTTCCTCAATGACTACCCGAACGTGAAGTGGAAGCGGTTCGAGCACGCGGTGCCGAAGGATTTGACCGGCCGCACCGTTCTCGACATCGGCTGCAACGGCGGCTTCTACTCCATCGAGATGAAGCGCCGCGGCGCCGACCGGGTGGTCGCCATCGACTTCGACGACCGCTATCTGGCCCAGGCCAAGTTCGCCGCCGAGGTGACCGGCCAGGACATCGAATTCCACAAGATGTCGGTCTATGACGTCGCCAAACTCGGCGAAAGCTTCGACGTCGTGCTGTTCATGGGCGTGCTCTATCACCTGCGCCACCCGCTGCTGGCGCTCGACCTGATCCACGACCATGTCGCCAAGGATCTGATGATCTTCCAGTCGATGCAGCGCGGCTCGGCCGAAGTGGCGCCGGTGCGCGCCGACTATGACTTCTTCGAACAGGATCACTTCGACGATCCCGGCTATCCGAAGCTGCATTTCATCGAACACGAATACGCCCGCGACTGGACCAACTGGTGGGCGCCCAACGCCGCCTGCGCCGAGGCCATGCTGCGTAGCGCCGGCTTCGCCATCACCGAACATCCGGAACGCGAGGTCTATGTCTGCCGCCGGGTCGACCGCCCGACCGAGGCCGGGGCGGTGTACCCGGCCCAGCCCAAAGAAGACGCCGTGACGAAAGGGACCGAGGGATGATCGAAGCCGCCAAGATCTGGAACGAGCCCAACAACAAGTCGCACTGGGACCCCAACCTCGACCCCGAATGGGACCTGTTCGCCCGCATGACCATCCTGGCCGGACAGGCGATCCGGGCGGAGAATTCCACCATCACCCGCGTGCTGGGCGGCATGTCCCCCATCGACCCGTCCTTCGTCCGCCGGCTGGAGGAACGCGGCGCGCTGGAGGAGGTGGACGTGGTGGCGGTCCACGGCTTCCCGCTCGACTGGAATCTCTGGCAGATCCAAGAGTGGCCGAACAAGATCGACGAGATCCGCGCCGTCACCAACAAACCGATCTGGGTGACCGAGGCCGGCGTCTCCTCCTTCGGCGCCGAAGAGGTGCAGGCCTGGGGCGTCAAGCGCACCGCCGAACTGCTGATCGGCAAGGTGCCGCGCATCCACTGGTACAGCCTGTACGACCTGCCCAGCCATTGGGAGGCCACCACCCGCCACAAGGAGGCCGAAGGCTCCTCCTATTACCGCCACTTCCACATGGGCCTGCTGCGCGCCGACGGCACGCCGAAACCGGCGGTGGAGGCCTTCGCGCCCTATGCCGGCCAGATGGGCATCTGCCAGTGGTTCCATTACGAGGATCACCGGCTTGACGAGGCGGTGGCGTGGCTGAAGCGGCTGGGCGTGCGGCACCTGCGCACCGGCCTGTCCTGGGCCGACAGCTTCCGCCCGAACGCGCTGGACTGGTTCGACCGCCAGATGGAGGCGCTGGCCGATTTCGACGTCACCGTCACCTTCTGCTTCACCCCCGAACACCGCGGCGTCGAACCCCACCACACCAGCCCGCCCCAGGTGGCCGAGGAGTTCGCCGAGTTCTGCGCCGCGATGATCCGCCGCTACGGCACCACGCGGACGGCCGATTCGGCAGCGTCGATGGCGGCGGTGGGGTAAGGCCGCGCGCAGAACCGGCAAAAGCGGTTCGGAAGGAGCAATCACCCGGCCGGGCATCTCCCTAGGATCGGTGCAGTCCAGCGCCATCACGGAGATGCCCCATGTCGGCCCGCCTTCGCGCGGCGGCGGTCGCCCTGTTGCTGTGGATCGGTCCGGCCCATGCGGCCCAACCGACAAATCCACCGCCGCTGACCAACACCCGCTTCGACGAGGATTACCGCTACCTGCTCTCGCCCGAGGCCCGCTCCGGCGCCTTCTGGGAGCGGTTCAAGGCGATCCCGGTCACCGGCGACGGCACCGCCTCGCTCTCCACCGGCCTGGAGCTTCGCCTGCGCGGCGAGGCGATCCGCAACAGCAGTTGGGGCCAGGACGAGCCGCGCAACGACGCCTACGGTCTGTGGCGTGCCCTGCCCTATGCCGACCTGCGCGTCGGCCGGAGCCTTCGCCTTTTTGGCCAGCTCATCATGGCCGGCACGGCGGGCAAGCTGGACCCGCTGGCACCACCCGACGCCGACCGCATCGACCTGATGCAGGGCTTCGCCGACCTGAACGCCCCGCTCGGCGATGCCCAAGGCACGCTGCGCGTCGGCCGCCAGATGCTGGCCTATGGGTCGGAACGGCTGATCTCCATCCGCTATGGCGCCAACGTGCCCCGCTCCTTCGACGCGGTGAAGGGCATCGTCACCGCCGGTCCATGGCGGGTCGATGCCTTCTATGGCCGGCCGGTCCAGCCGACGCCGGAGCTGTTCGACGACGGCCGCGACGCCAAGCGCACGGCATGGGCGCTCTACGCCACGCGCCCGCTCGATCTGGGTTGGGGGGGCAGCGCCGGCCTGGACGCCTATTACATCGGCTACCGCAACCGCCGCGCCGCCTTTGACTCCGGCAGGGGCAACGAACTGCGCCACACCATCGGCCTGCGCAGCTTCGGCAAGGCCGCCGGCTGGGACTGGAACTGGGAGGCGATGGGCCAGTTCGGCCGCTTTGGCGGCGTATCGATTCGCGCCTGGTCGCTCGCCACCGACAGCGGCTATCGCTTCACCACGCTGCCGCTGCAGCCGCGCCTTAGCCTCAAGGCCAACATCGCCAGCGGCGACGGCAATCCGAGCGACGACCGGCTGGAGACCTTCAACCCCCTGTTCCCACGCGCGAAGTATTTCGGGGAGCTGACGCCGATCGGTCCCTACAACCTGATGAACCTGCACCCGTCGCTCGACCTCGCCCTAACCGACGAGTTCAGCCTGTCCGCCTCCGCCATCGCCTATTGGCGCGAAAGCCTGGATGACGGGGTGTACGACCTGACCGGCGGCCTGCTGCGCTCCGGCGCCGCGTCACGGGCGCGCTATGTCGGCACCCAGGGCGAACTGGTGCTGTCCTACAGCTCCGGCCGCTCTTTCGAGGGGCTGATCTCCTACTCGCTGTTCCGCCCCGGTCCCTTCCTCAAGGACAGCGGCCCGGCCAAGACCATCCACTTCGCCGGAATGGAGGCGGTCTTCAAATTTTAGAGACGCGGCTCCCGCGACCCGAACGCGGTTTCGCGCGTTCAGACTATCGGGCGGAAAGCCCGAACGGACGAACAGCGGAACCAGGATCCGGTGGAGCGGCGAATACAGGACAGAAGACGAGGCAAGCCGTCCCTGAAGAAGGGGCGGCTTCTCCATGTCCGCTCCGGCCTGTCGGCGGAAAAGACGCTGCTGCTGCGCATCGGGATCGTCGCCGTCCTGATCGCGCTGGTCATCGCGGTGTTCTGGTTCGACCGTGACGGGCTGAAGGACCAGATCGACGGCACCATCAGCTTTCCCGACATCCTCTACTTCGCCATGATCACGGTCACCACCGTCGGCTATGGCGACATCGTGCCGGTCAGCCACTCCGCCCGCCTGATCGACGCCTTCGCCGTCACGCCGATCCGCATCTTCATCTGGTTCATCTTTCTCGGCACCGCCTACGAGTTGGTGGTGCAGAGGATCGTGGAGGAATTCCGATTGAGCCGCATTCAGAAGCAGCTGCAGGGTCACATCGTGCTGTGCGGCTTCGGGCACAGCGGATTCATCGCGGCGCAGGAGACCGTCTCGAAGGGCCATCCCCCCGACCACATTGTCGTCATCGACGATTCGGAGGACCGCATCCAGCTGGCCGCCGACGCCGGCTTCATCGGCCTTCTCGGCGACGGCACCAGCGAGGAGACGCTGACCAAGGCCTGCGTCGGCAAAGCCAAGGCGGTGATCGTCAGCACCGGTCGCGACGACACCACCATCCTGGTCATCCTGACCGTGCGCCACCTGTCCGCCGCCACCAAGATCGTGGCGAACATCAGGCAGGAGGAGAACATCAAGCTCGCCAACCTCAGCGGCGCCGATCTGGTGGTGTCGCCGCCGAAGATCGGCGGCTACCTGATGGCCGACGCGGTGGAGACACGCCACGCCACCCCATTCCTGTGCGACCTGATGTCGGCCGGCGGGCAGATGGTGCTCAGCGAGCGGCGGGCGGAGCCGGACGAGGTCGGCCTGACGATGGCGGAGGTCACCGGCGGCATGGTCGTGCAGATCCACAGCCACGGCCGCAACATCCCCTTCACCGAACGCAACCGCTACGTCATCCAGCCCCAGGACACGCTGCTGATCATCAGCCCGCCCGCTGACGGAAAGATCCCCTCTCCCCCCCGGGGAGAGGGTTAGGGTGAGGGGGTGCACTGCGTGCCGTCCCGAGGATCCTCGCCTTGCATCCCCCTCACCCCGACCCTCTCCCCAGGGGGGAGAGGGGGACATCCCCACACGCTCAGCCCTTGTAATGCCGGCCAAAGCGGTTGCTCAGGAAGGCGTCCAGCGGCACCTGCTCCTGCCGGATGAAGCCGGCCTGCGGGATGGAGCCCTCGCGCAGCAGGTCCAGCACGGCGCAGATGCCGGCGGCGGTGGTGACCTGGATGGCGCTCCAGGTACGGCCGGCGATCTGCTTGCTGTAGATCTTGGTGGCGAAGGTCTCCTGCCGCAGTTCGCCCTCCTGCACGCCGGTGGCGGTCGCCAGCACCAGAACCACGTCCTGCAGCGTCAGCGGCACCGCCGTCTCCAGCACGTCCTTCAGCAGGTGGCGCCGCTCGCCCAGCCGCAGGTCGCGGATCAGCAGGCGGACGATGTCGCGGTGGCCGGGATAGCGCACGGTCTTGTAATCGAGGTTCCGCACCTTGCCGGCCAGCGTCTCGCACAGCGAGCCCAGCCCGCCCGAGGTGTTGAAGGCTTCGTAATCGACGCCGTCCAGCGCGAAGCGCTCATCGCCTTCCAGCGGCATCACCTCGTGCGGGCGGCCGTCGACGATGGCCTCGCACGGGTTGCAGTATTCGTTGATGAGCCCGTCGGTGCTCCAAGTCAGATTGTACTTCAGGGCGTTGGTCGGATACTGCGGCAGGGCGCCGACCCTAAGGTGCAGGTTGTGCAGCTCGTCGAATCGGCGGGCGAGGTCATGACCGACGATGGAAATGAAGCCCGGCGCCAGACCGCATTGCGGGATCAGCGCGCTGTTGGCGGTCTCCGCCAGCGACTTCACCTTGCGGGTGGCGGCGACATCCTCGGTCAGGTCCAGGTAATGGGCGCCGGCCGCGACGGCGGCGGTGGCGATGGCCGGGGTCAGGGTGAAGGGGCAGGCGCTCAGCACCGCATGCTGGCCGGCCATGGCGGCGCGCAGGGAATCCTGATCCTCCACATCGACGCGCCTCACCCGCAGCCCGGCATGTTCGGCGCGGTACAGCAGCGCCTCGTCCCGGTCGCCGATGGTGACGGCGAAATCGTCGGTCTCGGACAGCAGCGTGCCGATCATCGACCCGATCTTGCCGGCACCCAGAACCAGAACCTTCATCGTTGCCATCTCTTGCGCTCCTCTGTTCAGCCGCATCCGTATTGGCGAGCCAAGCTGACGATTTGGCTCGCACACAAAAGGTGCCGGCTGGAACGGCCGGGCTGAACCGGGCAATGCGCCGGTCACGCTGGAGATTTCCGGCGGAATGACGGAAACACCGTTGAAATAACGGATGCGCTTTATCCCTCGCGCAGCATCGGCAGCGGCGCTATCGTCGCAGCCGGTTTTCACCAAGCCCGGCCCGCACCCATGACCACGCGCCAACTGACCGCCCCGCACGCCGTCCTGCTGGAGGAGCCGCAGAACGGCGTTCCCCAGACCAGCGAGATGATCCGCGGCGAACGCTTCCGCATTCTGGAGGAGCGTGACGGCTGGCTGCGGGCGGAGAACGCCTTCGACGGCCATGTCGGCTGGCTGCCGCCGGGCACCGCGCATCGGGAGCCGGTCGCCCCCACCCACCGGGTGCGGGCCTTGCGCGCAGACCTGCACCCCGGACCGACGCACCGGGCGCCGCCGGTGGCGACGCTCAGCTTCGGATCGCTGGTGACGCTGGACGGCCGGGCCGAGAATGGCTGGGTCGGCACCGACGACGGGCTGTGGCTGTTCGCGGGCTGGCTGGAGCCGGTGGACGCCCCTCCCGCGACCGATCACCTCGCCACCGCCCTGCGCTTCCTGGAGACGCCCTATGTCTGGGGCGGGCGCAGCAGCTTCGGCATCGACTGTTCCGGGCTGGCGCTGACCGCCATGGCGGCGGCCGGCGTCGTTTCGCACCACAGCAGCGGCATGCAGCGCAAGGACGACCGGCTGGGGACGTGGCTGTCCGACGACGGTCGCGGCGTTGACTATCAGCGCGGCGACATCGTCTTCTTCCCCGGCCATGTCGGGCTGATGGTGGACGGGACGAACCTGCTGCACGCCACCGTCTTCACCATGTCAGTCGTGATCGAACCCCTGAGCGAGGTTGCCAAACGCGCGGAGATCAACGGAGTCCGCCGCCCCAACCTTACGCGGGCGTAGCGCCTCCCCCACCAGCAGCAGGGTCGGCCCCTTGCCGGCGGCCACCCCCCGCTCCGCCATCGCGCCGAGCGTCGTCCAGTAACGCCGCTCGTCGGGCCGGCAGCCGTTTTCCACTGCCAGCACCGGGGTGTCGCCCGGCAGCCCGGCCCCGGTCAGCCCCTGGCCGACCGCGCGCGCCTGCTCACGCCCCATATAGATCGCCAGCGTACCCTGCGGGTCGGCCAGCCGCGCCCAATCCGGCTCGAACCGCTCGCCGTCCCTGCCATGGGCGGTGACGAAGGTCACGGCGCGCGACACCCCGCGCCTGGTCAGCGACAGGCCCGTCGAGGCGGCACAGCCGAGCGCCGCGGTGATTCCGGGGATGACGCGAACCGGAATGCCGAGGCTGTCGAGATGCTCGATCTCCTCGCCCGCCCGGCCGAACACCATCGGGTCGCCGCCCTTCAACCGCACCACCCGCTTGCCGCGCTGCGCATGGAAGGCGATCAGCGCGTTGATCTCCCCCTGCGGCAGCGAATGCCGGCCGGAGCGCTTGCCAACGCAAATGCGCTCGGCCTTCGGGTTGGCGAGGTCGAGAATGCCGTCGCTGACCAGCGCGTCGTAGAGCACAACCTCGACCGCGGCGAGCGCCTTCACCGCCGCGACGGTGAGCAGGTCCGGGTCGCCGGGGCCGGCACCGACGAGGGTCACTTGCCCGCACTGATCTTCGCCTATTGGGCGTTTCGGTATGCACGCATCTCGCCGAGCGGAACGAGATCCCCTCTCCCCCCCGGGGAGAGGGTTAGGGTGAGGGGGACGCGCGGCGGCCCTTTCCCAAAAATCCAGTATATGCATCCCCCTCACCCCGACCCTCTCCCCGGGGGGGAGAGGGGGAATGGGCGAGGCACCACCGCCAGCGCCCGCGACATGCGGGACCAGGAGGCGTGCCAACGCCGCGAGACCATCACGCCACTTCGCGCTGATGAGCATGACGTAGCACCTCCTTGAGTTCTGGCACGCAGGAACCACAATTCGTCCCGGCCTTCAACGCCGCACCGATTTCCGCCACGCTGGTCAGCCGGCGGTCGCGAATCGCACCGGCCAGCCGGTTGATACCGACGCTGAAGCAGGCACAGACGATCCGCCCTTCGTCGGCCTGTGCACCCGGCACCCGCCCGGCGAGTAGCCCGGCCCGCGCGCCATCGTCCAGCCCATCCGCCTTCAAGAGCCCGGCCAGCCAGCCGCGCGGCGGCAAACGCCCGTCGGCGGCGACGAACAGGCAGGCCTCCAGCCGGTCACCCACCATCCAGGCCATCCGCAGACCGCCGCGAGCCTCATCGCGGAACTCCACCACCGCTTCGGCCGGGTCGAGACCGGGCAGCCATGCCGCAACATCGGGGATCGCCCCCGTCCCCGCCATCTCCACCAGATGTCCGCCGGCCACCGCGCGCCGCGCCCAATAGCCGCCATGCCCAGGCTCCACCGGCCGGCGGGTCAGCAGGAAGGCGGTCCAGTGCGGCCGCCAGGGCTCAACCGTCGCCGGCATCCGCTTCAGATCCGGCTGGCCGGAGACCGGGTCCACCGCCTCGTCGTCGATCAGCCGGCCGATGACGCAGGCGCCGGTGAAGCGGTCGGTCCAATGCATCGGCAGGAAGATCGTGCCTTCGCTCTGGGCATCGGTGACGCGGACCCGCGCCAGCGCCTCCCCCGCCGCCGTGGCGATGCGGGCAAGCCCGCCATCCGTCAGCCCATGCACCGCCGCATCCGCCGGGTGGATGTCCAGCCGGGGCTCCGGAGCGTGCGCCGACAGCCGCGCCGACAGTCCGGTGCGCGTCATCGTGTGCCACTGGTCGCGCAGCCGCCCCGTGTTCAGCAGCAAGGCACCGTCCGGCACCGCACGCGGCAGCGGCTTCGCCGTCACCGCCAGCATCCGCGCCCGCCCGTCAGCGGTGAAGAAGCGGCCATCGCCGAACAGCCGCTTCTGCGGCTCGCTGCCTGCGCGCCACGGCCAGGGGAAGGGCGCCAGCGCGTCGTAGCCGGCGTCATCCAGCCCGCTCAGCGCCCCGATGTCGAAGGCGCGCGTCCCGCCATTCTCGAAAGCCGACAGCGCCGCATGCTCGCGGAACACCGCGGCGGCGCTCTCGTACGGGAAGGCGTCGCCAAACCCCATCCGCCGCGCGACCTGGGTCACAATCCACCAGTCCGCCCGCGCCTCCCCGGCTTCCGCCTTGAAGGCCCGCTGCCGAGAGATGGTGCGGTCGGAGTTGGTGACGGTGCCGTCCTTCTCGCTCCAGCCCTTGGCCGGCAGGCGGATATGGGCGAAGCGGCCGGTGTCGGTGTCGTGGATGCAGTCGGAGACCACCACAGTTTCACACTTCGCCAGCGCCCGGCAGACCCGCCCGGCGTCGGGCATGCTGACCGCCGGGTTGGTCGCCATGATCCACACCGCCTTGACCGTCCCGGCCTCGATGGCGCGGAACAGGTCCACCGCCTTCAGCCCCGGCCTGTCGGCCATGCGCGGCGCGGTCCAGAAGCGGCCGACACGGTCGACCTCTTCCGCCGAAAAGCCCATATGGGCGGCCAGCTGGTTCGCCAGCCCGCCGACCTCGCGCCCGCCCATAGCGTTCGGCTGTCCGGTGACGGAGAAGGGGCCACAGCCCGCCCGGCCGACACGCCCGGTGAGGAAATGCACGTTCAGGATGGCATTGACGGTGTCGCTGCCTTGCGACGACTGGTTGACACCCTGCGAATAGACTGTCACCACCCGGTCCATCGCCGCGAACTTGGCATAGAAGGCCGCGACCTCCGCCTCGTCCAGCCCGCAGCGGCGGGCCACCGTCGCCACATCCGGCGTATCGGCGCGGGCGGCGGCAAGCGCCTCCTCCACGCCTTCGGCATGAGAATCGACAAAGCCGGCGTCGCGATGGCCATGCTCATCCAAATAGGCCAGCAGCCCATTGAACAGCAGCGCGTCGGTCCCGGCCGTCAGAGCCAAATGGCGGTCGGCGGCATCGACGCAATCGGTCCGGCGCGGATCGACCACGACGATGCGCGTGCCCCGCTCCGCCCGCGCTGCCAGCAGCCGCTGATTCAGCACCGGGTGGCACCAGGCGAGGTTCGACCCCACCAGCACCACCAGATCGGCGCACTCGAAATCCTCGTAGCTCCCCGGCACCGCGTCGGCGCCCAGGCCGCGCTTGTGCCCGACCACGGAGGAGGCCATGCACAGCCGCGAGTTGGTGTCGATGTTCGCCGAGCCGATGAAGCCCTTCATCAGCTTGTTGGCGACGTAGTAATCCTCGGTCAGCAGCTGGCCGGAGACGTAGAAGGCCACCGACTCCGGCCCATGCCTGGCGATGGTTTCGGAAAAGCGCCGGGCCACCTCGTCCAGCGCCTCGTCCCACGACACCCGCTTGTCGCCGATTTCCGGATGGAGCAGCCGCCCATCCGGCACCAGCGTGTCGGCCAGCGCCGATCCCTTGGAGCAGAGCCGTCCCCGGTTCGCCGGGTGGTCGGCATCGCCGCGCACGGTCACGGCGCCATCGGCCGAAACGCGCGCGATCACCCCGCACCCGACCCCGCAATAGGGACAGGTGGTCCTCACCTCCCGTGCCGGTCCGGAGGACGACTCCGCCCCGTCAAACATGGCCGCAGGCCTTGCGGCAGCCGCCGCGCGACAGCTTGGCCTCGCCGAGCGCGATGGCGACGCTGCGCCCCTCCACCCGCACCGGGACATGGCCGGTGCGGCCCTCGTCGGGGGCTACGGCCTCGCCGGTCGCCAGCTCGATCACCCAGCTGTGCAGCGGGCAGGTGACGCGGCGGCCATGGACGATGCCTTGGGACAGCGGCCCCTGCTTGTGCGGGCAGGCATCCTCCAGCGCAAAGACCTCATCCTGTGCCGTGCGGAACAGGGCGATGTCGCCATCGGGCGTGCGGACGACGCGCGAGCCCAGCACGGGGATATCGTCGATGCTGCCGACCTGGGTCCAGACCGTTTCCATGATGATGCTGTCCATGATCCGTTACCCCACTTCGGCGAGCAGATTGAATTCGTGACGGTCGACGCCCTTGGCGGCGCGCTCCGCCCACGGGTCGTCCTGCGAGAAGGTCTGCGAGAACAGGAAGCGCGCGTTCAACGCCCGCCGCCGCTCCGGATCATCGACCAGCGCCGCCTTGATGTGGTCGAGGCCGACACGCTCCACCCACGGCGCGGTGCGCTCAAGATAGCGGGCCTCCTCACGATACAGCTGCATGAAGGCGCCGGTGTATTCCAGCACCTCCTCCTCCGTCGCAACGCGGACCAGCAGGTCGCAGGCCCGGACATGCAGACCGCCGTTGCCGCCGACATGCAGCTCATAGCCGCTGTCGATGCACACCACGCCCAGATCCTTGATCGTCGCCTCGGCGCAGTTGCGCGGGCAGCCGGACACCGCCAGCTTGACCTTGTGCGGCGTCCAGGTGCCCCAGGTCATCCGCTCCAGCTTCACGCCCAGACCGGTCGAATCCTGCGTGCCGAAACGGCACCATTCCGATCCGACGCAGGTCTTCACCGTGCGCAACCCCTTGGCATAGGCGTGGCCCGACACCATGCCGGCGGCGTTCAGGTCGGCCCAGACCGCCGGCAGATCCTCCTTCTTCACGCCGAACAGGTCGATGCGCTGGCCGCCGGTGACCTTCACGGTGGGAATGGCGAACTTGTCCACGACATCGGCGATGGCGCGCAGCTCCGCCGCATTGGTCAGGCCGCCCCACATGCGCGGCACGACCGAATAGGTGCCGTCCTTCTGGATGTTGGCGTGGGCGCGCTCGTTGATGTAGCGCGACTGGTAGTCGTCCCGGTACTCGCCCGGCCAAGCGCACAGCAGGTAGTAATTCAGCGCCGGCCGGCAGGAGACACAGCCGTCGGGCGTCGTCCATTCCATCGCCTGGAACACGTCGGCCATGGTCTTCAGCCCGTGCTCCACGATCGCCACCCGCACCGCGTCATGGGTGTGATGGGTGCATTTGCACATCGGCTTGACCTTCGGCGCCGCCGTGAAGCCGTCGCCCAGCGTCACCGCCAGCAGCCGCTCCACCGTGCCGGCACAGCCGCCGCAGGAGGCCGAGGCCTTGGTGTGGGCCTTCACTTCGTCCAGGCTGGTCAGGCCCTTCTCGGCGATCGCCTTGACGATGGTGCCCTTGCAGACGCCGTTGCAGCCGCAGATCTCGGCACTGTCGGGCAGCGCCGCGATGGCGGCGTTCGGGTCGCCGGCATCGGCGCCGCCGAAGCCCTGCCCGAAGATCATCGTGTCGCGCTCGGCCGACACGTCGGCGCCGTCCTTCAGCAGCGAGAAGTACCAGGCGCCGTCCTTGGTGTCGCCATACAGCACGGCGCCCAGCAGCTTGCCGTCCTTCAGCACCAGCCGCTTGTAGACGCCGCGCGCCGCATCGCGGAACACGATATCCTCGGTCCCCTCCCCGCCGGAGAAATCACCGGCGGAGAACACGTCGACACCGGTGACCTTCAGCTTGGTCGAGGTGACGGAACCGGTGTAGGCCGCACCCTCCCCGCCGGCGAGGTCATGGGCCAGCACCTTCGCCATCTCGAACAGCGGGGCGACGAGGCCCCAGGTGACGCCGCGATGCTCGACGCACTCGCCGACCGCATAGATCGATGGGTCGCTGGTGCGCATCTGGTCGTCGACCCGGATGCCGCGCCCACACTCCAGCCCGGCCGCCTTGCCCAGCGCCATGTTCGGGCGGATGCCCACCGCCATGACGACGATGTCGGCCGGCAGTTCGCGCCCATCCTTCAGCCGGACCGCGCTGACCCACTCATCACCGACGATCTCGGCGGTGTTGGCACCGGTCAGCACCTCGATGCCGCGGCGCTCCAGCTCGCGTTGCAACAGCATGCCGGCCGACGGGTCGAGCTGGCGCTCCATCAGCGTCGGCATGAGATGGACGACGGTGACCTCCATCCCCTTGACACGCAGGCCGTTGGCGGCTTCCAGCCCCAGCAGCCCGCCACCGATCACCACGGCGCGGCCGCCCTTCGCCGCCGCCGCCAGCATGGCATCAACGTCGGCAAGGTCGCGGAAGCCGATGACGCCCGGCAGGGTCGATCCCGGCACCGGGATGATGAAGGGCATCGACCCTGTGGCGATCAGCAGCTTGTCATAGGGAACGACCCGGCCGGACTGCGAGACCACCGTCTTGGCCACCCGGTCGATGCCCTCCACCGGCTCGCCGGTCAGCAGGGTGATGCCGTTGGCGTCGTACCACTCGCGGCTGTTCAGCACGATCTGGTCGAAGGTCTTTTCCCCCGCCAGCACCGGCGACAGCATGATGCGGTTGTAGTTCGGATGCGGCTCGGCCCCAAAGACGGTGACGTCAAAGCGGCCCGGCGCCTTGGCCAGCAGCTCTTCCACCGTCTTCATGCCGGCCATGCCGTTGCCGACGACCACCAGCCGCTCCCTGGTCGGGCCGGCACTGCGCAGTTCGGCCTCGTTAAGCTCAACGACGGGCCCGTTGTTCGATGAGAGATGCATGTCCATGGCGCGTCTGCCTCGTCAATCGTATCCGGCCTGCCGCAAAGTCAGGCACGGGGCCAAAAAGAAAGGCGTCCGAACGGGCCGTCTCCCTCCCCCGCGAGTGGATCGCGAAGGCGGGTGCAGACCTGTTCGGACGCCGTTGTCCGGGCGGTTCGTCGTCGAACCAGAGCCAAATCCGCGCGTCGTCGCGAGGGCTTCGGCGGGGTCGCGGGCACTGGCGACGTTGCCGGCACCCGCTGTTGTCTCGCCACTCCCTTTGCAATCCCTGTGCCAATTGCTGCGCCAGCAGGCCGGCGCAGGAAAACTCCAGGGAATCCGCGGGGTCCTGCCTGGATCCGCACCCAAGACCTAGGTGCCTGTTTTTGGATCATTCTTAGGTGCTGCACAAAGGATGACCATGCGGGCTTGTGTGCGCCGCAAAAATCGGCAGGCACACCGCAGCCCTGTCAGGCGCTTCATACCTTCCGCCGGGTCATAGCCAGCAAAATCAACCTCTGTGGCTCGATTTTCGGCAAAACCCATCCTTTGGCATGAGGCTTGCGAAGAGGGAGGCCAGAGACGCGCCAACGACGGTGCGTGCATCCCAAGCGTCCAATGATGGGCCAGCCCCCGGCAGTGTTGCCGACCCCGGTATCGACACACTTTTCCGGTCGATCCCGCTGGACCCTTTCGACGGCCAAGGTGCGCAAGAGCCATCTGCCTGAAAAACAGCCAGTCCGGGACCTGCCCAGAAAATCGCCAAAGTTCGAAACCGGTGTCGCCTCACCCGGCCGCTGGCCCGGATATTAGAGATGGAGCAACCGACGTGGCCCAGTTCTCCCGCACCACCTCCCGCACCCTCCGCCACCTTCTCGCATCCGCCGCTGCGGTCGTCGCCCTGACCGCAGGCGTCTCTGCCTATGCTGCCCCGCTCGACGTGGAGAAGGAGCAGCTGAAGCTCGGCTTCATCAAGCTGACCGACATGGCGCCGCTGGCCATCGCCGTCGAGAAGGGCTTCTTCGAGGATGAAGGCCTCTCCGTCACGCTGGAGCCGCAGGCGAACTGGAAGGTTCTGCTCGACCGCGTGATCTCCGGCGAGCTGGACGGCGCCCACATGCTGGCCGGCCAGCCGCTGGGCGCCACCATCGGCTTCGGCACCAAGGCGCACATCGTCACCGCCTTTTCCATGGACCTGAACGGCAACGGCATCACGCTGTCGAACGAGGTCTGGCAGAAGATGAAGGCCAATGTGCCCAACGGCCCCGACGGCAAGCCTGCCCACCCGATCAAGGCCGACGCGCTGAAGCCGGTGATCGCCCAGTACAAGGCCGAGGGCAAGCCCTTCAACATGGGCATGGTCTTCCCGGTCTCGACCCACAATTACGAGCTGCGCTACTGGCTGGCGTCGGGCGGGATCAACCCCGGCTTCTACAGCCCGACCGACGTGTCGGGCCAGATCGGCGCCGATGCGCTTCTCTCCGTCACCCCGCCGCCGCAGATGCCGGCGACGCTGGAGGCCGGCACCATCTATGGCTACAGCGTCGGCGAGCCGTGGAACCAGCAGGCGGTGGTCAAGGGCATCGGCGTCCCCGTCATCACCGACACCGAGATCTGGAAAAACAACCCCGAGAAGGTCTTCGGCGTCACCGACGAGTGGGCGAAGAAGAATCCCAAGACCCATCTGGCCGTCGTCAAGGCGCTGATCCGTGCCGCCCAATGGCTGGACGAGAACAACAACGCCAACCGCGCCGAAGCGGTGAAGATCCTGGCCAAGTCCGAATATGTCGGCGCCGACGCCAGGGTGATCGCCAACTCGATGACCGGCACCTTCGAGTACGAGAAGGGCGACAAGCGCGACGTTCCCGACTTCAACGTCTTCTTCCGCTACAACGCGACCTACCCCTTCTATTCCGACGCCGTCTGGTACCTGACCCAGATGCGCCGCTGGGGCCAGATCGCCGAAGCCAAGCCCGACAGCTGGTATGACCAGACCGCGCGGAGCGTCTACAAGCCGGACATCTACCTGCAGGCCGCCAAGCTGCTGGTCGAGGAAGGCAAGGCGAAAGAGGCCGACTTCCCGTGGAAGAGCGACGGCTACAAGCCGGTCGACAACGGCTTCATCGACGGCATCCCGTACGACGGCCACAAGCCCAACGACTACCTCGCCAAGCAGCCCATCGGCCTGAAGGGCGACCAGAAGGTCGAAGGCGGTCAGGTGGTGGGGGGCTGAGAACTCCCGCCTGCACCCGCCAAATCCCCCTCTCCCCCCGGGGAGAGGGTCGGGGTGAGGGGGATCCGCTTCGTGGATCTCTTCGGCTCCGCCGAACCCCCTCATCCTAACCTTCTCCCCAGGGGGGAGAAGGGACCTTGCCGAAGGGACACCCCGCCATGACCAGCCTGACCGACACCGCCTCCGACCTCGCCCGCGCCCAGCGCAAGGCGCGCCGCGCCCACACGCTCAACCGCATCGCCTCCGTCCTGACCACCGTCGGCCTCGGCTGGCTGGCGCCGCTGCTGCGGCTCGCCGCGGGCGAGAACCCGCGCCAGCAGGGCATAGAGCTGTGGCGCCAGATGGGCATCCCGCTGACCGCCATCCTGCTGTTCCTCGCCGCCTGGGGCTGGGCCGCCCCGCAGGTCCACACCAGCCTCGGCGCCATCCCCGGCCCGGCCCAGGTGTGGGAGCAGGCGACCAACCTCTACGCCGACCATAAGGCCGAGCGCGCCAAGGAAGCCGCCTTCTACGACCGGCAGGAAAAGCGTAACGCCGAAAAGCTGGCGAAGAACCCGGCGGCGGAGGTGAAGACCCTGCCCTATGCCGGCAAGCCGACCTACCTCGACCAGATCGTCACCAGCCTGAAGACCGTCTTCACCGGCTTCCTGCTGGGCGCGCTGGTGGCGGTGCCGCTGGGGGTGGCGAGCGGCCTGTCGCCGACCGTCAATGCCGCGATCAACCCGCTGATCCAGATCTTCAAGCCGGTGTCCCCGCTGGCCTGGCTGCCGCTGGTCACCATGGTGGTCAGCGCCACCGTGTCGGGCAGCGACCCGCTGTTCGAGAAGTCCTTCCTGACCTCCGCCATCACCGTCACGCTGTGCTCGCTGTGGCCGACGCTCATCAACACGGCGGTCGGCGTGTCCTCCATCGACCGCGACCTGATGAATGTCGGCAAGGTGCTTCAGCTGTCCGGCTTCACCATGGTGCGCCGCCTCGTGCTGCCGTCGGCCCTGCCCTTCATCTTCACCGGCCTGCGGCTGTCGCTGGGCGTGGGCTGGATGGTGCTGATCGCCGCGGAGATGCTGGCGCAGAACCCCGGCCTCGGCAAGTTCGTCTGGGACGAGTTCCAGAACGGCTCCTCCAACTCGCTCGCCAAGATCATGGTGGCCGTCTTCACCATCGGCCTGATCGGCTTCCTGCTCGACCGCGTGATGCTGGCGCTCCAGTCCGCCGTCAGCCACAGCCCCGCCCGCTAAGGAGACCGCGACCATGGCGATCCTGGACCTGAAAGGCGTGTCGAAATCCTACGGCGGCACGACCGTGCTCCACAACATCGACCTGTCGATCGAAGAGGGCGAGTTCGTCGCCATCGTCGGCTTCTCCGGCTCCGGCAAGTCGACGCTCATCAACCTGATCGCCGGCTTGGCGATGCCGGACGCCGGCGAGGTGCTCTATCGCGGCAAGCCGGTCACCGGCCCCGGTCCGGAGCGCGGTCTGGTCTTCCAGTCCTATTCGCTGATGCCCTGGCTCAGCGTGAAGGAGAATGTCGCGTTGGCGGTCGACGCCGTCCACACGGCCAAGCCGTCGGCCGAACGCGGCGTGCTGACCCGCCGGGCGGTGGAGACGGTCGGCCTCGGCCACGCCACCGACCGCCGGCCCAAGGAGCTGTCGGGCGGCATGCGCCAGCGCGTCGGCTTCGCCCGCGCGCTGGCGATGAGCCCGGAGATGCTGCTGCTGGACGAGCCGCTCTCCGCGCTCGACGCCCTGACCCGCGCCAAGCTGCAGGACGAGATCGAGGCGATCTGGCGCAAGGATCGCAAGACCGTCATCCTCATCACCAACGATGTGGACGAGGCGATCCTGCTGGCCGACCGCATCATTCCGCTGACCCCCGGCCCCAACGCCACGCTCGGCCCCGCCTTCACCGTCGACCTGCCCCGACCGCGCGACCGCACCGCCGTCAACCATGACGAGGACTTCAAGCGCTTGCGCGCCGAGGTCACCGCCTATCTGATGGAGGTCGGAGTCGCCCGCGGCACCGGCGGCGAGGATGACCTTGTCCTGCCGGACGTGAAGCCGATCACCGCCGCCCCGCCGCCCGCCGCCTATATCGAGGCGATGGGCGGGCGCGGGATGGAGGACCGCTATCTGGAATTCACCCGCCTGACCAAGACCTTCGCCACGCCGAAGGGTCCGCTGACGGTGGTGGACGGCTTCGATCTGAAGATGCGCAAGGGGGAGTTCGTCTCGCTGATCGGCCATTCCGGCTGCGGCAAGTCCACCGTGCTGTCGATGGTGGCGGGGCTGGCCGACGTGACCAGCGGCGGCATCGTGCTGGACGGCAAGGAGGTGGACGGCGCCGGCCCCGACCGCGCCGTGGTGTTCCAGGCCCCCAGCCTGTTCCCCTGGCTGACCGCCTATGAAAACGTCATGCTCGGCGTCAACCGCGTCTTCCCCCATGCCAACAAGGGCGAGCGCGCCGACATCGCCCGCTATTACCTCGCCCGCGTGGGCTTGGGCCATGCCATGGACCGGAAGGCGTCGGAGCTGTCAAACGGCATGAAGCAGCGCGTCGGCATCGCCCGCGCCTTCGCCCTGTCGCCCAAGCTGCTGCTGCTCGACGAGCCCTTCGGCATGCTCGACAGCCTGACCCGCTGGGAGTTGCAGGAGGTGCTGATGGAGGTGTGGGCACGCACCAAGGTCACCGCCGTCTGCGTCACCCACGACGTCGACGAGGCGCTGCTGCTGGCCGACCGGGTGGTGATGATGACCAACGGCCCCAACGCCAAGATCGGCCACATCCTGAGCGTCGACATCCCCCACCCGCGCACCCGTCAGGCCCTGCTGGAGCACCCGCGCTATTACGACTACCGGGAAGAACTGCTGAACTTCTTCGAAGGCGGCCACGCCGGGGCGCCGAAAAAGGCGGCATAACCCCGTCCCATCCCCCGGAAAGCCCACCGAAGATCCATCGACAAGCTGGCCCTACGGGACCAGCTTGTTGTTTTTCGGCGAGACAGACGGGAGAGAGGAAGATGAAGCGCGTGACCCTGCCGGACGGCACCGAGGTCCCGGCTCTCGGCCAGGGCACCTGGATGATGGCGGAGGGCCGCGGCGACCGCGCCGCCGAGATCGCCGCGCTGCGGGCCGGCATCGACCGCGGCATGACCCTGATCGACACCGCCGAGATGTATGGCGACGGCGCGTCGGAGGAACTGGTGGGCGACGCCTTCGCCGGCCGCCGCGACGGCCTGTTCATCGTCACCAAGGTCCTGCCCAGCAACGCGTCCCGCATCGGCACGGTGAAGGCCTGCGAGCGCAGCCTGAAGCGGCTGAGGATCGACCGCATCGACCTCTATCTGCTGCACTGGCGCGGCGGCGTGCCGCTGGAGGAGACGGTGGAGGCCTTCGAATCGCTGATCCAGGCCGGCAAGATCGCCCGCTGGGGCGTGTCGAACTTCGATGTCGACGATCTGGAGGAACTGGCGGAGATTACCGACCTGCACGGCTGCGCCGCCAATCAGGTGCTCTACAACCCCGAACATCGCGGCATCGAATACGACCTTCTGCCCTTCCAGCACACCGCGCGCATGCCGGTGATGGCCTATTCCCCCATCGGCCAGGGCGGCCGCCTGCTGCGCTCCCCCGCCTTGCTGGCGGTGGCGAAGCGCCACGACGCCACCCCGGCGCAGGTGGCGATTGCCTGGGCCCTGCGGCAACAGGGCGTGATCGCGATTCCCAAGGCGGGAACCACCGCCCACGCCCTCCAGAACGCCGAGGCCGTGAAGCTGACCCTGACCGGCGAGGACATCGCCGAGATCGACCGGGCCTTCCCGCCGCCCAAGCGCAAGCAGCCGCTGGCGATGATCTGAGGGAAGCCGCCGGGAGGGTGCCAGACTTCGCGACTATCAATTCGCGACCGTCCGGCACTCTCCGCCAAGGCACGATCCGGACGTCACCGCAGCTTGAGGGTGACCATCTGGGAATCGGTGATCGAGGCAAGCTGTTCGCGCCGTTTCCGGCCGATCTGCTTAGCCTCGTTCATGGTGTTTTCAAATTTGCTCTGGAAGAGCTGTTTCATCACGTCGCCCGAAACCTGTTTCAGGGCTACCCCCGCAAGCTCCGACGCGCCGCCCGTATATCGGATCTTCCCCAGATTGACGCCCCTGTTTTCCGGCAAGCGGGCAATAAGTCCGTCATCAAGCTTCAGTCTTGCGAGCCGTACCGCGCCGCCCGTCTTGGCCCGTGCATTGTCCGCTTCGATGCGCAGCTTCTGCTCCAGCGGATCGGCCTTGGCGAAGGGTTTGTTCCGTATGGCTTTGGAAAACAACTTCATTGTCTCTCTCCATTAGGTCTCTCGCTGTCGGCAAAATCTATAAGCTTCGACAGTCTGCTGGAGGCGAAACGGGCGAAATCGTCGTTCAGCATGCCCCTAACGTAGGACGGATCGCCGTTCCCGTCCAGAAGCAGCACCATGGCAGGCCGCGCCTGCCCATTGCCTCCTGGCAAATATATGGGGATGGCAAGCTGCCATGTTATACCGCCCCACAGCAGACGGCTGAGGCGGCGCTTGGCGTCTCCAGCAAGCCGAAAGGTGGAGGACCCGACATGGAAGGTCGGTTCCCCGGTGTCAAAGACATGCCCCGCCAGCGAACCGTCGATTGGAACGGTCAAGGTCTCGTCGGGATAACCGGACGGTTATAGCCATGGAGATAGCGAAGGCTGCGATGGGTGCCGGGTTCGGCCATGGCAAGACACACCCGAACCTCGCCCGCATTGCCATGCCCACCCGCCTCGAGCAGAGCGACGGCAACCTCATGCACATTCCGGCATGCGCTCTGTAGCAGACTTGGCCGTGTGTCCAATTCATAGATGACGTTGGCCGACGTCAATTGATAAGCCGCATCGACCATCTTTGCCGCCTGATCCGCCCCCAAATCGAAATCCAGAACCCTGACGTCAGTCCTGATCGGTAGGGCGTACAGGCCGTCCGCCGCCCTCTTGTTCAGGATCCCGGCCCCGAAGAGGGCGGCCCGTGTTGCCGCGGCAAGGTTTTGGAACGGCTTCAGAAAGGCCGGCGGACCGCCGGTCTTCCGGCGTTCGTTCTCGACGATTTCGATGGCGATGGTATGGGCGTCGGGATCGAGGGCGCGCTCCTCGTCGAACGTCCAGGCCGGCAGGTTGCTGACCAGACCGCCATCGTAATAGGGAACGCCGGCAATGATCTTGGGACTGAAGATGACCGGAATGGCGATGGAGGCGGCAACCGCATCGGCGACCGCCACCTGCGGCGTGTGCTCCTGCGAAAACAGCGTCAGCTCGCCGCTCTCCAGGTTGGTGGCGACGATCTTCAGCGGTCGGGGCAGATCCCTGAAACAGACCCGGCCTTTAGACCCGACGCTGCGGATCTTCCGGCGCAACGCACGATCCATGTTGATGGTGAAGGTGTCGGTTGAGCACAGCCCGGCGCATAGCCAACGAAAAACGAGGACCGCGACCGCCATCACCGCCAGCATGAACAGCGGCACGCCGAACATAGACGTAAGTCCCCAGGTCTCCCGATCCAGATGCCACCCCACCCAGGCAGAAAACAGCACGAAAAAACTCCCCAGCCCGCCGAGCAGCAGTTTCCAATGGTCCAGGCACCAGCGGAATCCGCGGATTATGCTCCAAGCGTCGCCGAAGAGTTCGGTGGCGCGGCCGAGATGCAGATCCTGCAGGATCGTATGGGAGCCATCCAGCGCGAACAGCTCCTCCGCACGATAGCCGGCGGCAACGAGCGCCGCCAGGATGGCGCCGGCCGACGTGCCCGCCACGCCCAGTATGTGCGGTTCCAGTTCTTCGATGGCATGCAAGGCGCCGACATGCACCAGCCCCTTCGCCCCACCGCCCTCGAAAACCAGAATGGCACGCTTGGACCGCATGTTCCTCGACGCCACCACCACTCTCTCCGCTCGACAGGACGGCACCAATCGGCCCAACGCCGCGACCTTGGTACAGCGGTTGCGACACGCCACCCAAGGAAAAAAGAGAGCAGGGCACTCGGTTCATCGTCTGCCGGTTGCCGGCGCCATGCCGGTCGAGACGTGGATCCCCAAAAACGATGGCCCAAGATGGCGAAGGCCGCCAACCCGTTCCGGTTGGCGGCCTTCAGAATGGTGGTCCCGACTGGGATTGAACCAGTGACCCCTACGATGTCAACGTAGTGCTCTCCCGCTGAGCTACGAGACCACGGGAACCCAAAACTGTCGCTCCAGTAATGGAGCGGGCGAAGGGATTCGAACCCTCGACCCCAACCTTGGCAAGGTTGTGCTCTACCCCTGAGCTACGCCCGCAAAGTGGCGCGAGTGACGGGACTTGAACCCGCGGCCTCCGGCGTGACAGGCCGGCGCTCTAACCAACTGAGCTACACCCGCGCTGAGGAGCGGCGCCTTATACAAGGCTTCACCCCGACAGACAATACCTAAACCTACTCAAACCTTCAGAAGTGGTGGAGCCAAGGAGGATCGAACTCCTGACCTCTACAATGCCATTGTAGCGCTCTCCCAGCTGAGCTATGGCCCCACTATACTTCTGCTACCCTTCACCAACACTTGGAGTGTTGGTGCGCTTGGAGGGAGTCGAACCCCCACGGCCTTTCAGCCACTAGGACCTGAACCTAGCGCGTCTACCAGTTCCGCCACAAGCGCTTTCCCCGCACCGCGTTGGGCGCCGCGGGGAGCGCTTATGTAGCGGGATGGATCGCGGCCCGCAAGCGGAGAATTCACTCGCCGCGAAAATTTTTCCCAAGCCCGTTCCGGCGGGCCAGAAGGGCCAGTCCGACCCCTACCGCCGCGCCCGCTGCGACCCCGGCGCCGATGCGCCATGCCGTCCGGTTCACGTCGCCGAACACCGTCGCGCCGCGCAGGATCGTCTCCGCCATCGGTTCCGGCCGGTCGGGGTCGAGCAGGCGCTCGTCCACCAGCCGGCGTTCCGCTTCGTTCAGCGGCTCCGGTTCCAGCGGGCGGAGCGAGCGGCCGGCCGGGCGCATCAACCGGTCCACCATGGCGGTCAGCGACCCGGCCTCCTCCTCTGTCCGCTCCACCTCCTCCACTTCGACCCCCAGATGCTCGGCCATCAGGCGGGTGCGGACGGAGCGGATGGCGCGGCACACCTCCGGCCGCTCGCCTTGCTGGACCTCGATGGCGAGGTCGCATTCGGTGTCCAGCCCCTGGGAGCGGTTGTTGATGTTGGACGACCCCACCCGCAGCAGCCGGTCGTCGACCACCAGCACCTTGGCATGGACATAGATGCCCTCTCCGCCCTCGGTCACCGGCGACAGGATACGGAAACGCCCGTGCGGATCCTGCTCGCGCAGGCGCTGGACCAGCAGCGAACGGGCGCTGCCCATTGCCTCCTCCTCCACCCAGCCGGGGGTGCGTTCGGGGTTGACCACCACCACCTCCGGCCCGTCGGGTTCCGACAGCCGGGCGGTGATGGCGCCGACGATCTTCTGCGAGGCGAAATACTGGCTTTCCAGATAGATGAAATCGCGCGCGGCGGCGACGGCGGCCAGATAGAGCGCCTCGATCTCGCGGGCACCGCCCTGGGGTCGGTCCGTCATCGGATCGGTGCGGGCGATGGCGACGGGGATGTCGCGGAAGTCCGGCGTCAGGTCCTCGGGCCAGTGCGCCTTGGTCGGCGGCGGCGGGGCCAGCTCCTCGCCGGTGGCGCGGCGCCAGCGCTCCCGCGCCAGGTCGCCCAGCGCCCGCGCGGCCTCTCCGTCGACCGCCGTCGTCACATCGTGGAAGGGGCCGTATGGCTCGCCGCTCGGCCGCACCCGGCGCGGGTCGCCGTCGCGGTGGTCGGGCGTGTCCCAGCGGTCGGTCGTCATGTCGATGCCGCCGCAGAAGGCCAGCGCATCGTCGATGATGGCGATTTTCTGGTGGTGGCAGGCGCCCGGCGGATGGGCGGAATCGAGGCGGAAGCGCAGGCGCCGGCTGGTCATCCAGTCCAGCAGCACCAGCGGAGTCCCGCCGCGGAACGGCATCTTCAGGATCGACAGGTCCCATTTCAGCACATTGATGGTCAGCCCCGGCCGCACCCGGACGATCCAGCTCAGGAAATCGCCCAGTTCGTTCGGCACGCCCGGCATCGGGTCGTCGGGCTCCAGCTTGATCCGGGTGTCGAAATCCCAGCCGATCAGCATCACCGTGTGGCGGGCATTGAGGATGGCCGCCTTGATCCGGGCAAAATAGGCGGCGGCGTCGATGATGACGGCGACCCGATCCGCCTTTTCGATCCGCCAGCAGGTCCGGCCGGGCACCAGAACCGGACCGGCCGGAGTCCGGCCAGCCTGAAACGTGGGGTCTGGGCGGGCGGCGTCCGGCATCGCGGCCATGTCGAGCTTTCCTTCCGGCGTTGTGGAGCGGCATCGCGGGACCGGCAGCGGAACCGCTGCCATGCCCTTCGATGAACCCCACAAGCCGGGGACGGTTCCCCGGTTCCGTTCAGTCCGCCCCGAATCGCAGCCGCATCCGATGGCGGTAGGTTTCACCGGGATCGAGCCGCGCCGACGGGAAATGGCCAATGTTCGGGCTGTTGGGAAAGCGCTGGCTCTCCAGCGCCAGCCCGGCGAAGCGGCGATAGGGCTGCCCGCCCTTCCCCACCATCTTTTCGCTGAGATAGCCGCCGGTATAGACCTGCAAGCCCGGCTGGTCGGTCGCCAGCTCCATCCGCCGGCCCGATGCCGGATGCTCCAACACCGCCACCGGCCGCAGTGCCCCCGCCGGCCCGTCCAGGCACCAGTTGTGGTCGAAGCCGAAACCGCCGACCGCCTCCAATGCCTCGCCCAGTTCCGCCCCGCCGCGCAGGTCGAAGGGTGTGCCGTCCACCGGCCGCACCTCCCCCGTCGGGATCAGGTCGGCGCCGACCGGCGTGGTGAAGCCGCCCTGCACCGTCAGCCGTTGGTCGCGCAAATCGCCCGACGCATGACCCCCGAGGTTCCAATAGCTGTGATGGACAATGTTGACGATGGTCGGCCGGTCGCAGACCGCCGTCATCCGGATTTCCAGCACCCCATCGTCACTCAACTGGTAGCGCGTGCTCGCCGTCAGCGTCCCCGGATAGCCCTGGTCGCCATCCCGAGAGACCAGTGTGAAGGTGATGGCGTTCTCCGCCTCATCAACCTTGGCGTCCCAGATCCGGCGGTCGAACCCTTCCGGCCCACCGTGCAACTGGTTCGGCGGCTCGTTGACGGCCAACTCATGGCGCACCCCGTCGAGCGTGAAGGCCGCCCCGCCGATGCGGTTGCCGTAGCGGCCGCAGGTAGCGCCGAAATAGGCGTCGCTCGCCAGGTAATCGGCCAGCCGGTTGAAGCCCAGCACCACGTCGGCTCTGGTCCCATCGCGGCCGGGCACCAGCATCCGCACCAGCCGGGCGCCATGGGCGATGACGGTCGCCTCCAGCCCGTCGGCGGACAGGGTGAAACCCTCCACCGGCCGCCCCTCGACGGTATCGAACAGGAAACTCTCGATGGGCATCACGCCTCCGCCGGTTCGCCGCCGCGGCCGGCCCAGACCGTCAGCAGACCCTTCTGCAACAGGATGAAGACGAACAGCAGGACACCGATGGCGATCTTGGTCCACCAGCTGCTCAAGGTGCCGTCGAAGGTGATATAGGTCTGGATCAACCCCTGGATCAGCACGCCGACGAAGGTGCCGACGACATAGCCATAGCCGCCGGTCAACTGGGTGCCGCCGATCACCACCGCGGTGATGGTGTCCAGCTCCACCCCCGTCGCCGCCAGCGAATAGCCGGCGCCGGTGTAGAGCGAGAAGACGATCCCCGCCAACCCGGCCAGCAGCCCCGACAGAGCATAGACCGCCACCGTCGTCCGCCCCACCGGCACGCCCATCAGCTCCGCCGACTGCCGGTTGCCGCCCAGCGCGTAGAGGTTGGCGCCGAAGCGGGTCCAGTGCGCCAGCACCACCGCCGCGACCACCACCCCCAGCATCAGCATCGCCGGCAGGCTGAGCTTGCCCCCAGCCCCGAAGCGCAGGGCGATGTCGTTCAGCTCGCCATAGAGCGGATGGTTGATCGGCACCGAATCGGTGGTCAGGACGAAGCCCAACCCACGGGCGATGAACATGCCGGCCAGCGTGACGATGAAGGGCGGCATCTGGAAGACATGGATCACCCCGCCCATCGCCGCGCCGAAGCCGCCGGCGGCGATCAGCGCGACGGCGAAGGCGGCCAGCGGGTGCCAGCCGCCATGCTCGATCAGCACGGCCAGCAGCACGGTGGTGAAGCCGATCACCGCCCCCACCGACAGGTCGATCCCGCCGGACAGGATGACGAAGGTCATGCCGACCGCCGTGATCCCGAGAAAAGCGTTGTCAGTCAACAGGTTGCCTACCACCCGCCAGGAGGCGAAGTTGGGGAACTGCGCCGCGCACAGCAGGAACCCGACCACCAGCACGGCGGTGGTGACGATCAGGGGAAGGAAGCGCTGGAGTGCACTGGTCATGGCTTTGCCCCTCCGCTGGTCGGCGCCACCGGCGGCTTGACTGCGCCCATCGGCCGTGCCCCTTTCGGGCGCGGCAGGAACAGGGTCAGCGTCGGCGATTGCAGCAGCAGGACGACCAGCAGAACGCCCGCCTTGACGATCAGGTTGAATTCCGGCTTGAAGCCGCTCAGCAGGATGCCGGTGTTCATCGCCTGGATGATCAACGCGCCCACCACCGACAGCACCAGTCCGAACCGCCCACCCAGCAGCGACGTGCCGCCGACCACCACCGCCAGGATGGCGTCCAGCTCCAGCCACAGCCCGGCATTGTTGGCATCGGCGCCGCGGATGTCGGCGGTGACGATCAGCCCGGCGACCGCGGCGCACAGCCCGCACCAGACATAGACGGCGACCAGCACCACCGGCGTGTTGACGCCGGCCCCGGCGCTGGACAGCCGGTTGATGCCGACCGCTTCGATCATCAGCCCCAGCGCCGTCGCCCGCACCAGCAGGGCCGTGACCGCCAGCAGCGCGATGGTGATGACCACCGGCATCGGCACGGTCAGGAAGGACCCGCCGCCGATGAAGGCGAGCGCCGGGCTGGTGAAGGTGACGATCTGCCCCTCCGTCACCAGCTGGGCGATGCCGCGCCCGGCGACCATCAGGATCAGGGTGGCGATGATCGGTTGGATGCGCAGCACCGCCACCAGCAGCCCGTTCCACAGCCCGCACAGCAGCCCGGCCGCCAGCGACGCCGCCAGCACCGCCGGCAATCCCCATCCGGCACCGGTCATGGTTGCGGCGACCGCGCCGGAAATCGCCATGACGGCGCCCACCGACAGATCGACGCCGCGGGTGGCGATGACCATCGTCATGCCGATGGCGAGCAGCGCCACCGGGGCGCCGCGGTTCAGCACGTCGATCAGGCTGCCGAACAGCCGGCCGTCCTGCAGGCGAATGGCGAAGAAATCGGGAAACAGCAGCCAATTAGCCAGGAGAACGGCGATCAGCGCGCCATATTGCGGCAGGTTGCGCGACGGGACGGGAGCGGACAGCGTCATTGCCGCACCTCTACACCCGATCCGGCGGCCGGCGTCTCCGACGCGATGGCGGCGACGATACGCTCCACGCTGACCTCCCCTCCCCTCAGTTCCGCCACATGGCGGCGGTCGCGCAGCACGACCACGCGGCGGCTGTAGGCGACGATCTCCTCAAGCTCCGACGACACCACCAGCAGCGCCATGCCGTCGGCGCACAGCCGCTCGATCAGCCGGATGATCTCGGCATGCGCGCCAACGTCGATGCCGCGCGTCGGCTCGTCGAGGATCAGCAGCCGCGGCTCGGTCGCCAGCCAGCGCGCCAGCAGCGCCTTCTGCTGGTTGCCGCCCGACAACAATTGGATCGGCCGTTCGGCGTCCGGCGTGCGGATGTCGAGCAGGCGGATGAAGCGGTCGGCGATCTCCTCCTGCCGGCGGCGCGGGATCGGCTTCAGCCAGCCCTGCCGGGCCTGGAGCGCCAGGATGATGTTCTCCCGCACCGACAGCTCGCCGACGATGCCCTCCTTCTTGCGGTCCTCCGGACAGAAGCCGAAGCCGAGCCGCACGGCGTCGCGCGGCCCCTTCAGCCGCACGGCGCGGCCAGCGACGGTCGCCTCGCCCTGGTCGGCGCGGTCCATGCCGAAGATCAACCGCACCGTCTCGGTCCGGCCGGAGCCCAGCAGCCCCGCCAGCGCCACCACCTCGCCGGGGCGGATGTCGAGGTCGAAGGGCTCGACGCCGCGCGATTTGCCGAATCCCTTGAAGCTGGCCAGCGGCGGACGGCTGTCCACCTCCGCCGGGCCGAGGTCGATGCGGTGCGCCGCCGCCTCCAGCTCCCGCCCCAGCATCATGGCGACGAGGTCGAGGCGCGGCAGCTCGGCCGTCCGCCGCTCGCCCACCAGCCGGCCGTTACGCAGCACGGTGATGCGGTCGCAGACCTCATAGACCTGATCGAGGAAATGGGTGACGAAGACGATGCCGATGCCGCGCGACCGCAGGGTCCGCATCACCTTGAACAGCACCGCCACCTCCTGCGCGTCCAGGCTGGCGGTGGGCTCGTCGAGGATCAGCACCTTGGCCGACATGTCGACCGCCCGTGCGATGGCGATGATCTGCTGCGTCGCCACCGAAAAGCGGCCGAGCGGCGCCGTCACGTCGATCGACAGGCCATAGGGCATCAGAATGGCCCGCGCCCGCCGCCGCATGGCGCCGCGATCGACCAGTCCCCAGCGCATCGGCTGGCGCCCCAGGAACAGGTTTTCCGCCACCGACAGGTTCGGCAGCAGGTTCACCTCCTGATAGACGGTGCCGATGTGCAGGCGCTGCGCCTCCTCCACCCCGCGCGGCGCGATCTCCCGCCCCTCCAGCGCCACACTGCCGCCGTCGCGCTGATAGACGCCGGTCAGCGTCTTGATGAGCGTCGATTTGCCGGCGCCGTTCTCGCCCAGCAGGGCATGGATCTCGCCATGGCGCAGCGTGAAGTCGACGCCGTCGAGCGCCTGGACGCCGAGGAAGGCCTTGGACAGCCCGCGGATCGCCAGCAGAGGCGCGGAAGGGGGAGCGGTGGATGCCGTCATGGCGGACCTCGCCGGAAGCGCAATGAAATATGTGGAGAATCCCCTCTCCCCGCTTTCGGCGGACCAAAGGTCCGCCTGTCGCGTCAGCGCAAACGAAGTTTGCGCGTGAGCGGGGGAGAGGGAGATTTCACCCCCGATCAGTAGGCGTCCTTGCGGCGCTCATACTCTTCCTTGGCGGTGTCGGGCGTGAACAGCTTCGATTCCGTCTGGATCCACTTCGGCGGCATCTTGCCGTCCTTCTTGTAGGCGATCAGCGCGTCGAAGGCCGGGCCGGCCATGTTCGGCGTCAGCTCCACCGTGGCGTTCGCCTCGCCTTCGGACATCGCCTTGAAGATGTCGGGCACGCCGTCGATCGACACGACCAGGATGTCCTGGCCCGGCTTCAGGCCGGCTTCCTTGATCGCCTGGATGGCGCCGACCGCCATGTCATCGTTGTGGGCATAGACGGCGCAGATGCCCTTGCCGCCATTCTCGGCCTTGATGAAGCTCTCCATCACCTCCTTGCCCTTGGCGCGGGTGAAGTCGCCGGACTGGGTGCGGATGATCTTCATCCCCGGATTCTTGGCGACGATCTCGTCGAAGCCCTTCTTGCGGTTGATGGCGGGCGAGGAGCCGACAGTGCCCTGCAACTCCACCACCGCGCATTTGCCGCCGGTCTTCTTGGCCAGCCATTCGCCGGCCACCCGGCCTTCATGCACGGTGTCGGAGGTGACGGCGGTCATGTACAGGCTCTGGTCCTTGGTCTCGATCTGCCGGTCGAGCAGCATGACCGGGATCTTCGCCTCCTTGGCCTCCTTCAGCACCGAATCCCAACCGGTCGCCACCACCGGCGCGATAAAGATCGCGTCGACGCCCTGGGCGACGAAGGAGCGCACGGCCTTGATCTGGTTCTCCTGCTTCTGCTGGGCGTCGGAGATCTTGAGGTCGATCCCGCGCTTCTCGGCTTCCGTCTTGGCGGTCTTCGTCTCGGCCGCGCGCCAGCCCGATTCCGAACCGATCTGCGAGAAGCCGACGACCAGCTTCTTGGCATCGGCGGCCTGGACGGCGCCCAACCCGATGAACAGCGCCGCGGCGGCGGTGGCGGCGGAGATCACCCATTTCCTGGACATCCGTTTCACTCCCTGAGGTTTTATGGCGAGGATTTATTGCGGTGCTTGCTGGATGAAGGCGGGCGACGGGACGGGGCGAGGAATTTTCCTGATCGCAGCCCGGTCCGAAATTGTTCGTCATGCCTACTTTAAGTACACAGAACCATAACTGTCCAATACGATTCTCGACCTGCATGATGCCGAAAAGGATATGGCTGGCGCGGAATCAGGGCCAAACCCAGGTCGAAAAAACGGCCGGGCAGCGCAAGGCCGCCCGGCCGTGAGGTGACCCTGCTCCTGTCCGGAACAGGGCCGACGCACCCGAGGGAGAGCGCGCCGGGACGCAACCGCCGCGGCGGGATGGAGAGCAACACCGCGGGCGGCGCGAAGCCGAAGGAAAAGGGACCAGGACGTCAACCGGCCCCGTATCAGAAAGCGAGGCCCTTAGAAGGCGAGATTCGCCTGGACCAGGAACATGTCGCCCTTGTCGCTGTTGGCGGCGACGTCGGAGCTGAGCTTGAAGTGGTTGTATTCCGGCCCGATGGCGAAGCCGGGGGCGACCACATACTTGGCGCCGACGGTGATCAGCTCGAACTTGGTCCGGCCGCGCACCGTCAGGTCGCCGGCATCCTTGGCGTTCAGGTAACCGACGCCCAGCGTGGTGGGCCCGAAGGTGTACTGCGCGCCCGCGGTCCAGACGTCCTGCTTCTCGCGGCTGACGATGCCGGCGGTGCTGGACTTGGCATAGCCGCTGTCGCCCGACCAGGCATAGCTGCCGCCGACCTTCAGCCCGCCATAGGCCACGGTCAGGCCGGCGTGGGTGGAGGACAGATCGTCGAAGCTCGCCCCGGTGATGCTGGAATCCTTGGCCTTGCCGCCCAGGTAGAACAGGCTGGCATTGACCGCGACACCGCCGAAGCTGTTGGTGTAGGTGCCGCCGACCTCGTAGACGTCGCGATAGGCGCCGGTGCGGTTGGCCGAGGCCAGCGCGAACTTGGAGCGGTTGACGTCGGTGCCGCTGCTGTCCGACGACGGCTGGTAGGAGGCGCCGAGCTTGAAGCCGGCGATCTCCGGCGTCCAGTAGGTGGCGCGGGTGGCGGGGTTACCGGAGATCAGGGCGCGGATGTTGCCGATGGTGACCGGCGAATTGGCCGCGCTGTTGCCGAGCCAGGACGGGAAGGAGCCGTCGACGCCGCCGGTGCCCCAGTCGGACGGGGCGATGATGCCGCTGTCGTCGGACGGGCCGTTCTCCACGCCCATATGCACGGTGCCAAAGCTGCCGTTGACGAACAGGAAGGCGCGGTCATAGCCGGTGGTGCGGGCGTTGCCGGCACCGTTCTCCGCCAGCAGGCGCAAACGGGCGCCGTATTCCAGCCCGTTGTCGGCCTTGGCTTTCGGCGTCACCAGCAGGCGCAGACGGTTGCGGAACTCGGTGGAGCGCAGGCCGGCGTCGCGGTCCTGATCGACATAGCCGGCCTCGAAATAGGCGTCGCCACCGATGACCACGTCGAACTTCGACTGGGCGAAGGCCGGGCCGGCTCCCAGGACGGAGACGAGCGAAAGGGTGGCTGCGCCAAGCAGCAGAGCGGATCTCACCATCAGGGTTTCCTCTTAATGCGGTTTGTTCTTGCTTCGGTACCGTGTGCGGGAGCGGTGCTTCGGCGGCGCGCGGACGCACGCCGTCCCCGGCCGTCGGACCCGGCACGCGGCCGGGCACGACGGTTTGCTCTGCGTCAGCGCTCCCTCTGACGCAGCCGTTGCGGGTTGCTGGTGTCGATCAGTCTTTTCCGAGCGTTCCGTCGATGCGCCGCCACAGCCCCAGCGGGTTGCCGTCGCGCAAGGCCTCGGGCAGCAGGTCGGCGGGAATGTCCTGGTAGCAGACCGGGCGCAGGAAGCGGCGGATCGCCAGCGTGCCGACCGAGGTGCTGCGCGGGTCCGAGGTCGCCGGGAACGGGCCGCCATGCACCATCGCGTGACAGACCTCAACCCCCGTCGGCCAGCCGTTCGCCAGGAGGCGGCCGGCCTTGCGCTCCAGCGTCGGGATCAGACCCGCCACCGCCGCCTTGTCCTCCGCATCCATCTGCAAGGTCGCCGTCAGCTGCCCTTCCAGCTTTTCCGCCACCGCTTTCATCGCCGCCACGTCCGGGCAGCGGATCAGCAGAGAGGCGGCGCCGAAGACCTCCTCCTGCAACTCGGTGTCGGCCAGGAAGGCGTCCGCCGTGGTGGTGAAGAAGGCCGCCTGCGCCTGGTTCGGGCCGCTGCAGGCCAGACCGCGCGCCAGCGCCGTCACCGCGCCGCTGCCGGCCAGCTTGGCGACACCGGCGTCATAGGCGGCGTGGATGCCCGGCGTCAGCATGGTGGACGCCGCACTGCCGCCGAGCGCCGCAACCGCGGCATTGACGAAGCGGTCGAGGTCGGGGCCTTCGACGCCGAGCAGGATGCCGGGGTTGGTGCAGAACTGCCCGGCGCCCATGGTCAGCGAGGCGACGAACGCCTTGCCCAGCCCCTCGGCGCGCGACGCCAGCGCCGCCGGCATCAGGAAGACCGGGTTGATGCTGCTCATTTCGGCATAGACGGGGATCGGCTCCGGCCGCTTGGCCGCCACCTCCATCAGCGCCAGCCCGCCGCGGCGCGAGCCGGTGAAGCCCACCGCCTTGATGCGCGGATCGGCGACCAGCGCCGTGCCGATCTCGTTGCCGGTGCCGAACAGCAGCGAGAAGACGCCTTCGGGCAGGCCACAGGAGGCAACCGCCGCCTGGATGGCGCGGCCGACCAGCTCCGAGGTGCCGGGATGGGCGCCATGGCCCTTCACCACCACCGGGCAGCCGGCGGCGAAGGCCGAGGCGGTGTCGCCGCCGGCCACCGAGAAGGCGAGCGGGAAGTTCGACGCGCCGAACACCGCGACCGGGCCGAGCGGGATGTGGCGCTGGCGGATATCGGCACGCGGCAGCGGGGTGCGCGCCGGCAGCGCCGGGTCGATGCGGGCCTCGATCCAGCTTCCCTCGCGGACGACTTGGGCGAACAGGCGGAGTTGGCCGACGGTGCGGCCGCGTTCGCCCTCCAGCCGGGCGCGCGGCAGGCCGCTTTCGGCCATGGCGCGGGTGATGAGGTCGTCGCCGATGTCGAGGATGTTCTGGGCGACCGCCTCCAGGAAGGTCGCGCGCTGCTCCAGGCCGGTCTCACGGAAGCCGTCGAAGGCGGCCCAGGCTAGGGCGCAGGCGCGCTCCACCTCGGCTGCGCCGCCGCCGTGGAAGACGGGCTCCAGCGCCTCGCCGGTGGCGGGGTCGACGGCGCGGAACTCGCCCTGGCGGCCGCGGTGGGCGCTTGCGCCGATCAGCATCTCGCCGGTGATGGTCATGTGGGGTCTCCTTTGTGGAGGGCGTTTTGCCCCCTCCCTAACCCTCCCCCGCTTCGCGGGAGAGGGGACTGCCGCCGTCCTTTGCTAAACTCCCGCAAAGCTCCTGCCCCCTCTTCCACCGAAGGTGGGGGAGGGATGGGGAGGGGGCACCCGCCGCGACGACCTACCGCCCCCAGCGCAGCACCAGCGGATCGAGCCGCCGCGCCGCGTCCAGCAACCCCTCGCGGCTGATGGGGTGCGGACCCGCCAGCGGGTGGCGCATCGCGTCGGACTTGATGACGCCGCCCTCCTTCATCAGGATCTTCGCGGTGGCGATGCCGCACTGGCGGTTCTCGTGGTTGATCAGCGGCAGCCAGCGCCCATAGGCCGCCACCGCCGCCTCGCGGTCGCCCGCCAGATACGGATCGACGATCTGCCGGATGCCGTCCGGGTAGCCGCCGCCGGTCATCGCCCCCGTCGCCCCGGCGTCGAGGTCGGCCAGCAACGTGATCGCCTCCTCGCCGTCCCACGGCCCCTCGATGGCGTCGCCGCCCAACTCGATCAGCGTGCGCAGCTTGGCCGCCGCCTGCGGCACCTCGATCTTGAAGTAGGAGACCTGCGCGATCTCCCGCGCCATCCGCGCCAGCAGCGGGGCGGACAGCGCGGTGCCGCTGACCGGCGCGTCCTGGATCATGATCGGGATGTCGATGGCGTCCGAAACGCGCTGGAAGAACTCGACGATGCCGGCCTCCGGCACGCGGATGGTGGCGCCGTGGTAGGGCGGCATCACCATCACCATGGCGGCACCCAGATCCTGGGCGCGGCGGCTGCGCTCGGCGCAGGCGCGGGTGCTGAAATGGGTGGTGGTGACGATCACCGGCACCCGGCCGGCGACATGGGCCAGCATCGTCTCCATCAGCACCGTGCGCTCGTCGTCGGTCAGCACGAACTGTTCGGAGAAGTTGGCGAGGATGCACAGGCCACTGGAGCCGGCGTCGATCATGAAGTCGACACAGCGCTTCTGACCGTCGAGGTCCAGCTCTCCCGATTCAGTGAAGATGGTGGGGACGACGGGGAAGACGCCACGATAAGGGCGGGCGCTGGACGGCATGGCAATCGTATCCTTCATCGAATTCCGGCATGAAAATCCGGACAGCGTTCAGCGCGAGGCGGGTCCGAACCCGCAGGCCGGCAGGCCGCGCACGCCGGGATCGCACTCGAACAGCGCACCGGCCAGCGGTTCCTCGTCCCGGCCATGCGCCGCGGTGGTGATGAACATCCGGTCCAGATCGGGACCGGCGAAGACGCAGGAGGTGACGCGGGACACCGGCAGCGCGATCACGCGGTCCAGCGTCCCGTCGGGACGGAAGCGGCTAACGCGCGCGCCGTCCCAATGGGCGATCCACAGCCCGCCCTCGGCATCGCAGGTCATGCCGTCGGGATAGCCGTCGGCCTCGGTGAAGCGGATGTGGACGCGCTTGCCCGACAGGCCGCCATCGGCGCCGATGTCGAAGGCGTAGACCCTCCGCGCCGCGCTGTCGGTGTGGTAGATCGTCCGGCCGTCGGGCGACAGCGCCGGCCCGTTGGCGACGGTATAGCCCTGATCGACCCGCGTGACCGAGCCATCGTGATCGATGCGGTAGAAGCTGCCAGCCGGCGCCTCCTCCGCATCGTCCATGCTGCCGACCCACAGCCGGCCGTCGCGGTCGGCCTTGCCGTCGTTCAGCCGGTTGCCCGGCATGTCCGGCTCGATCCGCGCGATCTCTTCGGCAACCGTCGCCTGCCCCGGCTCCAACCGCAGCCGGACCACCCGGCGCGAGCGCAGCCCGGCGATGAAGCCGTCGCCGTCGGCGCTCTCCACCAGCCAGCAGGCGGCGTCATCCAGATCCCACACTGCCTGCGAGCAATCAGACAGGCCGTGGCGCAGGATGCGGGAGCCGCGGATGTCGACGAAATAGACGGCGTCCTGCCGCGGGGACCAGAGCGGACCTTCCCCCAGCAGCGCCCGAGCTTGCCAGACGCAACGCGCTTCCTGCGCCATACCGCTCGACCCCCTCACCCTGGCGGACCGCCATTCGCCGGCGGCCTTTTCAAAATTTGTTGACGGCCCAAACGATAAGGGGCCTCTTGATAATCGTCCAATATGAAGATCGGCGTTTGCGATATCAAATGTCGTATCCCGGCATTTCCGATCCCGACGCCGCTGCCCGACCGGAGGCATTCCCCCCGTGACCCAGCAACGCTTTTCCCCGAACTGGTTCCAGAAGGCGCGGCTGAAGCTGCGCCATCTCCAGCTGTTCGCGGCGCTCGACGAACACCGCAACCTGCACCGCGCCGCCGCCAGCCTGAACATGTCGCAGCCCGCCGCCTCCAAACTGCTGGGCGACCTGGAGGAAACACTGGGCATCGAGCTGTTCGACCGCCATGGCCGCGGCGTCGAGCCGAACTGGTACGGCAGCCTCATGATCCGCCACGCCCGGATGATCCTCAGCGAGCTGCAGGAGACGGGGGAGGAGCTGAACGCGCTCCTCGCCGGCCACAGCGGCCGGGTGTCGATCGGCACGGTGATGGCCCCGGCGGTGGAGCTGGTGGTGCCGGTCATCAGCAGCCTGACCCGCGAACATCCCAACCTGAAGGTCGCCGTGGCGGTGGAGACCAGCGACGTGCTGGCCGACCGCGTCCATCAGGGGGTGATGGATTTCGCCATCGGCCGCCTGCCCGGCCATTTCGACCCCACCGCCTTCGAATATCAGGAAATCAGCAGCGAGGAGCTGTGCTTCATCTGCCGCGAAGGCAACCCCCTTCTGCAGCTGGGCCGTCCGCTGACCGCCGCCGACCTGTCCGACGCCACCTGGATCCTGCAGCCGGTCGGCACGCTGCTGCGCGACCGGGTGGAGGCGCTGTTCCGGGCCGAAGGCGCCCGGCTGCCGCACCGGGTGATCGAAAGCGCTTCCCCCGTCATCTCGATGGCGATGGTGGCGGAAACCGAGTCGATCACCGTCTTCGCCCGTGCCCTGGCCCAGGTGTTCTCGCCCAGCGGCTGCTGCGAGATCATGCCCTTCCACAAGCGCTTCAGCGTCGAACCCTACGGCATCTTCTGGCTGAAGGACCGGCCGCTGTCGCCGGGTGCCCGCACCGTGCTGTCGGCGGTGCGCGCGGCGTCGGAGCTCAAGATGCGCCTGGTGTCGGCCACCGCCTGAGCGATGTGATGGTCGATACCTAAATGCATATCGATTTGCCGAATAATCATATTTGACAGTTATGGGAAAACGGAGGATTGCTAGGGACACAAACCATCGCGTCCGACGCCATCCGCGCCACAGAACGCGGGGGCGGCGTATCGCGTGCCGCAGTAACGGGGAGGATTCCGGTCCATGTCGTCTCCTAAAGGGTCTTCTTTCACTTCCAAGTTCGCCGGCCTCGCCGTCGGCCTGCTCGTCGTCACCGGCGCCGCCGTGCCGGCACTTGCCCAGACCAAGCCGACCGTCGGCATCGCCATGCCGACCAAGTCGTCGGCGCGCTGGATCGACGACGGCAACAACATGGTCAAGTATTTCCAGGAAAAGGGATACAAGACCGATCTGCAATATGCAGAGGACGACATCCCCAACCAGCTCGCCCAGATCGAGAACATGGTCACCAAGAACGACAAGGTTCTGGTGATCGCCGCCATCGACGGAACGACGCTGACCGACGTGCTCCAGAAGGCGGCGGAACAGGGCGTCAAGGTCATCGCCTACGACCGCCTGATCCGCAATTCGCCCAACGTCGATTACTACGCCACCTTCGACAACTTCCAGGTCGGCGTCCTCCAGGCCTCCTACATCGAGAAGGCCCTCGGCCTCAAGGACGGCAAGGGTCCGTTCAACATCGAACTGTTCGGCGGCTCGCCCGACGACAACAACGCCTACTTCTTCTACAACGGCGCCATGTCGGTGCTTCAGCCCTACATCGACAGCGGCAAGCTGAAGGTGCAGAGCGGCCAGATCGGCATGGACAAGGTGTCCACCCTGCGCTGGGACGGCGCCGTCGCCCAGGCCCGCATGGACAACCTGCTCAGCGCCTATTACGGCGACAAGAAGCTGGACGCCGTGCTGTCGCCCTATGACGGGCTCAGCATCGGCATCATCTCGTCGCTGAAGGGCGTCGGCTATGGCACCCCGCAGCAGCCGATGCCGGTCGTCACCGGCCAGGACGCCGAGGTGCCGTCGGTCAAGTCGATCCTGGCGGGCGAGCAGCGCTCCACCGTCTTCAAGGACACCCGCGAACTGGCGAAGGTCACGGTGGGCATGGTCGACGACCTGCTGGCCGGCCGCAAGCCGCAGGTCAACGACACCAAGACCTACGACAACGGCAAGAAGGTGGTTCCCTCCTATCTGCTGAAGCCGGTCAGCGTCGACGCCTCCAACTGGAAGCAGGTCCTGGTCGACAGCGGCTATTACAAGGAATCGCAGATCAAGTGAGTGAACGGCGCGGGGTGAGGGCGCCGACCGGCACCCTCACCCGCGCCCCGTCCAACTGCAGCTCGGACGGCAAGGTCGGCGATCGGGGATTTATCCATGGACAGCATTCTTGAGATGCGCGGCATCACCAAGACGTTCCCGGGCGTCAAGGCGCTCGACAACGTCAACCTCTCGGTCCGCGAGGGGGAGATCCACGCGCTGATCGGCGAGAACGGCGCCGGCAAATCGACGCTGATGAAGGTGCTCAGCGGCGTCTACCCGCACGGCACCTACGAGGGCGAAATCCGCTTCCGCGGCCAGCCCGTCGCCTTTCGCGGCATCGCCGACAGCGAGAAGCTGGGCATCATAATCATCCACCAGGAACTGGCGCTGGTTCCGCTGCTGTCGATCACCGAGAACCTGTTTCTCGGCAACGAGCAGGCCAAACGCGGCCGGATCGACTGGATCGCCGCCACCGCCCGCGCGCGCGAGCTTCTGCGCACGGTCGGCCTGACCGATTCGCCCGAAACCCTCATCACCGACATCGGCGTCGGCAAGCAGCAGCTGGTGGAGATCGCCAAGGCCCTGTCCAAGGAGGTCAAGCTGCTGATCCTGGACGAGCCGACGGCCAGCCTGAACGAAAGCGACAGCGACGCCCTGCTGGCCCTGCTGCTGCGCTTCAAGGAACAGGGCATCTCCTCCATCCTGATCTCGCACAAGCTGAACGAGATCGCCAAGGTCGCCGACCGCGTCACCATCCTGCGCGACGGCACCACGGTGGAGACGCTGGACTGCCACGACGCCCCCATCAGCCAGGACCGCATCATCAAGGGCATGGTCGGCCGTGACCTTGCCGACCGCTATCCGCGCCGCACCAGCAACCCCGGCGACATCCTGTTCGAGGTGAAGGGCTGGAGCGCCGACCACCCGATCCATCCCGGCCGCCGCGTCGTGCGCGACATCGACCTTCATGTCCGCCGGGGCGAGGTTGTCGGCATCGCCGGCCTGATGGGCGCCGGCCGCACCGAATTCGCCATGAGCCTGTTCGGCCGTTCCTACGGCCGCAACATCCGCGGCAAGGCCTTCCTCGCCGGGCGCGAGATCGACGTGTCGACCATCCGCCGGGCGATGGACAGCGGGCTGGCCTACGCCACGGAGGACCGCAAGCATTACGGTCTCGTGCTGGACAACGACATCCGCCACAACGTGACGCTGGCCAAGCTGGACGGCGTCGCCAAGCGCGGCGTCATCCACCACGAGCGCGAGATCGAGGTTGCCAACGACTTCCGCCGCCGCCTGCGCATCCGCTGCTCCGACGTGTTCCAGCAGACGGTCAACCTGTCCGGCGGCAACCAGCAGAAGGTCGTGCTCAGCAAATGGCTGTTCGCCGACCCGCAGGTGCTGATCCTGGACGAACCGACCCGCGGCATCGACGTCGGCGCCAAATATGAAATCTACACCATCGTCAACCAGCTGGTGGCCGAAGGCCGCGGCGTCATCCTGATCTCGTCGGAACTGCCGGAGCTGCTGGGTGTCGCCGACCGCATCTACGTGATGAATGAAGGCGCGCTGGTCGCCGAGATGCCGGCGGCCGAGGCCAGCCAGGAAAAGATCATGCACGCCATCATGTCCTCCGCCTCGAAATCCACGGCAACGCGCGCCGCCGTGGCCGCTGCTGCCCGGGAGTCCCTGCAATGAGCGCCGAACTGAACATGCCCGCCGCGCCGTCCCGTCAGGCTTCGATGGCCAAGTTCCTGAAGAGCCACATGCGCGATTACGGCATGCTGATCTCGCTGCTGGCGATCGTGGCGTTCTTCCAATACATGACCAACGGCACGCTGCTGCAGCCGCTGAACCTGACCAACCTCGTGCTGCAGAACAGCTACATCGTCATCATGGCGCTGGGCATGCTGCTGGTGATCGTCGCCGGGCACATCGACCTGTCGGTCGGGTCCATCGTCGGCTTCATCGGCGCGCTGGCCGCCATCCTGATGGTGCAGTTCCACTGGCACTTCATCCCCACCGCCATCGTCAGCCTGATGGCGGGCGCCGCCATCGGCGCGGCACAAGGCTACTGGGTCGCCTATTTCCGCATCCCGTCCTTCATCGTAACGCTGGCCGGCATGCTGGTCTTCCGCGGCCTCAGCCTCGCGCTCTTGGCCGGCCAGTCCGTCGGTCCCTTCCCGGTGGAGTTCCAGCGCCTCAGCTCCGGCTTCATCCCGGACATCTTCGGCACCACCGGGTTCCACACCACCACGCTGCTGCTGAGCATCGCGACGCCGGCCATCCTGATCGCCTTCAGCGTCGCCGCCCGCATCCGCCGCCACCGCTTCGCCATCGAGCAGGAGCCGCTGATCCTGTTCGTGCTGAAGAGCGCCGGCCTGTTCGCGGTGGTCGCCTATGTCGGCTGGCTGCTGGCGACCTACAAAGGGCTGCCGAACGTCCTCATCATCATGGCGCTGCTGATCGGCCTCTACGCCTTCGTCACCCGCGACACCACCATCGGTCGGCGCATCTACGCGCTGGGCGGCAACGAGAAGGCGGCCAAGCTGTCGGGCATCGATACCCGCCGCCTGTCCTTCTACACCTTCGTCAACATGGGCGTGCTCGCCGCCCTGGCCGGCCTGATCTTCGCCGCCCGCCTCAACACCGCCACGCCGAAGGCCGGCGTCTCGTTCGAGCTGGACGTGATCGCCGCCTGCTTCATCGGCGGAGCGTCCGCCTCGGGCGGCGTCGGGCGGGTGACCGGTGCGGTGATCGGCGCCTTCATCATGGGCGTGATGAACAACGGCATGTCGATCGTCGGCATCGGCATCGACTGGCAGCAGGTCATCAAGGGTCTGGTGCTGCTCGCCGCCGTCTGCTTCGACGTCTACAACAAGGGCAAGGCCTGAGGCTTTCCGCCCCGACCGGACTTACCGCCATGACGCTCCCCACCCTCGGTCTCGTCGGCTTGGGCAAGATCGCCCGCGACCAGCACATCCCGGCCATCGCCACCACCGGCCTGTTCGAACTCGCCGCCGTGGTCAGCCCGGACGGCGTCGGCACTGAAGGCGTGCCGACCTTCCGCTCCCAGGCGGAGATGCTGGCGACCCTGCCCGCTCTCGACGCCGTGGCGCTCTGCACCCCGCCTGCCGTGCGCCACGGGCTGACGGTGGAGGCCCTGCGCGCCGGCAAGCATGTGCTGATCGAGAAGCCGCCCGCCGCCACCCTGTCGGAGCTTCACGATCTGGTGGCGGAGGCAGAATCCGCCCGCCGCACCCTGTTCACCGCCTGGCATTCGCAGTTCAACCCGGCGGTCGAGGAAACCCGCCGCCGGCTGGCCGATGCCACCATCCGCAGCGTCGCCATCACCTGGAAGGAGGATGTGCGGCGCTGGCATCCGGGCCAGGACTGGATCTTCGCCGCCGGCGGCTTCGGCGTCTTCGATCCCGGCATCAACGCCCTGTCGATCCTCACCGACATCCTGCCCGCCCCGGTCTTCGTCCGCGCCGCCGACCTGCATGTCCCGGCCAACCGCGACACGCCGATCGCCGCGACGCTGGAGATGAGTGCGGCCCCCGGCTCCCGCATCGGCCGCGTCACCGCCGATTTCGACTTCCTCCAGCAGGGTGAGCAGACCTGGTCGATCGTCATCGACACGGCCGACGGACGTCTCGACCTCACCCATGGCGGCACCCGCCTGCTGGTGGACGGCGTCCCGGTCCTGGCCGAGCCCGACACCGAATACCAGCGCATCTACCGCCACTTCCACCGGTTGATCGGCGAAGGGGCGAGCGACGTCGACGCCCGTCCGCTGTCGCTGGTCGCCGACGCCTGCATGGTCGGGCGCTGGCACCGCACCGACTCCTTCGACTGGTAGAAGGCCCTGGGAGAGGGTCCGGCAACAGGGAGGTTCCCCGCATGTCCATCGCCACCCGCGTGCAAATCGGCACCCGCATCGGCCACCGGATCACCGCCGGCAGCGCCGGAATCCTGCTGTTCCTCGCCGCCGTCGCCGGGGTGGGCATCAACGCCCTGTCGGAGACGGAGACGGTGGTGCGCCGCAACGGCGTGCTGGCGGAACAGGTGGTCGATCTCGGCCGCATGCAGACGCTGATGCTGGACATGCGCCTGAAGACCACCGCCTTCCTGCTGAACGGCCGCGACGAGGACGCCGATGCAGTCGCCTCGCTGGCGGCGGAGGCCGCCGGTCTGGTCGCGGCGGTGGACCAGCGCCTCAGCGGCAGCGGCGACACCGCCCCCCAGCAGATGGCGGTCCAGCAGATGAAGGCCCGCGTCGCCCAATATGGCGACAGCTTCGCCGCCGTCCGCGCCGCGCATGCCCAGCGCAGCGACGCGGTGGCCGAGGTGGCGAAATATGGGTCGAAGCTGCAGACCATGCTCAGCACCATCCTGACCAACGCCAAGGGCAGCGGCAATGTCGAGGCGCTGAACCTCGCGGCCCAGGCGGCGATGCATGTCCAGGCCGCCCGCACCGTCGCCGCCCGCTTCCAGGGGGAGGGCACGGCCGGCCTCGCAACCGCCACCCGGACGGAGCTGAAGACCGCCGCCCAGAATGGCGACACCATGGCGAAGACGCTGACCGACCCCGCCCTGCGCGGGCTGGTCGCCGCCTTCCTGAAGACGCTCGACGGCTATGCCGCCGGCTTCGACCGGCTGGTGGAGGCGACGCAGCGCCGCGACGCCCTGGTCACCGGCACCCTCACCCCGCTCGGCACCGCCATCGGCGAGCAGGCCCGCGCCCTGACCGACCAGGGCATCGCCGACGAACAGCAGCTGCGCGCCGACACCACCGCCGACATCGCCGGCTACCGCAGTGCGATGGTGCTCGCCTCGGCCGCCGGCCTGATCCTCGGCCTCGCCGCCGCGGTGCTGATCGCCCGCAGCCTGTCGCGCCCGGTGGTCGCCATGACCGACGCCATGACCCGGCTGGCCGGCGGCGACCGCTCCGTCGCCATCCCCGGCCTCGACCGCCGCGACGAGATCGGCGGCATGGCCGAGGCGGTGCAGGTCTTCCAGGCCGGCCTGATCGAGGCCGACCGCATGGCCGCCGACAAGGCTGCCGAGCATGAGACCCGCGTCCGCCGCGGCGAGCGCATCGACCGCCTGACCCAGGAGTTCGAGCGCATGGTGGAAAGCACGCTGGGCCGCGTCGCCAGCGCAGCATCCCAGCTGCAATCGACCGCCCACTCCATCCAGTCGACCACCGACGAGACCAGCCGTCTGGCCGGCGACGCCGTCCGCAGCTCCGGCGAGACCACCGGCAGCGTCGAGACGGTGGCCGCCGCCGCCGAGGAACTGGCCGTCTCCATCGCCGCCATCAGCCAGCATGTCGCCCACAGCGCCCAGGTGACAGAGCAGGCGGTCGGCATCGCCCGCATCACCGACGAGACGGTACGCAGCCTGACCGGCGTCGCCCGCCAGATCGGCGACGTGGTGCAACTGATCGGCTCCATCGCCGCCCAGACCAACCTGCTGGCGCTGAACGCCACCATCGAGGCGGCACGGGCCGGCGAGGCGGGACGCGGCTTCGCCGTGGTGGCGAACGAGGTCAAGAGCCTCGCCGCCCAGACGGCGAAGGCGACCGAGGAGATCGAGACCCAGATCGCCGCCGTCCAGCGCGTCAGCAGCGAGGCGGCCGGCGCCATCACCGAGATCACCAAGGTGATCGGCGAGGTCAACGAGGTCTCCACCACCATCGCCTCCGCCATCGGCGAGCAGCGGGCCGCCACCCAGGAGATCAGCGGCAGCATCCAGCTCGCCGCACGCGGCACCCAGGATGTCCGCGACAACATCACCGGCGTGACCCACGCCTTCCAGGCCACCAGCGACGCCTCGCGTCAGGTCAAATCCGCCGCCGACGGCCTGTCCGGCGAGGCCGACGACCTGCGCGGCTGCGTGTCGCGCTTCCTGGCCGACATGCGCGCGGCCTGATCCACCACAACGAGACGCAAACCCAACTCCGGCGCCCAGCCATCCGCTCCGCGCCCCAACCTGAAACCGGTGCCGATATGTCCGAGACGAAGCCCCCCTTCCCCGCCAATGCCGACGGTTCAGAACGGCGTCTGCGTTCGCGCGCATGGTTCGACAACCCCGCCAACCCCGACATGACCGCGCTCTATCTGGAGCGTTACCTGAATTTCGGCCTGACGCGGGAGGAGCTGCAGTCCGGCGCCCCGATCATCGGCATCGCCCAGACCGGATCCGACCTCAGCCCCTGCAACCGCCACCATCTGGTGCTGGCCGAACGGCTGCGCGAGGGCATCCGTACCGCCGGCGGCATCGCCATCGAGTTCCCGGTCCACCCGATCCAGGAAACCGGCAAGCGGCCGACCGCCTCCATCGACCGCAACCTCGCCTATCTCGGCCTCGTCGAGGTTCTGCACGGCTATCCGCTCGACGGCGTGGTGCTGACCATCGGCTGCGACAAGACCACCCCGGCCTGCCTGATGGCGGCGGCGACCGTCAACATCCCGGCCATCGCCCTGTCGGTCGGCCCGATGTTGAACGGCTGGTTCCGCGGTGAGCGCACCGGCTCCGGCACCATCGTGTGGAAGGCCCGCCAGATGATGGCGGCCGGCGAGATCGACTATCAGGGCTTCATCGAGCTGGTGGCCTCGTCCGCCCCCTCGACCGGCTATTGCAACACGATGGGCACCGCCTCCACGATGAATTCGCTGGCGGAGGTGCTGGGCATGCAGCTCCCCGGCTCCGCCGCCATCCCCGCTCCCTATCGCGAGCGCCAGCAGGCCGCCTACGAGACCGGCAAGCGCATCGTCGAGATGGTGCGCCAGGACATCAAGCCGTCCGACATCCTGACCCGCGACGCCTTCCTCAACGCCATCGTCGTCAATTCCGCCATCGGCGGCTCGACCAACGCGCCGATCCACATCAACGCCATCGCCAAGCACATCGGCGTGCCGCTGACGGTGGACGACTGGCAGACCCATGGCCTGGACATCCCGCTGCTGGTCAACCTCCAGCCCGCCGGCGAATATCTGGGTGAGGACTTCCACCGCGCCGGCGGCGTCCCGGCCGTGGTCGGGCAGCTGATGACCAAGGGCCTTATCCGCGAGGACGCCCCCAACGTCAACGGCCGCACCATCGGCGAGAACTGCCGCAACACCGAGATCCTCGACACCCGCGTCATCCACCCGATCGACGACCCGCTGAAGATCAACGCCGGCTTCGTCGTTCTGCGCGGCAACCTGTTCAACGCCGCCATCATGAAGACCAGCGTGATCTCCGACGAGTTCCGCGAGCGCTACCTGTCCAACCCAAAGGACCCGGAAGCCTTCGAGGCCAAGGTCGTCGTCTTCGACGGTCCGGAGGACTATCACCACCGCATCGACGACCCGTCTCTGGGCATCGACGCCTACACCATCCTGGTCATCCGCGGCGCCGGCCCCATCGGCTACCCCGGCGCGGCCGAGGTGGTGAACATGCGGCCCCCCGCCGACCTCATCAAGCAGGGCATCCACTCCCTACCCTGCATCGGCGACGGCCGCCAATCCGGCACCTCGGGCTCCCCGTCGATTCTCAACGCCGCCCCGGAAGCGGCGGCCGGCGGCAATCTCGGCGTTCTGCGCACCGGCGACCGCGTGCGGATCGACCTGCGCCGCGGCAGCGCCGACATCCTGATCTCCGAAGCCGAACTCGCCGACCGCCGCGCCGCCCTGGAGGCCGCCGGCGGCTACCCCGCCCCGCCGTCGCAGACGCCGTGGCAGGAAATCCAGCGCGGCATCGTCGACCAGTTGGACGAGGGCATGGTCCTGAAGCCGGCGGTCAAGTACCAGCGCGTGGCGCAGACGATGGGGATCCCGCGCGACAATCATTGACCGGGCACCGGGGGCGCCACCGGGCGCCCCCGACTCCCCCCGCGCATCCCAGCAATGCCCCACCATTTCGTGTGACTTTTTACGCGCGCCCTTGACGTACGTCCTCCTTTCCCCACATAAGCCTTCACGAAACATTCGATCCCAGCCGTCCGACGGCCGCCGACAAGGCGCCTCCGGCCGGGTCCCTCCCACCCCCGAGATCCGCATCGACGAGCGATGCACGCCCGTCCGGCAGCGTCGAATGCCGGCCTAAGTGAGACGTACGACAGAGGCATGACGTTTGATTCAAAGCGGCGCCGGATGGCGCCGAACAACCGCGCACGCAATCGCAACCCGCGTCCGCGTGACGATTTCGACGGCTCCCGCCCGGCGACCATTCCGGTCCATGGCGGCGGCCCCACCGGCCCGGTTCCGGGCAAGGACGAGATCCTGTTCCTTCCGCTGGGCGGCTGTTCCCGCATCGGCATGAACATGGCGCTCTACGGTCACGCCGGCAAATGGCTGATCGTCGACGCCGGCGTCGCCTTCATGGGCGACGAGGCGCCGGGCATCGACAGCCTGATGGCCGATCCGGCCTTCATCGAAGAGCGGATGCAGGACGTCGTCGGCCTCGTGGTGACCCACGCGCACGAGGACCATATCGGCGCGATCCACCATCTGTGGCCGCGCCTGCGCTGCCCGATCTATGCCAGCCCCTTCGCCTCCCACATCATCCGGGACCGGCTGAAGGAAAAGGGCGCACACCGCGCCGCCAAGGTGCAGACCTTCGAGATCGGCGACACGCTGACCATTGGTCCCTTCCGGATCGAGACCATCGCCGTCACCCACTCGATCCCCGAACCGATGTCGCTGGCGATCCGCACGGCGGCCGGCACGGTCCTGCACACCGGCGACTGGAAGTTCGATCCCAACCCGCTGGTCGGCCGCAGCACCGATTTCGCCGCGCTGAAGCGCCTGGGCGACGAAGGGCTGCTCGCCATGATGTGCGACAGCACCAACGCCGACGTGCCCGGCTCCACCGGCTCGGAGGCCGACGCCCGCGCCGGCCTGATCGGCGCCTTCGCCAACCGCTCGGGCGCCATCGCCGTGACCGGCTTCGCCTCCAACGTCGCCCGCATGACCGCGGTGGCGGAAGCGGCGGCGGCGGTCGGGCGCAAGGTGGTTCTGGTCGGCCGCTCCATGCTGCGCATGGAAAAGGCGGCGCAGGCCTGCGGCTATCTCGACCATGTGCCGGACTTCATGGATGTCCGCGAGGCGTCCTGGACCCCGCGCGAGAACCTCGTGTTCCTGTGCACCGGCAGCCAGGGCGAGGAGCGGGCGGCGCTCAGCCGTCTGGCCCGCAACGAGCACCGCGACCTCTGGCTGGAAGAGGGCGACACCGTCATCTTCTCCGCCCGCGCCATCCCCGGCAACGAGGAGGTGCTGGCCGACATCCACGCGCATCTGCGCGGCATGGGTGTCGAGATCGTCACCCCGGCCGATGCACCGGTCCATGTCTCCGGCCACCCGAAGCGCGACGACCTCGCCCGCATGTATGGTCTGGTCCGTCCCCGCTTCGCCGTGCCGGTCCATGGCACCATCGAGCATATGGAAGCCCACGCCCGCCTCGCCCGCACTTGCGGCGTCGAGCGCGCGCTGGTTCCGGAGGATGGCGACATCCTGCGCATCGCCAAGGAAGGCACCCGCGTCATCGGCCGGATCGAGCCGAAGCGCCTCGCCAACACCGGGCGGGACCTGATCCCCTGGATCCCGCCGGTGGCGGTGGACGCAGAGGAAGAGCGCGTCGCGGCCTGACCGCCGCCTCCCCTCTCCGAACGAACAAAAGCAAACGGGTCCTGTGGAACACTCCACAGGACCCGTTCGTTTTTTACGACACTGAAACCGTCATTCGGCCGGGGTAGCGACCATCGGAACCTCGATGGCGCGGGCCTGCAGCAGTTCCTTCCACTTGCGGAAGGCGGCGATCAGGATGATGAAGCCCAGCACCAGCATGATGATCGAGATGCCGGCGTTGAAGGGGTTGTAGCCCTTGGCGGCCTTGTTCAGATAGACGTTGGCGATCATCCAGTAGCCGGCGACGTTCACCGTCACGAACAGGTAGGCCAGCGGGACCAGGCAGGTCAGCATGTAGATCCGCTTCTGGGCCAGCCGCAGGATGATGGTGGCGCCGATGATCAGGCCGACCGAGGCCATCAGCTGGTTCGACACGCCGAACAGGGCCCAGACCGAGTTGATGTCGCCCGAGGTCAGCAGATACCCCCAGGCCACGCAGGCGATGACGCTGGCGATGATCGAACCGGGAACCCAGTCCAGCCGCTTCATCGGGGCATAGAGGTCGCCCAACAGATCCTGAAGCAGGTAACGGGCGACGCGGGTGCCGCTGTCGACGGCGGTCAGGATGAACACCGCCTCGAACATCACGACGAACTGGAAGAAGTAGGAGGCGAGGCTGTTGAACCACGGCACGCGGGTGAAGATCTCGGTCATGCCGACCGCCAGCGTCACCGCACCGCCGGTCCGGCCATAGAGGTCGAGACCGATGTCCTGGCTCAGCCGCGGCAGGTCCACCACATCCATGCCCAGGGCCTTGAAGGCGGCCGGCGCGGAGTTGATGGCGAAGTAATCGGCCGGATGCAGCGAGGTGGCGGCGATCAGCGCCATGACGCCGACCAGGCATTCCGCCAGCATGCCGCCGAAGGCCACCGGACGGATGTCGCTCCACTTGTCGATCAGCTTGGGCGTGGTGCCCGACCCGATGAAGGCATGGAAGCCGGAGATGGCGCCGCAGGCGATGGTGATCGAGATGAAGGGCCAGACCGGGCCGTTCAGCACCGGGCCGCCGCCATGGATGAAGTCGGTCAGGGCCGGGAAGCGGATTTCCGGGTTGATGAAGACGACGCCGACGACCAGCGCGCCGAACACGCCGATCTTCATGAAGCTCGACAGGTAGCCGCGCGGAGTCAGCAGCATCCACACCGGCAGGGCGGTGGCGAAGAAGGCATAGACCGGCAGGGCGATCGCCACGGTTTCGGCATGCAGCGTCAGCCACTCGCCGACCATGGTGCCCTGGATGTAGGGACCAGCGAAGACCGAGGCGGCGATGGCGGCGATGCCGATCTGGGTGGCGCCCTTGGACGAGCCGGTGATCCGCTCGTAAAGGCCGAGCGCGATGGCGATCGGGATCGTCATGAACACCGCGAAGGTGCCCCAGGCGTTGCGTTCCAGCGCATGAACGACGACCATCGACAGGCCGGCCATGGTGATGGTGATGATGAACAGCATCGCCAGACCGGTGCACCAGCCGGCCACCGGGCCGAGTTCGGCCTTGGCGACCTCGGACAGCGACTGTCCCTTGTGCTTCATCGAGGCGAACAGCACGACGGTGTCGTGCACCGCGCCGCCGATGACGCAGCCGATCAGCAGCCACAGGAAGCTCGGCAGATAGCCGAACTGGGCGGCCAGCACCGGACCGACCAGCGGGCCGGCGGCGGCGATGGCGGCGAAATGCTGCCCGGCATTCACCCACTTCTTGGTGGGCACATAGTTGCGACCGTCCGCCAGCATGTGGGACGGGGTGACTTCCGAATCGTCGGCACGGAGAACCTTGCGCACGAAGAACACGCCGTAGAAGCGGTAGCAGAGCGCAAGAATGCAGAGTGTCGCGATCACAAATGTTAGGGCGTGATCCATGACGGCTCTCCTGAGAAGGATATGCCGCCGGTGTACGCCTGCCGCTTACCCCCGTGGGGTGGAATGCCGCGAGCGGCAGCCGGGAGGTGCTAAGCGGCAGCCGGCAGGGGGCGAGCGGCGGCGCTCAAGTCCCCGTCGCTTGCCGCTGCCCCGCCCACGCTCACTTGCCGCCGGTGACGTCCAGGAACGTGCCGGTGATGAAGGAAGCCTCGGCGCTCGCCAGCCACAGGATCGCCCGCGCGACCTCCTCGGGCTGGCCGCCTCGTCCCATGGGGATCGAATCCTTGACGCGGTCCACCCGTCCCGGCTCCCCGCCGCTCGCATGCATGTCGGTGTAGATGTGGCCGGGGCGGATGCAGTTGACGCGGATGCCGTCCCGCGCGACCTCCTTGGCGAAGCCGATGGTGAAGGTCTCCAGGGCGCCCTTCGAGGCGGCATAGTCGACATATTCGTTCGGGCTGCCGAGCCGGGCCGATGCCGACGAGATGTTGATGACCACGCCGCCCCGGCCGTTATGGCGATGCGACATGCGCTTGGCCGCCTGCTGGGCGCAGAGGATCGGGCCGATCGCATTGACCGCGAAGATGCGCTGCATCCGCTCGAAGCCGAGATCCTCGGTCCGGCACTGGCGCGCGAGCACCGCGGCGTTGTTGACCAGCACGTCGATCCGGCCGAACTCCTGGTCGATTGCGGCGAACAGCGCGGCGACCTGCGCCGGATCCGCGCTGTCGGCACGTACCGCCAAGGACCGGCGCCCGAGAGCTTCGACATCCTTCGCCACCGCACGGGCGGCGGCCTCGTCGGCGACGAAGCTGATCGCAACATCATAGCCCTGGGCGGCGGCAAGCCTTGCGGTTGCGGCACCGACGCCACGCCCCCCGCCCGTTATCAGAATCAGCGGCGCTTGAGAGACGGTGGTCATTGGAAAACTCTCCCTATGGTGGGGACGGTCACGCGGAGCGCGGCAGGCCGGGCTTCCCCTGCGGTTCCACGGCGGCGGCACCGAGATGGGGCTTCAGCATCAGGACGAGCGGAACGATCAGGGCGGCGGTCGCCGCCGAGGCCAGCACGCCGGTCGTTTGGCTGCTGTGGTCGGCGATTGCCCCGTAAAGGATCGGGGCCAGCCCGCCGGACCCGATGACGCAGGTGTAGAAGACCGCGAAAGCCCGGCCGGTATCGCCGTTGGAAAGCTCCGGCACGGTGCCGTAGAGCACCGAAGAGGTGCCGTTGAGCACGGTGCCGAGCAGCGGCAGCAGGACGAGCGTCGGCGTCAGCGAGGTGAACAGCGTCGCCGCGATCAGCACGGCCGTGGCGGCTTCGGTCACCATGACGCTGCCGACGACCCCCAGCCGTTCCCCGAGCAGGCCGCATGTCGCCTTACCCAGCGCGCCGCCGATGAACAGCAGGGCGAGGGCCAGTCCGACCGTCGCCGAATCCCCGCCCTGGCCATGGATGAGGAAGGGCAGAAACAGCAGATAGCCCATGCGGGTCGCCGTATCGAGCGCGCCGATCACTGTCAGGATGCCGAAGCCGCCACGGCCTTGCCCCGCCTTGGTCCCCGTCTTTGCAGCCCTCACGATGGGAATCGCCGGCGCCAGCGGCAGCAAAGCGAGCGACAGAACGAGTCCGATCGCCGCCATCAGCCCGAGCACCGGCTGCCAGCCGATCGTCGGCAACAACACCGCGACGAGCGCCGGCAGCGCCGCTTTGCCGAGATCGCCCGAAAAATTGTAGATGCCGAGTGGATGCCGCGATGCCGATCCGTAGCTGACGGTGACGAGCATCGAACCGCAGGGGTGCTGGATGCTCGATCCGATGCCGGCCACGACGAGGCCGACGCACAGACCCGGCAAGCCGAACGGCAAGGCCATGATCAGCAAGCCCGCCGCCGCGAGGACGGTCGACAGGATCAGCGCCGCCCGCGGCGACAGGCCGCGAAGGGCCCGGTCGGCCGGGATTTGCAGTCCTCCCATCGTTCCGGAGTAAAGGGCGCGGATGACGGCAAGCATCGCATAGGAAAGACCGAACTGCGCCTGCCATACCGGCAGGAAGACATACAGGGCGTCTGTGTACCCGTCATGCACCGCATGGGCAAGGCATGCGCTCGTCAGACTTTTCTTCTTCTCTGTCCACCACTGTCTCGGATTCATCTTCAATGGCTTTCCCGGAGGCGCCACAGGCATTGCCCGGCTGGTCTCATTGGGAAGGCATGCTATGCGTGTGAGAATTCATCGACTAGTATGCTTTGAATCACGGATACCGTTCCTTTTCCTCACGGATCGCCCCACCGATCGCCCATGCGCCGCCTTCCTCCCCTGAACGCCCTGCGCATCTTCGAGGTCGCGGCCCGGACCGGCAGCTATGCCGAGGCCGGGGCTGAACTCGGCCTCACCCATGGCGCGGTGAGCCGGCAGATCGCCACGCTCGAAGGCTGGCTCGGACAGAGGCTCTTCGTGAGGGACGGTCGCCGCATGGTCGCGACGCCGATGGCGAGGATTTTCGCCGCAGAGGTCGGTCTATCCTTCGACCGGCTGGCCGTTGCGGCGGAAGCCTGCGGCCGGCCCGACGCGCGCCGCATCCTGCGTGTCAGCGCCCCGACCAGCTTCGCGATGCGCTGGCTGATCCCGCGGCTCAGCCGTTACCACGCCGACCATCCGCAGGTCGAAGTGGCGGTTACGACGGTTTCGACCGTGCTTGAAGAGTTACGCGGCGGCGTCGACGTGGCGATCCGGCGCGGCGCCGCTCGGGAGCATGTGTGGCCTCAGCACCGCATCGTTCCGGTGCTGGACGATGTGGACACGCTGATCATGAGCCCGGCGCTGTTCGCGCGGCGGCCGATCATGAGGCCCGCCGACATCGAGGGGCACACTCTGCTCGCGAGCGAAACCCGTCCGGGCGATTGGACCGGCTGGCTCGAGGCCGCAGGGCTCCAGCATCTTGCCGGGCATCCCCGCCAGATCTTCGATCACTTTTACGTGACCCGTCAGGCGGTGGAGGATGGGCTTGGCGTCGGGATCGGCCCGTTGCCGATGCTGGACATCGACGTCGCCAGCGGAAGACTGATGACGCCGCTGCCCGAGATCCGGGTTCCAAGGACGGGGTACGTCGCCCTCGTTCCACGTCAGGCCGATACGGGAAAGCTGGTTGCCGGCTTCGTCGACTGGCTCGTCGGTGAGGCACGAGGGCCACGGTGACCGGCCGGGCCGGCAGGATGCCCTGGAACCGCTCAAGCCCCGGAATCCACCGCTCAAACGGTCAAACCGCCGCTCGCCGGAAACCGGCCCCGTGCGTGCGGCAACGGCGCTAACGTGGGACGTCCCACAACGCCGGCTCCCGCCAGAGGTCTCCGATGGACACTCCCTGCCCCCGCACTCCCCTGCGCAAGGCCCTCGCCAATCTGCGTCGTCTGTTCAACGACGACTCCTACGACCGCTACCGCGAAGCCCAGGCCCGCCTCGCCCCGGAGGAGGAGCCGCTCGACGAGCGGTCTTTCAAGGCGCGGCAGATCCTGATGACTCTGGGACGCGGCTGCTGCGGGCGGTAGTCCCCTCCCCTACCCCAGGGCCCACCCCAGGCCCCGCCTCCGGGTTCAGCCCCGGCATCCGTGCCCGGCTGCCGCTGCGCTCCGAATAGGCGCGGGTCAACTCCGCCCCGAACAGGAAGATCACCGCCGAATAATAGACCCACAGCAGGATCAGCACGAAGGACCCGGCCGCGCCATAGACCGACACCACGCCGCTGGTGGCGATGTAGAAGCCGATCAGGAACTTGCCGACCGCGAACAGGAAGGCGTTCGCCGCCGCCCCCAGCCAGACGTCGGTCCAGCGGATGTAGGTGTCGGGCAGGATGCGGTAGATCATCGCGAACAGACCGGTCAGCACCACCCAGGACGTGACGACGTCGACCAGCCACAGCAGCGACGGCATCGCCGGCAGATAGCCGGCGGCCCAGCGGCCGGCCGCCGCCAGCGCCGCGCTGACCACCAGCGACACGATCAGCAGGAAGCCGATGGCACCGATCAGCGCCAGCGCCTTCAGCCGGACCCGCACCAGCCATGTGATGGTCGATTCCTGGGGCGCGGCCACCCGCCAGATGCGGTTCAGCGCGGTCTGCAGCTCGACGAAGACAGTGGTGGCGCCGACGAGGATGGTGCCGATGCCGATGATGCTGGCGACGATTCCGGTCTCCCGCGCGCCGGCACGCGCGATCAAATCCTGCACCGTCTGGCCGGCATCGCGCCCGACCAGCGCGGTAAGCTGCTCGATCAGCGCGCCGCGCGCCGCCTCGTCGCCGAACACCAGCCCGGCCAGCGCGATCACCAGGATCGCCAGCGGCGCCAGCGAGAAGATGGTGTAGAAGGCGATGGACGCCGCCATGCTCATCGCATCGTCGTTCATCCAGCCATACGCCGCATCGACCACGATCCCCCACCACCGCCGCACGCCGCCCATCGCCGCCCTCCCGTCCCGGACCTTCTCCCCCGGGTAACACCGGCGGCGGCCATTTGGTCATGCCCCGAGGACTCGAATGGCCCGTTTCATCCCGCTCTACCCGCTTCAGCGGTCCCGTGTTAGGAAGAAAGCGTCGTCGGCCGGCAGTTGCTGAACAGGTGAACAGCAGACCGAAAACCGTTTCACGGCGTTCCAAGTGTCCCATCCACCAAGGCAGGAGACCCGCCCGGTGTCGCAAAAAGTGATCGGCCTGATCGGGGGCATGAGCTGGGAAAGCTCCGCCGAATATTACCGCATCGTCAACGAGGGCGTCCGCGACCGGCTGGGCGGGCTGCGCTCGGCCCGCTGCCTGATGTGGTCCTTCGACTTCGCCGAGGTCGAGGCGTTGCAGCATGCCGGCCGCTGGGACGACGCCACCGCCCTGATGATCGACGCCGCCCGCCGGCTGGAGCGCGGTGGCGCCGACTTCCTGCTGATCTGCACCAACACCATGCACCGCATGGCGGCCGAGGTGCAGTCCGCCGTCGCCATCCCGCTGCTGCACATCGCCGACCCCACGGCCGAGCGCATCCGCGCCGCCGGCCACCGCCGCGTCGGGCTGCTCGGCACCGCCTTCACCATGGAGCAGGACTTCTACAAGGGCCGGCTGGCCGACCGCCACGGGCTGGAGGTGCTGATCCCCGACGACGCCGACCGCGCCACCGTCCACCGCATCATCTACGAGGAACTGGTCCAGGGCCGGGTCGAACCCGCCTCCCGGCAGGCCTACCGCGAGGTCATCGCCCGGCTGGTGGAGCGTGGTGCCGAGGCGATCATCCTCGGCTGCACCGAGATCATGCTGCTGGTGAAGCCGGAGGACAGCGCCGTTCCCCTGTTCGATACCACCGCCATCCATGCCGAAGCGGCGGTGGAGCGGGCAATCGCCGGCTTCACCCCATCCCCAGCCGTTCCTTGAGCGCGCCCAGGAAGCGCCGGCTGACTGGGACCACATGCCCGCCGCTGGTCTGAATCTCCGCCAGCCCGCCGTCGACGAAGCGGATTTCCCGGATGCGGTCCGGATTGACCAGATGCTGGCGGTGGCAGCGGAACAGCGGGCTCTTCTCCTGGATGGTGTGGAGCGTCAATTCGGTGAAGCGCTCCTGCCCGTCCTCCCCCACCACATAGACGCCGGCGGGGCGGGAGACGACATACTCGACATCGGCCAGCTTCATCAGGGTGATGCGGTTGACCCCGGTGCAGGGAATGTGGCGCAGCTCCGCAGCTCCCGGCAGGACGGACACCTCCTGCGGCGCATGCTGCCGGCGCAGGCGCTGCAGCGTCTTCTCCAGCCGCGCCGGATCGGCCGGCTTCAGCAGATAGTCGAAGGCATGTTCCTCGAAGGCCTGGACAGCATACTCGTCGTGCGCGGTCAGGAAGACGATGCGCGGCATCTGCTCGGGATCGAGCATGCTCAGCATCTCCAGCCCGCTGACCCGCGGCATCTGGATGTCGAGGAAGACCACGTCGGGCGCCTGCCGGTTGATGGCGCCGATCGCCTCGATGGCGTTGGCGCATTCGCCGACGATGCGGATGTCGGCGGCCTCCTCCAGCATCCGGCGCAGCTCCTCACGCGCCAGCGGCTCGTCGTCGACGATCAGGACATTCATGGCGGCCGTCATGCGGGCACGGTCTCTTCTTCCAGGGGCAGGCGCAAAGTGACGCGGGTGACGGCATCCGGCTCGCAGGCGACCGAGACGCCGTAATCCTCACCGTAGCGGTTGCGGATGCGGCGGTCGACGATGGTCATCCCCAACCCGTCGCCACCCGGCTTGGCCTCATAGAGCCCGGCATTGTCCTCCACCGACAGCAGCAAATCGCCGCCCTCCCGCCGCGCCGCGATGCGCACCCGGCCGTCGCCCAGAAGCTGCGCCGTGCCGTGCTTGATCGCGTTCTCCACCAGCGGCTGGAGCGAGAAGGCCGGCAGCCGGGCGTGGCGCAGATCGTCCGGCACCTCGATCTCCACCGCCAGCCGGCCGGTGAAGCGGGCCAGCTCGATCTGCAGATAGGCGCTGACATGCTCGACCTCGTCGGCCAGCGTCGCCATCTGGCTCGGGCGCTTCAGGTTCTTGCGGAAGAAGGTCGACAGGTTCTGCACCAGCTGCCGCGCCCGCTCCGGATCGTTGCGGATGACGGCGGAAATGGTGTTCAGCGCGTTGAACAGGAAATGCGGGTTGACCTGCGCATGCAGCAGCTTGATCTCCGACTGCGCCAGCAGCGCCTTCTGCTGCTCATACCGCCCGGCCAGGATCTGGTTGGACAGCAGCCGGGCCACGCCCTCCCCCAGCGTGCGGTTGATGGTGGAGAAGATCTTGGTGCGCGGCTCGTACAGCTTGATGGTGCCGATCACCCCGCCCTCCTCGCCCACCAGCGGGATCACCAGCGCCGCCCCCAGCCGGCAGCCCGGACTGATCGAGCAGCGATAGGCCACCTCGTTGCCGTCGGCATAGATCACCTGATTGCTGGCGATGGCCTGATGCGTCTGCGGCGAGCTGATCGGCGTGCCGGGCAGATGGTGGTCGTCGCCGATGCCGATGAAGGCCAGCAGCTTCTCGCGGTCGGTGATGGCGACGGCACCGACGCCGGTCTCCTCATAGATGATGCGGGCGACGCGGGTGCTGTTCTCGCTGTTGAACCCGCCGCGCAGCACGCCGTCGCAACGCGCGGCGATCTTCAGCGCCTTGGCGGAAAAGGCGCTGGACTGCTTCTCGTCCAGCACGCGGCGCTCCAGCAGGATGCGCATGAACAGCGCCGCGCCGAGCGTGTTGGCAACGATCATCGGGGCCGCCACCACCTCGACCAGATGCATCGCCGCCTCGAACGGCCGGGCCACCGCCAGGATGATGAGCATCTGCACCACCTCCGCCACGAAGGTGACGGCGCCGACGCGCAGCGGGTTGAACAGCGGTTCGATCCGCCCCTGCCGCACCATGTGCCGGTGGACCAGCCCGCCGATCAGCCCCTCCGCCATGGTGGAGATGGCGCAGGCCAGCGCCGACATGCCGCCCAGCGAATAGCGGTGCAAGCCCCCGGTCAGCCCGACCGCCAGCCCCACCGACGGCCCGCCGAAGATGCCGCCCAGCACCGCCCCGATGGCGCGGGTGTTGGCGATGCTGTCGTCGATGTGCAGGCCGAAATAGGTGCCCATGATGCAGAAGATCGAGAAGATCGCGTAACAGGCCAGCTTGTGCGGCCAGCGCACCGTCACATGGGTCAGCGGCAGGAACAGCGGCGTCCGGCTCAGCAGATAGGCGATCACCAGATAGACGCACATCTGCTGAAGCAGCGAGAGGATCAGAGTGAAGGGCTCGACTGGCATGGCGGTGCTTCCAACGGCGGCCCTGAGGGATGACGGCCGCCCGCCGCCATCCTACACCGGCCGGGCATCCCCGCCGATGGGACATCCTTGCATCCCTACCCTGGCCCCGGCCCTACCCCGGCGCGGGCCTTCAGCGCCGCCGCGGCGCCGGGTGCAGCAGCGCCATTTCCGGCGTCACCGATTGCCGCATCGCCGCCTCCCACTCGCTCATGGTGACGAAGCGCAGCCCCCGCTTCTCCCCCTCCTCCAGGATCGCCGGCAGCGCCGCGACGGTCGCCGCCTTGGTGCTGTGCATCAGCACCACGGCGCCGGGCACCAGCCGCTCGGTCACCCGGTGGCGGATGATGTCGGAGCCACTGTCCTTCCAGTCCTGGCTGTCGGCGGTCCACAGCACCGTCGCCATGCCGTGCCGGCGCACCAGCGCCGCCAGCGCGTCGTCCACATCGCCGAAGGGCGGCCGGAACCACGTCGCCGTCACCCCGACCGACGCCAGCGCCTTCTCCGCCTGCGCGATGTTCCACTCGCGCTCCGCCGGCTTCAGGTCGGTGGTCATCGGGTGGGTCTGGGTGTGGCTGCCGACCTCGTTGCTGGAGGCCGCGACCAGCCGGGCGATGTCGTGATGCGCCGGGATCTTGTCGCCGATGTAGAAGAAGGTCGCCTTCGCCCCATGCGCCCGCAGAATGTCGAGGATGCGCGGATCATTGGCGTCCGGCCCGTCGTCGATGGTCAGCGCCACCACCCGCGCCTGCGGCAGGGTACGGTCGACCTGATCGAGGTCGAGGTCCGATCCGGGGATCAGATGCTCCGTCACGAAGGGGGCGGCGCCGTGGGTGGCGGCATAGCTGCGCTGTCCGGCCATGGCCGAAACGGGCAGGGCGAGCAAGGCCGCCGCCAGCGGCAGGACGGCACGGCGGAACAGGGTCATCATCGCGGACGCACATGGAAAAAGCCGGAGCCGCACCCCTCCCTTCGAAAGGGGTAGGGCGCGGCAGAAGGCCGAGCATTGCTCCCGCCGCGGACGGCGGACAAGCGATAACTTGGGGACCCTGGCCGGCGTTCCCCTTACGCTCCGAAACGGCCCTTGTTCGCCTCGCGCAGCAGGTTCTTCTGCACCTTGCCCATGGCGTTGCGCGGCAGTTCATCGACGAAGGCCACCGCCTTCGGCACCTTGAAGTTCGCCAGCTGCTCCCTGCAGGCGCCGACCACCGCCGCCTCATCGACCGTAGCGCCCGGCCGGCGCAGCACCACCGCCATCACCGCCTCGCCGAAATCCGGGTGGGGGATGCCGATCACCGCCGATTCCACCACGCCCTCGATCCCGTCGATCACCGTCTCCACCTCCTTGGGGTAGACGTTGAAGCCGCCGGAGATCACCAGATCCTTGGCGCGGCCGATGATGTGGACATAGCCGCGCTCGTCGATCCGGCCGACATCGCCGGTGATGAACCAGCCGCCGGGGCGGATCTCCTGCGCCGTCTTCTCCGGCATGCGCCAATAGCCGGAAAACACGTTCGGACCCTTCACCTCCAGCACGCCGATCCCGCCCTCCGCGACCGGTTCCCCGGTCTTCTCGTCGGCGACCCGCACCGACACCTCGGGCAGCGGAAAGCCGACGGTGCCGGGGATGCGGTCGCCGTCCAGCGGGTTGGAGGTCAGCATGCCGGTCTCCGTCATGCCGTAGCGCTCCAGGATGGCGTGGCCGGTGCGCTCCCGGAACTCCCGGTGGGTGTCGGCCAGCAGCGGGGCGGAGCCGGAAATGAACAGCCGCATATGCGCCGCCGCCTCCCGCGTCAGCCGCGGGTCGGCCAGCAGGCGGGTGTAGAAGGTCGGCACCCCCATCATCACGGTGGCCCGCGGCAGCAGGCGGAACACGGCATCCGGATCGAACTTGCCCAGGAACAGCATGCCTGTGCCGTTCATCAGCACGCAGTTGGTGGCGACGAACAGGCCATGGGTGTGGAAGATCGGCAGGGCGTGCAGCAGCACGTCGTCCGGCCGGAACCCCCAGATGCGGTGCAGGGTGGCGGCGTTGGAGGACAGATTGCGGTGGCTCATCATCGCCCCCTTCGACCGCCCGGTGGTGCCGGAGGTGTAGAGGATAGCCGCCAGATCGTCCGCCGCGCACGCCACCGTGTCGAACTCCGGATCCAGCCCGGCCGCCCGTTCCGGCAGACTGCCGTCGCCACCGGTGCCCAGCGTCAGCAGCGTGCCCACCCCGGCGCCCTTCGCGGTGTCGGCCAGCGCCATCTCGTTGCCGGGCGTGCAGACGAAGACCTTCGGCTCGGCATCGCCCAGGAAATAGCCGACCTCGGCCTTGGTATAGGCGGTGTTCAGCGGCAGATAGGCGGCCCCGGCCCGCAGGCAGGCGAGATAGAGGAAGACAGCCTCCGCCGACTTCTCCACCTGCACCGCCACGCGGTCGCCCTTGGCGACGCCCAGCTCCGCCAGCAGCCGGGCATAGCGGCCGCTGATCTCCATCAGGTCGCGGTAGCTGTAGCGGCGGCCGGACTCCAGCTCGATGAAGCTGCTGTCGGCATCGGCGGGGAAGCGGGCGGCGGCGATGTCGAAGAAGTTGTCGCTCATTCTGGTCGGACCTCTGCGGAACGGATTGTTCATCATACACAGCAATGGGGTAGGGGAGCAGCCTAACGCTTTGTGGGACGTCCCACATCGGCACCTCCGGATCACTGGCACGAACAGCCGCGGAAATCCTCAACCTTCGAAGCGCTCCGTCACCACCAACTCTCCCAAACACGAAAATTGTGTGCCGACCTGATTATTTCCGGTGGAAACCCTTCAAGTGCTCGCGTAAGCACGAGTCAAGACGCGGGAAAATCAAACAACGAACACAACCTCCCACGACTGACGTGCCCACCCCGCCCCGGCAGCGCCGCCGGACGATACAGGAGACGGAGCGAATGACGGCCAAAGACCCCAACAAGAGTCCCCCCTGCTTCGACTGCGCGACCAACGCCACCCAGCGGCTGGACGAGATGTTCATCGCCATGGGCCAGATGAAGCGCATCGCGCTGGGCCAGAAGCCGGCGGAGCGTGCAGTGTTCCGCAAGTTGCACGGGGCCGCCCATGGCCGTCTGGTGATGGATCCCAACCGGCCGGAGGCGCTGCGCGTCGGCGTCTTCGCCAAGGACGAGCTGCCGGCCTGGATGCGCTTTTCCAGCGACACCAGCCCGACCTCGCCCGATCTGGGTTCGACGCTCGGCATCGGGCTGAGGGTCTGGGGCGTCGATGGCGTCAACGCGCTGGGCGAGACGGGCGACGTTGCCGACTTCATCATGCAGAACTTTCCCGTCTTCTTCGTCGACGACGCGGAGCAGATGTGCGAGTTCACCTATGCCGGCACGGTCCTGAAGGATTATCCCAGCTATCTCGCCAAGCATCCGAAGACCGACGGCATTCTCAACGCCATGTCGGCCCAGGTCGACGGCAGCGTGCTGACCACCCAGTACTGGGCGATCCTGCCCTTCGCCTTCGGCCCCGACCATTACGCCAAATACTCGCTGGTGCCGGAAACGCCGCCGCCCAGCCATCCGGCGGTCAATGTCCCGACCGACGACAAGAACTATCTCGCCACCGACCTCGCCAACCGGCTGCTGGAGGATGACTACCGCTTCACCTTCATGGTGCAGGTGGTGCCGAAAAGCGCCGGCTATCCGCTGGACAAGGCGACGGAGGAATGGTCGGCCGACCAGTACCCCTACCAGCCGGTCGCGACTCTGGTCCTGCCCAAGCAGGATGTCTGCGCCCGCGGCCAGGGCGACTATGGGCAGGAGCTGGCCTTCAACATCTGGCGCACGCCGGTGGAGCAGGCGCCGCAGGGCAGCATCGCCGCGGTGCGCAAGGTGGTCTACAACCACGGCGCCGACGTCCGCCATCAGGCCAACGGCCAGCCGCTGCAACAGCCGACGCAGCCCCGCACCCAGACGCCGCCGCTGCCCAAGGACGACTGCATCGTCAAGGCGGTGATCTACCCGCCCATCGGCATCGCCCGCATCGGCAACGCGCCGGAAGGCTATGTCGTCGGCCCCGAAGTGCCGAACCCGAAGCCGCTGATGGCCGGCGACGACCCGGCGCGGAATCCCTACCGTGACGCCGAAGGCCGGCTTCTGCCGCAGGCCGCGCGCTTCCGCATCTATGGCGTCAACGCCATGGGCCGGATCGTCCGCGAGCTGACTGCCGCCGACAGCGGTGCCGACATCACTTGGAAGGTCCATCTCGCCAACAAGAAGTCGGCCTGGTACGGCTTCCAACTGGCGCTCGACATTCCGGAGGCGGCATCCGCCGACCCGACCACGCTGCGCAACCCGACCGTCGCCGACCGTCAGGCGCTGGTGCTGGATGCCGGGGAGCATGCCATCCACGCCGGCCACGGCAGGCAAAGCCACGAACTGGTCGCCGGCAAATTCATGCACCAGGGCGAACCGGTCTATCTCGGCCGCATGTGGTGCGAGGAGGGCGACCACCGCCTGCTGGTCACCGGCGAACGCGGCAAGTCGGCCTCCTACAACGGCACCAAGGCGATCACCTTCGGCAACAACGAGGGCTGGCACGACGACGTGTCGGACGGCCCGGTCGATGCCGTGGTGAAGCTGAACGGCATGGAGCTGCCGGTCACCCCCGCCTGGATCGTCGTCGCCCCGCCGAACTACGGGCCGCAGCGCAAGTCGGTGCGCACCATGTGGGATCTGATGCGCGACGTGGCGATCCAGGCCGGAACTCTGCCCAAGCCCACCCGCCCGTCCTTCACCCACGACATCTACCCGGTGTTCGAGCGGATGACCGGCCTGCAATGGGTCAATGCCGGCTTCGCCGCCGGGTTCGGCTGGAACTCCGCCAACGACTTCACCAAGCCGGAGTGGATCGCGCGGCTCAGCGACCGCAGCCTCGCCAACCAGGAAACCCGGCGGGTGCTGAAGAACGCCTTCCGCCATGACGCGGTGGACAGCTGGTCGCCGACGCCCTGGCCCTGGGTCTATGGCGACGCGATGAACATCCCACCGGCCGAGACGCCGCGCCAATACACCTCGCTGACCCAGACCCAGCTGGAGTTCCTCGACCAATGGGTCGCCGGCGACTTCGACGATGATTGGGGCAAGGTCCCGGTCTACACCGACTTCGATCAGGTCCCGCTGGACGAGCAGGGCGACGTGCTGACCCGCGCCGCGCTGGATTTCTGCCTCGCCGACGCCTTCCATCCCGGCTGTGAGATGACCTGGCCGGTCCGCGCCGCCACCCTGTATATGGAGCCGTTCCGCTTCGCCCATGCGCCGAAGGGCTGGGTCGAGCCGGGGCTGGGCGCCATCCTGTCCAGCGACACCGTGACCATCCCCAACGGCCCGCTCTATGGCCAGCTTCCCGGTGGCATCACCCGCTGGATGGCGGTGCCGTGGCAGACCGACACCGGCAGCTGCCGCTCCGGCTACGATCCCGGCTACGATCCCAATGTCCCGACCTTCTGGCCGGCCCGCGTGCCCAACGAGGTGCTGACCCGCGAGAACTACGACATCGTGATGGACGCCGCCCAACCGGCCCAGGTGCGTCTGGCCGCCTTCGCCAACCGCGCCGCCTGGGTGGCGCCGCTGGGCACCACCAGCTACACCGACCAGATCAACAACATGATCCATCACTTCGACCATCTCGGCGTGGTCGAGGTCAATCCCGGCCCGACCGATCCCGAAGGCGCCAGGCTGTTCCCGCCGCTGATCGAGGTGGAGGACCAGCATATCCCGATCCCCGACGTGGACGACACGGTCGACACCAAAGCCGTCCGCACCGCCCACCACACCCTGTCCACCAAGGCGCCGGCCCTGTCGGGCGGCGGTGCCGGGCTGCGGGCGACCCAGCCGATCGACCTCAGCCGGATCGACAAGGTCCGCCGCTTCCCACGCGGACTGCGGTGACCCGGACAGGCATGATCGAAGCGGATGCGGTCGTGGTGGGGGCAGGCCCCGCCGGGACCGCGTTCGCCCTCAACCTCGCGCCGCTGCACCGGGTGCTGGTGCTGGACCGGCGGGCTGGTCCCGCCATCCGCATCGGTGAATCGCTGGCTCCGGCGGCGCGTCGGTTGCTGACCGACATGGGTCTGTGGGACGCCTTCCTCGCGGAAGGTCATTCCCCCTGCCATGGCGGCCGGTCGGTCTGGGGCGGGCCGCTGCCGGTCGAGGCCGACAATCTGCGCGACCTCGACGGGCCGGGCTGGCATCTCGACCGCGGCCGTTTCGACGGCTGGCTGCGCCGGGTGGCGGTCTCGCGCGGCGCAGCCCTGCTGATCCCGGCCCAGACGCTGTCGGTCAACCGGGCAGGGGAGGGCTGGCTGCTGGAGGTGGAGACCGCCGGCCGCTGCCTTCCCGTCCACGCCCGCCTGCTGGTCGATGCCGGCGGGCGCGGCTCGCCGCTCGCCAAGCGTTTCGGCGCCCGGCGGGCGGTGTCGGACCGGCTGGTCTGCGGCTGGGTCCATGGCCGGGACGCCCCCGGCCGGCAGTCCGGCCTGACCTGGATCGAGGCGGAGCCGGATGGCTGGTGGTACAGCGCCCCGCTGCCCGCCGGCCGCCGGGTCGTCGCCTTCCACACCGACGCCGACCTGCCCGCCGCGGCGGATGCCCGCGACACCGCATCGCTCCTGCGCCGGCTGTCCGGCTGTTCCGTGCTTGCAGATTCGTTGCGCGCCTGCGGCTTCGAACCGGAGGGGCAGGGGGAGGGGAGGGGAGGTTTCTGCGCCGCCCACAGCAGCACCCTGTCCCCCGCCTCCGGCGAGGGCTGGCTGGCGGTCGGCGACGCCGCTCTCGGCTTCGACCCGCTGTCGTCGCAGGGCATCTTCAATGCGCTCTACACCGGCCTCGCCGGGGCGGAGGCCGCCCACCGTCATCTGTTCGGCGATCCCACGGCACTGTCCGGCTACGCCGCCGGCCTGACACCGATCCGCGACGCCTACCGTGCCCATCTGCACGCGTGGTACGGCCTGGAACGCCGCTGGCAAGACCGCCCCTTCTGGAGCCGGCGCCTTGAAATGCCCTCTCCCGTCCCGGGAGAGGGAGGGGACCCGCGCCGAAGGCGTGGGGAGGGTGAGGGGTGATCCAAGACTCCTGAACCGCATGGCTCCGTGCCTAGCCCCTCACCCTTCCCATGCTCCGCATGGGCCCCTTCCCTCTCCCGGGACGGGAGAGGGACGTGATTGTGGGACGTCCCACATCGCCCTCTACCGTCCGCCCCCAAGCTCCCGCACCAGATCGACCAACGCCCGCAACCCCGGCGGCAGGTGGCGTCGACCTGAATAATAAAGACACAAGCCCGGAAACGGCGGCGTCCACGCCTCCAGCACGCGCAGCAACCTCCCGACAGCGATGTCCTCGGCGATATGCCATTCCGCCAGATAGCCCACCCCCATCCCTGCCCGCACGGCCTCAAGCATCAGATCCGGATCATCCAGGATCAGCGGCCCGCTGCCGTCGATGGCGACCGTCTCGCCATGCCGTTCGAACTCCCAGTGATAGAGCGCGCCGCTCGGCAACCGGCTGCGGATGCAGCGGTGCCCGGCAAGATCAGCCGGCGTGGCCGGCAGGGAGCGACCGGCGAAATAGTCCGGCGTGCCGACCACCGCGAAGCGCAGCTCCGGGCCGAGCGGGATGGCGATCATGTCCTGCGGCACCTGTTCCGCCAGCCGGACCCCGGCATCGAAGCCCTCCAGCACGATGTCGACCAGCTTGCCTTCGGTGACGATGTCCACCGTCATCTCAGGATAACGGCGCAGATACTCCAGGATGACCGGCCTCATGATCATCCGCGCCGCGCCGGCCGAGCTGTTGATGCGCAGCGTTCCCGTGGGGGATGCCCGATGGTCGGACAGCCGGTCGATGGCGGCCCGGATGTCGCGCAGGGCAGGGGCGGTGTCGGCGACGAACTGCTCGCCCGCCTGGGTCAGCGCCACGCTGCGCGTCGTCCGGTGGAACAGCCGCACCCCCAACCGCTCCTCCAGCGCCGCGATGGCGTGGCTGAGCGCCGAGCGCGACATCCCCAGCTCGGCCGCCGCGGCCCGGAAACCGCGATGCCGGGCGACCGCCTGCACGGCCTCAAGCTCGGCCAGTCCAGTGAGTGACATTGTCCCGATCCGTTCACCGATTCATGCGGGATTGTCCACCTTATCACCCGACGGCCGCTGTGCCACCTGAATGGCCAGCCACCAGCCATTCCGCGAGACCCGTCATGCACGACATCGACACCATCTATATAGACGGACGCTTCGTCACCCCGCACGGGACCGAACTGTTCGACCTGCACAACCCGGCGACCGGCGCCGTCACCGGCCGCGTCCGCCTTGCCGACGAGGAGGATGCCCGCGCCGCCATCGCCGCCGCCAAGCGCGCCTTTCCGGCCTTCTCCCGGACCGGCAAGGCGGAACGCATCGCCATGCTGCACCGGCTGGGCGATGCCGTCGCCGCCCGGCGCGACGATCTGCTGGACGCGGTGATCGAGGAGTATGGCGCCCCGGCCTCGCGCGCCGCCTTCATGGTCGATCACCCGGTGAACGCCTTCCGCGAGACCGCCGCGCTGCTGGCCGACTACCCCTTCCTCCGCCGGATGGGCACGGCCCAGGTCAGCATGGAGCCGCTCGGCGTCGCCGGGCTCATCACGCCGTGGAACAGCAATGCCGGCTTCATCTGCGGCAAACTCGCCAACGCCGTCGCCGCCGGCTGCACCGCGGTGATCAAGCCCAGCGAGATGAGCGCCCGCCAGACGCAGATCGTCACCGAAGCGCTGCATGCCGCCGGCCTCCCGCCCGGCCTGTTCAACATCGTGACCGGCCGCGGCGACCGGGTGGGGGCGGTGATCTCCAGCCATGCGGACGTCGCCAAGATCTCCTTCACCGGCTCCACCGCCACCGGCAAGGCGATCCTGCACGCGGCGGCCGACACGCTGAAGCGGGTGACGCTGGAACTGGGCGGAAAGTCGCCGACCATCATCCTCGATGACGCCAACCTGTCCCGGGCGATCCCGCTGGCGATCAACGCCGCCTTCATGAACAGCGGCCAAGCCTGCATCGCCGGCACCCGCCTGCTCGCCCCGCGCAGCCGCCTCGCCGAGATCGAAGCGCTGGCCAAGGCGGTGGTCGAGGCGGTGCGCGCCGGCGACCCGCACGATCCGGCGACCACCGTCGGCCCGATGGTCAGCCGGACCCAGTGGGAGCGGGTGCAGCGCTACATCCGCATCGGGGTGGAGGAGGGCGCCGTCCTGCTGGCCGGCGGAGAAGGGCGGCCGGACGGGCAACCGGAATTTTCCGGCGGCTGGTTCGTGCGCCCGACCCTGTTCACCGAGGTCTGCAACGACATGACCATCGCCCGCGAGGAGATCTTCGGCCCGGTCCTCTCCGTCCTTCCCTATGAGGATGAGGAGGAGGCGATCGCCATCGCCAACGACACCATCTACGGCCTCCAGGCCTATGTGCTGTCGGCCGACACCGCCCGCGCCCGCCGCGTGGCGGAGCGCATCGTCGCCGGCCGCGTGCTGATCAACAGCCTCGCCCACGACCCGAAGGCGCCCTTCGGCGGCTTCAAGCAGTCCGGCATCGGCCGCGAGTACGGCAGCTTCGGCCTCGACGCCTTCCTGGAACCCAAATCGCTGCTGGGGGAAGGCGTCTAGGCGCCCGCTTCCCCCTCCAGAATGGCATCGATCTCCGCCCGCAGCCGCACCAGTTGGTCGCGGTTGTCGGGGTCGAGGAAGCGGCGCTGCTCGCGCACCACGGCCACTTCGCGCAGGATGCGCTTCACGCTGGCCTGCAGCGTCCGCATCGCCTCCTTGGCATCCGGTTCCTGCGGAACAGCATCAGCATCGGCAGCGCCCCCGCTGGCATGGTCGCGCTTGGCCTGCCGCACCGCCTTGACGCTCGCCCCCTCCTTGGCCCGTTCCCACAGCCGGGCGTGCAACTCCGCCGGGGCGGCGGCGATCTCGATCATCACGGAGCGGGAGACATGGGCGAACCCGGTCGCATACTCCTCCCGGATCTCCGCCGGCAGGCCCATGATCGCCAGCAGCTTGGTCACGTCGGTGCGGTCGCGCCCGACCACGGCGGCCAGTTCGTCATGGGTGTAGCCGTGCTTGTCGATCAGCCGGGCCAGCGCCGCCGCATATTCCACCGCGTTCAGGTCGACGCGCTGGACATTGTCGATCAGCCCGATCTCGTCCGGATCGCCGGAGGTCAGGATGGCGAAGACCGTCTTGCGGCCCAGCATCTCATGCGCGCGCACCCGGCGCTCGCCGCCGATCAGCAGATACTCGCCCTGGGGCAGCGGGCGGACCAGGATCGGGTTCTGCAACCCATGCCGCTCGATGGACGATGCGAGGCTGCGCAGCTCGGCCTCGTCGAAATGGCGGCGCGGCTGATCGGGATTGCGGTGGACGCGGGCGAGGTCCAGTTCGACGACATGCGGGAAGCCGGCCGAGGTGCCGAACAGCCGGTCGCTGCCCACCATCAGCCCGCCTGCCATCGCGCCCACCGGCTCCGCCGCGGTGCCCAGCAGCTCACGGGTCTTGCGTTCGAACTTACGCGACATGCGGCAACTCCCGGTTTTGGGCATAGGCACGGATCTGGCGCGCCACCTCGCGGAAGGTCTCGGCCCCCGGCGCCTTCGGGTCGCCGGCCAGCGTGATCATGCCGGCCGCCGCCGCCTTGCCATAGACGGTGGCGCGCGGGATCGGGGCGAAGACCGGGACCTGATCGGCGTAGGATTCGTGCAGCTCCTGCAGGGTGGCGCGGTCCTGGGTCAGCCGGTCGTTGTACATGGTCGGGATGATGCCGGCGATGCGCAAGCTGGGGTTCACCCGGCGGCGGATGCGGCCGATGGTGTCGACCAGCCGCTTGACACCCAGCAGGGCCAGCGCCTCCGTCTGCACCGGCACCACCACCAGCTCGGCCGCCGACAGCGCGTTGGCGGTGACCAGCCCCAGGTTGGGGGCGCAGTCCATCACCACGAAATCATAGGCGTGGCGCACCTCGTCCAGCTTCTCCCGCAGGATCAGCCCGCCGGTCGAGTCCGCCGCCAGTTCCACGTCGGCATCGGCCAGCGACAGCCCGGCGGGGGCGAGGTCCAGCCCGCGCTCCGCCGTCGGCATGATGACGGAGGTCAGCGGCTCTTCCGAGCGCAGCACATAATAGAGTGTCTTGCGCTGCTGCTCCAAGGCGACGATGGCGGCGTTGCCGATGCCGACATGGACGGTGGCGTTGCTCTGGGAATCGCAGTCGATCAGCAGCACCCGCGCCCCGCCCTCCGTCAGGGCATAGGCGAGGTTGACGGCGGTGGCGGTCTTGCCGACGCCGCCCTTCTGGTTGGCGACCGCCAGATAGGTGGCGGAGCGGGGCCGCTCGTCCGCCTTGTGGCGGGTCAGGAAATCGACCAGTTGCTGCGGAATACGCTCCGCCCCGCTTTCCCAGCGGCTGATCCGAGCCTTGGTGTAGCTGCGGCCGAGCTGCGCGTTCAGCCATTCGGCGAACTGCGTCTGGTTCTCGCCGCGGCGCTCGCGCAGCTGGCGCATGTCGTCGCCCCCGATCGACAGCATTCCGATAATTCCCCTTCAGACTCCGGTGGCCCATAGATACGGCCGCGCGGAGTCTGAGCAAGTTGCCGGAACTTTGTCAATGGAGCCTGCGCGGAGTTGCCACAACAAACGCCCTCAGCCGCCCATCTTGGACAGGGTGAAGGCGGCGAGGAAACCGGCGACGGTGATGAAGCCGGCATAATCGTGGGTCGCCTCGAAGGCTTCCGGGATCATGGTGTCAGCGATCATCGCCAGGATGGCGCCGGCCGCCACCGCCTGGGTTGCCGCCACCACCGCGTCGCCCAGCCCGGCGAACACCACATAGCCCAGCCACGCCGCCAGCCCGGAGATCAGGGCGATGCCGGCCCAAAGCCCGAAGATATAGGCGGCGGATTTGCCGGCCTTGCGCATGCCGGCCGCGCTCGACAGCCCTTCCGGCACGTTGGAGAGGAAGACGGCGATGACCGCGACCATGCTGACCGCCCCGCCTTCGATCAGGCTGACGCCGATGACGATGGATTCAGGGATGCCGTCCAGCAGCGCGCCGATGGCGATGGCCAGCCCGTTATCGCCGCCGGAGTCGGACGCCTTCTGCTGCCCGCCCGACCGCTTGCGGTGCTTGCCGCCGGCTTTGGAGACGGCGACGTTGGCCAGCGTGTAGACCAGCGCCCCGCCGAGGAAGCCGAGCGCGGTGGCGATAAAGCCGCCACGCTGGATCGCCTCCTCCATCAGCTCGAAGGACAAAGCGGAGATCAGGACGCCGCTGCCGAAGGCCATCACCGCGGCGATCACGCGCTGCGGGATGTTGGCGACCCAGGCCGCCCCCGCCCCCAGCAAAAGCGCCGAACCGCTGAGCAGGCCCCACAGCCCGGCTTGAATCGACACTGGCATGGATCACCCGTTCCGGTTGGTTCCGTTGTCGGTCGGCACGCCCGCCGCCCGCACTTCGGTGAAGACGCGGCGGATTTCCGGGAATCGCTCCGTCACCCGCCGTTCGATACGGGCCAGCGCCTGCTCCACCTGCCCGGCGCTGACCTCGTCCCGCACATCCAGGCTGACGGTCACGATCACCACCTGCGGGCCGAGATGGATGGTCAGCACCTCGTTCACCTGGTCGACGGCTGCATCCTCCATCAGCAGGGCGCGCACCCCGCGCACGAGGTCGGGGCGGGCGGATTCGCCGATCAGCAGGCTCTTGGTCTCATAGGCGAGGAAGGCGGCGGTCATCGCCAGCACCAGCCCGATCAGGACCGATCCGATGCCGTCCCACACCGGCTGGTCCAGAACCAAGTCGGCCGACAGGCAGGCGGCGGCGATGAGCAGCCCGACAAGGGCGGCCGAATCCTCGAACAGCACGATGAAGACGGTGGGGTCCTTGCTGGCATGGACCGTCTCGATCACGCCGGCCTCGCCACGGCTGGCGTTGAAGGCACGCAATGCGATGGTCCAGCTGATCCCCTCCATCACGAAGGCGATGCCCAGCACGACGAAGTTGATCCAGGGCGACTCCACCTGCTGCGGGTGCAGGATCTTCTCCACCCCCTCATAGATGGAGACCACGGCGCCGCCGGCGAAGATCACCAGCGCCACGACGAAGGTCCAGAAATACAGTTCGCGCGCGTAGCCGAAGGGATGGCGCTCGTCGGGCGGCTTCTTCGACCGTTTCAGCCCGACCAGCATCAGCGCCTCGTTCCCGGTATCGACCAGGGAATGGACCGCCTCGCTCAGCATGGAGGCGCTGCCGGTGAAGACCGCCGCGACGAATTTGGTGACGGTGATCGCCAGATTTGACGCGATGGCGGCAAAGACGACCTTCCCCGATTCCCCGTCTTCAGCCCCGTCCGCCGATGCCGTCATCGCATTCCGCGCCATATCGCCCCCTCCGCCCGGCCGAACCCCAGGGCAAGACAACTCCGCCGCCGCCGCCCGGTTCCCTGGCGGCGGGACGCCTGAACCTTGGTGACGCCCCAACGGCGGTACGGCCGGCCCGGATTTGAACTTTGGTGACGCCCCCAGCCGGACCGACTCGGCAAGACTCCTGAACTTTGGTGACGCGGAGCGGTACAGCGGCGCTTCGGGGGTTTGAACTTTGGTGACGCCCTGGCCCCCGAATCGACTCGACCGGCCGTTTGAACTTTGGTGACGCCCGGACAGTGCGGACCGATGACGAATGGCGGGACGAGCCTCCACCCATCTCAGCGTCACTCCCGCGAATGCGGGAATCCAGCCATTTCAGCGGCTTAACCGGGGCGTTTCCTGGATTCCCCGCCTTCGCGGGGATGACGGAAATCCCATGCCGTCCGGCAGCCTGCGGACTGGGCCGCAGAACAGGCCCCTCGCAAAGCCCGATCTTACCCGCTGGAATCCTTGAACTTTGGTGACGCTTTGCAGGCCCCGCCACCCGACTCCGCCCCCGAATCGACAAGTCCAGCGTCACCAAGGTTCAAATCGCCAAGCGATCGACAGACCCGATTCGTCCACAGACCCCCGGTTTTTCCCCATGAACTCTGGTGACGCCATCCTTGAACTGTGGTGACGCGACTCGGACTTATCCCCTGAACCTTGGTGACGAATCTAATAGTTGGTTCCAAATAGCTTCCAATTAGCCTGCGTCACCAAGGTTCAAATTGCCTTCGGCGCGATCCGGGGTGTTGTATCTGGCAGGTTCGGTCACCGGCCCGTCATACGACGGTCATGGCGGCCAAAAGCGGGAGGTCGTCATGGGCAGCATTCATCGTTTGATCGAGACTCACGGACGCGACGGCGCGCTGGCCCTCGTTTCGGACGAGGAACGGCCCCTGATCGACATCGCCGCCGCGGTCCAGGCGGCGGAGAACGGCAAGCTTGGCATCACCTACGCCGGATTCTGCCAGACGGCGCTGCCCCACCGCCAGCTTCCCGACGACCAGCATTGGGAACGGCCGGGCCACAAGGTGAAGCTGGTGATCCAGCCCGGTGTGATCGAGGACCGCAACGGCGTCACCCGCCGAATCGGCGTCCCCTATGGCAGCCGGGCGCGCATGATCCTGCTTTATCTGCAGACCCGCGCCATCCAGACCGGAAATCCGGAGGTGGAGCTGGGCGGCTCCATGCATGATTGGCTGAAGCGCATGGACATTCCGATCTGCGGCAAGGCCTATCGCGACGTGGAAGATCAGGCCGCCCGCCTGTCCGCCTGCCATCTGACCTTCTTCACCGACGCCGACGGCGGACGGCGGCAGAGCAAGGAATCGATCGTCGCCGACGCCATCCAGCTGCGGCGGCCCGACGACCGCCAGGGGACCCTGTTCACCGAGACGGTGCGGCTCAGCGACAGCTTCTTCAAGGCGCTGCGCGAACATCCGGTCCCGGTGGCGGAAGAGGCGCTGAAGGCGATCAGCGGCAAGTCGATGGCGCTCGACGTCTACATCTGGCTGGCCTACCGCCTGCATTCGCTGGACAAGCCGACGCCGATCACCTGGGCGGCCCTGCACGGCCAATTCGGCGCCGGCTACGCCCTGGTCCGCCAGTTCAAGACCAAGTTCATCCCGAATCTGAAATACGCCATGGCCGCCTATCCCGACGCCCGTGTCGAAGAAGCGGCCGAAGGGCTGATCCTCTACCCGTCGCGACCGCCGATCAACGAGCGGGTGATGGCGCGCATCGCCTGATCTCCTGCGGACTCCCGCCGTTGAACTTTGGTGACGCCGGTCCCGCCGATTCTTGAACTCTGGTGACGCTGCGCATCACAGGCCGATAGTCACGAAAAGCGGTCGATCATCAGATCCAGCAGGGCGCGCAGGCGCGCCAACCGGCGGAGATCCTGGTGATAGCCGACCCAGACATCGCGTCCGGGCGGCGGTTCGCCGAGGTCGATGACCTGCAACCTGTCCAAGGCATCGCCGATTGGACGCGGCAGAACCGCCAATCCAACGCCGAAGGCCGCCATGGCGGCCTGGACGTCACGGTTGTTGCTGCGAAACGCGATGCGGGCGTTCGGCAGCATCCGCCGCAACCATGTGACATCCGGCATGCCGCCAAAGGCGACGTCCATCGTGACCAGCGCGCAGCCCGTGCCGTCACCGACCTCCGGCGGCAAGCTGCCGACAATCCCGTATAGGGCGTAGTCGATCCGGGTCAGCTTGCGCTGCACCACTTCCGGCTCCTCGAACGGACGGATGCGGAACACGAGGTCGGCCTCGCGCCTGGACAGGCTCAGCAACCGTGACTCGGTCAACAGCTCCACCACCACACCGGGATGGCGCTGGGTGAACTCGTGAATGACCGGCGTCAGCATGTGCAGGCCGAACCAGTCGGAGGACGACAGCCGCAGGCTGCCCTCCAGCCGTCCGCCTTGGCCGGCCAGTTCGCGTTCCAGCGCAAGGCTTTCCTCTTCCATGCGCTCGGCGTGGCGCAACACAGCCGCCCCTTCGTCGGTCAGCACGAAGCCGTCGCTGGTCCGCTGGAACAGTGTGTGCCCCACCGCCTCCTCCAGCGCGCGCAGACGACGCCCCATGGTCGGCTGGGTCTGTCCGACCCGCCGTGCCGCCGCGCCGAGCGTGCCCTCGCGGGCGATCGCCAGAAAAATCCGAAGGTCGCTCCACTCCATGGCGCATCATACAGAAATGAATGGGGTTCAAACAGTATCGTTGTTTTTCAAACATCCACGTTGGGCACATCCTTTGGGACATCACCACGAGGCACCCCAACAAGGAGCAAGGTCATGTCCCAGGATCCGAACAACACGATGCGCGCGCTGGTGCTGGATGCGTACGACGCCCCGTTCCGGCTGACCGAGGTCGCGCGGCCGGTGGCCGGTCCCGGCCAAGTGCTGGTCCGCATCGCCGCCAGCGGCGTCAACCCGCTGGACACCAAGATCCGGGCCGGCGCCGCCGCCCACGCGAGGCATCCGCTGCCTGCCATCCTCGGCATCGATCTGGCGGGCGAGGTCGTCGCCGTCGGACCCGGTGTCACCGCCTTCAAGCCCGGCGATCAGGTCTATGGCATGACCGGCGGCGTCGGTGGCCGGCAGGGCTCGCTGGCGGAGTACGCCGCAGTTCCGGCCGAGCTGCTCGCACACAAGCCGGTGAACCTGACGATGCGCGAAGCCGCCGCGCTGCCGCTGATCACCATCACCGCCTGGGAAGGTCTGGTCGACCGCGCCAATGTGCTGTCCGGCCAGACGGTTCTGGTCCAGGGCGGCGCCGGCGGTGTGGGCCATGTGGCGGTGCAGATCGCCCGTGCCTTCGGCGCGACCGTCTGGGCGACGGAATCGGTGGGGAAGCTGGCGCTGGTCGAACAGCTGGGCGCCACCGCCATCGATTACCGGGCGGAGACGGTCGAAGCCTACGTCGCCCGTCACACCCAGGGCCGTGGTTTCGATCTGGTCTATGACACCGCCGGCGGGCCGGTGCTCGACGCCTCGTTCCAGGCGGTGCGGCGCTTCGGCCATGTGGTCAGTTGCCTGGGCTGGGGGACGCATGCGCTGGCGCCGCTGTCGTTCCGGGCCGCGACCTATTCCGGCGTCTTCACCCTGCTGCCCATGCTGACGGGGGAAGGAATGGCGAACCACGGCGAAATCCTGCGCCAGGCCGCCGCCCTGGTCGAAGCCGGCAAGCTGCTGCCCCGTCTCGATCCGCGGCGCTTCTCGCTGGAGCAGGCCGACGAAGCGCACACCGCCGTGGGCGACGGCAGTGCCGGCGGCAAGATCGTCGTCGAGATCGCGCTCTGACTGTCGGGCTCGCCACCTTGGGCCGGCGGCCTGCTCGCACGCCGAACCGCCGTCACCAGAGTTCAAACCTCCCAGTCCCCCTCCGCTCCAGGGCCGGCGAAGGGGGAGGGGGCCGTGGCGAACCGCTAGGCCCGTCCGGCCGTCACGTCGCGCAGATAGCCGCGCGGCAGCGCTTCGGTCAGCCCGTCCACTCCGGTCTGCACCGCACGGGCGAGCGCGGTGCGGGCCAGCACCACCAGCAGGTCGGTCTGGGTGACCATGCCGAGGATCCGGCGGTTCTGGTCGACGATCACCACATCGTGGGTGCGGCCGTCGGACAGCCGGCCGAGCAGGCGGAAGACCGGCGTGTCGGGCAGCTCGGTCGCCGCCGGCGCCATCACGGCGCCGACGCGCGTTCCATGATGGGCGACATCACCGTGCGACAGCTGCTCGTGCCCGACGATGCCGACCAGTATGTTCTGCGCATCCACCACCGGCAAGGTGCGGAAGCCATGCTCCAGCAGCCGGGCGCGTGCCACCTGCGGATGGGTGTCCGGCGTGACGGTGACGAGGTCGCGCGACATGATCTCCCGGCAGCTGATGTCGACATGCAGCCGCTCCAGCGCATGCAGCTCGGCATTGACCAGCAGGGTGCCCAGATCGTCGCGGCTGACGTCCAGCGTCTCGGCCAGCGTGCGCAGCGCGTCGTCGACGTCGCCCTGGGTCAGGCCGGGGCGCAGCTGCGCCGGCGGATCGTTGGTGCGGTGGGTGTTGACCGCCCTGTGCGGATAACGGTGGCCCGACAGCCGATGGAACATCAGTCCGGCCGTCACCAGCAGGATGGAGTTCACCGCGACCGGGAAGAAGGCGAACTTGATGCCCATCTCCGTTACCGCCGGCCCGCCCAGCACCGCGGTCAGCGCGGCGGCGCCGCCCGGCGGATGCAGGCAGCGGGTCAGCGACATGGTGGCGATGGCCAGAGCCACAGCGGCGGCCCCGGCCAGCATCGGGTCGGGGATGACGCTGGCGACCAGCACGCCGACGACGGCTGACAGCGTGTTGCCGCCGATGATCGACCAGGGCTGGGCCAGCGGACTGGCCGGCACGGCGAACAGCAGCACCGCCGACGCTCCCATCGGCGCCACCAGGACCGGCGCGCTGGACATGAAGGTCAGCATGTTGCGGCACAGCAATCCGGTCGCGGCGATGCCCAGCAGCGCGCCGCAGCAGGCGATCATCCGGTCGCGCAGCGTGGCGCCCGGCAGGATCGGCCGGAACACAAGCTCACCCAATCCCGCCAAACGTTCCTGCAAGGCGGCAAACTTTCCCCTGCTCATTCGGTCCCCATCCCCCTCGTTGCACCATCCGGCCCGTTCGGGCAGCAAAGTTGGGCGACCCTAAAACCTCAACAGGACTTGAGGTCAAGCGGAAAAGCCGTCAGACTTGCGGGACGGAGGGTTGCAGGAAAGGGGAGGAACCGCAATGCTGTCACCTGAGGACTACGACAAGGACCTGACGGTGGGGGAGGTGGCGCGCCGCTCCGGCGTGGCTGTCTCGACCATCCATTTCTACGAGGCGCAGGGGCTGATCCGCAGCTGGCGCAATCCCGGCAACCAGCGCCGCTTTTCGCGCGACGTGCTGCGGCGGGTGGCGGTCATCAAGGTGGCGCAGCGGCTCGGCATCTCGCTCGCCTCCATCGCCGACGCGCTGAACGCCCTGCCGCAGGACCGCTCCCCCACCACCGCCGACTGGCGCCGCATGTCGGAGCGCTGGCGGGCGGAGCTGGACGACCGCATCGCCAAGCTGACCAAGCTGCGCGACAATCTGGACGGCTGCATCGGCTGCGGCTGCCTGTCGATCCGCGACTGCCCCCTGCGCAACCCGTGGGACGAGCTTGGCGACGCCGGCGCCGGCCCGCGGCTGCTCGACCCCGCCTGACCTTGGGCCCGCCTGACCTTGGGCCGGCCTGATCCTGCCGCTGTCCCACATTAAAATTGCGGCCCATACGAAAATAAGGGGTGAAGCCGGCGCGGCGATGGTTCATGGAAACGGCCGTCGAAAGAGCCATCCGTCACCTCAGAGGATCCGCAGGGTGATCGTCGCCAATCCGCCCCGTTCCGCCGCCCCGTTCCGCAGACCGCTCCGTCATCTGGCCGCCTGCCTGTCGCTCGCCGCCGCCCTCCTGGGTTCGGTCCCCGCCATCGCGCTGACCCCGCCGGACACGGCGGCCAAGCAGGCTTATCTGGTCGATCTGACCAGCGGGGAGGTGCTGCTGGACAAGAACGGCGAAACCCGCATGGCGCCGTCGTCGATGACCAAGATGATGACGGCCTATCTCACCTACGACGCGCTGGTCCATGGCCGGACGACGCTCGACACCGGCTTCCCGGTCAGCCAGACCGCCTGGAAGATGGGCGGCTCGCGCATGTTCCTGAAGCTGGGCAGTCAGGTGCGGGTGGAGGATCTGCTGCGCGGCCTGCTGATCGACAGCGGCAACGACGCCGCCGTGGCGCTGGCCGAGGGGCTGGCCGGCAGCCAATCCGCCTTCGCCGCGTTGATGAACGCCAAGGCGCGCGAGCTGGGGATGACCGACACCCATTTCATGAACGCCAGCGGCTGGCCGGACCCGGACCACTATACCACCGCCCGCGATCTGGCGATCCTCGCCAGCCACCTGATCCGCGACTTCCCGCAATTCTACCATTACGAGTCGGAACGGACCTTCACCTGGAACGGCATCCGCCAGGGCAACCGCAACCCGCTGCTCTACCATCCCGTCAGCGTCGACGGCATCAAGACCGGCCACACCGAGGTCGGCGGCTACGGCCTGACCGCGTCGGGCGAGCGCAACGGCCGCCGTCTGGTTCTGGTCGTCAACGGCCTGCCCAGCCCGCAGTCCCGCAACGACGAGCCGACGCGGCTGCTCGACTGGGCCTGGAACAGCTTCAAGCTCTACCCGCTGCTGCACAAGGGCGAGCTGGTCGAACAGGCGCCGGTGTGGATGGGGGCGGAGGACAGCGTCCCGGTGACGGTCGCCGACGACGTGACGGTCACCATGGCGCCCGCCGACCGCAACAGCCTGCATGTCGTCGCCACCCTGGCCGAGCCGCTGCCCAGCCCGGTCCATCGCGGCGACGTCGTCGGCAAGCTCCGCATCGACTATGACGGCGCCGTCCGCCGGACGGTCGATCTGGTCGCCGGCGCCGACGTCCCCGCCTCCAGCGGCCTCACCGCTCTCGGCCAACGGCTGGGGCATCTTCTGCCGTGAGCGGCGCTCCCTCTCCCGTCCCGGGAGAGGGCATTCTTTCCCCGCTCAATCGACCTTCAGCGTGATGGTGCCCATGGTGCCGTAGCGGGCGACCGACCGGCTGCCGGGCTCGACGAAGACGGTGCCGGTGCAGGATCCGGTGGTCACCACCTCTCCCGCATGCAGGCCGCCGAAGCTGCGGGTGCCGACATTGGCCATCCACACCAGCAGCCGGACCGGATCGCCGGCGCTGTTGCCGCCGACGACATCGACCTTGGTCTCGCCGTCGACCTCCAGCGTCACCGTTTCCTTCAGCGGGTCGAGCGAGCGCCAGTCGGCGATGGCCGGCCCGACGATGAGCGCCCCGTGGTTGAACTGGTCGGCCATGTGGCTGAGCCGGTCCTGGCTGCCGAACCCGGCGAAGCGGGTATCGACGATCTCCCAGGCCGGATGGACCGAGGCGACGGCGTCCAGCACCTCTTCGCGGCTGTAGGGCTGCTCGCGCACCGGCAGGTCGCGGGCGAAGCGGTAGGCGATCTCCGCCTCCACCCCGATGACCTGGAAGATCTTGGCCGGCAGATGGTCGGTGCCCTCGAAGACGGTGGCGGCGTTGATCGGCGCGCGGAAGGGCTCCGCGTCTGGCGTCACGGCGCCGACCTTCCAGGCGGTCACTGGACCCAGGCGGCGGGCGACGGCGTCCTGGATCGCATAGGCCTCCGCTTCGGTCGTCGGGCGATTGTCCAGCCCGGTCAGCCACTGGCGGGTCTCGCGCGCAGCGATCAGGGCCTCGACGGTATCGGTCATGGCAAGTCTCTGTGGTGAGGGGAAGGGGAGGGGACGCCGCCCAGGGAGTCGCTGGGAGCGCCGCAGGATTGGCGGACGACCAGTCGGCTCGGCAGGATGATCCGCTCGGGTGGACCTTGCGGGTCGGCGATGCGGCGCAGCAGCAGCCGGGCGGCTTCCTGCCCGATCTGCCTTGCGGAGGTGGCGACGGTGGTCAGCGCCGGCCGGCTGAGTGCGGCCTCCGGCACGTCGTCGAAGCCGGTGACGGCCAGATCGCGCCCGGCCCTCAGACCGCGCGCCTCCAGCCCCAGCATCAGGCCGAGCGCCACCACGTCGTTGTAGCACAGTGCCGCCGTCGGCGGTTCGGCCCGGTTGAGCAGGGCACCCACCACTTCGGCGCCAGCCCGCCGGGTCAGCGGGCAGCGCAGCACCAGATCGTCGGCCAGCCCATGCCGCCGCATCGCCGCCGTGAAGCCGGCATTTCGCGCTGCATAGGCGGAATGGTCCAGTGTCCCGCCGACGAAGGCGATCCGCCGGTGACCCAGCGAAATGAGATGCTCGGTCACCGTCTCCATGCCCGCCTGGTAATCCACGCCCGCATAATCCCGTCCCGGATCCGAGACGAAGCGCAGGGCCTGCACGCAGGGCAATCGCCAGCGGTCGAGCCGGTCGAGCAGCTCGGCTTGCGTCCCGGCGGCGGGGCAGAGGATCACCCCGTCGACATTGTGCTCCCGCATCCGCTGCAGGAAGCGGTCCTGGCGTTCCGGCTGCTCGGCGGTGTTGGCGATGAAGGCGACGAAGCCTTCGGTGTCCAGCACGTCGTCCACCCCCGCCGTCAGCTCGGCATAGAAGGGGTTGTTCAACTCGCAGACCAGCAGCCCGACCGTGTGGGTGCGGGCGGCGCGCAGGTTGGCGGCGCCGCGGTTGTAGATGTAGCCGAGCGCCGCCATGGCGGCCTGGACCCGCTCCCGCGTTTCCGCCGCCACCAGCGGGCTGCCGCGCAGCACCAGCGACACGGTCGAGCGCGACACCCCGGCATGGCCGGCGACCTCCGTCAGGGTGACGCTTTCCATCTTGCCGGTGGCCGGTTTGCTGCTGGCCGGTTTGCTGCTATCGGGCGCTCTGGCCACGGCGGCGGTGCCTCACACCACGGCGGTCGGCAGCGGCCGGCCGGCGAAGAAGGCTTCCAGATTGTCCAGCACCAGCTGGCCCATCGCCATCCGCGTCTCCACCGTGGCGCTGGCCTGATGCGGCTGGAGGACGACGTTGTCGAGGCCGTAGAAACCCTCCGGCACATTCGGCTCGTCGGCGAAGACATCCAGCGCGGCGCCGCCGATCCGGCCCTCGGTCAGGGCGGCCAGCAGCTCCGGCTCATCCACCACGCTGCCGCGGGCGACGTTGACCAGCAGCCCGTCCGGTCCCAGCGCGTCGAGCACGGCGCGGCCGACCATGTTGCGGGCGTCCGCCCCGGCCGAGGCTGCGACCATCAGGATGTCGCTCTCCCGCGCCAGTTCGACCGGCGAGGCGACGAAGCGGTAGGACATGCCGTCGCGCGGCTTGCGGTTCGTGTAGGCGATGGTCATGCCGAAGGCTTCCGCGCGCTTGGCGATCGCCTCGCCGATGCGGCCCAGACCCAGCACGCCCAGCCGCTTGCCGCTGACCTTGCGGGCCAGCGGCAGCTTGCCCTTCGGCCAGTTTCCGGCGCGGACGAAGCGGTCGCCCACCATCATCCGGCGCGAGGCGGCGATCATCAGCCCGATGGCGAGGTCGGCGACGTCGTCGGTCAGCACGTCCGGCGTGTTGGTGACGCGCACGCCGCGGCCGCGGGCATGCTCCAGATCGACCGCGTCGGTGCCGACGCCGTTGATGGTGACGATCCCGAGATTGGGCAGCGCCTCGACCACCGCCTTCTTCACGCCGGTCCCGCCGCCGGTGACGACGGCGCGCACCCGGTCGGCGACCTCGGCGATCAGCCGGTCGCGATCCGCAGCGGCGGACAGGCGGTGGACGGTGTAGGCCGCATCCAGAGCCTGCTCGATGGCGGGCATCATGGGTTCGACCAGAAGGATTTCGGGCTTCATCGCAATTCGTCCTTGGTGGAACAAAAAATCCTCAGTGAGCCAGGATCTGGCCGAGGAAGCTTCGGGTCCGCTCCGATTTCGGATCGGTGAAGAATTCCTCCGGCGTGTTCTGCTCGACGATCTCGCCACGGTCCATGAAGATCACGCGGTGGGCGACCGACTTGGCGAACCCCATCTCGTGCGTCACGCACAGCATGGTCATGCCGTCTTCCGCCAGCCCGATCATGGTGTCGAGCACCTCCTTCACCATCTCCGGATCCAGTGCGGAGGTCGGCTCGTCGAACAGCATCACCTTCGGGTTCATGCACAGCGACCGCGCGATGGCGACGCGCTGCTGCTGGCCGCCCGACAGCTGGCCGGGGTATTTGTCGGCCTGTTCGGGGATGCGGACCCGCTCCAGATACCGGATGGCGGTGGCCTTCGCCTCGGCCTTGGTCGTGCCGCGCACCTTCATCGGCGCCAGCATGCAGTTCTCCAGCACGGTCAGGTGCGGGAACAGGTTGAAGCTCTGGAACACCATGCCGACCTCGCGCCGGACGGTGTCGAGCTGGCGGTGATGCGGCCCCAGCTCGACGCCGTTGACGGTGATCCGGCCCTTCTGGTGGCGTTCCAGCTGGTTGATGCAGCGGATCAGGGTCGATTTGCCCGATCCGGACGGGCCGCAGATGACGATGCGCTCACCCCGGTGGACCTCCAGGTCGATGTCCTTCAGCACCTGGAAATGATCGTACCATTTCTGGACGCCTTCCATGCGGATGACGACATCCGCGCTCATCGCGGGCGCGACGCCGTCGCGCGTCGGCTCAGACGCCATTGTCATGGTCGTAACCTCCACCGGGGATTGCGCTTCGTTCGATTTAGGACTTGCTGGCGGTGACCGCCGCCGGCAGGTCGGTGCCCAGCCACTTCTGATGAATGGCGTTCAGCTCGCCGTTCTTCTTCACGGTGTCGAGGAAGCCGTTGACCCAGCCCATCAGCTTGTCCTGGCCCTGGCGAAGGGCGATGCCCTGCACCTGGCTCTTCAGCACGAACTTCATCTCGTAATTGGCCTGCGGCGCCATCGTCTTGATCTGCTGCGCCACCACGTTGCTGACACCCAGCGCATCGACCTGACCGGACAGCAGGGCCTGCACGGCGCTGGCGTCGTCGTCGAAGCGCATGATGCGGGCATCCTTGGGCGCCACCGCGCTCAGCGACTGGTCCTGCGTGCTGGCGCGGGCGACGCCGACGCTCTTGCCCGACAGGTCTTCAGGCTTCTTGACCGCCGACTTCTGCGGGGCGAGCAGCCCGATCTCGATCGCCGCATAGGGCTCGGAGAAGGCGACCTGCTTGGCGCGCTCCGGCGTGACGCCGAGCGAGGCGACCAGCACGTCGACCTTGCCGGTCAGCAGGTAGGGGATGCGGTTCGGCCCGGTCACCGGCACGATGTCGACCGGCACGCCCATGTGCTTGGCCATCAGCTTGGCGACGTCGGCGTCGTAACCGTCCGGCTTGCCTTCGCTGTTGGTGATGCCGAAGGGCGGGAAGTCGACCAGCATGCCGATGGTCAGCTTGCCCTTGCCCTTGATCTCCTCGACGCTCTGGGCGTGCGCGGTGGCGGTCAGGCCGCCAAAAGCGATAGCCGCGGCGGACATCAGGGCGCCGGCGACGACGAGGCGGCGGGTGACGGTGAAGGCCATGGGTGTTTCCTCCAAGTGCGAGTGTTTTTAGGGATTTAACGGGAAGGCGCGGCGTAGCGGGCTTCCAGACGCTGACTCAACAGCGACAGCGGCCAGCACAGCGCAAAATAGATCGCGGCGACGATGCTGAAGACCAGGAAGGGCTGGAAGGTGGCGTTGTTGACGATCTGTCCGGCGCGGGTCAGCTCGACGAAGCCGATGATGGCGGCCAGCGAGGTGCCCTTGATGACCTGGACCAGATAGCCCACGGTCGGCGGCACCGCGACCTTCACCGCCTGCGGCAGGATCACGTAGCGCATCAGGCCGGGATAGCGCAGGCCGAGCGCCGACGCCGCCTCCCACTGACCGCGCGGCACCGACTGGATGCAGCCGCGCCAGATCTCGCCCAGGAAGGCGCTGGTGTTCAGCGTCAGCCCTACCGCCGCAGCGACCCACGGGCTCATGTCGATGCCGATCACGGTGGCGCCGAAGAAGACCAGGAACAGCTGCATCAGCAGCGGCGTGCCCTGGAAGACCTGGATGTAGCCGGTCGCCAGCAAGCGCAGCGGCTTCACGTCGGACGTGCGGCCCAGCGCCACGAACAGCCCGACGATGCCGCCGCCGATGAAGGCGATGACCGACAGCAGCAGCGTCCATTGCACGGCGCTGAGCAGGAAAAGGAATTCGTTGTATCCGAAGGCGCGGATCATGGGGCAGCCTCCTTCAGCGCCGGTCGACGGTATAGGCGAAGGCCAGCCGGTAGATGCCGGCGAACAGCGCCGAGAACATCAGCGCCAGCACCAGATAGATGCCGGTCACCACGATGTAGATCTCGAAGCTGCGGAAGGTCTGCGACTGGATGTTGTTGGCGACCGAGGTCAGCTCGTCGGCGGAGATGGCGGACACCACGCTGGAACTCAGCATCAGCAGGATGAACTGGCTGGTCAGCGCCGGATAGACCGTGCGCAGAGCCGGCTTCAGCACGACATAGCGGAAGACCTGCAGCGGCCGCAGGCCCAAGGCCAGCCCGGCTTCGATCTGGCCCTTATGGATGGATTCGATGCCGGCGCGGATGATTTCGGTGGCATAGGCGCCGACATTGACGACCATCGCGATCAGCGCCGCCACATCCGGCGACAGCCTGAGGCCGATGCTCGGCAGCCCGAAGAAGATCAGGAAGATCTGCACCAGGAAGGGCGTGTTGCGGATGACCTCGATATAGGCGTTGATCAGCCAGCGCACCGGCTTCGGCCCGGAGGTCTTGCCGAGTGCGCAAACGATGGCGATCACCAAGCCGATGGCCATGGCGCCGAACGACAGCCTGACGGTCAGCCAAGCGCCGTCGAGCAGGTAATCCCACGACGCGAACACCGCGTCGAATTGAAAATCGTAGGTCACGGGCGTTCCTCCGCACCCGCGTCGCGCCGCCCTTGATGGCCGGCGTCGCGCGGATTGCCTTTGTCCGCTTGGGCTGTCGTCCGGGGAAGCCTCACCCGGACCGCCGGGACGCCGCGACGACGGCAGTCCCGCTCTCTCAGTGTTCGTACACGGTAATTGGATCGATCCAAAAGCGCAACGGGAAATGAGGAGTGCCGTGATGATTTGCAGCCCAGACATTTGATCGGGTCCAGCATGTGCGGAAACCTTCCGGCGGCGCAGGGCGTTTCACCGGACACCGGAACGCCACCCGACCGTCAGCCTCGAGGAGCCCCCGACATGACCGCAGGAACAAATGCCGTCACGGGCGCCGTCAGGAGCACCGCCGCGGTGAGCAGCCTCGTCCCCGCCCGGATGGACCGGCTGCCCTGGGCGCGCTTCCACTGGATGGTGGTGGTTGGGCTGGGTGTCAGCTGGATTCTCGACGGCATCGAAATCCAGCTGATCTCCGCCTCCGGCTACAAGGAAAGCTTGGGCATGTCGAGCGCCGAGGTCGGGTTCGCCGGCACCGTCTACCTGATGGGGCAGGTGGTGGGCGCGTTGGTCTTCGGCCGGCTGACCGACCGCTGGGGGCGCAAGAAGCTGTTCATCACCACGCTGGCGCTCTACCTGATCGCGTCGGGCATTGCCGGTTTCGCCTGGACGCCCTGGTTCCTCTATGTCTGGCGCTTCATCGCCGGGATGGGCATCGGCGGTGAGTATGCCGCCGTCAACTCCGCCATCGATGAGCTGATCCCCGCGCGCTTCCGCGGCCGGGTCGACATCGCCATCAACGGCACCTATTGGGGCGGCGCGATGATCGGCGCGGTCGGCAGCGTCTTCCTGCTCGACCATTCGCTGGTCCCGGAAAATATCGGCTGGCGCATCGCTTTCTTCATCGGCCCGCTGCTGGGCCTCATCATCATCTATCTGCGCCGGCACATCCCGGAGAGCCCGCGCTGGATGGTCACCCACGGCATGGAGGACGAAGCCGAGCGCATCGTCGACGACATCGAGGCCAGCGTGCGCGCGCAGGGACGGACGGTGCCGCCGGTCGATCTGAAGCGGGCCATGTGCATCATTCCGGAAGATTCGGTGACCTACGCCCAACTGGTCGACGTGTTCTTCCGGCAATACCCGTCGCGCACCTTCCTGGGCGTGACGATGATGGTGACGCAGTCCTTCCTCTACAACGCGATCTTCTTCACCTATGCCCTGGTTCTGCAGAATTTCTACCATTTCGATCCGTCGCAGACGGCGCTCTATTTCTTCCCCTTCGCTGCCGGCAACCTGATCGGGCCGCTGCTGCTGGGGCCGCTGTTCGACACGGTGGGTCGGCGGTGGATGATCTTCGGCACCTATCTGCTGGCGGGCGTGGTGCTGCTGGTCTCGGCCTTCCTGTTCCGCCAGGGGGTGCTGACGGCGAACACGCACACGATCTTCTGGTGCGTCTCCTTCTTCTTCGCGTCGGCCGGCGCCTCGTCCGCCTATCTGACGGTCAGCGAGATCTTCCCGCTCGAGGTCCGGGCTCAGGCGATCTCCTACTTCTTCGCCATCGCCCAGGTGGTTGGCTCCACCGGCCCGCTGCTGTTCGGCCTGCTGGTGGGGGAGGGGACCGAGCGCGACCCGCTGTTCTGGGGCTACGTGGTGGGATCGGTGGTGATGATGTTCGGCGGGATGGTCGCCCTGGTCTATGGCGTCGACGCCGAAGGCAAGGGTCTGGAGGACATCGCCGAACCGCTGACCAAGGCCAACCGCGACCAAGGCGTGGGCGAGGAGGCCGCGGAGACGATTTGAGGGCGCTGGGCGGTCACCAGGATGGCGTCGAGATGTGGCGCCTCAGAAAATGTTCTTGGGGACGGCAGCTCTGTCCTCGATCTCCGGGAACTCCTCGCCCTGCAGTTCCCAGCTTTCAAGCAGCGCCAGAAGCCCTTTCTTCCGAACCGGCTCGATGATCAGTCGATCCCCGTCGCGACTGATGAACACCGTATCTCCGGGAAGTTCGAACTCCACCGGAATGCGCACGGCTTGGCTGCGGTTGTTGCGGAACAGGCGAACTTCCTTGCGCTGCTGCATGTCGCGGCACTCCATGTATACGCCAATTACATGTGCCATGGACGCGGCCGAGGTCAATCGCGGGTCGTCCCCGCCACGCGCGCCCCGCTCAGGAACAGCCGCACCGCCTGCCGGACATAACGGTCCAGGTCGGGGATGGCCGGCGCGCTCTGCGGCAGGATCAGGCGGCGCATCAGCAGGTTGCCGGTGACCATGCCCAGGAAGGCCTGGGCGGCCACCGCCGAATCCTCGATCTTCAAGGTGCCGCTGTCCGACAGCCGTTGCAGATATTCGGCAAGGCGGCGGATGGCGTTTTCCGGGCCGATGTGGAAGAAAGCCTCGGCGATGTCCGGCACGCGGTCGCCTTCGGAGATCAGGATGCGGACCGTGCCGGTCGTCTCCTCGTTCAGCAGGGCCTTGACCAGATGCAGGGCGAAGGCGGTCAGCCCCGCCTCCGGCGTGACGCGGTCGTCGGCCTGGGCGGGGGCGAGGCCGGAGAGGATCATGGCGTTGTCCTCCTCCATGATCGCGCGGAACAGGCCTTCCTTGTCGCCGAAATGCTCGTACAGCGTGGCGCGGGAGCCGCCGGCCACGGCGATGATGTCGCTGAGCGTGGTCTTCTCGAATCCCTTCTCGATGAACAGCCGCCGGGCGGCGGTCAGGATGGCCTGCCGGCGCGCCATTCCGCGCGGTCCGCAGGTGGCGGGGCCGGCCACCGATGGTCCCGCAGTGGCTCCGGCGGCGACATCGGCCTTGTGGCTGCTGCTCGTCATGATGCGCTTTCCTCCGGCGCGGCGGCGCCCGCGTCCGGTCTGATTGTTCGTTCCACGCCATTGCGCGTGCGCGAATGTAGAACGTCTGCACCGGAAGGAGGGACCGGTGCGATTTGCAAAAAAGACGCAGGGGTCCCCCTTCGGCAACGTCATCGCGACAGAAGGATCGGCGTGTTCGCCTTTGCCAGAACCGTCCGGGTCGTCCCGCCGAACACGAACTCGCTGATCCGCGGCCGGCCATAGGCGCCCATCACCAGCAGGTCGGCGTCCACGGTGCGCGCATGGTCCAGCAGCACGGTGCCGGCATCGGTGCCGGGGCGCTGATCCAACACCACCTCAACCCCGTTGCGGGCCAGATGGCGGGACATGTCGGCCCCCGGATCGCCGCCAAGCAGCCCGTTCGGGCGCGCTTCCGGCACCACGACCAGATGCACCACGTCCGCCGCGCTCAGGAACGGCATGGAAAGCGCGATGGCGGTCGCGGCCTCGCGGCTGCCGTTCCAGCCGACGACGATGTGCCGGCCGATGCGGTGCGACGGCCATCCCGTCGGCAGAAGCAGGGTGGGGCGGCCGGAGGCGAAGATCACATCCTCCGACAGGCTGAGCATCCGCGTCGGCCGGGTCGGCCGCTGCGGCGGGCCGACGATGGCGAGGCTGGCATGGCGGGCATGAAGCATCAGCGCCTCGCCATCCTCATGGTCGGACAGGCGCCATTCGCCGCTGATGCCGGTGTCGGCGACGATGCGGTCGAACTGCGTCCGGGCCGCCGCCGCCGCGTTGCGGGTGGTGGTATGATGCTGGCGCAGCATGGCTTCCAATCCGCCGCCGCGGGCGAAGCCGCTGCCGGGGGACAGTTCCAGCCGGTTGACGACGAAGGTGGCGATCAGGTGCGCCTGCCAGCTTTGCGCCAGGGCGGCGGCATAGGCAAGCCGGCCGGCCCGCTCCTCATCCGCCTCGATGAAAACGACGATGTCCTTCGGCATTCCTGGGGGCATTCTACGGGCCTCTTGCTTGGCGGTCGGTTCGGGAACGTGGTCGGGTCGCAGTGCCGTCAGGAGGCCGACGGAGGCGGGGCGGCACCGCGAAGGAACAGACGGACGCAGGTGCGCACATAAGCCTCCACCGCCAGCATATCGACCGGCCGGTCGGGCAGGATCAGCCGTTCCATCAGGAGGTTGCCGGTCACCATGCCGCAGAAGGCCTGAGCCGCCGCATCGGGGTCGGAGACGCGGATCCGCCCTGCCTCCGCCAGTTGGCGCAGGCAGCCGGCAATACGCTCGCGCGTCCGTTCCGGCCCGGCGCGGACGAAGGTCTCGACGAGGGCGGGAATGCGGGCGCCTTCGGAAATCAGCGTGCGCAGGATCGCCGTCGTTTGCGGCTCCGTCAGCGCATGCATGATGTGCAGCGCGATGCGGACCAGCCGCTCTTCCGGATCGGCAACCTGCTCCGAAACACTGCCGGCGGGGGCATCCAAGGCGAGGGCGTCCGGTGCCATGCCGTCCAGCACCCGGGCGCAATGTTCCTCCATCATGGCGCGGAACAGTCCGTCCTTGTCGCCGAAATGGGCATAGAGCGTCGTGCGCGACCCGCCGGCGAGCCGCAGCACATCGCTGAGCGACGTACCGTCATAGCCCTTCTCGACGAACAGCGCCGCCGCGGCATCCAGCAGAGCCCGGCAGCGCGCATGGCCGCGGGTGCCCGTTCCGGCGCCGTAATCCACCCCCCTTCCATCCAGCCCCGTATCGGGCATTGCGGAACCCCCTTGCGCGCTGCAGCATTCTGAATGTATCGTCTGGTACACTGTACTGTATGAGACAGTACTAAGCAACGGGGATGTGCCGGACCAACCGAAGCCCGGCGTAGCAGGGAGACGGGTCCGCCGACGCGCGGCGCCGAGACGAGGAAAGAGATGTCCAGATCCAATCCATTCATGACGCTGGCCGCGGCGGCCTGCCTGATCGCGCTGCTCGCCGGCTGCAACCAGCAGAAGCAGGCGGGCGGACAGCCCCAGGGCGGCGGCCCGCCGGAGGTGTCGGTCCTCACCATCGAGCCTCAGCGCCTGACCGTGACCACGGAGCTTCCGGGCCGCACCGCCGCCTACCGGATCGCCGAAATCCGGCCGCAGGTCAGCGGCATCGTGCTGAAGCGCCTGTTCCGCGAGGGCAGCGACGTCAAGGCCGGCGACCAGCTCTATCAGATCGACCCCGCCACCTACGAGGCGTCGCTGGCGAGCGCCCAGGCCGATGTCCAGAAGGCGGAGGCCAACCTGCAGGCCGCCCGCAACAAGGCGTCGCGCTACGGCGATCTGGTCAAGAACAGCGTGGTCAGCAAGCAGGACTTCGACGACGTCCAGGCGTCGCTGAAGCAGAACGAGGCGCAGGTCGCCGCCGCCAAGGCCGCCTACAACCTCGCCAGCATCAACCTGAACTACACCAAGGTGTTCGCCCCCATCTCCGGCCGCATCGGCAAGTCGGGGGTGACGGAGGGCGCGCTGGTCACCGCCAACCAGGCGACGGCCTTGGCCACCATCCAGCAGTTCGACCCGATCTATGTCGACGTGACGCAGACCGCCTCGCAGCTGATGAAGCTGCGCGAGGATATGGCGACCGGCCGCATCCGCCCGGCGGAGCCCGGCAAGATCCCGGTGACGCTGTTCCTGAACAGCAACGCCAGCGGCGACGACACCGCCTACCCGGCGAAGGGCGAACTGCAATTCTCCGACGTGACGGTGGATGCCGGCACCAGCTCGGTCCAGCTGCGCGCGGTCTTCCCCAACCCGAACAAGGACCTGCTGCCCGGCCTGTTCGTCCGCGCCCGCGTCGAGCAGGGGGTGGCCGAGAACGCCATCACCGTGCCGCAGGCCGCGGTCGCCCGCGGGCCTGACGGCTCCGCCCGCGTCTGGGTGGTGGGGGCCGACAACAAGGTGAACCCGCGCACCATCAAGACCGAACGCGCGGTCGGCAATGTCTGGCTGGTGTCGGACGGGCTTGCCGTCGGCGAGCGCGTGGTGGTCGAAGGCCTGCAGAAGGTCAAGCCGAGTGCCGAGGTGAAGCCGGTGCCGGCCCAGAACGCCCTTGCCGCGCTGCCGGAAAAGGCCGCCTCGGCCCGCTGATCCCAGGACACCGTCCCCAGGAACCGCTCCCATGTCAAAATTCTTCATCGACCGGCCGGTCTTCGCCTGGGTCATCGCCATCGTCATCATGATGGCGGGTGCGCTGGCGATCCTGCGGCTGCCCGTCGAGCAATATCCGAAGATCGCACCGCCGACGGTGTCGATCACCGCCAGCTATCCCGGCGCCTCGGCCAAGACGCTGGAGGACACGGTCACCCAGGTCATCGAGCAGAAGATGACCGGGCTCGACCATTTCCGCTACATGTCCTCCAACAGCGACTCCTCCGGCAACGTCACCATCACCCTGACCTTCGAGCCGGAGGCCAATCCCGACATCGCCCAGGTCCAGGTGCAGAACAAGCTGCAGCTGGCGGTTCCCCTGCTGCCGCAGGAGGTCCAGCAGCGCGGCATTCAGGTGTCGAAGGCCGGCAACGACTTCCTGCTGGTGGTCGGTTTCGTGTCGAGCGACGGCCGCCTCAGCCAGGGCGACATCGCCGACTACGTCACCTCCAACCTGCAGGACACGCTGAGCCGTGTCGAAGGCGTCGGCGACATCACCGTCTTCGGGCCGCAGCATGCCATGCGCATCTGGCTCGACCCCGACGCGCTGAACAACTTCGCGCTGACCACCACCGACGTCACCAACGCGATCAAGACCCAGAACGCCCAGGTCTCCGCCGGCCAGCTCGGCGGCGCCCCCGCCGTTCCGGGCCAGCAGATCAATGCCACCATCACCGCCCAGTCCCGCTTGCAGACGCCGGAGCAGTTCGGCGCCATCCTGCTGCGCGTGAACCCCGACGGTTCCCAGGTGCGGCTGCGCGACGTGGCGCGGATCGAGATCGGGTCGGAGACCTACGAGATCAACGCCGCCTACAACGGCAAGCCGGCGGCGGGCGTCGGCATCAAGCTGGCGACCGGCGCCAACGCGCTGAACACCGCCGCTGCGGTCAAGGCGCGGGTGGCGGAACTCCAGCCCTTCTTCCCGGCCGGCATCGAGGTCATCTACCCCTACGACACGACGCCTTTCGTCCAGCTGTCGATCCATGAGGTCATCAAGACGCTGTTCGAGGCGATCGTCCTCGTCTTCGTCGTGATGTACCTGTTCCTGCAGAATTTCCGCGCGACGCTGATCCCGACCATCGCGGTGCCGGTGGTTCTGCTCGGCACCTTCGGGGTGCTGTCGGCCTTCGGTTTCTCCATCAACGTGCTGACGATGTTCGGCATGGTGCTGGCGATCGGCCTGCTGGTGGACGACGCCATCGTCGTGGTCGAGAATGTCGAGCGCGTGATGAGCGAGGAGGGACTTCCCCCGCGCGAGGCGACGCGCAAGTCGATGGACCAGATCACCGGCGCGCTGGTCGGCATCGCGCTGGTTCTGTCGGCGGTGTTCGTGCCGATGGCCTTCTTCGGCGGGTCGGCCGGCGCCATCTACCGCCAGTTCTCGCTGACCATCGTCTCGGCGATGGCCCTGTCGGTGCTGGTCGCCCTGGTGCTGACGCCGGCGCTCTGCGCCACCATCCTGAAGCCGGTCTCCGTTGGACACGGCCATGCCCGCGGCGGCTTCTTCGGCCTGTTCAACCGTGGCTTCGACGCCGGCAGCCGGGTCTATGTCCGCGGCGTGCGCGGCGCGGTGAACCGTCTGGGCCGTTATTTCATCGCCTATCTGCTAATCCTCGGCGGCCTCGGCTATCTGTTCCTGCAGATGCCGTCCTCCTTCCTGCCGACGGAGGACCGCGGCCAGCTGTTCGTGCTGTGGTCGGCCCCGCCGAACGCCAGCTCCCAGCGCACCGCCGAGACAGCCAAGACCGTCACCGCCTATTTCCTGGAAAAGGAGAAGGACAACGTCGAGGGCCTGTTCACCATCGTCGGCTTCAACTTCTCCGGCCGCGGCCAGAATGCCGGCATGGCCTTCGTCCGGCTGAAGGACTGGAGCGAGCGGCCCCTGCCGTCGCAGAAGCCCCAGGCCATCGCCGGCCGGGTGATGGGGGCGATGTCGAAGCTGAAGGACGCGGTCGTCTTCTCCTTCCTGCCGCCGTCGGTTCCGGGCCTCGGCAACGCCACCGGCTTCGACCTTCAACTGGTCGACCGCGGCGGGCTGGGCCATGACCGGCTGATGCAGGCGCGCAACCAGTTGCTCGGCATGGCGGCGCAGAACCCCAAGCTGGTCGGCGTCCGCCCCAACGGGCTGGAGGACACGCCGCAGTTCAAGCTCGACATCGACCGCGAGAAGGCGAGCGCGCTCGGCCTGTCGCTCAGCGACATCAACACGACGCTGTCGGCGGCCTGGGGCTCGTCCTACGTCAACGACTTCATCGACCGCGGCCGGGTGAAGAAGGTCTATCTCCAGGCCGACGCGCCCTATCGCATGCAGCCCAGCGACATCGATCGCTGGTACGTGCGCAATTCCAGCGGCCAGATGGTTCCCTTCTCCGCCTTCACGACGGCGCAATGGATCTACGGCTCACCCAAGCTGGAGCGCTACAACGGCTCCTCGTCGCTGAACATCCAGGGATCGGCCGCACCGGGCATCAGCTCGGGCGAGGCGATGGCCGAGATGGAGGCGATGATGCAGAAGCTGCCGCAGGGCATCGGCTACGAATGGACCGGCCTCTCCTACGAGGAACGGCTCAGCGGCTCGCAGGCGCCGGCGCTCTACGCCCTGTCGATGATCATCGTCTTCCTCTGCCTCGCCGCGCTGTACGAGAGCTGGTCGGTGCCGGTGTCGATCATCATGGTGGTGCCGCTTGGCGTCATCGGCGCCGTCATCGCGGCGACGCTGCGCGGCCTGCCGAGCGACGTCTATTTCCAGGTCGGCCTGCTGACCACCATCGGCCTGTCGGCGAAGAACGCCATCCTGATCGTCGAGTTCGCCAAGGCGCTGTACGACCAGGGCATGGAGCTGAAGGAAGCGGCGGCGGAAGCCTGCCGTCAGCGCCTGCGCCCGATCATCATGACCTCTCTGGCCTTCATCCTCGGCGTGCTGCCGCTGGCGATCAGCACCGGCGCCGGGTCGGAGAGCCAGAACGCCATCGGCGTCGGCGTGATGGGCGGCATGATCTCCGCCACCGTGCTGGCGATTCTGTTCGTACCGGTCTTCTTCGTCGCCGTCTACCGCCTGTTCGTCCGCCGCCGCCCCGGCCACGGCGCCATGCCCCAGCCGGCTGCGGGGGATTGAGGCGGAGAGGCGTCCCCTTCTCTCTCGCACCAATCCCCTCTCCCCCGCTCACGCGCAAACGGAGTTTGCGCTGACGCGACAGGCGGACCTCCGGTCCGCCGAAAGCGGGGAGAGGGTCGGGGTGAGGGGGATGCACATGCTGGATTTTGGGGGAGTGCCGCCGCGCTTCCCCCTCACCCTAACCCTCTCCCCAGGGGGGAGAGGGGATCCCGGCGGGTGGGACCGCTCCCACACTCACCCGGCCGGCATCCGTCAGCAGCGTGTCCAGCACCTCGACCAAGCGGTCGATGCGGTAGGGTTTCGGCAGCACCATCACGCCGGTGGCGCGGGCGACCTCCTCGCTGTAGCCGGTCGCCAGCACGACGGGCAGGTCCGGCCGGAGCCGTTGCGCGGTGCGGGCCAGATCGACCCCGCTCATGGTGCCGGGCATCACCACGTCGCTGAACAGCAGATCGAACCCGCCGGCCTCCAGCAGCGGTAGCGCCTCGTCGGCGGTGGTGGCGCGGGTGATGGTGAAGCCGGCATCCTCCAGCGCGGTCGCGACGGTCAGCGCCACGATGGGGTCGTCCTCCACCACCAGCACATGGCCGCCGATGCGGCTGGCGCCCGCCTCATCCATCGCCGGCTCGGCCGCCGTGGCCGGAGCGGTGCCGGAGCGACGGATCAGCAGGCCGATGGTGGTGCCGCGTCCCTCCTCGCTCTCGATCCAGGCGGTTCCGCCGGAATGGCGGGCGAAGCCGTAGACCTGCGACAGGCCCAGCCCGCTGCCCTTGCCGATCTCCTTGGTGGTGAAAAAGGGATCGAAGGCGCGCGCCCGCACGTCGGCCGGCATGCCGGTGCCGGTGTCGCTCACCGTCAGCTGCACGAATTCTCCCGACAGCCCGTCCAAAACGCCCTGGGGCGCCCGCGCGTCGCCGGGCGTCAGGATCACGTTGGCCGCCCGGATCGTCAGGGCGCCGCCGTCGGGCATCGCATCCCGCGCATTGACCACGAGGTTCAGCAGAGCCAGTTCCAGTTGGGTCGCATCGACCTCCACCGGCCACAGCCCGGTGGTGAAGTCGATCTCCAGCCGGATGTCGGCGCGCAGCGCCCGGTTCAGCAACTCCGACATGCCGAGCACGCGGTCGCGCAGGTCGACCGTCTCCGGCCGCAGCGCCTGTCGGCGGGCGAAGGCCATCAACTGCTGCACCAGCTTGGCGCCGCGGTCCACCGCCTGCCGGCCGGCATCGACCAGCGGCTGGATGCGCGTTCCCTCCGCCCGCTTCTCGATCATGTGCAGGCAGCCCGACAGCGCCTGCAGCAGATTGTTGAAGTCATGGGCGACGCCGCCGGTCATCTGGCCCAGCGCCTCCGTCTTCTGCGTCTGCAGCAGGGCGACCTGGACGCGCTCGCGCTCCGCCACCTCCTCGGCGACGCGGGCCTCCAGCGTGGCGTTGAGCTGATGCAGCTCCTCCTCCGCCCGTTTGGCCTCGGTGACGTCGCTGCCCTCCACGAACAGGCCGCTGACGCGCCCGTCTTCATCCCGGATCGGCTGATAGACGAAGGTGAGGAAGCGTTCTTCCAGCGGTTCGCCCGGACGGCGCTGGAACCGGATCGGCATGTTGCGCCCGACGAAGGTCTCGCCGCTGGCATAGACGCGGTCGAGAAGTTCGAAGAAGCCCTGGCCCTCCACCTCCGGCAGCGCGTCGCGCGCCGGGCGGTCCACCAGATCCTGGCGGCCGACCAGTTGCATGTAGGTGTCGTTCGCCATCTCGAAGACATGGTCCGGCCCGCGCAGCACGCACATGAAGCCCGGCGCCTGCCGGAACAGGGTGCGCAGCCGCTCCCCCTCCGCCGCCAGCCGGGCGTTGGCCGCCTCGACCGCCGCGCGTTCGCGCATCAGCGCCTTGTTGGCGGCGCGCAAGGCCGCCTCGGCGAGCGCGCGTTCCACCGCGGCCCAGGTCCGCTCCGCCACATCCTCCGCCAGGGCGGCGTCGGTGTCGGTCCAATGGCGCGCTTTGGTCTCGTGCAAATAGAGGATCGCCGTCAGCTGTCCCGCCTTCAGCAGCGGCACCACCAGCAGGGAGCGCGCACCGATGCCGGCGAAGGCCGCCGCCGGTCCGCCACCACCGGTGTGGGGATCGGAGATGCGGGGATCGGTGGCGACGTCGTCCACGCGCAGCGTGTATCCCGCCCGCAGCTCCGCGATCAGCGCCGGGCCGAAGCTGTCGAGCAGGCGGGACTCGCCGGCGAGGCTCGCCACCCCGCTGTCGCTCCAGTCGCGCTCGACCGAGATCAGGCTGCCGGTCGGATCGGTGCGGCCATAGCCGGCCCGCGCCACCCGCAGATGGCGGCCGATCGCCTCGGCGGCGGCGGCGGTGATGCCGACCGGGTCGTTCAGCCCGCGCAGCCGCTCCGCCAGATCGAGCTGGAAAGTCAGCCGCCGTTCGGCCAGCACGCGGGCAGTGTTCTCGGTGCAGGCGCAGAACATGCCGGCGACGCGGTCGGTCTCGTCGCGCACCGGGCTGTAGGAGAAGGTGAAATAGGTCTCCTCGCGATAGCCGTGCCGCTCCATCACCAGCAGCCGGTCCTCGTGATAGGTCGCCTCGCCGGCAAGCGCCCGCACCACCAGGGGGGACAGGTCGGGCCAGATGTCGGCCCACACCTCGGCGAAGGGACGGCCCAGCGCCTCCGGCTTGTCGCCCAGGATCGGGCGGTAGCTGTCGTTGTAGAGGAAGGTCAGTTGCGGCCCCCAGACCGCGAACATCGGAAAGCTGGAGGTCAGCATCAGGTTGACGATGGTGCGCAGCGACTGCGGCCAGTCCTCCGCCGGGCCGAGCGGCGTGGCCGACCAGTCCATCGCCCGCATCCGCCGGCCCATCTCGCCGCCGCCGGTGAAGACGTCCGGCCCGCCCGGAGCCGGATCGCCGTGAACCGGGCCGCCCGGAGCCCGACTGCCGGACACCCCGGCCTGCCGCAGCCTTGCGGCATCCTGCCAGACCGGATCGGTCGTCATGCGACGAACACCGCCGCCGCGGGTTTGCGTCGTCGATGCCCGGTAGTCCGGAAAAAGATAGGGGTATTCACGCAGATCATGGCGCGAGAATAGGCAATCGCAAGATGGGTGGCAATCAGCGGCATCTAGCCATTTGGGAGTAGTTTTCTTGACTCCTTATGCAGGCGCGACGTTCACGCCTCCGCTGATGTTGTCGAGATCATCATATCTGCCAACCGCTTCTTGTCCTGTCCGGGAGATCGGCCCCGGGAGATCAGACGGGCAGCCGCTCATTCTGTACCGCTTTCTTTGGAGAACGCCCGTGGGTCCGTTCGATCTGGCCGCCATCCTGCTGACTCTGGCGGCTGCCTTCGGCTTCATCAATTATAAGTGGCTGAAGCTGCCCAGCACCATCGCGCTGTTCTTCGAAGGGCTGGCGCTGGCGCTGTTGGTGAGCGGCGCAGATTTGGTCAGCGCGAGCCTGGGTGTGGGCAACTGGCTGCGCCATCTGATTCAACAGATCAGCCTGCCGGCAATCCTGCTCGACGGCATTCTTAGCCTGCTGCTCTACGCAGCCGCGGTGAACGAGGATCTGTGTGCGCTGCTGAAGCGGAAATGGACGGTGCTGGCGTTGGCCACCGTGGGCGTCCTGCTGTTCACCGGCCTGATGGGGCTGGGTCTGCACGTCATCTTCACGCTGGTCGGGATCGAGGTGCCGCTGATCTGGTGTCTGGTGCTGGGGGCGGCCGTGGCGCCAACCGATCCGGTGGCGGTGCATGGCATCCTCGGGCGGCTGCCGGTTCCGGACTCGCTGCGGTCGGTGATCTCCGGTGAAA
>NZ_JAMSLU010000008.1:345000-458769 GCF_023806445.1 Azospirillum sp. A1-3
GGGTCAGCGACTTAGAGTATGCAGCGAGCTTAAGCCGGTAGGTGGAGGCGCAGCGAAAGCGAGTCTGAATAGGGCGACCGAGTTGCATGCTTTAGACCCGAAACCTGATGATCTAGCCATGGGCAGGTTGAAGGTGCGGTAACACGCACTGGAGGACCGAACTCACGCCTGTTGAAAAAGTCGGAGATGACCTGTGGCTAGGGGTGAAAGGCCAATCAAATCAGGAAATAGCTGGTTCTCCGCGAAAGCTATTTAGGTAGCGCGTCGGATATCACCTGCGGGGGTAGAGCACTGGATGGGCTAGGGGGGCGCGAGCCTTACCAAACCTAACCAAACTCCGAATACCGCAGAGTGCAGTCCGGCAGACAGACGGTGGGTGCTAAGGTCCATCGTCGAGAGGGAAACAGCCCAGACCGCCAGCTAAGGTCCCCAAATCACGGCTAAGTGGGAAAGGATGTGGGAAGGCCATGACAACCAGGAGGTTGGCTTAGAAGCAGCCATCCTTTAAAGAAAGCGTAATAGCTCACTGGTCTAGTTAAGCCGGCCTGCGCCGAAAATGTATCGGGGCTCAAGCCGTGTACCGAAGCTGCGGATGTGATCTTCGATCACGTGGTAGCGGAGCGTTCCGTAAGCCTGCGAAGGGTGTCCGTGAGGCCGCCTGGAGGTATCGGAAGTGAGAATGCTGACATGAGTAGCGACAAACAGTGTGAGAAACACTGTCGCCGAAAGTCCAAGGGTTCCTGCGCAAGGTTAATCCACGCAGGGTGAGCCGGCCCCTAAGGCGAGGCCGAAAGGCGTAGTCGATGGGAACCACGTTAATATTCGTGGGCCTGGCGGAGGTGACGGATCGGAAAGCGTGTATGTCCTTATCGGATTGGACATGCTGTGGACCGGTTCCAGGAAATAGCCCCGCCGTATAGACCGTACCCCAAACCGACACAGGTGGACTGGTAGAGTATACCCAGGCGCTTGAGAGAATGGTGTTGAAGGAACTCGGCAAATTGCCCTCGTAACTTCGGAAGAAGAGGGCCCCGTTGTGGCGCAAGCCATGGCGGGGGGCACAGACCAGGGGGTAGCGACTGTTTACTAAAAACACAGGGCTCTGCGAAGCCACACAAGGCGACGTATAGGGTCTGACGCCTGCCCGGTGCCGGAAGGTTAAGAGGAGAGGTGCAAGCCTTGAATTGAAGCCCCGGTAAACGGCGGCCGTAACTATAACGGTCCTAAGGTAGCGAAATTCCTTGTCGGGTAAGTTCCGACCTGCACGAATGGCGTAACGACTTCCCCGCTGTCTCCAACACCAACTCAGCGAAATTGAACTCTCCGTGAAGATGCGGAGTTCCCGCGGTCAGACGGAAAGACCCCGTGCACCTTTACTACAGCTTTGCAGTGGTGCTAGGGACTTCATGTGTAGGATAGGTGGGAGGCTTGGAAGCATGGGCGCCAGCTCGTGTGGAGCCATCCTTGAAATACCACCCTTGAAGTCTCTGGCATCTAACCGTGGCCCGTTACCCGGGTCCGGGACCCTGCATGGCGGGTAGTTTGACTGGGGCGGTCGCCTCCCAAAGTGTAACGGAGGCGCGCGATGGTGGGCTCAGAGCGGTCGGAAATCGCTCGTCGAGTGCAATGGCATAAGCCCGCCTGACTGCAAGACTGACAAGTCGAGCAGAGACGAAAGTCGGCCATAGTGATCCGGTGGCTCCACGTGGACGGGCCATCGCTCAACGGATAAAAGGTACGCCGGGGATAACAGGCTGATGACTCCCAAGAGTCCATATCGACGGAGTCGTTTGGCACCTCGATGTCGGCTCATCACATCCTGGGGCTGGAGCAGGTCCCAAGGGTTCGGCTGTTCGCCGATTAAAGTGGTACGTGAGCTGGGTTTAGAACGTCGTGAGACAGTTCGGTCCCTATCTGCCGTGGGTGTCGGAGTTTTGCGAGGATCTGTCCCTAGTACGAGAGGACCGGGATGGACATACCTCTGGTGCACCGGTTGTCACGCCAGTGGCATGGCCGGGTAGCTAAGTATGGACGGGATAACCGCTGAAAGCATCTAAGCGGGAAACCCACCTCTAAACCAGAGCTCCCTTGAGAGCCGTGACAGACCATCACGTCGATAGGAGGCATGTGGACGGGCAGCAATGCTCGAAGCTAAGCCTTACTAATCGCTCGATCGGCTTGATCTCACCCCACACAACCGCGCCATGCGCAGCAGCAAGCCTGCTTGACGCAACACCGCCAGTTCGATACTCCTCCCTCACTTGCACTGAACAAGCACATGCTTCGGAGAAAGCGTCGGTCTTGAGCCTTGGTGACCTGGTGGTCATGGCGAGGTGTCAAACACCCGATCCCATCCCGAACTCGGCCGTGAAAAGCCTCCGCGCCAATGGTACTGCGTCTTAAGACGTGGGAGAGTAGGTCGCCGCCAGGTCACCAAGCCTCAAGAGACGCTCAATCCAAAGCATAAGCTTGCATCTTCATCACTTCAGAAACGCCCCGGTTCACACGAGCCGGGGCGTTTCGGCGTTTGGTGCGCGCAATTCTGCATCGCTTCACCGGCTATTAATTTGTTTTTGGTGAATTCGGTGAATTGGACCGCCGGACGGCGGCGGCGTGGGGACGGCAATGGGCGATCCGGACGATCTTTTCGACATCTACCGCAAGGACCACGCCGCGGCGGTTCTGTCCGGACCCGCGCTTGCGACCGCCCTGTCCGAAACCGTGCGGCGCAGCTTCACGCTGATCGAGGAACTGTGCGCCGACGTAACGCGCGCCCTTGCCCAGGCCCGCTACACGACCCGGCTGGCGCAGCCGGTGACGGACCGCTCCAGCTATGTGCGGATGGACCGGCAGTCGGAGAGTTTCCGCGACTATCTGAGGACCTGGAGCCAGCAGCGGGCCGAGAAGGGCAGCGGCGGCATGCATTGGGAAGCGCAGATCCTGGTCACCGATCATCGGCGGACGACGAAGGAGATCGGCATCGGCATCGCCTTCGAATGGCCCGGCACGGAAGGGGAGGGGAACCTCGCCTTCGTCGAATTCTGGCCGACCGGCGCCGGCATATCCCTGCCGTCCGATGCCCGCGGATTCCAGCGGGCGCTCGTCGCCTGCATCATCAAGCTGGAGCAGGCCGGCGAACTGGCCAGCGTCAAGGACCGCGGCTGATCCCTACAGAGTCGCGTTCAGTCCGGAGGCCGAGAGTTCCACCGGCCGCCGTGCCTGCCCGTCGTGGGCATAGGTGCCGTCGCTCGATGCCTTCTCCAGCGCGGTCAGCAGATTGCGGTTGATGGTCAGAACCGCCTTGCGCAGAGCGACGAGGCCGGACGCGTTGACGGTCACCGCCCGCTCCAGCCGGTCGATCCGCTCCAAGGTCATCGCCCGCAGATCGTCGGGCAGGCGAATGCCCTCGTCCCGCGCCCGCAGCACGGCTCCCTCCAGCTGCTCCGCCATCGCCGCCTTACGGTGGGCGAAGGCCTCCAGCCGGTCGAGCATGCCGGCGGCGATGCAGGCGGACTCCTCCTCCAGGACCGCCGACAGCGCTTCCACCGCATCGAGGAAGTCACGCACCAGCAAGGCGGTGGCACCGTCATAGCCGGGATCGGGCGCGGCCGGCCCCTCGGCCTGAACCTGCTCGGGCCGGCGCTCAGGGGCGAATTCGTGGATCAGGTCCTTGAGGGTGACACTCATGACCGCTGCTGCTCCGCTTGCGCTGCATAGAGGCGGGCGATCTCGTCATGCGTCATCTTGCCGATGCCGAGCGTGCCCGACTCGGCGATCGCCTTGCCATATTCCTGCAGCATCATGCTGCGCCACGGCTTTTCCGCCGGGCCGCCGCCGCCGAACAGCGGGCTTTCGCGCATGCCCGCGAACATGCTTTCCATCAGCTGTCCGACCAGCATCGCCTCGAACTCCTTGGCCACCTTATCGGCGGCGGCCGGGTTGGGGACGGTTGGCGTCGAGGCTGCGGCTGTGCTGCGCGATGTCGCTGCGGCGGTGTCCATTCTGGTCTCCGGGGGTCAGATGATTTCCAGATCGGCGTGCAGGGCGCCGGCGGCCTTGATGGCCTGGAGGATCGCCACCATGTCGCGCGGCCCCACCCCCAGCGCGTTCAGCCCGTTGACCAGCTGCTGCAGGCTGACATTGCCGCCGACGGTCACGAATTGGCGGCCGTTGCCTTCCTGAACCTGCACGTCGGTGCGCGGCACCACGACGGTGGAGCCGTTGCTGAAGGGCTGCGGCTGCGATACCTGCGGCGTCTCGACGACGCGGACGGTCAGGTTGCCCTGAGTGATGGCGACGCGGCTGACCCGCACATCGTCACCGATGACGATGGTGCCGCTGCGCTCGTCCACCACCACGCGGGCGATGGCGTCGGGGCGGACCGGCAGCTGTTCGATCTCGCCGATCAGGCGGGAGACGTTGCCGACATAGGAACCGGTGATCCGTACATCCACCGTGGTCAGATCGACCACCCGCGCATTCCCGGCGCCGAGCCGGCCGTTCACCGCGTCGGCGATGCGGATCGCCGTGGTGAAGTCGGGGTTGCGCAAGGCCATCCGCACCTGTCCGACATCGTTCAGCGCGAATTTCAGTTCGCGTTCCACCGTGGCGCCGTTGGCGATGCGGGCGGTGGTCGGCACGCCCTTGGTCACCGTCGCCGCCGCGCCGCCGGCGGTGAAGCCGCTGACCGACAGCGGCCCCTGCGCCACTGCATAGGCCTCGCCATCCGCACCCAGCAGCGGCGTCACCACCAGCGTGCCGCCCAGCAGGCTGGTGGCGTCGCCCAGCGCCGACACCGTTACGTCGACCGTGGTGCCCTGGCGCGGGAAGGGCGGCAGGCTGGCGGTCACCATCACCGCCGCGGCGTTGCGGGTGCGCAGGGTCTCGCCGCGGGTGTTGATGCCCAACCGCTCCATCATCCCCTTCAGGCTCTGTTCGGTGAAGGGGGTGTTGATGAGCCGGTCGCCGGTGCCGTTCAGCCCGACCACCAGTCCATAGCCGACCAGCTGGTTGCGGCGGACCCCGTCGAAGGTGACCAGATCCTTCACCCGCGTCTGCGCCACCGCCGGGGCGGGAGCCGCCGACAGCATGCCGAGCGCCAGCAGCACCCCACCGGCCAGCGCCACGGCACGGCTGAAAACAGCACGGCGGAAAGCGGGCCGGAGCCGGCGCGGAACGGGGAGCTGGATGCCGGGGCTCATGGTGATGCGGCCTAGAGGTAGTTGGTCAGGTGCAGCTTGGCGATGCGCGCGGTGGCGCTGGAGGTGGCGTCGATCTGCGCCTCCAGCTGGGTGATCCGCGTGCTGGCCTCATAGGGATCGACGCCTTCCAGATTGTCGATCTGCAGGCTGAGGATCGCCTTCTGCGTCTTGTGCTGCTCGGCCAGGGTGGCGACCTGGGCGCGCTGGATGCCGAGCTGCGCCGTCGCCTCCCGCAGCTTGCCGAGGCCGCCGGACAGCTTGTCCACCGCCGTTTTGATGTAGTCGGGATAGGCGTCGACATCCATTCTGGAGGTGTCGACCGCCGCCAGCATGTAGATGCCTTCCAGCATCTCCCGCACCATCGGGTCGTTGGCCTGCACGCCATAGGGAATGCTGGTCGACTCCGCCGGCTGGCCGCTGACGCGCGGCGACGCGGCACCGCCCGGCTGCTGCGCCGTGGTGCCGGTGTAGAGGCCGCCCTCGAAGGTGTCGGTCAGCGGGGCGGGGGCCGGCGTCGCCGGGTCGCGCACGGCGAACAGGTCGTCGAGCCGGGCGATGACCGCCGCGGTCTCCGCCGCCGTCTTCGGCATCTCGGTACCGCCGGTGGCGGACTGGATGGCGTCCTGGATGATCTGCATCGGCGAACGCAGGCCCGACTTGTCGCCGTCGACGTTGCGCATCGGCGGCTGGTCCAGCGCCGTGCCGGCGAACAGATAGCTGTTGCCGGACGAGGCGTTCAGCAGCCCGACCACCTGATCCAGCACGCCGCGCGCGCGGATCTGCAGCGAGGTTCCGGTCGGCGACTGCTGCCCCAGCCCGGTGGAGGCGGCGGCCAGCAGGTCGGTGCCCGACGCGATGATGCTGGTCATCGCGCTGTCCATCGTCTTCATCCGGCCGTCGAGCAGGTCGGTGGTCTTCACATACTCGTCGGTGCGATCGAACAGGTTGCGCAGCGCGATGTCGCGGCCGGTGCTGGCGCCGATGGTCGCGGCGACGTCGGCATGAAGGCCGGTCGACACCTCCTCGTTCGCGCGGGTCAGCTCCATCTGCTGCCGGGTCATGGTGCTTTGCAGCTTCCGGCTCATCCCCAGCGTGGACAGGGCGTTGTACAGCATCGGCTTACCCCTTGATCTGCAACAGGATATCGATCATGCGGCCGGCGACCTGCACCACCTGGGCGCTGGCGCCATAGCTCTGCTCGATCAGCAGCAGCTTCTGCATCTCGTCGTCGATGTTGACGCCGTCGCGGTTGATGCGGGCGGTCTCCAGCGTGTCGGCGCTGATCTTGCGCGCGTTCATCTCCGACTCCGCGCCGGTGCGATAGCCCTGCTGCGCCGACACCATCGCGGTGGCGTAGCTGCCGAGCGTCGCCGAGGCCGGCATGTCGGTGGCGGCGAAGCTGCGGGTGTCGGTGAAAACCGTCAGGAACTTGTCGATCTGCGTCTGGTCGCCGGGCTGGAGCGGGGCCGCCGCCTGCACGCCGCTCTGCATCCGCCAGCTTTCCGTCCACACCACGTCGTTGACGGCGATGCGCGAGGCCAGACCGGCGGTGGCGCCATAGGCCGCGCCGGCATCGGTGAACAGGCCGGGCTGGGTCGGGTCGGCCTCCGCCCCCTGGAAGGCCTGGACGATGCCGGCGGCCAACTCGTCCAGCTGCGCCATCGCGCGGGGCATGTCCTGCTTGATGGTCTGGACATAGCCCATGATGCGGCCGCTCTGGATTTCGCTGTCCGGCTTGGCCGACAGGGCGACGCCATTCGCCATCACCTCGTCCCCCAGCAGCGTCAGCGGCTGTTCGCCGGGCGCCAGCGGGTGGTCGAGCAGGGTCTGGCCGTTGCGGGTCATCACCACCGTCTGGCCGTCCTCACGACTGTAGGTGCGGATGCCGATCTCCTGCGAGACCTGATCGAGCAGGCGGTCGCGCTCGTCGCGCAGGTCTCCGGCATCGCCGCCGCGCGTCTCCAGCGTCGCGATCCTGCCGTTCAGGTCGCTGATGCGCTGCAGCGAAGTGTTAACCGCATCGACGGAGGTCTGAAGCCGGCCGCGGGCATCGTCCTGCACGGTCTGCACCGCCTCGGCGGCCCGGTTCAGCCCGCCCGCCAGCGCCGTCGCCTGCGACACCACGGCGTTGCGGGCCGCATCGTCGTTCGGCATGTCGTGCAGCCGGGAGAAGGCCTGCTGCAGCTTCGACAGCTGGGTCGAGACCGACTTCTCGTCCTGCGGCTGCCCCAGCACCAGCGCATAGTCGGCCAGCGCCGAAGCACGCGCCTCCTGTCCGCTGTAGCGGCTGGTCTCGAACCGCGCGTCGCGGATCAGCAGTTCGTCCACCTTGCGGGCGACGGCGTCCACCCGCACCCCGGCGCCGCGGCCGGCGGTGGTGACCGCCGACAGGTCGAGGTCGCGGCGCACATAGCCGGCGGTGGTGGCGTTGGCGAGGTTGTGGGACACCATCGCCGCCTGCTGCTGCGTCGTGCGCAGGCCGGACAGGGCGGAGGTGAGGGCGAGTTGGACGCTCATGGCCGGGGCTCCGTCTGTGCTGGGCTCAACGCTTCAGGCGGGTGGTCTCTTCGACCAGCTCGTCGGTGGTGCGCACCAGGGTGGCGTTCGACGAATAGGCGCGCTGCGTCTCGATCAGCGAGACCAGCTCGGTCGCGATGTCGACGTTCGACTGCTCCAGCGCGCTGCCGACGACGGTGCCGGCGCTGCCCTGCTTGCCGGCACCCAGCGTCAGGGTTCCGGTCTCCGCCCCCAGCGTGTAGGTGTTGCCGTCCTGGGCGACCAGACCGTCGGGGTTGGTGACGGTGGCGATCGGGATCTGGTACAGCGCCTGCCGGGCGCCGTTGTCGTACATCACCCACAGCTTGCCGCCATCGTCGATGTCGACCGAGGTGACCTGCCCGACCTTGGCGCCGTCGCCGGTGACGGTCGGCACGTAATCGCCGTTCAACTGCGTAAGGTTGCCGAGCGACATGGTGAAGCTGTCGGCCGCCGGCGTGGCCGGCGAGGTGACGGTGATGCCCGGCATCGGGTCGAGCGGCAGGCCGGCACCGTCCACCGGCTTTCCGGCATAGGGGCCGGTCGCGGCGAAGGTCAGCGTCACCGGTGCGCCGCCGACGGTGTAGCCGGCCGGGCCTGTGGCGGTCAGCGTCCACTGGTTGGGGGCGGCGGCCTTGGTCCAGGTCAGCGACAGGTCCAGCGGATTGCCCAGCCCGTCATAGAAGGTCGGGCTGCTGGTGAAGCTGTCGCCGGCGGCGGCCTGGGCCGGCAGGTTGCCGGAGAAATCCATCGTCGTCGTCTTGGCTCCGCCATAGACGAGGTTGCCGATGTTGACCGACTGCAGATCGTCGAAGCGGGACTTGCTGACGTTCGGCATGGTGCCGTCCGGGTTCAGCTTCCAGGCTTCCAAATACTGACCGGCGTTGTTGCGCAGAAAGCCGGTGTCGTCGGGCAGGAAGCTGCCGGCGCGGGTCAGCGAATATTCCGGCGTGCCCGACGCCTTGTTGCCGACGACGAAGAAGCCGTTGCCGCTGATCGCCATGTCGGTGGCGGAGCCGGTGCCCATGATCGTGCCATCCTGCTGCACCTGATAATGGGTGGCGGACTGCACGCCGCTGGCGGTGTAGGTGCTGCGGCTTCCGGGCGCGGTGACCAGGGTCGAGAAATCCACGGTGGCCCGCTTGTAGCCGACCGTCTGGGAATTGCTGATGTTGTCCGAAATGGCGGCAAGGCGCGAGCTTTGCGCGGACATGCCGCTGACACCGGACCGCATGGCGCTGTACAGGCTCATCCTTGGAATCCTCTGGTCAACCGTCGAACGGATGGGGGTTGTGCGTCCCGGGATTCTCCGCGGATGACTGGCGGAGTTAACGTTAGCGAAGGGGTTTTAAAGGGGCTTTAAAGGAAAAGGCGGGGAGTTTTGTTAAAATGTATTGGGGATTTATTTGAAGGGTGTCGGCTGATGATGCCCCCTCCCTAACCCTCCCCCGCTTCGCGGGAGAGGGGACTGCCGCTGCTCTCCCGCAAAGCTCCTGCCCCCTCTCCCGCGATCGGACCGGCCTTCGGCCGGCCGAGGGCGGGGGAGGGATGGGGAGGGGGCACCCACTGCGACACTCCCCCTACCGCCGCAGCAACGTGATGCTGATCCGCCGGTTGCTGGGATCGAGCGGATCGCTCGCCCCGAAATGATCCAGATCCGCGCGCCCCTCCACCCGGACGATGCGCCCGCCCGGAATCCCGCTGGCGATCAGTTCGCGCCGTGCCGCGTTGGCGCGGTCGCTCGACAGTTCCCAGTTGCCGTACTTGGCATCCGGCGCATAGCCGAGCGCATCGGTGTGCCCGGTGATGCCGATCGGGTTCGGCACCGACGTCAGCGCCGACGCCACCATCCGCATCAGCCGCCGTCCCGGCTCGTTCATCTGCGCCGAGCCGACCTTGAACATCGAGAAGCGGGCCTGATCGGTCAGCTGCACGCGCAAGCCCTCCGGCACCTGCTGGATCACCAGACTGCCTTGCAGGCCGTTCAGGTCCGGAGAGGCGGCGATGCGCTGGCGCAGATCGCGTTCCAGCGACTCCAGCGCCACCCGTTCCGTCAGTTCGGAGGACTGGCGGTCGAGCAGCGCCTCCAGCTCTGCGCGGGTGGCGCTGACGCCGGGCGCCGGCTGTTGAGCGGCAGGCGTCGCGGGCGCGCTCTCCGTCGCATTGCGCAGCAGGTCCACCGGCGGAACGGTGCCGCCGGGCGGGTGGGGCATCGGGTCCTTGCGGCCGGCCGGCTGGCGGTCGCTGTCGCCGACCGAGGCGACGACGGGCGGCGAGGCCACCGGGCTCGCCTGATCGCCGGCGGCATTCGGGGTGGTCAGCGAACCGCTCTTGTCGACCGAACGGCCGGCCAGCATGCCGTCGGCACCGGAGTTGCTCTGCGACACTGCCACCGGATTGAAGTAGTCGGCGATGCCCTTGCGCTGTTCCGTGGTGGTGATGTTCATCAGCCACATCACCAGGAAGAAGGTCATCATCGCCGTCACGAAGTCGGCATAGGCCAGCTTCCAGCTGCCGTTGTGCTCTTCCTCGTCATGGCTGGCGAGGTGGCGCTTGACGATGATCGGGGGGAGGGCGGTCTTGCGCGGCATGGCCGGTCACGCCGCCTGACGGCCGTCGCGGGTCTTGGCCTGCGACGATGACAGCGTGGTGGCGACCTCCACCTCCGCCAGACTGGGCTGGATGTCGGTGTACAGCACCTTGCGGGCGTATTCGGCGCAGACCTGCGGCGGGCTGCCGCGCAGGTAGGCGCACAGTGCCGCCTTGATGCAGAAATACATGTTCAGCTCCGACTCGCGGCGCTGGCGGGCGGCGCTGGCGATCGGGCCGACCATGCCGTAGGACAGCAGCACGCCCAGGAAAGTGCCGGTCAGCGCCCCGCCGATCATGTGGCCCAGCACCTCCGGCGCCTCGCTGATGGCGCCCATGGCGTTGATGACGCCCAGCACCGCGGCGACGATGCCCAGCGCCGGCAGCGCGTCGGCCAGGTTCTGCAAGGCCTTCGGCACCTGGTTCAGCTCGCGGCCGAGCGTGTCCAGCTCTTCCGCCATCAGCGATTCCAGGTCGTGCGGGTTGTCCTGCCCCAGCGCGATCAGGCGCAGATAGTCGCACAGGAAGGTGATGCAGCGGTCATAGCGCAGGACGTTGGGAAACTGGGTGAACAGCGGGCTTTCGGCCGGCTTGTCGATGTCCGCCTCGATCTGCGACATGCCCTTGGACTTCGCGACGCGCAGCAGGCCATAGACCAGCGCGATCATGTCCAGATAGTCGTTCTTCGGGGTGGTCCGTCCACGGGCGATGGCGCCGACGGCGCGCAGCGTGTCGCGCAGGACCGACGGGCTGTTGGCGATGGCGAAGCCGCCGATGCCAGCGCCGATGATGATGACGATCTCCACCGGCTGCCACAGCACGGCCATCCGCCCGCCCATCGCATAGAACCCGCCGAGCACGCTGGCAAACACCGCGATCAACCCGAACATCAAGCGCATGTCTTCTTCTCCGGATGTGCAAAAGCCATCGCGATTGGGGCAACAGTCCGCCGACGCTACAGCCCGCCGTTTAAAGCGGCTTTACGGATCAGGGCCCAAAGGTCAGTGAGTCGACCGCCACGCCCGCGCCAGCCGGTCGAGCGCGCCGGCAGCGGCAAGGTCGCGCTCCACCGACTCCGCGCGCAGCGGCCCGTCGGCCGGCGGCGGGGCGAAGGCGTCCAGCAGCCCGGCCCAGCGGGTGCCGGCCAGCCGCGCGCGGTCCGCCTCCCCGAAACCGCGTGTCGCATCGCGGTCGCCGGCCAGATAGGCCGCCAGCCCCTGCAGCGCCAGGTCGTCCGCCGTCGGCTCCGCTCCCGTCGCTTCCCGTTCGGCGGCCAGTTCCGCGAAGGCGGTCCGCGCTGCCCGCCATTCCCCGGCGGCGAACAGCCCCTGTGCCCGCAGCCGCGCCGCCTCTGCCCCGCCCAACCCCCGCAGCGCGTCGAGCGCCCGCACCGTATCGCCGTCGCCGAGCAGTGCGTCGGCCCGCAGCAGCGCCCGGCGTTCGGCCAATTCCGGCTCCAGTCCGGCACCGCCGGTGCGGGCCAGCACGTCCAGCGCCTCCCCCTCGCGCCCGCCGTCGATCAGGGCGCGGGCCAGCGTGGCGCCAAGCTCCGCCCGGCGCGGACCGGTCGCCCGTTCGGTCAAGGCATGCAGGATGCGGGTCGCCTCCACCCCATAGCCGTCGCGCAGCAGCAGGCCGGCGAGGCGCCGCCGCAACCCGCCGTCGGAAGTGTCGGCCAGCGTCACCAGCCGCCCGTGCCGCGCCTGGAGCGCCAGCGCATAGAGCCCGCCCGGCGGCGATTGCTCCAGCCGGTCGAGCACGGCGGTCAGCAGGCTGCGCCCGGCCGTCAGCGCGTCGCGCCCGCGTGCGGTGGCGCCGAAGCGCCGTCCCAGCAGGCCAAAGATGTCCAGCGCCGCGTCGGTCTGCCCGCTGCGGGCATAGGCGCCCCCGAGTGCCGCCAGCGCACCCGTCTCGACGTCATCGCCGCGCCAGGCGAAGCGCAACGCTTCCAGCGCCTTGATGGCGCCGTCCTCGTCCAGCCGGCCCAGGCCACGGCGCAGTTCGATGGCGCGCACCTCCGCCCGGCGGGCGAAGGGACCGCGGCGCAAGGCTGCCGCGGCGTCATAGCGCTCCAGCGCGGCGTCGGGGGTCGCCTTCAGCTCCGCCAGCCGGCCGCGGAAATAGTCGAGCCGGCCGTCGGCCATGCCCACCGAGTCGACGGTGATCATCTCCAGCACGATCAGGTTCAAGGCCGCACTGTCCCCCGCCTCGTCCGCCGCGGCGGCGAGCGTGGTCAGCAACCGGCTGCGCAGGTCGGCCGGATAGTCCAGCAGCCGGCGCAACGCGATCGGCAACCCCTCCTTCGCCGCCGCCCAACGGGTCGGCGCCAGGGCCGCGCTGCGCCAGACATTGTGGTCGGGCATGGCGCCGGCCGGCAGCTGGACGAACAGGTTGTCGTCGGGTGCATCCTCGCGGTCGAGCGCGCGGAAGGCGTCGCCCAGGATGCGCAGGGCATAGCGCTGGTCGGGCGCCGGCGACAGGCTGCCCGCCGTTTCCAGCGCCGCGCGCCCCTCCTCGTCCATGGCGCGGGCGAGCAGGAAGCGGACCAGCGCGATCTGCGCCTCGACCCGCGCACGGCCCTGCGCTTTTTCAAGCGCGCTTTGCAGCACCTCGCGCTTGCGGTTGAAGTCGTCCCCGGCCCAGCCGGCGAGATCCATCGCGGCGATGGGCGGCGGGGCAGGCGGCTTGGGCGGTTCGGCGGCCTGCGGCGCGGGTTTCGGTGTGCGTTCCAGCTGCCGCAAGGTCTGCTGAATGCTGTCGCGCACCTCGCCTTCCAGGCTGGCGACGACGGGGAGGGGCGCATTCTCCCTCTCCCCCCCGGGGAGAGGGTTGGGGTGAGGGGGATGCATTGCGTGGCTATCCCGAGAATCCTCGCCGCGGTCCCCCCTCACCCTAACCCTCTCCCCGGGGGGGAGAGGGGACTCTGCCGGGAGAGGGAGAGTCATCGCCGCGGCGTTCGCCGTGCCGATCGGGTTCAGCGCTTCGACCATCTCAGCAACACCGACAGACGGTGAAGCCTCCGGCGCCGCAGCCGCAACGACCACCTCCGTCGGCACCTCCACCGCCCCCGGCTTAACCCCCGGAACCGGCGGCCCACCGACATCGACGATCAGGTTCTGGCGCTCCATGACGCTCGCCACCCGCGCCCCGCAGGGCACCGTCGCGGTCAGGCTGCGTCCTCCATCAGCCGTCACGAAGTCCGACAGCCGGCGGGAGAAGCTGTCGCGCAGACTCGCCAGCGGCCAGCGCACCGGATCGGGCACGCTGATGCGCAGCACGCAGCCGTCGACGACCGCCACCGGCGCCACTCCCTTCGGCACCGACAGGACCAGCCGCGAATAGTCGCCATGGTCGCCCAGCTGCGCGCGGACGGTCGCGGCCTGCGCCGTCCCCGACAGCAGCGCGAGAACCAGCGTCGAACCAAGCGTCAGTGCGGTATCCGGGCGCCGTTTCATCACAGTCGTCTCGCATTTTATCGAAATGATCGCCAAACCTGCTCCAAGTCCGGAAAGGCATCGGCCGGAACGGCTCAGGTTGAAACCCGGCTTTAAACTGCCTCGTCCAGATTAAGGCGGAGTTCAAAACCGGAGTGTTCGGCGATGGAGAACCAGCTTTACATCGGACTGTCGCGCCAGATGGCGCTGCGGCGGCAGCTGGACGTCGTGGCGAACAACGTCGCCAACATGAATACGGTCGGTTTCCGTGGCGAGCGCACCCTGTTCGAAGCGGCGATGGAGGCCGGCGGGCGCAAGCCGACCGACCGCATCGCCTTCACCATCGACCGCTCCACCTACACCGACCTGCGCGCCGGCGCCTTCACCGAGACCGGCAACCCCTATGACGTGGCGCTGGACGGCGACGGCTTCCTGTCGGTGCAGACGCCGGACGGCGTGCGCTACAGCCGCGACGGCCGGCTGCGCCGCGACGCCGACGGCACGCTGGTCGGCCCCAACGGCTACCCGGTGCTGGACGACGGCCGCCGGCCCATCGCCATCCCGTCGGACAGCAGCACCGTCAGCATCGGCTCCGACGGGCTGCTGTCGGCCGACGGCAACGTGATCGCCCGCATCGCCGTCTCGCGCTTCGACAACCCGCAGGCGCTGAAGCAGACCGGCGACCTGCTGTTCGAACCGGCCGACGGCGTGGAGGCGCGCCCCGCCCCCGACACCCGGCTGGTGGAAGGCAAGGTCGAGCGTTCCAACGTGCAGGGCATCGTCGAGATCGGCCGGATGATGGACCTGACCCGCGATTATCAGGCGGTGACCAAGATGGTGGACGACGGGCAGGACCTGCTGCGCTCGGCCATCAACCGCCTCGGCAAATCCTCTTAAAGTTCCGAAGGGAGAGTCAGTCCATGCGCGTGCTCAGCATCGCGTCCACCGGCATGATGGCCCAGCAGATGAACGTCGAGGTCATCTCCAACAACATTGCCAACATCAACACCACGGCCTTCAAGCGCTCGCGCGCCGAATTCCAGGACCTGATGTATCAGGCCGAGCGTCGGCAGGGCAGCCAGTCGACCGATTCGGGCACCATCGTGCCGACCGGCGTCGAGGTCGGCTTGGGCGTGCGGCCGACCTCGGTCAACCGCATCAACACCACCGGCAACCTGACCTCCACCGGCAACGAGCTGGATCTGGCGATCGAGGGGCGCGGCTATTTCAACGTGACCCAGCCCGGCGGCGAGACCGTCTACACCCGCGCCGGCAGCTTCAAGCTGTCGCCGGAAGGCACTATCGTCACCGCCGACGGCTTCACCGTCGCCCCCGGCATCACCGTGCCGCAGGGCACGCGCGAGGTGGTCATCAACCGCTCCGGCGAGGTGCTGGCCTATGTCGACGGCAAGGCCCAGCCGGTCAACCAGGGCCAGCTGGCGATGACGGTGTTCGTCAACGACAGCGGGCTGGAGGCGCTGGGCGACAACCTCTTCCGCGCCACCCCGGCGTCGGGCGAACCGCAGGAGGGGCTGGCAGGGCAGGCCGGTTTCGGCACCATCCGCCAGAAGTATCTGGAATCCTCCAACGTCAATGTCGTGCAGGAAATCACCGAGCTGATCTCCGCCCAGCGCGCCTACGAGATGAACGCCAAGGTGATCGAGGCCGGCGACCAGATGGCCTCCACCATGACCAACATGCGGTGACGATTGTGCCGCGAACCCTCCGCCAATCACTGTCGGGCCTCTTGCTCGGGACCATGCTGGCGCTTCCCCTCCCGGCCGCCGCCGGTCCCGCCCCCAATCCCGTCGAGACGCGGCTGGCGGAGGAACTGCTGGCCTCCCTCGGTCCCTCGGTGCCGCCGGACGCGCAGGTGGCGCTGACGCTGGGCCGCCCGTTCGATGGGCCGGTGGATGCCGTGCGCGACATCGGCCTCGACCCCCGCACCGGCATCTTCCAGGCCCGCATCCTCAGCGGCGGCCATGTCGTGGAGTTGAGCGGGCGGGCCGACGTCGAGGTAACGATGCCGGTGCCGGTCCGCCGCATCCGGCCGGGCGAGATCATCGAGGCGTCCGACCTGACCACCATCCGCCTGTCGCTCGACCGTGCCGGGGCCGGCTTCATCGCCTCGGCCGATTCGCTGATCGGCCAGTCGCCGCGCCGCCAGCTCTCCACCGGGCGCATGGTCCAAGTGGGATCGGTCGGCGCCCCCATCGTCGTCCAGCGCAACCGGCCGGTGACGCTTGTTTACGAGGATGGCGCGCTGCTGCTGGCCGCCCGTGGGCGCGCGTTGCAGGAGGGCGGCGTCGGCGACACCGTCCGCGTCATGAACATCGCCAGCAGCACCGTCGTCACCGGCACCGTCACCGGGGCCGAGACCGTTTCGGTGAGCGGCCCGCGCGTCCCGCAAGCAGCAAAGCCCTGAGATATCCGATGAAGGGAGCTTCCCAGATGCGCACCGCGCTCGTCCCCATCCTGCTGCTTTCGCTTGCGACGGGCGGCTGCGCGCGGCTGGCCGACATCGGCAGCGCTCCCACCCTGTCGGAGATCTCCAACCCGGCGCTGCAGCCGGAAGCCCGCGTGATCTCGCTGCCGATGCCGCGACCCTCGACGGCCGAGCAGATCCCAAGCTCGCTGTGGCGCACCGGATCGCGCGACTTCTTCCGCGATCCCCGCGCCAAGGCGGTCGGTGACCTGCTGACCGTGGTCATCGACATCTCCGACCAGGCGCAGCTGCGCAACAGCACCCAGCGCGGGCGCACCAACAACGAGAAGGCCGGCATGCCCAACTTCTTCGGGCTGGAAAGCCGCCTTCCCGCCATCCTGCCCGATGCCGTCGATCCGTCCAGTCTGGTCGATCTCGACAGCTCCAGCACGTCGAGCGGCAACGGCACCATCCAGCGCAACGAACGCATCGCCATGCGCGTCGCCGCCGTGGTGACCCAGGTGCTGCCGAACGGCAACTTCGTCATCGCCGGCCGGCAGGAGGTGCGGGTGAACTACGAACTGCGCGAGATGCGCATCGCCGGCGTGATCCGTCCCGAGGACATCAGCAACGCCAACACCATCGAATACGACAAGATCGCCGAGGCGCGCATCACCTATGGCGGCCGCGGCCAGATCACCGACGTGCAGCAGCCGCGCTACGGCCAGCAGGTGCTGGACGTGATTCTACCCTTCTGATGATCTGGCCCTTCTGATGATCCGGCCTGTTCGGGAACCCGCGCCATGAAAGCCGTCCTGCTGTTCGCCATGGCCGCGATGCTCGCCTTCGCCGGCGGCTACGGCTTCGGCCGCATCAAGGCCCCGCAAGACTCCGCCCCCGCCGCTCCCGCCGAGCCGGTCGTCGGCGGCCCCTATTACGTCGAGGCCGGCCAACTGGTCGTGCCGATGCTGGAGCGCGGGCGGACCATCGCCTTCATCTTGACCCAGGTCACGCTGGAGGCGTCCAGCGCCGACGACGCACTTCTGGTTCGCCGCCGCCTGCCGCATGCCCGCAGTGCTATGCTGGAGTCCCTGTTCGACCTCGCCGGCCACGGTCGCTTCAACGGCCCGGCGGTCGATCCGCAAGGCGTCGCCACCGCGCTCCTGGCTGGTGCCAACGGCTCCTTTGGCCGGGAAAGCGCCCAACCGATCCGCTCAGTCCTGATCGACCGCCTGCTGCGCCAGGACAACACGCGGCTGTGAGCAAAGAAGCCCCTCTCCCAACCCCGGCAGAGTCCCCTCTCCCCCCGGGGAGAGGGTTAGGGTGAGGGGGTTGCGTGGCGAGGATCGTCAAGCATCGCGCACTCCCCGATTCCCACCGAATCCACGCAGTGCATCCCCCTCACCCCGACCCTCTCCCCGGGGGGGAGAGGGGGGAATCCTCAGGGTGGAACGGGGCACACCACACCTCACGACGCCGACAACACTGCGCCGGAATCCACCGTGGCGCCGTTCTTCAGCACGAACTTGCTGGCGCCGTCGACGCTGCGTACCTCCGCCACCGTGTCGGTGACGACGGTCGCGGTGTTCAGCGCCTTGCCGTCCTTGTCCTTCGCCGTCACCCGCAGCGTATAGACGCCGTCCGGCGCGGTGCCGCCGCTCGCCGTCTTGCCGGTCCAGTCGAAGACCTGCCGGCCCGTCTTCAGCGACCCGGGGCTGCTGTAGACGACGCTGCCGGTGCTGGTCAGCACCTCCAGCTTCACACTGGCCGGCGTGCCCTCGACCGTGTAGGCGGCCTGCGCCTTGCCGTCGGTCAGCGACAGCTGGTCCGACGCCACCTCCACCTTGCGGCCGAGCAGGGCCATGTCCATGCGCATGCCGCTGCTCTTCAGCGTGTCCAGCACCTTGCCCAGCGTGTCGTTGGAGCGCATCGACTGCTCCACCGTCGACAGCTGCGCGAGTTGGGTCATGAACTGGGTGGCGTCCATCGGCGCCAGCGGGTCCTGGTTGCGCAGCTGGGCGGTCAGCAGCTTCAGGAAGGATTCGTAATCGACGGTGGGCTTCTTGTTCTCTTCCGTGGAGGCCGTCGCGTTCATCTTCGCGGCGGTCATCAGGCCGGTGCTGGGCGTGGTGGTCATGGCGGAAAGGTCTTTCCTGTTCAGACGGTTACGTCGACCAGCCCGTCGATCGGGCGCAGCGGCCGGTCGGCAACAGGCTCGGGAGCGGCCTCGGCCTGCACGCTCCAGCCGCCGGGGCGTCCGCCCTGGTCGGGAGCGGCGAAGCCGCGCGACTGCCCGTCGCCCTGAAGCGAGAACTGCAGGTTGGAACTGTCGAGCGACAGCCCGGCATCGCCGAGCGCGCGTTCCAGTTGCGTCAGGTCGCGCCGCAGCAGGGCCAGCGTGTCCGCCTGTTCGGCCTGGACGGTCAGCGAGACCTTGCCGTCGCTGACGTCGGCGACGACGCGGATGCGGCCAAGCTCCGCCGGGGCGAGGTCGATGTGGAACTCGCCGCCGCCGCTCTCCGCCACACGGACCAGCGGGGCGGCCAACTGCGCCATCGCCGGGCTGTGCGCGGTTGCAGCCCGGCCGGAGGCCGCGGCGGCGGCATAGTGGGTGGCCGCCTGGGCCGGCAGCGTCGGCACCGCCTCGAATCCGGTGGCTGCGGCATCGCCGCTGCCCGCGCTCGGCGGAGCGGAGAAGGGCGGGGCGGGATCCAGGCCGGCGAGGGCAGGGCCGGCATCGGGGGCCGGCTGCCCGGGCAGTGCGGATTGAGGGGCGGCAGGCGCGCCGGCGGTCTGCTCGGCCTTCCCGGCGGCGCCCTGACGACCGGCACCATGCGCGCCGCGGATGGCGGTGCGAGGATCGCTGCTTTCGTCGCGCCGGCTCTCGCGCCCGTCCGGGGAGGGGGGCGCTTCGGCAGACGTATTCGGCGCTGCGGCGGCCATGGCCGGCAAGCTGGCCTGCACGGTCTGGAGCGGCGCCGGCGCCTCGGCGGTCCGATCGGCACCGCCCTGTGCCGCGGCATCGGCGGCTACGGGTGCCGCCGTTTCGGCCTGTCCGGCCGGCGCATTGGGTGCGGACGGGGTGGGTGCCGGCTGCGGCGCGGTTGCCGGTGTGGTCGCGGCGGTCTGCCCGGCAGGGTGCTTGGCCTCGCCGATCGGCCCTGCCGCCTGCGGAGCGGCGGCACCCGGCGTCGTCGCCTTGCCGACCGTTGCCGTCGGTGCAGCCGTTGGCGGCGTCGCCGGAGCGGCGGCCACCATCCACGGCATCAGCGGAGCGTCGGTGCCGCTCGCCTGCACCACCGCCTGGGTGATCGCACCCTGCGCGGCGACGGGGTCGTCCGCTCGCGGCTCCTTGCGCTTGCGCAGCCGGTCAGGGCGGGTGCCGTCGTCGGGTTCCTCCTCCGTGGCCTCATCCACCAGACTGGCGAAGTCCTCGTCGCGCGCGTCGTCGCCGAACGAGCCGCCACGCTGGGCCGAAGCGGAGGTTGCGGCCGGCCGGGGCGGAGCCGAGACGGCATCGGGCATGCTGGTCATGGCGCTCAATTCGTCAGGGTGGGGCGCGGAATGCCGGCGGTGACGGGAACCGCGGCCCCCACCACCGCCGGAGCAGCCTTGCGGTCGCCGGGCAGGGCGCGGCGCTGCAGGATCAGCCGCGTCACCTCGCGCGCCTTGGAATCAGCCATCTCGGCCAGGATCGGGGCGGCGCGCCGCTCGGCGATGCGGTCCAGCACGTCCACCACGATGTCGGTTTCCATGTCGGTCAGGATGCGGGCGGCGTCGCGCGGCTTCATCGCCTCATAGATCGACACCATCCGCTTCAAATCCTCCTGCTGCAGGGTGGAGCGCTGGGTCATCAACGCCTCAACCTCGCGCTTCACGCCGTTCAGCCGCTGGATCTGCGTGCCGACCCGCGCCTCCGTCGCGGCGAGCACCGCTTCGGCCTCGCGCAGGCGGTTCTGTCGGCCGGCGCTGTCGGCCTTCTGCTCATCGATGGCGGCGCGCAGCAGCGGATCGGTGCAGTTCGGCGGCGCCAGCGCCACCGGCGGCGGCACTTCGGCGACCGGCGTCGAAACCGGCAGCGGAGCGGGTGCCGGAGCAGCCTCCGCCGCCTTCGGATCCGTTGCCTTCAGGTCGGTTGCCCACGGCCGTTCATGGGCGCCGAACTCGCGGTCGAACTGCTGGGCGATCACCGGGAAGCCATCGACCAGGGCGCCGAGCTTCAGCGGCAGCACCATCAGCACGGCGACCAGGGTGATGGGCAGAATGCGCGGAATCATGCCGACGCCTCCGACCCGACAGTGCGCAGCCGCGCGTAGAAGGCGCTGGCCGCCGCCTTCGCCGGACCGGTGGGAGCGGCGGTTTCGGCAGGCTGGCCCGCCACCGCGCGCAGAGCGGTTTCAAGCGCCCGGAACTCGCCATGATCCACCTCGGCCGCTTTCAATGCGGACACCAGGGGGGAGCTTGCCGGGGCCTCTGTGGTCACCTCGGCCGGCTTCGCCACGCCCTCCACGGCCTCGACACCCTCCGCCCGCGCCCGGTTGCGGGTGGAGCGCATGGCGCCTTCATCCAGGCGGCGCAGCAGGGCGCGGGCATGCTGAACCGACTCCTCCATGCGCGCGGTGGTGCGCTCGCAGGAGCCCAGGATCAGCGCCATGTCCTCCTTCATGCCCTTGGCGCGGTCGAGATCGTCGGACAGCCGGGCGGCGATCTCCGTCGCCGACGCCACCATGCGCTTCATTGAGGCGTCGGTGTCGTCGATCGACTTGGAGAAGGTCGACACCAGGGCGTTGATCTCGGACTGGCCGGTGCGCAGCAGCTTCAGCCGCTTGTTGACGATGACCAGATAGGCGGTCGCCGTGACCAGCATCACCGCCAGGGCCGCGTCAATGAGAAAGGAGACCATCGATCAGCTCCTGCTTGGTGTCGAGATCAGTGTCGATCTTCACCGCGATGTTGTCGTTGCGCTGTCCCATGTGTCCGGCGAACAGCGGGATGGTCTTGCTGAAGACCAGGACGGTGGAATCGGGATTGATGCGCAGCTTTAGCGACTGGCCCTTTTGCCAGGCCAGCACCTCGCCCAGCGGCACCTTGGTCTCCGCCAGCACGGCGACCAGCTCCAGCTTGGAGCGCATCAGCTCGTTCTTCAGATGGCTTTCCCACACGGTGTCATGGCCGAACTTCTCGCCCATGAACATCTGCACCAGCTTGCCGCGGATCGGCTCCAGCGTGGCGTAGGGGATGACGATGTCGATGTGGCCGGTGCGGCGCTCCACCTCCACGGCGATGCGCACGCGGATGATGGCATTGGTGGCGCGGGTGATGGTGGCGAACTGCGGGTTCACCTCCAGCCGGTCGAAGACGAAATCGACCTGCGCCAGCGGATCGAAGGACTGCCCCAGATCCTGCAGCACCACCTTCATCATCCGCTCGGTCATCTTGCGTTCGATGGAGGTGTAGGCGCGCCCGTCGATCCGCCCCGGCCTGGACCGCCGCCCGCCCAGCAGCACATCCATCATGCAATAGATCAGCGCGCTGTCGATGGTCACCAGCATCTGGTTGTCCCACGGCTCGGCGCGGGCGACGCCGATCAGGGCCGGCAGCTCGATGGCGTCCTGGAAATCGGTGTAGCGCAGCCATTCGATCTTCGACAGCGATGCCTCGACGTTGGTCGACGCGAACTGGCGCAGCGAGGTGTTCAGCATCCGCACCATGCGGTCGAACACCACGTCCAGCATCGGCAGCCGGTCCTTGTTGACCGTGGTCGAGCTGACCAGCCGCTGGATGGCGCTCATCTCCGGCCCGCCGCCTTCCGGCGCGCCGAAATTCAGCAGCCGGTCGATCTCCTCCTGGCTCAGCGTCTTGGTCTCGCCGCTCAGCGCCTGCTGCATCGCCTCGGCCATTGCCTCGGCCTCTGCGGCCTCTGCTGCGGCGGGCGGAGCGGGCGCGGCGGTCTGCTGTGCCGCGGCCAGTTCCCACGCGGCGTCGGACCAGTCCGCATCCTCGACCTCAACGGGCTGAGGGGCGGCCATGGATGGGGCGGCCATGGACGGGGTGATCGGGGCGGGGGTATCGGTCATCCGGTGCCTCTGGAGGTCGCTATTGCGTGAGCAGGCTGCGCAGCAGAACGTCGGTGACGACGTCGCGCCGGCCGGCGGGGTCGGACAGGATCAGGTTGAAGCGGCGCCTGATCTCGCTGCGCAGGCGGTGCAGCCCGGCCGACCCTTCCAGGTCGTCCTGGTCCAGGTTGCGCAGGAATTCCTGCAGGCTGTCGGTCAGCTGCGGCATCGCCTGTTCCAGCGTCTGGCGGTCGTGATGGGCGACGGTCAGCGACAGCCCGATCTTCAGGAAGCGGGACGGCGTGTCGCGGCGCAGGTTGACGACCAATTCCGGCATGTCGACCACCACGTCGGCCGGCGCGGTCTCCGCTGAGGGCACCCAAAGCCGCTCCACCGCCTGCGTGCCCGCCGCCAGCCAATAGCCGCCGATCCCGGCCGCCGCCACCGCGCCCAGCGCCACCAATCCTGCCAGCAGCCGGGCGACCGGCAGGGCGATCACCAGGATCCGCCCCGACCCGCGCAGCCTGTTCAGGACTTCGCCCCGCGCCGCCGCCGTACCTGCGATGCCAAGTCGTGTAATCATCGCTCCATCCCGCCGGACATTGCCGAAAATTTTAGTCAATCAAGAAACGGGTAAAGTTTTAGAAGTTTTGTCTTCAGCACCGCTCCCGTTTTTTACTCCGCTTAAAAGTCGCGCCGTTAGCGTGACGGGGTGTGCAGGGCGAAGACTAGGCCCGCCGATTTTCAGAAACTTTAAAGGTGCGGGGAACCGTGGACAGTCTGATCGACACCTTGCGGTCGTTGGGGCGCGGTCGGCTGCTCGTCCTGGCGGGCACCGGGCTCGGCATCGTCCTGGCCGTCGCCGGCATGGCGCTGCTGCTGTCGCAGCCGCACATGACCGCGCTCTACAGCGGCCTGGAACCGGCGGAGGCCGGCCGCATCGCCAAGGCGGTGCAGGAGATGGGCGTCCCGGTCAACGCCGGCTTCGATGGCACGACGATCAGCGTGCCGCAGGCCGACGTCTCCCGCGTCCGCATGGCGCTGGCGGAAAAGGGCCTGCCGTTGCACGGCGGCGTCGGTTACGAGCTGTTCGACACCGACAAGCCGCTCGGCATCACCAGCTTCATGCAGCGCATCAACCGCCTGCGCGCCATGGAGGGAGAACTCGGCCGCACCATCGAAACGCTGTCCGGCGTCGAGGCCGCCCGCGTCCACATCGTCCTGCCGGAACGCGAGGAGTTCTCGCGCAACGCCCCCAAGCCGACCGCGTCGGTGGTGGTGCGCATGCGTGGCCGGGGATCGATGGACCGCAAGCAGGCCCTGTCGATCCGCCACCTCGTCTCCGCCGCTGTGCCGAACCTGAAACCCAGCGCCGTGACGGTGATGGATTCCTCCGGCGAGCTTCTGCTGACCGAGGATGACGGCCCCGGGCTGGCCTCGGCCCGCACCGACGGACTGCGCGTCGCGGCGGAAACCCGCGTCGCCCGCGCGGTGGAGCAGATGCTGACGGCCCGCCTCGGCGCCGGCAACGTCCGCGTCCAGGTCGCCGCCGAGGTGGAGACCAAGCGCGAGGTGGTGCGCAGCCAGACCTTCGACCCCAACAGCCAGGTCGTCCGCTCCACCCAGACGGTGCAGGAGCAGGACCGCAGCCAGGACACCAACGGCGAACCGCCGGTCACCGCCGAACAGAACCTGCCGCAGCGCGACGTCCGCGCCCAGTCGCAAGGCCCGCAATCCTCCAACGACAGCAAGCGGCAGGAGGAGACGGTCAACTACGAGATCTCCAACGTCAGCCGCGAAACGGTGATCGAGCCCGGCGACGTCCGCCGCCTCAGCGTCGCCGTGCTGGTCAACGGCACCTGGAAGACCGCCGCCGACGGCACCCGCCAGTACGAGCCGCGTAGCGCGGAAGAGCTTCAGCGCCTAAGCGAGCTGGTCCGCTCCGCCATGGGCTTCAGCGAGGCGCGCGGCGACCGGGTTACGGTGGACAATCTGGAATTCGTCGATCTCGCCCCCGACCTCGCGCCGCGCCCGCTGGGCGACGAGATCGCCGAGACGTTGACCCGCAACATCATGACGCTGATTCAGTGGGTGATCCTGCTGGTGCTCTCCGCCCTGGTGATCCTGGTCGGCCTGCGTCCGCTGATCCGCCGCGTCTTCCCGGCGCCGGAGCCGGTGGTGGCGGAAGCCCCGGCGCTGGCCGCCCCGGCCGGCGGCGCCATGCCGCAATTGACCGGCCCGGCCAATGCGGCAACCGCCGCCGCCGGTGCGATGCCCGCCGACGGCGAGGAAGCCGACCCCGCCCTGGCCGCCGCCCCGATGGCGCCGCAGCTGGGCATCGAAGAGACGATGGACCAGCTGATCGAGCTGCGCACCGTCGAGGGCCGCGTCCGCGCCTCCTCCATCCGCCGGCTGGGCGAGCTGGTCGACCAGTATCCGGACGAGGCCATCGATATCCTGCGCTCCTGGCTCTATGAGGAGGTGGCGTGATGGCCGCCTACCCGCGCTACCGCTTCGACCACCGCTTCGGCGCCCCCGTCGCGGTCGCGGAGCCTGCCGAGGTAGAGACCGTCGACCCGCTCGACCTGCCGACTTTGTCGGAACGCGAGCACCGGGCGGCGCTGGACAAGGCCCGCGAGACCGCACTTGCCGAGGGGCTCGCCCAGGGCCGCCGTGACGGCGAACTCTCCGCCGCCCGCCGCATCGAGGCGGAGCTGTCCGCCACCCTCGACCAACTGGCCCAGCGGATGGCGGCGCTCGACGCCGACCATGCCGCCCTGATGGAGCGGCTGGAGGCCCAGGGCGCCTTCGTGCTGCTGGCGCTGGTCCGCCGCATGGCGCCGCGCCTGCTCGATCAGGTCGCCCGTGCCGAGGTCGAGCGTCTCGCCGCCGACGCCCTGCGCACCGCCGGACAGGCCCCCGTGCTGACCCTGCGCCTTCACCCCTCGCTTTGTCGCCCGCTGGAAGAGCGGCTGGCCGGGCAGGGCGTCTTCCAGGGCCGTCTCGATATCCAGGGCGACCCGGCGCTGGCGGTCGGCGCCGTGGAGGCGAGCTGGGGCGCCGGCTCCCTCCGCCGCGATCCCGCCGCCATCGAGGCCGCCGTCGCCGACCTCACCGACCGCGCCGCCGCCGCCCTGACACCGGCGCTGTCCTCCGACCTTTAACGATCCGAAGCGAGAACCCTCATGCCTCCCTTGAACCTCGACATGCTCGACGACGATCCCAAGCAGGCTGAGAAGGCCGTCGAGCGGAATGGCGACAAGCCTTACGACGGCCCGATGAACGCGATCTACAACGTGCCGGTGGACGTTCAGGTCGTCCTTGGCCGCACCAGCATGCTGGTGGCGCAACTGCTGAAGCTCGGCCGCGGCGCCGTGCTGGAGCTGGAGCGCAAGGTGGATGAACCGGTCGAGGTGCTGGTCAACCACCGTCTGGTCGCCCGCGGCGAAGTGGTGATCGTCGAGGACCAGCGGCTGGGCGTGACCCTGACCGAGATCGTGCGGACCGAGCTGGAGATCGACTGAGCAGAATCCCCTCTCCCCCCGGGGAGAGGGTTAGGGTGAGGGGGACGCGCGGCGGCCCTTTCCCAAGAATCCTACTTATGCATCCCCCTCACCCCGACCCTCTCCCCGGGGGGAGAGGGGGAACCCCCCGAAAGTCCCCGCATGCGCCTCCGCCCCCTGATCCTCCTCCTGGCCCTCCTCCTCGCCGCCGGCCCGGCCGCGGCGGCGCCGCTCGACCTCAACCTGGGCGCGCTGGGATCGCTGACGGATGGCGCCAGCCTGTCGGGGCGCATCGTCCAGGGCATCGTGCTGCTGACGGTGCTCAGCGTCGCGCCCGGCCTGCTGATCATGGTCACCTGCTTCACCCGCATCATCGTCGTGCTGTCGCTGCTGCGCTCGGCGCTCGGCCTGCAGCAGTCGCCGCCGAACATGGTGCTGGTCAGCCTCGCCATGTTCCTGACCTTCCACATCATGGGGCCGGTGATCGACAGCGCCTGGCAGGACGGCCTCCGCCCGCTGCTGAACGAGCAGGTCACCCAGGAACAGGGCTTGGAGCGCATGATCGAGCCGTTCCGCGGCTTCATGGCCTCCCATGTTCGCGAACGCGACCTCGCCGCCTTCGCCGCCTTCACGGCAAAGCCGAAGCCGGCCACCGAAGATACGGCACTGGCTAAGGACGAGCGCCCGGTGACGGCGGAAAGCGTCGATCTGCGGCTGCTGATGCCGGCCTTCCTGCTGTCGGAACTGCGTCGTGCGTTCGAGATCGGCTTCCTGCTGTTCCTGCCCTTCCTGGTGATCGACATGGTGGTGGCGGCGATCCTGATGGCGATGGGCATGATGATGCTGCCGCCGGTGATGATCGCGCTGCCCTTCAAGATCATCTTCTTCGTGCTGACCGACGGCTGGTTCCTGATCGCCGGCAGCCTGATCCGCTCCTACGGGGTGTGAGGATGGACGACGCTCCCGCCGATCCCCCTGCCAGCCCCCCCGCCAGTTTGGCCGACAGCCTTCTCGCCCTGGCCCGCCGCCGCGGCGTCGCGGTGCCGGAGGACGGCTCGGTCGCCGGGCTGCTGGCCGCTCTCGACCCCAACCCGCTGATCCCGCACCCGCTGCTGCTGGTGGCCGGTGCGGTGATGGCGGTCGCCTTCCGCCACGACCGTGCTCTGGCCCTGCCGCCGGCCGACGCGTCCGGTACCGCCCCGCCCTCCGCCCCCTCCGCCGATTATTCCTTCTGAGGTGACGCCATGGGATCGCCGATCAAGATCCGTGAGAACTACAAGAGCCTTACCGGCATCGAGAAAAGCGCCGTCATCTTCCTGGCGCTGGGCGAGGAGCGCGGCTCGCGGCTGATGGAACGGTTGGACGAGGATGAAATCCGCCTCGTCAGCCGGGCGATGGCGACTCTTGGCAACGTCACCTCCAATCTGGTGGAGACGCTGATGCGCATCTTCACCGAACGCTTCGCCAATGCCGGGTCGGTCGTCGGTTCCTACGACAGCACGGAGCGGATGCTGAACCGCTTCCTGCCGGCCGACCGCGTGACGGAGATCATGGGCGAGATCCGCGGCCCCGCCGGCCGGACCATGTGGGAGAAGATGTCCAATGTGAACGAGGGGGTGCTCGCCAGCTATCTTGCCGGCGAATATCCCCAGACGGCGGCGGTCATCCTGTCCAAGATGCGCGCCGACCACGCCGCCAAGGTGCTGGTCCTGCTGCCCCCCGCCATCCGCACCGAGGTGATCGAGCGCATGATCCAGATCGAGTCGGTGCAGCGCGAGGTGCTGCTGGACATCGAATCGATCCTGCACAACGAGTTCATGGCGAACTATGCCCGCACCCACGGCAACGATTCGCTGGAGCGGATGGCCGACATCTTCAACCGCATCGACCGCGAGACGCTGACCGAGATTTTCGACGATCTGGAAACGGTGATGCCGGAGCCGACCCAGCGCATCAAGCAGCTGATGTTCACCTTCGAGGATCTGATGCGGCTGGACCGCGTGTCATTGCAGGCGGTGATCCGCCGTTGCGACACCGGCCAGCTCGCCATCGCGCTGAAGGGGGCGCCGGCGGCCCAGCGCGACCATTTCCTGTCGGTTCTGTCGGAGCGCGCCCGCCTGATCCTGCTGGACGAGATCGAGAACATGGGTCCCTTGCGCATGCGCGACGTCAACGACGCCCAGGGGGAGATCGTCCGCGTCGCCAAGGCGATGGCCGACGACGGCACCATCATCATCCCGCAATCCGACGACGCCGACACCGTCGTCTATTGAGCGGAACGGCAAGCAATGGGAACCAACTGAATGGCTGGGCGCGACCTCGTCCCCCGGCATGTGCCGCCGCCGGAACTGCTGGCCGCGCAGTTCGCCGCGACGCCGTCACCCGCCCCGCGCGCCACGGATGACGGGGACGAGGCCGGACCGCTCGTGCGCCGCCTGCTCGACCTGCTCGATTCGCTGTCGCCGGACGATGCGGCGCTGGCGCGGGGATGCCTGCCGCGCTGCGATTCGACCTTCGGCGCCGCTCTCGCCCTATTCCTGGCGGCGACGGCAGAAGGCTGCCGCGGCTGGCTGGGACCGGAGGCGGCGGCCCGGCTGGAGGATCTCGACGGCGGGCTGCTGCTCGACGACAGCGACCGGGCGCTGGCCTCGCGCTTCCAGCCGGTGGACGGACGGCTGTGGCGGCTGTCGCGCGTGCCGCTTCTGGACAGCGACGACAGCCTGCTGTGCGCCGTCGGCATCGAAGACGGCCTGTCCGACCGCATCACCCTGGTGCTCCAGGCCCGGCCGCAGCGGCTGGGTCCGGTGCAACTGATGGCGACGCTCGTCGGCCGCCGGCTGGACGTAACCCTGCGTCTGGCGACGGGATTGCCGTCCTCCGCCCTGGCCGACCTTCACGAGACCTTCCGCGCCGCCCTGACCGACTGCCGGCTGGACGGCGCGCTGACCGTCGGCCCGCTGGCCGACGCCTGGCTGGGACTGGACCGGCCCCTGTCGTCCGATCTGGCGCTGTAGCCGGTATCCCCCCTCAAATCTCCCTGACCGGCCTGATCTGGGTCGGCCCGCCCGGAGCGGGAAGCGGCGGCGGCAGCGTCCGCAGCGAGTTACGCGCGGCCTCGCGCATCGCGGCATAGCCGTCCTCAGGGAAGTGGTGGATCAGCGTCCGGTAGGACGCGCGCGCCACCTCCGTGCAGTTCAGGATCCGGAATTGGTCGCCCTGGCGCAGCAGGGCCACGGCCTCGTCGGTCTTCGGGTGGCCGGCGATTGACGACGCCACCGCATACCACCGTCCATAGGCCGACCACATGTCGCGCACCGCATCGCCGTCGCATTGACCGGCGGTGAGCGCTTTTTCAAGGGCTTGGCGGTAATCGCTGTCGGGCGCCTGCGACAATTGCGCACAGCCCGCCAGCACGGACAGGCAAGCAGCGGCGACCGCCGCCGGCAAGACGGGTGCCTTCGTTCCGGACATGGAACCTCCTCAAACGCGGATGCCCGGCGACGCTAGGGCATCAGGGTTAAACCAGCGTTCATATTCATGAGGAGTGGTTTTCCACCCGATTACTGTCGTTAACCATGGCTGGCGGGATGATTGCTGATTGCTTGTGATGATCATTATAAAGTCATGCCAAATTTCAAAGTAAAACCCGTGTTACATAAAAATTTATCCAGTGTTTATCCAAACGAAAATATTAAAACGGGGTAAAACGCTCGAATGTCCTATATCAACTCGGCTACCCCAAAGTGTTGACACATCGCCTTTCGATGGGTTCTTTTGGGGCTGTGATAAGCATGTGACATCAACGCAATTGCGTAAAAATCAATGCTTTATCTGCGCTTGCTCGACAATGGAGAATCCAATGCAGGCTTTGCTGATTGAGCCAGCCGATCTGATCGCCGACGCCATCGGTAAGCAACTCGCCCTGTGCAAGGTTAACCATGACCGTTTGGACCTGAATGGCCTGCGCGATCTGGTGGGCGGGCATGGCTCCATCGACATCGGACATGACGCGATCATCATCGGCGACGTCGGCGATACCGAGGCCTGCGTTGCCATGCTCCGTGCCCGCAACGTGACCGCCGCGATCATCTGCCTGATCGAACGCCGCTGCGCCAACACCACCGCCGGCATCCTGCGGGCCGGGGCGGACGACGTGCTGGTGAAGCCGGTGGTCAGCACCGAGATCCGCGCCCGGCTGGAGGCGATCCGCCGCCGTTCCTACGGGCTGACCAGCAATGCGGTCACGGTCGGCCGCCTGACCGTCTTCCTCGACGGCCGCGACCCGGAGGTGGACGGCGAGCGCCTGCGCCTCAGCCAGCGGGAGCACGCGATCCTGTCGGTGCTGGCCCTCAACCACCGCCGCGTGGTGTCGAAGGAGCACATCTACGAGGAGGTCTACGGCCTGTCCGGCTCCGACCCGCTCGACAAGGTGATCGACGTCTATATCTGCAAGCTGCGCAAGAAGATCGACACGGCGACCGGCGGCGGCCGCTACATCGAGACGGTCTATGGCCGCGGCTACAAGTTCGAGGCGCCGCCCGACCATGTCGCTCCCGACCGCGCCCAGCTGATGCTGGACCGCTGGTCGAGCGCCGGCGGGCTGGCCGGCCCCCGCGTGCCCTTCATCCCGCCGGTGGTGCCGCGCAGCGCCGCCCCCGCCGCCACCCGCGCCATCGGGCGTTGAGCAGCGTTGAGCAGCGCCGACCACCCCGTCCGTCCCGAACACGTGCGATTTTTTACTCCGGCTTAAACCGGCTCGGTCATCCTCGAATTTGCCGCTCGCGCCCCCGCACAATGGATCGGGAAGGCCGGCGCGAATGGCCCCGGCGTCAGAAAGGCGCCATGCATCTCGCGAATGGAGATACCCATGGCCTCGATTATGACGAACACCTCCGCCATGACCGCGCTGCAGACCCTGCGTCGCGTGACCGGGGATCTGGAGACCACGCAGGACCGCATCTCGACCGGCCTGAAGGTGAACAACGCCAAGGACAACGCCGCCTACTGGTCGATCGCCACGACCATGAAGGCCGACGTCGCCGGCTTCAAGGCGGTGAAGGAATCGCTGGAGCTGGGGTCCGGCACCACCAACACCGCGTCGGTGGCCTCCAAGAACATCGTCGAGAACCTGCAGACGCTGAAGGCCCGTGTCATCGCCGGCCAGACCAACGGCGTCGACAAGTCGCTGATCCAGAACGACGTCGACCAGCTGGTGAAGCTGATCAAGGGCGCCGCCGCCGACGCCTCCTTCAACGGCGACAACCTGCTGCGCGTCGCCTACTCCAACGACGGCACGGCCAAGGACAAGAACGTCGCCATCCTGGCCTCGCTGAGCCGCAGCGACGGCAGCGTCGATCCGAGCTACATCGAGTTCCAGCGCCAGGACATGCGCGTGGAATCGATCGTCGGCAAGGCCACCATCGAGCAGCAGGTCGATTCGACCAACGCCACCAAGGCCAAGGTCGACATCAAGCTCGGCGCCCCCGGCGACACCTTCATCGACGGCCAGAACCTGGGTCTCGGCAGCCTGACGCTGACGGTGACCAAGGAAGACGGCTCCAAGGCCGATGTGACGGTCGACCTGTCGGCCCAGACCTACGACACCGATCTGGCGACCACCCAGGGCAACATCGCCACGGCGGTGAACACGGCCCTGACCGCCGCCGGCGGCGACTTCCAGGTCGCCTTCACCGGTGACACGCTGACCTTCACCGACCAGGACAAGAACACCGACGGCAACTTCACCGCCCAGGTGTCCGGCCTGTGGGTCGGCTCGAAGGAGAGCGACGCCTTCGGCGGCCTCGCCGATCTGACCCAGATCGACGTGGTCAACAACTCCAAGAAGTCGCTCGAGGTCATCAACAAGCTGCTCGACAGCGCCATCGGCAAGGCGTCGGTCATCGGCTCGATCGAGAACCGCGTGTCGGTGCAGAACGACTTCGTGTCGAAGCTGACCGACTCGATGAACAAGGGCATCGGCGCCCTGGTCGATGCCGACATGAACGAGGAATCGAGCCGCCTGCAGGCCCTCCAGGTCCAGCAGCAGCTCGCCATCCAGGCTCTGTCGATCGCCAACCAGGGTCCGCAGAACATCCTGTCGCTGTTCCGCTAAGTCCCTGATGGGCGGCGTCATCGTCCAATCCCCTGGACGATGGCGCCGCCCCGTCGGCCATGCCCGTTCACACTGCCCGCAGCAGGAGCGGAGCGGGCATCGCCGACGGCCGGCCATTCGCCCGTCCTTATAAAGACCCACCGCAACCGGTCCGGCTTCCCGCCGCCAAGGACCCCCATCGCAGGGGTGCGCCCATGAGCATCGCCGCCTACCACCAGACCATCGCCGAGTGCGACGATCCGCGAAAGATCGAGTACCGGGTGTTCCTGCGGATCACCCTGGCGCTGGAGAACAACCGCAACGCCGACTGGCGCTCCGCCGCGCTGAAGGACGCGCTTTGGCGGAACCTGGAGCTGTGGAACGCCCTGCGCGCCGACCTGCTGGAGGACGGCAACGCCCTGCCGGAGGCGCTGCGCGCCGGTCTGGTCTCGCTGTCCTTCGCGGTGAACCGCAACACCCAACGGGTGCTGCGCGGCGAGGGCGGCATCGACCTGCTGCTCCACATCAACCGCTCGGTGATGCGGGGCCTGCAAGGGGCGGCGCAGGGTGCACGCGAGCTGGCGACGGAGGATCTGTCCTATGGCACTTAAGCTGCGCCTGAAGCCGTGCGAGCGGGTGGTCATCAACGGCTGCGTCGTGCAGAACGAGAACCGCCGCTACACCCTGACCATCTCCAATTTCGCCCAGATCATCCGCGGCAGCGACATCCTGCAGGAAGAGGATGCGGTGACCCCGGTGCGCCGCGCCTATTTCCTGATCCAGAGCATGCTGCTCGACCCCACCGTCGCCGCCAGCGGCAGCGGTGCGGCGGCGGAGATGATGGCGCAGCTCTACACCACCTTCACCCGCCCGGACATCCAGGACCGCATCGCCCGCGCCATGGGCCATATCGGCGAGCGCGACTATTACAAGGCGCTGTCCGCCCTGCGTCCGGTGATGGAGTATGAAGGCACGCTGCTGTCGCCGGCCCCCTCCGCTCCGGCGCCGTCCATCCAGGCCCCTTCCCTCCAGACGGACGGCATCGGCCACCACGCGGGGAGCTAAGGCCATGACGACGCTGGTCGATCTGCGCATGGTCAGCAAGAACCACGACCGCTACGAACAGGCGGTGCGCAGCCGCCCGGCGGTGCAGCGCGCCATCTCCTATTTCCAGGACAACATCGGCAAGATCACCAGCACCGAAGACTTCATGAAGGACGACAAGCTCTATCGCTTCGTCCTGGACGCCTTCGACCTTGGCAGTCAGGCGAAGTCGCGCGGCCTGATCCGCAAGGTTCTGGAAGAAGGGGTGAGCGACCAGTATTCCACCGCCAACCGGATGAGCGACACCAAGTTCCGCGAGATGGCGACCGTGCTCGGCTTCGCCGAAAACGGCGGCGACAACCTGAAGCAGCCGGCCGTCGTCCAGGCGATCATCGACCGCTACGTCAACGTGACGCTGGAGGTCGAATCGGAGGACAGGAACCCGGCGGTGCGCCTCGGCCTCTATTTCCAGCGGCGGTCGTCGAACATCTCCAACTGGTATCAGGTGATGGCCGACAACGCCCTGCGCAAGGTGGTCTACACCACGCTGGGCCTGCCGGACCAGACGGCGCTGTTGGACGTCGACAAGCAGAAGGCGCTGCTGGAAAAGCGCATGGACATCGCCGACCTGAAGAGTCCGGAGAAGGTCGCCAAGTTCCTCGACCGCTTCGCCGCGATGTACGACATGCAGAATGGCGGCGCCACCGCGACCGCCGCCATGCCGTCGATCGGACCGATCTCCCGCAATGGCCGGGCCTCGGTCATTTCCATCGATCCGTCCATCACCATGACGCTGATGAGGTTCCCGCGCTTCTGACAGGCCGCGGGGCTCGGCCAAGCGGGAGGAGTCCAGCCGTGCAGCCGCCAGCCGGCATCCCCCAGGACCGCAGGTCCGGCGAATTACAAGACCGCAGGTCCGGCGACTTACAAGACCGCAAGCCCCGCGATCGCATCCGCCCGCCCGCCACCACCGGGGCCGCCGCCGTGCATTTGCGCGGGGCCTCGGCGACGGAGGAGGATGACGGGCGCGACGCCCTGCACATCCTGCCCTTGTCGATCCTGCCGCTGGAAACGCCGGGACTGCGCCGGGCGCGGCTGATCAAGAATGTCCGGCTGGAGACGGTGGCGGAGTTGTTCAACGACGCCCAGACCGGCAGCGGTCAGATCGGCCTCAACCAATTGTCGAAATGCTTCGGCATCGACGGCCCGGAGCTTCGCCGCGACCTGCGCAAGATCGTCCGGATCGGCGAGGCCGCCAGCTTCGACGTCTACAGCCTGCGGCTTGAGCTGCGCCGCCTGAACATCGACGTGGAAGGGGCGGACGCGCTGCGCCTGTCGGCCGCCAAGCGGGCGGAGCTGACCAGCTACATGCGCGTCTTCACCCGGCCGCTGGTGGAGCATGTCTATGGCGTGCAGGGCGCCGACATCGCCAGCATGGACGAACTGGTCCGCCTGTTCGCCCAGCCCGACCTGGAGGAGGCGCGACGCCGGCTGCAGATGACCGCCGACCGTCTCGACATCCCGTTGCAGGAGATCCCGGCCTTCCTTGAGGAATATGCCGACATCTTCCTGTCGCTGGCCTATTTCAAGCGCTGCCTGGACGACATCGTGCCCGACGTGCAGGGCTTCCTCGGCTGGATGGCGGAGCTGTTCCAGGTCAGCGAGGTGCGGCGCGATGTCCGCCAGCGCCGCATGCTGGATGAGATCGGCCATGATCTGACCGACATCGCCACCTCCATCACCGGGCGCTTCGAGAGCTTCGACAACCGGTCCCGCGATTTCTGGCGCGACATCAACCCGGAGAGCTTCCGCAGCATCCGCGACCTGATCGTCACCCATCACCTGACCATCGGCGGCGTGCTGTGCGGGTTGGCGGTGAAGATGAATCTGTGGAAGCACCGCTTCGCCCGCGGCGGCGGCCCGGTGCGCCGGCTGGAGTTCATCCGCTCGGAAATCCTCCCCGGACTGGCCCACATCAAGACCATCGAACAGGCGTCGCGCAACAACATGGGCCGGTGAGGGGATGCCCCCGGAAAATCGTCCCCACGCCCTTGTTTCAAACGCCGAACTCATCATTTAAGCCTGTGTGGGCGGCGACGCCATCACCCAAGCGACTTTCCCAGTGCAGTATCGCGTCACGAGGCCGCTTTCCCGGCCGGCGCGGCAACTTCGGTGACTTCCCTTGATCTAAGTTCCCCGGTTCGGCCTCCCGCCTCGGGTGTGCCGACGCTCTCCTCTCCGACCCCGTGACGCGCAGGCCGCCGCGACCCTCCCCCGTGCCGTGGCGCCGCCGGTGGGGTCGGAGAGGACCCTTCTTTTTTCCCAAATTCCGAGCTTCGCATCCGCGAGGGATGCGCGCATGCCCCGCGCATCCGGCGCCGGGGCGGACAAAGGAGCCTCATGGGCACGCATCAGACCACCGATTTGAAAGCCACCGACACCCCGCGTTCCGCTTTGGGCCGCGCCCTGGTCCTCCACCCGGTCCTGCGCGGGACCGAGACCGACCGCAGCCCCGAAGCCTCGCTGGAGGAAGCGGTCGGGCTTGCGGCGGCCATCGACCTCGACGTGGCGCAGGCCGCAATCGTCAAGGTCAACCAGCCGCGCCCGGCCACCCTGCTGGGAGGCGGCGCCATCGAGCAGTACGCCAAGCTGATCGAAGGCGCGCGGGAGGAGGGCGAGGCCATCGACCTCGTCATCGTCGACCATGCCCTGACCCCGGTGCAGCAGCGCAACCTGGAACGGGCGCTGAAGGCGAAGGTCATCGACCGCACCGGCCTGATCCTGGAGATCTTCGGGGCGCGCGCCCGCACCCATGAAGGCCAGCTTCAGGTCGAACTGGCGTCGCTGAGCTACCAAAAGTCGCGGCTGGTGCGGTCCTGGACCCACCTTGAGCGCCAGCGCGGCGGCTTCGGCTTCCTCGGCGGCCCCGGTGAATCGCAGCTGGAGCTTGACCGCCGCCTGATCGGCAACCGCATCGTCAAGATCAAGCGGGAGCTGGACGACGTCCGCCGCACCCGCGGCCTGCACCGAAAGGCGCGCGCCAAGGTGCCCTATCCGGTGGTGGCGCTGGTCGGCTACACCAACGCCGGCAAGTCCACCCTGTTCAACCGGATGGCCGGAGCCGAGGTGTTCGCAAAGGATCTGCTGTTCGCCACGCTCGACCCGACCATGCGTCAGGTGGTGCTGCCGTCGGGGCGCAAGGTGATCCTGTCCGACACGGTCGGTTTCATCTCCGAACTGCCGACCCATCTGGTCGCGGCCTTCCGCGCCACGCTGGAGGAGGTGCAGTCGGCCGACATCATCCTGCATGTCCGCGATATCGCCCACCCCGACACCGAGGCCCAGAAGGCCGACGTGGAGGCGATCCTGGCCGATCTCGGCATCGATCCGGAGCGCGACCCGCGCGTGGTCGAGGTCGCCAACAAGATCGACCTGCTGGACGGGGCGGACCTCGACGCCGTGCTCGCCCGCGCCGGGCGGACCGGAAACGCCTGCGCGGTGTCCGCCGCGACTGGCGGGCGGCTGGACACGCTGTTCCGCATTCTCGACGACCGAATGACCGCCGGCCGCGAACTGGTGGAACTGGATGTCGCGCATGGCGACGGCGCGACTCTCGCCTGGCTCTACGCCCATGGCGAGGTGGTCGGCCGCCGCGACGACGACAGCCACGCCCATCTGCGGGTGGCCATCGAGCCGGCGGCGCTGGCCCGCATGGCCCATCTCGGGCAGGAGCGCGCCGCCGCCTGATCGGCGGATCGAGGACGGAAGGGAAGGGGCTGCCGGAAACGGCGGCCCTTTTTCTTTGTCCGTACCGTGGATTGCGGAATGAAAAGCTGTGTATTGATTGGCAGACCTTTGGGATGGGCGGGAGGGTTCTGCAGAAAAATCCCTTTAATACTTCATATTGAAGAGCGCCAAAGAAGAAGGATGCCAATTGATAGAAGATTTTTGGCACCCAATGATCTCATGGCTCAGGTCAAGATGTTTGACGGAGCCCGCAAAATATGTATGATCCCGCGCTTCGATTTGTGCGGATACGATATTCGCGCGATGCGAGCAGTTTGCACGCGGATGCCGATCACTGGCTTCTCCTGGCAGGCTCGCAACATTCACTCACCCGGCTCGTTGTGCTGTCAGCGTCTCGACACGCTTACGCTTGGCCGGGCTTGTTTCGGAGTGCCATTATGCATGGGATCAACAAAACCGTATCTTTCACTGCGGGAGGATTGATTCTTCTCTTCGTTGCGGTGGCGGCGCTGTTCACCGAACCGTTCGGCGCCCGCGTTTCGGCGGTGCAGGCCGCCATCGTCGGAAATTTCGGCTGGTTCTATGTCCTGACCGTCGCCGGATTCCTGCTGTTCGCCCTGTGGCTCTTCATCAGCCCCTACAGCGCGATCAAGCTGGGCAAGGACGATGACGAGCCGGAATTCAGCTATCCCACCTGGTTCGCCATGCTGTTCAGCGCCGGCATGGGCATCGGCCTGCTGTTCTACGGCGTCGCCGAACCGATGCTGCATTTCTCCAACCCGCGCGTCGGCGAAGGCGGAACGCCGGACGCCGCGCGCGAGGCGATGAATCTGGCCTTCCTGCATTGGGGCCTGCATGCCTGGGGCATCTACATCGTCGTCGGGCTGGCTTTGGGTTATTTCGCCTATCGCCATGACCTGCCGCTGACGATCCGCTCCGCGCTCTACCCCCTGCTCGGCGACAGGATCCGTGGCTGGCCCGGCCATATCGTCGACATCGTCGCCATCTTCGGCACGCTGTTCGGCATCGCCACCTCGCTCGGCCTCGGCGTCATGCAGATCAACGCCGGCCTTGAGTATCTGGGATTGCTCAGCGTCGGCACGGTGCAGCAGATGGTGCTGATCGTGGTCATCACCGCGATCGCCACCGCTTCCGCCGTCAGCGGCGTTGGCAAGGGCATCCGCCGCCTGAGCGAGCTGAACATGCTGGCCGGGCTCCTGCTGCTGGCCTTCGTCTTCCTGCTCGGCCCGACGGTCTTCCTGCTGTCCACCCTGGTGGAGAATATCGGCCGCTACCTGTGGACCCTTCCCTACACCAGCTTCCGCACGCTGCCCTATTCCGGCGCGGAGTGGCAGGCCAGCTGGACCATGTTCTATTGGGGCTGGTGGATTTCCTGGGCGCCCTTCGTCGGCATGTTCATCGCGCGGGTGTCGCGCGGCCGCACCATCCGCGAGTTCATCGGCGGCGTGCTGTTCGCCCCGGTCGCCCTGACCTTCGTCTGGTTCACCGTGTTCGGCGAAACCGCCATCCACATCGAGATGTTCGAAGGCGGCGGCATGGCCAAGGCGGTGGCCGACAGCGTCCCCACCGCGCTGTTCGTCATGCTGGACCGCCTGCCGCTCAGCACGATCACCTCCGCCATCGGCACGCTGATGGTCATCACCTTCTTCGTCACCTCGGCCGATTCCGGCGCGCTGGTCATCGACATCATCGGCTCCGGCGGCAACCAGGATCCGCCCATCGCCACCCGCATCTTCTGGGCGGTGCTGTCCGGCGTCGTCGCTGCCATCCTGCTGCTGGTCGGCGGATTGCAGGCATTGCAGACGGCGGCGGTCACCACCGCTCTGCCCTTCGTGGTGGTCATGGTGCTGATGTGCATCAGTCTTGTGGTCAGCCTGCGCGAGGAGCGCAGCGTGGCGCTGGACCGGCGCACGACCCGCGAATCCATCGGCCCCGGCGCTCCCGCAGAAGGGGCTGTGCCGCAACAGCAAATGGCGGACGGCGACTGGCGGCAGCGGTTGGCCGCGATGGTCGGACGCCGGACAGCGGCGCAGACCTCCCTTCCTCCCGGCGGCACGGCGGCGCGGCAGGAGGTCGCCCGCTTCATCGCCGAGACGGTGCAGCCGGCGCTGCGCGACGTGGCGCTGGAGCTGGAACGGCACGGACGGCGCGTCGAGATCGAGACGGGCGCCTTCAGCGCCGGCATCGCCGTGCTGCGCAACGGGGAGGAGGAGTTCTCCTATTCCATCCGTGCCCGCGCCTACCATCCGATGACCTTCGCCTTCCCGGAAATGCAGGACAACCGCGCGGCATGGCAGCGGCGCGTGGAGGTGATCCTGCGCGGCGGCCTTCACAAATACCTGCCGCCGGATCGCACCTCCCGCGAGGCGATCACCCAGGACGTCGTCCACGAATACGGCAAGTGGCTGGGCTGGTGAGGGGGGCTTATCGGTCCATAGGGGGCGGACGCGACACCACATACACAGCCGCCGCCGCCATCACCGCGCCGGTGCCGGCGAGCACCGGATATCCGGGCGACGACAGGGCGAGCACGGCGAAGCTGGACGACATGCCGCCGACCGCCATGACCTTCGCCTTCACCGGAATGGCGCCGCGGTCCTGCCACTCGCGCACGGCGGGGCCGAACCGCGGATCGTTGCGCATCCGCTCCCGCAATTCGGGATTGCTGCGGGCATAAGCCCAGCCGGCGACCAGCAGGAAGGGAACGGTGGGCAGGATGGGCAGGAACGCCCCGGCGGTGGCCAAGCCGACCGCTCCATGGCCGACCAGGAGCCACAGCCGCCGCCGTCCCCTTCCCTTGCTGTTATCCTTGTCTTCGTCCACCGCCAGCCCGCTCATCATGGAACGCCGTGCGGATCATTGAACCGCGCCCGGCGGTGGTGCGCAAGGGCGGGTTGGTCACCCCGCCTTGCGCACCACCCCGGGCGCACCGGCCTTCGCCGTCGCCTCCAGGCTGTAGAGCTTCGCCAGCAGTTGCGGCGCCGGCTGTTCACCCGTCGGCACCACTGCCGCCACGTCTCCCGCCGCTCCGCCGGACTTGCGCCGCAAAGCCTCTGCCAAGGATTGAGGGGAGGGCAGGGCGGAGTCCGCGCCATCGCCGCCACCGTTCATCCAGGGCAGCGTCCCGGCCGGCGTACCCTTCGCCGCCGTCTCCGTCCCATCCTCCAGCAGGCTGCCGATATGGCCCAGCACGCTGTCGCCGGTGACCTCCTCGAACGCCACCATCGCGGCGCTGCCGATCAGGCCGGGCAGGCCGCCGAACAGGAAGCCGCCGGCCAGCCGTGCCGGGATCGAGATGCCTTCCCCCGTCGCCTCGCGGTAGACCGACGACACCACCGGCAATTGCTGGAGCGGGTTGACCACGTCGAGCAGATCGTCGAACCCGACGCTCATCTTGTCCGCCAGCGTTTCTTCCGGTTCGGCGGACTTACGCTGTGCCATGGGCGGGGTGACGGCCTGGGCGGCCAGTTTCGTATTCACGCTCATGCTTGGTCTCCGATGGCGGCGAGCAGCGTGTCCAGCCGCGCGAAACTCTCGGCGGATGGCGAGGGATCGTCCTTGCCCTGGCGAAGGAAGTCTTCCAGCTGCGGGTGCAGGTCGATGGCGGCGTCGGTTTCCGGATCGGTGCCGCGCTTGTAGGCGCCGAGCCGGATCATCTCCTTCATGCCGTCATAGGTGGCGGCCAGCGCGCGGGCGCGGCCGACGATGCGGTTCTCCCGCGCGTCATGGCAGCCGGGCAGGGTGCGCGACACGCTGCGCAGCAGGTTGACGGCGGGATAGCGCCCCTGCTCGGCGATCTTGCGATCCAGCACCAGATGCCCGTCGAGGATGCCGCGCACCGCGTCGGCGATGGGCTCGTCATGGTCGTCGCCATCCACCAGCACGGTGAAGATGGCGGTGATGTCCCCCTCACCACTCCCTTCCGGCCCCGGCCCCGCCCGTTCCAGCAGGCGGGGCAGTTCGGCGAAGACGCTCGGCGGATAGCTTTTGGCCGTCGGCGGTTCCCCGGCGGCCAGTCCGATCTCGCGCTGGGCCATGGCGAAGCGGGTGACGCTGTCCATCAGGCACAGCACGTGCTTGCCCTGATCCCGCAGCTCCTCGGCCACCGTCATGGTCAGCAGCGCCGCCTGCCGGCGCATCAGCGGCGGCTCGTCCGACGTGGCGACGATGACGACGGAGCGCGCCAGCCCCTCCGCCCCCAGATCGTCCTGGATGAATTCGCGCACCTCGCGCCCGCGCTCGCCGATCAGGCCGATGACGATGGCGTCGGCCTCGGCATGGCGGGCGACCATGGCCAGCAGGGTCGATTTGCCGACGCCCGACCCGGCGAAGACGCCCAGCCGCTGCCCACGGCACAGCGGGACGAAGCTGTCGATCACCCGGATGCCGCTGTCCAGCCGCGCCCCCACCCGGCGTCGGGCGCAGGCGGCCGGCGGCGGCTGGCGCAAGGATCGCGGATGCTCGCCATTCACCAACGGACCCTTGCCGTCGATGGGCTCGCCCAGCGCGTTCACCACCCGCCCCAGCCATCCCGGACCGGGCCGCAGCATGAACGCGGTGTCGTCGGTGACGGCGGCGCAGCCCTCCGCCACCCCGTCGAGGTTGTCGAAGGCCATCAGCAGCGAGCGGCCGTTGCGGAAGCCGATGGTCTCGCACAGCACGCGCCCGCCGCGCAGGGTTTCCGCATGGCATTTGTCGCCGACCGACAGCACGCGCTGCAGCCCGTCGACCTCCAGCGTCATGCCGGCGGCGGAGCGGATTTCCCCGCGCCACTGGCGCGTCGGCAGCCGATCGAGTTCGGCCGCCAGGGTGGCGAGTGCCGGCATCGGCGCTGTCTCCATCATGCCCATCAATGGAGACAGCCTAGAGCAGCGAATTTAAATCCGGTTTTAAACGGGCGGGCTCATCGTCCGGCCTTGTGTTCCGGTGAGATGTGGTGGAACGAGGTCGCAATGGATTTGAGTAAAATCGGTTTATTCCAGCTTGCCGGCACGCGCCTCGACTATCTGGCGCAGCGGCAGAAGCTGATCGCCGAGAATGTCGTGAACGCCAACACGCCCGACTATCAGGCGCGCGACCTGAAATCCTTCGACAGCGTCATGGAGGGCATCCGCCCGGTGGAGACCGCCCGCACCTCCGGCCTTCATCTGGTCGGCAGCCGCGCCGCCACGCCCTACCGCGAGGAAGGCAAGGCGGGCTTGTGGGAATCGACCCCCAGCGGCAACGCGGTGTCGCTGGACCAGGAGATGATCAAGGGCAGCGAGACCCGCGACGCCTTCGCGCTGACCACCAGCCTGTTCCAGCGCAATGTGCAGATGCTGCGCATGGCCTGGAGAAATGGCTAAGGGCGAAACGGCTGACGGCTTTTTAGGACGGAGACGAGCGATGATGAACGATGTCCTCGGCGCCACGCTGAAGATCGCCGGCGCCGGGCTTCAGGCGCAATCGACCCGCCTGCGCGTGGTGGCGGAAAACCTCGCCAACGCCGACAGCACCGCCACCACCAAGGGCGGCGACCCCTACCGCCGCAAGACGGTGTCCTTCGACAGCGTGATGGACCGCGGCGTCGGGGCGGAGCTGGTGCAGGTCAAGCAGATCGGCCGCGACCGCAGCGACTTCCAGCTCGCCTACGACCCCTCGCACCCGGCGGCCGACGGCAAGGGCTATGTCAAGAAGCCCAACGTCCAGCCGCTGATCGAAATGATGGACATGCGCGAGGCTGGCCGAGCCTTCGAGGCCAGCATGAACGTCATCGAACAGTCGCGCGCGATGATGAACCGCGTCGTCGACCTGCTGCGCAGCTGAGGAGCCGTCCCATGATCGAGATGTCCGTCGGCCGCGTCGCCGCCGCCTACGCCGCCAACCGCAGCCCCATCGCCAGCGGCGCCAATCTCAAAGGTTTGGCCGAGACCCAGGCGGCGACCTCGCCGCTGTCCGCCGCCAACGGGACCGACGCGGTGGCCGCCAGTGCCGAAAGCGATTTCGGCGGCTTCCTCGACAAGTCGATCTCCCAAGCGGTCGACACGCTGAAGGAGAGCGAGCGTGTGTCGCTCGCCGCCGTATCGGGCAAGGCCAGCGCGCAGGACGTCGTGCGCTCGGTCCTGGCGGCGGAAATGACGGTGCAGAGCGTCGTCGCCATCCGCGACAAGATGGTCCAGGCGTACCAGGAGATCATGCGGATTGCGGTTTGAGTCCTCGCACTTGCCCCCACCCTAACCCTCCCCCGCTCACGCGGGAGAGGGAACTCCGCCGCTCTTGCACTTGGTCCCCTCTCCCGCGAAGCGGGGGAGGGTTAGGGAGGGGGCATCGAAGCCGACACTCCCCACACCAGAGGACCCCACCCCCATGAACCAGGCCGACGTGCTGGAGGTGCTGCGCAGCGGCATCTGGACGACCCTGCTGGTCGCGGCCCCGCCGCTGATCGTCGCCGTCGTGGTGGGCGTGTCGATCTCTCTGGTGCAGGCACTGACCCAGGTGCAGGAGATGACGCTGACTTTCGTGCCGAAGATCGTCGCGATCCTGGTGGTGACGGTGCTGGCGCTGCCCTTCATGTACGGCACGCTCGCCACCTACGCCGACCGGCTGAGCGACCTGATCGTCGCCATAGACTGAGGCTGCCGACTGATGTTCCGGTTGCGAGCGGTCATCCCCCTTCTCGGGCTGCTCGTAAGTCCGGCCGGCGGTGCGGCGGCGCCGCCGGCCAACCCCTCGCAGATCGGCGTGTGGAGCACCGCGCTCTACGCCCCGCCGCAACCGCCGTCCCAGCCGCCAGCCAAGGCCCTGCCGCCGGAAGCGCAATGCATCGCCGCCATCCTCGATGCGGAGAAGGCGGCCGGCATTTCCGACCATCTGCTGCTGGCGATGGGCTTCACCGAATCCGGCCGGCGGACGGAGGATCGGCTGTTCACCGCCTGGCCCTGGACCGTCAACACCGAGGGCCGCTCCCACTATTTCCCGACCCGCGACGCCGCCATCGCCTTCGTGCGCGAGACCCAGGCGCGCGGCGTTCAGTCCATCGACGTCGGCTGTCTGCAGGTGAACCTGCGCTGGCACCCCGACGCCTTCCCCGACCTCGCCACCGCCTTCGACCCGGTCGCCAATGCCCGCTATGCCGCGTCCTTCCTGTCGGCCCTGCGGCGCGACCACGGCTCGCTGGAAACCGCCATCGCCCGCTACCACTCCGCCCAGTCCGAGCGCGGCGAGGCCTATCGCCAGCGGGTGATCGGCAATCTGCGCTGGGTCGCCGGCGCGCTCGGCTATCTGGAAACGCTGGCGGCCGGTCCCAGCGGCGCCGTTCCGACCTGGACCGCGGCCGAACGCGGCCGTCTCAGTTTCCTGTCCGGCCTGTTCGCCGACGGCCCGGCCCGCCCGCTGCTGCCGGCGCAATGACGGGCCAAGGGAGCCGTTTAAATCCCGGTTTTACCGCACCCGCCTATCGTTGCCGGACAATCGTCCCTCCCTCGAACCCATCCGGACCCCCATGACCCTCACGGATCACGTCCGCAGCCGGTTCGGCCTGCTCGGCGACATCGGGCTGGCCAACCGCGACGTGCTGTTCGCGGTCGGCATCCTGCTGGTGCTGGCGGTGCTGTTCCTGCCGGTGCCGTCCTGGTTCCTCGATCTCGGGCTGGCGCTGTCCTTCTCGGTCGCGGTGCTGGTGCTGATGGTGTCCTTGTGGATCCCGCGCCCGCTGGATTTCTCGTCCTTCCCCACCGTGCTGCTGGTGGTGACGATGCTGCGGCTGGCGCTGAACATCGCGTCGACCCGCCTGATCCTCAGCGAGGGACATCACGGCCACGGCGCCGCCGGCCACGTCATCCAGGGCTTCAGCCAGTTCGTGATGGGCGGCAACTTCGTCATCGGCGTGGTGATCTTCTGCATCCTGGTGGTCATCAACTTCGTCGTCATCACCAAGGGCGCCACCCGCATCGCCGAGGTCGGCGCCCGCTTCACGCTCGACGCCATTCCCGGCAAGCAGATGGCGATCGACGCCGACCTGTCCGCCGGCATGATCGACGAGGCCGAGGCCCGCCGCCGCCGCAAGGAGCTGGAGGACGAAAGCACCTTCTACGGCGCGATGGACGGCGCCTCCAAATTCGTGCGCGGTGACGCGGTGGCCGGTCTGGTCATCACCGTCATCAATGTTCTCGGCGGCATGGCGATCGGCATCGTCCAGAAGGGGATGAGCTTCGACGCTGCCGCATCCGCCTACACCACCCTGACGGTGGGCGACGGGCTGGCGACGCAGATCCCGGCCCTGGTGGTGTCGCTCGCCGCCGGCCTCTTGGTGACCAAGGGCGGCAACATCGGCTCCGCCGAAAAGGCGGTGATCGACCAGCTCGGCGCCTATCCGAAGGCGCTGCTGGTGGCGGCCGGACTGCTGGTGGCGCTGGCGCTGACGCCAGGATTGCCGATGGCGCCCTTTCTCGCCATCGGCGCCGCCTTCGCCGCGCTCGGCTGGTACGCCCCGCGCCGCAAGGCCCGTGCCGCGGCGCTGGCCAAGCTGGAGGAAAGCCGCAAGGCGCCCCCCGCCGTCCCGGAAGAGGCGGTGGAGGACATGCTGAAGGTCGACGAGGTGAAGGTGGAGGTCGGCAACCACCTCGTCCCGCTGATCCTCAACAAGAACGGCCCGCTGACCACCAAGGTGAAGACCCTGCGCAAGCGCTTCGCCACCGAGTTCGGCTTCGTCCTGCCGTCGGTGCGCATCAAGGATTCCAGCTTCCTGCCGCCCAAGAGCTACGTCATCAGCATCATGGGGGTGGAGGCCGCGAAGGGCGAGGTGCGGCCCAAGCACCTGCTCGCCATCGATCCCACCGGCGGCGCCGTGCCCGACATCGCCGGCGACGCGACGCGCGAGCCGACCTTCGGCCTCCAGGCCAAATGGATCGACCCGGCCCGCCACGAGGAGGCGGTGGCGAAGGGCTACACCGTCGTCGACCCGGAAAGCGTCATCACCACCCACCTGACCGAGGTCATCAAGGACAACCTGTCCACCCTGCTGACCTTCGCCGCCTTGCAGAAGCTGATCGACGGGCTGGGGCGCGAGTACCAGAAGCTGATCAACGACATGGTGCCGAGCCAGATCTCGCTGGTCGTCCTTCAGCGCGTGCTGCAACAGTTGCTGTCGGAACGGGTCTCGATCCGCAACCTGCCGGCCATCGTCGAGGCGGTGGCGGAGGCGGTCGGCTGGACCCGCCACATCACCCTGATCACCGAACATGTGCGCATGCGGCTGGGCCAGCAGATCCACCAGGGTCTGGCCGGGCCGGACGGCTTCGTCTCGGTCATCGCCCTCAGCCCGCGCTGGGAGCAGGCGCTGCTCGACCACATCGTGGTGGAGGGCGACGACCGCCGCTTCGTCATGCCGCCCAGCCAGGTGCAGGAGTTCCTGACCGCCGTGCGCCTGAAGATCCAGAAGCACGCCACCTCGCAAATCTGGCCCGCCCTGCTGGTGGGGGCGGAGGTGCGCCCCTTCGTCCGCTCCCTGCTGGAGCGGGTCAGCCCGATGACCCCTGTGCTGAGCCATGCCGAGCTTCACCGCAAGGCATCGCTCAAGACCGTCGATCAGGTTTAGCCGGATGGTGGACCTCAGCCAGTTCCTCACCCTGGAGATCTACCGCGGCTTCATCGTGCTGGCGCGGGTGGCGGCGGCCATCGGCCTGTTGCCGGGCTTCGGCGAGGCGGCGGTGCCGATGCGGGTGCGGGCGGCGCTGGCGATCATCCTCACGCTGGTGTTGCTGCCGGGGGTGGACGGCCTGCCCGACCGCATGCCGGACCAGCCGGTGGAAATGCTGCGCGCGCTGGCCGGGGAGACGCTGGTCGGCGCCTATCTCGGCCTCGGCGCCCGGCTGTTCATGGCGGCCTTGCAGACCACCGGCGCGCTGGTGGCGCAGGTCGTCGGCCTCAGCAACCCCTTCTCCATGGAGGCGGCGGGGTTCGAGGGCGGGTCGGTGCTGTCCGGCGTGCTGCTGATCGGCGGGCTGGCGCTGCTGTTCGCATCGGATGTGCATTACCTGATGATCGGCGCGCTGGCGCGCTCCTACGGCTCCTGGCCGGCGGGGGTGTTTCCCGATTTGGGCATGGTCGCCCAGCGCTTCGCCGAACTGCTGGCGACCACCTTCCGGTTGGGCGTCGGGCTGGCGGCGCCCTTCATCCTCTATGGGCTGGTGGTGAATGTGGCGCTCGGGCTGGTCAACCGGGTGATGCCGGCGATGCCCGTCTATTTCGTCGCCACCCCCGGCGTGCTGATGGTCGGCATGGGCCTGTTCATGGCGACCGCCGGCGCCATGCTGACCGCCTTCGTCGCGGCGCTCGGCGGCTGGCTGTCGGGGTCCTGACGCATGGCGGAGCAGGACGACGAACAGAAAACCGAGGAACCGACAGAAAAACGCCTGCGCGAGGCGGCGGAAAAGGGCGACGTCCCCCGTGCCCGTGACGTCGGCCTACTGTCGGCGATGGTCGCCGCCTGGATGATCGTGCTGATGGCGGTGCCCGGTGTCGCCGCGAACCTGTCGGCCCTGCTTCTGCCGCTGATCGAGAACCCTGACGACATCCGCATCGACGGCAGCGCCATCGACGTCATTCACAGCCTCTATTGGCTGATCGGCGGCGTGGCGGTGGCCCTGCTGCCGGTGCTGGGCATCCTGCTTGGCGGGGTGGTGGTGTCGGCGCTGGGGCAGGGGCCGTTTGTCGTGGCAAGCGACCGCATCCAGCCGAAATGGTCGCATCTGTCGCCGGCGTCGGGCTGGAAGCGGATCGCCGGACGCCCGGCGCTGGTCGAATTCGCCAAGAGCCTGGTCAAGCTCGCCATCATCAGCGCTGCCGCCTGGCACGCGCTGGCGCCCTACATCGCATGGACGGAGGATACTGTGGGCATGGACGTCGCCGGATTGCCCGTGCTGCTGCGGGACGTGACCTTGCGGCTGCTGCTGGCGGTGCTGCTGGCGACCGTCCTGATGGCGGCGGTGGATGTGCTGTGGAACCGCCTGGAATGGCGCCGCCGCCTGCGCATGAGCCACCAGGAGATCAAGGACGAATACAAGCAGATCGAGGGCGACCCCAACGCCAAGGCCCGCCTGCGCGACATCCGCCGCTCGCGTTCCAAGAAGCGGATGATGGCGAACGTCCCGCGCGCCACCGTGGTCATCACCAACCCCACCCATTTCGCCGTGGCGCTGGAATACGAGCGCGGCCGCACCGCCGCCCCGATCTGCCTTGCCAAGGGTGCCGACCTGATCGCGCTGCGCATCCGCGCGCTGGCCCAGGAACACGACATCCCCATCGTCGAGAACCCGCCGCTGGCCCGCGCCCTCCACGCCACGGCGGAGGTGGATGCGACGATCCCGCTCCAGCACTATCAGGCGGTGGCGGAGGTCATCACCTATGTGCTGAAGCTGAAGGGCGGGCTGGCTCGGCGGGGGTGAGAAATGGGCGAAATCGCTTTCTCTCCCACAGGAAAGGGCAGGGAGCTTCTGGCCTTAAGTCAGCGGAGGCTGCCGGGTTCCTCCAGGAATTCGGTGTCTTCGGGAGACGGGTTTATCATATTGAAGCAGTTGTCGTTACAGTGCACATAAAGCAGACTTTTGATTCTGTTCATAAAATCAATCGGCCTGAACGGCATCGAAACCAACGCGCATATTCCTGCATCCGCAGCTTTCTCCGCCATTTTCGGCGTGACTGCGGAGCTGGTGATCACGAATGGGATTATAGAGGTATGCTTTATCTTCGCTTCTAGAAGTGAGTCTTTTGTCTGGCGGAATCTGACCATATCCAGAAATTGAAGCGCTTTCTCACGGATCGTATCTGCGTTTATGATGACAATGTCGATCTCCTTCTCCGAAAGAAGCGAGAGAGCGTCTTCGGTGGAAAATGAGCGATAGATATTTTTCAGTTTAAGACCAGTAAGGGTTCTTTCCATTAAATCGCTGGACAAGATATTGCAGTCAACAACCAAGGCGGCTGCAGATTTAAAATTACATAGCTTGGTGCAAATGTTGCTCTCGATACCCATTATCGCAAGAACCTGGATGTAAGGTTGCCACGCTTGACTGTGGTAATCGGTTCTTAAGATGTAATTAAAAGATGTCGGGGAGAACTCCTATCTTCCTCAGCCGAACCGGTGGGAAACCACCCACATGCGCCATCTGTGATCTCCTCCCGGTCCTGGAACGGGGGAGGGGGCCGTCCGCGATGGCGCCCTTGCCATCCCGCCGGTCGCGTGCCAGGAACGGTATCGCCAGCCCGTGACGTGAAGGGGACCCCCGATGCCGCCGCTCTCCGCAAAGCCCGCCGCCAAGTCCGCTTCCAAATCGGCTGCCGGGTCGCTCGCCGGCTTCTGTCCCTGGGCGGGAGAGGAGGGGGTGCGGGTCTACCTCCGCCCCGTCGGCCTGATGCCCATTGCCGCCTGGGCCAAGGGGGCGGCGGTGCCGCTGGCCGGCGGGCGCTTCGCCTTCTCCACCGCCGAACTGATCGTGCGCGATGGCCTGCACCATGGGGCCTCCCGCATCGACCGCGCCTTCGCGCCGCTGTCTGAAATCATGGCCTGGGGCTGGGAGCGTTCCCGCGCGGTGGCGGAGGCGCTGGACCGCCAGCTCGGCGCCCTGACCCGCGCCCGCGCGTCCTTCGCCGGATTGGCGACCGACCGGCCGCAGATCATGGGCATCGTCAACGTAACCCCGGACAGCTTCTCCGACGGCGGCGACTTCTTCGATCCCGCCGCCGCCATCGCCCATGGCGAGGCGATGCTGGCCGCCGGCGCCGACATCCTGGACATCGGCGGCGAATCCACCCGCCCCGGCGCCGCCCCGGTCCCGCCGGAGGAGGAGGAGCGGCGCGTCTTGCCGGTCATCCGCCATTTCGCCGCGAAGGGGGCCACCGTCTCGGTCGACACCCGCCACGCCAGCGTGATGGAGAGCGCCGCCGCGGCCGGCGCCCGCATCGTCAACGACATCGCCGGGCTGGGCGACCCGCAGGCCCTGCCGGTGGTCGCGCGCACCGTCACTCCGGTGGTGGTGATGCACATGCAGGGCGATCCCGGCACCATGCAGGCCAACCCGACCTATCGCGACGCCGCGCTCGACGTGTTCGACTGGCTGGAGGAGCGGGTCGCCCGCTGCGTCGCAGCCGGCGTGCTGGCGGAGCGCATCGCCGTCGATCCCGGCATCGGCTTCGGCAAGTCGACGGAGCACAATATGGAAATCCTGCGCCACACCTCGCTGTACCATGCGCTGGGCTGCACCGTGCTGATCGGGCTGTCGCGCAAGGGCTTCATCGGCCGCCTGTCGCGCGGGGAGCCGCCGAAGGAGCGGCTGGCCGGCTCGCTCGCCGCCGGGCTGGAGACGCTGAACCAGGGCGCGCAGATCCTGCGCGTCCATGACGTGGCCGAAACGGCGCAGGCCCGCGCCGTCTGGGAAGGGTTGCATCCGCGCTGATCCACCCCTGTAACCCTTTCGCGCAGCCGCCGAAGGAGTCTTGACCCGGCCCGGCTGCCGGGCGAAGAAACATCCTTCGCTTGCGCTTCCCGCCGCCCGATCCGACATCCGGGGCTGGAGACGGTCTCTGCACGAGGTTTTCATGACGCGACACCTGTTCGGCACCGACGGCATCCGTGGCACCGCCAACATCGACCCGATGACCGCCGAAACGGCCCTGCGCGTGGCGATGGCGACCGCGCTGCAGTTCCGCCGCGGCGACCACCGCCACCGGGTGGTGATCGGCAAGGACACCCGGCTGTCCGGCTATCTGCTGGAACCGGCGCTGACCGCCGGCTTCATCTCCATGGGGATGGACGTGGTGCTGGTTGGTCCGCTGCCGACCCCGGCGGTCGCCATGCTGACCCGCTCGCTCCGTGCCGACATGGGCGTGGTGATCTCCGCCTCGCACAACCCCTATCAGGACAACGGCATCAAGCTGTTCGGCCCCGACGGCTACAAGCTGTCGGACGAGGTGGAGGCGGCGATCGAGCGGCGCATGGCGCTGCCCTTCGCCCCCGACCTCGCCGGCCCTGCCGATCTCGGCCGCGCCAGCCGCCTGGACGACGCCACCGGCCGCTACATCGAATATGTGAAGAACACCTTCCCGCGCGGCCTGCGGCTCGATGGGCTGAAGATCGTCGTCGATTGCGCCAACGGCGCCGCCTACAAGGTCGCGCCCAAGGTGCTGTACGAGTTGGGGGCCGACGTGATCCCGGTCGGCGTCAGCCCCGACGGTACCAACATCAACAAGGGCTGTGGCGCCACCGCCACCCAGGCGCTGCAGGAACAGGTGGTCACCCACGGCGCCCATCTCGGCATCGCGCTGGACGGCGACGCCGACCGCCTCATCATGGTGGACGAGGCCGGCCGCCCGATCGACGGCGACCAGCTGATGAGCCTGATCGCCACCTCCTGGGCGCGGTCGCAGACCCTGCGCGGCGGCGGCGTCGTCGCCACGGTCATGTCCAACCTGGGCATGGAGCGCCATCTCGGCGGCCTTGGCCTGCATCTGGCCCGCACCCCCGTCGGCGACCGCTATGTCGTCGAGCTGATGCGCGAGCGCGGCTATAACGTCGGCGGCGAGCAGTCGGGCCATGTCGTGCTGTCCGACTATTCCACCACCGGCGACGGGCTGATCGCGGCGCTGCAGGTGCTGGCGGTACTGATCCAGGCCGATGGCCGCGCGGCCAGCGAGGTCTGCCGCGTCTTCGATCCGGTGCCGCAGAAGCTGACCAACGTCCGCTTCTCCGCAGGGACCAAGCCGCTTGAGGATGCCGTCGTCCAGCAGGCGATCAAGGATGGCGAGGCCCGTCTGGCGTCGGGCGGCCGCATCCTGATCCGCAAGTCGGGCACCGAACCGGTCATCCGCGTGATGGCGGAGGGCGACGACGAGACGCTGGTCCACAGCGTGGTCGCCGACATCGCCGACGCCATCCAGGCCAGCGCCGCCCGCAGCCTGGAGGCCGCGCAATGAGCGCCAGCAACACCGTCAACGGCCGCGTCCTGATCGTCGCCGGCTCCGATTCCGGCGGCGGGGCCGGCATCCAGGCCGACATCAAGGCGGTCAGCGCGCTCGGCGCCTATGCCATGACCGCCATCGCCGCGCTGACGGCGCAGAACACCACCGGCGTCTATGGCGTGGTGCCGGTCGATCCCGCCTTCGTCGCCCTGCAGATGAAGCTGGTGCTGGAGGATATCGGCGCCGACGCGGTGAAGATCGGCATGCTCGCCAACGCTCCCGTCATCGAGGCGGTGGCCGCGGAGTATGAGGAGCGCGCGGTCAACGTGCCGCTGGTGCTCGATCCGGTGATGATCGCCAAGAGCGGCCACCATCTGCTCGACCCCGATGCCGTGCTGACCCTGCGCAAGCGCCTGCTGCCGCTGGCCGAGGTGGTGACGCCCAACCTGCCGGAGGCCGAGGCGCTGACCGACCTGCCGATCCGCGATCTGGATGACATGCGCCGCGCCGCCGAACTGATGCTGAGCTTCGGCCCGAAATCGGTTCTGCTGAAGGGCGGCCATCTGGAGGACGACACCCTCTACGACCTGCTGCTGACGGAAGAGGGCGAGACGGTGTTCGAAGGCCGCCGCGTCCACACCCCCCACACCCACGGCACCGGCTGCACCCTGTCATCGGCCATCGCCGCCGGTCTGGCCCAGGGCCTGAGCACCCGCGACGCGGTGGCCCGCGCGCGGCGCTATGTCGAGAGGGCGATCCTGACCGCCCCCGGCCTGGGCCACGGCCACGGCCCGCTCAACCACCTGCACACCGTGCGGGAGTTCTCGTAAAGGGGCAGGGGCGGGCGCCCGGTCACGGCACCCGCTTCTTCTCCAGCTTGCGCGCCAGCGTGCGCCGGTGCATGCCGAGCCGCCGCGCGGTCTCGGAAATGTTGAAGTTCGTCTCCACCAGCGTTTCGTGGATGCGCTCCCACTCCAGATTCTTGATCGAGGTGGTGCGGACGGTCGGCGCGATGGAGGTGTCGCCCTCGGTGCGCTCGAAGGCCGCCTCGATGTCGTCGGTGTTGGACGGCTTGGCCAGATAATGGCAGGCGCCCAGCTTGATCGCCTCCACCGCGGTGGCGATGCTGGCGAAGCCGGTCAGCACGACGATGCGGGTTTCCTCGTCCGCCTCGTGCAGCTCCTTCACGCACTCCAGGCCCGACCCGGTGGCGAGCTTCAGGTCGACCACGGCATAGTCGGGATCCAAAGTCTCCAGGATCTCCCGCATCTCGTCCAGCCCGGCGCAGGCATGGACCTCGTAGCCGCGGCGTTCGAAGGACCGGCGCAGCGCGCGGGCGAAGGACGCATCGTCCTCGACGATCAGCAGGGTGCGGTCGCCCCCCTCGAACTCGGGGATCTCCAGTTCAGTCGTCTCCATCGGAGCCTCCCGGCGACAGGGCGGACAGCGGCAGGGTCAGCGTCACGGTGGCGCCGCCGGCAGCCCGGTTCTTGGCCGAAACCGTCCCGCCCAGCTTGCGCAGCACATTCATCACCAGGAACAGGCCGAGCCCGCTGCCCGGCCGCTTCTTGGTGGAGCGGTAGGGCTTGCCCAACTCCTCCAGGATGGCGGGGTCGAATCCGGGGCCGCAATCATTGACCGCCACCACCAGATTGTCGCCCTGCCGCAGCGCCGCGACGCCGATCCAGTCGGGGGAGGCCTCCAGCGCATTGTCCAGCACGTTGAACAGCACCTGTTTCAGGGCGAGGTCGGCGATCATCCGCTCCTGCGGGCCGACGGCGTTGTCGTAGTCGAAGCGGCCTGGCGAGCGGCTGGACAGCCAGTCCTCCACCAGACCGTCGAGGAAGCCCTTCACCGTGGTGCGCACCGTGCCCTCGCCGCGCGCCTCGCCGGACGACAGCAGAATGCCCGATACGATCGCCTTGCAGCGGTCGATCTGGTTCTGCATCTCCGCCATCTCATCCGCCAGATCGGGATCGGATTTCAGCGCCGGCATGCGGCGCCAGTCGTTGAGGATCACCGACAGGGTGGCGAGCGGCGTTCCCAGCTCATGCGCCGCCCCCGACGCCAGCAGCCCCATGCGGACGATATGCGCCTCTTCCATCGAGCGCTGGCGCAGTTCCGCCAGATAAGCGTCGCGGGCGCGCAGGTTGCGGTTGATCTGGGTGAGGAAGGGGACCAGCAGGCTCGCCGCCAGCACGAAGCAGATGAACATCCCCTGGATGTGCAGGCTGAACAGCTCGCCCTCATAGGCGTGGGGCAGGGGAAGCGGCTGGTGGGTGCCGATCAGCCAAGTGAAGCCGGCGGTCGCCACCAGAACCAGCGCCCAGGCCGACCACGCCTCCAGCAGCACCGCCCCCAGCGCCACCTGCAACAAATACAGCGAGATGAAGGGGTTGGACGCCCCGCCGCTGAGATAGAGCTGCAAGGTCAGCGCCCAGACGTCGATCAGCAGTTCCAGGAAAAGCTGGGTGTTGGAAACGGCGGAGCTGCGGCGGATCTGGATCAGGCTGGCGATGTTCAGCGCCACCAGCACGAAGATCACCGCCGCCATCGGCAGCAGCGGCAGCCTGATGCCCATCTGCAGATGGACGATCAGAATCGTCACGATCTGCCCGACGACGGCGAGCCAACGCAGCTGGACGAGCAGGAACAGGTTTTTGCGGTCGGTGGTGTCGCGCACGAAAGACGTCCTGTTCCTCACCCGGTTCATCAGCCCACCGATATATATAGAGAGTGAGCGGCGGCCGGGGAGTTTTCGGCGAAGTTTTCGGTGCGCCTGTGTCATGCCCTCCGGCGCCGCATCTCGCTGCGGACGACGTAGAGGACGGCGCCGATCAGCATCAGGTCCAGCGCGAACCAGGTCAGCGCATAGCTGAGATGGCTGTTGGGGAAGCTGACCACCGTCAGCCCGCCGACCGGCCAGCCGCCGGGATTGCGGGTGCCGTCGGCATCGATGAAATAGGGGGCGACCTGCTCCAGCCCCTTCGCGGTGGCGATGGCGGCGACGTCGCGGGAATACCAGCGGCCGGCGGCCGGGTCGTTGCTGCGCAGGAAACCGCCCTTCGGCTCGGTCAGGCGCAGAAGGCCGGCAACGGTCACCTCGCCCTGCGCCTGCCCCTCGGCACGGGATGCGGGATCGCGCTTTTCCGGGGATACGAAGCCGCGGTTGACCAGGACGGTGAAGCCGCGGTCGGTGACCAGCGGCGTCATCACCCAGAACCCGCCGCCCAGATCACTGACGGCCTGCACCAGCGTTTCGCGGTCGTTCAGGAGGTGGCCGGTAACGGCGACGCGGCGGTACTCGTCCGACGCGGCCGAAACCGACGGCCACGCCTCCGGACCCGGTGCCGGGACGGGGGAGGCGTGGATGCGGGCGTCCACCCGCTCGATCAGGTCCAGCTTCCACACCCGGCGTTCGAGCTGCCAGACGCCGAGCGCGGTCAGGCCGGCGACGCCGGCCAGCGCCAGAAGGCCGAAGAGGGCCAGCGCCCAGACCGGGCGGGCCCTCTTCGGTGTGCCGCCCGCAGGGGGCGCGGACGGCAGTCCGGTCACGGCATCTTGCTCATGTCGTGGGTCATGCCGGGCATCATGTTGTGGTTCAGGTGGTACATCACCCAGAGCGAACCGGCGAACATGATGACCACGACGATGATCGTGAAGATCATCGCCAGCATCGACCAGCCGCCTTCGACGCGGCCGTTCATGTGCAGGAAATACACCATGTGGACGAGGATCTGGACGACGGCCAGCGCCAGGATCACGACCGTGGTGGTCGCATTGTCCAGCGTGCCGTTCATCACCAGCCAGAACGGAATCACCGTCAGGATCACCGACAGCACGAAACCGATCATATAGCTGCCGAAGGTGCCGTGGGCGCCCGCGGGGTGGCCGTGGTCGTCATGACCATGACCGTGGTCAGCATGGCCATGGCCCTGATGGGCGTGGTGGTCGCTGTGCGCGTGGGTGCTCATCGCAGCGCTCCCATCAGATAGACGAAGGTGAACACACCGATCCAGATGACGTCCAGGAAGTGCCAGAACATGCTGAGGCACATCAGGCGCCGGCGGTTGGCCGGGATCAGGCCGCGGCGGGCGACCTGGACCATCAGCGTCACCAGCCACACGCTGCCGAAGGTGACGTGCAGGCCGTGGGTGCCGACCAGCGTGAAGAAGGACGACAGGAAGGCGCTGCGGCCGGGACCGGCGCCCTCATGGATCAGGTGCGCGAACTCGAACAGCTCGATGCCCAGGAAGGCGAGGCCGAACAGCAGCGTGATGAACAGCCAGGCCTGGGTCTGGCCGGTGCGGCCCTTCTCCATCGCCAGCATGGCGAAGCCATAGGTGATGGAGGACAGCAGCAGCATGGAGGTGTTCAGCGCCACCAGCGGCAGGTCGAACAGCTCCTTCGGCGTCGGGCCGGCGGCGTAGCTGGTGCCCAGCACGCCGTAGGTCGCGAACAGCACCGCGAAGATGAGGCAGTCGCTCATCAGGTAGATCCAGAAGCCGAGCGCGGTGCTGGCGGCTTCGTGGGCGTGCTCGTCCCTCACATAGAAGACGGGCGGGGTGGCGTCACGCGGGGTGTCGTGCCCCACGTGACGGTCGTGCATGGCTTCAACGGTCGTCGTCATGCTTTACACCTGTCCGGAGAGCAGACGGGTCCGCTCGCTCTCGGTCCGCACCACCTCATCCACCGGGATGTGGAAGTCGCGGTTGTAGTTGAAGGTATGGTTGATGGCGACCGCCAGCAGGCCGATGAAGCTCACCGCGGCCAGCCACCAGATGTGCCAGACCAGGGCGAAACCGAGCACGGTGCTGATGCCGGCCAGGATGACGCCGGTGCCGGTGTTGCTCGGCATGTGGATCGGGCGGAAGCCTTCCAGCGGACGGTTGTAGCCGCGCTTCTTCATGTCCCACCACGCGTCGTTGTCATGAATGACCGGCGTGAAGGCGAAGTTGTAGCCCGGCGGCGGCGAGGAGGTCGCCCATTCCAGCGTACGGCCATCCCACGGGTCGCCGGTGACGTCGACCAACTGCTTGCGCTTCAGGACGCTGACGGCGATCTGGATCAGGAAGGAGCCGATGCCCAGCGCGATCAGGACGGCGCCGAAGGCGGCGATCTGGAACCAGATCTGCAGCGACGGATCCTCGAACACGCGCAGGCGGCGGGTGACGCCCATCAGGCCCAGGACATAGAGCGGCATGAAGGCGAAGTAGAAGCCGATCACCCAGAACCAGAAGGACATCTTGCCCCAGAACGGATCCAGGCGGAACCCGAAGGCCTTCGGCCACCAGTAGTAGATGCCGGCGAACAGGCCGAACAGCACGCCGCCGATGATGACGTTGTGGAAGTGGGCGATCAGGAACAGGCTGTTGTGCAGCACGAAGTCGGCGGGCGGAACCGCCAGCAGCACGCCGGTCATGCCGCCGAGTACGAAGGTCAGCATGAAGGCGATCGTCCACATCATCGGCAGCTCGAACCGGATGCGGCCGCGGTACATGGTGAACAGCCAGTTGAAGATCTTCGCACCCGTCGGGATCGAGATGATCATCGTCGTGATGCCGAAGAACGAGTTCACGCTGGCGCCCGAACCCATGGTGAAGAAGTGGTGCAGCCACACCAGGTAGGACAGGATGGTGATGACGACGGTCGCGTAGACCATCGAGGTGTAGCCGAACAGCTTCTTGCCGGTGAAGGTGGAGGTCACTTCCGAGAAGATGCCGAAGCACGGCAGGATCAGGATGTAGACTTCCGGATGGCCCCAGATCCAGATCAGGTTCACGTACATCATGGGGTTGCCGCCCATGTCGTTCGTGAAGAAGTGCGTGCCGACATAGCGGTCCAGCGACAGCAGGACCAGAACGGCGGTCAGGATCGGGAAGGAGGCGACGATCAGGACGTTGGTGCAGAGCGAGGTCCAGGTGAAGACCGGCATCTTCATCATGGTCATGCCGGGGGCGCGCATCTTCACGATCGTGCAGATCAGGTTGATGCCCGACAGCGTCGTTCCGACGCCCGCCACCTGCAAGGCCCAGATGTAATAGTCGGGGCCGACGTCCGGGCTGGCCTCCAGACCCGACAGCGGCGGATAGGCCAGCCAGCCGGTGCGCGCGAACTCGCCGACGAACAGCGAGGCCATGATCAGCACGGCGCCGCCGACGGTCATCCAGAAGCTGAAATTGTTCAGGAACGGGAAGGACACGTCGCGGGCGCCGATCTGCAGCGGCACGACATAGTTCATCAGCCCCGTCACCAGCGGCATGGCGACGAAGAAGATCATGATCACACCGTGGGCGGTGAAGACCTGATCGAAATGGTGGGAATTGAGGTAGCCCTCGCTTCCATTGAAGGCCATGGCCTGCTGGGCGCGCATCATGATGGCGTCGGCGAAGCCGCGCAGCAGCATGATCAGGCCCAGCACCATGTACATGATGCCGATGCGCTTGTGGTCGACGGTGGTGAACCACTCCGTCCACAGGTAGCCCCACAGCTTGAAATAGCTGAGGGCGGCGACCAGCGCGATGCCGCCGAGCACCACCGCGAAGAAGGTCGCGACGACGATCGGCTCGTGATAGGGGAAGGACTCCAGGCTGAGGCGCCCGAAGAGGAAGGTCGTCAGTGTCTCAAGCATGCCGGTGTGCCCAATCAGGGATTGGCCAGCCGCTGCGGCCCGGCCGGGGAGGCGGACGCGCTGATCGGCGTGACGGTGGGGCGCTGCACGGCGCCCGAGTTTGACGCAGCGGCTTCAACGGCCTCGGCGACGGTGCACAGGCCGGTCGGCTGGGTGTCCGGGAAACCGGCCAGCGTGTTGGCCCGCAGGATCGCCTCGGCGGCGGCCTTGCCGCCCGCGTTCAGCCCGCCCGCGCGGTCGATGGCGGCCATGTCGCTCATGCACATGGTGCCGGGGCGAACGCACATGTTGACGACGGCGTTGAACAGCTTCGGATCGACGCTGCCGTAATGCTGGACCGGAACCGCCTCGCTCGGCTTTTCCAGCGCCAGATAGGCGTTGCGGTCGAGCGACCCGTTGGCCGACTTCACCTTCGACACCCAGCCGTCGAAATTCTCGTTCGACAGGCCGAGGAAGTTGAAGCGCATGTGCGAGAAGCCGGCGCCGCTGTAGTTGGACGAGAATCCCTTGTAGGTCCCCGGCTCGTTGATCACGGCGTGGAGCTTCGTCTCCATGCCCGGCATGGCGTAGATCATGCCCGCCAGCGCCGGAACGTAGAAGGAGTTCATCACCGACGACGCGGTGATGCTGAAGCGGATCGGCCGGTCGACCGGCGCCGCCATCTCGTTCACGGACGCGATGCCGTATTCCGGATAGACGAACAGCCACTTCCAGTCGAGCGCCACCACCTGCACGTCCAGCGGCTTGGCGCCGGCGGGAACGGGCTTGTCCGCCGCGATGCGGTCGAGCGGACGGTAGGGGTCGAGCTTGTGGGTGGTCACCCAGGTGATGGCACCCAGGCAGATGATGATCAGGAGCGGGGCGGCCCAGATCACCAGTTCAAGCTGCGTCGAATGGTCCCAGTCCGGTTCGTAGCGGGCCGTGCTATTGGACTGACGATAACGCCAGGCGAACAGCACGGTAAGCGCCATGACCGGGACGATGATCAGCAGCATCAGCAGGGTGGAGATGACCACAAGGTCTCCCTGCTGGCTTGCAACGTCGCCGGCCGGGTTCAGCACGACCAGGTTGCAGCCACTCAACGCCGCCATCACTGGCAGCAGGGCGATTGCGCGATAACGGCTCAAGGCAGGACCTGTTTCATAAGGTTTGCTTTGGGGAGACAGCTAGCGGCAATAGCCTAGCTGTGACATTGGACAATTTGTCCAATGCCTCACGCCTGCGCGCTTGACAGGGCACTGAAAGTTGGTGCCCCATATTGTATGATCTGCGGATCATCGCAAGCGAAATAACGCAGCCGGAGCCGACATGATGACTTCATCGATTGCGGCGGTTGAACGGGATGCGAGGCTGGTGAACGCGCGGCATCACGGGGTCAACCCCGGAGAAATTGCCATCGGCGTGATCATCGGCCGAACGTCCGAGTTTTTCGACTTCTTCGTTTACGCCATTGCTTCCGTGATCGTCTTCCCGAAGCTGGTGTTCCCCTATGTCGATCCGCTGACCGGGACCCTTTGGTCTTTCGCCATCTTCGCGCTGGCCTTCGTCGCGCGACCGATCGGCACCTTCATTTTCATGGCCATCGACGAGAGTTACGGGCGCAGCGCCAAGCTGACCATCGCCCTGTTCCTGCTGGGCATCTCCACGGTGGCGCTGGCCTTTCTTCCGGACTACGAGGCGATCGGCGTCGCCGCCGCATGGCTGCTGGCACTGTCGCGCATCGGCCAGGGCATCGCGCTGGGCGGCACCTGGGACGGTCTGGCCTCGCTGCTGGCGATGAACGCGCCGGAGAATCGGCGCGGCTGGTACGCCATGATCCCGCAGCTGGGCGCGCCGATCGGCCTGATCGTGGCGAGCGGCCTGTTCGCCTACATGGTCAACAGCCTGTCGGCGGAGGATTTCTTCGCCTGGGGCTGGCGCTATCCCTTCTTCGTGGCCTTCGCCATCAATGTGGTGGCCCTGTTCTCCCGCCTGCGTCTGGTGCAGACGCCGGAGTTCGAACGCCTGTTCCTGAACCGCGAACTGCAGCCGGCCCCCGTGGTGGAAACGCTGCAGATGGAAGGCAAGCGCGTGGTGATCGGCGCCTTCGCCCCGCTGGCGAGCTTCGCCCTGTTCCACATGGTCACCGTCTTCCCGCTGTCCTGGATCTTCGTGTATGCGCGGGACGAGACCGGCGTCTTCCTGATGATCGAGGTGATCGCCGCCGTCTTCGGCACGCTGGCCATCGTCGCGTCGGGCTACATCGCCGACAGGGTGGGGCGGCGGACGCTGCTCGGCACCTGTGCCGCGGCGATCGCGGTGTTCAGCGGCTTCGCCCCGATGCTGCTCGACGCCGGCAAGGTGGGCGAGCTGGTGTTCATGGTGCTGGGCTTCGTCATCCTCGGCCTGTCCTTCGGCCAATCGTCGGGGTCGGTGGCGTCGGGCTTCAGCCAGCAGTACCGCTACACAGGCTCGGCGATGACCTCCGATCTGGCCTGGCTGTTCGGGGCCGGCTTCGCGCCCTTCGTCGCGCTCTACCTGTCCAGCCATTTCGGGCTGTTCGCGTCGGGCCTTTACCTGCTGTCGGGCGCGATCTGCACGCTGGTGGCGCTGCGGATCAACAAGACGCTGTCGTCCTGACGGGGTTGCGCCCGCCCGCCGCCACTCTTGCGGCGGGCGGGCAACCCTCATGACTTGTCGGATACGCCGTCACCGCCAATCTTGATCGGTGCAACGAACCGGAAAAGGCGGCCCGTCCCCATGCGATTGTCATCCCATTCCCGTCCCGCCTTCCCTGGTCGCGGGCGTCTTCTCGTGGTGACGCTGGCCGCCCTGGCGGGCCTATCGGCCTGCGCCGGGTTCGAGCCGGACTACCGCAAGCCGGGCGCCCAGCGCCTGACCGGGCCGGAGCTGTCGACGCTGCTCGGCGGCCACACGCTGAGCATCGTGAATGCACGCGGCAAATCCTACCTGAACCGCTTTTCCAAGGACGGGTCGATCGTCATTTCCGGCGCCAAGGGCAACGAATACGGCCATTGGACGGTGTCGGACGACCGTTATTGCCTGACGCTGGAGATCGATCCGCGCCAGCAATGCATGGAGATCTACAAGCTTCCCGATGGCCGCTACCAGATGGTCAACGCCGACGGGTCGCTGCGCAACACCTTCACGGTGGATTGACGTCAGCCTGACTCGAGTGCGTTGACGGTCAGCCGTCCGGCCGGCCAGGAGCGGACGAGGCCGGCGGCGCGAAGTTCCGGCAGGACGGCGCCGACCTGCTCCGCCGACAGCCCGGTCGCCTGGACGATGGCGGGGCAGGTCTGCGGTCCGCTTGCCAGCGCCGTCAGCACCGCGCCAGCGGTTGCGGACAGTGCGTCAGCTGGGCGTGGCGGGGTGTGGCTGCGGGCGGCGGCGACCATGACCGCGAGCATGCGCAGCTGACCGAGTCGCTGCATCGCCTCCCCGCCCGGATCGTCCTGCAAGGACAGCGCGGTGTGGCAGCGGGCGGTGATCCGGGCGAACACGGCAAGATCGTCGCTCCGGCCGGCGACGATGGCAGCCGCCGCTTCCTGAGCCAACGTCTCCAATTCCGCATCGGCGACCGCCCAATCCCCCCGCTCGACGGCGGCAAGCAGCTCGTCGCCCAGCGTCCGCAAGGCCGCTTCCAACGCGCTCATTCGCTCCCCTCCGGTTCCGGGTCGGGCAGGGCGGGCCAGTCGGCCGGCGTCCAACGGGCGCAGGCATAGCCCGGCGCCGGATCGGCGAGCGGCAGGGTCAGGCAGGCGATGCGCGGGGCGCTGGCCTGGCTCGCCCGCGGCTGGAACAACAGGGCGACGCCGCACGCCTCGATGATCTTGTCCTCTTCGCCGTTGGCGCGGCAGTAGCGGTTGAAGCGGTGCGACAGGGCCATGCTGTTGGCGACGATCACCCGGCAATAGCCGGCGCGCGACGAGGCTCCGCCCTCCTTCGCCTGCCAGCGTTCGGTGGTCAGTCCGCTGTCCATCACCGGGGTGACCAGCCAGTCCACCATCATGCCCGAGGCGATCCAGGCGCTCGGTTCCGTCCGCCCCAGATCCTCGCAGATGGCGACGGCGAGCCGGCCGAGGTCGGGCAGTTCGAACAGGGTGAAGCGGTCGCCGGTCTCGATGTTCTCGCGCGCGCAGTCCAGCAGCCGGCCGTTGCGGTCGCGCAGGTCGTAGGAGCGGCACTGGTCGCTGTCGAGGTCCCAGCAATGCAGCTTGGTCTGGCTGGCGATCACCCGGCCGCAGCGGTCGAGCAGGATCACGCGGTTGCGCGGCCGGCCCTCCACCTCCTCTTTCACGCCGAGCAGGGCATAGCGGATCGGCCCATCCACCGCCTGGGCACGCAGCGCCTGCTGGATCGCCGCCAGCGAGTCGGCATGGACCGAGACCTCCGGGAACAGCACGAAATTGGCGCCCTGTTCTGCCAGCCCGGCGATGGCGTCGGCGGCGCGGCGGCCAAGCGCGCGCGGGGCGGGGTCGTACCAGTCCTCGCCGTCGCGGCGGAACTGGTGGATGGCGAGTTCGTCCTCAGCCTCGGCCAGCGGGACCACGCCGACGATGGGCGTCCAGGCAGGATCGCTCGGGTCCTGGTCGGACACCGCGGCGATGCGCCGGTACTCCACCGCGATGCGCCGTTTCGGATCGCCGTCGCGCTCCGCCTCGATGGTCAGGCTGGGCGGCACCGCCAGCAGGTTGGTGAACAGATCGACGGGATCGAACGCCTCCGGATCGGCGCCGGGTGAAAGGGCGTTGGGCGGTGCCGTCTCGCGGATGTTCATGGCGCGGGCGAGCAGGCCGGGCCGCAGGATCAGCTGCCCGTCGGCCGGATCGGCGTTGAACCGCCCGTCGCGGTTCAGGCGGCGGCGCGCCTCCAGCCGCTCGGCGGGAAGAGGGTCGTCGGCCCGATGGCGATAGCGGCAGGCCAGCGGCGCGAACCATGCGTCGATGGCCTGCGCCGCCGCCAATGTCCGGTCCAACTCCGATCCGGCCCACTCCTCCAGCGCCCGGACACCGGACCGCAGGCGCTCCGCCGCCTCGTCGGCCAGCTGCCCGGCGCGGGCGTGGTCCGCCTCCAGCTTTTCGGCCAGAATGCGGACCTCGTCGCGGCGCTCCTGCAACCGGCGCCACAGGCTCATGAACAGGTCGGCCGGGTGCTGCATCTGGGTCAGGAGCTTGCCGGCTGGACGGCCGCCGGCTGGAACTGCAGGATCTTCGGCGTCCGCATGTCCTCGGCGATGGGGGCGTCGCTGGCCGCACCGCGCATGGCGGAGACGGGGCGGGGGAAGCCGCTGCGGTCGCTGTAGTCCGGCACCGGCAGGCTGCGGTAATGGGCCTCCTCCTGGTGCAGCTTCTGGGCGCAGACGATGTCCACCGCCGTCGCCGCCAGCACGGCGCCGAAGGCGATCCCGGCATTCCCGGCGCGCGGATTGTCCCGCATCCCCTCCGCCAGCGTCGCCATGTCGACGGCGTCGCCGGCGATGCGGCTCCAGATCCAGGGCTTGGGATCGCCAAGAGCCAGCAGGCCGACGCCGGCGGTGATCTCCCGCACGCCATAGGCGCGGATCAGGTTGGTTTTGTCCTCCATCCCCATCCAGCGGGCGATGGTTCGGCCGGCCATCAGCTCGGCGACGCCGAGGCCGATGCTGAACCAGCCCAGCCCGCGGGCGAGGTTGTCTCCGGCCGAGGAGCGGTTGTAATAGGCCATGTCTTCACCTCAGGGCTTGAGGACCACCTTGATGCAGCCGTCCCGCTTGTCGCGGAAGGTCTTGTACATCTCGGGTCCCTGATCGAGCGGAACGGTGTGGGTGATGACGAAGGACGGGTCGATCTGTCCTTCCTGGATCCGGTTCAGCAGATCGTCGGTCCAGCGGTTGACATGGGTCTGGCCCATGCGCCAGGTCAGGCCCTTGTTCATCGCCATGCCGAAGGGCATCTTGTCGATCAGCCCGCCATAGACGCCGGGGATCGACAGCGTGCCGGCCGGGCGGCAGACATAGATCATCTCGCGCAGCACATGGGCGCGGTCCGATTCCAGCATCAGCGCCTGCTTGGCCCGGTCCATCATGCTGTCGATGGTGGCGGTGGCGTGCGCCTCCATGCCGACGGCGTCGATGCATTTCTCCGGACCCTTGCCGCCGGTCAGCTCGTTTAGCCGCTCGACGACGCTCTCCTCCTCGAAATTGATGGTGATGGCGCCGCCGGCCTTGGCCATCGCCAGCCGTTCCGGCACGCGGTCGATGGCGATCACCTGTTTGGCGCCGAGCAGGACGGCGCTGCGGATCGTCATCTGCCCGACCGGGCCGCAGCCCCAGATCGCCACGGTGTCGGTCGGCTGGATGTCGCACTGGGCGGCGGCCTGCCAGCCGGTGGGGAAGATGTCGCCCAGGAACAGAACCTGTTCGTCGGTCAGCCCGCTGGGGACCTTGATGTGGGTGCGGTCGGCCATCGGCACCCGCACATATTCGGCCTGCCCGCCGGCATAGCCGCCGGTCAGGTGGGTGTAGCCGAACAGCCCGGCGGTGGTGTGGCCGAACAGCTTGTCAGCCAGCGCCTTGTTGCGGTTGGAGCGCTCGCAGACTGAATAGTTGCCGCGCTTGCACTGGTCGCATTCGCCGCACCAGATGGTGAAGGGAACCACCACCCGCTCGCCGACCTTCAGCGCGCTCTTGGCGTCGGATCCCACCTCGACGACTTCGCCCATGAATTCATGGCCGACGATGTCGCCCTTCTCCATGCCCGGCATGAAATTGTCGTGCAGGTGAAGGTCGGACCCGCAGATGGCGCAGGTTGTCACCTTGACGATGGCATCGCGCGGATGCTCGATCTCCGGATCCGGGACCGTGTCGCAGCGGATGTCGTTGGCGCCATGCCAGACCAGTGCTCTCATCGATATCTCCCCGACTCTTGCCTTCGTGACGGTCGCGTTCAGCAACAGGACCGGCGGCCGGAGCGTTCCGATGCCGTCCGGTCCTTTGTCGAAAGGCGATGGTCAGAGGATCAGTGCCTTTTCGCGGGCGACGCCGCCCGACATGATGGCGGTCTGGCCGTCGTCCAGGCTGTTGCGCAGGGCGGGGAAGTCGATCTCCTCCTCCTGCCGGATATGGCCGTCGACGATGCGTTTCAGGTCCAGCGCGACGGCGAGCCAGCGCGGATCGTCCTTCGGCGTCTGTTCCAGGTCGAACAGGTGCATCTTCATCTCGGCATGCTCGCCGTAGAGATGCTTGGCGTCCTCCTCCTTCCGCGCCTGGTCGTGCAGCAGCGGATAGACGACGTCCTCCTCCGCCATGGCATGGGCGGCCAGCCGGCGCTTCAGGCGAAGCAGCAGCTGGGTGCGGCGGCCCGGCGCGTCCATCGGGGTCTGCACCATCTCCACCAGCAGCGACTGGATGTGGCGGTGGTCGTCGATCAGCGCGTCGATGCCGTCGCGCCCTGCGGCATGGCGGGCGGTGCCGGCCAACTGCGCCACCACCGGCGGCAGCAGCCGGCTCGCCACCAGCGCCAGCGCCGCCCCGCCGGCCATCATCGCCAGCCCGCGCGCCGACAGCCAGCCCGTATCGTCTCCGTGCGAATAGCCTGCTCCCGAATACCGTGCCATGGCGGGGCTCCTTCCTGCCGGTTGGGTGATCTGGCTCACCAACAGGCGCGCGAGCCCCGGCGTTCCGGCAGGCGTTCCGCTGACCGTCAGCGCGCGGGCAGGGGCGGAGCGGACGGTTGCCGCGACGCCCGCGGCGTATCCGCTGTCGTCACCAGCAGGTGGAGCAGCAGCAGGGCGGTGAAGAACAGGTAGGATTGCAGGACGTTGAGGGGGGTATCGGCAAGCTCGTTCAGGGGATGGAAGAAGTCGTTGCTCACGATCGCGAATCCGATGCCCAGCAGCAGCAGCTTGCCGAGGCCGCGGCGCCGGTCCCGGGCGGCGAGGTCGATCAGGACGAACAGCAGATAGGCGCAAACCGGCAGCAGCACGCCGTAATGCGGGATCCAGGCGATCGGCGTGCCGATGGTGAAGCAGGTGCCGGCCACCAGGAAGGAGGCGATGGGCTGCCGCCGGTCGCCCATTTCGCCGCCGGCCCCGTCCCGGATCCGCCACAGCAGGCCGAACAGGACGAACAGGATGCCGGAGACCAGAGTCGCGCCATGGACGAGCGCATTGTAGGCCGGGAAGGCGCTGCCCCGCCATTCGGCCTCGCCGTTGGTGTTCAACAGCAGGTTGGGACCGTTCTGCAGCAGGCGGTGCAGAAGCCCGTTCAAGGTCTGGTTGGCATAATAGCTTTCGCCATGCTGGCCCAGGAACGACAACACGTCGAGGTAATGCAGCGACGGGCCGAAGCCGTAAAGGGCGCTGGCGGCGGCGAAGCCGGGAATCACCACCGCCGCCCAGCCGATGGCGAACCCCCATTCCCGGCGCAGCAGCGCCCAGATCAGGAAGAGCGACATCTGCGGCTTGATCAGCGTCGATGCGCCGAGCAGCGCGCCGGCGAGCGCCCGCTGGTCGCGCACGTAGAACAGGGTGGCGAAGACGAAGGCGGCGTTCAGCCACACCTGCATCTGGCCGACGGCGAAGGCCTTGACGATCGGGAAGAAGCACAGCGTCGCCACCGCGCCGAGTGCCGCGAGCGTCAGCCGGCTGACCCCGTTGCGCACGGTGTGGTCGAAGCCCATGCGTTCGGCCAGTTCGCGCATCAGCAGCGCCATGCCGCCGGCGGTGGCGACGACCATCAGCAGGTTGATCAGGGCATAGATCCGCAGATGGAGCAGACCGAGCGCGGACATCGCCTCCAGCACCAGCAGCGAGGTCAGCGGATATTGGAACTTCACATGCTTGGTGAAGAAGATGGCGTCGTAGACGTTGCCTTGCCCATTGTCATGCAGCCAGGTGAAGGCCGTCATCATGGGTTCCCAGGAATCGAGCGGCAGGTGTTCCGGCGACTTGCCCAGGATCAGAAGCAGGACGTCCCAGACCGTGGTGTCGAGCGCTGCATCCAGAAAGGGCCTGAGAACGACGCCGAGCAGCGTGTCGACACTGAGAACGAACAGAAACGCGACGGACAGCATCCAGGCGGCGAAGCGGTGGTTGCCGATAACGCCAACCGCCGCACCGCCGCCATTGCTCAAGGGCCCATCCCCCAAGGGCCCATCCAATGATCCGTCTGCCGCGCTTGCGAATTCCTTCGAGTCCATCGGCGACCACTCCCTGGCGTTGTGCCCGGCTTCAACTGCCGGCAGGTCCGCGAAACTATGCCAGAGCACTGCGGATGGGGAATGTGCCCCGCCCGTGCCGGATGGGAGTAATGCCATTAAACGCCAGACACCCGCGGCGGTAGCAAGCTACCCCGCCGCGGCGGCGCCGGCGCGTTCGGAGGAAGAAAGAAGGGGCGGGAAGCAGGGGGCTCGCGCGGAATCGCTCAGCCCGGCTTTCCCGCTTCCCGGTTGCGCGGCCGCTTGCCGGCATCCTCCTTCGGGGTCGGCGGGGCGGCGTGCTGGTCGGGCAGATCGCGGCGCTGGCCGGTGCCCTCGCCGACGGTGACGGTGGTCGACGGCCCGCCGCCGACGGTGTGCGGCAGGTCGTCGGAACTGCCGGTGCCGACGCCCATGCCCTGGCCGGCGCGGCCGGGAGTGACCGGTCCGCCCCCCTGGGCGCCCGGCTTGGGGCTGTCGGCGTTGGAGACGTGCCGGTCCTGATCCTGATTCCTGGACTTGTCCATCTGGTTCTCCCGGTTTTGGTTGTCCTTCGGCCAACATCCCGTCCCGGCCGGAGTTCCGGCACCGGCCAGACGGACAGGGACCGGAACGCCCGCATGCCGCCACGGTTTTCTGTCGGCGGCGGTCACGGCGACCGCGGAATCATGGAGACAGCCGAACCGCCGCCGCAGACCACGGAGACACCATGTCGGCACAACGCCCGCCCACCTATCCGCCGCCCCAGGCCAGCGGTCTCAGCGCGGTGCTGGAGCGCAACATCCACGCATTGCAAGCCCGCCGCAAACGGGAGGAGGTGGAGGCGACGCTGCAGGACCGCATCGCCGATACCGTCACCCGCTTCACCGGCAGCATGCGCTTCGTCTATCTGCACCTGATCCTGTTCGGCGGCTGGATCCTGATCAATCTGGGTTGGCTGCCCATCGTCAAGCCGTGGGATCCGTCCTTCGTCGTGCTGGCGATGATCGCGTCGGTGGAGGCGATCTTCCTCTCCACCTTCGTCCTCATCAGCCAGAACCGCATGGCCGCGGTGTCGGACAAGCGCGCCGACCTCGACCTGCAGATCAGCCTGCTGGCCGAGCATGAGGTGACGAAGCTGGTCACGCTGGTCTCCGCCATCGCCGGCCATCTGGGGGTGGAGACGGAGGTCGACGCCGAACTGGACGTCATCCGCCAGGATGTCGCCCCCGATGCCGTGCTGGATGAAATCGAAGCGACCCAGGCAAAGAACGAACAGGAGTGAATCGCCCGCCGCCGCCGGTCTTCCGGCAACCCGCCGTTGCCGAACGCATGGAGGTTATGCGTTTAGGGAATCCCTTGTTTCTGCTTGAATTATTGTTCTTGGGCCGGAAAGTATTCTAAGGTCAAACTCCCCACAATTTCGGGTCCGGCACAGGAGCCGTCCCGACAGAGACCAGCTTCAGGCCCCGGTGACCCGACGGTGATGGCGTCCTCTCACATAATCGTCGGTGGCGCCACCTGGTTCTACCTGTCGAGCCGGTACGGGATGACCTTCGACGCGGTCGCCTTCGGCGCGGCGATTCTGGGGGCGCTGGCGCCGGACATCGACCATCCGAAGTCGACGCTGGGGCAGATGGTCAAGCCGCTGTCCACCGCGATCTCCAACATCTTCGGTCATCGCGGCGTCACCCATTCGGCGCTGGCCATCGCCGGCTGCCTGTGGGTCCTGCACGAACATGCCGCCTACCAGCGCCTGCTGATCCCCTTCATTGTCGGCTATCTCACCCATCTGGCCGGCGACCTGCTGACCCCGGCCGGCCTGCCGCTGCTGTGGCCGATCAAGCGGCGGCGCAATTTCGCCCTGCCGATCCTGAAGACCGGCGGTTTTTCCGAACAATTGGCGGTGACGCTGATGGCGGGCTGGATGATCTCCGGCCTGTTCGCCAACGGCTGGCCGGAATTCCCGCTGCAACGGCCCTGGCGCTCTGTCGTCGCAGCGGCGCAGACCTATCTGGGGGAGAGCGGCATGGAGAAGGCCGCGCCGCCGATCCCCGTGCGCAAGCCGCCGGAAACCAGCCGGCCCAAGCCGCTGAAGGGCTGAACCCCGGCCGTTCGGGTGTTCGGTCCATTAATCCATCGAATTTGCGGAATCCTGCCGGACATTCCCCCTGTACCGTCGGCGGGAAGCCATCACTGCCGACTTTTATTCGGTAAAAACGGATACTCCCGCCGTGTGGCCGCGAAAACCGGCCGGATGTTCTGAGATTTTGCCGCAGTGCTCATAATTCATTCTGCGTGAGCGCCTATAATCGGAATTTAAATCGGAGAAATGGCGAAAATACCAGTTGGAAAGGAACCCGGAAAATCGGTTAGCCTGACAGGCATCGGATCGGCCTCCGCAACCCGTCGGACAGGTGCCGCTCCACGCCCCCCGACCAGAGCCAGCCACGCGATGAACCAGATGACCGACCCGAGCGCCGCCCCCGCCTCCGAGCCGTCCCTCTCCAGTGGAACCGGCCCCTTCGCCGCCTTCGCCCCCGTCGTTCGTCCGGCCAGCCCGTTGCGTCAGGCGATCACCGCCGCCTATCGCCGGCCGGAGCCGGACTGCGTGGCGTGGCTGGTCGATCAGGCGACGCTGCCGGCCGAGGTGACCAATGCTGCGGCCCAGACCGCCCGCACGCTGATCGCCGCGTTGCGCGCCAAGCCGCAGGGACGCGGGGTGGAGGGGCTGATCCACGAATACAGCCTGTCGAGCCAGGAAGGCGTCGCGCTGATGTGTCTGGCGGAGGCGCTGCTGCGCATTCCCGACCGCGCCACCCGCGACGCGCTGATCCGCGACAAGATCGCCGGCGGCGACTGGCGCGCCCATCTCGGCAACAGCCCGTCGCTGTTCGTCAACGCCGCGACCTGGGGGCTGCTGGTCACCGGCAAGGTCACGGGTGTGCTGGCCGACAGCTTCGGCGGCGAGCAGGCGCTGTCCTCGGCGCTGACCAAGCTGATCCTGCGTGGTGGCGAGCCGCTGATCCGCCGTGGTGTCGACATGGCCATGCGGATGATGGGCGAGCAGTTCGTCACCGGCCAGACCATCGACGAGGCTCTGTCCAACAGCCGCAAGATGGAGGCGGAAGGCTTCCGCTATTCCTACGACATGCTCGGCGAAGCGGCGACCACCGCCGCCGATGCCGACCGCTACTACGCCGACTACGAGAAAGCCATCCACGCCATCGGCAAGGCGTCGGCCGGGCGCGGCATCTATGACGGCCCCGGCATCTCGATCAAGCTGTCGGCCCTGCATCCGCGCTATTCGCGCGCCCAGGCCGACCGCGTGATGGCCGAACTGCTGCCGCGCGTCACCGAACTGGCCCGGCTGGCCCGCAGCTACGACATCGGCCTGAACATCGACGCCGAGGAGGCCGACCGGCTGGAGCTGTCGCTCGACCTGCTGGAAGCGCTGTGCTTCGATCCGGACCTGAAGGGCTGGAACGGCATCGGCTTCGTCGTCCAGGCCTATGGCAAGCGCTGCCCCTATGTCATCGACTTCGTCGTCGATCTGGCCCGGCGCAGCGGCCACCGGCTGATGGTCCGTCTGGTGAAGGGCGCCTATTGGGACAGCGAGATCAAGCGCGCCCAGGTCGACGGGCTGGAGGATTTCCCGGTCTACACCCGCAAGCTGCACACCGACGTGTCCTATGCCGCCTGCGCCCGCCGGCTGCTGTCGGCGCCCGACGCGGTGTTCCCGCAGTTCGCCACCCACAACGCGCAGACGCTGGCGACCATCTACCAGATGGCCGCGCATCTGAACGGCGCGTTCAAGGTCGGCCAGTACGAGTTCCAGTGCCTGCACGGCATGGGCGAGCCGCTCTATAAGGAAGTGGTCGGCCCGCTGAAGCGGCCCTGCCGCGTCTATGCCCCGGTCGGCACGCACGAGACGCTGTTGGCCTATCTCGTCCGCCGCCTGCTGGAGAACGGTGCCAACAGCTCCTTCGTCAACCGCATCGCCGACAAGAGCGTGTCGATCGACGATCTGGTCGCCGACCCGGTGGCCCAGGCCCGCGCCGCCCTGCCGGTGGGCGAGAAGAACCCGCTGATCGCCCTGCCCAAGGATCTCTACGGCGCGGAGCGGGCGAACTCCGCCGGTCTCGACCTGTCGAACGAAACCACGCTGGCCGACCTCTCCGCCGCGATGCGCGACAGCGCCGCCGTGACCTGGACCGCCGCCCCGCTGCTGGCGGATGGCGAACGTCATGGCGAGCGCCAAGGCAAGGCCCAGCCGGTGCTGAACCCGGCCGACCACCGCGACGTCGTCGGAAGTTGCGTCGAGGCCAGCCCGGCCGACATCGCCGACGCCTTCCTGTTCGCCGAAGCCGCAGCCCCGGTCTGGGCCGCCACCCCGCCGGCCCAGCGCGCCGCCTGCCTGTTCCGCGCCGCCGACGAGATGCAGGCGCGCATGCCGACCCTGCTGGGCCTCATCATCCGCGAGGCCGGCAAGTCCACCGCCAACGCCATCGCCGAGGTGCGCGAGGCCATCGACTTCCTGCGCTATTACGGCGCCCGCGTCCGCGACGGCTTCGACAACGGTACGCACCGTCCGCTGGGCCCGGTGGTCTGCATCAGCCCATGGAACTTTCCGCTCGCCATCTTCTCGGGCCAAGTCGCCGCGGCGCTCGCCGCCGGCAACCCGGTGCTGGCCAAGCCGGCGGAGGAAACCCCGCTGATCGCGGCGGAGGCCGTGCGCATCCTGCACGCCGCCGGCGTTCCCGCCGGTGCGGTCCAGCTTCTGCCCGGCGCGGGGGAGGTCGGCGCCGCCCTGGTCGGCCATGCCGGCACCCGCGCGGTGATGTTCACCGGCTCCACCGAAGTGGCCCGCCTGATCCAGCGCCAGCTGGCCGGGCGCCTGTCGCCGGACGGCGCGCCGATCCCGCTGATCGCCGAAACCGGCGGTCAGAACGCCATGATCGTCGACAGCTCCGCCCTGGCGGAGCAGGTGGTCGGCGACGTCATCGCCTCCGCCTTCGACAGCGCCGGCCAGCGCTGCTCGGCCCTGCGCATCCTCTGCCTGCAGGAGGATGTCGCCAACCGCACCCTGACCATGCTGAAGGGCGCGATGCGCGAGCTGCGCCTCGGCAGCCCCGACCGTCTCGCCATCGACGTCGGTCCCGTCATCACGGCGGAGGCGCGCGACGGCATCACCCGCCATATCGAGGCGATGCGGGCCAAGGGCCGCCGGGTGGAGTCGCTGCCGCTGCCGCCGGAGACCGCCAACGGCACCTTCGTCGCACCGACCATCATCGAGATCGACGGCATCGCCGACCTTCAGCGCGAGGTGTTCGGCCCGGTCCTGCATGTGCTGCGCTTCCGCCGCGATGATCTGGACCGGCTGGTCGACGCCATCAACGGCACCGGCTATGGCCTGACCTTCGGCCTGCACACCCGCATCGACGCCACCATCGACCGCGTGACCAGCCGGATCGAGGCCGGCAACCTGTACGTCAACCGCAACACCATCGGCGCGGTGGTCGGCGTACAGCCCTTCGGCGGCCATGGCCTGTCCGGCACCGGCCCGAAGGCCGGCGGCCCGCTGTACCTGTCCCGCCTGCTGTCCGTACGTCCGTCCCTGGAGCTGGGCATGCGCGGCAGCGACGCCGTACGTGCGCCGGCGCATGCGCTGGCCGACTGGTTGGCCGACCAGGGCAAGGCGGACATCGCCACCAACGTCCGGGCGCTGGCGAAGCGCTCCCCTGTCGGCGGCAGCGTCGAACTGGCCGGTCCGGTGGGTGAGCAGAACATCTACAGCCTGATCCCGCGCGGCCGAATCCTGCTGCTGCCGCAGACGGAGGAGGGGCTGTACCGCCTGCTGGGCGCGGCGCTCGCCACCGGCAACGAGGTGGTGGTCGACGGCGACGGCACCGTCACCGCCGGCCTGAAGGGTCTGCCGGCCGAGTTTGCCGCCCGCGTTCGGGTGACAGCGGCCTGGACCGGCTTCGGCCCGTTGGCCGGTGCGCTGGTGGAGGGTGACTCCGCCCGTCTGCTGGCCGCCAACCGCCGCATCGCCGAACTGCCCGGCCCCATCGTCCTGACCCAAGGCGTGCCAATGGGCGGCAAGGGTGTGGAGATCGCCTGGCTTATGAACGAGCGCTCCGTCAGCACCAACACCACCGCCGCCGGCGGCAACGCCAGCCTCGTGGCGATGAGCTGAGAACGGGAAGGGGAAATCCCCCTCTCCCCGCTATCGCGCAAACTTCGTTTGCGCTGTCGCGACAGGCGGATCAAAGATCCGCCGAAAGCGGGGAGAGGGTCGGGGTGAGGGGGATGCATTGCGTGGATCTGGTGGGGAGTGGGGAGTGGGCGATTCTTGAAGATCCTCGCCGCGCACCCCCCTCACCCTAACCCTCTCCCCGGGGGGGGGAGGGGATTTCAGCAAGCGTCCGGCGCAGCCGCTCCGCCGTTTCGGCATCGGCCGGAAAGAACGCCTCGATCGCCAGTTCCGACAGCGTGACATCCACCGCCGTCCCGAAGACGGTGGTCGTGCTGAACAGGCTCAGCAAACCAACGGACGTGTGCAGCCGCAGCGGCACCACCACGTCGGGATGGTGCCCAGCCTCGCCACCGCCATCATCCAATGACGAGGCCGGCGCCGGATACCCCTGCAACTCGCTGCGCAGAGCCACCAGCACCGGATCGGCGCTCGCTTCGATCTGGCGGGTCAGGCGGGACAGCACATGCTCCCGCCATTGCGCCCAGTTGCCGATGCGGCCGGCCAGCCCCTCGGGATGCAGGCTGAGGCGCAGGACATTGACCGGCCCCGCCAGCAACTCCGCCGACACCCCCTCCAGCAGCGGCGCCACCGCCCGGTTCGCCGCCAGCAGGTGCCAATGCCGGTCCACCGCCAGCGCCGGAAAAGGTTCGTGCCCGGTCAGCACCAGATCCACCGCCTTGCGCGCCGCTTCCATCGCCGGATTGTCCAGGCTGTGTTCGCTGTAGACCGGGGCGAAGCCGGCGGCGACCAGCAGGGCGTTGCGGTCCCGCAACGGCACGTCCAGCCGTTCCGCCAGATGGATCAGCATGCCCCGGCTCGGCTGCGACCGGCCGGTTTCCAGAAAGCTGACATGCCGGGTGGAGATGTCCGCCTCGCAGGCGAGATCGAGTTGGCTGAGGCCGCGCCGCTGCCGCCAGGAGCGCAGCAGGGCGCCGACCGGCGGACCCGCCGGTGCCCTGCCGTTGCGGCCGGTGGTCTGAGAGGTGCCATGGGGCATGGGACGTGCTCCGAACCGGGATCTTCTGCCATCGTTGCCGTCATCCGCGGGCGAAGGCCAGCAGTTCCGCGTTGAAGCGGTCGCGGAGGGTGATGAACAGGCCGTGCGGCGCCCCCTCGTAGAAGGACAGCGTGGCGTTCGGCATCAGCGCCACCGTGCGTTCGGCGAGCGCCAGCGGCGTCGTCACGTCGCGGTCGCCATGGACGACCAGCGTCGGCACGGCGATGGCCGGCAGCTCCTTGCGAAAATCGGCCGAGGTGATGGCGCGGTTGCACTCCAGCAGGGCCAACAGCGAGGATTGCAGCGCCATGTCCACGATCCACCCCTTCATCTCCGCCGAGGTCTCCTCGTTCACGAAGGGGTCGATGTTGTCGCCGAGCCATTTCGGGAAATCTCGCAGCAGCTGCTCCGTCCGGAACGCCTCGAACAGCGCCGGATCGACGCCGTCCGGGTTGTCGTCGGTGCGCGCCATCAGCGGTGTGATGGTTCCCACCATCACCACGCCTTTCACCCGCCCGGAGCCATGCCGGGTCAGATAGCGCACGATCTCCCCCGTCGCCATCGAATGGCCGACCAGCGTCACGTCGCGCAGATCCAGCCCGTCGATCAGAGCGGCGATGTCATCCGCCAGCCGGTCGAAGCCGTAGCCGGACGGTGACTCGTCCGATTTCCCATGGCCGCGGCGGTCGAAGGCGATGCAGCGGCAGCCCTGTTCGGACAGCGGCGCCATCTGATAGGCCCAGGCGTCGGAGGTCAGCGACCAGCTCGACACGAACAGGATCGGCTGGCCGCCCTCTTTCTTGCCCCAATCGCGGTAAAACAGGCGCACGCCGTCGTCGGTCTGGAAGAAGCCCATGATCGATCTCCCTGCGAAAGAATTGCGGTTCAGGCCGTCGGCATCTGGTCGAGGAAGCCGGTGACGCTGCGCAGCCGGCCGTCCGCCGCCAGCAGGGCGAAATCGGTGCCGCGGGCGAGCGGCTCGCCGCCCTCCGGCCCCAGCGCCCAGGAGAAGCGCAGCCGGTCATTGTGCCCGTCCACAGCCCCGAGCAGGCTGAAGCGCAGGCCGGGGAACTGCCGCTGCACCGCGTCGATCAGTGCGTCCAGCCCATCATGGCCGCTCACCTCCGCCAGCGGGTCGAGATAGCTGGCATCCTCGCTCCAACCCTGCGCGATCAAGGCGCGGCGCTGCTGCGGGTCGGTCTCGTTCCAGGCGGCGATGTAGAGGTCGGCGATTGCGGCGGGGGTGTGGGTCGCGTCGGTCATCGTCAGGTCCCTTTCTCGGTCCGTTGTCCTGGCCGCCGGATTGTCCCGGCGAACCCAGAATTGCCCGATGGCGGGAGCTGAATCGATTACGTGCCAGGTAATGCCGTACACGAATGATCCCGCGGCGCGCGCATGCCTGCCATCACCGTCGCACTGCGGTACGCATGCCCGCGATCCGGCTAAGGTCCACAACCATCACCTTTGCCGTCACCGCCGCCGTTCGGATCCTTCATGCGTCTCATCTTCCTGCTCGGCCTCGCCGGCTTTGCCAGCGCCTTTTCCCTGCGCACCACCGATCCGATGCTGACGCTGATCGCCGACGATCTCGGCGTGACGGTGCGGCAGGCGGCGCTTCTGGCCTCCGCCTACACGTTGCCCTATGCGCTGATGCAGATCGTGCTGGGGCCGGTCGGCGACGCCATCGGCAAGTCGCGGCTGGTCCGGCTTGCCCTGTCGGTCCTGACCGTCGGCCTTGTGCTGTCCACCATGGCGCCGAGCTACGGCACGGTGATGGCCGGGCGCGTCCTTGCCGGCGCCTTCGCCGGCGGCATCATCCCGGCCTCCATGGCGCTGATCGGCGACCGCGTGCCCTATGAGGAGCGCCAGATCGCCATCAGCCGCTTCCTGCTGGCTGTGATCCTCGGGCAGATGTCGGGCTCCGCCGTCTCAGGCGCCTTGGCCGAGGCCTTCGGCTGGCGCATGGTGTTCGGCCTGTCCGCCGGGCTGACCGCGCTGATCTGCGTCGCCGCCCTCATTGGCTTGGCGCGCGAGGTGGAGACCCGCTCCCCCCTGTCGGTGGCGGATGCGCAGCAGCGCTATGCCACCGTGCTGACCAACCCGGCCTCCCTGTTCGTCTTCGCCACTGTGGCGGCGGAAGGGCTGCTGATCTTCGGCGTCTTCCCCTTCGTGGCGCCGGTGCTGATCGAACATGGCGCGGCCGGAGCCTTCCAGGCCGGGCTGACCATCGCCGCCTTCGCCATCGGCGGCGTCGCCTACAGCGCCGTGGTGCGGCGGCTGATCGCCTCGCTCGGCCAATGGGGCATGATGAAGGCCGGCGGTCTGGCGGCCGGTCTCGCCTATCTGGTCATCGCCTTCCCGGTGCCCTGGCCGGTGGTGAGCCTGTGCTTCCTGGTCGCCGGCTTCGGCTTCTACATGCTGCACAACACCATGCAGACCCAGGCGACGGAGCTGGCGCCGACCGCCCGCGGATCAGCGCTGGCCCTGTTCGCGTCGAGCTTCTTCATCGGCCAGGGGATCGGTCCTGTGCTGTACGGCACCATCTCCACCCACACCGGCTTCGGCCCGCTGTTCCTCGGCGTCGGCGCGCTGACCGCCGGTCTGGGCTTCGCCTCGGCCCGGCTGATCCAGCGGGGGCGGGCGTAGGCCCCGTTACAAACAAGCCCTGATATAGGGCCGGTTCGCCTCCCACAGCTCGTCCAGGATGGCGACGGCTGCCGTGCTGGAGTTGATGACGGGATCGATCAGCAGGGCCTGCAGCGCCAGCTCCTTCGATCCGCGCAGCGCCGCCTCCACCGACAATTGCTGCACGTTGGCCTGGACCGACAGCAGCTTGACGATACCGTCGGGCAGGCGGCCGAGCGAGATCGGGTGGACGCCGGCGGCGTCTGCCACCAGCGGCACCTCCACCGCCAGCTCGTCGGGCAGGCCGGGGATCACGCCGCGGTTGATGACGATGCCGCTCTCGATGAAGCGCTTCTGGTTGTGCAGTTGCCCGGCGATCACCGCCACCGCCCGCTCGCCCCAGGACGGCTTGGTCCAGTCGTCGGGGATCGGCTTGCTGCCGTCGATGACGCCGTCCATCAGGTCGCGCAGGATGACGCGGCCCTCTTCGTCATGCTTGAAGTCGAAGCCATGCTCCCCGGCCTCCCAGCCATAGGGCAGGAACTCACCGGTGTGGTCGTCGCTGGGGGTGACCCACAGGCCGAAGGCGTGGAACAGGCGCCGCGCCAGCGGGGTGAAGGACGGGTCGTGCGTCGCCTCCTTCTCCCGCAGCAGCGGGTAGAGGTCGCGCCCCGTCGCCTTCTCGCGGATCGCGGTCAGCCATTGGAAATGGTTCAGCCCGGCGCCCCAGACATCGACCTCCTTCTCCGCCATGCCCAGGATCTGGCAGATGAACCAGCGCGCCAGAAAGATGCCGTGGCAAAGCCCCAGCGTCCGCACGGAGGTGCAGCGCGACAGGCCCAGGACGATGCGGCTTTCCGGATTCGACAGGTTGATGAACAGTGCGTCCGGGCAGATCGCCTCGACGTCGCGGACGATGTCGACGATCAGCGGCAGGGTGCGCAGGGTGAAGAACAGACCGCCGGGACCGCCGTTCTCGCCCAGCGTGTGGCGGATGCCGTGCTTCTTCGGCACCTCGAAATCCAGCCTCCACAGCCGGTTGCGGTCGATGGCGATGGCGCACAGCACGAAACCGGCGCCCTGCAGGGCCGCTTTGCGGTCGGTGGTCTTCTCGATGGTGATGCCGGCGTCACCGTGGCGGTTCATCACCTCGGCCAGCGCCGCCATGCGGTCGAGCGCCTCGGGGTTGGTGTCGACCAGCGTCAGGGTGCTGCCGGCCAGTTCGGTGGTGGAAAACAAATCTTGGAACAGGCTGAGCCCGAAGGCGGCGCTGCCGGCGCCGATGAAGACGATTTTCGTGGTGTTGGGCATGTCGGGTTTCCTCCGTGGTCGGAGCGGCTGACCGCCGTCTTATCGGAACAGGCTACGCCTTTCGGAGAGGTCCGCACAGTACTCGCGTGCACTCGCTCCCGGATGCGCCACCGCGTCGCGCCCACATCATTCGCATGCTTGTCCCATGGCGAAGACGGTCCGGCTGCGGCATGCTGGGAAAAACGAATGTCTCCGTGGGAGGATAGCAATGGACAGTTTCAGCCAGCCCGTGTCCCAGGCCGCCGATGCCAGACCGCTGAGTTTCCCGCCAGATTTCCGTTGGGGCGCGTCCACCGCCTCCTACCAGATCGAAGGCGCGGTGGCGGAGGACGGGCGCGGGCCTTGCGTGTGGGACACCTTCACCGCGCAAGGGCGCATCATGGACGGCAGCAGCGCCGCCGTCGCCTGCGACCATTACCACCGCTATCCGGAAGACATCGCGCTGATGAAGGCGGCGGGCTTCGACAGCTACCGCTTCTCCATCGCCTGGCCGCGCATCCTGCCGACGGGGACCGGGGCGGTGGAGACGCGTGGCCTCGATTTCTACGACCGGCTGGTCGACGGGCTGCTGGAGGCCGGGATCACGCCGATGGCCTGCCTCTATCACTGGGACCTGCCGCAGCCGCTGGAGGATGCCGGCGGCTGGCAGGGGCGGGAGATCATCGGCCCCTTCGCCGACTACGCCCGCATCGTCGCCGCCCGGCTGGCTGACCGGGTCAAGACCTGGATGATGCTGAACGAGCCGAACGTGGTCGCCATCTTCGGCTATGGCGTGGGGGAGCACGCCCCCGGCCACAAGTTGGGCGAACAGGGCATCCTGCGGGCTCTGCACCACCAGAATCTGGCGCAGGGCGCGGCGTTGCGCGCCATCGCGGCGGAGCATTCCGGCCTGACGCTGGGCACCGTCCTGAACCTGCAGCCAGCCGTTCCCGACAGTGACCGGCCGGAGGACGTGGCCGCCGCCGCCCGCTGGGACGCGGTGTGGAACCGGGTGACGCTGGACGGGGTGATGCGCGGGCAGATCCCGGCGCTGCTGGCCGACCGGATGGCGGATTTCGTGCTGCCCGGCGACGAGGAGGCGATCCGCTATCCCATCGACCTGCTGGGCATCAACTACTACTCCCGCATGACGATGAAGCATGAGGAGGGCCGGCCCTTCAATGTCGGCTGGGGCGAGGCGCAGTGCCGGCGCTGGACCGGCATGGCCTGGCCGGTGCAGCCGGAGGGGCTGTACGACCTGCTGACCGAATTCCGCACCGACTACGGCAACCCCGCCGTCTTCATCGCGGAAAACGGCTGCGCCTATGACGACATCGTGACGCCGGACGGCCAGATCCACGATGCCGAGCGGGTGCTGTACTACCGCGAGCATCTGGAATCGGTGGCGAAGGCGCTGGCCGACGGCTGCAACGTGAAGGGCTATCTGTGCTGGAGCCTGCTGGACAACTTCGAATGGGCCTTCGGCCTGTCGAAGCGGTTCGGCATCGTGCGGGTCGATTATGATACGCTGGAACGCACGCCGAAGGACAGCTATCGCTTCCTTGCCGAGGTTGTGAGAACGGGGAGGCTTTAACCCTTCTTTCGCCCCTGACCCTGTACTTTTGGCGATAGACGTCCTATTCGTTAGCCATACGGACGTTAAGGATTGAGGGCGGGAGCCCGGGATGGGCGACATGACCGACGACACAGACGGCAAGACCGACGGCGGCAAAACCGGCGGTGACCAATCCGCCGCCGGCAGGCCGGACAATGGCGCACCGGGCTTTACCCGCCGCTTCCTGATGCTGGCGGGCGGCTATTGGTTCGGACGGACCCGGGTGACCGTCTGGGCGATGACCGTGGCGCTGGTCGTGCTGACGATCGGGCAGGTGTCGATCCCGGTGCTGATCAATCTGTGGAGCGAGCGGCTGTTCGACGCGCTCGAACAGCGCTCCATGGACCGGTTGATGACCATGATCGGCCTGGTCGGGCTGATCATCGTCTACAACATCGTCATCGTTGTGCTGCATCTGCGGGTGAAGCGCCGGTTGCAGATGGGCTGGCGCGACTGGCTGACGCGCAAGCTGCTGGAGGACTGGCTGCGCCGCGGCCGCCACCACCAGATCGCCTATCTGCCGGGCGAGCACGACAACCCCGACGGCCGCATCGCCGAGGACATCCGCATCACGGCGGAGGTCGCCATCGACCTCGGCCATTCGCTGACCTACTGCGCGCTGCTGCTGGTCAGCTTCACCAACATCCTGTGGATGCTGTCCGGCACCCTGACGGTCACGGTCTTCGGGTCCGAGCTGTCGGTGCCGGGCCATCTGCTCTATGTGGCGCTGATCTATGCCGTGGTGGGCACCAGCATCGCCATGCTGATCGGCCAGCCGCTGGTCAACGCCGTCAACCGCCGCCAGGGCTACGAGGCCGATTTCCGCTTCGCGCTGGCCCGCATCCGCGAGAACGGCCAGACCATCGCGCTGCTGCACGGAGAATCGGCCGAGCGCGGACATCTCACCGGCCTGTTCGCCGGGGTGGCGCGGGGCTGGAACCGCCAGACCGCGGCGCTCGCCAATATGATGGTGTTCAGCGCCAGCTATTCCGTGCTGTCGGCGGCTTTTCCGATCCTGGTCGCCGCCCCCCGCTATATCACCGGCGCCATCACGCTGGGCGTGCTGATGCAGACGGCGCAGGCCTTCCAGCAGACGGTGGGCGCCCTGTCCTGGCCGATCGACAATCTGCCGCGGGCCGCCGAATGGCGCGCGTCGGTGGAACGCGTGCTGAACCTGCACGACGCGCTGGTTCGGCTGGACCGCGAGGTCTGCGACGTCCCGGACGGCCATATCCAGGTCGTGCGCGCGGACGAGCACAAGTCCCTGACCTTCACCGGCGTCGCCATCGACGAGCCGAACGGCACTGCCGTGGTCCATTCCTTCGATCTGGAGGTGCGGCCGGGCGACCGCGTGCTGATCGGCGGCGACGCGACGGCGACCATCCGCCTGTTCCGTGCCGTGGCCGGCGTCTGGCCCTGGGGCCGCGGGCTCATCACCCTGCCGGCCCACACCCGCGTCTTCTTCATGCCCGAGCGTCCCTATCTGCCGCATGCCACCCTGCGCGCGGTGCTGGCCTATCCCGGCACGGCCTCGTCGTTGGCCGACGACAAGGCGGCCGACGCGCTGGTCAGCGTCGGGCTGCCCGACCTCGTCGACCGGCTCGACAGCCTCGACCGTTGGGACGAGGTGCTGTCGGTGCCCGAACGCCAACGCCTGGGCTTCGCCCGGCTGCTGATCCGCCGCCCCGACTGGATCTTCCTGGAGGACGCCACCGACAGCCTCGACCCCCCGGCGGAGGAGGAGCTGCTGACGCTGATGGAGCGGGAACTGCCGAACGCCACCCTGTTGACCATCGGCCACCACGCCGGGCTGGACGCCCACCACGGCCGCAAGCTGGTGCTGGAGCGCACCAACGGCGCCGTCACCCTGCGCGAGGAGGTGCGGGAGGTCCTGCCGGCGACGGAAAGCGCGGCCTGACTCTCCCCGCTCCCGAACCTTGGGCGCGAACCTTGGAACCGATCCAAAAAGCTGCCACACTGCGCGGCGGACACCGTTCGCACCCACAGCATCGCCGCCCCGCACAACCATGGACATGAGCGTGAAGAAGACCAGCATCAACGCGGCATGGCGGGGGCTGGCGAACTGCCGGGGGTGCGGCATCCGGGAGTCGGCGCTGTTCGCCGATCTGACCGAATCCGATTTCAACCTGATCCACCTGCCGATCGACGAGATGACGGTGGCGCCGGGCGCCGCGCTCTACCATGTCGGCGACGAGCCGGCCGCGCTCTTCACCGTGCGCGGCGGGCTGGTGAAGCTGGTGCAGTATCTGCCGAATGGCGGCCAGCGCATCGTCCGGCTCCTGCGCACCGGCGACACCGCCGGGCTGGAGGCGGCGCTGGGCGAGCCCTACCGCCACACCGCCATTGCCATCCACCCCGTCCTGACCTGCCGCATCCCCCGCGCGGTGATCCAGCGCCTGTCGGAGGAGACGCAGCACCTGCACCAGCAACTGATGCGGCGCTGGCATCAGGCGGTGGAGCGGGCCGACGCCTTTCTGGTCGAACTCGGCACCGGCAGCGCCAGGGCGCGGGTCGCCCGGCTGTTCCTGACCCTGGTGGACGACCAGGGCGAATGCGACTTCTTCGGGCGGGAGGATGTCGGCGCCGTGCTGGGCATCACCACCGAGACCGCCAGCCGCGTCGTCGCCGAACTGAAGCGGCAAGGCCTGCTGGACGAGCTGCGGCCCAACCGCTTCCGCTGCGACGTGGACGCCCTGCGCGAGCTGGCGGACGGGCCGTAGCCCGCCCCCCTGGATCCGAACGCCGTCCTCAGGCCGCCCGCATCTCCTCCACCAGCCCGTCGACCTGACCGGCCAGCGTCCGCAGTTGATCCTGCACGGTGGAGGAGGCCGACAGCACGCGGTTGGCCGACTCCCCCGACTCGCGCGCCGCATCGGCGACGGAGTCGATGTTGCCGCGCACATGCTGGGTGCTGTCCGCCGCCTCGCCGACATTGCGGGCGATCTCGCGGGTTGCGGCGCTCTGCTGTTCCACCGCGGCGGCGATGGTGGCGGCGATCTCGTTCACTTCGCGGATGGTGCCGGCGATGGAGCGGATGGCGTCCACCGCCTCCTGGGTCACCGATTGCATGGCGGCGATCTGGGCGGAGATGTCCTCCGTCGCCTTGGCGGTCTGGGTGGCGAGGCCCTTCACCTCGCTTGCCACGACGGCAAAGCCCTTGCCGGCTTCCCCGGCGCGCGCCGCCTCGATCGTCGCGTTCAGCGCCAACAGGTTGGTCTGGCCGGCGATCGACTGGATCAGCCCGACCACCTCGCCGATGCGGCCGGCGGTCTGGGCCAGCCCTTCAACCGTGCGGTCGGTGCGTTCGGCCTCGTCCGCCGCCTTGCGGGCGATCTGGCTGGAGGCATGGACCTGGGTGCCGATCTCCTGGATCGAAGCCGACAGTTCCTCCGTCGCCGCGGCGACCGCCTTGACGTTGCCCTCCGCCTGCTGCGAGCTTCCGGCGGCGGTCGTCGCCTCCCCGGCGGTCAGGTCGGCGCTGCGGGTCATGCGCTCGGCCATGTCCTGCATCTCGCCGGCCGCCTGGGCGACGCGGTCGAGCACGCCGCGGACGCTGCTCTCGAAATTCTCCGCCATCTCGACCATGGCGCGGCGGCGTTCGCCGGCGGCCCGGCCGCGTTCGGCCTCCGCCCGCGCATTGGCGGCGTTCGCCTCGTTGGCGGTGTCGCGGAAGATCATCAGGGCGCGGGTCATGTCGCCGATCTCGTCCGCCCCGGCGGCGGGGATCGGCGCATCCAGCCGGCCCTCGGCGATCTCCCGCATGGCGTCGGACAGCGCGCTCAGCCGGGCGACGATGTGGCGGCCGACCACCAGCCAAGCCAGCGCTGCGGCGCCGATCAGGCTGCCGACGGCGAACAGGATCAGCATCTTGCGGCCGGCGGCGATGGTGCCTTCGGTGCCGGTCACCGCCGCCTTCGCCTGGTCCCGCATGGCGGCGATTTCGCGGTCGACGGTAGCGGCGAAGCGCTGGGCCAGCAGCCGGTTCTCGGCCAGCATCCGCTCGGTGTCGGCCGCCGCCGCCAGTTCGGCGCGGCGCAGGGCGATCACCCCTTCCTCGCCGCGGCCGAAGCCGATCAGCGCCTTCGCCAGCGCCGTCAGCACCTCGGTGCCGGCGGTATCGTCGCCGGACTGCCCGCGCAGGGTGCCGACGCGCTCATAAAGCGACGAGGACGCGGCGGTGAAGCGCTTTTCCAGGAGATCCAGGCGGGCGGCGTCGGGGGCCTGCGCCGCCTCGTTCAGCGCGCCGGTCAGGGCGGTGCCGTAGGTCGACAGCTCCAGATTGGTGCGGAAGCGCTCCAGCCCGCTGCCCAGCAGGTCCTGCACCGCCTCCTGCACCTGCGAGCGGATGTCGAAATTGGCGCGCTTGATGTCGCTCTGCACCTTGCGCAGCGGCGCCTTCAGCCCGTCGAGCAGTTGGGCGGCCTGCGTCCTGGCGGCGGTCAGTCGCTCGGCCAGCCGGCGGTCGACCGCCCCGCTGCTGTTTTCGGTGCCGTCCAGGGCGGCGCGGCGCAGGTCGAAAACATTGTCCTTGCCATAGCCGAACAGGAACAGCGCGTCGATCTTGCCGGCGGTGTCGGGGGCCAAGCGGTCGCCCAGCGTGCCGAGGGTCCCCGTCACCTGCGACGACGCCTCCAGATAGGATTGCTGCAGCTCGCCGATGGTCTTGGCGTCCTGCGCCGTGCCGGAGCGGTTCATGGCGTCGAGCGCGCCGGCGATGCCGCTGCGCAGATCATAGAGCGCGATCATCGACCGCACGGCGTCGGACAGCGTCCCCATGTCGCGATCGGTGCCGCCGTCCAGCGCCATGCCCTTCTGCTGCAAGGCCTCTCCGGCGCCATCGACCAGCGGCGCCAGCGTCTTGAGGAAGCCGTCATAGGTCTGGGCCAGCCGGGTGGACGCGGCCTCGCGCCGGTCATGCACGGACAGGCGCCGTGCCACGCCGTCGTTGATACCGTCCAGCGTGGCGATCAGCGCGTTGCCGGTCTCGCGCACCTCCGTCAGCAGCGGGTCCTGCGGCCGGCGCCCGGCCAGCTCGTCGACCAGCGACAGGAAGCCGCGGGCGCGTTCCTTGGCTTCGGTCCGGATGCGCTCCCGCTCCTCCTGGCTGGCGGCGCCGTCCAGGGTGGGGGCGGCCGAGGCAATGGCGCCGCTTGCGCCGGCCAGCCGGGTCGCCAGTTCCATCTCCGGCAGGCTGGTGTCGGCGATCTGCGCCATCGGCCGCTCCACCGCGGAGAAGGACATCAGGCCGACGGCGCTGGCCGCCACCGTCATCGCCGCCATGCCGGCGAAGGACAGCATCAGCTTTGCCCGCACGCCGAGACGGCGCCCGGTTTTGGCTGCGCCGGACTGTGGGACGGCGGGTGCGGCAGTGGTCATGGCGTCGGTTTCCCCACAAAGCAGGTAAGGGTGGGCTGGTAAGGGCAGGCAGGTAAGGGCGGATATGGTCGCTGCCGGCCGCAAGCCCGCATTGTGCGCAATCATGGAGCTGCAAGCTTCAAGACGTGCTTGCGACCATCGGCCACACCGGCCCTTGCATGATTTTCGAGGCGGTGAGCAGCCGTCAATCTCTTTTCCGCTAACTCGAAAAGATAGTCATAGACCTTCCGATATGCGGAAAACCCGACCATCGCGGGTGTGATAATTTCTTCGACGGGAAACTCCGTAACCCGCTTCCGAACTGCCAAGCCCAGGTCTATGCGCGTGGATCATAGCCATAGCGGGCAGCACGAAAGGCATCCCGGCCATCGACCGACCCTATCCCTGTGCTTACCCCCACCGGTGAAAAACCGATCACTTGGATAGCGGGACGGCCATACCGATGCCGAGTGGAAGCACCGGGGTGGCGTGGCTAGCTTGGGATCAGCACGTTACCCAAGGGATTTCGAGAATGCCGCAGGATGCCAGCCACCCTTTCGCCAGTTCGTCCTTTGAGGGCTCCATGACCGTTGGGACCGCCGGGCTTCCCCCTTCAGCATCCGGTGGTTCCGACGACGGGATGATCGCCGGCATCCGCTCCGTCCTCGCGGAGTGCGGCGGGCTGGCGGTCGATGCCGGCACCCTCGCCATCGACGACGACCTCTATTCCGCCGGCCTCACCTCGCACGGCTGCGTCGGCCTGATGCTGGGGCTGGAGGAGCAGTTCGACGTCGAATTTCCGGAAAAGCTGCTGAACCGCCGCACCTTCGAGAGCATCGCGGCGATCCGCGACGCGGTGCGCGGTCTGGTCGACGGGGGCGAGGCGTGAACGCCGCCCCGGCCGCCCTGGCCGAGCGGGCGACAGCCTCCGCTCCGGTCAATGTCGCGGCCCGTGCGCGTGCCGTCGGTGCCGAGATCGCCGCGCGCCATGCCGATGCCGTCGACCGCGACGGCCGCTTCCCCACCGAGGCCTTCGACGCCCTGCGCGAGCAAGGGCTGCTGGGCGTCATGGTTCCGGCGGACCTCGGCGGTGCCGGCGCCTCGCTGTTCGACGTGGCGGCGGCCTGCCATGCGCTGGCCCGCGGCTGCGCCGCCACCGGCATGATCTATGCCATGCACCAGATCCAGGTCGCCTGTCTGGTCAATCACGGCACCAACGATTGGCACCGCGACCTGATGGCGCGCATCGCCGCCGAACAGCTCCTGCTCGGCTCCGCCACGACGGAGAAGGAGACCGGCGGCGACATCCGCAACAGCGTCTGCGCCGTTCAGGCTGAACCGGGGGCCGAAGGCGGGCGCTTCACCCTGGCGAAGAACGCGTCGGTCATCTCCTACGGCGACCAGTCCGATGTGATCCTGGTCACCGCGCGGCGCAACCCCGACGCGCCGTCGTCGGATCAGGTGCTGGTGGTGGTGACCAAGGACGATTACCGGCTGGAGAAGACCTCGCTCTGGGACGCGATGGGCATGCGCGGCACCTGCTCCGACGGCTACCGGCTGGAGGCGGTGGGCGTCATCGACCAGATCCTGCCCTTGCCCTATGCCGACCTGTCGGCCCAGACCATGCTGCCGGTCACCCACATCCTGTGGAGCAGCACCTGGCTCGGCATCGCCGCCGACGCGGTCAGCCGCGCCCGTGCCTTCGTCCGGTCGGAGGCCAAGCGCAAGCCCGGCACCACCCCGGCGTCGGCCGTGCGGCTGGCCGAGGCGACGGCCAAGCTCCAGCAGATGAAGGCCGTCATCCTCGCCGCCATCCGCCAGTACGAGATGGCCTGCGGCTCGCCGGAGCAGCTGACCAGCCTGTCCTTCGCCACGGCGATGAGCACGCTGAAGGTCACCACCTCCGAACTGGTGCGCGAGGTGGTGGAGGCGGCGATCCGCACCTGCGGGTTGGCCGGCTACCGCAACGACACCCCCTACAGCCTGGGTCGCCACCTGCGCGACGCCCATTCCGCCGCGCTCATGATCGGCAACGACCGCATCATGTCGCATGTCGCCACTCAGCTTCTCGTCCAGCGGGACGGGTTGGGGCCCTTCGAATGAACATGGTCGACATCACCGCGGCCCAGGCCGCCTATCGCGACGATCTGGTGGAAGCCGGGCTGCTGATCCCCACGGGCGTGGACGGCCTCTATGGCCGCAGCGGCGTCTTCGAGGATGTGGTGGAGCGTTTCGACGCCCTGGTCACCCGCTGGGGCGGCCAGGACGGGGCGGAGGTCATGCGCTTCCCGCCGGCCCTGAACCGCCAGTATTTCGAGGAAAGCGAGTATCTGAAGAGCTTTCCCCATCTGGCCGGCACCATCCACAGCTTCGGCGGCGACGAGAAAGCGCACCGCACCCTGCTGCGCCGGCTGGAGGAGGGGCAGGACTGGACCGAGGATCAGGTCGCGACCGACGTGGTGATGACCCCGGCTGCCTGCTACCCGGTCTATCCGACCATCGCCCAACGCGGCGCGCTGCCCGGTGACGGCAAGCTGATCGACGTCTTCTCCTACTGCTTCCGGCGCGAGCCGTCGATCGACCCCGCCCGCATGCAGCTGTTCCGCATGCGCGAATACATCCGCATCGGCACCCCCGATCAGGTCGTGGAATTCCGCGAACTGTGGCTGGAGCGCGGGCGCGAGATGATGGGGGCGCTGGAGGTGCCGCTGGACGTCGACGTCGCCAACGATCCCTTCTTCGGCCGGGCCGGCGCCATGCTGTCGAGCAGCCAGCGCGAGCAGAAGCTGAAGTTCGAGCTGCTGATCCCGATCACCAGCAATGAGAAGCCGACCGCCTGCCTCAGCTTCAACTATCACCAGGACCATTTCGGCCATCTGTGGGACATCCACACCGCCGACGGCGGCGTCGCCCACACCGCCTGCGTCGGCTTCGGCATGGAGCGCGTGGCGCTGGCGCTGTTCCGCCACCACGGCTTCGACACCGCGCAGTGGCCGGCCTCGGTCCGCAAGGTCCTGTGGGGGTGACCGCCAGCATGTGGACTCCGCATCGGCCCGACGGCTACGACCGCCATCCCCTGCACCAGGGTGAGCGGATTTGGCCGGAGACCAACTGCTACGTCGATCTGTGGATCGAGGCGCTGCATGCCCGCGGCTTGGAACCGCGGGCGATGCTGGGCTTCACCGTCGCCCAGGATTTCGAAGGCGACCAGTTCACCTTCTTCAAGGTGCCGCTGGAGGATCTGGAGACGCTGTACGGCCTGCGCGTGCAGGAGCTGGCGATCTACGACAGCGTCGAAGCCCATGTGGCGGAGCAGTTGAAGCGCAGCCGGGATGGTGGGCTGGTTCTGGTGGAGGTCGACGGCTTCCACCTGCCGGACACCCGCGGCACGTCGTACGGCACCACCCATGTGAAGACGACGGTCGGCATCGTCCGCATCGACCCGGCGGCGCGGACGATGGATTACTTCCACAATGCCGGCTTCTATCGGCTGGAGGGCGCCGATTATGAGGGCGTCGCCGCCGCGGCGGCCGGTCCGCTCTTCCCCTATGTCGAGTTCGTGAAGCCCGGCGCCCCGCCGCTGGAAGGGAGCGCGCTGGTCACAGCGTCACTCGACCTGCTGCGCCGCCATCTCGCCCGCCGGCCGGCCGGCAATCCGGTGACGGCCTACCGCGCCGCCTTCCCGGAGCATCTCGACCGGCTGCTGAGCCGGCCGATGGAGTATTTCCACCTCTACGCCTTCAACCTGCTGCGCCAGCTCGGCGCCAATTTCGAGTTGCTGGGCGCCCATGTCCGCTGGCTCGACGGCCCGGCCGACGCGGCGGAGGCCTGCCAGTCCATCGCAGAGGGCGCCAAGGCCATGCAGTTCCAGCTGGCCCGCACCGTGGCCCGGCGCAAGGCGCCCGACCTAACCGACAGCTTCGACCGGCTGGAACGGGGCTACGACACCGTCCTGGGCAGTCTGGCCCGGCGATACGGGTGAGTGGCGATGGCCCGTATCCGATCCGTCACCGGACGCCGGCAGACCCTTCTGGACCAGGGATGGACTCTGACCGCATCGGCACCGGGCGGATCTGATAACGGGGCGGAGGGTATCCCGGCCCCGGTTCCCGGCACCGCCGCGCAGGCGCTCCAGGCCGCCGGCCTGTGGTCGGCGGAGGATCCCGCTCCGCTCCATGACAAGGATGTCGTCTACCGCACCCGCCTGACCGGACATGGCCCGCGCATCCTGCGCTTCCACGGCCTCGCCACGATCGCCGAGGTCCGGCTGGACGGCGAGCGCATCCTGACCTCCGACAGCATGTATCTGGCCCATGAGGTGCCGGTGACGCTGAATGGCGAGGCGGAGCTGTCCATCCGCTTCCACGCCCTGCACCCGGCGCTGGCGGCGAAGAAGGGCCGTGCCCGCTGGCGGCCCAAGCTGGCCGAGCCGGCGGGGCTGCGCTTCGTCCGCACCACCCTGCTGGGCCATATGCCGGGCTGGTGCCCGCCCATCCATGCCGTCGGCCCCTTCCGCCCGGTGGAGCTGGTGGAGGAGACCGGTCCTTGCCGTGTGCTCGGCGCCGATCTACGCAGCGGCTATGACGGGCGGGACGGCCATCTGTCGCTGCGCCTGACGGTGGAGGGGGCGGCGGCCGGTGCCACCGGATCGGTGGAGGTCGCCGGCCGGACGGCGCCGCTCGTCTTCGACGGCGTCGATGGGTTCAGCGCCGACCTGACCCTGCCGGGGGTCGAACCCTGGTGGCCGCACACCCATGGCGAGCCGGTCCTGCACGGCGTGACCGCCCGCATCGGATCGGCCGAGGTCGATCTCGGCCGCGTCGGCTTCCGCTCGCTGGATGTCGACCGTGGCCCGGACGGCAACGGCTTCGCCCTGCTGGTGAACGGCGTCCGCGTGTTCTGTCGCGGCGGCTGCTGGGTGCCGGTCGATCTGGTCGGGCTGTCGTCCGACCGTGCGGCCTACGAATCCGAACTGCGCCGGATGCGCGACGCCGGCGCCAACATGGTCCGCGTGGGCGGCACCATGCTGTACGAAGGCGACGCCTTCTTCGAACTGTGCGACGAGCTGGGCATCCTGGTCTGGCAGGACGCTATGTTCGCCAATTTCGACTATCCCACCGATCCGGCCTTCCTCGACAGCGTGCGGGCGGAGATCGCGCAACTGCTCGACCGCACCCAGGCCTCGCCCTCGCTGGCGGTGCTGTGCGGCGGCAGCGAGATGGAGCAGCAGGCGGCCATGCTCGGCCTGCCCCGCGCTTCCTGGAGCCAGCCGGCGCTGACCGCGGTGATCGCGGAGGAAGCGGCGGCCCGGCGGCCCGACCTGATCCGCGTCGCCAACTCCCCCAGTGGCGGGGCCTTGCCCTTCATCGCCAATGCCGGGGTGACCCACTATTACGGCGTCGGCGCCTATATGAAGCCGCTGGAGGATGCCCGGTGCGCCGGCGTGCGCTTCGCCAGCGAATGCCTCGCCTTCGCCAATCTGTGCGAGGACGATCCGCTGGGCGTCCCGGCGCTCCACCATCCCCGCTGGAAGGAACGGGTGCCGCGCGACCCCGGCGCCTCCTGGGACTTCGAGGATGTGCGGGAGCATTATCTGGAAGCGCTCTATGACGTCGATCCGCGCCGCCTGCGCTACGAGGATCCCGACCGCTACCGCCGCCTGTCGCGCGCCGTGACCGGGGAGGTGATGCAGGCGGTGGTCGACGAATGGCGGCGCGCCGGATCGACCTGCGCCGGCGGGCTGGTCTGGCAGTGGCGCGATCCCTGGCCGGGCGCCGGCTGGGGGGTGGTCACCGCCGACGGCACGCCGAAGCCGGCCTGGCACGCGCTGAAGCGCGCTTTCCGGCCGCTGCGGGTGATCCTGACCGACGAGGGCGTCAACGGGCTGGCGGTGCATCTGGTCAACGACACCGCCCAACCGGTGGAGGCGCTGCTGCGGCTCACCGCATGGCGCAATGGGGCGCGGGACGGGGCGGTTCCGGTGCTGAAGGCGGAGCGTCCGGTGACGCTGCCGGCGAGAGGTGCGATCTCACTGGCCGCCGCCGAATTGTCCGACCGCTTTTTTGACACGACCTACAGCTACAGGTTTGGGCCTATCCCACACGATGTGGTGACGGCGCAATTGCTGTCGGCCGAAAGGGAAGCGGAACCAATTGACGAGTCTCATTATTTCCCCAAGGGACGCTCGCTGCCACGGTCCGATCTCGGTTTGACCGCAGTGGTGGAGGGCCAGGAGGGGAACTGGGCGTTGCGGCTTGCCACGGCGCGGTTCGCCTGTTCGGTGCATGTGGAGGACGAGCGGTTCCAGGCGGAAGACGCCTGGTTCCATCTTCCGCCCGGCGTCGAGCGGGTCATCCGCCTGCGGCCGCGGGCAGGTTCGGGGGTTACGGACGGGACGGCATCGGCCGGACGATTGGTGCCGGACGGCGAGGTCCATGCGCTGAATGCGCTGGCGCCCGTCCGCTACAGGGGGAACGCATGAAGCCGACACCGGTGGTGTTCGATGGTTGTTTCGGATGGCTGCATCCGGCGCAGGGCCTGCGCGGGGTGGTCCTGTGCGGTGCCTACGGCTACGAGGAGCTGTGCGCGCACCGCGCCTGGAGAAGCTTCGCCGAAGGGCTGGCCGCGGCCGGGTTGCCGACATTGCGTTTCGATTATCCCGGATCCGGCGATTCGGCCGGGGAGGACAGCGACCCCGACCGGGTGCGCGCCTGGGTGGACGGCGTCAAGGCGGCGGTCCGCCGCCTGCGCGAGGACACCGGCGTCACCGAACTGACCCTGGTCGGCTACCGCATGGGCTCGCTGCTCGCCACGGCGGCGGCGCAGGAGCTGGCCGACGAGGGGCAGGGCGTCGACACGCTGGCTCTGGTGTCGCCGATCACCTCGGGCCGCAAGGCGCTGCGTGAACTGCAGACCCTGGCGGCCATCGTGCTGCGTCCGGTCTGCAATCCGGAGCCGCCGGAACGCGCCTCCTGGCTGAACGTGATCGGCATGCCGGTGACGCCCGAAACGGCGCTGGCGCTGGGCGCCCTCAACCCGTTCGACCGGCCGGCGCTGCCCGCCCCGCGCATCCTGATCGCCGACCGTCCGGAAGGCAAGACGCCGGTGAAGCTCGCCACCCGCTGGCGCGCCATGGGTGCGGTGGCGGAGCCGATGGCCGTCAGCGGCGTGATGGAACTGGTCCAGCAGCCCCAGGGCGCCCAGGCCGCCGCGGTGCTGGACCCGGTCCTGCGCTGGATCGCCGCCGGCCCGATCGCCAGCGGCGCCACCCCGCCGCCGGACCGCCCGGCCGGCCTGATGATGCCGACGGCGGTCGAACGTCCGGTCTTCTTCGGGTCGGCGCCGGAGCTGTTCGGCATCTATTGCACCCCGGTCCTGGCCGATCCCGCCGGCAACCGGCCCGCCATCCTGTTCCTGAACAGCGGCGCCACCCACCATGTCGGCTCCGGCCGCGCCACCGTGGTCCAGGCGCGGCGGCTGGCGGCGCGCGGCTATGCCTCGCTCAGGATCGACGCGGCCGGCATCGGCGACAGCCCCGACCGGCCCGGCTTCCCGGACAATCTGCTCTACAACAAGGAGGTGATCGCCGACGTCCGCGCCGCGCTGAACTGGTTGGAGCAGCAGGGGCACGAGCGCGTCGTCGTCATCGGCCTGTGCGCCGGCGGCACGCCGGCCCTGCATGCCGGCCTGGGCGACGACCGCGTGGTCGGGCAAATCGTGCTGAATCCCGGCCGGTTCGAGCTGGGCGGCGGCATCGCCGTGCTCGATCTGATGCGGTCTGTCCCCTTCCGCTCCACCAAGGAATATCTGCTGGAGGCGCTGAAGCCGGCCCGCCTGCGTGCCAGCATCCGCAAGCCCGCCCGCACCGTCGGGCTGGCCAAGCGTCTGACCGGCCGCTTCGTCCGCAAGCTGCTTCTCCGCACCGGCCTGACCCGCCATGCCCTGCGCATGTTCCGCCGCCTGTCGGCGGAAGGCCGGCGGGTGCTGGTGGTCTACAGCAGCGACGACATGACGCTGGCCGAATTCTACCTGCATCTGGGCGAGGGCGGCCGCGCCCTGGACGGCCTGCCCGGCATTGAGGTGGTCTATCTCGACCGCTCCGACCACAGCCTGACGGTGTGGGAGGCGCGCGACCGTCTGGACCGTCTGATCGACCGCCATCTGACCTGCCTGGAAACCGCCGCCCACTCAGATCCCGCCGCCTGCGGCCTCACCGGCTGGAGCCTCGGCCTGCCATCGGGGGGCCTGCCGTCCGGCGAGCGGGTGGGGTAGGGCGGGGGAAATGCCGCTACTCCGTCCGGCGCACGGCCCCAGCACGGCGCGCCTTGACGAGTGCGATGAATTTTTAGCGCAGATCGTTGAAGAAGCGGGCGGGCAGCAAGCCATAGGTGACGCTGCCTGCATCGTCCGGCCGCGCCGGCCGCAAGTCCGGACCGGGCCAGACAAACCGGTTCGCTTCCGTCAGAACCACCCAGGATCGTTCGGTGTCGAGGCCGAGCCGGACTTTCGTCGCAGCAGGAATTTCAACAGCTGAAGCCAAGTCCGCCGGCGGGGAATGCGTGATCGGCAGGACCGTCACGCAAAGGTCGCCCTCTTCCGTCATGGTCGTCAGGACGACGGCGCAGGGGCGATCCTTGACCCCTTCCTCCTGTCCGCGCAGATGCTCCGCCCGCCAGAGATAGCTATAGCGGATGACGAGACCGGGGACAGGGGTTGGGAACGGCACGGTTTTTTACGATGTCGGGGGAAGCTCGTCGTCGAAGGCGCCTGCATCGGCCGGAGGGTGGGCAGATTCAAGCGCAGCAATGTCGGCTTCGGTGAAGTCCTCCGGCCCCATGACACGTCGTTCCCGCCGCTTCAAGCGACGGTACTCTTCGGTCGAGATCAGCACGGTGCTTTGCCGCCCATCACGTGTGACGGTGACAGGCTGGCTCAAAGCAATATCCTGGTATCGGCTGATGTCACGTTGGAACTCGGCGTCCGACACCCTGATGACGGCCATGGCACTTACCCTCTGCAGATCTCAAAAAGTTAGAGGTGCTGCGTGAGTTTGTCCAGTTCCCCTCCGCCTACCCCAGCAGCTCCGCCAGCGACCGCGCCACCACCTGGGTCGCCCGGCGCAGGTCTTCCAGCACCAGCTTCTCGTCGGCGCGGTGGCCGTTGGCCTCCAGCAGGTCGCGCGGGCCGGCGCCGTAGAGGATGGTGGGGATGCCGGCCTCCGAGTAATGACGGGCGTCGGTGTAGAGCGGAATGCCGTTCTGGCCGACCGGCACGCCCAGCACCTCCTGCGCGTGGGCTGCGAACAGCGCCGCCAGCCGCGGCGCGTCGCCGACCGAGCGGAAGGGGCGGGCCAGCAGGATGCGGCGGATGGTGACGCGGATGCCCTCGCGGCCCGTCGCGGCGCGCTCGATCAGGCCGCGCAGTTCGGCCTCCACCTCCGCCGGGTTTTCCTCCGGGATCATGCGGCGGTCGAGGCGGAAGGTGACGCGGTCGGGCACCACGTTGGTGTTGATGCCGCCCTGGATCAGCCCGACCGTCAGCGACGGGCAGGTGATGCCGACGACGTTCGAGCGGCGCGTCGCCAACTCCGGACGGTGGGCATAGAGGGCGGCCAGGATACCGGTCGCCGCCTCCAGCGCGTCATGGCCGGTGTCGGGGCGGGCGGCATGGGCGGACTTGCCGTCGACCTGCACCTCCAGATGCAGGCAGCCATTGTGCCCGGTCACCACCGAATAGGCGAAGCTGGCCGACACCGCATAGTCCGGTTTGGAAATCCCCTGGTCGAGCAGCCATTTCGGCCCGATCTCGCCGCCGGCCTCCTCGTCATAGGTCAAATGCAGCTCAACCGTGCCCTTCAGCGGCGCCTCTGAGGCCATCAGCGCCCGCAGCGCAAAGGCGTAGGTGGCGAAGTCCGACTTCGACACCGCCACGCCGCGGCCATACATCACCCCGTCGCGGATTTCCGCGCCATAGGGATCGCTCGACCAGCCCTCACCGGGCGGCACCACGTCGCCATGGGCGTTCAGCGCCACGGTCGGTCCATCGCCGAAGCGGTGGCGGATCACCAGATTGGTGGCGCTGATCATGCCGTTGGCCCGCACCAGTTCGGCCGGCACCGGGTGGCGTTCCACCGTGAAGCCCATCGCCTCCAGCAGTTCGGCGGCGCGGACGGCATGGGGGGCGCAGTCGCCCGGCGGGTTGTCGGACGGCACCTTCACCAGCTCCGCCAGGAAACGGACCTCGTCGTCGAAGCGGGCATTCACCGCCTCATCCAGTGTGGCGGCGAGGGAGGGGGACAGGTCGGTCATGGCAGGCGGTCCGTCACGGGATGGAGGGGGAGGTTGCGGGCTGGAAATGGTCGACGAAGCGGGCGAGCACGCGGACGCCGGCCTCGGCATCGGCGGCGGTGATGCGTTCGGCCGGGTTGTGCGAGATGCCGCGTTCGCAGCGCACGAACAGCATGGCGATGTCGGTCAGCGCCTCCATCGCCATGGCGTCGTGGCCGGCGCCGCTCGGCAACTCCGGCGCGTCCAGTCCTTCGGCCGCCGCGGCATCGGTGAACTGTGCCATCAGCGCCGGGTGGCAGGCCACCGCCGGGCTTTCATGCAGCGTCTCGAAGCCGATGGCGACGCCGCGGGCGTCGGCGATGGCCTCCAGCCGGGCGCGGACGGCGCCGACCCGCTCCAGCCGCAATCCATCGCGGTCGGCGCGCAGGTCGACGGTGAAGCGAACCTTGCCGGGAATGACGTTGGTGGCGCCGGGCGACGCCTCGATCCGGCCGACGGTGCCGACCAGCCGCTCCTGCCCGGAACAGAGCTGCTCCACCGCCAGGATCATCTCGGCGGAGGCGGCCAGCGCATCGCGGCGCAGGGTCATCGGCACGGTGCCGGCATGGCCGGCCATCCCCTCCACCGTCACCGCCAGCCGGGTGGCACCGGCGATGGCGGTGACAACGCCGACCGGCCGGCCCAGCGCCTCCAGCACCGGCCCCTGTTCGATGTGAAGTTCCACATAGGCCAGGACGGCATGCGGCTCGTAGGCCGCGCTTGCCCAGGCGGCGGGTTCAAGCCCGAAGGCGGTCATCGCGTCGGCCAGCCGCGTGCCGGCGGCGTCGCGCGTCTCCAGCACCGCCGGGTCGAAGGTGCCGGCGATGGCGCGGCTGCCGATCAGGGTCGATTGGAAGCGCGTGCCCTCCTCGTCGCCGAAGCCGATCACCTCGATGGCGAAGGGCAGGCGCCGGCGGCGGGCGTTCAGGTCGGCGACCACGGCGATGCCGCTCAGCACCCCCAGCATGCCGTCATAGCGCCCGGCATCGCGCACGGTGTCGAGGTGGGAGCCGATCAGCAGGGCCGGCAGTCCCGGCTGATCGCCCTCGTAGCGGCCGATGACGTTGCCGACCGCATCCTCGCGCACGCTCATCCCCGCCTCGCGCATCCAGCCGGCGACGAGGTCGTTGGCGCGGCGGTGTTCCGGCGTCAGGTAGAGGCGCGACAGCCGGTCATCCTCGGCGCTGATCGCCGCCAGCGCGTCGATGCGGTCGAGAAGGGCCGGTCCAGAGAGCGGGGATTCGGGCATCGGCGGGTCCGGACTGCGCTGGGGAAACAGGACGATGCCCCCGGTTATACGCCGAAGCCACCGCTCCGCCCTAGCCCCCGGCCGGTGAAGACAGTTTCAAAGAATCCCGGAAAGGGGGACGTTCAGCGCCTTCCGATCATGCCGCAGCGCAAAAAGGCAGGAGAAAGATCGTTGGGGGTGCCGAATATTGCCTACCACCCTCTGGAAGGCCGGTGGCAGACTTCATAAATGAAGCCGAACAAAATCTGCCGATGAGCCTGTGTTTTTGCTGCGAGTGCGAAAGAAACTGCTGAGGGGAGGTGCGTCCATGACGTCGTTCGATCCCGACATGCCTTTCGAAAACGCAACGCCGATTGGCCGCCCGCTAGGTGGGCAGGGTGGCGGCCTTTGGTTCAACGACCGCACCGAACTGGCCCAGGCCCGCACGCTGGCGGGATGGATCATGATTCTGGCGGAAGACCGCGGGCTGGACGACCGCCAGCTGGCCGTCGCGACCGGGCTCGACCTTGAGGATGTGCGGGCGGTGCGGGAGGGGGCGGTGGCGATGCTGCCGCCCCGGCTGCTGAACGGCGCGCTGGCAAGGCTGGAGGGCCGGAACGACGAAGGGCGGCTGCAATAGCTGCAAGCCGCCCTTCCGAACGCTGAAAAACCGAGGCGTCGCGTCAGGCGACGGCCAGGACATCCACATACATGTTGGCCGGGGCCGACAGGTGGATGCGGTACAGCATGCCGGACTGGTCGACGATGATGTCGGCGACCGGATTCTTGGTCGACAGGTCGGTCACCGCGGCGCGGACGTTGCGCGGCAGTTGGTCCAGCGCGACGTCGCGATAGCCGGACTTGTCGGAAAGCTTGATGGTCTTGTTGCCCATGATGGCAGCTGCTCTGTTCCAGAAGGCTTGAGAGGGGATACTCGATTGGCCGCGGGACAATGGTCCCAGCCGGTTAACCAACGGTTAAGTATCCCCTCCGGCCTTCCGGTCCTCCGCGCAGGGCAGCAGCGCTTCCGGTGCAGGAGGGGCGGGCGCCCCTCGCAAGCCGTTGAGTCAGCGCCGGTCGCGCCTCTCGCTGCCTGCCATGGCGTCACTACGCCGCAGAGTGTCGTCCTCCGGCAGCGGCTGCTTGCCCAGCACCATGGAGCTGTTGTCGAGCGCGGCCACCATGGCGTCTCGCGCCGGGGCGCCGGGACCGGTCACGCTGCCTTCGCCCTGCGGGGCTGCCGGTTCCACCCGCTCGCCCATTCCGACGCTGGTGGTCTGGCCCGGCGCGGTGCGGCCGGCGACGCGCAGGTCGTTCTGCACATGGCCGACGCCCGACACGCTTTCGGCGATGTCCTCCGCCCGGCGGCGGGCGGCGCGGTCCTCCACGGTCCCGGACAGCGTCACCTCGCCGCCCTCCACCTTCACGCCGATGTCGGAGGCGTCGATGTGGTGGTCGTCGGTCAGGCGTTCGTTGATGTCCTCCAGGATGCGTTCGTCGGAGCGGCGGTAGTTGCGCGGACCGACGCCGCGATAGCGGGCCTGCGGGCTCATCTTGACGAACTCTTCGCTCCAGGGATGGCGGTGCATGGCGGTCTCCGTCCTGCGGTTTCCGGGATCATTGGCCGTTCAACACATGTGGCCCCACACCGTTCCAAAACCTTGCCGGAAGACGGCAGCGCGCCGCGCATGACGGCTACCGCTCAAAAAAGCCGCAACCAACTCAACGGTCGGGAGTTGGGTTCGAAAAGGGCTTTGGCTGAGGACGTGCCATGACACATTCAAAACGAAGCGTCGCCCTCTGGGCGATGGTCATCCTGTTGGCGTTGCTTGGGCTCGGCGCGCTGGGCGGCGGGCTGTGGCTGATCCTGCTGGGCGGGTCCTGGTACTACGCCATCGCAGGGCTGCTGTTCCTGGCGACCGCTGCGCTGTTGGCGAAGCGCTCCCCGACGGCGCTGTCGATCTATGCGCTGCTGGTGATCGGCACGCTGATCTGGGCACTGTGGGAGGTCGGGCTGGATTGGTGGCCGCTGTCGGCGCGCGGCGACGTGGTCGCGGTGATCGGCTTCCTGCTTCTGCTGCCCTGGGTCACCCGGCGCCTGGGCGAGCGCGAACCGATGGCCGGCGAACGGGCGCCGGGCGCTTATCCCGTCGGCGCCTTCCGCGGCACCGGCATCCCGCTGACCGTCTCGCTGGTGATCGTGCTGCTGGTCGGCGTCGTCTCCTGGTTCACCGACCCGCACCGCATCGATGGAACCGTTCCGCCGCGGCAGCAGACCGCTTCAGCCTCGGCTGCAGGCACCGGCTCCGGCCCCGCGATCCCGGACGGGGAGTGGCAGGCCTATGGCCGGACCGGCTACGGCCAGCGCTATTCGCCGCTGACCGGCATCACGCCGGAGAATGCCGACAAGCTTCAGGTCGCCTGGACCTATGAGACCGGCGACCTGCGCGGCCAGCCCGGCGATCCCAAGGAAACCACCTTCGAGGTGACGCCGCTGAAGATCGGCAACCGCCTGTTCCTGTGCTCGCCGCACCAGCATGTGATCGCGCTGGACGCCACCACCGGCAAGGAGGTCTGGCGCCGCGACCTGAAGATCGACCAGAAGCAATTGGCGCTGCAGCACCTGACCTGCCGCGGCCTGTCCTATCATCCGGCTCAGCAGGCGGCCCAACAGGCGGCCCAACAGACCGCCGCCTCCGCTCCCGTTGCCGGCGGCGCCTGTGCCGCCAAACTGTTCATGCCGACCGCCGACGGCCGTCTGGTCGCGCTGAACCCGGAAGATGGGTCGATCTGCACCGGCTTCGGCCAGGATGGCCAGATCAACCTGTGGGCCAACATGCCGAACGTCCGGCCCGGCGCCTATTATTCGACCTCCCCGCCGGTGGTGACGGCCAACCTCGTCATCGTTGGCGGCACGGTGCTGGACAATGTGTCGGTTCACGAGCAGTCGGGCGTGATCCGCGCCTTCGACGTCAATGACGGCCATCTGGTGTGGAACTGGGATTCGGCCAAGCCGGACCAGACCGCGCCGATCCCCGACGGCCAGACCTACACCGTCAATTCGCCCAACAGCTGGTCGATCTCCAGCGTCGACGAGGCACTGGGCATGGTCTATGTGCCGCTCGGCAACCAGCCGCCCGACCAGTTCGGCGGCAACCGCAGCCCGGCGGTGGAGCGCTTCTCCTCCTCTGTCGTGGCGCTCGATCTGGCGACGGGGCAGGTGCGCTGGGTCTTCCAGACCGTGCATCACGATCTGTGGGATTATGACGTGCCGGCGCAGCCCAGCCTGATCGACCTGACCGTCGACGGCCAGACCGTTCCGGCCCTGGTCCAGCCGACCAAGCAGGGAGAGCTGTTCGTGCTGGACCGCCGCACCGGCAAGCCGATCCTGCCGGTGACCGAGAAGCCGGCGCCGCAGGGTGCCGCCGAAGGCGATCACAGCGCCCCGACCCAGCCGGTCTCCGCCCTGTCCTACGACCCGCCGCCGCTGACCGGGGCGGACATGTGGGGGGCGACGATGTTCGACCAGCTTGCCTGCCGCATCGCGCTGAAGCGCCTGCGCTATGACGGCCGCTTCACCCCACCGTCGCTGCAGGGCTCGCTGATCTATCCCGGCAATTTCGGCGTGTTCAACTGGGGCAGCGTCGCCGTCGATCCCAAGCGCCAGATCGCCTTCACCACGCCGGCCTATCTGGCCTTCGTTTCGCAGCTGGTGCCGCGCAAGAACGACACGGATCTGTATGTCCAGGGCGGCGAACGGCCGAAATTCAGCCTGCCGGCGCTGAACGAGAATTTCGGCGCACCCTATGCGGTGAAGCTCGCCCCCTTCGTCTCGGTCCTGGGCCTGCCCTGTCAGGCGCCGCCCTGGGGCTATGTCGCCGCGGCCGATCTGACGACCGGCAAGATCGTCTGGAAGCACAAGAACGGCACCACCCGCGACGCCGCGCCGGTGCCGCTGCCCTTCCGCATGGGCGTGCCCAACCTGGGCGGCCCGATCATGACCGCGGGCGGCGTGGCCTTCCTGTCCGGCACCATCGACTATTATGTGCGGGCCTACGACGTTTCCACCGGCAAGCAGCTGTGGGAAAGCCGCCTTCCGGCCGGCGGTCAGGCCACGCCGATGACCTACCAGGGCGAGGACGGCCGGCAATATGTGCTGGTGGTGGCCGGCGGGCACGGCTCGCTCGGAACCAAGGCGGGCGATTCGGTGATCGCCTATGCGCTGCCGAAGTGAGGGGGTGGGGGAAGTACATTGCCCCCTCCCCAACCCTCCCCCACCTTCGGTGGGAGAGGGAGTAAGTGTCGAAGCGGCGGAGTTCCCTCTCCCGCGATAGCGGGGGAGGGTTAGGGAGGGGCATTCGCCAGCCATCCCCTCCCCAAAAAAACCAACAAAAAACCCGCCCCGGTTCCCCAGGGCGGGCTTTTTCCCCACACAATCCTCAGCGCGTTGGCACCGGCGGCGTCTGCGAGTAGTCGTAGAATCCGCGGCCGTACTTCTTGCCGATCCAGCCGGCCTCGACATACTTCACCAGCAGCGGGCAGGGGCGGTACTTGCTGTCAGCCAAGCCTTCATACAGCACCTGCATCACCGCCAGACAGGTGTCCAGTCCGATGAAGTCGGCCAGCTCCAGCGGACCCATCGGGTGGTTGGCGCCCAGCTTCAACGCAGTGTCGATGGCCTCGACGCCACCGACGCCCTCATACAGGGTGTAGACCGCTTCGTTGATCATCGGCAGCAGGATGCGGTTGACGATGAAGGCCGGGAAATCCTCGGCCACCGCGGCGGTCTTGCCGATGGCGAGGGTCAGTTCCTTGATGGCGTTGAAGGTCGGCTCGTCGGTCGCGATGCCGCGGATCAGCTCGACCAGCTGCATCACCGGCACCGGGTTCATGAAGTGCATGCCCATGAACTTGGCCGGACGGTCGGTCGCCGCCGCCAGACGGGTGATCGAGATCGACGAGGTGTTCGTCGCGATCAGCGCCTCCGGCTTCAGGTGCGGGACCAGCTTCTTCAGCAGGTCGCGCTTCAGCGCCTCGTTCTCGGTCGCGGCTTCGATCACCAGATCGGATTCGCCGAACACAGACAGGTCGGTGCCGGTCACGATCCGGCCGAGGGCGGCGGTCTTCGCCTGCTCCTCCATCTTGCCCTTCTGGATCTGCCGGTCGTAATTCCGGCCGATGGAGGCGAGCGCCTTTTCCAGGACCGCGTCGCTGATGTCGGACAGGACGACATCATAGCCGGCCTGGGCGCAGACCTGGGCAATACCGCTGCCCATCTGGCCGGCGCCGATGATGCCAATCTTCTTGATCGTGGTCATGGAGGCTGTCCCGCGAAGGATGTGGGTAAAATGGTCCATCGCGGCGGGCACCGGGTCATGCCGGTGACCGCCGCGGCGGTCCGGATCAGCGCGCCTTATCCAAGCTTTTCCGTCAGCTCCGGCACGGCCTTGAACAGGTCCGCGACGAGGCCGTAATCGGCGACCTGGAAGATGGGCGCTTCCTCATCCTTGTTGATCGCGACGATGACCTTGCTGTCCTTCATGCCGGCGAGGTGCTGGATCGCACCCGAAATGCCGACGGCGATGTACAGCTCCGGCGCCACGATCTTGCCGGTTTGCCCGACTTGGTAGTCATTCGGCACGAAACCCGCGTCCACGGCGGCGCGCGAGGCACCCACCGCGGCACCCAGCTTGTCGGCCAGGGCCTCCAGCATCGGGAAATTGTCGCCCGACTGCATGCCGCGGCCACCCGACACCACCACGCGGGCGGCGGTCAGCTCCGGACGCTCCGACTTGGTCAGTTCGGCCGAGACGAAGCTCGACAGGCCGGCCGCACCGGCGCCCGCGACCTGCTCGATCGAGGCCGAACCGCCTTCGGCGGCGGCGGTCTCGAAGGCGGTGGTGCGGACGGTGACGACCTTCACCGGGTCGGCCGACTGCACCGTGGCAATCGCGTTGCCGGCGTAGATCGGCCGCTCGAAGGTGTCGGCCGACACCACGGCGGTGATGTCGGAGATGGCGGCGACGTCCAGCAATGCTGCGACGCGCGGCAGAAGGTTCTTGCCGACCGAGGTGGCGCCGGCCAGGACATGGCCGTAACCGCCTTTGGCGATGGAAACCACCAGCGGGGCGACGTCTTCCGGCAGCTGGTGCTCGTAAGCGGCATCGTCGGCCAGCAGCACCTTGGCGACGCCAGCGACCTTGGCGGCCGCATCGGCGGCGGCCTGCGCACCCTTGCCGGCGACCAGGATGTGGATGTCGCCACCGATCTTGGAAGCGGCGGTAACGGCGTTCAGCGTGGCGGGCTTCAGCGAGGCGCCGTCGTGTTCCGCGATGACGAGAATGTTGGCCATGGTCAGTTCATCCCCCTCAGATCACGCGCGCATCGTTCTTGAGCTTGTCGACCAGCGTGGCGACGTCCGGCACCTTGATGCCGGCCTGGCGCTTCGCCGGCTCGGTCACCTTGAGCGTCTTCAGACGCGGGGCGACATCGACACCCAGCGCATCCGGGGCGACGGTCTCCAGCGGCTTCTTCTTCGCCTTCATGATGTTGGGCAGCGAAGCGTAGCGCGGCTCGTTGAGGCGCAGGTCGGCGGTGACCACCGCCGGCAGCTTCAGCTCCACCGTCTCCAGACCGCCGTCGATCTCGCGCGTCACCGCCACCTTGCCGTCGCCGGCAACGATCTTGGAGGCGAAGGTGCCCTGGCCCCAGCCCAGCAGCGCGGCCAGCATCTGGCCGGTCTGGTTGCAGTCGTCGTCGATCGCCTGCTTGCCGAGGATGACGAGGCCGGGAGCCTCCTTCTCGACCAGGGCCTTCAGCACCTTGGCGACGGCGAGCGGCTCGGTCGTCACGTCGGTCTGCACCAGGATGGCGCGGTCTGCCCCCATGGCGAGAGCGGTGCGCAGGGTCTCCTGGGCCTGGGTCGGGCCGACGGAGACCACGACGATCTCGGTCGCCGTACCGGCTTCCTTCAGGCGCACGGCTTCCTCGACGGCGATCTCGTCGAAGGGGTTCATGCTCATCTTCACGTTGGCGGTCTCGACGCCGCTGCCATCCGCCTTGACGCGGATCTTCACGTTGTAGTCGACCACTCGCTTAACGGGGACGAGGACTTTCATAACTCACCCTGGCTGCTGAGCGCGCGCCTGTTACGGCGAACACCGCGAAAATTGCTGTGGTTGCGAACGGACCATAGGATCTGGCATTACCACTGTCAATGACGCGCCGGATGCGCGGGCGGGCTCATGTGCCTGCCTGATTGTCGCGGCCCCCGTTCTGCCACCTGGGCGTGAATGGGGCGTGAAGGGGGCGTGAATGCCGGAACGGCTCAGCGGTTGGCGCCGGGCACCCACAGCACGTCGTCCGCCCCGTTGCGGTTCACCACCCGGCTCAGCACGAACAGATGGTCCGACAGCCGGTTGACGTATTTCAGCGCCGCCGGCGTCACCAGTTCGTGCCGCGCCAGATCGGTCATCAGCCGTTCCGCCCGGCGCACGACGGTGCGCGCCAGATGCAGATGCGCCGCCGCCGGAGAGCCGCCGGGCAGGATGAAGGAGGTCAGCGGCGCCAGATCGGCGTTCATCGCGTCGATCTCCGCCTCCAGCCGGTCGACCTGCGCCTGGATGATGCGCAGCGGCGGGTATTTCGGCTCCTCCTCCTCCGGCGTGCAGAGGTCGGCGCCCAGGTCGAACAGGTCGTTCTGGATGCGGCCCAGCATGGCGTCGGCTTCCGTCAGGCCGGCGGTGTGCAGGCGCGCCATGCCGATGACGGCGTTCGCCTCGTCCACCGTGCCATAGGCGGCGACGCGGCGGTCATGCTTCGGCACCCGGCTGCCATCGCCGAGCGAGGTTTCGCCGGCGTCGCCGCCGCGCGTGTAGATCTTGGTCAGCTTCACCATGGGGAACCGTCAGCCTTTGGTCAGGATGGCGAGAACGAACAGCAGCAGCGCCGCACCCTGCAGCATCACGCGCAGCCGCATCGCCTTGTTGGAGCGGCGGGGATCGCCCCGGCCGCCGCGGGCCATGAAGAAGAGGCCGACGAACAGCGAGCCGACCACCGCCAGCATCGCCATGACCATCAGGATGGGGAAAAGATTTTGCATGGCCCCACTATATCCCAGCATCCGGCCCGCGCCTATGGCGACGCGGGCCCTTGAAATCGGTGTTCCGGGTAATCCCCCGGTTGCCAACGCCGCCGGACCGCATAGAGTGCGCGGCGTCGGGATCGGCGGATAGAGTGGAGATGCAGGCGATGCGGCGGCGGACTTTCCTGAAGACGGCCCTGAAGGCGACCGCGGTCGCCGCGGTCGGCACCGGTGCCTTCACGACGCTGAGCCGCAAGCCCGTCCAGGCGGCTCCCGGAACCGCGGCGCCGTCGATGTCCTTCCCCGACGACTTCCTGTGGGGTGTCTCCACCTCCAGCTACCAGATCGAGGGCGCGGTCGCCGAGGATGGGCGCGGTCCCAGCGTCTGGGATACCTACAGCCATTCCTATGGGCGAATCGCCAACGGCGACACCGGCGACGTGGCCTGCGACCATTACCACCGCTATGCCGAGGATGTGGACCTGATGGCGCGGGCCGGGATGAAGGCCTACCGCTTCTCCATCGCCTGGCCGCGGGTGATGCCACAGGGCACCGGTGCGGTGAACGCCAAGGGTCTGGACTTCTACGACCGGCTGACCGACACGCTGCTGGCGAAAGGCATCCAGCCCTGGCCCTGCCTCTTCCATTGGGACCTGCCGCAGGCCCTGCAGGATCGCGGCGGCTGGACCAACCGCGACATCGCCGGCTGGTTCACCGATTACGCGCTGGCGGTGACCGCCCGGCTGGGCGACCGCGCCAAGCACTGGGTGATGCTGAACGAGCCGTCGGTGGTCGCCATCTTCGGCCACGGCACCGGCGGCCATGCGCCCGGTCTGACCGGCCGCGAGACTTGCCTGAAGGCGATCCATCACCAGAATCTCGCCCAGGGCACCGCGCTGGCGGCGCTCCGCAAGGCGGGCGGCAAGAACTGGCAGCTCGGCACCGTGCTGTCGCTGCAGCCGTCCTGGCCGGTTGGCGGACTCGACTCGAACTATCCGGCATCGCTGATGTGGGATGCGGTGTGGAACCGCTCCTGCCTGGACCCGCTGTTCAAGGGCCGCTTCCCCGACCTGCTGGAGGCCGATTTCGCCCGCATCGCCAAGCCCGACGATCTGGCGCGCATCAAGCAGCCGGTCGACTTCCTCGGCGTCAATTACTACAGCCGCATGCACCAGCAGCCCGATCCGCAAGGGCTGTTCGGCACCGGCTACGGCTCGGCGCCGGAGGGCACGCGCAAGACCGGCATGGACTGGCCGGTGGAGCCGGACGGGCTGAGCGAGATCCTGGCCGAACTGCAGGAAAACTACGGCAATCCGCCGGTCTACGTGACGGAGAACGGCGCCGACTATCCCGACAGCATCGGCCCGAGCGGCCGTGTCGAGGACCGCGACCGCATCGCCTATCTGCGCGACCATCTGCTGGCCGCCGCCAAGTCGATCGACGAGGGCTGCAACCTCAAGGGCTATATGGCCTGGACGCTGCTGGACAATTTCGAATGGTCGGAGGGCTACCGCCGCCATTTCGGTCTGGTCCAGGTCGACCGCAAGACGCTGGCCCGCACCCCCAAGGCCAGCTACGACTGGTATGCGTCGGTCATCCGCAACAACGCCGTTCCACTGGCCTGAGGGCGCTGCGGTCATGCCGTCCCCCCGTCCGCCCCAGCCGACCCGATTCGCCATCCAGAAGGCGCGTGGCAAGGGGTGGAAGACGCTGGAGGTCGGGGAGGAGCTGGCCCATGCCAAGGCGCGCTTCGACCAAATGGTCGGCATCAACCCGCGGGCCTATTTCCGGCTGATCCAGCTCGATTACAACGCCGACTCCGCCTATGAGGGGATGGAGTTCAACTGGACGCTGATCGAGCTGTACGACCCGACCAAGGGCCCCACCAAGGGCGGGACCGTCCGTCCGGCGCCGAAGCCCGTCCCTGCAAGCCCTCACAAACTGAAGGGCAAGCACAAGGCCGCCGAACCCGTTGCCCTGCCGCTGCGCATCTATCTGACGGTGATCCTGATCGGCACGCTGGCGGGCGCCCTGGCCTACCTGCATTTCGCCGGCGGCCGGTAAATCGTCATCAGCCGTGAGTCTTTAGAGACTATTATCGGCCGTCATCCCCGCGAAGGCGGGGACCCAGAGTTTCCAATGCAAAAGCTTGCCAGGTCTGGAGTCCCGCCTTCGCGGGAATGACGACCGAGAGAAGCTTATTCTCACTCCGCCGTATAGCCCTTGCGGCGCATGCACAGCGCGAACATCTCCTTGCGATAGCCGAACTGCGGCGTTTCCGGCAACGGGCGCAGGGGATAGCCGCGCAGGCGCATGGTGGTGTCCACCTGCTCGGTGCATTCGTCGTAGGCGACGGTCGGCACATCCGGGCTGGCGGTCCACTCGCGGTAGGCGGGCGGGCTGCTGCAGCCGGACAGCAGGGCCATGGCGGACAGGGCCGCAAACAGGCAGGCCAGCCCCGGCAAGGCCGGCAGGAGTCGCGGGCGTGCGGTGTCGATCCCGGTCATGTCTTGCGTCTCGCTCCTTTTTCGCCCCCGATTTGACGCTACCACGGCCGGGGCGTTCCGATCCATTTTCGCGCACCATTTCCGGGAACGCGCCTTTTCGGCAACGCTGCGCGGCGGACAACGCAGACGCACCAAAATCGCCGCCGGAAAAGCGACGCAATCTGGTAACACGATCCAGTTTCCCCGATTCGGGGGGAGGTGTCGTGGCTCTGAAGTCGGTCTGGCGTCACGGACGGAGGGAGAGGCAATGTCTGGGATTTCGCGGCGGGTGCATGGTGGCGCCGCGGTGGCGGCTGTCGCGGTGGTGGTGTCGGCTCTGACCATGGGAACGCCCGCTCCGGCAAGGGCGGAGGCATCGGTCGCCGACATCCAGTGGGCGCAGACCATCCTGAAGGAAAAGGGCTTCAACATCGGCGGCCGGGCCAAGGGCCAGATGACGCCGGAAACCCGCTCCGCACTCAGCGCCTATCAGAAGTCGGTCGGCCTGCCCGCCACCGGCAACCTCGACCAGGCCACCATCGCCAGGATGATGGGCGAGCGCGAGAAGAAGGCCTCGCCGACCATGGGCAGCCTGTCCAAGAGCCAAGTCGGCCAGACCCGCCACGAGAAGGAGGTGACTCCGCGCGCCGCCCCGACCGGCCGGGTCGAGTCGGGCAACGAGAGCGTCGGCGGCATGGCCCAGTTCGGCGGCGCCCCGGTGTCGTCCTCGTCCTCCTCTTCCTCTTCGGCCAGCCACAGCGCGCCCACCACCGCCCCGGCGGCGCGCCCGTCGGCGAGCGCCCCGGCGTCCGCTGCGGCGCCTTCCGTCCCGACGCCCCAGAGCGCGCCGCGCCCATTGACCAACGCATCGGCCAGCGCGTCCGAGGGGCCGGTCCCGCAGGCCGCGCCGCGCGGGGCGGTGTCGGCGACGACGCCCGACGGCAAGCCGGTCCCGGTGGAGGAACCGGTTGCGGTCGGCGCGGCCCCCTCGGTCTGGCAGTCCAACGCCGCGCGTGCCGGTGTCGCCGGGCTGATCGCCGCGACGCTGGGCGGCATCGGCTTCGCATGGTGGCGCAGCGGCCAGGGCGTCGATCCACTCAGCCGCACACCGGCCGGCGACGACCGCCCGCGCGACACCCGCGTCGAGCCGAGCTTCGGCGGCCCACGCCGCCGGGAGGAACTGACGCCCGGCCCGCGTCTGACGGCTGAGGCGCGGCGGCGCTGAGCTTCGCCCCCTCCCCCACCCTCGGCCGGCCGAAGGCCGGTCCGATCGTGGGAGAGGGGACTGCCGCCGAATCGCAAATCGCCCCCTCTCCCTCGAAGAGGGGGAGGGAGGGACCCGCGGCGAAGCCGTGGGAGTGAGGGGGCAACCCTCCGCGCTCCTTCTCCTCACATCATCATCGGACAGCCGCCCCCGCCGCAGCCGCCCGGTGCGCAGGCGGGGGCGGGCGCCGGCGCCGGCTGCGGCTTGCCGACTCGCGGGGCCATAATGGCCTTGGCGACCTCGGTGCCGCCGCAGGACGGGCAGGGAATGCCGGTGGCCTTCTTGGTGTCATAATCGGCCATGTTGTCGAACCACTGGTCGAAATCATGGCCGCAGGCGCAGTGCAGGGCGTAGAGGATCATCGTGAAGCCTCGGAAAGCGGAAACCCGGCCGTTTTCTAGCCAAGCCTCCGGTGACTCGCCAGGATCTGCATCAATTGCCGCCGGCGTGACCCGCTGCTCCCCATCCGCGTGCATATCGACAAACCGACTCCGAGTGAGAGATGCCGGTCGACTCAAATGACTTCACTCGAAACACGGGATCGGCGAAAATAATTCGAAAGCAGCTGGCCTGTATTTTGATCGAAAGTGCGTAAATTATGTATCTAAGGCTGAAGCATCAGGCGAGCGATCAGGATAATCTGTATGACTTCACAATCGGTGGAATGCCATGTCCGGTTTCCGTGGGGGCATTCACTTACTTTTCGGCACCGGTTGAGCTGGTTGCATACGCGGAATCAGGGCGGATCACGATCGGGCGGTTCTGCTCAATCGCCGAAGGGGTGCGCATCTATTTCGGCGGCATGCACGCCATGCATGGTGCATCGACTTATCCGTTGGAAAAGTTGGCGCAATGGATGCCAGAGCTTAACGGGCCGCACAGCACATACAGCAAGGGACCGGTCACCATCGGCAACGATGTCTGGATCGGCGACGGTGCATCCATTCTTTCAGGCGTCACGATCGGTGACGGAGCCGTGATCGGGGCGTGCGCGGTCGTGTCGAAGGATGTTCCGCCCTATGCCATCGTTGCGGGCAACCCCGCCAAAATCATCCGCAAACGTTTGGCGGACGCCGATATCGAATTTCTTCTGTCGCTGCAGTGGTGGTCGTGGCCGACCGACAAGCTGCGGAAGTTCGCTCCCTACCTGTTTGGCAAAAGCGACCTGAACGCACTTCGTGCGGCCCTCGACCGCTGACATCACCGTGACTCGGTGACCCCCACCCGCGCGCACATCGACAGCAGCGGGCAGGTGGAGCAGCGCGGCCGTTCGCCGGTGCAGACCCATTTGCCGAAGGGTACCAGCCGTTCGTTGATCTCCACCCAATAGCGCTTCGGCAGCACCGCCAGCAGCGCCGCCATCGTCTTCTCCGGTGTACGCGCCGACACATAGCCCCAGCGGTTGGTGACGCGGTGGACATGGATGTCGACCGCCAGCGCCGGAATGTCGAAACCCACCGCCAGCGTCAGCGCCGCGATCTTCGGACCCACCCCACGGAAGCGCATCAGCCCGTCCGGCGTGTCGGGCACCTCGCCGCCATGCTCGTCGACGATGCGGCGGGACAGCTCGTGGATATCGCGGGCCTTCGGCTCGGGGAAGGTGGCGCCGTGCAGCAGGTCGACCAGCCGGTCCTCCGGCAGGACGGCCATGGCGGCGGGGGTGGCGGCAACCGCGAACAGCCGCTCGGCGACCGTCAGCGTCGTCTCGTCCCGTGTCCGGGCGGAGATCAGACTGGCGACCAGCTGCTCGAACGGGGAGGCATGGCCGCGGTCGCGCAGCTCGAACATCGCCGCCTTGGGATAGGGGGCGACGGCGATCCGCAGGCGGCGGAACGCCTCGTCGATGTCGAAGGTCTGGGACGCCGCGGACTGCAAACTCACTGGAGCCGTCTCCGGGAACGGGCTGAACGGACCGGGCGTCACGCAGGACCCCCATCCGACAACTCGCGACTCCCGGCGATGTTCCGGTCAGAGCGCCTTGATCTGCATCTTGATCGGCCCGTCCGCCCGGCCATGGACGAACTGGTCGACATAGGCGTTGCCCGAATTGTCGATGTCGCGGGCGTGGCCGGTCCAGATGATGCGGCCCTGATGGATCATGGCGACGCGGTCGGCGATCTTGCGGGCCGAGGCCATGTCGTGGGTGATGGTGACGGCGGTGGCGCCGAGATCCTTCACGCACTGCACGATCAACTCGTTGATGACGTCGGCCATGATCGGGTCGAGGCCGGTCGTCGGCTCGTCGAAGAAGATGATCTCCGGCTCGTCGGCGATGGCGCGGGCAAGGCCGACGCGCTTCTGCATGCCGCCCGACAGCTCCGCCGGCGACAGTTCCGCCACGTCGGGGGTGAGGCCGACCGCGCCCAGCTTGGCGATGGCGATTTCCTTGGCCTGGGCACGCGGCATATGTTCGCCCTGGATCAGGCCGAAGGCGACGTTTTCCCAGACCGGCAGACTGTCGAACAGGGCGGCGCCCTGGAACAGCATGCCGAACTTGTGCAGCATCTTCTCCCGCTCGCGCGAGCGCAGCCGGGTCGTCTCGACGCCATCGACCTGGATCGAGCCGGAATCCGGCGTCAGCAGGCCGAGGATGCTCTTCAGCATCACCGACTTGCCGGTGCCCGACCCGCCGATGACGACCAGCGACTCGCCCTTCGCCACCTCCAGATCGATGCCGTTCAGCACCTTCTTTGGGCCGAAATGCTTGTAGACGTTCTTGAGCGCGATCTTGGGAACAGTGGTCATAGACTGGCGCTCACTTGGTCGAGAAGAAGAGGCCGGTGATCAGGTAGTTCCACACCAGGATCATGATCGAGGCCGACACCACCGCGTTGGTGGTCGCAGCACCGACGCCCTGGGCGCCGCCCTTGGAGTGGTAGCCGTGGTAGCAGCCCATCAGCGCGATCAGGAAGCCGAAGATCGCCGCCTTCACCAGACCGGAAATCACGTCCAGCGGTTCCAGGAATTCCCAGGTGCGGTTGATGTAGCTGGCGGCGTTGAAGTCCAGCCGGTAGACGCCGACCAGGAAGCCGCCGAACACGCCGATGATGTCGGCGACCACCACCAGCAGCGGCACCATGGTCAGGCCGGCGATCAGCCGCGGCGCCACCAGATACTTGTGCGGGTTGGTCGACAGGGTCGACAGCGCGTCGATCTGCTCGGTCACCCGCATGGTGCCGATCTCCGCCGCCATGGCCGCGCCGATGCGGCCCGCGACCATCAGGCCGGCCAGCACCGGACCCAGCTCCCGCGTGATCGACAGCACCACCACGGTGGCGATGGCCCCCTCCGCCTGGAAGCGGGAGAAGCCGCTGTAGCTCTGCAGGGCCAGCACCATGCCGGTGAACAGCGCCGTCAGCCCGACCACCGGCAGCGAGTAATAGCCGATGTCGATCATCTGCCGCAGGATCTGCCGTGGATAGAGCGGCGGACGCACGCAGTGCGACAGGGCGGATCCGGTGAACAGGGCAAGGCGTCCGGTCGCTTCCAGGAAGATCAGGAAGGCCCGGCCGGTAGCGGCGAGGAAACCCATCAGTCGGCCCGCATCCTTGGTTAGAGACTCGTTTGGGCGATGCGGTCATAGCACCGATGAGCGCCTAGGTCATCCTTGGACTTTGCAAGGGAGGGGGGATCAGCCCCCCACATAAACCCGGTGATAGCGCCGGCCGAGCGAGGTCAGGATCTCGTAGCCGATGGTCCCGCCCTCCGCCGCCACCGTGTCGACCGGCCGGTTCGGCCCGATCAGCTCGACCTGCCGGCCGGCATGGGCCACCGACTCCGGCAGGCCGGTGACGTCGATGGTGATGAGGTCCATCGAGATGCGGCCGACGATGGGCGCGGCGACGCCGTCGACGAAGATGTGCCCCTTGCCGCCGAGCGAGCGCATGTAGCCGTCGGCATAGCCGACGCCGATGGTGGCGATCCGCGCCGGGCCGGTGACCTTGTGGGCGGCGCCATAGCCGACGGTCATCGGCGGCGCGCAGTTGCGCACCTGCAGCAGCTTGGCATCCAGCCGCACCGTATCCCGCATCGGATTCGGCAGATGCGGCGTCGGGTTGACGCCGTAGAGCGCGCAGCCCGGCCGGGCGAGGTCGAAATGGTGGTCCTTGCCGTGGAAGATGCCGGACGAGTTGGCGAAGCTGGCCTTCGCTTTCGGCAGCCGCGCCAGCGCCGCGCGGAAGCGGTCGCGCTGCTCCCCGGTCATCGGACTGTCGAACTCGTCGGCGCAGGCGAGGTGGGTCATCCAATAACGGACCTCGATCCCCTCCAGCCGGTCCGGCTCCGCCGCCAGAATATCCAACTCGTCGGGGCCGAGGCCCAGGCGGTTCATGCCGGTGTCGATGTGGATCACCGCCGGCAGACCCTCCCCGCGCGACGCGGCGAAGGCCCGCCATGCCGCGACCTCGCCCAGATGGTTCAGCACCGGCAGGATGCGCTTGGCGATGAACTCCCCCTCGCACCCCGCCGGCAGGCCGCCCAGCGAGAACACCTGCGCCTCCGGCGCCACCGGTTCCAGCGCGCGGCGGACGGCCAGCGCCTCTTCGAACTGGGCGACGACGAAGGTCCGGCAGCCGGCGGCGGCCAGCGCCGGCACGACGCGCGCCACCCCCAGCCCGTAGGCATCGGCCTTGACCACGGCGGAGCACTCCGCCGGTGCCACGCGGTCGCGCAGCTGGGTCCAGTTGGCGACGACGGCGCCCAGATCCACGGTCAGGATGGCGCCGGCGCGCGGGTTCAGGTCGCTCGTCACTCTGGTCACTCGTCGGTCTGGTGGTGCTGGTCGAGATCGCCGAACTTGGTGAACTGGCCGTCGAAGTAGAGGCGGACGGTGCCGATCGGACCGTGACGCTGCTTGGCG
>NZ_JAMSLU010000009.1:0-61061 GCF_023806445.1 Azospirillum sp. A1-3
CGGCCGGTCGCCGGATCGGTCCAGCCGCCGACATAAACGCCGGCACCCGGCTTATCCGCCGCCGGCAGCAGCCCGCTGCGCTCCACCTCGCTCCGGCCCGCCCAATGGGCAGTGCCATGCACCCCCTCGTGCCGGGTGGCGCTGCGCGTCGCCAAACCAACGGCCAGGACATAGGTCAGGATGCTGGCGCCAAGCCCGCCGAGAAAGCCGAGATTGGCTTTGTCGAATACCTCCTTGGCGTTCCAGTACCAATCCATCTGCCACTGGAACCACGCCCACGGCGGATAGAAGACGCCAATCAACGGCTCCCCCAATGCCGGGTGGTAGCCGAGACTCTGCGCCACATACTGGGTGCAGACGCTCGACAACCCGACCGCCGTCCCGGCCAGCAGCAGCGGCCCGAACAGCCGCGCCCGTGATCGCTTGCGCTTGGGCTGGAGAGTCGGAATCAGGGGACCGGCCGTCGTCATCGCTTGCGCCCTCTCGATGGGGAAAGGAGGCGGCCCCGGCTGTCCAGCTCGACCGTCTGCCCAACCCGCCATGTGCTCGCCTTGGCGGCCTGGGCGGGGGTGACCGGCTTGACCAGCGTCTCGCCGCCTCGATGCAGCAGCACCACCTCGGCACCGTCTTGCAACCTGCGGCGGCCTTGGTAGACCACCGGGCCGGCGTCATTCGCCGTCCAGAGGCGCGTATAGTCTATCGACGTTACTACTTCCCTCCTACTGTTCCGCTGGGAGATGAAGTCGGCGATGGATGTAGATCCTTCGGCCTGGGTCATACGTTCGGCAAACTGGGCGCGCTTCTGCTCAAGCTCGGGATCGGCAAAGCGCACCTCCAGCCCCTTCATCGCCGCGAGCTGCGCCACCTGCGTCTTGAAGGCGTCGGTGCCCTCCACCACCAAAGCCCGGCCACGGAAGCGGTCGTCGGCCAGCGACAGGGCAAGGAAGGCCGCCCCGGTGGTGACCTCGGTCACCCGCACCTGGGTTGCCTCGTCGCTGACCACCCCGCCATCCTCCACCCGGTAGACCAGCGCGCCGTCCCTGCCGGCCTTCGGCCGCAGCCGCTCATAGACGATGTGCCGGGCAACATCGGCGTCGGTCGCGGTCAGCAGGTTCTCCGCCATGCGGCGCTGCCGGCGGGACCGGCTGCGCAGCACCGCCACGGCCACCTCGTTGCCCCGGCTGGCCTCCGCTGTCAGGAACTCTTGCCATGTCGGCAAGCTCTGTCCTGCGGCCTGCTGGCACTGCCGGGCCTGCTCCTGTCGCCACGCCACCGCATCGGCCCGGCGCTGGTGTGCCAACATCGTGTAGGCATGCCGGCGCTCGGCCGCCGTCAGCACCGGGCTGCGCTTGATCTCCGCCCGCCGTGCCGCATACCACGCCGCCAGCTCCTTGGCGTGGTTAGCCTGGGCCTGCCGCTGGGCCGCCCGTTGGGCAACTCGCGCCTTTAGCAGCGCCTCCCGCTGCGCCTGATACTCTTGGTACAGCGCCTTGCTGTTGCCGTGGCGGTGCAGCGGCACTCTCTGATAGCTGCGCCCTGGTTGGGTCGGATCGCCGGCCGGCGCTGATGTGACAAAACGGGCGGCTTCTCCCCCCCCTTGCGAAGCGTCACCGGTCGGCCGGCGCTGGGCCGGTGCCGCAGGCGGCTCGTAAGCCCCCAGTCGCTTCGTCAGCGATTTGGCCGACAAGCTGCGGTCAACGCTGCTCGCCTTCACGCCGAGTCCTGTTCCCTCCTGCACGATGACCAGACCCGCTCCCTTCCGGCGGATCGCCAAGCCATGGCGCTCCAGCACCACGTGCAGCTCGCCCCAGCTCGCCGCCTTGGCTGCCTCTTCCACCAGTTCAGCGCCGGCCGTCTCCTTCACCCACCGCAGGAATGACGCCTCGCCTGCGTGCGCCTCGAAATCACCCGGCCGGCCGGCCAAGGTCGGGCCGTCCATCGGATGGAGCTGCAACCCGTGTTTCTGCTCCAGCGCCCGGCACAGCCGGAACAGCTCCTTGTAATCGTAGAACGGCTCGATGCAGCGGAAGCTACGGGGATGCACCCGGTTGATCGCGATGTGAAGATGGAAGTGCTGGGTGTTGCTGTGGGCGGCACTGATCCGCTGGTGCTCGGCAAAGCCGATGCCGGCGCACAGCGTGTCCTCGATATCCTCCAGCTGCGCCCTGGTCGGTTCCTCCCCCTCGGGGAAGCTGACGATCAGGTGATAGCTCTTGTCGCCCTTGGAGCGCTTGTTGCGGTCCTGGGTCGCCAGGATCTCACGGATCGCCCATCCTGGTTCTTCCGAATGGCAGTTGGTGATGCGCGACCACGCCAGCTTTTCCCCGCCGCCCTTGGCGTCCAGAATGTAGTCCGCCGTCCGCGTCCATAACTGCGCCGCCGTCTCGGTCTTGGCCGCCATAATATAACGACCCAATCTTGCAAAATCGGAGGTCGCCGCCGTCCGCCTGACCCGCTTCGCGATCATAACCGGGTCACCGCATGGCGAAGCTCGTCCTGGGTATCCTTGATGTGTCCCAGCAGCTCGCGCACGTCGGCAACCGCTGCCCCCCGCCCCGGCGTGTCGGTCAGCCACAACTTTAAGAGGCCGCCCAGCCGCCCAAGGTCGGCGTTCACTTTCGCCAGCCGCTCGACCGCTTCAAGGTCCACCACGCTACGCGGCTGATACCCCAGCCCGACACTCCGCAGATAGGCCGACACCGACAAGCCGGCCGCCTCAGCCTTCACCTCGATCCGCGCCCGCTCGGCCGCATTCACCCACACCTTCAAAGGCCGTTGCCGGTCTCGGGTCTCGCTCGCATTCGGTGTTGTCATCGGGATTTCCCTCCTGGCGTTCAAAGCGGCGGCAGCCGCCGTATGCCTCGCAGAGCAAGATCAGCGTCGAGCCCAAAGGGCGAGTAAGCGCGGGTGGTGGAGGTCTGCACGGCTCCGCCGTGTAGGCCTACAACACACATCTTGCGAGCCTCAAACATGAAATCGTATGAAATTATCTGCAATCGTCTGAAACGGCCTATACCAACCGAGTCAAAATCGCAGAGTTTCTCAGTTTATTTCATATAATTTCACATGATTTCATATGCAGCCGCCCGAAATTTCAGATAATTTCATATACTTTCAGAAAATTTCATACGGTTGCAGATAATTTCATATGTTGATAGCGTTCCTCTACTTGGCGCAGACGTGAGGCGGAGGATGGGTGAGCAGCAGCCCGGAAAGCGGCGGAAGGGGGAACACCGCGCCCTGTTCCTGACCCGGATCGACGTGATCCGCACCGAATTGCAGCAGGGCTGGCCGGTCAAATCCGTCTACGAACGGCACAAATCAGAATTGCAGATGTCCTACCCTCAATTCTGGCGATACGTGTCCTCCCTGATCCTCAAAGAGACCCCGAAGGTGAGCGGTACCGCCCCTCCCAATGAGGCTGTGGTCCCCCCGGTCGGCACCTCAGAACAGCCTCCCGTCAAGCCCACCGATCCCGATGGCGGCCCTGTGATCCGCCAATTCGAATACAATCCTCGCGCGAAAAATCCCGAGGACCTGATTTAAGGAGTCACCGATGGCTACCAAGGCCCAACAGGCTGCCGATGAGGCCCTGACCGCCGCCCCGGCCTTATCCCAACCAGCGCCGCAAATTCACATGACGCTCCAGGGAAAAGGGGGTGTCGGAAAGTCCATGGTCTCGTCCCTCCTGGCCCAGTACATCACCGCCAGCGGTCGGCCGGTCACCTGCATCGACACCGATCCCGTCAACGACACCCTCTCGGGCTACGCCGCTCTCAAGGTTCGCCGCCTCGACCTCTTGCAGGGCAACCAGATCAACACCCGCAACTTCGACGCCATGATCGAGCTGCTGGTCTCGGAGAATGCCAGTGTCGTGGTCGACAACGGCGCCGCCTCCTTCCTCCCCCTCACCAGCTACATGCTGGAAAACGGTGTTGCCGACCTTCTGGCCGCGTCGGGCCGGCAGCTCGTCGTCCATACCGTCGTCACCGGCGGGCAGGCCATCATGGACACCCTCACCGGCTTCGATCAGCTCGCCCGCCAGCTCCCCGAAAGCGCGCAGATGGTGGTGTGGCTCAATGAGTACTTCGGCGATATCCTGGCCGAGGGAAAGAGCTTCCAAGAAATGAAGACCTACCAGATCAACAAGCATCGGGTGAAAGGGCTGGTACGGATTAAGCGCTATACCGGGGAAACCTTCGGCAAGGACATGGAAATGATGCTGGATCGCAAGCTCACTTTTGATGAAGCGGTCAGCAGCCCGGATTTCGGCCTGATGGCAAAGCAACGCCTGACGATGATGAAGCGCGATATCTTCAACCAGATCGCTCTTGTCGTCTGACGGCCATGGATGTCCAACGGCTCATAGGGGAGGTCGCCAAGCGGCACAACGTGCTGCTCGGCCCCTCTGACCCGATCCTCGTCACCCTCACCCTCAACGAGCTGGTGCTCGCCCAGTATGTCGAGCGGCTGACTGCCACGCTTGAACAGGCAGAGGACCGCACGGCTGCGGGATCGGCCCAGCAGATCGCCGCCGCCCGCGAGCTGGCCGGCAAGCTGGTCACCGAAACCGGCGGCTATGTGGCCGGACAAGTCGAGGAAGCCGGTAGGACCGTCCAGGCGCAGCTTATTGCCTCTCTCGACCGGCAGGTTCAGGCAGCACGGGAAGCCGCCCAGCAGGCCGCCGTAGCCCGCCGGACGGCCCTCTACGCTGCTCTGGTAGCCGTAGGAGCCGTGTGTTGCCTCTCTGGCCTCCTGGTGGGGGTGATCGCCTTCTAGGACTACCTGGCAGTCCGAAGCTGTAGGATGGCCGGCAGTTCACTGCCGGCTGCTCCACGCTCACGTTTTGCGATGGGGCCGGCCGCCCGTTTTGTCACATCAGCACCGGCCCGACGCCGGCCCTTCCATGGTGATGCTCTGTAACGGGGAATGGCCGCCTGTTTTGTCACATCAACGCTGACGGGGCGAACGCCGTATAGCCCTTGTATGGTGAGGTTTCGCAGTGAGGTGAAGCCTATTCCTTGGATAGCAAATGATTGGACGCTAGGGGTATAAAGGAAACTTTATTTTCCCCATTTTTTCAAGACAAATCAATAGGTTCTGGTTGTTGGTTGCCCCGGTGGGGTTGTGGGCAGAGGCGGGCGGCGGTGGGCAACCGCGATAGCGGTTGTCTACGGTCGTCTGCCGGTGCGCCTTCAGGCGCACTGTCCACAAATCCACCGGAAAGGGGTGATGTGACTTAACGGGCGGGGAAGAGGTTAACTCGTTCTAAGATTCATAGATTCATAGATTCAATGTTCAGGGGTGGTTTTAGCTAACCCAGTCATGATGTTAACCTGTTGATGGGTGAGTTTTTGCAACGAGTCGCGTGAGTTTTTGCAACGAGTCGCGTGAGCGTTTGCAATGAGTGGCGTGAGTTTTTGCAATGGTATCGGTGAGTTTTTGCAATGGGGGCGGGACCTGCCGTCGGAAGGGCGCGAGGATAGAACGTATCGAGCAACATATCTTTTTATTTCAGAGAGTTAGGCTGTTGATGGGTGAGTTTTTGCAATGGCCTGAATGGCTGTTACCGGTCTATCGGGGGCATCTGCGGCTGCCCGTTGTGTCACAATGGCGATAATCGGCTCCCGTTAGTGAGGTTATTATTTGAAAACAATAATTTAGCCTGTGAATGGGTGAGTTTTTGCAATGGCAAATCTGCTCTCCCGGATGGTGCGGCTGCTTGGTGGGAGGAGCAGGCCACTCTTGTCACAGATGCTTTCTTTTCGAATCAATGACTTGCTGTGTGGATGGGTGAGTTTTTGCAACGAGACCAAACCAATAGAATGGGTGCTGAAAAGGGAGCTTGCCGTGCCCGGGTGGAAGCTGTACGGGAGGTGGGCGAGCCCCAAGGCTGACGTCTCAACTTGCGTATCGTGAGTTTTTGCAACGGGTCCTGTGAAGTGAGTTGCGCCTTGTCTCACTTCACGATACCGTGCGGCTGCTTCTTCTCAGCTCTCGGCGCAGACATGGCAATCCGTACTCTGGATCAGCGTCCAAGCATTGGCTCAATGATCAAGCCTGGGGAACTGATCGACATCCTCGAAAACACGTCCCGTCCGCTGACTCTGCTCGATCGGCGGAACTATAATCTGCTGATCCTCAACGCCTGGGATCGGATTGGTGAAGAGACTCCGCACCAAATCCACCTGGCGGAACTGCGAGGCACTGATACGAGCAACGCCAGGGTCAAGGACAGCATTGAGCGGTTGATGACGACGATCGTCCGCGTCCGCTACATCAATCCGGAAACTGGCCGGCCGAATACCATCCGCGTCCAACTCCTGGGCGGTAACCGTGCCGAAGACGAAAGCCCGGATGGCTTTCTCGCCTACCGATTCGATCCGCTGCTGATCGAATTGCTCCAGAACAGCAGGACCTATGGCCGTCTTCGGATTGAAGTAATGGCGGCCTTCGAGTCCAAATATGCCCTGGCAGCTTACGAAATGGCGATGAAGCGGCGCAACCTGCGTCACGTCGCGCGAGAGAAATTCACCATCGAGGAAATGCGTGGACTCCTTGGGGTTCAGGACGGCAAGCTTTCGCGCTTTTCGGATCTCAACGCCTACGCATTGCGCACCGCTGAACTGGAGGTCAATGCTCTGGCCGAAGAGGTGTGCATTGCTTTTGAGCCAGAATACAGGGGGCGTCGCTGCGTTGGAATTTGGTTTCAATGGCGGGATAAAACGCCGGAGGAACGGAAGGCCGCCTTTGCAGAACTCCAGCGCCCTCGTGTTGGTCGCAGCGCCCGCCTCCGCGGATCAGTCGTTGATACCGTATAACTGTGCGGAACTACGGCTCTAGCAGTTCGTGCAGTGGCTTACCCACGACCCGCGCCAGCAAGGCCATGTAGCTGAGGCTTGGAGAATAAAATGATCGTTCAAGGAAGCTGATGTAGTTCTGGCTTATTCCAGTCAGTTTCATGATGTCACGTTGAGAAAGTCCGGCTTCCAGACGCGCTCTTTTGAAATTTCTTGCAAATATGAGAAGCTCTGGCGGCGCATCCTCTTTTGCGGTGGGCTGCTTATGAGGCTTGCGTGCGGTGGGCGGTTTTTTGAACTCGTCTGTCACGACTAGAACACCATCACTTTGACTGTGAAGGTTTTAGCGTCGATGAAGGTCTCAGCAGCTCATGCAGCGGCCTGCCGACCACACGCGCAAGCAAGGCCATGTGCGTCAGGCTGGGATCAACCACAGCCCGCTCCACGTCCGACACGTAAGCCTGCGAAATGCCAATTCTCTTAGTAATGTCAGTTTGTGTCAGGCCAGCAGAGAGGCGAGCCTGTTTAAAATTATGGGCGAAAATCATCAATTCTACGGGTTTGTCTTTGTGAGACACCCGGCGTTTGCGTGAGGCTGGCTCCGGCTTTTCCTCTGGATCAACCAAGTCTATCGCCTGCCTTTACTGTTCTATGAAGGAAGATATCAAATAGCGCGTCATGGTAAGTGATGCTGCACTATACACGACCGAGCCGGCGCGCTTCTTAAGAAGTCACGAGTGGGCAAAGAGAAGACAACTGCAAGAAATTTGGATTCCGCAACCCAGCCATTAGGTGCGCCACCTCTCACTCCCGATCTAGTCCGGCGTTCGGCCGTGTTCGCGCTTTCACATTACGGGCACATTTCGGGATTTCAAGCATCTTGCGCCCTCTGATCCCATAGGCAAAAGGCATACCCGGTTATGCTCGTCCAGCGTAAATTTTGGATCGCACCGATAGTGGGCTAGTGGCCCTGTCCTTTGGGTGATGCAACCTAACCACGACCAATGAAGGATATTTCTATACCATTTAAGCCGTTCTTTGATGATTATGTGGCGACTATATTAACCGGCAGAAGAGAGAACAAAGCAACGACTCCAGGGGGTGCCGATGAGCGTAACCGCTGCCGCCTCATTCCAACAGGAACACGACCGGCGCGTGCAGGAGAAGCTACGCCGCGAGCTTGGCCCTCTGGTGTGTGGCTTTCTGGCCGAAGCGGAGGTCGTGGAAATCGCGTTGAACCCGGACGGTCGGCTGTGGGTCGAGCGCCTGGGGCAGGAGATGAGGCCGGTCGGCACCATGTCCGCCAGTCAGGCGGAATCCCTGATGACCACGGTGGCGGCGGCGCTACGCACCACCATCACCCGCGACAACCCAATCCTCGAATGCGAGCTGCCCTTTGACGGCTCCCGCTTTGAAGCCCTGATTCCACCGGTCGCCGCTGCTCCCACCTTCGCCATCCGCCGCAAGGCATCGCGCGTCTTCACGCTGGAAGACTATGTCGAGCGCGGCATCATGACAGACCGTCAGCGAGCGGTGTTGGTGGAAGCCGTGGCCGCCCGCCGCAACATCCTGGTGGTCGGTGGCACCGGCACCGGCAAGACGACGCTGACCAACGCCCTCATCAAGGAAATCGAGCGTGCCACCCCGCATCACCGGCTGATCATCATCGAAGATACGGTGGAGCTTCAATGCAGCGCGCCCAATGCGGTGCCGCTGCGCGCCACCGAGCACGTCAGCATGCTGCGCCTGCTCAAGGCCACCATGCGCCTGCGCCCCGACCGCATTCTGGTGGGTGAGACCCGCGGCCCCGAGGCTCTGGCGTTGCTGAAAGCCTGGAACACCGGCCATCCCGGTGGGGTTGCCACCGTCCACTCCAACACCAGCGACAGCGCCGGCACCGCCGGCCTGGTCCGCCTGGAAAGCCTGATTGCCGAAGCGACGCCCACACCGATGCACACGCTGATCGCCGAGGCGGTCAACCTGGTGGTGAATATCGAAAAGACCTCGTCCAGCCCCGGCCGGCGCATCGCCGCCGTTCTCGCCGTCGAGGGGTTCGACGGCAGCAATTACGTCCTGTCACAACTCGGATAAAGCCCCCATGCGCAATCCCCTCTTACGCGGCGTCTCAGCCGCCACCCTGACGGCTACCCTCACGGTGCTGGCCGCCGCTGCCAATCCGGCGCTTGCTGCCGGCGGTGGCGGCGGTGGGCTTCCCTGGGAAGCGCCGCTCCAGACCTTCGTCAACTCGCTGACCGGGCCGGTCGCCTTTGCCATCTCGCTGCTCGGCATCGTCGTCTGCGGCGCCATGCTGATCTGGGGCGGCGAGATCAACGAGTTCGCCCGCCGCTTCGTCATGCTGGTGCTGGTGGTCGCCCTGCTGGTGTTCGCCACCAACATCCTAACCCAGCTTTTCGGTGTTGGTGCGGTGATCGCCGCGGCTGGCGCCGGGGTGGTGCTGGCATGAGCGGCGGCGCCACCAGCGGGTTGCGCCTGACGGACTTCCGCCGGGCGTTGCACCGGGCCAACCTGCTGATGGGTGGCGAGCGCGAGCTGGTGATGTTCACCGCGCTCGTGGCCGGCGGCCTGATCCTGACGGCGCAGAACTGGATCGCCACGGCGGTCGGTCTCAGCGTCTGGTTCGGCCTGATCGGCTTCCTGCGGACCATGGCGAAGGCCGATCCCCGCCTCAGCCACGTCTACACCCGGCACCTCCAATACCAAGCCTACTACCCGGCCCGGTCGCGGCCCGCCCGCGACCGATAAGGAGGGGCCATGCTGGCTCTCAAGACCTATCGTGACAAAGCCAAAGGAGTTCCCGATCTGCTCGACTGGGCCGCCCTGGTCGATGACGGGATCGTTCTCGGCAAGAGTGGCGCCCTGCTCGCCGGCTTCTATTACCGGGGACCGGACACCGCCTCCTCGACCGCCGATGAGCGCAACTATGTGACGGAGCGGGTCAACGCCGCCCTCGCCCGGCTGGGAAGCGGCTGGGTGAGCTGGTTTGAGGCCACCCGCCTGCCCTCGGCCGGCTATCCATCGGCCGAGGCCTCGGCGTTCCCCGATCCGGTCAGCCGCCTGATCGAGGCGGAGCGCCGCCGCCAGTTCACCACCCACGGCGCGCACTACGAGTCCGCCTATGCCCTGGTGGTGCAATACACCCCGCCGCTGCGGCGCAACACCAAGATCCAGGATTACCTGTGGGATGAAGACCCGACCGCCGCGCCGCAGTCGCCGGCCGACCAGACGCTAGCCGCCTTCCGGAAGGCGCTCGACGATCTGGAAGACGCGCTCGGCACCGTGCTGACGGTGCGCCGCATGACCAGCTACACCCATGTCTGCGCCCAGGGCCGCGAGCACCTGCGTGACGAGTTGGTCAACTACCTGCACTTCTGCCTGACCGGCGACGACACCCCGCTCAACATCCCTCCGGACGGGATGTATCTCGACGCGGTGATCGGCGGGCGCGAGCTGTGGACCGGCGACACTCCGCGCATCGGCGACCGCTACATCGCCTGCGTCTCGCTGGAAGGCTTCCCCGGCGCCTCCTATCCCAACGTTCTCGACGTGCTGGAACATTTGCCGGTGGCCTACCGCTGGTCCTCGCGCTTCATCTATCTCGACCAGCATGAGGCGGTGACCCACCTTCACCGCTACCGCCGCAAATGGAAGCAGAAGGTGCGGGGCTTCTGGTCCCAGGTCTTCCGCACCCAAGGGGGCGTCGTCAATGAGGACGCCCTGCTGATGGCCGGTGAGGCCGAAGCGGCGATCACCGACGCCAGCTCGGCACTGGTGACCTTCGGTTACTACACCCCGGTCATCGTGCTGATGAGCGAGGACCGCGCCCGGCTGCTCGACAGCGCCCGGTTGGTGTCGCGCGAAGTGCAGCGCCTCGGCTTCGCCTGCCGGCTGGAGACGATCAACGCTGTGGAGGCGTGGCTCGGCACCCTGCCCGGCCATCCCCACCCCAACGTTCGCCGGCCGCTGATCCACACCCTCAACCTCGCCGACCTGCTGCCGCTCGCCAGCGTGTGGGCCGGGCTGGATACCGCCCCCTGCCCCTTCTATCCGGAAGGCTCACCGCCACTTTTGTACGGTTCTGCCCCCGGATCGACGCCGTTTCGGCTGAATCTGCACGTTGGCGACGTTGGGCATACCCTGGTCTTCGGCCCGACCGGCGCCGGCAAATCCACCCTGCTGGGCACGGTGGCGGCCCAGTTCCGCCGTTACCCCGGTGCCACCGTGGTGGCCTTCGACAAGGGCCGCTCCATGCTCGCCCTGGCGCTCGCCTGCGGTGGCGCCCACCACGACATCGCCGGCGAGGCTAGCCGGCTCTCCTTCGCCCCGCTCGCCGCGCTCGATACCGCTGGGGATCTCGCCTGGGCGGAAGACTGGATCGAGTCCTGCTACGAGCTCCAGACCGGCATGCCGCCGACCCCGGCGCAGCGGGAGGAAATCCACCGCGCCATGCGGCTGCTGAGCCAGGAAAAGGGGGAGGAGGAACGCTCCCTGACCGACTTCCTGCTGACGGTGCAGGATGAAAAGCTGCGCTCGGCCCTGACGCCCTACACGATCAGCGGTCCCCTCGGCCATCTGCTCGACAGCACTCGCGACGGGCTGGGTGAGGACGCCTTCACGATCTTTGAGATCGAGGAGCTGATGGGAATGGGCGAGAAAAGCCTGATCCCGGTGCTGCTCTACCTGTTCCGCCGCTTTGAGAAATCCTTGCACGGCCAGCCGGCGCTTCTGCTGCTGGACGAGGCCTGGGTCATGCTCGGGCATCCGGTGTTCCGCGAGAAAATCCGGGAATGGCTGAAGGTGCTGCGCAAGGCCAACTGCGCCGTCGTGCTCGCCACGCAAAGCCTGTCGGATGCCGTGCGCTCGGGCCTGCTCGACGTGCTGCTGGAGTCTTGTCCCACCAAGCTGCTGCTGCCCAACGAAGAGGCCGACAAGGGCGGCACCCCGCAGGTGCCGGGACCGCGCGACCTCTACACCGCCATCGGCCTGAACGAGGTGCAGATCGGCATCCTCAAGACCGCGGCCAAAAAGCGCGATTACTACTACCTGTCGCCGGAAGGCCGCCGGCTGTTTTCGCTCGCCCTGGGGCCGGTGGCCCTCGCCTTCGTCGGCGTCTCCGACAAGGAAAGCATCGTGCAACTGCGCGACCTTGCCGCCAGCCATGGCGCCGACTGGCCCTTCCATTGGCTCCAGAAGAAAGGGGTGCGCTATGACCACCTGCTGTAAAGCCGTCACCACGGCCGGCGCGCTGCTAGCCGGCCTCGCCCTGCTGCCGGCGCCGGCCAAAGCGGACGATTGGGGCTGCCAAGTCCTGCTCTGCATGAGCAACCCCGGCGGGCCGACGCAGTTTGCGGAATGCGTGCCGCCGATTGAGCGGCTGTGGCGGCATCTGCGCCGTGGCGGCAGCTTTCCGACCTGCGACATGGCCGGCTCGCCGGAAAGCGGCGGCTCCTACGTCCAGCAGGTGTTCGACCCCTACGACCTCTGCCCCGCTGGTCTCCAGCCGGCGCCGGCCGGCCAGTGGGTCGGCAGCCGCTCGCAGCTTGGATTCTTAACGCTTGGGGGCCTGCCGGCCGATATGGACAACGCGCGGCCGGCTCAGTCAGAAGCGTCAATCACCAGCGACCATGGCGGGCGCCTGGGACCACGGGCCTGTGTCGGTTCCTTGATGGGTACCACCGTCCAGGGCGGCTCCGACGATGAGCGGATCACCGTCTACGTCTACGACGCCGTGCAATGGCTGCAACCGAAGTCGCCGCAAGCCTTCGACGTCTACATCGACTCCCAGCTCTTCCACCGCGTCCGCATGCAATAGGTGCCCCGATGCGCAAGCCCCTCTCCGCCATTCTGCTGTCCGCCCTGGTGTTCCACACCCTGCCGGCGCACGCGCAAGGCATCCCGGTGATCGACGTGTCGGCCATCGCGCAGATGATCACCCAGGTCGCCAACCAGATGGAGCAGATCAGCAATCAGGTTCAGATGATCGAGAACCAAGCGCGCACGCTCCAGACCTTGGGCGGCGGCAGCTTTGGCGAACTGAACGGCAATCTCAGCCAACAGGTGGGCCAACTCAACGCGGTGATGAGCCGGGTTCAGGGGATCGGCTACCAGCTCGGCGGCATCGAACAGGAATTCAACCAACTCTTCCCGCTGGGGACGAACTGGCAGTCGGTGCCGACCGAGGACGTGGCGCCCTATTACCAGCGCTGGTCCACTCAGCTGCAGGACGCCTCGCGCACGGCAATGGACAGCCAGGGGGTGGTGCGCAACGTCCAGCGCAACGTCTCGGCCGCGCAAGGCATCCTGGCCGACGCCCAAGCCTCGGACGGCGAGGTGCGCCAGCTCCAGGCGACCAACGAGATGCTGGCGCTGCTGGCGACCCAGCTCGGCGACATAACCATGACCATGGCGACCACCGGCCGGGTCACCGCGAGTGCTGCGGCAGCAGCGCAAACACGCTCCGATGCTGAGGCCGAATTGCAGCGTCGGTTCTTACTGGCCCCTCCGCTTCCCTCCACCGATGGCGAAGCGTTCTAAAGGAAAAACTCATGTTCCAGATCAAGACGTCTATCGCTCTTCTTATCGTGGGTGGAGCAATCGCCAGTTCTGCGGTCATTACGCATATCGTTACACGCTATAGCCTCAACATGACTTGCACCGCTGCTGCGCCAGCCGAGCCCGCCAGGACACTACCAGTTGGCCCGATGCTGAATTCTCGTGACGGAGAAGCGTTCTGAGGAGAAGTCTCATGAAGAGGAATTTAAATTGGTCGCGCTGGATACCTCTCATTTTAGCCGCAGCTATCGTTACGGTTTCATGTGAAGTTTCAGCTCAAACAACAAACAACTCGCTCGACAACATTGTCCGTTTGTATCGTGATCATTCAGCCGCGTGGCAAGCAGCGCTGAGAAGCCATGCCATTACACTGTTCTGGCTGTTAGCGGCAATTGAATTTACCTGGGCGGCGATCCGTCTGGGACTGAAAGGTGCTGACTTTGGAGAGTGGGTGGCAGAGGTCACCAACCAAGTCCTGTTCATTGGCTTTTTCTTAACTCTGCTGCTCCACTCGGCCGATTATGCTCAAGCCGTGGTGGACAGTTTCCGAGAAGCCGCTAATCAGGCAAGCATGGCCGGGGGTGGAACAGGTCGGATCAGCCCGTCCAACATCTTTGAGGTTGGCGTTAACCTCGCGCTTCGAGTGGTTGGCCAAGTATCTTTGTCAAAGCTGGCGGAGAGTGCTGGCTTTCTTATCGCGGCCCTGGTCGTTCTCATCTGCTTTGCGCTGATCGCTGCCTTCCTAATTCTAGCCCTGGTGGAGAGCTACATCGTCATCTCTGCTGGTGTTCTGCTCATGGGCTTCGGCGGCTCACGCTGGACCAAGGATTATGCTGTCAAGGTGATGGTCTACGCTGTGGCGGTCGGCGCCAAGCTGTTCGTCCTGCAACTGCTTATCGGGTTGGGACAGGCCATGATCTTGTCTTGGGAAGCACAGATCATTAGCAACACCTCCGACGTTTTTGTCATTGTTGGCTCTGCTGTGGTGATGCTGGCGGTCACCAAGGTGGTGCCGGACATGGTGCAGAGCCTCGTGAACGGTACTGCCCCCAGCGGTGGCGGCGCCTTGGTTGGAGCGGCCGCCGCGGTCGGTGGGGCTGTGGCTGGTGTCGCAGCAGGTGCGGCCGGCGCCGGGATGGCGGTCGGTGGCGCCTCCAAGCTTGCCAGTGCCCAGCTCGCCAGCTCCGGCCTGTCCTCGTCCCCTCCGCCCGCTTTTGCCGCCCGCATGGCCGCCCGCACCGCCGGCAATCTCGGCCAAGCGGCGGTGCAGGATCTCGGCCGCCGCCTGTCCGGCCGCTCTTACGGCACCATGGGCGGGCGCATGGGCGAGAGCATGAGCCACAAAGCCCGCGAGCTGCGGGCCGCTGCCGAAAAGCCACAGGCTCCGCAAGCCCCCCAGCAAGGGCAACCGCCGGGCCAACCCGACAACGTGATCCGCTCCGAATAGGCGTTCGGGTTTGAACGCCAGGGGAATGGATTCCTTCGATCTATAGGCAATCGACTATGAAGACCCACGCCCTGCGCAAGCCGAAAACTCCAGCAAAACCGCCGACCGAGACCCCCTACCTCTCGGCCCGGCGCGAGTGGAATGAGCGGTATGGTTCCTACATCGCCCGCGCCAACGCATGGCGCCTGACGGCGCTGTCCAGCCTCGCCATCGCCGCCCTGGCGGTCGGGGGTGTGGTGTGGATCGGCAGCCAAAACCGCCTCGTCCCCTATGTCGTGGAAACCAACAAGCTGGGCGATGCGGTGGGGGTGCGGCGGGCCGATCAGATCTATGTGCCCAACGAGCGGGTGATCCGCGCCCAGCTCGCCCGCTGGGTCAGCAACATCCGCTCCGTCTATGTCGATGCCGCGGCGGAGCGGGCGCTGATCGACGAAGCCTTCGCCATGCTCAACAAGCGCGGCGCCGCTTACCCGCAAATCCTCGAACACTTCCGTACCAACGACCCCTTCAAGCGCGCGGAGAACGAAACCGTGACCGTCGAGGTGCAGTCGGTGCTGCCGATCAGTCAGGACACATGGCGAATCGAATGGCGGGAAAGCGTGATGAACCGGGATGGCTCGGTCAAGCAACCGCCGGTCTCCTGGCAGGCCACGGTGACGATCAGCATCGCCCCGCCAGCCACCGAACAGGCGATCCTCATGAACCCGATGGGAGTCTACGTGAACAGCTACTCCTGGTCCCAGCGGCTCATCTGACAGGTGCCCCCATGCTCAAGGTAACCATCACCCTGGCCGCTCTGGCGGTGATCGTCGCGGAACCGGCGCTTGCCCAGCAGGTTCCGGCCATCCAGACGGCGCAGACGGAGGCGCCCGGCGCCACTCCGCCGGCCGGCGATCCTCCGGCCGTCCTGACCCGCCGCACCGGCACCCCGCCGCCTGTCAACCTGATGTCGGGCAAGGAGGCTGCGCTGAACGCCAAGGAACAGCGCGGCGTCGCTCTCTCCGATGAGTGGCGCGGCGGCAAGGACCGCCCGGCGCGCGGGCAGGCCGGCCGCGTCACCTTCACCTACGGCTCCACCCTCCCCTCCGTCGTCTGCGCGCCTTTGCGGGTCTGCAACCTCGAACTCCAGCCGGGCGAGGTGGTGCAGCAGATCGACCTCGGCGACATCGCCCGCTGGAAGGCCACCCCCACCGCCTACGGAACCGGCGCCAACCAGACCAGCGTCATCGTCATCAAGGCGAGCGACAGCGGCCTGACCACCACCATGACCATCGCCACCGACCGGCGGATTTACGTGGTCCAGCTCGTCAGCCGTACCAAGGACTGGATGCCGCTGGTGTCCTTCGTCTATCCGGAGGACGTTCAGCAGGACTGGGACGCCTACCGGGCGGCGGTGAACCGGCGCCAGCAGGCCACCACCCTCTCCGATGGCCTGAATGCCGCCAATCTCGACTTCAACTTCGCCATACGGGGCGACACGCCATCCTGGCGGCCGGTGCGGGTCTACACCGACGGGCGCAAGACCTACATCCAGTTTCCCAGCGAAATGCGCTACGACGAGTCCCCCGCCCTGGTGGCCATCAGCGCGGACGACAAGGAACAGTTCGTCAACTACCGGGCCAGCGGCGACCGCTATGTGGTCGACAAGGTGCTGCGCCATGCCGCGCTGATTTCCGGTGTCGGCGGCGACCAGACCAAAGTCGAAATCCTGCGCGAGAGGAACTGAGCCATGCGGCATCCCCTGCATGCCGCGCTGATCGGCGCGATGCTGCTGCTCGGCGGCTGTGCCGGCGTCGGCCCACGGTCCTCCTACGTCGAGGCGGTGACGCCGGCAGATGCCCCGGTGCTGGCGGCCGACATCGCCGGCTTCATGGCGGAGCGCCTGCCGGCGGCCGCCACCACCCTGGCGCTCGATGCGCCGATCGCAGACTTGGTCAACGACAGCCTGACGCCGGTCCTGCGCGGCGAGCTGCGGCGGATCGGCTTCGGAGTGGCGGACGCGGGGCAGAACGCACCAGGCGCCCACCCCCTGCGCTATCTGGTGACGCCGCTCAATGCCGGGGTGCTCGTCCGTCTCCAGGTCGACCGCACCACGGCTTCGCGCCTGTGGCTGCGCAACAGTGCCGGCACCCTCCAGGCCGGCTCCCCCTTCACCGTGCGGAAGGACGCCGCGGAATGACCGACCAGACGCAGCAACCGGCCGATGGCCCCGACCGCTCGCCCGATTTCCTCGCTGGTCCGACTCTGCGCCAGACCGGCGGCCGGCGCCTGACCCGCGTGCCGATCTACATCCTGATCGGCATTTCAGCATTGGTTGCCATCGCCATCGCCTACACGATGAACGAGCGGGCCAAGCGCCGGGCGGCCGGCGTCGGCAGCACCGAAGTGGTGGCGGCGCCGGAGCCGGTGGACGCCAAGCCGCTGTTCGGGGCGGCGCAAAGCGCCGGCATCATCGAAGCACGGCGGGCAGCTCCGCCCCCGGCAACGCCGGCAACACCTCCTGCGATCACCCCCGCCACCCTGCCGGGGGTACCACCGGACCCGATGGGGCGAGGCCCCGCTGCCAATGGCGGGCGGACGCTGGAGGACGATGCCCGGATGCGGGCATGGCAGCAGTATGATGCCGAAGTGCGGCGGGTCGAGGAACAGCGCCGGGCGGTGCTGAAGGCGGCTCTGGAAGCGCCGACCACCGTCCCCGGCAACCGCACCCAGCCCGGGCAGATGCAGCAGCCGGCCGCGGCTGGTCCTGGCGCCGCCGGCACCGGCTTTGGCAGCTCGGGGGCGAGCGGCGGCCTCGGCGCGGCCGGTGGAACTGGTGGCGGTGCCGGCGGCTATGGCAGCGGCCAAGGGCGCGGGGGACAGGGCACCGGGCCGGATGCCAAACGCAACCTCCTCACTCAGCAGCCGGCCCGCGGCTCGCACTACCTCGCCGGCACCCGCGAGGCGGCACTGTCGCCCTACGAGGTGAAGGCCGGCGCCATCATCCCTGGTGTCATGGAAAGCGGCATCAACTCGGACCTCCCCGGTATCATCAAGGCGCGGGTGCGCGAGAACGTCTACGACACCGCCACCGGGCAATATCTGCTGATCCCCAAGGATTCCATGCTGATCGGCACCTACGACAACGGGGTGGAGATGGGGCAGGAACGGGTGCTGATCGCCTGGAACCGGATCATCTATCCTGACGCTTCGTCGCTGGATCTCGGCAGCATGCCCGGCGCCGACCAGGGCGGCTATGCCGGCGTCTCCGATCAGGTGAACAACCACTATTTCCGAACCTTCGGCAACGCCCTGTTGCTGTCGATCTTCTCGGCCGGCGTCCAGCTCTCCCAGCCGCAGCAGCGCGGCGACACCCGCGGCGGCTATGACGCGCAACAGATCATTGCCGGCAGTCTCGGCCAGCAGATGGGCCAGCTCGGCACGGAGTACGCCCGCAAGGGTCTGAACGTCGCTCCGACCCTGGAAATCCGACCCGGCTACCGCTTCAACATCATGGTGACCAAGGACATGATTATACCGCCTTGGCAGGGGTGAGGCTTTCTGGAGCGCATCACAAAGGGCCGGAAGTCTCCCGGCCCTTTTTTTATCGCCTGACCGTTCCCGTTGGGGTTTTACCGGCCGCCGCGCTTTTGGACTTTCTGCCTGAGTTGCTGCGGGATCGCCTGCTCGGCCCACGCCGATAGATCGGCGGACAGCTTCTTCACTTCACCCTGATCCCGTTTCAGCAGCAGCCGGCGCCGGCTATCCGAGTTGTCGAACACCCACGCCCGGTGGGCGATTGACAGAGCTTCCGGCAGGGCCTCCATGCTGCGGCCATAGCGGCGGAGGATCGCGTCCTTTGGAACGTTGTGGCCGCCTCTGCGCACACGGGCATGCACGCGCGCCGCCGACAGCGCAACATCATCCAGCCCGACAAAAATCAGGTTGACCTTGTAACCGGCCTCGGCCGCCCGGCGCATCAGCGCCAGCTCGCTCTTTCCGGTCAGCGTGGTTTCCATCGCGAAGGTTTCGCGACGGGCAAGCCTGCCCTCGCGTTCCTCCACCGCCAGCCGGCCGGCGCGCAAGTGGGCGGCCGGGCTGTTCACGTCGCTGGGATCGAGCTGGCGGGCGATGTCGTCCGCGTTGACGAACGGGACGCGCCCAATGATGTGGCGGCGGGCGATGGTTGACTTGCCGGCGCCGTTCGGACCGGCGAGCACCCATAACTGTGGTTGGCTCATGCGACCAGCCGATCGACCAGCCTTTCCTCCCCGGTCGAGAAATCGACCAGTTCCTTTCGGCCGTCCGGATATTCCTTGATGACGCAGCCCGGCCGTGTGTTGGGTTTGCGGTAGTAGATCGGCTGGCCTTCAGCGAGGTGACCGCGAGCGGCGGCACCAGCATCCTGCTCAAGTTCTGCATCGAGACGCATTAAGAAGAGGCTTTCCTGATCGGGCGTCATCTTCTCCAGGTTCTCCAGCGTCAGATCCATGGCCTTAACGTCCTTCAAGTCCCAAATTCTGATCCGGATATAGGATGCAATGAAGTCTACAACGAAGAAAAATCGTTGCGATACCAAATAGGAATTGGGGTCCGGGCATCATCCGACACTGTTGGCGAAATCCGGGGCCTCGGCACGGCCTGGGAACGGTGGCTGTTGAGGAGACATCCTCAATGAAGGGGGCCGATCATGTCGCTCAAGCCGCAGACCATTCCGCCGGTGCCCGAGACGACCGCGACCGTCGCGCGGGCCGCCTTTCCCAAGGGCACGGCCGTTCTCCGCCTCCGCGACGTGCTGGGGACGATCTACCAGGACGAACTGTTCGCCGCCTTGTACCCCGAACGGGGCCAGCCGGCGGTGGCGCCGTGGCGGTTGCCCTCTGCGTCAGGATGGTTGTCGCCCGGATAGGGTTGTATGAATCCGAGGGCGATGAGGAGAGAGCCGTTGGGCAGATAGAGGAGCGCGAGACTGTCCGGAATTTCGTGCTCGGCGGGGTTATCCTGAAGCAGAAGGAGACCCTGAAGGTTCTGTTGCAGCGTTTGCGACAGGGCTGGGATCGGGTAGAACCTTGGCCGGTTCGGCAGCTGGGGTGGCGGGGTGATGCGATGCAAGAAGGGCCCGTTCAAGGGCCGGCAGTTCACGGCGGCGGTGATCCTGTGGGCGGTGCGCTGGTATCTGCAGTTCCCGATCAGCTACCGGGACCTGGAACGCATGCTGGCCGACCGAGGCGTGGCGGTCGATCACACGACGCTCTTCCGCTGGATCCAGGCCTACGCGCCGGAGTTGGACAAGCGCCTGCGCCCGCACCTGCGCATGACGACCGGCTCCTGGCGGGTCGACGAGACCTACGTCAAGGTGAAGGGCCACTGGATGTATCTGTACCGCGCCGTCGATGGGCGCGGACAGACGATCGACTTCCTGTTGAGCGCCAAGCGTAATGCCGCAGCCGCCCGCCGCTTCTTCCGCAAAGCCCGGAGGCAGCGGCATACGGTTAACCCGCGCACCCTCACCGTGGACAAAAATGCCGCCTATCCAAGTGCAACCAAGGCGATGAAGGCAGACGGCGAGCTCTGGCGCTTTGCCAAGCTGCGGAAAATCAAGTATCTCAACAATATCGTTGAACAAGATCACCGACGGATCAAAAGGCTGGTCCGTCCTGGTCTCGGCTTCAAAAGCTTCCATACCGCGCGCCGAACGATCGCCGGCTACGAGATCATGGCCATGGTTCGCAAAGGACAGATTGCCGCCATTCCCGCCAACGACATGAGCGGCCAGGCCTCCTTCATCGCCACCCTGTTCGGGGTTGCTGCCTGAAGTCGTTCAAACTGGAACCACTTTCACCCAACCGCCGACTTTGCAACAGAACCCCAAAGACGGCCAGTTCACCCAGGATGAGAATCCACATCATTGGATTTCCGGGTAGGCTCGACAACGGTCCCCAGTCAGCCGTCTCGGAGTCTGGCCGCATGTGGGAAGGCAGGGAGTGCTCCTTAACGCCGACGTCAGCGGCATTGTTATCCGACATGAATCACGCGTCCAAAGCTATCTAAGATCAGGACAGATTGCCGCGCCCGATGCCGGAATGTCACCCGCGTCGTCCCGCTGTCCTCCCCCACCCCCAACTCATGCACGTGGTAAACCATGCCCCTCTTCAGTTCTTCCATGAATGCACCGGGCCTGAGCCCGAGAACCGGAGCCACGAGCGTTGCGTCGAACACGAGGCTGCCAGCGCTGTCCACTGTGGCGACCTGTGTACCGACGAGTGTCTGCTGCTCGATATGCGATCTGGTCATGTGCGTCATCCGACTGCCGATAACGAGGTACAAGGCAGTATATCTTTGTCGACAAAGAGCCTCTTTGCGATTCAGCAAACCTCGCTCCAGAGACTGATCTTCACGCTCCCGGTAGGCACATGGCTGATCGATCCTCGCACTCATCGGGCTTTGCTGGGGTCGTCGTACTGAATGGCCTGCCCTTCCACAGGGGCGCTGATCCCGAACCGGCCGGCCATCTGCCGCAGGGCGTCGCGGTTCTTCTGGATCGACACCAGATTGGTGATGGCGAAGGTGGCGAGTTCGCGGTCGGGCGTGTGCGACGCTTCGGTCTGGTACAGGTCGACGATGCGGTCGTGGATGCGCAGCTGCGCCTCCAGATAGCCTTTGGCAAATCCTTCCCCGCTCGCCGCCGACAGGGACTTCGCCGCCTCCTGCGCCATCCCGTCCTGTGTGTTCGCCGGGTTGGTCACCGCCCCTGCCGCTCCGAACTGGTCGGCGCGCTGCGGCTTCACCTGATCGGCCGGCGGCAGGGTGCGGGCGGAGGACAGGCGTTTCAGACCCTCGTCGAGTTTCGCGTGGGTTTGCGCGATCTCCCTGGCCATGGCCTTGAACGCATCGTCCGGCCCCTTCTCGGCGGCGAGCCGCCCGAGTTCGGCCTGCCCCTGGCTTGCCGCCGCGGCCTGCCTGAGAAACAGCGCGTCCTCGAGCGGCAGCGATTGGCCCGGCTGCGGCGGCAGGCGCGGCGTCGGGTCCGGCCGGAGATTGGCCTGTGCCCAGGCCGAGCCGGACACCAGGATGGCTCCCAGGGCGGTTCCAAGAATGGCGGCGCGGAGGATCCTAAGCATGATGGCTCCTGTTCCCGTGAACACTCAGCAGGTCAATTGGCGGTAGATGGCCGGCAATGCCGCCGGCAGGCGCGCGACATGAGGGAAGATGGCGTAGGCGCCGGTGCCGAAGATGTAGGGGAGATAGTCTCGCCCCTGCTCGTCCACCGTGATGCCGAACAGCCGCAAGCCGGCGCGGCGCGCCTCCTGCACCGCCACGCGCGTGTCCTCGATGGCATGGCGCCCCTCGTAATGGTCGGTGTCGTTGGGCTTGCCGTCGGTCAGCAGCAGCAGCAGCCGGTGCGTGTGCGGACGGTCCTTGAGGCGGAAGGTGGCGTGGCGCAGAGCGGCCCCCATCCGGGTATAGCTGCCGGGCTTGAGCGCCTGTATCCGGCGCAAGACGCGGGCGTCCAGCCGCTCCTCGAAATCCTTCACCGTGCGCACGTCCACGCGGTGCCGGCGATGCGAGGTGAAGGTGAGGATGGCGTGCTCGTCGCCGCAGGCGGCCAGCCCATGCGTCAGCGCCAGCAGCGCCTCCTTCTCGACGTCCAGCACGCGCCGCTCGTCGACATAGCTGTCGGTGGACAGGGAGACGTCGACCAGCACGCAGACCGAAAGGTCGCGGGCGACGGTGCGCACCGCGCTGTAGACCCGCTCCGAGCCGTATCCGCCCGCCCGCCGGTCGGCGACGGAGCGCACCAGCGCCGAAAGGTCGAGGTCGTCGCCGTCGGGCTGGCCGGTCATCAACTGCCGGCGCGGCCGCATGGCCTCGAACTGGCGGCGCACCAGACGGATGCGGCGGATCGCATCGTCGTCGGGACGCCAGTCCTCGCCTTCCAGCGCGGCGGGTTCGGCGATCACGCGGCAATGGTCGGGAAGATAGCGCCGCCGCTTCCAGTCCCATTCGGGATAGGTGATCTCGGCGCGAAGCGGCGCCGCATCGGCCTCTTCGGCGGCAAGGTCGAGGTCCATTTTCAGCTTGGCCGAGGCCTTGCGCTCGTGCTGGCCGACGGCGATCTCGTCCATGTCCTCGGCCGCCTTGCGCGCGTTTTCCTCGTCGTCGTCCTCGACCTTGCGGTTGAGGTTGACCATCTCCGCCAGCCCGAGGATCTTCTCGAAGCGATTCAGCATCAGCGGGTCGTCGCGGCGGGTCTGGTCGTTCTCGCGGCGCTTGGCCTTGCGGCGCTTGCCGTCCCCCTCCGCACCGCCGCCGCCCTCCTCGTCGCCGTCCGCCGCCACGCCCGCTCCGACGGCGTCGGACACCTCGCCCCACAGCGGCACGGGCAGGAACGGCCGATAGCCGGGATCCGCCTCGAACGCGTCGAGCGGCATGGTCCCGTCGGTCACTGCGGCGAGCATGGCGGAAAACCTGACGTCGGCAGGCCGCCGCTCCGCGCCGAGGAGGGCGAGGACCACGTTTTCCACCGCGGCCTCCTGCGCGGGCAGGCGCCGCCGCGGCCTTGCGGCGCGCATCGCCCGGCAAAGCCGGTCATGCAGGACCCGCAGTCCTGGCCATGCCGCAAGCGCGCGGTCGCTCGCCAGCTTGGCCGCGCGCAGGCGGGCCAGATCGGCCTGCAGCAGGTCGGTGGGAAGCATCGGCGGCGGCTCGGCATGGACGAAGAAGACGGCCAGCCACTCGTAAAGGCCTGCGTTGTCCTCGCGCGCCGGAAAGACGTCCAGACGGTCGGGCAGTTGGAGGGTGGCGCCGTCATAGCGGGCGCGGTCGAGCTTTTCGGTTCCCAGGCCGAGCCGCTGCTTCAGGCCCAGGCGGTGGCCGGAGGATTCCGCGGCGGTCGCGGCGATGCGGACGGCGCCCGGTCCGCCCAGCGCCCGGAACAGCACGCCCAACCGCGTCCGCATGTCGTCCAGGCCGACCGCCGCCTCCGGATGGCGCGGGTATGACACGGCATTGCCGACAAGGCGGTGCCACAACGCGCCGACGAACTCCTCGGGTTCCCAGATGGACGCCATACGATCACCCCAGCGTGAGTTCGGTGACCCGCAGCAGCGCCTTCTTGACCTCCGGGTCGTCGGTGAGCGGCTCGATCATGGAGGCCAGCACCGCCTCGTCCCGCGCCATCCCGTCACGGATCAGGCTGGCGCAATAGACCAGCAGTCGCGTCGAGACGCCTTCCTCCAAGTCCTGTCCCTTGAGCGCACGCAGGGCGTTGCCCAGCCGGACCAGCGGCGCCACCCGATCGGCGGCAAGCCCGCTCTCGCGGGCGACGATGGCGGCCTCCGCCTCCGGGGCGGGAAAGCCGAACTCGATGGCGACGAAGCGCTGGCGGGTGCTGGGCTTCAGCGACTTCAGGATGTTCTGGTAGCCGGGGTTGTAGGAGACGACCAGCATGAAGTCGGGCGGAGCCTCAAGCAGTTCGCCGGTGCGCTCCAGCGGCAGCAGGCGGCGGTCGTCGGTCAGCGGGTGCAGCACGACGGTCACGTCCTTGCGCGCCTCCACCACCTCGTCGAGGTAGCAGATCGCGCCTTCGCGGACGGCGCGGGTCAGCGGGCCGTCGGTCCAGACGGTGTCGCCGCCCTTCAGCAGGTAGCGGCCGGTCAAATCGGCGGCGGTCAGGTCGTCGTGGCAGGACACGGTGTGGAGCGGACGCCCCAGCCGCGCCGCCATGTGCGCGACGAAGCGGGTCTTGCCGCAGCCGGTCGGCCCCTTCAGCAGCAGCGGCAGGCGGTTGCGGTGGGCATGCTCGAACAGCGCCACCTCATTGCCGGTCGGGGCGTAGAAGGGGATGGCGGAGCCCGCCATCCCGTCCGTGGGTATGACCCCGCCCATCATTCCGCCGGAGCGACGCTGGGCCGGCTGCGCGCGGGCAGCTGCTCGCGGGCCGGTCCGAAGACGGAATAGACGAACAGCAGCACCGACAGCACCACGAAGATGCCGGACCCGAGACGCATCCAGTAGAACAGGGCCAACTGCTCCTGCACCTCCATGTAGGTCATGCCCAGCACGCGCTGCAGGTGGATCTGCACGACGCCGCCGAAGGTCAGGGTGAAGGTCATGAAGGCCATGGCCGAGGTCATGATCCAGAAGCTCCACATGTTGAGCACCTGGTTGTATGGCGCACGGCCGCGCAAGGTCGGCATGGCGTAGGTGATGATGGCGAGGTTCAGCATCACATAGGCGCCGAAGAAGGCCAGATGCCCGTGCGCCGCGGTGACCTGGGTGCCGTGGCTGTAGTAGTTCACGAAGGACAGCGTGTGCAGGAAGCCCCACACGCCCGCCCCGAAGAAGGCGAAGACCGGCGTGCCGAGCGTCCACAGGAAGGCCGCCTTGTTCGGATGGTCGCGCCGTCCCTTCCAGGCCATGGTGAAGGCGAAAAGGACCATGACGAAGAAGGGGGCCACCTCCAGCGTGGAGAACAGCGAGCCGATCCACTGCCAATACCCCGGCGCGCCGATCCAGTAGTAATGGTGCCCGGTGCCGAGCAGGCCGGAGAACAGGGCGAGGCCGACGATGGCGTAGAGCCACTTCTCCACCACCTCGCGGTCGACGCCGGTCATCTTGATGACCAGGAAGGCCAGGATCGACGCCATCACCAGTTCCCACACGCCCTCCACCCACAGATGGACGACGTACCACCAGTACATCTTGTCCAGCGCCAGATTGGCCGGGTTGTAGAAGGCGAACAGGAAGAAGATGGCGACACCCCACAGCCCCAGCAGCAGGACGTTGGTGATCGCCGTCTTGCGGCCCCGGAACACCGTCAGCGACACGTTGTAGAGGAAAATCAAGGCGGCGATGACGATGCCGACCTTCACCCACAGCGGCTGTTCGAGGAACTCGCGCCCCTCATGGATGCCCATGGTATAGCCGGCGACGGCGGCGAGAGCGCCGATCATCAGGATCGCCAGTTGGACATAGGCCAGCATCGGACTCTCGATGTCCCGCTCCGCCTCCTCCGGGATCAGATAATAGGCCGAGCCGAAGAAGCCGAGCAGCAGCCACACGATCAGCGCGTTGGTGTGGATCATGCGCAGGATGTTGAAGGGCAGCGTCTCGGACAGGAAGTTGGGCACGACATAGACGGTGCCGGCAAGCGTGCCGACCAGAACCTGGACGACGAACAGGACCATCGCACAGACGAAGTACCAGTAGGCGATGCGCTGGGTTTCGTATTTCATGCCGCGACCCTCCCCTTCAGCCCGCGTTGTTCGGCGGCCAGCCTTGCGTGTCGATGCGGCTGGTCCATTCGAGGAAATCGACGAGGTCGTTGAGCTCCTGGTCGGTGAGATTGAACTGCGGCATCTGTCGGCGCCCCTCGACCCCGCTGGGCTGCGACTGCATCCAGGCGATCAGCGCTGCGCGCGCGCTTTCGGCGTCATCGCGCCCGCCGTAGCGGACCCAGACATTGCCGAGTTCCGGCGCGAAATAGGCGCCTTCGCCGAGAATCGAATGGCAGTTGATGCAGGCGTTCTTTTCCCAGACGTGCTTGCCACGGGCCACGCTGTCGGACAGCGTCGCCTCGTCCGTACTGGACGTGCGTATGTAGTAGTGGCTGTGGATCGTCAGGGCGACGAAGGTGACCAGGAAGAAGAGCGATCCGCCATAGAAGATGTTGCGTGCCGCTGATTTCGTGAACCTCTCGGCCATCACCTCCCCCTCGTTGTCGATTCGCGACAGAATTGCTTATTAACCACCAATAAAACCTGTGGTGGGCGGCGGTGGCTACAGCGCAAAAGGGGAGACTGGCGTAAGGCGGATCGACCTTGCGGATAAACGTTCAGCCTCCCCAGGCTAGGTACTATGACCTATATGCGACTACCCTCGATCGCCGACAGCGAGCCAGGCAATCTGAACCATGTATCTGTGACGGTCACTTGGTTTCGGTCAGGTAAGCAATGAGATTGTCGGCTGCTTCATCCGGACTGGCTTTGTACTTGGCAGAGTTCTTCAATCCTGCATAAGCCATAGTGGTACCTGGAACGATCTCCTTAGGCGCTTGCAGATAGGACTTGAGGACCTCTGGCGTCCAGGTTAGCCCCGATGATGCCTTTTCCTGCATAGGTTTAGAATACTTGAAGTTCTCAACTGACGCGGCCTTGCGACCGACCACACCATGCAGGCTCGGACCCACGCGGTTCTTTCCCTGTTCGACGGTATGGCAGGCCATACATTCCTTGAAAACATCCTTGCCTGCAGCCGCGTCGGCTGCCGATGCGCCGGACGCGCCGAGTGACGAACCGATGACGAGAAAAACTCCCCAAAGCAGCGCCTTGCCCATAGCTTGGTTTCCTCCTTGTTGTGCTCTTGCCATATCTGGCACCTGAACTCCGGCTTTTGCCGACACATGACGGCACCAGGGATTCATGCGTCGCCTTGTGTTGAACCAGCGCCAGCACAACTCAGTGGCTGGTGCCGGCCGATAGGCTGATTTTGTTGTGAACATTGTATTTTCCCGACGGTTTGGACATCGGAATACGTTTCACTTCCGTGAGCGTGATGGCGTCGTAGACGATCAAGGCACCGTCCATCTCCCACAGGCTGACCAGGGGGTTCCGTCAGGTCTCGCGCCAAGGTGAGCGAGTAGGCGCAGAGAGCCCGTCCTCCGGCTCCGTGTTTGTCAGGCGGCAGCGAGCATATCGCGCAGGACGGCGACCCTCTGGACATGGATCGCCCGTCGCCGCGCCGCTGGGACGGGCTGCATGCGCTCGGTCGCCGGCCGCAGGAAGTCGCGCACCTCATCGTGCGCCCGGCAGAAGCGGTGAGCACTGGTGTGGGTTTGGAAGCCGCGCATTGGGCGCGTGCGGCCTTTGACCCCGCGATGATCTTGCTCGAGATGGTTATTCTTGAACTTGGAAGTACGGTGCTCGATGTCGTCGCCGAACACCTCCTCCAGAGCCGGCGGGTAGCCGGCATGCTTGTCGGTGGTGATGGTCTCCGGGATGATGCCGGTGACGTCCACGGCGGAACGCCACGGCGGAACGGAAGAACGCCTCGGCGGCGGCTTGTTCACGGGTCGCGCTCAGGTAGACATCGACCAGATTGCCGTCGGTGTCGATGGCCCGGTACAGGTATTGCCACTGCCCGGCGATCTTCAGGTACGTCTCATCCACGTACCAGTTCCGGCCGATTTTGCCCTTGCGCCGTTTGCGCAAGGCCCCGGTGAGCAGCTGCGCCAGCTTGGCTTCCCAGTCGCGCACCGCCTCGTGCGAGAAGACCAGCCCGCGCAGCAGCAGGACTTCTGCCAAGTCGCGCAGGCTGAGCTTCATCCGGAGGCGCTACAGCACAACAAGAAAGGCCACATCGGTGGGGACCTGCAGCCGGTTCAGCAGCGAGCCCGTGCGCTCGTTGAACTGGCGTCCGCACCCGCGGCAGCGGAAGTGCCGGTACCCGTGGGCCGTGCGGTCTGAACGCTCGGTGGTCGCGGTCGAAGAGCAGTGCGGGCAGCGCATAAGGCACCTCCTGAAGGGAGGTGATCCTCTACGGCAGCGCCAGCACGACGATCAAGTTGGCGCGAAACCTGCCGGAACCATCGTGACGGCCCCGCCAACGATTCCGACATAACTCGGTACTATCCCATGGATGCCGATCAGCGTGTCGCACGGAGGTGGCCGGGGTTACAGTTCCGCTTGGCTCGCGTCCGTAATCAGGTTCTGTTGCAAAGTTTGCCGGCACGTGTAAAGGCCGGATGAACCTCAAATATGCCAGCCCCGTCGTCAACACGATCATGCTGTCCAATGTCACCGACCTGACCGCGGTTCTGTCCTCCATGGCTGCGGAGGGCATTGCCGTCACCCTGGCCTCGTTGCCCGCCTCAGCCCCTACACACGCGAACACGCCCGCCGCTTCGGCCAGTACGTCCTCGACATGAACGACCTCCCGGGGCCGCTCAATCCAACGTCCCTTCCCTTCGAAGTGCCCTTATGACCTATTTTTACACGTATCTTGGACGGACCTGCATTCCTTCCGCGTCGCCGCGTCGGTCACCGGCGGCACCCGCTCGAACTCGTTCGCCAGTGCGCCGCCGCCGATCAGCAGCAGGGCGGCGGTGGCGCCAATCACGAGGCGCATGGCCGGACTCCTCAGGCTGCTGTGGCGGACGCCAGTTCGCGGCGCAGTTCGGCGTAGCGGCTGGCGAAGAACAGGAGCGGCGCGCCGTCGCGGTGCTCGAAGCGGTGCACGCGGCCCAGGACGACCAGATGATCGCCGGCCTCCACATGGCTGTGTGTCGTACACTCGAACTGCGCGAGGCAGTCGCGCAACAGGGGCACGCCGCCCAGACCGGGCGTCCAGTCAATCCCGGCGAACCGCTCCTCGCTGCGCGACGCGAAGCGCGTCGAGAGATGGTGCTGATCGTCGGCAAGCACGTTCACGGCGAAGCGGCTGGCCTCGCAGAACACGGGCAGGCTGGCGGAGGACTGCATCAGGCTCCACAGCACCAGTGGTGGATCCAGCGACACCGAACTGAAGGAGTTCACGGTCAGGCCGACGGGAGTGCCCGCCGGGGTCAATGTGGTGATCACCGCGACCCCGGTGGCGTACCGGGCGTAGGCGTCGCGTAGCGAGCGGAGATGTGGGTCGGGAGACATCGGGAGCGTCCTTTCTATTGGCCGGCCAGGAAGGTGATGAAGTCGCCCTTCTCACGGGCGGTACAGGCGCGGCCGAGGACGTTGACGCAGTCGCGCTCGAAGCGCTTCTCGCCCTCGGCCGGGTCGGTGAACCGCTTCGGGTTGGCCGAAATCGCCATCGGCTCGATGGCCCGCCCGGTCCGGTAATGGCGCCCCGGCCCGGCGGGGTTCTGGGTGTGGCAGCTGGCGCAGGCCCGGGTTTCGGCCACCTTGCCGCCGCTGTGCGGGCCCAAGTAGAGCTCCTGACCACGGTCGGCGGAGAAGCCGGTGAAGCTTGGATCGGCCTTCTTCGCCTCGGCGGCGTAGCCGTCCAGGATCTTCGTGCGGTTAGGGTCAGCGGTGGCCGCCAGGGCGACGCCGGTGGTGGTGGCCGCGACGGCCGCGAGGACGAGGAGCAGTCTCATGAGGGCACCCGATCGGAAAGGGTGGAGCGCTGGGTGGTGCCGCGGGACGGGACCACGGGCGTGAGCCGCTTCAGCCCATACAGCCCGAAGACCAGGGCGATATGGGCGATGACGATGTACAGGGCGACCGCGCCGAGGGTCTCGTGCAAGTCCTCGAACTTCACGACGAAGTCTGCCACCGCGCCGGAGGCCGCCGCCAGGCCGAAGGCGCCGAGGAGGGCCGCGGCCATCCAGGCGATCAGTGGGCTGCGCTCGGTGCGCGCTTTCGGATCGCCGCTGACCAGGCGCTTCATCCAGTCCAGCACCGGTCCGGGCGATGGCCGGGGAAGGCGCAGCGGGCAGCCGGTGGGGCCAACAGTCCGATCACCACGCGCAGCGCGATGGCGATGAGCGCCGCGTAGCCGACGAAGACGTGCATGCCGTAGGTATCCTCGTCCCCCTTGAGGTAGGCGACGACGAACGCGCCCGAGAGGGTGGCGTGGAACGTCAGCAGCGCGGTCATCTCGGCGGCGGTCGGCTTGCGGGTGGCCATGGCGGTGTCCGTGTTGGCTGGGGTTTGCGCCGGCAGGTGCGGTTCAGTGGTCCCGGCTGCCGCCGGCGGCCCAGAGCCCGGCGATGCTCGACGGGCCGTCCACGGCCTGATAGGCGGTGGCCAGAGCGCCGATCACGAGCACGGTGGCGACGGTGTGGGGGATCGTCGTCTTCAGCATGGGCGGCGCTCCGGCTGGGAATGCCTGGAACGGCGTCGGGCGGGGGCCTCGTTCCACCCCGCCCGGGTGCCGGGGGCGCGGTCAGTCATTGTCGGCGTACCGGCGGCGGTCCAGGGATGCGTCGCGGCCGAAGGCGGTGCCGTCCTGGCGGATGATCTGGTCGGCCCGGATGCCGCCGTGCCGGATGCTTCCGACCACGGTGATCTGGTCGCCGGACTGGATGCCGTCCGCCAGGAAGCCGTGGCTGGTGACCGGGATCTCCTTCTCCCCGTCGGAGAGGACGAACGATGTCGCAGCGACGGTGCCGACCGTGCCGGTGACAGTGCCGCCGCCGGCCTCGACGACGGCCATGAGCGCCTGCGGGCTGCTCGGCTGGAACGCCTGGGCGCGGTGATGGTCGCCGGCGGAGACGCCGCCGGAGAGCGTCAGGAGGCCAAGAGCGGCGAGAGCGGTGGTCTTGAGCATGGCTTCACCTGTGGTGCTGGGGAGCGCCGATGCGCTCCATGACCGGCACTCTGCGCCACGCGGCCTGAGGCGAGCCTGAACAGCCGGTTCAGCCCGCGTTCAGGATCGCGGCGCAGGGGGAGTACCCCTGTGCTCGGGGCTGTGCGGACGCGGTCACGTCCGTCAAGGTGGTGGAATTGGAAGGTGGTCAGGAGCGTCGTCGGTCAGGCCGCCTTTGCTGAGGGAAGTGGCGTGATGGCGGTCTCGTCGGGGGCAGCGATCCCGGCCATGGTTTCGAGCGTCAGGTAACGGTGCTGGAGCTGCCAGTCATCATTTTGCTCCAGCAAGATCGCGCCGACGAGCCTTCGAACACTTTCCTCATTTGGGAATATACCAACAACATCAGTGCGGCGTTTGACCTCCTTGTTGAGACGCTCAAGAGGATTCGTCGAATGTAGTTTGGTGCGGTGCGCCTCGGGATAGTCCATATAGGCGAGCACGTCATGCTCGGCGTCGTCGAGCAGTGCTGCCACCTTGGGAAAGCGCGCCCGCAGCTGATCGGCGACATGGCGCCAGACCTCACCGGCGTTCTTGCGGTCGGGCTGCACGAAGACTTGGCGCACGGCGGCCGACACCACGGTTTGCTGGCCCTTGGGCACATGGCAGAGCAGCGAGCGAAGGAAATGAACACGGCAGCGTTGCCAGGTGGCGCACAGCACCTGGCTGATCGCCGCCTTCAGCCCCTCATGAGCATCGGAGATCACCAGCTTCACGCCTTTCAGCCCGCGCCGCACGAGGCCGCGCAGAAACTCAATCCAGAAGATCGCCGCCTCTGATTGCCCCAGCCCGAGGCCGAGGATATCGCGCCGCCCATCCTGATTGACGCCGGTGGCGATTATCGCGGCGATCGAGACGATCCGGCCGTCCTGGCGGACCTTCAGGTAGGTGGCATCCAGCCAGAGGTACGGCCAGTCTCCCTCCAGCGGACGCTCCAGGAAGGACTGCACCCGAGTGTCGATCTCCTGGCACAGCGCCGAGACCTGGGACTTGGAGATGCCGGTCATGCCGAGCGCCTGGACGAGGTCATCGACCTTGGGGGTTGAGACGCCTTGAATCCACGCTTCCTGGATGACGGCGGTGAGCGCCTTCTCGGCGGTCTTGCGCGGCTCCAGGAAAGCCGGGAAGTAGGAGCCCTGGCGCAGCTTGGGGATCTTCAGATCCAGCGTGCCGAGCCGGGTGTCGAACTGGCGCGGGCGCGAGCCGTTGCGGTAGGTGGTGCGCGTGTCGGTGCGTTCATGGCGAGCGGCGCCGATCAGCGCCTCGACCTCGAAGTCCATCAGCCGGTGCAACGTGTGCTCGGCGACCGAGCGCAGGAAGTCGCCGTCCGTGCTCTTCTGGATCTGCTCGATCAGTGCCAGTCTGTCGTCGGTCATCGTCGTGTCCTTGGTCGGGGTCGCGTGTTGCAACTTGACCTTACCGAAGATGCGCGATGACCACCTCCTGCCGCCGAACACACCGCCTGCGAGGCGGAGGATCGGGCTGGGGCCGGGCTACGCTGTGTGCGAGCTTCGCCCGGCCCCAGCCCGATCCTTCATGGGCGCTTTTTCCACCACGCCCATGGACGTTACCTCAAAAAAACGATGTAAGCCGTCATCCCATCTGGCCGTGATTGGGCGCTGATCCACAGTGAGTCGGCTTGACACATTCCGGTCCGGAGTGGGCTCGCAGCCAATCGGCAAACTCCACCGCCGGCAGTGGCGGAGCGATCCCGAAACCTTGCCCTAGGTCACAGCCCAGTTTCAGCAGCATCTCCACATGCTTCGGCCCCTCGACACCCTCGGCAATGACCCGGCGGCCAAATGCCTGGGCCAAGCTGATCACAGCCCGAACGATCGTCAGGCTGTCCGACTGGTACGGCATGTCGATAACGAACGATTTATCAATTTTCAGCACATCGAACGGTAGGCGCCGGAGGTAGTTCAGCGACGAATATCCCGTCCCAAAATCGTCTATGGCAAACGGCACCCCGAGGTCCCGACAGGTGTAGATGATTGTGCCGACCGCCTCGACATCCTCCAGCGCCGCCGTCTCAAGGATCTCAATCTCTAGGCTCCCAGCCGGCAGTTCCGGCCAGCGGGAAAGCCGATCCCGGACCTTGGTTATAAAGTGGGGATCTTGGAGTTGGCGGGCGGCAACGTTGACGCTCACCGTGACATCCAAACCTTGGCGACGCCAAACCACCATCTGGCGCAGCGCTTCCTCCATGACCCAATCGCCAAGGATGATGATCAGGTCCGAGTTTTCCAGATCCGGCAGGAAATCGTCCGGGATCAGCAACCCTCGTTCCGGATGCTTCCAGCGGATTAGTGCCTCCGCTCCTGCGAACCGGTTCTGCCGCAGATCCAGTTTGGGTTGATAGAACAGCTCAAACTCACCAGCCTCCAGGCCCGTCTGAACCCGCTTGAGCTTGGCACGGGTTTCGCTGACACGGAGATCGTCGGTGACGTCGAAGATGTGACAGCGGTTCCGGCCGGCCTGCTTGGCCAGGTACATGGCTTGATCAGCATGACGCAACAACACGCCGGCGTCGCTGCTGTCCTGCGGAAATAACGTCAGGCCGATCGACGCCGAAATGGTGACCGGCTGCCCCCGGATCTCAAACGGCCGGGCGACGGCATCTAGGGCGCGTTCGGCCGCCCGCTGGCCGTCGACCACTGTTTCGAGCCCCGGCAGCAACGATACGAACTCGTCGCCGCCTACCCGACACACGGTGTCGCCGGGGCGGAAACACTGCCTGAGCCGATCGGCGACGGCCGCCAGCAGCATGTCTCCGGCATCATGGCCCAGGGTGTCGTTGACCGGCTTGAATCCGTCGAGATCGAGATACGCGATCGCCAGAAGCTTGCCAATGTTCCGTGCCCGCTCGACCTCTTGTTGCAATCGCTCCGTCAGCAGAAGCCGGTTCGGCAAACCGGTCAAGGCGTCGTAGTAAGCCATGCGGCTGAGCCGTTCCTGATGGACCCGCACAAGGGAGAGGTCGGAAAGAAAGTCGATGCCGTCACCAGCCGGCTCGTCCGCTTGGCCAGCATCGGTGTCGGCTACCCGAGGAACCAGCCGCTCGATGATCTCTGTCCGCAGCCGATTGAGGAGGAGCTGCTGGTTGTAGCGCCGCGCCGTGAAGTAGTTCCTGAAAGTGGAGTAATAGGCTGGAAAAAGATCGACGCAGGGATCGGCCATTCGGGCGCCGCCGGCGGTTTGGAAGAAGACAGCCGCGGTGAGGGTCTGGTTGACATTGATGCCGAACAACTCGCCGAAACTGGAACAGCCAGCGGCTGGAATGCCGTCGAACACGCGCAGGCGATCCGGATCCGCGGCGATGGCCGAACGGCGCTGAATGCAGTCGTTCAACAGGATGCCAACGGGCGGCGGTTTGCCCTGTAGGAAGGCCGCCCAGTCGGCTTCCGTCTGCTGGACGGGATCAGTTCTTTCCAAAGAATGCAGCTCATCGCCCGCCGCGAGATCACAGAAGAATGTTACTGTGTTGGCGTCGTCGTCGATATCGGCGACCGAGCGCACGAAAATTTCACCTTCCAGTTCAATGCCGACAGCATGGTGATTTAGCGTGGCCCGGAGATTTTGCGGATCGCAGCCGAGCAGCCGCGCCAGGCCGTCAACGGCCGGCAGGATCTCCAGGGTCCGGGGGTCGATGAACTGTGTGACGGAACAACCGGTAATGTCGGTGGCCGCCACGACCATGCCCGAGCCACCTTTCTTCCTGACGTTCTGGGTTCTGAAGACCCCGTAAGCCGCACCAGCAGCGAGTTTGATGAAGATGATGAGCGCATCACTGGTCGGTAGTTCGCTACCGCCGTCTGACAAACGGCTGGTGTCCACAGCGGCGGCCGAGCCGCCAACAAACGGGCAGAGAAACCGGTTAACCCGGTAGACGGCTTCCATGAGCGAGCTCTCCGCTCCGGACAGACTATCGATGAAGGTCAGGGCGAGCGTGTCGCGGGCGTCCAGCGGGAACGGTACGGTGACCGACGACAGCGTATCGGCGATCCGATCGGTACGCCGCTCCGGAACGCCGGCCGGACCGAGCGGGACACGGACGATGTGGAACTGTGCGACCATGTCACGGGAAAACGCCTGGAGGACGATGCCGCCGGGACTGTCTTCGGGCGACAGATGCAGTCCGCCTTCCGGTCGGGAGCACAGGCAACCGCCACCGGACACCAGCACGGTTGCGGTATCGCCGGCCACAGTGCCGCGCATTTCACGAGCGACAGCCGCGATATTCATGCCAGGCGGCACGAAAGCGAGGATAAGGGAGAGATCGGCGCCATCGGGGGCAAGAGCGGCCGTGAGGGTGGCACCCAATGATCCGGAGTGGGCCACCGCCGTCCGCACGGGAGGCTGTCGGCGCAACATCGCAGAATACCCGTTCTCGGCGGTCGGGACCATTCCGTCGGGCTTGGCCCGATGTGACACGGACATGGACATCTCTCCCGCTGATTTTGCGCCAATTTGCCGGTATTGCGGTTTAAGCACTCTTAACAGTCCTGCCAATACCTCGGAGCGAAGCCAATGGATCTACGCACTAAAATCAATGTGCTGGAGGGCTTTCGCCCAAACAGGTTGTGCTCTGGCGGCATCAAGGAACGCCAGGCATTGGGACAGTCTCACTGTCGCCAAACTCGCATCTGCGTTCTCTGTAATGGAGCCGCTGGCCATGTACCGTGGAAACGACCGGAAGCGTGGCGCGCCAGCGGTCGGTCACGTTCCGACCACTGCCGCAACCACGCTCTTGATGAGACCACTTTACATCACGGAGGGCATCTGCTGCCTCCAGATGACTGTCAGTCATCAAACCTAGAGAGTTGGCGAGGCACCCTAATATCACGGTTGATGGCGCTAAGCCGCGCGGACCTGTGACAGGAAACCAGTCACCACCGAGCGCAGGCGTCCCGCTTCATCGCCAAGCTGGGCGGAGACGGTCAACACCTGCCCGGCGGACTCGCTGGCCTCCGCCGCTGCCTGCCTAACGCCTTCAATATTCGACGTAACCTCCTGAGTGCCGTTGGCAGCTTGTTGGACATTGCGCGCGATCTCCAGTGTTGCCGCGTTCTGCTCCTCCACTGCAGCAGCAATCGTGGTGGCAATGTCATTGATCTGGGCAATGATCGTGCCGACGCTCTTGATTACCGCCGTGGTTTCACCAGTCACCCGCTGCATGTCGTTCACCTGACCAGCAATCTCCTCGGTCGCCTTGGCGGTCTGGTTGGCAAGGTTCTTCACCTCTCCGGCAACCACCGCAAAGCCCTTTCCCGCCTCTCCTGCCCGAGCTGCCTCGATGGTCGCATTCAGGGCGAGCAGGTTGGTTTGCGCGGCAATGGACTGGATGAGCTGCACCACCGTCCCAATCTTCAGCGCCGCTTCGTTCAGCCCCAATACCTGTCCGTTCGCCTGCTGGGCGGCAGCGACGGCATCGCGGGCGATGTCTGCCGAGCGGTTGACCTGTTGCCCAATCTCGCGAATGGACCCGGACAGTTCCTCCGTCGCGGCGGCAACGGTCTGGACATTCACATTGGCCTCTTCGGAGGCAGACGCAACCACCACCGCCTGCTGGCTGGTCTGGGTTGCGGTGCTGGTCATGCTCTGGGCGGTGGTGCCCATCGCACGGGCGGCGCCGTCCACCCCTTCGACCACGCTCATGACTTGCCCTTCCAGATCGTCGGCAAGCCGCAGCATGCTCGTACGACGCTCCTCCTCTGCCCGTTTCTGGTCCTCGGCCCGTTGGGCGTTCATGCGGGTAAGGTCGGCCAGCATCTTGCGCAGCGCATCGGCCAGAACGCCAACCTCATCCACCTGCCGAACGGCGAGCTCCTGATCGAAGCGGCCGGCGGCGATTCCCTCGGCAAAGCCGACACAGGCGCGGATCGGCCGGGCAACGCCACGGGCCATGCCCCACATGACCCCGACCGCCGCAATCGCCACCAGCACGGCAATGCCGACCTGCCATAGCACGCTGGAGTTTGCGCGCTGGTCCAGCGCAGCACCAAGAGTGACGCTATCCGCCAGCACAACGCTTTGCGGCACCTGGATCAGCACCGCCCACGGCTTACCGGTCTGGCCCAGGGTAATAGGGGCAAACGTCCGCAGCATCTTCGACCGATCGTCGATCTCCACCTTCGACTGCCCGCTCTTCACCACGGCGATGTCCTGCTCCCAGCCGGTGTTGAGCTTGGAGAGCGGCTGGCCGATAAGTTCAGGGCGTGCGCTGTGGGCAACGATCAGGCCCATGTTGGACACGATCACCACTTCATTGCGCCCATCGAAGATCGACTTGCTAACCTGGGTGGTCAGCTTCTGCACAAAGTCGAGGTCGAAGTCGGAGCCGGCAACACCTTGGAACTTGCCGTCAACCACGATCGGAACCGATAGTGTGGCAAGAAAGACCTGTTTTCCTTGCACGATGTATGGCAGAGGATCGAGAACGCTCTCCTTACCGGTTTCCTTCGGACCGATGTACCAGCCGCCCTTCATGACACCGTTCGGGTGCAGGTCGCGGCTGTCATACTCTACCAGAGGCTGCATGGCGATCCGACCGTTTTGATCGCGGTTCCAGTAGGGGATGAACCGGCCTGTTGCGTCGGTGCCGGTATCGCGTCTATTGCGGAACTGCTCGTCGTGCCCATCCACAGCATTCGGTTCCCAAGCTGTGTAGGTGCCATTGAACAGGGTGTTGTTGCTCAAGACGTTCAACAGCATCGCGTTCAATGCCTCACGCCGATGTTCGATCGGCACTGCACCGGAATTCTTCTGATCCACCATGGTGGCAAAACCGTGCGCCATCGTGCGAGCGGCATTGAGGGCGGTTTCGAACTCAGACCGGATCAAGCCGGCCTGGGTTGAGGCAAGGTTCTGAATGGCCTCCTTCGACTTCTTTTCGAGGATGTCCGATACGTTCTGCCCGACGAAGCCGTTGGTTGCATTGGTTGAGGCAATGCCAAAGCCGACCATAACGATAATCGTTCCCGCCACACAGAATCCAGCGAGGGAGGCGATCTTCAGCTGAAGTGACTTGATTTGCACTCTATTCGTCCTCTTCTTCGCAGGAAGCAAGGTGGTGGGCGCGAGCGCGTCAAGAAGTCACTTTAGAATGACATTTGCGGGTAAGCGCACCACTAGCGGATCAGCATCCATAAAGTTCTCAAGCAGCACAATTAGGGTTTCCCATGCGACAAACATACGCAGGTATGCCGTCTGATCATTGCGGAATGATCGGCTACTTTCTTGCTTAGTTTCTGTTCAAGAAGAAGTTGAATCAGATGAATCTCTTGTGATTCAAAGTTGCCTGTGGATCGGCGCCCAAGCTCGGCCAGCATCTAAATCTGTCAACCGTATTGATTTTTTGAGGGAAATTTGCTGACAGGTAACCTTTTATCGGCGCCACTGCTGGACCACTCTGCAGTGGGGTTCCTCCATTAAAGTCAATGATGTGAACCGCCATCACTCCGCCGTAGCCAGTTCGCCAAATGCGTCGAGGTCGTTGATGCGAATATGAGCCGACTGGATGCGGGTGATCAGCCCCTTGGTCTCCAGAGAGCGCAGAACACGAGAGACCGTTTCCGGACGCAGGCCAAGATAGCCACTCATGTCAAGTTTCTTCATGGGCAGAAACACCACCGGACGGGTTCGGCCGTCCTTTGGGGCACGGTGGGCAAGGCCCAGCAAGAAGGTGCAGACCCGCTCAGTCGCATTCTTGCAGCCGAGCATCAGGATTTGGTCCTGTGCCGCGGAGAGTTCGGTTGACAGCATCGAGAGCAGGCGCCTCTGGAGGCGGGGATTGCGGTCGACCAAGGCATGGAGACCACGGCGGGTTATGGCGCACACGGTCGATGGCCCCACTGCTTCGGCGGTATAGACATAGCACGCGCTGAATGCCAAACCGACGACCTCGCCGGGCGTGACGAAACCGGTAATTTGCTCACGGCCATCCGGCAACGTCTTGTAAATTTTCAGCATGCCGGACAGGAGCGTGAAGACCGTGTCTGCGGCTTGGCCCTCAATGGTCACCGTCTCTCCCGCGTTTAACGCCTTGATGCGAGAGATAGCCGCCAAGTCCGGCAATTCGCTAACTGGCAGGGCGGAACACAGAACGTTGTTTCGCACCGCACAATGAAGGCAGCGGGACGCCGCCTGAACTCGAAGATATGGCCCAGTGCTCGAAAGGAAGCCTTTTAGATCATCGCTGCATCCTCCTGTATGCTCATTGGCCTCATTGGGCAGCGGCATGCTCTGATCCTCCCTCACGCCTATGGGTATGACCCTTTAGAATTGATACGTTAGGACCAATCCTGGACACTAACAACGCCCCTGCGGAGCATTGCTATGCAAACAGGAAAATTACGCATGGAACTTTGTCTTCTTCGAACTGAGCTGCGTTGCCACGATTACGGTTTGAGCACAAAAGATTCATAAAATTATATAGGTAAATACATAGTGTTGGAGATTAATATCTGGCCATTTTTATAAATGGCGGCATGCATTGAGATGACGGGGGAGTTTTCCCAGGCAATCTCCGCTGCAAGAGTGATTGCTTGTGGATCGGCGTCCACGCTCGGCTAGTATCTGAAGCTGGCTGCCTTGTTGATCTCATGAGATAAAGTCTCTGTCAGGTGACCTTTCATCGGCGTCGATGCAGGGCCACTCTGCGGTGGAATTTCTCTATCAAGATCAACAATGTAAGCCATCCTCCCATCTGGCCGTGATTGGGCGCCGATCCACAGACTCAGATAAGAAGCATCACTCGCAGCTGGGTTCCGGGGCCAACCGTCCATTGTGGTTCCCCGCCAACCTGTTCGGCAAGCATGGCGATCAGCTGAAGACCGGAGGCCCGTGTTTGCCCCTCCGGAATGCCAATGCCGTTGTCGGCTAGGGTGAGACAGACGGACCCCGGATGTGGCACGTTCAGATCGAGCGTGATCGTCCCTGCTCCTTCGGGGAAGGCATGCTTGGTGCTGTTGGTGACGAACTCGTTGGCGATCAGACCGAGCGACACCGCCGTGTTATGGTCGACGTAGACCTCACAGACGCTTGCCCTGAGGGTGACCTCCCCGGCAATGCTCCGCCCATACAAGGCGACTGCATTTGTGCAGAGCTCTCGCAGGTATCCGCCCAATTCGACCGTCCCAACTCGGCTGGTCTCGTAGAGGCGGCTGTGGATGAGGCGCAGCGCCTCGACACGGCCTTGCAGTTCACCAAGGATGCGGTGGGTCTCAGCCCCATTGGACTGGCCGCTCTCCAAAGCGATCAGGCTCAGGATTGCCTGGAGGTCGTTCTTCACCCGATGTTGAAGCTCTCGCATCGCCGTCAGGCGCTCTTCCTCCGCACGTCGCAGATGGGCATCGGTGGTCTGCATCGACTCGTACACCGAGGCCAGTTCCGCGAGATCGATACCGGGTGACGGCGGCAACTTCGCCCCCGGCTCCCGCATAGCGTCCACCACCCGCGCCAACCCCACGACAGCCTGGGATAGCCGACGTGCGTAGACCAGCACCAGGAGCGACGCGAACCCGAGCGCCAGGACGCATACCGTCGCCGCCAACATCAACGAACGGCGCATCGGGGCTTCGAACACCTTGGCAGGAGCGGCAAAGGCAACGGTCCACCCTGAGACGTGCGAGCGTGCAAAAGCCAGCGACAGCGGTTCTCCTTCCAGCGCTGGGCCTGACGCGTGGCCCTCTGGTGCCGTTCGAATGGCCTCCCGAACCCAGTCGGGAGCCAGTTTCCCGACGGAGCTTTCGGCGGCGCGAGTGCGAGCAACGACGACGCCGTCCCGGTCGATGATCCCGGCCACCCAGCCGGACGGGACCCGTTGCTCGTGCAGGAGTGCCTCCCACTTGGTCGCCGTGACGGCGGCACCGAGCACATATTGTCGCCCGTCTGGCCCGCGGGCCGGTACGAACACCACCGCGACCGGGGCACGGGCAATCGGCCCGTACAAGAGGTTAGACACCTGCGGCTGGCCTGTGAGCAGTGCCGTGTTTATCCAGGGGATGACAGCGTCCGTTCCGGCTGCGGGAGCCCCGTAGGAAATAGCGGTGGTGAAAAGGATCTTGCCCGTATCATCACGCAAAATCACGTGCGACCAATAGGGATGATTGGTCATGACGTCCTGGGCGATGCGGTGCAGCCGTTCGGGGTCGGCATTCTCCTTCATGGTCGACACGAGGCTTTGCAGGGCGGCCGTGGTGACAAGAAGCTGCTGGTCGAGGGCGGCAGCGATGGCCTGGACGGTCCGGCCCATCTCCGCCTCGGCTAGCCGCCGCTGGGATGTCATGTTCCATGCCAACAGGCCCAGTGTGATCAGGGCCATCGATGCCAAGGCCGCGACCACGACGCGGAGAAGATGGCCACGGATGTTTTGCCGCGGTGACGAACCCAAGGGCGGTTGCGCCTTGGAAGAGGCTGACGCGCTCATCGGAACCGCCCCATCTTGGTTGAGCGATGCACCAGCAACCTCGCTGCTGCCCTTCGTCATAGAAGCCGTCATCTTACCAGAAGAGCTCATAAGACTTTATCAATGAATTGAAGCGCAAAGAATTTGTTTTTGATCAAGGGGCATGACGATTAGTACGTCTCCACCCTCGCGCAAATCGGGTATCCTTTGAGCGTTAGTCTTCGATGCCGGCCATTGAATTTTGGCGCACAGTTTGTGAATCGCCGCCGCCTCGAGACCCCTATCAGGGGTCACGCGATAGGACGGACGAAATTATACGCCGCCATTATCAACCAAGGACAGCTACGGCGGAGCGGATGCTGAGCCCGCCATCCTTGGTCCGCCGGAGTTAGTGCCCGACAGCATAACGGAAGACGGCCGGAAATTGAGGCTGGGGCCGCAAGGGGCCAGAGGGGTTGGAACACCATCCGCCCCTTTCGGCTTCGGCGTTCGGCTTGCCCGACCATACTCCCGCCCACCGTCCATCCCCCCCCTGTCGCCCCAACGACCGCCGATAAGGGTCTCTTGTCGGCGATCGTCGGCTTGACGCCGCCGGCGCCCTCGGCGACCCTGGCGCCCCCGCTCCCCCCTGCTTGAGACGCCGCCCGTGCCGCTTCCCGCTCCGCTGTCCCCGGGCACCACCCCGGCACCGGCGATCGCCCTCGATGCCGACGCCGCCGAGCGGCTACGCCGGCTGCGCGCCCAGGCCACCGCCGCCAACACCGCCCGGGCCCAGCGCAGCGACACCCGCTACCTCACTGCCTGGGCCGAGCGGCGGCTCGGCCTCGACCTGACCGATCCGGCGACCCTGCCGCTGCCGGCCGAGGCGGTGGTGACCTTCGTCCTCGACCATGTCGACCTGACCGGCGACGGCATCAGCCTGCCGGCCGCCGTCGACGAGGCCCTGGTCGCCGCCGGCGTGAAGCGCCGGCTGGGTCCGCTCGGCCTGGCCACCACCGAACGGCGGCTCGCCACCTTGGCGGCGCTGCACCGCGCCCGCGCGGTGCCCAGCCCAACCCTGCATCCCGGGGTGCGCGACCTGCTGCGCCAGGCCCGCCGCGCCCTGGCCGCCCGCGGCATCACCCCCCGGGCCAAGCGCGCCGCCACCCGCGACGAGGTGCTCGGGCCGATGCTCGATGCCCTGCCGGACGACGCCCGCGGCCTGCGCGACCGTGCCATCCTCGCCGTCGCCTTCGCCAGCGGCGGCCGCCGGCGCTCCGAGCTGGTGGCGCTGCGCCTCGCCGACGTCACCGCGGCCGGGCGCGACTTCACCCTGCGCATCCGCCGCTCCAAGACCGACCAGCAGGGCGCCGGCACCGACGTGCCGGTGAAGCGCGCCGCCGCCGACGCGCTGCGCCGCTGGCTGCGGCTGCTCGCCGACCAGGGCATCAGCGACGGTCCGCTGTTCCGCGAGCTGTCGCGGCGCGGCCGGGTGGTGCGGCGCCGGGGCGCGGAGGACGGGGCGAAGCCGCTGGACGGCCGGGTGGTGGCCGAGGTGGTGAAGCGCGCCGCCCGGGCCGCCGGCCTGGATCCGGCCGCCTACGCCGCGCATTCGCTGCGCTCCGGCTTCCTCACCACCGGCGGGCGCGACGGCATCCCGCTCGACCTGCTGATGCAGCTCTCCGGCCACAAGAGCCACCGCATCGCCGCCCGCTATTTCCAGGCCGGCGCCGTCCACCAGAACCCGGCCGCCAACCTGCTATAGATGAAAGGGAGAACAACGACTGCAAAGCAGACGGCCAGAGTTACCGTCAAGAAAAAGGCCGCCACCAAATAGGTGCGGCCTTTCAGGTTTCGGTTCGGGGAGGATGAGAACCTGAGGTCACCATAGGGCGGTCCCCGTTAATGACCTGTGAACGGCGCCACACGTCTGGCTCTCTACTCCCTTTTTGCAAGATTTTGATCAGAACAGCGGGAGCTGGATGCGCCCACCATCGTCCGTGTGGGCTTTCGCGGCACGCACCGCAGCATCCTGAGCGCCGGTCATCGTCCGGGCACTTCCAGAGCGGACCGGCTCTCCAGCAACGGTGACGGTCCAGCTCCACAGATCCGGCCCGCGCCAGACCACCGCCAGATCGCACCCGTGCATCCGCGTCACCGCGTGCCGTGTCGTCCAGGTCGTTGTCGTTGGCATGCCGGCCCTCCACAAGCTCCGGCTTGCTGTACCACAGGACGACGGTGGCCAGTAAGCCTGTCATGTGGAAGCGGTCATCTGAGCAAATGCCCGTTTGATCTTTTACGCTCTTGACCATTTGAGTGTCGCTAAACTGAAGGGCTCAAATGTTCGGGATGCGCAAACACGGTGTGAACGCCGGCTGCCCCGCGCTGACCAAGGTTGGCTTTGCCGGCTTCAGCCCGGCCAAGCCAGGTTTCAACCTCCAGGGGCTGGCTGCGCGGCGGTCGTCCACAAGATGTTGATCGGAGGCGCCCCAACAGCTGTTGCATAACTTCCACTGCCGCGCGAAAGCAAGCCGAACCAGGGGCTTGGCCGGGCACAACCGGCGCGGCGAACAGATTATATGCAGATTCCGATGAAGCCGGCCGGGTATTCCGATTTGAAAGCGGCCACTGTTCCGAACTGAAGCCGGCCAGCGTTCCGAAGGAAAGCGGCCGGGGTGGCGTATCCCCGCGAGGCATTTTTCGTGTCGCATGAGCATGGCGTCGGGTCAAGCCGCCATGATCATGTCGAGGTGGAGGGCGTCCCCGGAATCCACAGGAGGGCCCCGGGCAAGCCGGTCGCGAGCGCGCCTCATCACGCTGGAGAGCGGCCGGCTTGCCTGGGAGGTGCCTGTGGAGCTCCGGGGGCGCCCGGCGGTCTCGTCACTCTCCGTCGGACAGGGCTGGCTGGCGTCGCGGCTTGCGCATTGAGTCTCCGGTGAGGTCGATGCGGTAGGCGTTGTGAAGAATGCGGTCCAAGATCGCGTCCCCGAGAGTCGGATCCCCAATGAGTTCGTGCCAGCGGTCCGTGGGGATTTGGCTGGTGATCAGCAGAGAGCCGGCGTTGTAGCGGTCCTCTACGATCTCGAGCAGGTCGCGGCGCTGCTCTGCGTTCAGCGGCTCTGGTCCCCAGTCGTCCAAGATGAGAAGTCGCACGCGGGCGAAGCCACGCATCAGGCGGGCGTAACGGCCGTCGCCATGTGCCAGGGCCAGGGTCTCGAACAGCCGGGGCATCCGCTGGTAGAGTACCGATAGGTTTTCGCGGCAGGCACGGTGGCCAAGCGCGCAGGCCAGCCAGGATTTGCCGATGCCGGTCGGCCCGGTGATGATCACGTTCTGGTGGTCGTGGATCCATCGGCAGGTCGCCAGCTTCTGGAACAGCGCGCGGTCCAGCCCACGCGGCGCCCGGAAATCAACATCCTCGATCACGGCGGGATGGCGCAGCCGGGCGCTCTTGGCGCGCGCTTCGAAACGTTTCTGCCGCCGCAGCGTCACCTCGTGATCGAGCAGCACACCCAGCCATTCCTCATGGCTGAGCGTGCCGGCCTCGCGGTTGGCCTGCATCTCGCGCAGCGCCTTGGCCATGCCGTGCAGCCCCAGGTCGCTGAGCTGGTCGAAGGTGGGATGGGAAAGCATGGTGGGCTCCTAATGAAAGTACCGCGAGCCGCGGATGTTGGCGTGGTCCAGCGCCGGCGCCTCAGGGCGGGCGGTGGAGCGAACCCGGTCCAGGTTGTTGCGTAGGATCGAGGCGATGCTGTCGGCAGTGGTGGCGCCGATCTCCAGCGCCCGGGCACTCACCGCCTCAGCGCGGGCCCGGTTGGGGCCGCGAAACAGCTTCAGCACGCCACGGCAGGTGCGGAAGCCCTGTTCCGGGTGCGGCCGGCTGGCGAGGATGGCGCGGATCAACGCCACAGTATTGGGGCCAAGGTCGCCGGCGTCCCGCTCGAAACGCTCGGGGCTCCACTCGGCGTAGCGGCGGTGTGCTGCCGGCATGTGCTCGGGCACGGTGCTGTGGCGCTCGCCGCCGTGCCGGCGGGCATGGGCGGCGATCCGTTGGCCGCGGTGAAAGAACTCCACCGTGGTGGCGGTGAGGCGTGCGTCGATCTGTTGGCGGATCAGCGCCGCCGGTACCGAGTAGTAGAAGCCGGCGACCTCGACATGGTAGTCGGGGCCGACGCGCACGAGCTTCCACTCCGCGTATTCGTAGGGCGTGTCGGGTAGCGGCCGCAGCGCCGGCCGATCGAGCTGTTCGAACAGCTCCCTGCGGCTGAGCCCAAGGCGACGCTGGGGTCGTGTGTTGAGGTCTTCCAGCACCCGGTCGATCGCGCCATTGGCTTCGGCCAGGGAGAAGAACGGCAGATTGCGCAGCCGGCCGAGGATGAAGTATTGGGCAATGCGCACACCGGCTTCCACCTTGGCCTTGTCACGCGGGCGACGCGGACGCGCCGGCAGGATGCCGACGCTGTAGGCGTGCGCCATGTGGGCATAACTGCGGTTGAGCTCCGGGTCGTAAAAGGAAGCCTTGAGGACGCCGCTTTTCAGGTTGTCCGGCACGATCAGGCGCGGGCAGCCCTGAAACGCTTCCAGCATGCGGACATGCGCCCCGATCCAGTCGGGCAGCGTCTGCGTCCAGGTCGCCTCGGCGTAGGTGTAGTTGGAGGCGCCCAGCACGGCGATGAAGAGCTGGGCGGGCCGCACGGCGCCGGTGGCGGGATCGCGGATGGGCAGCGTCTTGCCGGAGTAGTCGACGAAGACCTTGTCGCCGGCCAGGTGGGGCTGACGCATGCTGGGGGCGAGCCGCGCCTCGAACTCCCGGTACAACTCGCAGAAGCGGCTGTAGCCGTAGCCGTCGGGATGAGCGGCGCGGTACTCCTCCCACAGGATCATCAGCGTGACGCCCGGGCGTTTGAGTTCGCGGTGCATAGCCGCCCAGTCGGGTTCCGGACGCCGGCGGGCGCCGGGGCGAATGTTCGGACGGGCGAACAGCCGCTCCTCCAGCTCGGCATCGCTGAGGTCGGGGGGCAGTGGCCAGGACAGGCCTGCGACATGGGCGCGCTCCAGGTACTCCGCCACGGTGCTACGCGCGACACCGAGCTGGGCTGCGATCTGGCGATCGCTGGTCGGCAGCAGGCTGCCGAACTTCAGGCGAAACAATTCACGGATTTGCCGCATGGAAAGCCTCAAGGCTGGCATCCGCTCCTCCTGTCGGTTGGATCAGGAGGCGGTGCTTGATGGAAGCTCTCCTCGCAGGGAAGACACCATCATCATGCCGACGATGATGCCGGCCGCCTTCACGGTGGAAGGGTGGCCGGCTTCATGTCGGAACGGTGGCCGCCTTCAAATCGGAATGCCGGCCGGCTTGCGATCGGAACACTGGCCGCTTTGGCGTCGGAAACCGTGGCCGCTTTCAGTCGGAATCTGCAGATTATATGGAAAACGAGCCTATGCAACCGGAAGCGAGGGGGGAAGGTCACTTTTGGAGGGGGCGCGCATGGTCACGCCAAGACGAAGAGCGGCCAGACCCATTCTGATCTGCGCCTCCAATTCTGCGATGCATCTTGCGATGATTGAAAGAGCCCATCAGGGTTCTCCCACGCATAACATGACCTTTCGCTCTGGTATGTTCCTTGCTGGAAACTTGAATATCCTGGTTTCCCGCAGTTGCGGCGGAGTTGTCATGTCCCGTCACCACAGTGCCCTGGTTGCCGCCGCATTGGCTTTGATTGTGGTCGTTGCCATGACGGGCCATGTCGTCTGGCGGGATCGGCAGACCACCATCGCACAGATGGAAGCGCTCGCCGCCGACATGGCCAAGGTCGTCGAATCCCACGTCCTGCACACCGCGAAGGGGGCCGACATCGCCCTGCGCCAAGCCGCCGGGGTGGTCCATGAAGCCGGCAGTTTAGACGCCGTGCGGACCACGCCCTACTGGTATCGACTGCGTGATGCGCTCGCTAATATGGACGGCGGCGATACTCTGTGGCTGTTCGATGCCAAGGGCAATGGCGTGGCCGGGACTGGCCATCAGCAGGACCGGCCGATCAACATCGCCGATCGTCGCCATTTCCGGGAAGTGATGGCCGGCTCTGACTTCGTGATCGGCCCAGCGCTGCGCAGCCGTCTGGACAACCGCATCCTCTTCACCATCTCGCGGCCGATCCGTGACTGGACCGGCGATGTCATTGGCGTTGCGAGCGCCGGGATGAAGACGGAATGGCTGGTCAACTTCTATGCTCTGATGTCCTTCGGCCTCGACACGACGGTCACAATCTTCCGCACCGATGGCGAGATCGTCGCCCGGCATCCGGATCTTGCCACCCATCTCGGCAAAAACAACCGGACCGGCCCGCTCTTCCAGGAGCAGCTTCCCCGGTCACCGACCGGCGTCTATTGGTCACAATCCGTGCTGGACGGCAAAGAGCGAATTGCGGCCTACCGGTCGATCCCTGACTTGAACCTCGTTGTCTACACGGGGATCGAAGTCGACTCGGCTTTCGCCGCATGGCGGATCCGCTCCCTTTGGTTCGTGGCCGAAGTGACAGTGACCACGACCCTCGTCCTGCTCCTTCTCCTGTGGGGAGTGCGCATGATCCGCAAAGAAAGCCTTGTTCAGCTGCGCATGCTCGAAGCCGTGAGCGTCGCGCAACAACTGGACGCCGAACTCCATCAAGCCCGGCGCGACCCACTGACCGGATTGCCCGCCCGCGGCCTGTTCCTGGAAATGGCTGAGAGGATGCGATTGAGCGCCAGCCGGACGAGATCGCTCCTCGCCTTTCTCTACATCGACCTCGATGGCTTCAAGGCGGTGAACGATCAGCATGGCCACGATCAAGGCGACAAGGTCTTGATGCTGGTCGCCGACATCATGCGACGGTCGACCCGCGACGGCGATCTGATCGGCCGGCTTGGCGGCGATGAGTTCGTTGTTTGCCTGGCCGGACACGGTCCCGATGCCCGGACGATCGCCACCAGTGTCGCCGCCCGTATCATCAAGGAGGTTCGCGAGTTGGATTTGGGGGTCGGGTGCAGCATAGGAATCGTGCTTGCCGCAGGCGAATGTGACGACTTGGCCTGCTCTCTACGCTTGGCGGACGCCGCGATGTATCGGGCCAAGAGCGCGGGAAAAGGAGCATGGTCCATCCATGAGCCGGCTCAGGAACCATGCCTATCCTGTACTGCCCAATCCGTCGCCTGACCGCACAAACCCCTTCTCGATTGTCGATGTTCCCACCGTTCAACCACCCCGCGGCCGCGGAAAGCAGACTCCGGGCGTTATGACAAGCCGGCTCTACGAGATGGTGGAGTACACGTTCTCACCGTGTTCCCACATCCCGGACAATCTGGTCACTTTCGTGTAGTGACCCCAGCTCGGTGCCGCAGTGGGGCGGCAGCGGGCCGGCGACCGGCAGTTCCCGGGCCAACACCTTGTAGCGGGCGAGCTCGGGGTCGCCGGCGATGTAGACCGGAATGCAGCCGCCAAAGCCGAAGTCGGCGCGGATGAGGGTGAGCAGGCGGTCGAGGTCGCGGTAGGTGCGGTCGCCGCGGTCGTTCCAGGTGCGCAGGGGCAGGAAATCGCGGCGCCAGCTCGCCCGCAGATAGGCCAGATGCTCAACGGCGCCGCCGACGCATTTGGAGACGATGAGAACGTTGCGGATGTGGCCGCCCTCCTGGAGGGCTTGCCTGATCTCGCCTTCCTGCAGCCCGTTTGCCAAGCCCCGCCTCCGCCGTTCCCCCCGATCTCCGACAAACAGGGCGGTGCGGTCCGGCCGGCAACCACCGGCCGGCGCCGGGGTCCGTCCCGCCTGCCGCCACTGCTTTTAGCAGCCCAAGCGCAGCCGGAGCGAGTGGGCATTGCGGATAGGCCCTCGTCTGAGGTGATGTGGTGGACGGCCCTTTCACCAAATGCCGGTGAATGTAGATCGGTGGGGGGCGACGCCGATCGGCATAGTAACCTGCTAAGAGCATGAGAACTCTTGGGGTCCCACCTGCGTGCTGTTTCACATCCCAGATCGCGCAATGCCGAGCCGAACAAATGTCGCGATGCCCTCATGTGGAAACACTCATCTGGGCAAATGCTCGTTTGCTCTATTGACCCCTTGACTGCGAAGTAGCGCGCAGGTAGGACCCCAATGCACCTCATACTTTCGGTAGGCTACTGTGTTGCTCGGCGTCGAAACTCCATGCTGATTCACACGCTGCGAATTTGGACAGCACTTCACGCTGTGCCCGCGAAGCACATAGGAGCTGCCAAACCGCCCGTTTGAGTAAATGCCCAAATGATCTCTTGGTCTTTTAATCGCTTGGACGCTTGACCGATAGCGGGCGCTTTGGTTGAATGATAGGGGTTTCATAGGGGGCATCATGCCAGTCATCGCTCTGGCCAGTGTGAAGGGAGGAGTGGGCAAGACCTCAGCCCTGCTCTCGCTGGCATCCGACCTCGCCCTGTCCGGAAGCAGTGTGTCCGTGCTCGATGCGGATCCGAACGGTCATGCCAGCCGCATCGGTGCCAAAATGGGAAAGCGGTTGAATGCTTCGCCCTTCTCGGCCACCGGCGGCGTCACCGAAGCGAACATCCTCGCCACCATCAAGCAAGCCAGGACAGAGGTGGACTATGTTCTCGTCGATCTGCCTGGTGTGTCGAGCAAGCTGACCCTCCTCGGCCTCGCCCGCTCTGATCTGGTCATCATTCCGGTGCAGGCCTCAGAGATGGACATTCACGACGCCTTGCAGACCGTTGAGAACGTAAAGCAAGCCGCTGAGGCTGCCGACCGCACCATTGCTGCCTGCTTCCTCCTGTCTCGCTGGCCCGTGACGATCGAGAGTCGGGCCGCCAAGGAAACGCGCAAGCGCCTCACGGCCAAGGCTCCCGATGTTCCGGTTCTGCAGACGCCGCTGATGGACCGCACGGCACTGAAAGAGATGACCTTCAACGGCGCACCGCCCAGAGTGACCGATCCGGACGGCAATGCCGCCGCCAATGTCTCGTCCATCTGCCAGGAAGTGCTGGCGCTGCTCGGCGCCAAAGTGGAGCGCGCAGCATGAGCAAGAAGACTCTCCTGCCTCTCGACGATGACGATGACGACGTGCTGGCGCAACGGATCGCTGAAACGGCGACCCAACGGGGCATACCCTCGCTGACGCCAATGCCGGTCGCTCTCTCCACTGCCCATGTCGGGGCCCGCCGGCCGATCAAGATCGAAGTGTCCGATCCGCTCTTCGAGGCACTAACCGTCGCCGCCGCAAGGCAGAAAGTCACCAAACGATATCTGATCCTGTCGGCACTCCGAGATGCCGGCTATCCTGTTGAGGATACAGATTTTCAGGAGGACGGACGTCGGCTTCGCGGCTCTCGCAAATCATGATCTTTTGCACAAAAGAGCAAACGGGCTTTTGATCAGTATGCTTTCGCATCATAGGGCAATTGATCATTTGCCCCATCGCGCCAGGTCAGATGCAACTGGTCGATCCCGGGTAATGAAACGCCGACTGGGGGCAGATGCGGGAAACCATTGCCGCCTATGTCACGAGAGCAGCCGCGGAACTGCAGGCCGAGTGCTTGGCGGGGAGGCTCTGCACGTGTTGATGCACACCAGGGTGTCACTACACGAAAGGAACCGGTATCAAGGCGGGGAGGGTCGGATCTGTGATCGAGACGCAGACGCCCGGCAGCCGCAACGCCTCCTTCACCACCTTGGCCGATGAGGCTTATCTGGTGCGGTTTGCCAAGGAGCCACTCAAGAAGTGGGCCGATAAGCAGCCGGCGCATCTGCCAATCGGCGCCGAGCTCTGGCTGCGCGAAACCGAGGTCGAACTCCTCGGCGACAGGGGTTAGCGCGGCAGGGACAGGTCGAAGCCAAACCACTTGCAGGATAGAGCAGCGGTGGTGCCGGCGCGCCCGGCCGTTCGCCTCCGAACGTCCGCAAAGCGCCAGGAGCAGACGTTCAAGCGTACCAATGCATGCCGGGACGAAGCATCTCGGCATGCATGTTGAAATGGTAGCAATGAATCTCAAAAAAATGACCAGGGCCACCGATTCGGCGGCCGCAGCCACATCCTTGTCGCAGAGGGGGTCAATTACCGAATCGTCCTAAGGCGATTCGTTTGTATCGCTTTTCGAATGCCTCCGTTCCGCCTTCCATCACTCGGCAGATAGCATCCCGGATTGCTTGCGACTGAAGCGATCCCCTTTCGGCGACCACGCACTGCCCGTTCTTGAACGCCATTTCGAGAACCTTCTCCGCGTCACCGTTGACCACGATGTTGGGATTGTGGGTGACGACGATCACCTGTCGCCGTGTCTTGATCTGTCGGAGTTGCTGGACAATGAGGTCGTAGATCAGTCGGTTGTCCAGGTCGTCTTCGGGCTGATCGAGCACCAGCGGTTCCGTGCCATAGGCCAGGATGAAGGCGAGGATCGCCGCCGTCTTCTGACCCGGCGATGCCTGTTCAATCGGGTGGAAATTGCGGCCAGTTCCGTCCGCACTGTAGCTGACCTGTAGCCCGTCCTCTGGATACCATGTACGTATCCGGTCGCACTGCTCGGGTGTCAGCTTTCTAAGATGATTCATGAGCGGCTTCTTCATGCCGACAGGGATAGCCTCTCCCCGTACGGCAGCGATCAGATTTGTCTTCATCTCGTCCAGACGCGCCTCGATAGAAGCAGCAGCGGACTGGGCATCAACGGGAATGTCCTTCAATAGTCGCCCGAGGAGACCATCCTGGGGCTTCCCATCATCCTCCACTAGAATATCTTGAGCGAAGTTATCATCGTTTGCGCGGTTTATCAAAGAGCGAAATGCCCTTTCGGCAATCGAAAGCTCGGGCTGATAAGGTAAGATTTTGATTTTTACATATTGATTGTTTTCGAGAACACCATTGATGAAGCCCTGCCTTTTCTGCGTAATTTCCTGACGCAGCGCCTTGAGGCGGTCCAAGCTTCCATGCGCCTTTTTGACAATATCTAAACGGCTTTCCTCGATCTTCTCCAGTTCGAGGATGCGCTGTTCCAGTTTCTGGCGTTGTTGCACCAGGACACCGTGCTGCTCGGAATTCTCGACGCCTTCATCGCGGAGCCTTGCAACGAGAGCGTTGTACTCTTCTTCGCATTTGGCAACCCCGGCATGCCATGCCGATCCGTCCCGTCGCGTCTCCCAATCAGCACGCCTACCGGCGGTAGCCTCGGCCAATGCCTTCAAGGTTTTCGCAAGTTCCTGGACCTCGGCATGCACGCCATCCAGGAGTTCCAGGGCGCCCGCTTCGGCTTCGCTGCTCGGGTCCGAGAAGGCCGCACGCTCCACATCCGGCGGCAGGATCGCCTTATGCGCGGCAAGTACCTGCTCTTCGGCGTTCGCCCACCGCTTCCGCCATTCGTCCAGCACCCGAACCTGACGCTGCTTCGTCTGATAGCTCTTCAGCGTGTCCGCATGATGGGCACCCTCGAACACCGATAGTTTCCGAATGACATCATCCAGTTCGCCGCGAACTTTACCCAGTTGGGACGCCTGGGCGTCCAATTCCCGGCACTTAGCCATAAGAGAAAGATAGCGCTTCTCTTCCTGGTCCCACCGGGTCTGCCACTCGGCCTTATTAACGCTTTCGGCCTCGTCAATCGCCCGCAGCAAAGCATCCTGGCTTTCCGCCATGGTGAAAACCTGCTTCTGGCTGAATAGGCGGGCCGGAAAGCGGGATCGTACATCGCCTGGGACTACGGCCTCCAGCCCATCGGGCTGGACCTGGGTGATAATGGGCAAATCGTCTGCTTGGCTCCACTGTATGTAAAATTCCGCTCCGTCCTTCCGATACTTTACCTTTATAGAAGTGCTGCTTGTCAGCATTCCGCGATCCGAGCGACTACCAACCCGTTTGAAATTCATAAAGTCATCCGCGAGAGAGGACGGCACCTCGTCTTCCCGATGGAGTCCGATGCGCATCATCTCCAGGACCGTCGATTTTCCGGAGCCACGCCCTCCGACAATGGTACTTAGCCAAGGACTGAACTGCACCCGAAGTGGTTGAGGACGACCACACCGGAAGGCGTTTGCAACCTCAATGGACTCGATCATCAGTGCCGGTAGGCGGTTCTGCTCGCTCGGGTCCATGTCGCTTCGCCGAACAGAAAGCGGGGCACCGTCCAGCAGCGCCAAGCACAGCCCCTCCATGCATGGGCTTTCCATCTTTACCCAAGTGAAGTGTGAGCCCGGATATTGAGGCCCATTCGCACCATCTGGGTGATGGGAGTCCGAGCCGAGAACCTCCGGCAATCTAAGGTTAAGATCCTGGTAAATCTGAGGTTTGTCGGCAGCATGATGGGTCATTTCAATTGCAGCCAGAAGACCACACTCCAGAAGCGGCTTCAGGGTGTTTCCAGTTAGCCTAAATGCGCCCCGATCTCGATCGGCATGAGCAAGTATTGGAAGAGCCCCGGCAGCGCGAATTTCCCGGACTATATCAATGACAGACTTGTTAGCTGCAACCTCGCTGTCCCCATAGCTTCCATTGTAATCTACTTTTGTAAGTAGGCGAACAATATCCAATGAGGTGGCAGAAGGGTCGAAAATGGCCAGCACATGGGTTCCGCCGTTGGCGGTGATCTCGACGCCGGGGAACAAAGTGAGCGGTCGGTAGCCGTTCGGTGGGGTGGCAGATGCCGCCATGGTGGTCAGCGCCGCCTTCAGCCGGTCGATCCACTCTCCGCTGTTGTGGTCGCTCACCGCCACACAGTCGATGCGGTTGCGCATAAAGGCGAGCAGCCACTCCTCGGGAGTGATCTGCTTTAGGGTGTTCTGGTTCGGCCCCTTGCCGTAGTCCGAGGAGGCCGGCGTATGGGTGTGAAAGTCGAATGCCCACCAAGAGGCACCGGCAAATCCAGGGGTAAGCATCTCTCAATCTCGCGTTATAGGTGAATTTATTATATTATAATCGTATTTTTAGCGCAGATGCGAATGTCCGCTATGGGTCAGAAGCGGACGCTTGAGGGTGTCGCGAAAGGGGCGGTAAGCCCAGGCGCCGCCGGCGCTGACGGCGTTGACCAGGCTGCTGGCCACCGAGCCGGCCGGACGGCCGCGCCCTCGATGTCGGTCAGCGCGCCGGCATACGTCGGCTCCACCGCCGCACCGGAAAAATCCCGCACATCGTAGAGGAGCGCGGCGTAGACTCTGCCAGGTCAGAAGATGACCCTCCACTCTATTCAAGGAAGTCAGTAGGCCCAATGCCACCCTCCAGGCCCCGCGTACCAGTGCCGCGACCGAATTTCAGCAAGCCCCGCCCCGCCGCTGCCGCTTCGGCCGGGGTTCGACCAGCACCCGTCCGTGTGAATGGATCAGCGCTTCAGAAACAGTCTCAATGGCTCGCCCGCGCTGCCGATGCCGAAAGCACCGGAGATGGAGTGGAGGCCGAACTGTGCCGGCAGTATGCCGAACATTGGTTCCGCGTATCGCAGGGACAGGACTGAGGGAGATGACCCGGTGAGCGACATCACCTTGACGCCGCGGGAGCGGGCTCTGATCCGCAACGAATTCATGGTGCGCTTTGGGCAGGCACCGCGGCTGGAGAGCGGCATCCTGGTGAAGCGGTGGGCCACCGGGCCGAACAAGGGTCAGCCGAAGCCGGGAACGGTCATTCAGGGGATGCTGGACCGTGGGCTGTTGGAGTTGCGGGATGACGGCGGCCATTGGCTGCGGGCTCGGTTTACCGAGGCCGGCCTCGCTGCCTTACGGCACATGGCCGAGGACGCACGCGCCCTGCCACCAAGCGAATACCAGCATGTTCTGGACGAACTCGGAAGCGGCCAACGGGCAGATTACAACGACGCGTCGTCGGCCATCCCAGGTTCGCGATCTGTCGCGTAAAGGAGCGATTTTAGCGTCCGGCCGCTGCCGCGAAAAGAGCGATCCGCTCGCCGGAATACCGGCGACGATCTGGATCTGGCTGGCCGGCAAATTCCTTCAGCGTTTGATACAGGCAGGACGAGGGACTGTTCTGAGTTAGCAGATGGAGGTATTGACCAAATTGGCGCTATTCAGCATAACGCATTAGATAAATATCATTCTGAGACTATAATGAGCGACACAGAGACAGTCTTTGCCGAAGTCGTAAATGTCCGGAAAGCTCCTATCGGTGGGAAGCTTCTGGCGTTGGTTGACGTCCTCATTGTTGTTCACGGCATCGAGTTCAAGGTGCGAGGCCTCCGCGTATCACGAGAGGTCATGAATGGCAATCACGCCACATCAGTCACTTCCCCTCTTCATCGGGACATCGATGGGCAGTGGAGCCCAACCGTTACCTTTCCTGAAGAGCTTCATCAGCCGCTAACGGACATTGTGTTGGCGGCGTGCATTGAAGCCGGAGTTTGTCGCGAAGCTTAAAATTATCTATTGGTCTCATGCTCAAATGGTCATTTGGTTTTTTGCTTTTGAAAGAGGAGGCCAGGGCACCTGAGTGCTCCTGACCTCAATTGAAAAGCCCATTTCATCCGGCAGTGCCGTGAGGCGGGAGAGACCTGGCCGCCGCTGGGCACCCACCTCAGCAATCAGCAGGGCGCATTTATCGTCCAATGCTGCGTGACTTGCGGCGTTGGGCCTCCGGGTCTCCTTGGGTCAGCCGCCGGCCTTCGTCCTGGCGCTGCCCCCGCTCCTGGCCCTGCGTCTGAGGCTTGCGCGCCTGCGCCAGCTCGGCCGCCATGCGCTGCCGCTCGCCCCGCGCCAGCCCGGCTGACACCTGCTCGAACAGCACCGCTTGTCCCTGCGAGCGCGCCAGATCGTTCCAGTCGGTGCCGCGGTCCTGCGGCCGGAACGCCGGCAGCAGCACCGTCCCTCCAACCCTGGCCGCCGCGTCCTCGGCCTTCTCCCGTCCGACGTTCGGTTTGCCCTGGCGTTCCTTGACGTGGTCGTTGTCGCCGGCAATCACCAACGGCTTGTCCGGATACCGCTGGCGCAGCGCCTCGGCCACCGGCCCAAGGTTGCTGGCATTGAACGCCACCGCCACCGCCAGCCCGGTTTCCCGGTGCAACGTCGCCGCAGTGGCGTAACCCTCCGCCACCAGCACGGATGGCGAGGCCGCCGCGTCCCCGATCAGGAAGTGCCCGCCCTGGGCGCGGGCCTCCTTCTGGAAGCTCTTGCGACCCTCGGCGGTGATCGCCTGCACCGACATCACCTTGCCGTCCATGTCCCGGATCGGCACCAGCAGGTTTCCCTCGCGGTCCTGGCTCAACCCGTAGGACGGCACATCCTTGGACCGCAGATAGGGATGATCGTCCGGCGCCGGCCCGGCCTGGGCAAGCCGCGCCTCCGCGGCGTCGGCCGCCCGCTCCTGCACCAGCTCGCGCTCCTGCGCGCGGGTCTGCCGGCGCTGGGCTGCCTCGGCCGTCAGCCGGGCGCGGTCTACCGCTGTGACGGCCTGCACCCGGCCCGGTGCCTTCCAATTCCGCTCCACTCCCGTCTTGTGGTTCTTGATGTAGCCGGCCGGGTGTCCATCGGTGTGGCCGACATAGGCGCCGCTGCGCTCGCCCGGCTTGTCGCCCTCCACCTTCACCCGCCGCATCTGCCCGTCCATCTCCGGCGGCCCGTCCAGGCGCAAGCCCGCCTCGCGCAAGGCGGCGGCGAACTCGGCCCGCGGATCGCGGCCGGCGTCGACACGCAGATCGGTATGCCCCGGCCGCCATTTCTCCAGCGGCGCCAGATCGACACCGGGCGGCGCATACCACGCCTTCTGCTCGCGGTCCCACCGTGCGCCCAACCCCTTCGCCTCGTCCTTCTCCGCATAGGGCACCGCCAGATAAACCCGCTCGTCGGCCGTCTGCATCGCCACGGCCTGCGTCTCTGTGATGAGCACCGGCATCTTGACCTGTATCCCCTCGTCCTGGCCCAGCGCCGGCACCGGGGTTTGGTCGCGGCCCTGGTCCTGGCTCTGATCCTGGCTGAGCTGCTGCCCCAGCCCGTTGAGGTGCTTGACGATCTTCTCGGCGTCGACCGCCGCGCGGAAAATCTCCCGCGGGTCCTCCTGCAGGGCTTCGATCCAAGAGCCGATGTAGGCGACGTGCTGGCCGGGGTCGTGGCCGATTTCGAGCTGCTGCCCCAGCACCATCGAGGCGATTTCCGCCCGCAATTCCTCCCTGGCGTATCCCGCAGACCCGAACGGGTGCGACAGGTCGCGGTCCAGGCGCGAGCTGTGTCCGGTCCAATGTCCCTTCTCGTGGAGCGCCGTCGCATAGAAGCCGTCGGCGCTCGGAAACTGCGAGCGCTCCGGCAGCACGATGTGATCCCACACCGGGCTGTAGAAGGCGCGGTTGCCGCCTTCATGGAGGATCTTCGGATCGCCGGCCGACAGCAGCCGCTCCGCCTGCTCGTGCCGCTGCCACTCCGGCAGCGCCGGCTTCGCCTCGGCCGCCGGCAGCCCGTCGATCTGCGCCGCGTTGAACACCACGGCGGAGAGGACGCGGGGCCGCTCATAGCGCACCATCTGCTTGAGCGGCTGGCCGTCCTCGCCGGTCACCGGCTTGCCGTCCTGCCCCAGCACCGGCTCCAGGCCCTGCCATTTCCAATACTGGACGCGGGTGCCCTTCTCACCCTTGCGCACCTGGGCGCCCGTGTCCTGGGCTTGGTTGTAGGTCATCCAGCGCGGATCACCGTAGCCCCTGGCCTGCCCCACCGCCATCAGCCACAAGGTGTTGGCGCCGCGATAGTCGTTGCCGGTGGTGGGGTTGTAGGGCAGATGCCGCTCGCCCGGCTTCCACGGCTTGATCCAGGGGGCCGTCCCCTCCTTGAGCTGGCCGATGATGGTGTCGGCAACGGTCTGGACAAACTCACTCGACGCCATGGCCGTGGCCCTCCGGCGCGTCGCCTAAGTCGGCGTTCGACTCCCAAGCGTCGGCCTCGGTCAGCGCAGTTTCCTCGAACGCGCCCAGCGCCTCGGCCTCGTCGGGATCGACTTCGACCACCACCCCTGGCGTGCCGAAGTCCGACAGGCTGGTGGAGAGGATCGCGTCCTGCTGGATGCGGGTCGGCGCCTGCTCGGCGTCATTGGCCGCCGGGGGCAGTGCCCCGGTCGGAAAGCCGTTGTTGGACATTGGTCGTCCTCCGGTAAGCCGTGGTGTCAGCGTGATAGGGATCGGCCGGCGCCGCCTCGGGCGCCGGCTGGGGGAGGGGTTGGCGCGGCACTGCCGCGTCACCCGAAGCAGCGCCGGCCGCAAAGGTCACACCCGCGCCGTAATAGCGGGCGACATAGCCGTTGCGGAACCCGCGCTCGAAACTGCCGGTGTTGTAGGCGCTGAGCGCTGCCTTCAACGCCTCCTGGCCGGGGCCGTGGCGCTCGACCGCCCGTCCATAGTTGGCGGTGAGGATCGCCGCCCCGGCTTTCAGGTTGGTGCAGGGGTCGAACATCTGCTCGACCGTGTAGCCGAGCTTCGACAGGTTGGCCGAGTTCACCTGCATGAGTCCGAGATCCACCGTGTAGCCGGCGGCCATTGCCGAGCTGGCAAGCTTCACCGCGTCGGCCACGTCGATGGCCGGCCGCGCCAGCGAGGCACTGTTGATGTTGATCGCCAGAGGATTCCCCCCGCTCTCCACCCGGATGATCTCTTGCACGGTCTGCGGCGCCACGTCCGGCGCACAGGCAAGAATGAGGTCGATCATGACGCCCCCTGCACAAGGATGGGACGCGCGGTGCCCTGGATGCTCTCCAGCGGCAGCGCCCCGAAATAGCGGCTGTCGAAGGACGCGGGGTGATGGGAAGACACCACCCACACGGTGCCGGCCTCGACCCGGTAGCGGCCGGGCGCCAGCACCGGCATCGGCCGGCCGGCGCCGTCTGCGGCAAGCGGCCGGCTGTTCACCAGCAGCACGCCGTTCACCCGCACCCCTTCGGCCGTCAGCTCCACCTCGTCGCCGGCCTGGGCGACGATGGGCTTGAACAGCGGTTGGTAGCCGCCGGGGCAGGACCCCGCCGGCACATAGCCGCGCTCGCGCGCCAGCCGGAATGGTTCGCTGTCGGGCGGACACAGCTCGACCACCACACCCGGCGTCACCGCGCCGGCCGCATCGACCCGCCACAGCCCGACCGGCAGGGAAGGCGTGGAGTTGATCCGCCAGCCGGCCGTGCCGGCGGCAGTGGTCGCCACCGTGGTCAGGATCGCGGCGCACCACACCCCCACGGCAAAGCGCCGGCTCACAGCACAAACGCCTTGCCCGGCGCCTTGCCCGGCTTTGGGCCGCGCAGACGATCGGTTGGTGGAGCTGGAACCTTGGCCCGGTCGGTGAAGACCGGATCGCGGAAATAGAGGCTCTGCGTGCCATAGACCGGGGCATGGCCGGCGGTGAACACCAGCACGTCGCCCGGTTCGCTGATCCGGCCGGCCTCGTCCTTCACCGGGGCTTTCAGCCGCATCACCTCGTCGGGCGTCAGCAGCGGCCGGCTCACCTCGTGAAAGGAGCGCGTCACGTTCTGCAGGACAGCGCCGAAGCGCGACCCGCTGGTGGAGATATCCTCTTTCACAATCGTGGTGGTGCCGGTCATCTTCGACAGCCACTCGGCCGTCTCGACCTTGTTCGGCGCGTAGGCCACCCGGACATGGCAACTGGACAGAATGCTCTCGTCCTTGCCGTAGAGGCTCCAGAGCTGCGCCACGTCCTGAACGATCACATACGCCTTGATGCCGTAGCCGGTGATGAAGGACAGCGCCTCTTGGAAGACCTCCAGCTTGCCGAAGCTGGCGAACTCGTCCAGCAGCAGCAGCAGCCGGTGTTTGTGAAGCGCCTGCTCCCGGCCGTTGACAAAGGTCATTTCGTCGCGCACCAGCACCCTGACGATCTGGTTGATGACCAGCCGCATCAGCGGTTTCAGGCGATCCTTGTCGGCGGGACGGACAACCAGGTAGAGTGACACCGGCCGCTCATGGTCCATCAGGTCACTGACCATGAAATCGCTGCGCCCGGTGTTCTGCTCCACCAACGGATCGCGGTAGAGGCTGAGGAAACGCCGGGCGGTGGAGAGGATCGAGGCACGTTCCTCATCCTCGGTGTTCAGCATGTCGCGGGCCGCCGCCGCCACCACTGGATGCGCCACCGCCTCGCCGGTCTCCGCCTTCCACAGATGCCGGTTCTCCAGCATTTCGACATAGAGATCCATCACCGGCCGATCGGGATCGGACAGGGCCTGCGCCACCGCCGGCAGGGTGACGGCCCGCCCGTCCTTGGCTTCCTTGTAGCTGAGATGGAGGACGACCCCGGTCAGCAGCGCATGCGCCGATGCCGCCCAATGGTCCAACTGCCCGGTGCCCTGGGGATCGACCATGATGGTGACGACGTTCTGCACGTCGCCCACCTCGTAGAGCGTACCGAAGCGGATTTCCGCCAGCGGGTTGAAGGCAACGCTGCCCTCGGCCGCCGCCGGATCGAACTTCATCACCACTTGGCCCTGCGCCTTGCGCCAGCCCGCCGACATCGCCCACAGCTCGCCCTTCATGTCGTGCGCCACGACGCTGTGCGGCCAGGACAGCAGGGTGGGGACCACCAGCCCGACGCCCTTGCCGCTTCGTGGCGGGGCGATGGCGGCGATGTGCTCCGGCCCGTTGTGCCGGAGGTAATGCAGC